>NZ_CAJNBA010000005.1:0-593503 GCF_905220735.1 Paraburkholderia aspalathi
TCCTTGATCTGGCTTTGGTGCCTTTCCTTGATTTGCTAGTGGTCTATTAGTGTTGCCCCTGTGCGGGGCGGCACTTACTTTCTTTGCCGCCGCAAAGAAAGATAAGCAAAGAAAGCGGCTAGAAGCCCCTGCTAAGTGGGCACCGTGGTCTGCTGCGGGTAGTGGTGCGACTGGAATCCGTGTTCTCTCACATTCGGCGCTAGTGACAAAGGAGTCATCAGCTCCCACTCCGCACTGCGTGCGTCGCGGACGGGTTTGCATGGGAAACCAGGGGCTTCGGTTGAGATGCGGGGAGACGAGCGAAACGGGGGAATGAAACGTAGAGGGAGGTTTGGTGAAGTACTCTTCGGCGCGCGGAGCGCCGCCGGAAGTATGACGCCCTTGTCACAAGCACGTGCCGGGCACGAACACAGATTCCAGATGCACCACTACCCTGTGTGGGCTGCGGGACCCGCTTAGCAGGGGCTTCTAGCCGCTTTCTTTTGCCTACTTTTCTTTGCGGCGGCAAAGAAAAGTAGGTGCCGCCCCGCACAGGGGCAACGCTAATAGACCACTAACAAATCAAGGAAAGGCACGAAAACCAGAACAAGGCCAAAGCCCCAGGCAACCGAACAAACAAGCGCCGCGAAGGCAAATCAAAACCTTCAATTCCGGCTAGCAATAGCGCGCCGATCATTAGCAGCCCCAGCTGCCGACGAAGAACCAGAATCCGCCGTCTGCGAAGACCCCTTCCCCCATACAACGGAGTTGTCAACGGCATACAACCGGCAAGGCGCCGAACTCTGCTTCTGGCAATTAGCAATGGCAACAGACATCGGATTATCACCACCTTCCGCCCACGACCAGGCCCCCGAATCCGACACAGCAAAAGCCCGGCTAGGATACTGATGCAAGAAGTTGCGATAACCGTTACGCCCGGCTTCATCAACAAACGGAACAGAGTCGACCGCATCGACAGCAGCAAAACCGCTCGCCTTCGGCGCCGAAGGATCATCGACCCGATACTGCACGCCCGTAGGCATCCCAACGCGCGCAAGAAACGCCTCGACAGCAGGCCACCAGATCTGCACGCCATCGCGATCGCCCACGAGCCGATGCGCGTCATTCTTGTAATTGCCGAAATCCACCATCTTCGCGCTCGCGCCATGCGCGGCATACGCGGCATACATGCCGGCCACCAGCGGCGCGGTCCACACCGAATCGTTATCGCCGTACAACCACAGCGACGGCACCTTTGTCTTCTCGCCATAGGCGCCAAATGCATGCGTCAGATTGCCCTGCCAGTCGGTGCACGCGTCCTGCCGCAAACCGCCCGAGAAATTGATCAAGGCACGCACGCCCGATGCAGCCTCGGGGCCGTAAGCAATCGTCGCGAGACCGCCGTGCGAGGTGCCGGCCACTACGATGTGCGTGGCATCCACGTACGGCTGCTTTGACATGAAATCGATCGTCGCGGCCACGTCGCCGGCCTGGCCGATGCCGTTGCGTTCGACGTCGCAACCGTCCTGCTGATACGTACCGTCCGAATGGCCGAAGCCCTGGCGGTTCGGCGCCACCACCACGTAGCCGCGGCGCACGAATTCGCGCGCGAACGGCCGCGGGTCGCTGCGTTCCTGCGTGCGTGGGTCGCCGGGAATCTTGCCGTGGTTGAAAACGATCATCGGAAACGGACCTGCGCCGTCCGGTTTGTAGATCGTGGTTTCGAGCGTGACAGTGCCGGCAGCGTTAACCGGCACGCGGATGATCTGTTCGTTGAGGCCCGCGGTGGGCAGATAGACATCGTCGTCGAGTGCGATGCGCGGCACCTGCGCGCGAGTGAGAGGCCCCGCCTGGGTGTCGGCGAGCGGCTCGGCATGCGCGAGTGCGATGGCGCACATCGCTGCTGCACAAGTCACCGCGCACTTCGTCAGAACCTTGCTGAACACCATTGACGCACCTGCCTCAAAAACCTGCCCTTAACACCGTGACGTTTTGTCTGTCGAATATCGTTGCTGACAATTGCCTTTCATCGGCGTTTTCGACAAACAAAAACACACTCGCGTACGTAGTGCGGCAAGCGCACGCACGCTGATCGAGATCGCACGGGATGAACCCAAACGGCCGACGCGACCCCACGCGCCGATGATGAGCGTCACACATGCTGCCCGGAACCGCCGCCGAACCCTTGCTGGTGGGCTATCGGCAGCTACCTGCGCATTTTGCGGAATCGGTATGGACCTGTTCTCGCAACGTGACGTCACAAACCTACGGCCTCATCCTGGCACGACAATTTTGTTTTGTGCAATAAAGGAGAACCCGCGACGCAATAATTGCCGGGTGCGGATCAGGGCGTGTTCGCCCCGTCGGAAGGCCGAAACCGCCTGCCTCGCAGCGCTTGGCTGCCCGAAGTAATTTGTCGAAATATGCGCGCTGTGGTGTCGAGCCAACACGAAAAAAAGGCCCTCGTTTGAGGGCCATATGTGATGACGGTTTTATTGCGCACCGCCAAGCCGTGTAAGGCTTTCGAAGGTACGGCTTATTCGTTGACGTCACCGTCGACATAGCGCCAGCGTCCATCCTCACCGCGTATGAAGCGGCTCAGTTCGTGCAGCCGGTGGGCGCGGCCACCTACCTTGTATCGTGCGACGAATTCGACTGTCGCATGATCGGCGCTGGTTTCAGCGAAGGCTTTGATCTGCAGTCCGAGCCAACGTGGCGCGTCGGGGGCGGCAGGGTCGGCGTCGAGATCCGTGGGGCAGGTGTGCGGTGCCCAAGTCGCGCGCAAATAATCCGTTGCGCCCACAACATACGCGCTGTAACGCGAGCGCATCAGTTCGAGCGCGCGTGGCGCTGTTTCACCGCCATCGATATAGCGGCCACAGCATTGCGCAAAGCGCGGCGGTTTGGCGCCGCTGCGCTGATCGGGCGCGGCGCCGCCGCAGGGGCAGTCGGACGGTCGTTGCGTTGACAACAATGGCTTATTCATCAGACTTTCAGGCAAGGCCGCGTGCGATCAAAATTTTCTGGATGTCACTGGTGCCTTCGTAGATCTGGCACACGCGTACATCGCGGTAGATGCGCTCGACAGGGAAGTCGCTCAGATAGCCGTAGCCGCCATGAATCTGCAGGGCGGCCGAGCAGATGCGCTCGGCGGCTTCGGATGCAAACAGCTTGGCCATCGCGGCTTCGGTCAGGCAAGGTTGCCCGGCGTCTTTTAGCGAAGCCGCATGCCAGATCAACTGGCGCGCGGCTTCGAGCTGGGTCGCCATATCGGCGAGGCGAAATTGCACGGCCTGGTGAGAAAACAGCGGCTGGCCGAAGCTCTCGCGCTCCTTCGCATACCCCAATGCCGCTTCGAACGCGGCGCGCGCCATGCCGACGCTTTGCGCGGCGATACCGATGCGCCCGCCTTCGAGCCCTGATAGCGCAATCCGATACCCTTCGCCTTCCGCGCCGATCAGGTTCGCGGCCGGCACGCGGCAATCTTCGAAAATAATCTGCGCGGTGTCCGACGAATGCTGACCGAGCTTCTCTTCGACGCGCGCGACGACATATCCCTTCGTATCGGTGGGCACGATGAACGCGCTGATGCCGCGCTTACCCGCCGCCTTGTCGGTCACGGCCATCACGATCGCGACGTTGCCGTTCTTGCCGCTCGTGATGAACTGTTTGACGCCGTTCAACACGTAGCTGTCGCCATCGCGTGTCGCGGTGGTGCGCAGCGCGGAGGCGTCCGAGCCCGCTTGCGGTTCGGTCAGGCAAAACGCGCCGAGCATCTCGCCGCGCGCGAGCGGCGTGAGCCAGTCGCGTTTCTGCGCGTCGTTGCCATAAGTCAGCAGAATGCTGCACACCGGGCAGTTGTTGACCGAGATCGCGGTCGAGGTGCCGCCGTCGCCCGCAGCGATTTCTTCGAGGATCAGCGCGAGCGCCAGCGCGTCCATGCCGGCGCCGCCGTAGGCTTCGGGCACCAGCACGCCGTACGCGCCGAGCTCGGCGAGCTGGCGATGCACGTCCTTCGGAAAGGTGCGCTCGCGGTCCCATTGCGCCGCATACGGCGTAACGGCTTCGCGGACGAACGTGCGCACCGCGTCGCGGACCATCAGACGATCCTGATCAAGCACCATGGCTCGGTCTCCTCATTAGTCTCCCTACCTGTCTCTTCACTAGCTTCTTTACCAGTCGAGCGCCGTGCCGTCGTATTGGTAGAAGCGGCCGTTGAATGCTTCATGTGCGGCCGCGGCCTGCGCAAGCACTTCACGCATGCCGGTGACGCTGCGCACCGGATCGATCGCCGCTTGCGCGCCACCCATGTCGGTGCGCACCCAGCCAGGATGCAGCGAAATGCAGGTTGCGCGCGTGGCGTCCAGTGAAGCGATCTTCAGCGCGTCATTCAGCGCAGCCTTGCTCGCCCGATACAGCCAGCCAGTCGTGCCACTTGCGTCGCCGATGCTACCCATCTTGCTCGAGATCACCGCGAACACACCGCCCGCTTCTTCGACGAGCGGCAGCAGGATCGGCATCAACTGCATCGGACCGCGCACGTTGGTATGCATGACCTGGTCGAAGTCTTCCGCCGTAATCGTCTCGATGTCCTCGGTGCGCGGGCCGTACACGCCGGACACCAGCACCGCTGCGTCGAGCCGCTCGCCGTCGAGCTTCCAGCCGAGCGCGGCGATTTCTTCGGGTGCGGTGACGTCGAGTGAAAACGTCTCCGCGCCGAGCGCCTTCAGCGCGTCGAGAGCGGCGCCATCGCGCGCGGTGGCGAGCACGCGCCAGCCGCTCTTTATGTATTGCCGCACGAACTCCTGGCCGATGCCGCGCGATGCACCGACGATCAACACTGTCTTCATCGAATCACCTCAAGCTTGCAAACACCCGGTAACAGCGCGTCAAACCAGTTCAATGCCCATCGCGGTCGCTTCGCCGCCGCCGATGCACAGCGTCGCGACACCGCGCTTCAGACCGCGATTTTTCAACGCGCCGATCAGCGTGACGAGAATCCGCGCGCCCGAAGCGCCGATCGGATGGCCGAGTGCGCAGGCGCCGCCGTTCACGTTGACCTTGTCGTGCGGCAGATGATGTTCCTTCATTGCGGCCATGGTGACCACCGCGAACGCCTCGTTGACTTCGTACAGATCCACTTCGTCGGCGCGCCAGCCGTTCTTCTCGAAAAGCTTGCGAATCGCGCCGACCGGCGCGGTGGTGAACTTCGCGGGTTCCTGAGCGAAGGTGGAGTGGCCGACCACGCGAGCAAGGGGCTCGACGCCGAGACGCTTCGCGGTCGATTCACGCATCATCACGAGCGCCGCGGCACCGTCGGAAATCGATGATGAATTCGCTGCCGTCACCGTGCCGGTTTTGCTGAACGCGGGCTTGAGCGTCGGAATCTTGTCGAGGTTCGCCTTGAACGGCTGCTCGTCGTGATCGATGGTCACGTCGCCCTTGCGGCTTTCCACCTTCACCGGCGCGATTTCCCACGTGAACGAACCGTCTTCATTCGCACGCTTTGCACGATTCAGTGACTCGACGGCGAATGCATCCTGCGCTTCGCGTGTGAAGTCGAACGAGGCCGCGCATTCCTCGGCGAAGGTGCCCATCAGACGGCCTTTTTCGTAGGCATCTTCGAGACCGTCGTAGAACATGTGGTCGATCACCTGGCCGTGACCCATGCGCATGCCGTTACGCGCTTTCGGCAACAGATACGGCGCGTTCGTCATGCTCTCCATGCCACCCGCGACGATCACATCGACCGAGCCCGCGGCCAGCATGTCGTGCGCGAACATCGCCGCGCGCATGCCGGAGCCGCACATCTTGTTGACGGTGGTGCTGCCGGTGCTCAAAGGCAAGCCGGCGCCGAGCGCGGCCTGACGCGCGGGCGCCTGGCCGAGGCCGGCGGGGAGCACGCAACCCATTACCACTTCATCGATCTGCTCAGGCTTCAACCCGGCGCGTTGCACGGCGGCTTCGATTGCAACCGAGCCCAACTGCGGCGCGGTTAGCGTTGCGAAATCGCCCTGAAATGCCGCCATCGGCGTACGGGCCACACCTACGATTACGATCGGATCAGACTTTGTCTCGCTCATGTTTGTCTCACTCATGTGGGTGTCATTCATGCTTAAGTTGTTTGATCACACCTTCGACGATGGCCGGCACGTCGCCGAGCTGGGCCGCTTCGGCGGCCGCCGCATCGTTGTCTTCCTGGTACGCACCGCCGGCCGATACGGCCGCGATGCAGCGCTTATAGGTTGCATCGAGCGCCGCGGGGTCGTTGATTGTCATGCCGAGGTCGCGCACCTTGCCGTCATGCACGCCATACACCCAGCCGTGCACCGTGAGTTCCTGGCCACGCGCCCACGCGTCATTGATGATGGTGGTCCGGCATACGTTCATGACCTGTTCGATCGCATTCAGTTCGACCAGCCGCCGATGGCGCGCCTCGCCGAGCGGCCATTCTTCGATCAGCGCAGCATGCTTGGTGCGCACGTCCTGCACGTGATGCAGCCAGTTATCCGCGAGACCCACGCGGCGGCCGTGCAGCGCCGCGCCGACGCCCGAGCAGCCGTAGTGACCCACCACCATGATGTGCTTGACCTTCAGCAGATCGACGGCGAACTGGATCACCGACAGGCAGTTCAGATCCGTATGCACCACCACGTTGGCGATATTTCTGTGCACGAACACTTCACCTGGCGGCAGGCCGATGATCTGGTTGGCCGGCACGCGCGAATCGGAGCAGCCGATCCACAGATATTCGGGTGTCTGCTGGTGCGCGAGACGCGAGAAGTACTCCGGGTCTTCGGACAGCTTGCGGGCCACCCACGCGTCGTTATTGTCGAACAGATGGGCAAGCGGATTGGCAGCGGGAGAAGCGTTCGTGTTCATGTTGAGTCTTGGCGGTTGCTCGACCGATTGACCGGTCGATGTCGTTGCATAAGGTTCGGACGATGCATTCAACGATGCGGGCAGCGCATAGTGCTTACGCCACGCGCACGGTGCGTTCATCTGCCTGGTTCTCCGCGGGTCCGGACGCCGTATCGGCGAATCGTTCCGGATAGCGGATGCAGAAGCGCACGCTGCTGTCGTACGGGAAAACGTCGGGCAGTTCGCCTTTCAATAAATGATCCTTGTGCCGTTGCCACAGCGCTGGATCGAAGAAGTCCGCGTGATACTGCATGAAGGACCGGCGCACGCGTGGATCGCCGAGCAGAAAGGTGCCGTATGTCTCCGGGAAAATGTCGTGCGGGCCGACCGAGTACCATGGCTCGCCCGACATTTCGTCTTCCTCGTAACGTGGCGCCGGCACTGCGCGCACGTTGCATTCCGTCAGGTATTCGATTTCATCGTAGTCGTAGAACACGACGCGGCCATGACGCGTCACGCCGAAGTTCTTGTACAGCATGTCACCAGGGAAGATGTTTGCCTGCATCAATTCCTTGATCGCGTTGCCGTATTCCTTGATGCCGTGTTCAACGTCGTCATCGCTGCCGTTTTGCAGGAACAGATTGAGCGGCACCATCCGGCGTTCGATATACATGTGACGAATCACCAGGTTGTCGCCGTCGTATTCGATCAGGGACGGCACTTCCTTTTCAAGTTCGCGCAGCAGCGCTTCGTCGAGCCGAGAAATGGGCAGCGCGACGCTCGAATATTCGAGCGTGTCGGCCATGCGGCCCAAACGGTCGTGACGCTTGACGAGCTGATACTTTCGCTTGATCTGCTCGCGCGTGGTTTCCTTCGGCGGCGGAAAGTGGTCCTTGATCAGCTTGAATACGTACGGAAACGACGGCAGCGTGAACACCAGCATCACGAGCCCCTTGATGCCGGGCGCGATGATGAACGGATCGCTGGAATGCTTCAGATGGTGCAGCAGATCGCGATAGAACAGATTCTTGCCCTGCTTCTGCAAACCCACCGACGTATAGATTTCCGCCTTCGGTTTGCCCTGCATGATCGTGCCGAGAAACTCGACATAGGCGGAAGGCACTTCCATGTCCACCAGGAAGTACGAATGCGAGAAGCTGAAGATGATCAGTAACTGGTCGCGTTTGAGCAGCACCGTATCGAGCGCGAGCACGCCGGGCTTCACATGGCGCAGCGGCACCGCGAATGGCAGCAACAGATCGCCGTTGATGATCCGTCCAACGATATACGCCGACTTGTTTCGAAAAAACAGCGACGAAAGCACGTGAATCTGGAAGTTGGGCGCTTCGTCGAACACGCCGAACGCATCGTGGATCGCTTGCATCACGCATTCGACGTCGCGCGTCAGATCCTCAAACGGAGGCTCCAGCTGGAAGTTCGTGACGATGCGCTCGAGCGTCGCGGCAAGACCGTCCTTGCCGGGGTAATACGCACGATAGGTCGGCTTCGCCGCCGGTTCATCGTTCTCGATGTATTCGGTCGAGATCGCCGGGCGCACGAAAATAAAGTCGTTGTTGAAATACGAACGGTGCAGGATCTTGCAGCACACCGAATTGAAGAACGTCTCCGCGCACTCGGGCTGGCGGTGCGTGGTCAGGAGGCCGATGTAGTGGAGCTTGATCTGCTGCCACACTTCGTCGTCGATATTCTCGGCGTCGTATTCGTCTTCGAGCAGTTCGACGCATTCCTCGACGCGGTCGTCATACGATGTGATGCGCTCGCGCGCCAGCGTTTGCAGGCCGTGCCAGTCGGCAGCTTCGAACAGCGTTTTGGCATGGATCGCGGCGTCACGGAAGATGCGGTAGTGCCGATCGAATCCTTCGAGCATCGTCTGGGCGACGTCAAAGCCGATCTGTGACGACAGCAGTTTGGGAAAGTGATTCATGTCGGCCGTGCATTCATCCCATGTCGTGAAGACACCCGTGATTGTATCGTCCGGGTGCACTCGCGGCGCGTCGCGCCGTTCTCCGCTCAGGCGGACCTGGTCTCGCGTGAACCGCCTTCCAGCAACGCGCGCGCCTGAGTTTCGTACTGCGCGAGGTCTTCGAGCGTTGCGTTCAGATCTTCCAGTTGACGTTCGAGCACGTCGCGATGGCGCGCCACCGTAGCAAGGAAAGCCTGCAATTGCGGCACGGTGTCGGTCGGCGACTCGTAGACGTCAAGCAGATCGCGAATCTCCGACAGCGTGAAGCCGAGCCGCTTGCCGCGCAGCGTGAGCTTCAGGCGGGTTCGATCGCGGCCCGAATAAACGCGCCGCAAGCCGCTCGATCCCTCACGGCTGGGCGAGAGTAAACCCTGGTCTTCGTAGAAGCGGATCGCCCGCGGCGTGACGTCGAATTCCCGCGCGAGCTCGGTGATCGTGTATTGCGTGTTCATCGGGGCATCCCGTAGCCGGGCAGAAAATCGGATTGAACGATAGAATCGACGTTTACGTTATCGTCAACTTGATCGAAACGCAACTACGGCGCAATACGGCACCGGCATGTCCCGGCCGGGCCGCAACCACGCCGTCCGGCATCGCATACCTCGCCATGCCGGATGGCCGACGGAGGAAGACAAGCACAATGAATGCACTCGAACATCAACTCGACTACCTGTTCAAGGACACCTTGCCCGAAGCGGGCCAGGCGATGGAAGTCGCGCCTGGCGTGTTCTGGCTGCGCATGCCGCTGCCGTTCGCACTCGACCACATCAATCTGTGGCTGCTACGCGATGAGATCGACGGCCAGCAAGGCTGGACGGTAGTCGACTGCGGTATTACGTCGGACACGATCAAGGAGAACTGGGAGAAAGTGTTCGACTCGGTGCTCGACGGCCTGCCGGTGCTGCGCGTGATCGTCACGCATTGCCACCCGGACCACATCGGCCTTGCGCACTGGATCTGCAGCGGCGGCGACAAGAAACGCTGGGACGTGCGCCTGTGGATGACGCTTGGCGAATACATGCAGGCCCGCGTGATGGCGGCCGGCGACGGCTCGAATGCGGGCGGCGAGGGCGCGGCGCGCCACTTCGCACGTCACGGTTTGAACGACGAGACGTCGCTCGAGAAACTGCGCAATCGCACGAGCTACTACGCGAGCCTCGTGCCGGCGATTCCGGGGCAGTACCGCCGCCTGCGCGAAGCCGATCGCGTGACGATCGGCGGCAAAACGTGGCGTGTGGTAACGGGCTTCGGCCATTCGCCGGAACACTGCGCGTTGCATTGCGAAGAGACGGGCACGCTGATTTCCGGCGACATGGTGCTGCCGCGTATTTCGACCAACGTCTCGGTGTTCGACATGGAGCCCGAAAGCACGCCGCTCGCGCTGTATCTGGAATCGCTCGGCCGCTACGAGACGATGCCTGAAGACACGCTCGTGCTGCCGTCGCATGGCAAGCCGTTTCGCGGCGTGCGTACGCGGATCAAGCAATTGCGTGAGCATCATGACGCGCGTCTGGCTGAAGTGCGCGAGGCCTGTGCGGAGAAGCCGCAAAGCGCCGCGGATATCGTGCCGTTGATGTTCAAGCGCCAGCTCGACATCCATCAGATGACATTCGCGATGGGTGAGGCGTTAGCGCACTTGCATCTGCTGTGGTTGGCCGGCGAGTTGAAGCGCACGCAGGACGCGGATGGGGTGATCCGGTTCTCGGCGTGATCGCGTCGACAGGTTGATACGTCGATAAAAAAGCCCGGTTGCGAAAAGCAACCGGGCTTTATTTAAATCGGCGAGACAGAGTCTTACTGTACCGCCACCGTCGCAAAGTTCTGCCGTCCGAACGGACTCACGTGATATCCGCTCACGTTCGTACGTGTGATGGCCGCCGCGGTCGGATAACCCAGCGGAATCCACAGCGCCTGATCGTGGATGATCTGCTGCGCCTGTTCATACGCCTTCGCGCGTTTGGCCTGATCGGGCGTGGTCTTGCCGTCGGCGATCAGTTTGTCCAGATCCTGATCGCAGAAGCGCGCGAAATTGATCCCAGACTTCACCGCATTGCAGCTGAAGAGCGGCGACAGGTAGTTGTCCGGATCGCCGTTGTCGCCAGCCCAGCCCATGAACAACGTGTCATGCTGGCCTTGTTTGGCCTGCTTGATCAGCTCGCCCCATTCGATCACCTTCACTTCCGCCTTCACGCCGATCTTCGCGAAGTCGGCTTGCAGCAGTTCGGCGCCGGCCTTCGGATTCGGGTTCAGCACGCTGCCGTTCGGACGCACCCAGATCGTCGTTTCGAAGCCGTTCGGATAGCCCGCGTCCGCGAGCAGCTTCTTTGCCTTCACCGGATCGTACGGCCACGCTTTCACGGCTTTGTCGTAGCTCCACGTGTTCGGCGGATACGGATTGACGGCCGGCGTCGCGGTGTTGTCGAAGATCGCTTTCAGGTACGTGGTGCGGTCGAACGCCATGTTCAGGGCCGCGCGCACCTTCTGGTTGTCGAGCGGCTTCTTCTGCGTGTTCAGCGCGACGAAGGCGGTCATAAACGCCGGTGTCTGCACGATGGCAAGCGATTTGTCGCCCTTTGCTTCGGCGAGATCCTGCGGCTTCGGCGACAGCGCGATCTGGCATTCGCCGGCTTTCACCTTTTGCGCACGCACCGTAGCGTCCGGCGTGATCGCGTAGATCAGGCGGTCGATTTTCGGTTTCGTGCCCCAGTACGTCGGGTTCACGTCGTAGCGGATCACCGCGTCTTTCGTGTAGCTCTTCAATTCGAACGGACCGGTGCCGATCGGCTTCGCATTCAGGTCGACCTGTTTGCCGGCCTTGAGCAACTGGTCGGCGTATTCGGCCGAATAGATCGAGGCGAAACCCATCGTCAGGATCGACACGAAGGTGGCGTCCGGTGCGTTCAGTTCGAACTTGACGGTGTTGTCGTCAACCTTGCTGATCGACTTGATGAGCTTCGGCAAGCCCATCGATTGCGCGTGCGGGAAGCCGCTCGCGCCCGCCACCTTGTGCCACGGATTGCTGTCGTTGAGCATGCGGTCGAACGTGAAGACGACGTCGTCGGCATTCAGCGCACGGGTGGGTTTGAAGTAGTCGGTGGTCTGGAACTGCACGTTCGGGCGCAGATGGAACGTGTAGGTGAGGCCGTCGGCGCTCACGTCCCATTTGTCGGCCAGCGCGGGCACGACTTTCTTCGCGGCCTCGTCGTACGAGACCAGCGAATTGAAGATCACATCGGCCGACGCATTGGTCGTCACGAGCGAATTGAACTGCACGACATCGAAGCCGTCGGGGCTCGACTCGGTACAGACGGTCAGCGGTTTGGCGAGCACGAGCGCGGGCGCCGTGAACAGTACGGCGGCTGCGAGCAGTTTGAAGCGCATAGGATCTCCCATAACAAGCGCAGTCAGGCAGTGCGTCTGGTTGTGTGGTTATGTTCCGTTGACGGGTGGCGACCGGTCTGGCCGTCGTCTTTATTGTGATACGTTTCCGGCGCTGGCGCATGCTTTGGCTGCTGCGCTGCATGCACGTCCTCGCCTTCGCGAAAGCTTATCGAAGGGTGGTTGCGGCGACAACAATTTAATCCGCATATCCATATGGGCTGAGGGTGTTGCTGCTCATGATGCCGCCGCGCGCTGCATCAGGTAACCGATGCCTTCGATCGCGCGCACGCCGTACCACGACACCAACTCCCCATCGATCAACTCAATGCGCTTGCCGGCCAGACGCGGGTCACGCTTCAGGGCGTCGCAATGTGCTTGTGTGAAGCGATAGGGCTCGCTGGAGAGCAGTATGCGATCCACGCCGGCAAGCCATGGCGCGTGGTCGAAGTCGAGCACGGGATAACGCGCGGCACCGGCCGCGCCGCCTTCCACGTCGGGCAGCGTCTGCCAGTTCACGAGCCTGAGCATCGCGGCGATATAGGTGTCGCGCGCCACCGTCATCCATGGCTCGCGCCAGATCAGATACAACACGTTTTGCTCGGAAAACACCTGCGCGGCGGCCTCATACAGACGTATTTCGAGCGCCTCGCTCAGGCGTTGCGCTTCCTGCTCGCGGTCGAAGATCGCGCCCAGCAACGCGTACAGCGAGAGATTGTCTTGCGGCGTCTGCGGATGGGTCACGACGATATGCGGCACGAACGCACGCAATTGCTCGACGGTATCGCGCTCGTTTTCGTCGATATTGACGATCAGATGGGTGGGGCGCAAAGCACGAATCGCGTCGACGTTCACGGACTTGGTGCCGCCGACCTTGCGTACCTGCCGGACCTTGTCGCGGGGATGCACGCAAAAACCGGTGCGTCCGACAATCTGCCTGTCGAGCCCCAGAGCAAACAGCAATTCGGTGATGCTGGGCACCAGCGAGACGATGCGCGTACCGGCGCCCCCAATTTCGTGCGCGACGCCGGCTGCATCGACCGCACGAGGCTGCATGACTTACTCGGTGGCGGCGCGCGGTTTGCGCGGCGCGCGTTCGAAGGCGCGGTCGTAGAGCCAGCGCGGCAGCACGTGCAGCAGCATGGCCACGATGCGCATCTGCCATGGAAACACGGCAAACGCGGTTTGACGCTCGACCGCCCCGGCGACCTTCACCGCGAAGCGGTCGGCGTCCATCAGGAACGGCATGGTGTAGGGATTGTGCTCGGTCATCGGCGTGCGGATATAGCCGGGGGCGATCGTGACCACACCGACGCCGAGCGGCCGCATCTCGACGCGCAACGCTTCCAGATACTTGAGCGCCGCCGACTTCGACGCGCTGTACGCGCCCGACCCCGGCAAGCCGCGCACACTGGCGACGCTCGCGATCCCGACCAGCGTGCCTTTCTTTGCCGCGACCATCGCGGCGGCGAACGGCTCGAAGGTGGCGACCATGCCGAAATAGTTGATATCCATCACTTCGCGGAACGTGCGCAGATCGCCGTGCCCGGTGAGCGCACCGCGGCTGATGCCGGCATTGGCGATCACCACGTCCGGCAAACCGTGCTGCGCGATGAACTGTGCGGCCGCTTCAGCGAGCGCCTCGGCGTCGCGGACGTCGACGGAATAGGCGGAGATGGAATTCTGCGGATGAGACTGCTGGAAGGCGGTGAGAGCGTCGCCGCGGCGGGCGACCAGGCCGAGAATCGCGCCGCGCCGCGCATATTCGGCGGCGAGCGCGAGGCCGATGCCACTCGAGGCGCCGGTAATGAAGACCTTCAGGGGGGAGCTCATTCCGGCGCCTTCGACATCACATCTTCTTGGCGCGGACCTGCTGCACCAGATAGTCGAGCACCTGGATCGTGCCCGGCAGGCTGTTGGTCGCAGCCGGACCGGTTTCATACTTGCCTTGCACGGCCAGCGTCGGCACGCCGTCGATCTTGTAGTCGTCCATCAACTTCTTGTCTTTTTGCAGCGCGCTTTGCGTCGAGAACGAGTTGTACGCGTCCATGTACTTCTTCGGATCGACGCCGTTCTTCGCGAGGAACTTGGCCTGATCTTCCGGCGTCAGCAGGTAGTTCTTGTTGACGTGGATTTCATTGAAGACCTTCGGCGTGAGTTGCGTGGCGAGGCCGAGTGCGTCAAGCGCATGGTACATCTTCGAGTGCGGAATGAAGTCGTCGCGGAAGGCAACCGGCACGCGCTTGAACACCACGTCCGGACCTTGCTTCTTCACCCATGCTTCGAGGTACGGGTTGAATTCATTGCAGTGCGGGCAGCCGTACCAGAAGAATTCGGTTACTTCGATCTTGCCGGCCGGCACGTCCGTAGGTTGCGGCGTGGACAGCACGGTGTAGTCCTTGCCGGAAACCGGTGCGGCCGGCGATGCATGCGCCGTGGCGGCAACCAGGCCCAGCGAGAGGAACAGAATGCTCAGCAGTTTTTTCATGTTGTGATAACCCAAGTAGGCGGTAAAACGGTGGCGCCACGCAAATGCCCGTCACCGTTTTTAATGTCGGCGTTAGACGCTCTAGTCGTCCGTTGTGCTTGTCGGTTGTGTTTGCCGGTTGAGCTTGTGACTCGCGCCGCACGCCGATAGTTCGGCGGCGGCGCGTTCCGGTAAATCACGGTTTGTTTATTGTTGGCTTATTGCTTCGTAAAGCGGATCACGGCTGTATCCACGCCCGCGTCGGACAGACGCTGACGGCTCGAATTCATGTCCTCGAACTTCGAGAACGGGCCGATCCGCACACGGTAGTACGTCACGCCGCCTGCATCGCGCTGCGTGACCTTCGATTCAAAGCCCTGGAAGGCGAGCCGCGCGCGCTGCTGCTCGGCGTCGGCCGAGGTCTTGTAGGCGCCTACTTGCAGGAAGTAACCGGTGTTCGCGTCGCCCGCTGTCGGCGCCGCGCCTGAACCCGGCTTGGCGTTGGCAGCCGTGGCGGACGACGTACCCTTCGGCGCGGAGCCTGCCGCGGTGGCGGCCGGTGCGCTTGCGCCTTGCGGCTTTTTCACCGTACCGGTGGCCGTGCCGTTGCCGTTGTCCTGCGCGGGTTTCGGTGCGACTGCCGTGCCGTTCGCATTGCCATTCGACGGCGGCACTTCAACGATCTGCGGCTCTTCCAGCATGCCCGACTGCGTCTGCGCATTGGTCTGGCCCGGCGCGGTGTTCGGCGGCGCCGGTTGCGCGGCTTGCGGCACCGGCTGGCCCGGCGTCTTGCCTTGCAGCGGACGGTTCGGGTCGTATTGCTGCGCCTGGCTCGCGCCGGTGTCGGGCGCCGCGGGCGGCGCGACCTTCGAGACGAACGGCGTAGGCGCACGGGTGATATACAGCGCCACCACTACCGCGATCGCGAGACCAACGATCAGGCCTAGCACGATGCCGAGAAAAGTCCCCCCGGTTTGTTTCGATTGCGATTGCTTTGTTGTGCGGCGTGGTTTTGCCATCGTATGAATCACCTGCAAAAAGAATCCTGGAACGGCCGTCGATTATAACGACGGCCGCATGCATGTTGCGCCGGAGGACTTACATCTTGACGGGAGCGGAGACGCCGATCGTCGCGAGACCGTTGGCCAGCACCTGACGTGTGGCCGCAAGCAGCGCGACGCGTGCATTGCGCTCGGCAGCGTCGTCGACCAGCACGCGTTCGGCTCTGTCATTGTAGAACGAGTGGAATTCCCCGGCGAGGTCGCGCAGATAGAACGCGACCGCGTGCGGCGCGAGCTCGCCGGCGGCATGCTCCAGCATGTCCGGGAATTCGGCGAGCTTGTTCAGCAGGGCCATGGCGCGTTCGCTGGTGAGCGGCGACACGTCCACTGCGGCCAGCGTGCTTTCGTCCGTGTTGTAGCGCGCCTTGCATTCCGCGATGACCGAGCAGATCCGCGCGTGCGCATACTGCACGTAGTGCACCGGATTTTCGTCGTTCTGTTTCAACGCCAGGTCGATGTCGAACACGAATTCCGTATCGGCCTTGCGCGAGATCAGGAAGAAGCGCACGGCGTCGCGACCGCGGCGAATCGTCTCTTCGTCGATCAGGTCGACGGCGGCTTCCGAACCCGGCGTCGCGCCGCCCGACCATTCGATCAGGTCTCGCACGGTCACATAGCTGCCCGCGCGCTTCGAGATCTTCACCTCTTCACCGTTGCGCATCACCGTGACCATCTTGTGCAGGATGTAGTCGGGATAGCCCTTTGGAATGCCGATGCCGAGACCTTGCAGGCCGGCGCGCACCCGCGCGATCGTGCCGTGGTGGTCCGAGCCCTGAATGTTGATGACCTTGGTGAAGCCGCGTTCCCACTTGGCGACGTGGTAGGCGACGTCCGGCACGAAGTACGTGTAGGTGCCGTCGGTCTTGCGCATCACGCGGTCTTTGTCGTCGCCGTCGTCGGTGGTGCGCAGCCACAGCGCGCCTTCCTGTTCGTAGGTTTTGCCGGCGGCGATCAGCGCCGCCACGGTCTTCTCGACCCGGCCTTCCTTGTACAGCGACGACTCCAGGTAGTACTCGTCGAACTTCACGCCGAAGGCCTGCAAGTCCATGTCCTGCTCGCGGCGCAGGTAGGCGACCGCGAAGCGGCGGATTGCTTCGAGGTCTTCGACGTCAGCCGCGCCCGTGACGGGTTCGCCGTCGCTCGCGGCAACCGTGACGCCGTTCAGATAGTCTTTGGCGATGTCGGCGATGTACTCGCCGTTGTACGCCGAGGCGGGCCACCCTTCGTCGCCAGGCGCGAGGCCGCGGGCGCGTGCCTGGGTCGACAGGGCGAGCGTCTGGATCTGCACGCCGGCGTCGTTGTAATAGAACTCGCGGTGCACGTCCCAGCCTTGCGAGGCCAGCACGTTCGAGAGCGCGTCGCCGAGCGCGGCCTGGCGGCCGTGGCCGACGTGCAGCGGGCCGGTCGGGTTGGCCGAGACGAATTCGATCAGCACATGCTTGCCGGCTTCGCGCTGCGAACGGCCGAAGGCGTCCTTTTCGGCGAACACGGCGGCGATCACTGCCTGCTTGGCGGCCGCCGCGAGGCGCAGGTTGATGAAGCCGGGGCCGGCCACTTCGGCGGCTTCCACGAGACCCTTGGCTTGCGGCTGCGCGAGCAGCGCGTCGACGATCTGTTGCGCCAGCTGGCGCGGGTTGGCGCGTAGCGGCTTGGCGAGTTGCATCGCCACATTGCAGGCGACGTCGCCGTGCGCGGCGACCTTGGGACGCTCCAGCGTGATCGTGGGCGACACGAAGGCGGCTTCGCTCGCGCCCTGGGTTGCGTCAGCAACCTGCTTCACCGTGTCGGCGAGCAGTGTTTCGAGGGTATGTTTATGTGCAGGCAGCATGCTTGTTGCGAGTCCAGTGAGGCAATCCGGTGATGCGGAAGAAGCGGCGGCCGCGCGCGAGGCGCAGCCGATTCGTCAGAAGCGTGGAAAGCGGCGCTGCACCGGCCGGGATGCGCCGGGCACGTCGGGGCGTCATCGGGCACGTAGCGTGCAACGCGTCTGGCGCGGTGTGCGGCGCGCTTTTCCGTCCAGACGGATTTTAGCAGGTGCTAATATGTTCAATGAGATGCCCACCAAGGGCCGTGGCCGCCGTGCCTGATCGGCGTGTCAACGTAACGCGCGCCGACGGTCGGCTTACAGCCGTTCGCGCGTCAATCCAACATAACGAAAAAGGGAACAGTCATGCTGATTACTTTCAAATGTCGCGCCGCGCCGGACGTGATGATGCTGGAAAATCTCGCTCAGTACCTGGTCGGCATTGTCGGCAAGCGTCTGGGTGAGCGAGGTGTCATCACCCACGACGAACTGAGCGTCGCGATCACGAAACTCGAATCGGCGATCAGCGTCGACAAACAGGAACGTGCCGAGCACGACGGCCATTTTCACGAAGGCGAAGACGGCCACGAGCATCATGAGATCCCGCCGGGACTCGCCCAGCGTGCGTATCCGTTCCTCGACATGCTGCGCGCCGCGCAGAAGGAAAACGCGGATATCGTCTGGGGTATCTGATCCCGCGGCGGTCCGCTGGCGGTGGAGTTCGCCGCGCTCGCGGCGCTGGTCGTGACGTGTCAATGAAAAGAGCCCGCATCTGCGGGCTCTTTGTTTTTCACGGGTCTTGCGGCCCGCCTGCCGAAACGGCTTACTGGCTGGCGGCGTCCGCCGGGGCAGCCGCCGGTGCCGACGCACCCTTCTTGGCTTTTTGCTTCTTGGGCTTCTTGACGTGCTTCACGGTGGGCGGTGAATACGAACTGACCGCGCTGGAGCCGGCCGGAGCGGCGGGCTGGGCCAGCGCCACCGAGGCGCCTGCGGCGAGCGAAACAGCAGTCAATAACAGCGTCAGCTTCTTCATACGATTTTCTCCGTTGACGATTGCAATTTGATAAGCCGACGCGTTTTGGCCGCGTCTGGCGGGTTGATGCCGTTTCAGTCTACAAAGCCGAAAATTACACTGCCGCAAATATTCAGCCTAGCGTGCCCGATATAGTAGGTCGCCCGCCCCGCAAGGCTTACAGCAAAGGCGCGAGCGCCCGCTCAGCGTCTGTTTTCGACAACGACATGCGTTTTGCGTAGTCTTCCAGCTGGTCCTGGCCGATCTTGCCAACCGAGAAATAGGTGCTGTCCGGGTGCGCCAGATAGAAGCCGGAGACGCTGGCCGCCGGCAGCATGGCCAGCGATTCGGTCACGCTCATGCCGATTTCAGTGGCTTGCAGCACGTCGAACATGTCGCGTTTCACGAGGTGGTCCGGACAGGCCGGGTAGCCCGGCGCCGGGCGGATGCCGTGGTACTTTTCGGCGATCAGGTCTTCGTTGGAAAGGGTTTCGGCGTTCGCGTAGCCCCACAGGTCGCGCCGCACGCGGGCATGCAGTCCTTCGGCGAAGGCTTCGGCGAAGCGGTCGGCGAGCGCTTTGAGCATGATCGCGCTGTAGTCGTCGTGATCCTTTTCGAACTGCTTTTCCTTCACGTCCACACCCAGACCCGCCGTGACCGCGAACATGCCGATGTAGTCGGCCACGCCCGAGTCCTTCGGCGCGATGAAGTCGGCCAGCGACCGGTTCGGGCGCATCACGCCGTCCACCACCGGCCGCACGCTTTGCTGACGCAGGTTCCGCCACGTGAGCGCGACTTCCGAGCGCGATTCGTCCGTGTAGATCTCGATGTCGTCGTCGTTCACCGTATTGGCAGGCAGTAGCGCGATCACGCCGTTAGCCTGCAGCCAGCGGCCCTGGATCAGACGCGCGAGCATCGACTTGCCGTCCGAGAACACGCGGCGGGCCGATTCGCCGACGATCTCGTCGTTCAGGATCGCCGGATACGGGCCGGCCAGGTCCCAGGTCTGGAAGAACGGACCCCAGTCGATGTAGTTCGCCAGCTCGTTCAGATCGTAGTTCTTGAACACGCGGCGGCCGATGAACTTCGGCTTGACCGGCTTGTAGCCGGCCCAATCGACCTTGGTCTTGTTCGCGCGGGCTTCGGCGAGCGTGACCATGGGCAGCGCTTTCTTGTTGGCGTGCTGGTCACGGATGCGGTCGTAGTCGGCTTTGAGGTCGTCGACGTATTTCGCTGCGCCTTCATCGGACAGCAGGCTCGACGCCACGGAGACTGAGCGGGAAGCGTCCGGCACATACACCACCGGTCCCTCATAGTGCGGCGCGATCTTGACCGCGGTGTGCACGCGCGAGGTAGTTGCGCCGCCGATCAGCAACGGGATCTTCTTCACGCGGAAATAGTCGTCGCGTTGCATTTCCGAGGCGACGTAGGCCATCTCTTCGAGGCTAGGCGTAATCAGTCCGGACAAGCCGATGATGTCCGCGCCTTCGACCTTCGCCTTGGCGAGAATGTCGTTGCACGACACCATCACGCCCATGTTGACCACTTCGAAGTTATTGCACTGAAGCACCACCGAGACGATGTTCTTGCCGATGTCGTGCACGTCGCCCTTCACCGTAGCGATGACGATCTTGCCCTTCGCGCGCACATCGGCGCCGGCTTCGGCCATCAGCTTCTTTTCTTCTTCGATGTACGGGATCAGATGCGCGACCGCCTGCTTCATCACGCGCGCCGACTTCACGACCTGCGGCAGGAACATCTTGCCCTGACCGAACAGGTCGCCGACGACGTTCATGCCATCCATCAGCGGGCCTTCGATCACATTGATCGGACGACCGCCGGCTGCGGTGATCTTCGCGCGCACTTCCTCGGTATCTTCGACGATGAAGTTGGTGATGCCGTGCACCAACGCATGCGACAGGCGCTTCTCGACGGGCTGGTTACGCCACTCGAGGTTCTCTTCCTTCTTCGCGGCGCCGGTCTTGAACTTGTCGGCGATTTCCAGCAGACGATCAGTGCCGTCTTCACGGCGGTTCAGCACGACGTCTTCAACCCGCTCGCGCAGCTCCGGGTCGAGGTCGGCATACACGCCGAGCTGACCGGCGTTGACGATGCCCATGTCCATCCCCGCTTGAATCGCGTGATACAGGAACACGGTGTGGATCGCCTCGCGCACCGGATCGTTGCCGCGGAATGAGAACGACACGTTCGACACGCCGCCGCTGATCTTTGCGTAGGGCAGGTTTTCCTTGATCCAGCGCGTTGCGTTGATGAAGTCGACGGCATAGTTGTTGTGCTCTTCGATGCCAGTCGCAATCGCGAAGATGTTCGGATCGAAGATGATGTCTTCCGGCGGGAAGCCGACTTCGTTCACGAGGAAATCGTAGGAGCGCTTGCAGATCTGCGTCTTGCGCTCGAACGTATCGGCCTGGCCTTGTTCGTCGAAGGCCATAACGACCGCGGCCGCGCCGTAACGGCGAATCAGGTTCGCGTGGTGACGGAACGCTTCTTCGCCTTCCTTCAGCGAGATCGAATTGACGATTGCCTTGCCTTGCACGCACTTCAGACCGGCTTCGATCACGTCCCACTTCGACGAGTCGATCATGATCGGCACGCGCGCGATGTCCGGTTCCGATGCAATCAGATTCATGAAGCGGACCATCGCCGCTTTCGAATCGAGCATCGCCTCGTCCATGTTGACGTCGATGATCTGCGCGCCGTTTTCGACCTGCTGCCGCGCGACCGCGATCGCGTCGTCGAACTGGTCGTTCAGGATCATTCGCGCGAACGCCTTCGAGCCGGTCACGTTGGTGCGTTCACCGACGTTGATGAAGAGCGTCCCGGTCGTGACGTTGAACGGCTCGAGGCCGGAAAGGCGCATGGTGTGATCGGTCATGGCGTAGGTGCGGTTCGGTTGCGTACGATTACTTGCGTCGGGTTCGACAGCGGACGTGCAGCGGATCAGGATCGAGTCGCCGGGCTCAGGCCGCGTCGCGGTATTGCGTCGGCCATTGGCGCGGCTTCACTTCAGCCAGCGCCTTGGCAATCGCCGCAATATGCTCCGGCGTCGTGCCGCAGCAGCCTCCGGCGATATTCACGAGGCCTGCCTGCGCGAACTCCTTCAGCAATCCCGATGTATCGGCCGGCAATTCGTCGAAGCCCGTATCGCTCATCGGATTCGGCAAACCGGCGTTCGGATAGCACGACACATAGGTGTCGCACAGCTTGGCCAGTTCGGCGATGTACGGGCGCATCAGCGCCGCGCCCAACGCGCAGTTCAAGCCGAAGGTGAGCGGCTTGGCGTGACGCAGCGAGTTCCAGAAGGCCTCGACGGTTTGTCCCGAGAGAATCCGGCCCGATGCATCCGTGACGGTGCCCGAAATCATGATCGGCAGACGCTCGCCGGTGTCTTCGAACAGCTCGTCCAGCGCGAACAGCGCGGCCTTGGCGTTGAGCGTGTCGAAGATCGTTTCAACGAGGAACAGATCGCAGCCGCCGTCGAGCAAAGCCTTTGCCTGCTGGTAATACGCCGTGCGCAGTTCGTCGAATGTCACGTTGCGTGCGCCCGGATCGTTCACGTCAGGAGAAATGCTCGCTGTTTTCGGCGTCGGTCCGATCGCGCCGGCGACGAAGCGTGGCTTGTCGGGCGTCGAGTATTTGTCGCAGGCGGCGCGCGCCAGCTTCGCCGATTCGAGATTCATCTCGATGGCGAGGTCTTCCATTCCGTAGTCGGCTTGCGCAACCGTGGTCGCACCGAACGTGTTGGTTTCGATGATATCCGCGCCCGCCGCGAGGTACTGCTCGTGAATCTCGCCGATGATCTGCGGCTGCGTGATCGACAGCAACTCATTGTTGCCCTTGATGTCGCGTCCATAGTCCTTGAAGCGCTCGCCACGATAGCGGGCTTCGTCGAGCTTGTAGCGCTGGATCATCGTGCCCATTGCGCCGTCCAGAATCAGGATGCGCGACTTGAGCAGCGCGGGCAGCGCCGTGCCGCGTGTGTAGGCGGCGTCGGGACGGACTGGCGTGGCGGATTGAGCAGGCTGGTTCATGGCGGACGAGGGCTTGCGCCGGCTTTTTCGGGAAACCTGTCATTGTAGCCGCTGTGGGGCGGTCCCGCCCGGCGTGCGCTCAGCAGGCGGATGCGCGTGCCGCGGCAACGGTGGCATGGGCTGTGGTCGCAGCGGAAACAAACAGAGGAAATGACAAAGGAAACTACAAGGGAAACAAAACGGCCCAGCGAGGTGAAAGCCTGCTGGGCCGCGTTACTTCAACTGACCGCCTTATAAAGGCCGCCGGCTAAGCCGGTCGGCGCGGTCGATATATGTCGCCAAACCGTTACGTTTAACCCTTCAGTTAGTGAAGAATCACCGGTTGATGCATCAGGCTGTCGAATTGCCCGAGGAATTCGTCTACTTCATCCAGCGACGGTTCCTCTTCGATCAGCTTTTGCACATGCTCGCGGAAACGCGCTGCCATTGCACCATCAATGTAGATTTCGCGCTGCATGTTCTTGTCGACGATCTCGTAGCCGCCTGATTTCATGGCCAGCGGGCCTTCCTGCGGCGGAAACTCGACGACACAATAGTTGGGGCTGTTATAGATCATTTGCATGGCGACACTCCTTATTTCCGTTGGCTCCTGGCCATTCCTGCGCCATAGGTGGAGCTTGTGGTGTGGAATTCAAGGGGTGGGTCCGGATTGACGCTTGTACAGTTCCGAACCTACCGGTTAGACCGGCTTTCCAAGAAACGTTTCAAGCAGTGCAGCAAAACGGTGAGATTGCTCGATGGGCGCGAGATGAGCGGCATCGAGTAGTTCGAACTGCGCGCCTTGGATGGCGTCTGCTATTGCCTGCGTAGCAGCAGGTAGCGTGCCCGTGTCATGGCGGCCTCCCACGGCCAATGTTGGGCAACGAATTGTTCCCAGCTTACCGCGTAGATCGAAATCGCGCAGGGCTTCGCACGCCATGGCGTAGCCTTCTGGCAACGTATGGCTCAGCACGTCGCGAATCTGCTCGACGGCTTCGGGATGTGCTGCCTGGAAATCGGGCGTCAGCCAGCGGCTCAATGTTGCGGGCACGAGGGACGCCATGCCCTCCGTGCGCGCCGTTGCCGCACGTTGATCCCATATCGCGCGGCCTTCGGGCGGCGTGCCGCTCGTGGTGTCGGCAGCGGTCAGCGTGTCGACGCGCGACGGGTAGTCCAGCGTGAATTGCTGCGCGATCATGCCGCCCATCGACATGCCGACGAGATGCGTGGTGGGTGCGCCGAGCGCATCGAGCAGCGCGGCGAGATCGCGGGACAGATCGGCGACGCTGAATGGTTCGCTCGATACCGCGGTCTTGCCGTGGCCGCGCAGGTCGTAGCGCAGCACGGTGTACTCGTCGCGGAAATAGCCGGCGAGTTGATCCCAGACAGACAGATCGCCGCCGAGCTGATGAATGAACGTCAGCCACGGGCCGCCGCCCTCATTGCTCAGGACATAGCGCGTCTCGATACCGTTGATTTTCACTTGCATGCAGGCTCCTTGAAGGGAACGCGGTGGAAAGAGCCGTTTGCGCGCTTCTCCCTCCTTCACTATACCTACGTGGCGGCCGCGCGAACGGTTGCGGTTCACGTGCGAGTGAGCCGCGTCGCGGAAGTTTCAACGATCTGTTCGAGACCCTGCTCGGGTTCAGGGTTTTTCGGGCGCGTTGCCGGGCACGGTCGTATCGACCGAGGGGGTGGTTTCGGGTGTTGGTGCGGGTGAGTTGCCGGGTGGTTGGTTTGCCGAATTGTCAGGTGAAGTATTGCCGGCGCCGCTGGCGCCATTAGAACCACTCGTGCTGTCAACGCTGCTGCCCGTACCGTCCGCATTGAGCTTGCCGCGCCACACCAGTTCGAATTGCGTGCCATTCGGCTCGGTTTGCATGATTCGCGCGGGCAGCCAGCCAAGCGAAGGCGCGAGCCAAACGTCGATTCGGCGCAGATCGCCGTCATGGCGAGGCAAGCGTTTGAAGTGGCGCGTCTCGAGGTAGCCCTGCGCGGTGCGGATGGTTTCGTCGCCGATCGTCTCGACTGGCCAGTTCTCGCCGCTGTTGTTATCGACCACAAAGAATTGCCGCGTCACGCCCGGCTTATAGGCGGCCGGGTCGCCGCGCACGAGGCTGGCGAGTTGCATCACCATGCTGAAACGGTCTTGCGCGCCGTCGGGCAGCGGCAGCGTGGTGGGCGTGCGCGTGAAGGCGATATTTTTATCGGTGCGATTGAAGATCGCCACGTCTTCCGGACGACGGCCGCGCTTTTCGATGTATTGATCCGGCGCGAGGCCGAATGCGTCGATGCGGCCATGGCTCGAATACACGAACGTGCCGACGAACGGCAGCGGCACGGAGACGACCATTTCGTAACTCTGCGCGTTGCTGGTCCAGTGGATGGTGCCGGGCTGGTTGCGCACGCCGTTGTAGAACGTGTCGTACTGCAGTTCGCCTGATGGCGGAACGGAGAATTTCACGCCCGCGGCAGCGTGAGGCGCGCTCGCAGCAGCGGGTGCGCTGGCCGTGCCGGCGGCGGTTGCGCCCGCCTTGGCGTTGGTATCGGGTTGACTCGCTGCAGCCGATGCGCTCGCCGCGGCATCCGATGCGGCCGCGACCGCAGGTGCCTGCTTTGCCGGTTGCGTCGCCGTCAACACGTGTTCACGCGGCTTGCTTGCAACGGCCTTGTGCGCCGGAGCCGGCGTTGCTGCTTGCTGCGCGTCGGTAGCGGGTTTGCGTTCGACACGCTCGGGTGTCAGCAGTGCAACCTGCACGGGGACATGTTCGTTGTCTGATGGATTGAGCGACGCGCGGTTGCGCTCGACCCATTGCGCCGCAATCCAGTGCAGGACGGCCACCGCCAGCAGAACCGCCAGCCATCGCCCCACCCGCAAACCGGCGCGCGGCCCGACGGGCGGCGTGCGATCAGAGCGTTGTGCGGCGGAAGGTGAGGACATGGGTGAATCGTCAGCGTGGCGTTGCACTATACCCGAGCTCATACGAGAGCTTTTGCGCACATTCGCGCAGCGCCGTATCGATCTCGCCGCCCCAGCGGATATCGAATGCACCCTCATGACCGAGCGCGACCAGGCCGAGCGCGAGATCACCGGTCGAGTCGAAGACCGGCATGCAGAACGCGTGGATGGTCGGCAGCAACATGCCCTCCACACGCGCTGCTTCGTGCTGCCGCACGTCTGTCAGCGCCCGTTCGACTTCGTCCCGCGTGCGCGGCCCGCCCATGTGCGACGAGCGGCGCGAATCGGCCAGTTCGCGCTCCAGCATCGCGGCGGTCTTGCTCGACGGCAGATAGGCGGCAAACAGCAGGCCGGTGGCGGAACTGAGCAGCGGCATCACGTCGCCGAGCTTGAGCGACGCCTTGGCCGGATGACTCGATTCCATCCAGTGGACCATCGTCGGCCCCTGATTGCCCCACACCGCGATGCCTACGGTCAGATCGAGCCGGTCGCGCAGTTCGGCAAGCGCAATGCGCGCGAGCTTCACGCCATCGACGCGCGCAAGCCGCGCGAGCCCCAATTGCAACGCAAAGCCGCCCAGTTCGTAGCGGCCCGACAGCGGATCCTGCGCCACCACGCCGAGGCGCAGGAAGCTCACCAGATAGCGGTGCGCTTTCGCCGGGCTCATACCGGCACGCTGCGCCAGATCGCGCAGCATCATCGCGCGCGGTTCGTGGGTGAGCACCTCGAGCAATCTGAAACCGACTTCGATCGACTGGATGCCCGAGCGCAGTTTTTCCTCGCCGGTCTCGACGCTTTCGTCGTCGGATTCGGGCGCGTCCAGCGGCTCCTGCGGCTCAGCGGAAGCGGAGTCGGTATCGGTACGGATCGCGCCGGAGCGGGCAATTGGAGGCATGAGCGAGGCGCATCGAGCGCGTTCAAAAGACAGTGATAGAGGCATTAGACGCAAGGGCGCTTGGGCCGCGCCGATTCACCATCGTAGAATAGATTCCTTCTATCGTCACTAACGGTTCACTCCCCTATGAAACTTGCCACGCTGAAGGACGGCACGCGCGACGGTCAGCTGATCGTCGTGTCCCGCGACCTGCACACCGCGGCCGTCGCCGACGCGATCGCGCCCACCATGCAGCGCGTGCTCGACGACTGGGCCTTCTACGCGCCGCAATTGCAGGATCTGTACGATGCGCTCAACCAGGGCCGGGCGCGCAACACCTTCCCGTTCGACGCCAAAGAATGCATGGCGCCGTTGCCGCGAGCGTTCCAGTGGGCTGACGGTTCATCGTACGTGAATCATGTGGAGCTGGTGCGCCGCGCGCGTGGCGCGGAAATGCCGCCGGAATTCTGGACCGATCCGCTGATGTACCAGGGCGGCAGTGACGACTTCATCGGCCCGAAAGACGACGTGCTGTGCGCATCTGAAGAATTCGGCATCGACTTCGAAGCGGAAGTCGCCGTGATCACCACCGACGTGCCGATGGGTGCCACGCCCGACCAGGCGCTCAGGAGCGTGCGTCTGGTGACGCTCGTCAACGACGTCTCGCTGCGCAATCTGATCCCCGCCGAACTCGCGAAGGGCTTCGGCTTTTTCCAGAGCAAGCCGGCCACGTCGTTCGCGCCGGTCGCGGTGACGCCGGATGAACTCGGCGAAAGCTGGCGCGAAGGGCGCCTGCACCGGCCGATGATCGTGCACTGGAACAACAAGAAGGTCGGCCAGCCCGATGCCGGCACCGACATGGTGTTCCATTTCGGCCAACTGATCTCGCACGCGGCGAAAACGCGCAACCTGCGCGCCGGTGCGATTGTCGGCTCGGGCACGGTGTCGAACAAGGACGCTAAGCGCGGCTATTGCTGTATCGCTGAAAAGCGCTGCCTCGAGACCATCGAGCACGGCGCGCCGCAAACCGAGTTCATGAAGTTCGGCGATACCGTGAAGATCGAGATGTTCGACGAAGCCGGCAAGTCGATTTTCGGTTCAATCGATCAGGGCATCGCGCCGCTGGATTGATGCGCCGGTTTGGTGCGGACCGCGGCAATCAGGACCGCGCCACGTGCGCTTCATTGCTTACGAAAGGGTTTCGCCCGATGCCGCCGTCACGACGCGCCGCTACACTGACTGGCGCGGCGGCGGCCCCGGGATAGCGGCTGTCCGTTGATCGCGAAACCAATGCAAAACCATCGCGAAGCCGCACGTGAGCAGGACATAAGCAACGCATAAGTAACACCCAGCAGCACATCGGCGCTACATCAAAACGAAAAACCGAGGTGAGGAGACAGCATGCCGCCATTTGAAACCACCGAACGAGGAATCCAGGGCGCTCGCGTATTGAGCGTACGCGCAACACCATCGTGCCGCGGACTCGCCCGTCTTGCCGCCGCGCTGTGTGCCGCGTTGCCCGCCATCGCCATTGCGCAGGTGAAGATCGGCCTCGTGCTGTCGCTGACCGGGCCAGCAGCTTCGCTCGGTATTCCCGCGCGCGACACAGTCACACTGCTGCCCAAACAGATCGGCGGTCAGAGCGTCGAATACATCGTGCTCGACGACGCGTCCGACACCACGCAAGCCGTGCAGGACACGAAGAAGCTGATCTCCGAGAATCATGTCGACGCGATAATCGGCTCGTCGATCACGCCGAATTCGCTCGCGATGATCGACGTGGTGGCCGATGGCGAAACACCCATGATCTCGCTGGCCTCGTCGGCGAAAATCATCGACCCTGTGGATGCGAAACGCCACTGGGTATTCAAGACCCCGCAGACCGATGCGATGATGGCCTCGGCGATTGCCGCTCACGCCAGTACGCACGGCGTCAAAACGATCGCGTTCATCGGCCAGGGCGACGCGCTCGGCGAAACCTTCTACACCGAAGTCGCGAAGTTCGCGCAACTGCATCACATCAACGTGGTGGCGAGCGAGCGCTTCAATCGCACCGATCCGAGCGTGACCGGCCAGGTTCTGAAGATTCTTGCGACTCATCCGGATGCAGTGGTGGTCGGCGCGGCCGGCACGCCCGCCGCGCTGCCGCCGAAAACCCTCAGGGAACGCGGCTACAAAGGGCTGATTTATCACAATCACGGCGTGGGCAATAACGACTTCCTGCGGGTGTGCGGCGCCGACTGCAACGGCACGTTCCTGCCCGCGAGCCCGGTGCTGGTCGCCGCGCAACTGCCGGCGGACCATCCGGCCAAACGTCTCGCGCTCGACTACATCGCGCGCTTCGAGGCGTTGCGTGGACCGGGCAGCGTGTCGGCGTTCGGCTCGTACACCTGGGACGCCGGCATGCTGCTCAGCAACGCGGTGCCGATCGCGCTCAAGGTGGCCGCCCCCGGCACGCCGGAATTTCGCGGTGCGTTACGCGATGCGCTGGAAGCGACGCGTGGTCTTGCGGATACCAACGGCGTGGTCAACATGAGCGCCACTGATCACCTCGGACTCGATCAACGGGCGCGTGTAATGGTCGAGATCATGAATGCGAAGTGGGTTTATCAGCCGCATTGAAATTTTGCTGGGTTTGCGCGGGTCTAGCGCGGAATATGGCAAATGTGCCCTTAGCTTAGGGCGACGGTTTCAACCGACATACCGATAGACGGATTGCTCATCATGTCTCAGGCAACACACAGTAACGACGCGTTTTACGCGCACTACCACTCGCTGCAATTGCACCGCCATCCGCATGGCGTGCTCGAAGTCGTGATGAGCGGCGAGGGTGCGAACAAGAGCGGCCTCGCCACCGCTAATGCGCGAATGCACTTCGAACTCGCCGAAATCTGGCGCGATATCGATCGGGATCCCGACACGCGTGTCGCGATCATTCGCGGCGAGGGCAAGGGCTTTTCGGCCGGCGGCGACCTGCAACTGGTCGAAGACATGGCGACCGATTTCGACGTCCGCGCACGCGTGTGGCGCGAGGCGCGCGACCTGGTCTACAACGTGATCAACTGCAGCAAGCCGATCGTTTCGGCAATGCACGGTCCTGCGGTCGGCGCGGGGCTCGTGGCCGGGCTGCTCGCAGACATCTCGATCGCGACGAAGTCGGCGCGCATTATCGACGGCCATACGCGTTTGGGCGTGGCAGCCGGTGATCACGCGGCCATCGTCTGGCCACTCCTGTGCGGCATGGCCAAGGCCAAGTACTACCTGCTGCTGTGTGAGCCGGTGAGCGGGGAGGAGGCTGAGCGGATCGGCCTCGTGTCGCTCGCCGTCGACGAAAACGATCTGCGGCCCAAAGCCTTCGAAGTCGCGCAAAAACTCGCCAACGGCTCGCAAACGGCGATTCGCTGGACCAAGTACGCGCTGAACAACTGGCTGCGCTCGGCGGGGCCGGCGTTCGATACGTCGCTGGCACTGGAATTCATGGGCTTCGCCGGGCCGGATGTGCGCGAGGGCGTGAACTCGCTGCGTGAGCGGCGCGCGCCGGATTTTGGCGGCGCGGACCCGTGGAATGGGCAGCCGCGGCACACACCGGGCGGCGGCGCATCGGGCGGTGGGCGCTCCTGAAACAGGAGGCCGGCGCGTATTGCGCAAAGCCCCGCCGGTCGGCACTTGAGGTGCTGCGCGAGCGGGCAAACATGGGGCAAGCAGCAGCCCAAACTAAGCGCGATTCGCAGCACCGCGCGCGGTATGATCGAATTCGAATCAAACGCGCGCGGGACGGCGCTATTTCCTTCCCTTTATGCAGCGAGGCGACAAGCATGACTGATACATCTGGCACCACGCCGCCCTTTCCGGGCTTTCCCGGTTTCCCGCCCGCTGAAATGCTCGAACGCATGTGGGGCATGATGCGTCTCTCGCCGTTCGGCTCGGCGTTTTCGGGCGCGCAGCCTGGCAGCAACCTCGGGCCGTCGCTGTCGATGATGTCCGACATGATGGCGCCGCTCACCAACGTCGAAGAGCTCGATAAGCGCATCACCGATATGCGCGCGGTCGAGCAGTGGCTCAAGCTGAATTTGAACATGCTGCAGTCCGCCATTCAGGCGCTCGAAGTGCAGCGCGCCACACTCGCGACGCTGCGTGCGTTTGGCGCGTTCGCGCAGTCGTCGATGGCGCAGCCGGCTTCCGCGGCTGCCGCGCCGAGTCCCTCGCCGACCGGCTGGCCGCACCCGGAAGCCACCGTGGCTTCGGCCAGTGCAAGCTCATCGGCCGCGCCCGAACCGGCAGCCGAAGAAGGCGAAGCCGCCGCGGCACCGCCGTTCGATGCCTCCGGCTGGTGGAATCTGCTGCAATCGCAGTTCAATCAGATTGCCCAGTTTGCGATGACGCAGCCAGGCGCCGCAGCGGAAGGTTCGGTAATGGACTCGCCAGAAGGCGCGGCGAGCGCTTCAGCATCGGCCGGCGAAGGGGCTGACGTGCCGGAGGGAACCGCAGCCAAAAAGCCTGCAGCGAAACGGGCAACGACGTCGGCTTCAACGGCCGCGAAGCGCGCAGGCAGCGCGAGCGCCGCTCCCCGAGCGACGAAAAAGGACATTTGACGGCGGGAGTGAAACGGGTCGGCGCGATCTGTGCGCCGACAGCGTGCACAGCCGTGCCGACCGGCGGCGCCAACGAAGTGAATTCGCCGCCTGTCATGGTTTTGACCCCGATCGTCCGCCACACTCCGTGAATCGGGCTGTTTATTGAGAGAAGTCAATCAGGCGCGGGAATTGCGTCTGCTAAGGCACGGGAACCGTAAAGTCAGCGTGCTATCATTGTGTAAGCTTCATTTGGCTTTTGGGCGTGCGCTGAAAACAACCCATGCGACCCGTCCTTGCGCCATTCGCCGCCGGTACCACCGGCGCAGAGCTGGACGGTGCGGATTCATCGCAGACTGGCTCGACCTCAGGCATAGGGTATCCCTCACCCACGGTTGGCCGCGCAGCGCGTAACTTCTGGTTAGCAGCGCCGCGCAAACGCCGGACTTCTTTGCTGCCCGGTGCATCTAGGCGGCCGATTACCGCGTAAAATTGAATGCTTGGCCGATAAACGGTGCACAAAACGGTGCGTTTCGTTCGTCATAAGCAAAAGTGCTACACGTAGTAGTTACAGACACAGACAGTATGCGCAGAACAGGGGTGGGACTATGAACACCATGCTTTATCCGGAACTTTATAAATCGCTCGAATCCGTTCGATGGGACATGGAGAAAGACATTCCCTGGGACAAGTTCGATGCATCGCTATTGACCGACGAGCAGGCAGCGACGATCAAGATGAACGCGATCACCGAATGGTCGGCGTTGCCCGCCACGGAAATGTTCCTCCGTGACAACCATCACGACAGCGATTTTTCCGCGTTCATGAGCGTGTGGTTCTTCGAAGAACAGAAGCATTCGCTGGTGCTGATGGAATATCTGCGCCGTTTCAAGCCGGAAATGTGTCCGACCGAAGAAGAACTGCACGCCGTGCGCTTCGAATTCGATCCGGCGCCGCCGCTCGAAACGCTGATGCTGCACTTCTGCGGCGAAATCCGCCTGAATCACTGGTATCGCCGTGCTGCCGAATGGCACACCGAGCCGGTCATCAAGGCCATCTACGAAACCATTTCGCGCGACGAAGCGCGTCATGGCGGCGCGTACCTGCGCTACATGAAGAAAGCGATGGTGCAAACCGGCGACATCGCGCGTGCTGCGTTCGCCAAGATCGGCGTCCTGATGGCATCGGCGCGCCGCACGGAAAAGCCGCTGCATCCCACCAACCTGCACGTGAATCAGGCGCTGTTCCCGCGCGACACGATTCAATCGCGTCTGCCGGATCCGGAATGGCTCGAACGCTGGCTCGACGAGCAGATCCGTTTTGACGACGGCTGGGAAAAGAAGGTAGTCGAGCGGATTCTGCACAACCTGTCGATTCTGTTCGAGCGCACGTTCAACACGGCGCAGGAACTGAACCGTTATCGCAAGGAAGTCGTGCTGCGCCTGCAGGCCGATCAGAAATCGGCTGAACAGCCGGCTTGATGGGTTCAGGTTCGCGGTTTTAAAGTTTCAGGAACGGCCCGGCAGGCGTGAGCTTGCTGGGCCGTTTTGCTTCATGCCGTCCGGCGTGTATCGTGGCGGCACTTCTTTTTTCTTTTGCGACTCCGTCATGGCCGCTACTTTTGAACGCAAGATTTTTACGCGCGATGCGCTGGTGAAGCTCCGCGCTTCGATGTCCGCACCGGTTGTATTTACCAATGGTGTGTTCGACATCCTGCATCGCGGGCATGTGACATATCTGGCCGACGCCAAAGCACTCGGCGCTTGCCTGATTGTCGGCGTCAATAGCGATGCCTCCGTGCGCATGCTAGGCAAAGGCGATGACCGGCCGATCAATAACGAGGCTGACCGGATGGCTTTGCTGGCGGCGCTGGAGAGCGTCGATTATGTGGTTTGTTTTGGCGAGAAGACGCCCGTGGAGCTGATTTCGGCGCTGCGTCCGGATGTGCTCGTCAAAGGCGGCGACTACGACATGGATGTGTTGCCGGAGTCGGCCATTGTGCGGGGCTGGGGAGGCAAGGCTTTAGCGATTCCGTTCGAGCATGAACGGTCGACTACCGCGTTATTGAAGAAGGTTCGCGCGCAAGGGTGATCTTTACTGCGGCAGCGCAGATGCCGCGATCGGCGCCGTCGGCGCCGGGCCGCCTACCACGGCCTGGTCGGCGGCTTCGGCTGCCGTGACGGGCCGCACCTTCAACCACTCCGCATGGAGCTGGCGGTTCAGGTGGTTCGGCTCTCGGCCGCCGGCTGTGGGCGTCGGGCCGAATACGCCGCGCATCGCGACGAATGCCAGCATATTGGCAAGAAACAGGATGGCGATCAGCCAGCGCAGCATCGTTAGTATTCCCCGTTAATAAGTTCGGCCGCCGTTCTCGCGCTGCTATCCCACCGTTGTCCGGAAGGTCGCGGCTCAGGCGTCGCGTTCCATCGCGTGCTCGGCCGCAATCAGCGCAAGCCCCGACAGCACCAGCGAATCGTGGCGAGTATGCGGCACTTTTAGCGCACTTGTCACTTCGTCCACGGCGCCGCCGCTTACCACCAGGCGCACCGGCACCTGCCATTCGTCCTGCAAGTCACGCCACATGCGTTCGATCAGACCGGCTTGCGCCAACGTGCATCCGGCCGACAACGAGCGCGGCGTGTCTGTCGCGAAGAATGGGCCGCGACGCTCGCGCTCAGACGGGGCGTCCTCATCGAGCAGGCCGCGCGCAGCATGGGCGTCGAGTGTCGGTAGTTGCGCCGTGTGCTCGCCGAGCGAGCGCATCATAAGAGTCCAGCCCGGCGCAATCAGGCCGCCGACAAAGCTACCGTCCGCACGCAGCGCTTCAAGCGTGGTTGCCGTGCCGAACGTTGCAATGAGCAGGTTCTCGCCGGGAAACGCCGCGTGCGCGCCGATCAGGCCCGCCCAGCGATCGCTGCCGAGCGCATGCGGCGTCGTGTAGCTATTGGTCACGCCGCACTGCTGCGCAGAGGCGCGGATCGTCGTGCGCGGCAGTTGCGGCCAGTGAGCGTCGAGTAGCGCGGCAATCCGTGCCGCGACGCTTTCGCCCGCCACGTTGGATAACCATGCGCCGCTCGGCGTCGGCAACGTCGACCATTCCGGCAGGTCAACGCCGCCGTGCGCGAGCGCGCCGGCTGCGATTTGCGTACCGTCCGGCTGCACCAGCGCCCACTTGACGCGGCTATTGCCCGCGTCGATTAACAGATAAGGCGCGCCGCTCGTCATGCCGTATCGTCGGCCAGACGCAGCGAGACGTCACCGGTCGCGACGGCGAGACGCCCGGCCGCCGTATTGAGCAGCAGTTGTCCGCTTTCGTCGACACCTGTGGCTACGCCGCGCGCCAGCTCTTTACCTTGCTCCAGCAGCACGACTTCGCGGCCTGCGTAGGCGTGCACCGCGTTCCAGCGCGTCTGGAACGGTGCGAAGCCTTCCGCGCCGAAGCGCTGCAGCGCGGGTTCGAGCGCGTTCAGTTCCGCAGCCAGCGTATCGGTGAGGTTCGCATTCGGCAGCGCGCGTTGCAGTGCGGTCGGTGTGGCGCCGCGCGCTTGCGCCGGCACATTCGCGTTGAGCGCGCCGACCTTGGCGGCGAGCTCGTCCGCACCCTTTACATTGGTGCCGATACCGATCACCACGGCGCTCGCTTCGTCCGTGCTCCATGCGGTTTCGATCAGGATGCCGGCCAGCTTGTCGCCTTCGAACAGCACGTCGTTGGGCCACTTCAGCGCGATCTGCCCCGGACCCGCGACCGGTAACGAACGCAGCCCGTCGACCAGCGCCACGCCGACCGCGAGACTCAAGCCCGCCAGTCCTTCGAGCGGGCGCGGCAGCACGCAGGCCACGGAAAACAGCAGCGCATTGCCCGGTTCCGCATACCATGGGCGGCCACGACGGCCGCGGCCCGCGGTTTGCAGATACGCGACCCGCACGATCGGTCGCGGCAGTGCGCCGGCCTTGCGCGGCAATGCCTTGACGCGCGTCATCAGGTCGGCGTTGGTCGAGCCGGTTTCCTCGACGATTTCGATCGGCCAGTCGTGCGCATGCGCACCGAACAGCGCGACAGCGCGCTCACGGTCGATGCGCCAGTCGGAGGCCGCAGCGGCTTGGGGTGGGGTCTTGGAGGCGTTCATGTCTCATATTGTAGCCACTGCGAACGCCAGGAGTCCGTGAGCACGGTTCAAGCGCCGCGCCTTCGTTACAATGACCCCTAATCCGATAACCAGATTCCAGCGATCCTTGAACTACGACACTCCGCCCGGCCTTGAAGTCGCGGCCGGCAGCCAAGGCAAGATCGTCCGGCTTTCGGGCCAGTGGACGGCGCTCGCGCTCGCACGGGACAAGGCCACTGGCCACGTGATCCCGCTGTTGCACTCGCTGGCTGGCGCTACGGGCATCCGCCAGTGGGACCTGTCGCGTATCGACCGGATGGATCACGTCGGCGGTCAGGCGCTGTGGCGCGTGTGGGGCCACAAGATGCCCCCGGACACCACGCTCACCGATACGCAACGCGACATTTTCGAGCGCATCGCGCTGCTCGACACGGCGCGCGAAAAAGTCGAGCCGGTGGTCAAGTTCGATCCGTTCACCCGGCTGGGCCTCTCGATCTTCTCGTTCTTCGAGCACCTGTACGGAGGGTTCGGCATGCTCGGGCAGGTCGTGCTCGATCTTCTCGCGATCGCGCGCAAACCGAAGATCACGCCGTGGACTGAGATCTCCGCGAACATCTATAACGCCGGCGCCAAGGCCTTGCCGATCACCGCGCTGGTCGCGTTTCTGATCGGCATCGTGCTGAGCTATCTGTCGGCGCAGCAACTGCGGCTTTTTGGCGCGAATCAGTACATCGTCAATATTCTCGGGCTGTCGGTGATTCGCGAACTGGGACCGGTGCTGTCGGCGATTCTGGTGGCGGGCCGCTCGGGCTCGGCGATTACCGCGCAGATCGGCGTCATGCGCGTCACCGAAGAACTCGACGCGATGCGCGTGATGGGCATCCCACACGGCCTACGGCTGATTTTGCCGCGTGTGGTCGCGCTCGGCGTGGCTATGCCGCTCCTCGTGATGTGGACTAACATCATCGCGTTGACGGGCGGCGCGCTCGCCGCGAAGATCGTTCTCGGCATCGACATGAGCTACTTCGCGCGCGCCTTGCCGGGCGTGGTGCCGGTCGCGAACTTGTGGATCGGCCTTGGCAAGGGCGTTGCGTTCGGCATGCTGATCGCGATCGTCGGCTGTCACTTCGGCTTCCGTATCAAAGCCAATTCGCAAAGCCTCGGCGAAGGCACGACGACCTCGGTGGTGACCTCGATCACCATCGTGATTCTCGCGGACGCGGTGTTCGCGATCCTCTTCCAGAATGTGGGGCTAGGATGATCGCGCCACTCACCCAGGCCGTACGCGGCCAACCGATGCCCGAGATCGCGGAGCCGGTGATCGAGGTGATCGACATCACCAAGCGCTACGGCCGCAACATCGTGCATCAGCATCTGAATTTCGACGTGCGGCGCGGCGAGATCGTCTCGATCGTGGGCGGTTCGGGCTCGGGCAAGACCACGCTGGTGCGGCAGATTCTCGGCCTGGAGCGGCCGTCGTCGGGAACCATCAAGCTGTTTGGTCAGGACATTGCGACCATTTCGCCCGAAGACGCGCTGCTCATGCGCAGCCGCTCCGGGATGCTGTTTCAGCGCGGCGCGCTGTTCTCGTCGCTCTCGGTGTTCGACAACGTCGCGCAGCCCTTGCGCGAACTCGGCAAGGTGCCCAGCGACCTGCTGCGCGACATCGTGATGCTCAAGCTCGAAATGGTCGGCCTGCCGTGCAAGCACGCGTCGAAGATGCCGTCGGCGCTTTCGGGCGGGATGATCAAGCGCGTGGGCATTGCGCGCGCCATCGCGCTCGAGCCCGAGTTGCTGTTTCTCGACGAACCGACCGCCGGCCTCGATCCGCAGGCGTCGGATGAATTCGTCGAACTGATTTCCGCGCTGCATCGCGCGCTCGGTCTGACGGTGGTGATGGTCACGCACGATCTCGACACGATGATCGCGCTGTCCACCCGCGTCGCCGTGCTGGCGGATCGCAAGGTGCTGGTCGCCGCGCCGGTCGAAGAGGCGGCGGGCGTCGATCATCCTTTTATCCGGGAATATTTCCTCGGCCTGCGCGGGCGTCGCGCGCTGCAGGCGCTGCCGCCGGAACGCCGCGCGAAATTGCCGCGCGCCGCGCTCGAATCGGCATCGTCCGAATTGCCGCTGTGAACCAGGGAACCTGACTATGGAAAACAAATCACATGCCTTCTGGGCAGGGATCTTCACGGTGGCCTTGCTGGCTGCGATCGCAGTGGCGGCTTTTTTGTTCAACGTCGACCGTTCCGTGCGGGTGCCGTACGATCTGATTGCGCGCACCAATGTCACGGGGCTCTATACCGACGCGGCGGTGCGCTATCGCGGGCTCGACGTCGGCAAGGTGCAGTCGATCAAATTCGATCGGGATCATCCTGGGCAAATCCTGATCCGCATCCTCGTCGACACGCACGCGCCGATTACGCATTCCACGTTCGGCAGCCTCGGGTTCCAGGGCGTGACGGGTATCGCCTTCATTCAGCTGGATGATAGTGGGCGCGATCCGACGCCGCTCGCGTCGTCGGCGAAAGCGGTGGCGCAATTGCCGATGCGTCCGGGCTTGCTCGATCAATTGCAGCAACGCGGCGACGTTTTGCTGCGCAAACTCGAAAGAGTCACTGACGACGTCGACAATCTGTTATCGCCGGAAATGGTCAGCCAGTTGCAGGGCACGGTAGCGAGCCTTCAGAAGGCCGCCGACGGCGTCGCCACGCTGACCCAGCAGATGGCGCCGGCAGCCGGCAAGCTGCCCGGCACGATCAACGCACTGGATCGCACGCTGGCGTCGACCAATCAGTTGATCACCAGTCTGAACCGTCCCGACGGGCCGTTCGAGACCAACCTGAACAAGGTCGGAACGGCGGCGCAGCAAGCGGGCGACGCACTGGTGTCGATGGACAGTTCGATCCAGGAGTTGTCGGCGCGCGTCGGTTACGACACGCTGCCGCGCGTCAATTCGCTCGCCGAAGACGTGCGCTCGGCGGCCCGTTCCGTGGACCGCGCTGCCGATACGTTCAGCACCAATCCGCGCAGCGTGCTGTTCGGTGCGCCGCGTTCGGCGCCGGGTCCTGGAGAGGCCGGTTTCTCATGGCCCGCCGCGCGCGCTGCTGCGCCCGGGGTTACACCCGCCGCCAAATGAAATGATTTGCAGGTTTTGAAGAAGGAAGATTGTCATGTCACGCTTGACCCACCGATTGTTGTCCTCTGGCGCCACGCTTGCGATGCTGCTCGCGTTCGGCGTGCTGGCCGCGGGTTGCGCCGGCACCCCCGCGGCGATCTCGGACATCCGCTACGACCTCGGGCCGCCGAACCCGGCGGCCTCGGCCGGCACGCAGCCGGCGGTGAAGGTGCTCGATGTCACCGCGCCCGACAACCTCGAATCCGACAAGCTGATTTACCGGCTCAGCTACGCCGACGCGCAGCAAACGGCGTCGTACGCGAATAGCCACTGGACCATGGCGCCGTCGCAACTGCTGACCCAGCGGCTGCGCGGTGCGCTCAGTTCGCGTGGCACCGTGCTGACCGGGGCCGACGGCGTGCACGCAGCGGTTCTGAAAGTCGATCTGAGCGAGTTCGAACAGGTCTTCGATAGCCAGTCGGAAAGCCACGCCGCGGTGACCGCGCGCGCCACGTTGACGCAAAACGGCAAAGTGATCGGCCAGCGTACCTTCCTCGCACGCGCGCCGTCCAGTTCGGCGGATGCCGCCGGCGGTGCGCAGGCGCTCGCTACGGCCAGCGACGACCTCGTCGCGCAGATCGGTGCATGGCTCGGCGTGCAGGCGCTGGTCGCCGCGCAATGACCGGCTCGCAGCGCAAAGAACGGAGCGCTGCATGAGCGTTAAGCCCTGGCAGCGCCGCCCGTCGGCGCTCGCCCGGCAGACGTTGGGGCTGTATACGGCGCTGATCGTCTACGGTTCGTGGTATCCGTTTTCCGGTTGGCGTTCGCTCGGCCTTGCTCCGTTTGCCTATCTGTCCGATCCCATGCCGCAGTACCTGACGGCGTTCGACGTCGTCACGAACGTGCTCGGCTATATGCCGTTCGGCGCGCTGGTAGTGCTCGCGGTGTATCCGCGCTGGCGCGGCACGCTGGCGGTCGCGTTGGCTTTCGTGCTCGGTGGCTTGCTGTCGGGCGTGATGGAAGCGGTGCAAACCTATCTGCCGACGCGCGTGGCCTCCAACCTCGACCTGGCCGCCAATGCGCTCGGTGCGCTGCTCGGCGCGGCGATCATGTCGCCGGCCACCGGCGCGTTGCTCGATCGCGGTTTGCTGCGGCGTGCGCGGCTCCTCTGGTTCGAGCGCGAAACGGCAGCGCTTGCCTGTCTCGTCGCCTTGTGGCCGTTCGCGACCATGTACCCGGCGCCGCGGCTTTTCGGTCTAGGCAACTGGCCGCGCGAGCTGTGGCTGCGTTTCGATTCGACGACGCAAGATGCCTTGCTCGCGTGGACGCCGACGGCCTGGCACGTCGGCGCGTGGCCGGCGCTGGTGGCCGCCTGGCTGCCGGACGACGCCTGGGAAGCCGTCATCACCACGCTCAATCTGTTCGCCGCACTGGCTCTCGCCTCGCTGCCGGTGCGCCGCCATGCGCCGCTCGTGCGCCTGTTGATCGTGTTTATCGTCATGACCTTGTGCGTGAAGGCGGGCGCGACCTTTCTGCAATCGCAATCCGGTCTTGCGTTCGACTGGGCGACGCCCGGCGCACTGATGGGGCTCGTGTGCGGCACCGTCGCCGCATTGCTGGCGCTGCGCTTGCGGCGCAGGTCGCGGGCGGCGCTCGCGGGATGCGCGCTGACGGTCGCGCTGGTGTTCGTCAATCTGCTGCCGGTCAATCCGTATTTCGATGCCGTACTGGCGGACTGGCGCCAGGGACGGTATCTGCACTTCAACGGTCTCGCGCACTGGATCGCGTGGATCTGGCCGTATGCGGCGCTGGTGTGGCTCGCCTATCTGGTTGAACAGGTGTGGCTCAAGCGGCGCGTGAGGGGCGCATGACGCGCACATGAAGCAGCGGCGGCGCATGCGTGCAGCCGTGCGTCCGCCGTTCAGCGATCGTCAGCCCCGCTCGCTATAATCTTCCGCACAACAGGCGCGCTGCGGCGCTTCCAGCGCCATCCCCACTCTTACAGTCTCGCCTCTCCCGACATCATGGATTCCTACTACAAGTATCACGTCTTCTTCTGTCTCAATCAGCGCGATCCCGGCGCGGAGCGTCCGAGCTGCGCGAATTGCAACGCGCAGGCGATGCAGGAACACGCGAAAAAGCGCGTGAAGCAACTCGGCCTTGCAGGCCCGGGTCAGGTGCGTATCAACAAGGCCGGCTGTCTCGAGCGTTGCGAACTCGGCCCGGCGCTCGTCGTGTATCCGGAAGGCGTCTGGTACACGTATGTCGACGAGAGCGACATCGATGAAATCGTCGATTCGCATCTTGTGAACGGCAAAGTCGTCGAGCGTCTGAAAATCGATCAATAAACCGCGCCATGAATGTACATACGAAGAAGTATCTGATCGACGGCCCGGTCGGCAAGATCGAAGTCGCGCTGGATCTGCCCGACGAGATGCGTGAGAACGGCGCCGCGCCGCGCGGCATCGCGCTGGTTGCGCACCCGCATCCGCTGTTTGGCGGCACGATGGACAACAAGGTCGCGCAGACGCTTGCCCGCACGCTCGTGCAGTTGAATTACGTGACGTACCGCTCGAATTTCCGCGGTGTCGGCGAAACGCAAGGCGAGCATGACGCCGGTATCGGCGAGCGCGACGATTTGCGCGCCGTGCTCGACCACATGCGCGCCCAGGCAGGGCAGGGCGATCTGCCCCTCGTACTGGCGGGTTTTTCGTTCGGCACCTTTGTGCTGTCGCACGTGGCCGCGAAGCTGCGCGAAGAAGGCCAGGCGATCGAGCGGATCGTGTTCGTGGGCACCGCGGCGAGCCGGTGGGAAGTCGCGCCTGTGCCGGAAAACACGCTCGTGATTCACGGCGAAATCGACGATACCGTTCCCATCCAGTCGGTTTTCGACTGGGCGCGGCCGCAGGAATTGCCGGTGGTCGTGATTCCGGGGGCAGAGCATTTTCTGCATCGCAAGCTGCACGTTCTGAAGCGGATCATCGTCGACGCGTGGCGCTAAGGGGCACACTTGGGGACACACGCGGAGGGCGCCGCGCGTGTTTTCCGGGGTACAGGTATGTGCAAACGCAAATTAATCGCCGACCTTTGCTCAAAGATACCAGGATAGCGCGCGTATAATGAGCGCTCTTTTTTGGGCGCAGCATTGCCCACCCGGCAGTTCGCGCGACGCGTAGCTTCTTGCTCGTGCGCAGCGGTGCCGGATGCGAGGCGTGCTGCGCGAACCGATCGCGTCGCCGGAAGTCCAATGGGCGCCGCGCCGTTTTTACGGCCTGACGCTCGCCGACCGGCTCCTCCAATCTGTGCGCCCTGCGCGCGATGTATTTTTCCGCACGAATCGACCCTATGCGTTTCTCCACCTCCGGCCGCACGTCATTCCCGTCAGTTTCTTCTTTCGTTCCCACTACGCTTAGCCGTGCCGTGACCCTCGGCATCGTGCTGCCGGCAACGCTCGTTGCCAGCACGGCGTTCGCGCAGGTGCCGCCGCCCGCGGTGAACGCGCGCTCGTGGGTGCTTGTCGACGCCACCAGCAATCAGGTGCTCGCCTCGGGCAATGCCGACGAACGCGTCGAACCGGCCTCGCTGACCAAGCTGATGACCGCGTACCTCGTCTTCGAAGCACTGCAAACGAAGAAGATCACGATGGACCAGACGGTGATGCCGAGCGAAGCGGTGCGCCGCGTGCGCACCGACGAATCGCGCATGTTCATCGAAGCGAACAAGCCGGTGACCGTGCACGATCTGGTGTACGGCATGATCATCCAGTCGGGTAACGACGCGGCGATCGCGCTGGCCGAACTGGTGGGCGGCAGCGAAGCGCAGTTCGTCAACATGATGAACACCGAAGCGCAGAAACTCGGCATGAAGAACACGCATTTCGCCGACGTGAACGGCATGCCCGACGCGCAGCACTACACCACCGCGGGCGACCTCGCGGTGCTGTCGGCGCGCCTGATTCGTGACTTCCCCGACTACTACAACATCTTCTCGGTCAAGGAATTCACGTACAACAAGATCAAGCAGCCGAACCGCAACCGTCTGCTGTGGATCGACCCGACGGTGGACGGCCTGAAGACCGGTCATACGCAGGCGGCCGGCTATTGCCTGATCGCCAGCGCGAAGCGTTCGCTGCCGGGTACGGCCGACGGCTCGCGCCGTCTTGTCTCGGTGATGATGGGCGAGGTCAAGGAACACGACCGCGTGCAGGACAGCCTGAAGATGCTGAACTACGGCTACACCGCGTACGACACGGTGCGTCTGTACAAGGCGAACCAGGTGCTGGGCACGCCGCGCGTCTACAAGGGTGCGCAGGACACCGTGCAGATCGGCGTGAAGGGCGATCAGTACATCACCGTGCCGAAGGGCATGGGCGACAAGGTGAAGCCGCAGATCGAGCAGATCGATCCGCTGATCGCACCGATCGCGAACGGTCAGCAGGTCGGCACCGCGAAGCTCGTGGCCGACGGCAAGGTGCTGGCGCAATTCCCGATCGTCGCGTTGCAGGCTGTTCCGCAAGCCGGTGTGGTCGGCCGCGTGTGGGATTCGCTGATGCTGATGTTCAACAAGAAGAAGTAAGAGCCCGATTGCGATGACTGCTGTTTCCGATGTTTCGCTCGACCCGATCGTTTATCTGAACGGCGAGCTGGTGCCCTTGTCCGAAGCGCGCGTACCCGTTCTCGACCGCGGCTTTATTTTCGGCGACGGCATTTACGAAGTCGCGCCCTTGTATCCGCATGCGAGCGGCCGTACGGCGTTTCGCTTCCGGCATCATCTGGCGCGCCTCGCGCGTTCGCTGGACAAGATCGGCATCGTCAATCCGTTCGACGATACCGGCTGGCGCGCGCTGATCGACCGCGTGGTTGCGGCCAATGAAGCGGACGCGGGCCTGCGCGCCGATCAGGACGCGATTGCCTACGTTCAGATCACACGGGGCGTCGCGAAGCGCGGTCACGCGTTCCCGGCCGGCATCCAGCCGACCGTGTTCGTGATGGTCACGCCGCTGAACCTGCCGAACGCTGCCCAGCGCGCGCAGGGCGTGCGCTGCGTCACCGCCGAAGACCGCCGCTGGCTCAATTGCGATATCAAATCGATCTCGCTGCTCGGCAATGTTCTGATGGCGCAATACGCAGCTGAAAACGACGCGTTCGAGACGATCCAGTTTCGCGACGGCATGCTGACCGAAGGTTCGTCGTCGAATATCTGGATGGTGAAGGACGGCGTGTTGTATGCGCCGCCGCGCAGCCACAAGATTCTCGAAGGGATTCGCTACAGCCTGATCGAAGATCTGACGGGCGAATGCGGCATTCGCTTCGAAGCGCGCGAGATCGCCGAAGCCGAGTTGCGTGCCGCCGACGAGATTCTGGTCAGCTCCGCCACCAAGGAAGTGCTGCCGGTCACGCAGCTGGACGGCCAGCCGGTCGGTAGCGGTAAGCCGGGTGCGGTGTTTGCGGCGTTGTACGCGGCCTATCAGCGCGCCAAGGCCAAGGAAGCGCAAGAAGCGCAAGGAGTAGAAAGTGAATCCAGCGAAAGAATCATTGCTTGAGTTTCCGTGCGACTTTCCCATCAAGATCATGGGCAAGTCGCATCCCGAGTTCGCCGAGACGATCGTCACGGTGGTTCGGCAGTTCGATAACGAAGTCGATCCGGCTCGCGTGGAAACGCGGCCGTCGAGCGGCGGCAATTACACCGGTTTGACGGTTACTGTGCGCGCGACCAGCCAGGCGCAGCTCGACGATATTTATCGCGCGCTTACTGGTCATCCGATGGTGAAGGTGGTGCTTTAAGGCCAGCCAGGCTCTGTGCCTACGGATTACGGCGTGACGCGCAATGCGTCCGCCGGGAGGTCGGCGCTTGCAGCAGAGCCCACCTCGCAAGCCTGCTCGAAAAGCTGTTTGAACCGTCCCACTTCTTCGAATACCCAGGCGCGGAACGCCTTGACGCGCGCGGTTTCGAGCATCTGCGGCGGGCAGATGAAGTAGTACTGCCACGGGCTCGGTCCATCCACATCGAATAGCCGCACAAGGCGGCCTGCCGCGATCTCGTGCATCGCCAGAGAACGGCGCGTGAGTGCGACTCCCTGGCCGTCGATGGCCGCCTGCAGCAGGTTCGACGAATCCTGATACAACACGCCGCGCTTCGGCTCAGGCCAGTCTGTGAGGCCGGCGGCGTCGAACCACGGGCGCCAGAGTTCGTCGTCCGAGCGCAGCAACTGAACCTTGGCCAGATCGGCCGGCGTTTGCGGCAGCTTGCCGCCGTTGAAATTCGGCGCGCAAGCCGGAAAGAAGATCTCCTCCAGCAGCAACTCCGCGTGCAGCCCCGAATATTTGCCGTAGCCGAAGCGGATCGCCACGTCGACGTCGTCGCGCGCGAAGTCCGTCAGCGCGTTGGTGGACAGCAGTTCGAGGTCCCACTGGGGATGCGCCTCGATAAAGCTGCCGATGCGCGGCGTCACCCAGCGCGCCGCAAACGAGGACAGCATGGACACGACGAGACGTCGTTCGCGGTCGCCGGCGCGGACTTCGCGGGTGGCGTCAGCCAGCGCCATCAACGCGGTGCGCACGCGTGTGGCATAGCGGCGGCCCGTGTCCGTGAGCCGTACGCGCTTGCCGTCGCGGGCGAACAGTGCGATGCCCAATTCCTCCTCAAGCGCGCGAATCTGGTGACTGACGGCGCCGTGCGTGACGAACAGCTCGTCGGCGGCGCGCGAGAAGCTCTCGTGGCGGGCGGCGGCTTCGAACGCCTTGATGGCGTTCAGCGGAGGCAATTGCCGGAGATCCATCGCAATATTTCTCACATAGAGGTGAAAATAGATCGTTTTGCGTAAACCCTTGCTACGCCTAGGATTGTAGTCACGAAACGAATTTTGGCGAGGGCATCATGCGAGAAATTTCCTCTAGTATCGGCTTTGAAATCCGCAATGGCGAAACCATTCCTATGAAGGTAGCGCGCAGCACCAAGCTGGTCGTGCATGGTGGTGCGGTGTGGGTCACGCGCAGCGACGATACCGAAGACTACTGGCTGCAGCCCGGCCACACGCTGCGGCTGCGGCGCGGCGAACGGCTGTGGTTGAGCGCCGAGGGCAGCACGCATGCGAAGGTCGCGTTTTCAGTGCCGACACGCTGCGATGAGCGTGCGCTCAACTGGCTCGCGCGGGTGGGCGAACGGCTGGCGGCCCGCATGCGGGGGGGCTGGCGCACGGTGTGAGCGCTGGCGGCGCCGTGACGCGATGGCGGAGCGGCGCTGAAGTTGAACGGCGCTCAGGCGCGAAACGAAGCGCCCCGAGTCCCAAAGTGGGCGCGTCCGGCGGGGATGCCCAGATTTCGGTAAACTGTCGGGATCATGTGCACCACCCCGGTTTCCCCGTCTCCCTTGCCCGCCACGGCGCCGCTTACGCTGCGCTGGCTCGGCAACGAACCTTACGAAGCCAGTTTCGAAGCGATGCGCGCGTTCACCGACGCGCGCACCACCGATACACCCGACGAGATCTGGCTGGTCGAACACCCCCCCGTCTTCACGCTTGGCCAGGCCGGCGACCCTGCGCATCTGCTGGCCGCCGACAGCGGCATTCCGCTTGTGAAAGTCGACCGGGGCGGGCAGATCACGTATCACGGGCCCGGACAGGTGGTTGCCTACCTGTTGCTGGACCTGCGCCGACGCAAGCTGATGGTGCGCGAGATGGTCACCCGGATCGAGCAGGCCGTGATCGACACCCTCGCGGCGTATAATCTCGTCGGAGAACGCAAGGCGGGCGCCCCCGGTATCTACGTGGCGCCCGGGCCGGACGCCGGGTTGCATGCCGGCGCCAAGATCGCCGCGCTGGGTCTGAAAATCCGCAACGGCTGCAGCTATCACGGCGCGAGCCTGAATGTGAACATGGACTTGCGGCCGTTTCTGGCCATCAACCCGTGTGGCTACGCGGGGCTCGAAACAGTCGATATGGCAACGCTGGGCGTTGCCGCCGGCTGGGACGACGTGGCCCGTACCTTTGCAGCACGCCTCACCGCAAACCTCGACGGCAGTCCCGCGGCCGTCGCCCAACCGCAGGCCGGTGCCCTCACCGCCTGACTGGACCGAACGAATGACTGACGTTACCGCGAACCTCGCAGCTTCTCCCGCTCCTGATGCCGTGCCGGCTCCCGCCGCTGCCTACGACGCCACCGCGAAGCAGAAGGCGCAAGCCAAAACCGCCCGTATTCCGATCAAGATCATCCCGATCGAAAAGCTGAAAAAACCGGACTGGATCCGCGTCAAAGCGGCCACCGGCAATTCGCGCTTTTCTGAAATCAAGCAGATCCTGCGCGAACACAATCTGCACACGGTGTGTGAAGAAGCGAGCTGCCCGAACATCGGCGAATGCTTCGGCAAGGGCACCGCGACGTTCATGATCATGGGTGACAAGTGCACGCGCCGCTGCCCGTTCTGCGACGTCGGCCACGGCCGCCCCGATCCGCTCGACGTGGATGAACCGGGCAACCTGGCGCGCACCATCGCCGCGTTGAAGCTGAAGTATGTGGTGATCACCAGCGTCGACCGTGACGATCTGCGCGATGGTGGCGCTGCTCACTTCGTGGAATGTATCCGTCAGACGCGCGAACTGTCGCCGGAGACGCGTATTGAAATTCTGACGCCGGACTTCCGCGGCCGTCTGGATCGCGCGCTCGGCATTCTGAATGCCGCACCGCCTGATGTGATGAACCACAACCTCGAAACGGTGCCGCGTCTGTACAAGGAAGCGCGCCCCGGTTCGGACTATGCGCATTCGCTGAAGCTGCTGAAGGATTTCAAGGCGCTGCATCCGGACGTCGCGACCAAGTCCGGCCTGATGGTCGGCCTCGGCGAAACCGAAGAAGAAATTTTGCAAGTGATGCGCGATCTGCGCGAGCACGACGTGGACATGCTGACGATCGGCCAGTATCTGCAGCCGTCGGAACACCATCTGCCGGTGCGCTCGTATGTGCATCCGGACACGTTCAAGATGTACGAGGAAGAAGCGTACAAGATGGGCTTTACGCACGCCGCTGTGGGCGCGATGGTTCGCTCGAGCTACCACGCCGATCTGCAGGCGCATGGAGCCGGGGTGGTTTAAACGGTTTAGTGTGTTATCAGTTTGAAAATGCAAAGCCCGCACATGTTGCGGGCTTTGTTTTTTGGGCGCAGAAGTGGCGGTTCAGCAGTTCCGCCCTGAGATCTGCCTGCGTTGCCTAACGGTAATAACGTGCGAGCAGACTGCAAGTAACGGATATCATTCCGCCGATGATCGTGAACGGGTAAAGAAAGAGGATGAAGCGATGGCGCAGTGCGCGGTCTTCGATGAGGCGGTCGATCAAATTGGGCATGCTGGATCTCCGTGCGACTAGGATGAAAATTATAGATCAGAGCGCCGAATTTAGTTAGGTAAGCGAATAATGAGATGCGGAAAAGGAGACTGCGACGACAACGGTTATGAGCAGCGAAAACCACATCAACCAACCATCACGCTCCTGTTCTCCCGCGTGACGCGCTGGGCGAGCCGCTGCATCGGCCGCACCCAGGCACACTAGTATTGACGCTGCGACGATAAAGAGCACGTGCCAGAGAAGTGCGGCCAACATGAGCGCTAACCTGCTGCGCGTCGGCGCTTCGCTCAACGCACCTCCAATCTCGTAGCATGCGCTGGCACACATCGAAATGACAACCCAGAAAAGCTGGCCATCCTGAATGGATCGCCGCGTAATACCTTTCGCCGCGTGCCGGTAGTAGCGCGAAAAGTTCAACAGAGGAAGCAATGCAATCGGCGCAAAAACAGGTACGCCGATATTGAAAAACAACCAGCTCAAGCGGCTAAGAAAATCGACCATAGGAATGCGAATTGAAGGCAATTCGCTGATCATGCCGTTGCCGCGGAAGCACGACAATCCGCCGAACGGCCAGCTTGCGCAAAGGCATCCCAATCCGTAACCCTTCGCTAGAACCCATCTACTGGCCACCGCAGCAGTCGCGCCGATCCAACTCAGCGTGAAAAGCAATGCTCGAACAGCGTCATTAGCAATCGCGGATTAATTGGAACCGTCCGCGGACAAACTCCCTATAGTCGAAAGCCTCCCAGACAACACACACTAAAGGGGTTTCTCGATGAACCGCTTGCTTCGTCCGCTCGCCGCGTTCGCTACGCTGCTCGCACTGTCCGCGCCGCTTTCTTCCATTGCACACGCCGACACCAAAGAAGTCGTGATCGCGTATCAGGACATGGTCGTGCCTTGGCGTTATGCGCAGGCCACGGGCGAAGTCGAGAAAGCCACCGGCTACAAGGTCACCTATCGCAAGCTCGGCAGCGGCGCCGACGTGATCCGCGCGCTGGCTTCGGGCTCGGTACAACTCGGCGAAGCGGGGTCGAGTCCGATTGCCGCCGGACTGTCGCAGGGCGTCGATATTTCGCTGTTCTGGATTCTCGACAACATCAACGACGCCGAAGCGCTGGTCGCGCGAGACGGTTCCAATGTCACCAGTGTCGCCGGCCTGAAGGGGAAGAAGATTGGCGTGCCGTTCGTGTCGACTTCGCACTTTCATACGCTGGTTGCACTGCAGAGCGCCGGCGTGAATCCGTCGGATGTGAAGATCGTTAATCTGCGTCCGCCTGAAGTCGCAGCGGCGTGGGAGCGCGGCGACATCGACGCGACTTACATCTGGGACCCGGTGCTGGCGAAGGTGAAGAAGAACGGCAAGGTGTTGATCACGTCCGGGCAGGTCGCGCAGCAAACCGGCAAGGCGACGTTCGACGGCTTCGTCGTCGATCGCAAGTTCGCGAGCCAGAACGCCGAGTTCGTCGCGCGCTTCGTGAAGGTGCTGGCCGCGACCGATGCGAGCTATCGCGATCACACGTCGGCATGGACCGCGACGTCGCCGCAGGTCGAGGCGGTTGCGAAGGAGTCCGGCGCCACCGCGCAGGAAGTGCCGGCGAGCCTCGCACTGTATGCATTCCCGACGCCGGCTCAGCAGGCCTCGAATGCATGGCTTGGCGGCGGTGCACAATCCGGCGCGGCTAAATCGCTCGCCGCAACCGCTGCATTCCTGAAGACGCAAGGCACGATTCAGAACGTGCTGGCCGATTACTCGACCGGCGTCGATCCGCAGTTCGTACAGCGTGCGGCGCATTAACTTTTTAAACGTGCTGACCCATCAGCATCATGGAGCATGGCGATGAGCGGTCTTGAGATACGGCGGCTGCACGTCGCCTACGAAGGCGCACGTGGCGCGGCGCCGCACATCGCGCTCGCTGACGTCGATCTGCACATCGAACCGGGTGAGTTCGTCGTTGCGCTGGGTGCGTCCGGTTGCGGCAAGACGACTTTGCTGAACTGCATCGCCGGTTTCATTCAGCCGACCGAAGGCGAGGTGCGTCTGAACGGCGAACCCGTGCTTGGACCGGGCGCGGATCGCGGTGTCGTGTTTCAGAAATACGCGCTGATGCCCTGGCTCGACGTACTCGACAATGTCGCGCTCGGCCTGCGTTTTCAGCGCGTGCCGAAGGCGCAGCGCGAGCGTGTCGCGCTGGAGATGCTGGCGCTGGTTGGGCTTGAGAAGCATGCGCGCTCGCGGGTCTACGCGCTTTCGGGCGGCATGCAGCAGCGCGTGGGTATTGCACGCGCGCTGGCAAGCGATCCGCAAGTGCTGCTGATGGACGAACCGATGGGCGCGCTCGACGCGATGACGCGCGAGTCGATGCAGGAACTCGTGCTCGACGTTTGGGGCCGCACACGCAAGACGGTGTTCTTCATTACGCATAGCGTGGAGGAGGCGCTGTTTCTGGCGACACGCCTCGTTGTGATGACACCGGGACCCGGGCGCATCGCCGAGAGCTACGACCTGCCATTCGCGCAGCGTTTTCTCGAGACACGCGACGCGCGTGCGGTGAAGTCGTCGCCGGATTTCATCGAGTGGCGCGAACGGCTGGTGCGCCGTCTGCACGAACGGGGTGAGCGCAACCAGGACCAGGAAGAGGTGCTGTCGTGACGGTCTCACGTGAATCGTTGGGCACCGTGCCCCTGACCCAGACAAGCGAGCCGCCGCGGCGTAAAACACGGGCGGTACGTGGCTGGCGTTTGCCGGGCGAAGGCCCGACTGCGGCGTTGAGCGCGGTCTCGGTCACGACGCTCGCGGCGCTATGGTGGCTTGCCACGCATCTGCACTGGCTGCCGCCACTCTTCCTGCCGACGCCCGAGTCGGTTTGGGGCGCATTTCTGGACGCCTGGCACGGCCGTATTCAAGGCGGCTTGCCACTCTCGGAGCATCTCGCATGGAGTGCGCTGCGCGTGTTCGGTGCGTTCGCGCTGGCGGCGGTCACGGCGGTGCCGGTCGGAATCCTGATGGGCGTAAGCCGGGTTGCACGTGGCTTGCTCGATCCGCCTCTTGAGTTCTACCGACCGTTGCCGCCGCTTGCGTATTTGCCGCTGGTGGTGATCTGGTTCGGCATCGACGAGACCGCGAAGATCGTCGTGATCTATCTCGCCTGCTTTGCACCGATTGCAATGGCGGCGCGTGCCGGTGTGCGCAGCGCGACCATCGAGCAGATTCATGCGGCGTATTCGCTGGGTGGCCGCTTCGGGCAGATCGTGCAACATGTGGTTCTGCCCGCAGCGTTGCCCGAGATTCTGACCGGCTTGCGGATTGCCATCGGCTTTGGCTGGACCACCCTGGTTGCCGCCGAGATGGTCGCTGCCACTGCCGGATTGGGTCAGATGGTGCTCAATGCGTCGAGCTTTCTGCGTACCGATGTGGTGGTGATGGGCATCGTGCTGATCGGACTGATCGCGTGGCTGTTCGATCTCGGCATGCGTGCTTTGGAGCGGCGGCTGGTGCCGTGGAAGGGCCGTGTGTAGCCGCCGCCCGCGCCGAGAGTCCGCGCAGTCTCAAGCAAACAGCTCAATCACCGGCCAGCCGCGTTCCGTGGCAATGGCGCGCAGGCGCGGGTCGGGATTGGTCGCGACCGGATGCGTGACGAGCTCGAGCAAAGGCACATCGTTGATCGAATCGCTATAGAACCAGCTCTGCGGAAAATCCTGCAGACGATGACCGAGCGAAGCCAGCCAGCTCTCGGTGCGCGTGATTTTGCCTTCACGGAAGGTCGGCACGCCGACGGCGGTTCCGGTAAAGCGCGCCAAAGGATCGCCGCCTTCGGTGCCGAGATCGATCCCCAGCAGATGTTCGAAGCCGAGTGCCTTGCCGATCGGTTTCGTAATGAACACGTTGGTGGCGGTGACGATGCAGCACAGGTCGCCCGCTTCAATATGACGTTGCACGAGTTCCCGTGCAGCCGGCAGGATCGCCGGCGCAATCACATCCCTCATGAACTGCGCATGCCACGCGTCGAGCTGTTCGCGCGAGTGGCGAGCGAGGGGCGCCAATGTGTAGTTCAGATAGGCGGCCATATCGAGCGTGCCGGCCACATACTGCCGGTAGTAATCGTCGATTTCTTCCGCGTGCTGCGCAGCGCCTTCTATGCCCAGTCCGGCGATGAAATGGGCCCACGCCTGATCGCTATCGAGCGGCAGCAGCGTATGGTCCAGGTCGAACAGCGCAAGGTTGCGGCTCATCCAGAGTCCTTGTGATGAAGTGGGCAAACGAAGTGATCGAGTGAATTGCGGTCCGGACGACGAGCCGGTACACAGCAATCCACGGTTCGGCACGAGCGTATATTTAAAAGCACAAAATTACAATAAGGCAAAAATGTGCAACACTACTGTCATAAACGCCCCGGGTGCCGGTTCACGCGGCATGCGGTTCGGGTCATGGCAGCAGGAACGGATGCGCAGTGCCTTATGTTGATTCTCCTTAACCTTCTGGCTGGTGTGGCGCTCCTCGTGTGGGGCTCGCACATCGTACGTACCGGCATCCTGCGCGTGCTCGGCGCCGATCTGCGCACTGTCCTCGGGCGCAGCACCAGTAGCCGCTGGCGCGCCTTCCTTTCTGGCGTTGGCGTCACAAGCCTCGTGCAAAGCAGCAATGCAACGGCGGTGATCGTCACTTCGTTCGCCGCGCAAGGTCTTCTGCCGCTCACCAGCGGCCTCGCAATCATGCTTGGTGCCGACGTCGGCACCGCACTGATGGCGCGGCTGCTGACTCTCGATCTGACATGGCTGTCGCCGATCCTGATTCTGTTCGGCGTGCCGCTCTTTCTGTCGCGCAAGCAAACCCGCCTCGGCCAGGTCGGGCGTACGCTGATCGGGCTTGGCTTGATCCTGCTGGCGCTGCACCTGATCGTTGAAGCCGCCCAGCCGATGATGCAAGGCGCCGGCGTACGCGTGATGTTCGGCGCGCTGACCGGCGACACCATGCTCGACGCGCTGGTCGGTGCGGCATTTGCCATGCTGTCTTATTCGAGTCTCGCGGCGGTCCTGCTGACAGCAACGCTTGCCTCGTCGGGCGTGATCTCGCTCAAGGTGGCGCTGTGTCTCGTGATCGGTGCGAATCTCGGCAGCGGCTTGCTGGCGCTGATGGGCACCCTCGCGCAGAACGCGGCGGCGCGGCGTCTGGCCCTGGGCAGTCTGGCGTTCAAGCTGGCCGGCGCGTTGCTGATCCTGCCGTTCGCGCCGCTGCTTGCACGCGGGCTGCCGGTGCTGATCGCGAATCCACGCGAAGCCGTGGTCGGCTTTCACGTGATCTACAACACGCTGCGTTGCTGCGCATGTCTTTCGCTGATCGATCCGGTGGCGCGTATCTGCACGCGGGTGTTGCCGAACCGGCCGCAGCCCAACGGCGAACTGCGGCCGCTGCATCTGGATGCCGCCGCGCTTTCCACGCCGACGCTCGCACTCGCGAACGCCGCACGCGAGGTGCTGCGCATTGGCGACATTGTGCGCACCATGCTCGATAACGTTGCGGGTCTGATCCATGAAAACAGCCTCGACAAGGCGCGTGAAACGGTCCGGATGGACGACGACGTCGACCAGCTCTACGCCGCGGTCAAAACCTATCTGACGCTGATCTCGCGCGAGCAACTCGACGAAGCCGATAGCCGCCGCTGGACCGACATCATCTCGTTGACGATTAACCTGGAGCATGCGGGCGACATCATCGAGCGGATCGTCGGCGATATCGAGGAAAAGAAGATCGCGCACCGGCTGTCGTTTTCGGAGGAGGGGCTGGGCGAACTGGACGACCTGCAGGCACGGCTCGTCAGCAATCTGCAGCTTGGCCTCTCGGTGTTTCTGAATAACGATCTGCGTTGCGCCGAGCGCTTGCTGGCGGAGAAAGAGCGCTTTCGGGATCTGGAGCGCGCGTATTCATACAAACATCTGGACAGACTCGCCGGACAAACCTTGCGCAGCATCGAGACCAGCGCGTTGCATCTGGATCTGATCAGCGACATGAAGCGGCTCAATTCGCTGTTCTGCTCGACGGCCTATCCGGTGCTCGAAGCTGCCGGCGCGCTGCGCGACACGCGCTTGCGCAAGCGCGTGCTCGACACGATGCATGTGAAGGAATAAGCGGCTTGCGCGGCGCGCTTGCAGCGCTCCATGAAGTGTTCCTTGAAGCGTTCGTGCAAAGCGCCGAACGCACCGGCGCCCTAAGCCAGAACGATCTCTTCCAGCTTCTTTTTCAGCGATGCAAAGTCGGCGGCTTCGGCCGCCTTTTTGTTGGTGACCAGCACATCGATCCGATCGACCGGACAGTACGAAATCCGGCTGCGTTGACCGATCTTGCTGTAGTCGGCGAGGATCACGACGCGGTCTGCGTTGGCGACCATGGCGCGCGCCACTTCGGTTTCAGCGTGATCGTAGTTGGTCGCGCCGTGCCGGTGATCGATGCCGACCGGCGAGAGCAGGGCCATGTCCGCACGATAGCGCTGGATGTCGAGCACAGTGGTCGCGCCGGTGGTCGCCATCGCCCGATCGCTGATCGAGCCGCCCAGCAGGATCACTTCGTTGGCCGTTTCCGTTTGATCCACGGCGCCACGCATTTTCAGTGCGACGTCGATGGAATTGGTGACGATCGTCAGGTTCGCCAGTTTGGCCAGTTCTTCAGCGAGCGCTGCGGTGGTCGTGCCCGCGTCGATGAAAAGTGTCTGGCCGCTCGCGATCAAACCGATGGCCGCCTTGGCAATCGCCGTTTTGGATTTGACGCGCGTGTGGGCGCGCTCGGCGATCGGCGCTTCGTCGGCGGGTTTGATCGCACCGCCATGCACGCGCCGCAATTCACCGAGCGCCTCCAGGTCGAGCAGATCGCGCCGCACCGTTTCGCGCGATACCCCGAGGTCCGCCATGATCCGTTCGGTCGACACGCGTTGAAGCGTGGACAGCAACGCGCGAATTCTCTGATGACGGTCTTCCTGCCACATGCATTATTCCTTGGATGCGAACGCGCGTTCACACAGCTTGTTTTAATAGTGTCATCGTGGACATGGATGTGTGTCCGGACAATGACAAGCGTACTACTTTAGTCGAATTGTGTTGTATTTTTTTGGCAGCTTGCAAGTTTGTGTATTTAACCTTAGCCTTCGCAGATCGAAGCGCGGCGCATATTTCGAACATCAAATGTTCGAAAAGGAATTGAAATGTCCGATTTCGAGCATTTCGCGGCGTTTTTTGGCAATTTGATAGACACATGTCGTCGCCATAATGGATCTTGGGATCTGCCGTCTGAACCGTTCGCTACTGTATACCTCGCTGCCGGGAAGCCGTACGGTTCGGCATCCTGACAATAAGATTGCGGCAGTGCGCGGCGTTGGCCGTGCAGCCAGCTATCGCAGCGTCGCCCATTGGCGCGATACTACGCGCGGGGCTCACGCGTAAAGGCTGCGTGGCGCAGGTGTGGCATGACGGCAGTGGCAGCTGGGAACGTGTCGAGGGCATATTTAACCCGCTCTATCTGGAAGGTAACGAGACGTGGGAAACGGGATTGATCGCACCTTATCCGCAGACTGGCCGTATCCGAGGCTGGTTGCGCATCGCTGCGGCGGCACGCTGGCGCCGGAGAACACGCTGGCCGGTTTCGACGCATGCGTGCGCTACGGCTACCGCATGGTCGAGTTCGACGCCAAACTCTCTGCTGACAACCAGCTCTTTCTGTTGCACGACGACACGCTGGAACGCACCACCAACGGTCATGGCGCCGCTGCCGATCACACATGGGACCAGTTGGCCGCGCTCGATGCCGGCGCCTGGTTCGGGCCGCAGTTCGTCGGCACGCATCTGCCGACGCTCGCCGAGGCCGCCGCGCGCTGTGCACAAGATGACATCGTCGCCAACATCGAAATCAAACCCTGCCCAGGGCGCGACGAGATCACCGGGCGCCTGGTCGCAAGCGGCGCGCTGACTTTGTGGCAAGGGCAAACGCCGCCACTGCTGTCATCGTTTTCGTTCGAGGCACTGGCTGCTGCGCGCGAGGCGGCACCCTCGCTGCGGCGCGGCATGTTGTTCGAAGAGGTGCCGGCTGACTGGCTGCGCATCGTGCGGGAACTGGACTGCGTGTCGCTGCATGCGAGCCACCGGTACCTGACCGAGCCGCTCGTCGCCGAGATCAAGGCGGCCGGACTGCGCGTGCTGGCCTACACGGTAAACGATCCCGAGCGCGCGCAGTTGCTGGCGCAATGGGGCGTCGACATGATTTGTACAGATCGCATCGATAGACTGGAGCACGACATGTTTTCGGCGCCGGTGAATCCAGACTGAGCCGGACCGAGCATGGCGCGGGTGCGCGAGTGCGAGCTTGCACAGGTGTGCGCCCATAGAGCTAGAAATTAGAAATTTTCCAAACGTAGCAATTTCGGCAGAGGATGGGGATAACTATGAAGCGCACCGCGTTAGCTCGTTTACTTTCGATGTCGGCCGCTGCGGGTGTCGCCGCAGCCGGCGTGAGCAGCGCCTCGGCCGCGCCGCTCGACGCACTGGTCGCAGCCGCCAAGCAGGAAGGCCAACTCACCGTGATCGCGTTGCCGCACGACTGGTGCAACTACGGTGCACTGGTGGCCGGCTTTCAGAAGAAATACGGCATCAAGATCAACGAGCTGAATCCGGATGCGGGTTCGGGCGACGAAGTCGAAGCCATCAAGGCGAACAAGGGCAATAAGGGTCCGCAAGCGCCTGACGTGATCGACGTGGGTCTGTCGTTCGGTCCGACCGCGAAGGCCGAGGGTTTGCTGCAGCCGTACAAGGTCGCTTCGTGGAACTCGATTCCCAAAGAGTCGAAAGACGCCGATGGCTATTGGTATGGCGATTACTACGGCGTGCTGTCGTTTGAAGTGAACGCCGACATGATCGACAAGGCGCCGTCCGACTGGAGCGATCTGCTCAAGTCAGACTATAAGAACGCCGTCTCGCTGGCCGGCGACCCGCGCACGGCCAATCAGGCGATCCAGGCCGTGTTCGCAGCAGGTCTGTCGCAAAGCAAGGGCGACGTAAGCAAGGCCGACAAGGCCGGCCTCAAGTATTTCGCGGACCTGAACAAGAACGGCAACTTCGTGCCGGTGATCGGCAAGGCCGCATCGCTCGCGCAAGGCACCACGCCGATCGTCGTGCGTTGGGACTACAACGCGCTGGCTGACCGCGACACGCTGAAGGGCAATCCGAAAGTGCAGGTGGTGATTCCGAAGACCGGCGTGGTCGCGGGTGTGTACGTTCAGGCGATCAGCGCCTACGCACCGCATCCGAACGCCGCCAAGCTGTGGATGGAATACCTGTACTCCGACGAAGGCCAGATCGGCTGGCTGACCGGCTATTGCCACCCGATGCGCTACAACGAATTGGTGGCAGCGAAGAAGGTCCCGCAAGCGCTGCTCGACAAGCTGCCGCCGCCGTCGTCGTACAAGAACGTGGTGTTCCCGACGCTGTCCCAACAGGACGCCTACAAGGACACTATCACGAAGCACTGGGACGAAACGGTCGGCGCGAACGTCAAGTAATCGCCGCGGCGCACGCGGTTGCGGCGGCAGTGGGGCGGCGATCTATCGCATGCCGCGCACGCCGCCGCCTCTAACCGCAACGCGCAGTTTCAAAGATAGCGTGCCGCTCCATGAGCGCGGCGCGCCACGCGTTAGCCAGATTGCCTAAGGGTGAGCTATGAGCGCTTCATCGGATGCTGGATCGGTGCAGCCGGAATTGCTGGTTCCGCCTGTGCCCACGCCAACGCCTCGCGTCAACGGTCCGGGCCGCGCGTCGCAGTTTCTCGCCTGGATCGGCGTGGTGCCGTTTTTCACCTTCGCACTGCTGTTCCTGATTCTGCCGACCGGCTTTCTGATGGTTGGCGCATTTCAGGATCCGCAAGGCCACTTCACGCTCGGCAACTTTCGCGACCTGCTCCAGCCCACGGTGCTGGACGCCTACTGGATCAGCTTCAAGGTGAGCGCCGCTTCCGCGCTCGGCGGCGCGTTGATCGGCTCGCTGCTCGCGTGGGCGGCGGTGCAAGGCAAATTGCCAGGCTGGATTCGTCCTACGTTGATGACGTTCTCCGGTGTCGCCTCGAATTTTGCCGGCGTGCCGCTCGCGTTCGCCTTCATCTGTACGCTGGGGCGCGTCGGTCTCGTGACCGTATTGCTGAAGAAGTACCTCGGCTTCAATCTGTACTCGACGGGCTTCAGCGTTCTGAGCTTCTCGGGATTGACGCTGACTTACCTGTACTTCCAGATTCCTTTGATGGTGCTGATCGTCACGCCCGCGCTCGACGGCCTGAAGCGCGAGTGGCGCGAAGCCTGTGACTGCCTCGGCGGCACGGCCTTCCAATACTGGCGCCACGTGGCGTTGCCGGTGTTGTGGCCGAGCGTGCTTGGCGCGACGCTGCTGCTGTTCGCCAATTCGTTCGGCGCGGTCGCCACGGCTTACGCACTGACCGGCAGTTCGCTGAACATCGTCACGATCCTGCTGTACGCGCAGATTCGCGGCGACGTGATGCACAATCAGAACCTCGGCTACGCGCTCGCGCTCGGCATGGTGCTCGTGACGGGCTTGTCGAATGGCGGCTACATCTGGCTGCGTTCACGCGCTGAAAGGGGCCGTCGATGAAAAGCCAGTCGCGTGTGGGTGCATGGACCGCGATGATCGTCGGTTCGCTGTACTTTCTGATTCCGTTACTCGCCACTTTCGAATTCAGCCTGCGCATGAAGCGCGGCGTGTACAGCTTCGAGGCGTATAGCGTCGTGCTGAGCGATCCGCGCTTTCAGGCCTCGTTCGGTTATTCGATCCTGATGGCGGTGCTGACGATCATTGTCGGCGTATTGCTGGTGGTGCCGACTGCGTACTACGTGCAGTTGCGGCTGCCGAAACTGCGGCCGGTCGTCGAATTCATCACGCTGTTGCCGCTGGTGGTGCCGGCGATCGTGATCGTGTTCGGTTATCTGCGCATCTACAACAGCAGTTCGATTCTGCCGCTCACGGCCAACGAGCGCGCGACCGACCTGTTGCTGGTGTTCGGTTACGTGACGCTCTCGCTGCCGTATATGTATCGCGCGGTCGACGCCGGTTTGCGCGCGGTCGATGTGCGCTCGCTCACCGAGGCCGCCGAATGCCTCGGGGCGAACTGGCCGACGATTCTGTTCAAGGTGATCTTCCCGAATATCCGCTCGGGCATTCTGTCCGGCGCGTTTCTCACCTTTGCGGTGGTGATCGGCGAGTTCACGCTGGCAAGTCTGCTCGACCGCCCCGCGTTCGGCCCGTATCTGCAATTGATCGGCGCGAACCGCGCGTATGAACCGTCGGCGCTTGCGATCATCGCGTTTGTGATTACATGGGCGTCGATGGGTTTGATTCAGGTATTCGGCTCGGCACGCGCGCTTAGCGGCCAGAAAATTTGACGGACTAATTTGACCGACTAAGGCAGCGAATCATGGCATTCCTTGAGATCGAAAATCTGCATAAGTCCTTCGGGGCGAACACGGCGCTGCATCACTTCGACATGAAGATCGAGCGCGGCGAATTCATCACGTTTCTTGGGCCGTCCGGCTGTGGCAAGACCACGGTGCTGCGCATGATCGCCGGCTTCGAAACGCCGACGCGCGGCATCATCCGGCTGGATAACAAGGACGTGACGCACCTGCGTACCCGGCAGCGCAAGGTCGGCATGGTGTTCCAGTCGTATGCGCTGTTTCCGAACATGACGGTGGCCGATAACATCGGCTTCGGTTTGAAGATCACGCACCGTCCGCAGGCGGAGATCAAGAAGCGCGTCGAGGAGATGCTGCAACTGATCAAGCTGCCGCATCTCGGTGAACGCTATCCGTGGCAATTGTCGGGTGGCCAGCAGCAGCGCGTGGCGCTGGCGCGCGCGCTTGCCGGCAAGCCGCAGGTGCTGTTACTCGACGAACCGCTATCGGCACTCGACGCGAAGATCCGCATTTCCTTGCGGCAAGACATCCGTGCGTTGCAGCGCGAGTTGGGCATCACGTCGATTTTCGTCACGCACGATCAGGAAGAGGCGCTGTCCATTTCCGACCGCATCGTGGTGATGAACGAGGGGCGCGTCGAACAGATCGGCTCGCCCTCGGAGATCTACAACTATCCGCGCACGCGCTTTGTCGCGTCGTTCGTCGGCACGCTGAACATTCTGGCGGGGCATGTGATCGACCCGAAAACCGGCAAGATGGCCGTCGACGGTCAGGAGCTGACCACCACGCAAGAATTGCCGGCAGACGACGCGGGCAAAAAGCGCATGCTCGCCCTGCGCCCCGAAGCGATTGTGCTGGAACCGGCCGCGCCGGGTCGCAATACGCTGAACGCGACTGTCGAAGAAGTGAATTTCCTCGGCGCGGTGGTGCGCATCAGAACGCGCGTGAAAGACGCGGTGATTTCACTCGACGTGTTCAACGACCCGAATCGCGGCTTGCCCGAACGGGGTCAACCGGTATCGCTGGGTTTCTCGCACGAGAACTTGCTGGTGCTGGAAGAGGGTGGTGCATAGAAGCCGAACAGCCGTGTCTGAGGTGGGCGAAAACCCCGCGTACAGACCAGGTGGTTTCGGCTGAAACAGGCGAAAGCCGCAGCCCCAAAGGCTCTCCGGGTTTTCCCGGACTCGCGGCCCGTACGGATTCCGGATTCCCCGACACCCCTCGTCCGGATTTCCGGAATCCCGGACGGCGGGTGCTGTAACACGCCAAAAAACCTATAAAAATCAAAGCGATTCGCTTTGCATCAAGCTGGCATCGACCTTGCAATTTAGAAACCGCGGCCGCAACGGTCCGACAACTAAAGCAAGGAGACAACGATGTCTGATTTCCCCTCCCGGTATTTCTGAATTCGTCGTCTTGTCGCGGCCTAATGCCGTGCACAGGCGTGACGACTATTCGTTCGCATGATGCGCAGCGTGGCAGGCCTTGAGCTCACCCATATCGCAGGAAACATCGTGAAGAAACCTATCCACAAAGTGCTGTACGTCCAGGTGATCGTGGCGATCATCATCGGCATTGCGCTCGGCCATTTTTCGCCGGACTTCGCCGTCGACATGAAGCCGCTCGGCGACGGCTTCATCAAGCTGATCAAGATGGTGATCGGGCCGATCATCTTCTGTACGGTGGTGACGGGTATCGCCGGTATGGAAGACATGAAGAAGGTCGGGCGCGTCGGCGGTAAGGCGCTGCTGTACTTCGAAATCGTCTCGACGTTCGCGCTGGTGCTCGGCCTGATCGCGACCCACGTGCTGAAGCCCGGTGTCGGCTTTAACATCGATCCGGCCACGCTCGACGGCAAGGCTGTCGCGTCGTATGCCGCGAAGGCACACGGCCAGACCACGGTCGACTTCCTGATGCACATCATCCCGGACACGCTCGTGTCGGCGTTCGCACAGGGCGAAATCCTGCAGATCCTGCTGATCGCGCTGCTGTTCGGCGCGGTGCTGGCCACGGCTGGTGAGAAGGGCAAGGTCGTCACGAACTTCATCGACGGGCTCTCGCATGTGCTGTTCGGCATTGTGCGGATCATCACGAAGCTGGCGCCGATCGGTGCGTTCGGCGCGATGGCGTTCACCATCGGCAAGTACGGCATCGGCTCGCTGCTGCCGATGCTCAAGCTGATCGGCACGTTCTATCTGACTTCGATCGTGTTCGTGGTGGTCGTGCTCGGCATCATCGCGCGTGCGGTGGGCTTCAACATCCTGCGCTTTGTCGCCTACATCAAGGAAGAGATGCTGATCGTGCTCGGCACGAGCTCGTCGGAAGCCGCGCTGCCGCAACTGATGCTGAAGCTCGAAAAGCTCGGCTGCTCGCGTTCGGTGGTGGGCCTCGTGGTGCCGACTGGTTACTCGTTCAACCTCGATGGCACCAACATCTACATGACGATGGCCGTGTTGTTCATCGCTCAGGCGACCAACACCGACCTCACGTGGACGCAGCAGCTCACGCTGCTGGCGGTGACGATGCTGACGTCGAAGGGCGCGAGCGGTGTGACGGGCGCAGGCTTCATCACGCTGGCCGCCACGCTCGCTGTGGTGCCGACCATTCCGTTGTCGGGCATGGTGCTGATTCTCGGTATCGACCGCTTCATGAGCGAATGCCGCGCGCTGACGAACATTGTCGGCAACGGTGTGGCGACGGTGGTGGTGTCGGCATGGGAAAAGGAACTGGACCGCAACAAGCTGAACGCTGCGTTGCGGGGTGACGTGGCGGTCAAAGAGCCGGCCGAGGCGTAAGCCAGGCAACCGTCACGAGCACGACTTCGGCCGCGGACGCCCACCTATGAAAGCGGCGACCGCGAGCCCGGACCCCGCGCCGTCAGCCGACGAAGCTTACGCCGGCGACGCGGCGCCTTATGCCACAATATCCGATCCTTACCGATCGGATATTGCCAACGTGACGCGCCGCCTGCTGATCCTCTTCGCGCTCGTCGCCGGGCTCGTGGTGGCGTGCGGGCTGACTTACACCATTGCGTGGCAGAGCGGGATCGACAATTTGCGGCGCAACGCCGCGGTGCGGGTCGATCGCACGGCCAGCGCGCTGAAAAGCACGCTCGAGCGCTACGAATCGCTGCCTTATCTGCTGGCTGAGCATCCCATTGTGCAAGACGTGCTGGTCGATCCCAGCCCTGCCAACGTCGAACGCGCCAATCTCTATCTCGAAGACCTCAACCGTCACGCGCGGGCAACGGTCACCTACATCATTCCGCTCGACGGCTATTGCGTCGCCGCGAGCAACTGGCACGGGCCGGGCAGCTTCATCGGCGCGGGCTATCAATTCCGGCCGTATTTTCTCGATGCGGTGAAGGGTGGCGTGGGCCGCTTCTTTGGTATCGGCACGGTTTCGCAGGCGCCGGGTTATTACATCTCCCAGCCGGTGCGGCGCGACGGCAAGATCGTCGGCGTGGCCGTCGTCAAACTCGATCTCGAATGGTTTCAGGGCGCGGATGCGTCCGAGCCTCTGGTTGTCGCCGACGATCACGGCGTGATCTTTCTGTCGTCGGTGCCGGCGTGGAAATATCACACGATCCGCCCGTTATCGGGGCAAGTCGCCGATTCGATCTATCAGGCGCGCCAGTATGCGCAGCAACCGATCGCGCCACTGCCGGTGACGATCGAGCGCACGCTCGAAGGCAATGCCCAGATCGTGCGGATCGGCGGTGGCCGCTATGCACCGCGTTATCTGGCGTCGCGGCGCGGCATGGGCGAGCCGGACTGGCATCTGATTACGATGTCGCCCGTCGGTCCTGTCGACGCCGATGCGCGCAAGGCGACCATTGTGACGGGCTTCGGCTACGTGTCGCTGGTGTTGCTCGCGTTCTACTGGAGAATGCGTCGCGCCCGGGTGCGCGAAGTAATGCGCAGCCGTTCGCTGCTGCAAAAGGCCTACGCCGAACTGAACCGGCGAGTGGCGGAGCGCACCGCGGATCTCTCGCAGGCGAATGAGCAGTTGCAGAAAGAAGTCGCCGAGCGGACGCGCGCCGAGCAGGAACTGCGCGACGCGCACGACGAACTGATTCAGGCCAGCAAGCTCGCCGCGCTCGGTCAGATGGCGGCGGGCATCACGCATGAATTGAATCAGCCGCTTGCCGCGCTGCGCGGTTTCTCGGACAACACACGCGTGCTGCTCGAACGCGGCGATCAGGCGTCGGCGTTCGAAAATCTCGAAGCGATCGCGGCGCTCACCGAGCGCATGGGCAAGATCACCAATCAGTTGAAGTTGTTTGTCGGCCGCGCGCGGCCGCGCAGTGCGCGTGCGCCGGTCATGCGAGCGTTGCGCAACGTCATCGCGCTGCTGCAGAAACGCCTGCAAGGCGTGGAAGTCGAGTTCGCCTTGCTCGATGCCGGCACCGGCGTGCGCACGCCGCTGAATCTCGCCGACGATCCCGCCGATCTGGTTGCCAATTGCGACGATCTGCGACTTGAGCAGGTGTTGATCAATCTGCTCGGCAACGCGCTGGACGCAACGGCGGGGCTGACGCCGCCGCGTATTTCGATCGAGATCGAAACCGCTGAGTCGAGCGTGTCGCTCGCTGTGCATGACAACGGCCCAGGCATTCCGGACGACGTGTTGCCGCGTCTGTTCGAACCGTTCTTCACTACGAAAGAAATGGGTCAGGGGCTGGGGCTCGGCCTCGCGATTTCGTCGTCGATTGCGCGCGACTGCGGCGGCACACTGGTGGCGCGCAACGCGCCGGATGGCGGCGCATTATTCGTATTGACGCTGCGCCGCGCGCGCGTGCAGACGAGCTACACATCGGACCCGCTCACCACGGGTTCCTGAATCAGACGAGAACAACATGCTGAACGACGGCCTACAAGTGCTGTATATCGAAGACGACGAACTGGTGCGGCGCGCCGGCGTGCAGAGTCTGCAACTGGCGGGCTTCGAGGTGATCGGCCATGCGTCGGCGGAATCCGCGGCGAAGATGATTAGCGCGGACTTCTCCGGGGTGATCGTCAGCGATATTCGCTTGCCTGGCGCGAGTGGACTCGAATTGCTTGCGCAGTGCCACGAACGCGCGCCCGACGTGCCGGTGATTCTGGTTACCGGTCATGGCGATATTTCGATGGCCGTACAGGCGATGCGCGACGGCGCGTATGACTTCATCGAAAAGCCCTTCGCATCCGAGCGTCTGATCGAAACCGTGCGACGTGCGCTGGAGCGCCGCAAGCTGGTGCTCGAGAACCTCGCGCTGCGCCGTGAGCTGGCCGGGCAAAACACGGTGGCGCCGCGCATCATCGGCCGTAGTCCGGCGATCGAGCAGGTGCGGCGGCTGATCGCGAATATCGCGCCGACCGACGCCTCGGTGCTGATCAACGGCGACACCGGTGCGGGTAAGGAGTTGATCGCGCGCAGCTTGCATGAACTGTCGCCGCGCCGTGACAAACCGTTTATCGCGGTGAACTGCGGCGCGCTGCCGGAGCCGATGTTCGAGTCGGAAATGTTCGGCTATGAACCCGGTGCATTCACCGGCGCGGCAAAACGCCGAATCGGCAAGCTCGAACACGCTTCGGGCGGCACGCTGTTTCTCGACGAAATCGAGAGCATGCCGCTCGCGTTGCAGGTCAAGCTGCTGCGCGTGTTGCAGGACGGCGTGCTGGAAAGGCTCGGCTCGAACCAGCCGATTCGCGTGAATTGCCGTGTGGTGGCTGCCGCGAAGGGCGATATGGCGGAGCATGTCGCGGACGGCTCGTTCCGTCGCGATTTGCTATACCGGCTGAACGTGGTGACGATTGCGCTGCCACCGTTGGGTGAGCGTCGCGAGGACATCGTGCCGCTCTTCGAACACTTCCTGCTGGATGCGGCGGTGCGTTATCAACGCCCCGCACCGATTCTCACCGACCGGCAGCGTGCGAGCCTGATGCAACGGGAATGGCCGGGGAATGTGCGCGAACTGCGCAATGCCGCCGACCGCTTCGTGCTCGGTGTGGCCGACGATCCTGTCATGTCATTCGCCGACGACGGCGTAGCGACACAACCCTTGAAGGAACGTGTGGAGCAATTCGAGCGGGCGGTGATCGCGGAGGCGTTGGAGCAGGCGGGCGGCGTAGTGGCGGTCGCGGCAGACAAGCTGCAGCTTGGAAAGGCAACGCTCTACGAGAAGATCAAGCGATATGGCCTCGCGGCCAAAGGGGAAGGGGAGCGGTGAGAATTAAAAACGCCGGCGGCGAGGCGGTATAACCTCGGCGCCGGTGTGTTTGAATCTGGGTGTTGTTTAATTCAGGCTTTCGTTGCAATCAGGCAGCGTTCAGCGCTTTTTCCAGCAACTGGTCGAGTTCCGCGAATTGCGGTTCGCCGACATAGCGCTTCAGAATCTTGCCGTCCTTGTCGACCAGGAAGGTCGTCGGCGTGAGCTGCACGTTGCCGAACTGCTTGGCGGCCGAGCCGTCGTCCATGGCAACCTTGAACGGCAACTGGCGGGTTTGCGTGTAGTTGGCCACGTACATCGGCGCGTCGTAGTTCATTGCGACGGCGACGAATTCGAGCCCTTTGCCCTTGAAGCGGTTATAGGTCTGGACCATCTGCGGCATTTCTTTCATGCAGGTGTCGCAGCTGGTCGCCCAGAAGTTGACCAGGTAGACCTTGCCCTTCAGATCGGCAGTGGAGACCTTCTGGCCCGAGAGCAACGTGAAGGTCGCATCGGGCACGCGCTGCTGGCCGGCGAACGCGAAATAGCCGGCAGTCGCAATCGCGATGGCCACGACGGCGATGATGATGGCGCGAAGCGGATTCGCGCGCCGTGCGGCAGTGGACGGGGTGGAGCTCATGAACGGAACCTCGAGAGTCGCGCAGAACGCGCGGAACAGTACGTGGATTTGGCCTGTTAAATCCGGTATTGCTTGGCCTCGCTATTGTAGCCCGATTCCGGCAACGCGGCAGCGGGCGGCCCGGGAGGCGATAATAGGACTTTACGTTTCTGTCAGTCCGATCTTCTGTCCCCATGCTCCGAACTGCTTTTCGCTTCCTCGCCCGAGTCTCGATCATCCCGTTTGGCCGCCCGGTTAGCCGTTCTCCACGTTTCGCCCTGACAGACGGTCGCCCGGCCGGCGCTGTTTTCCCCTTGCAGCGAGCGCGAGCAGTTCTCCGCACGGTGGCCTGCACGCTGGCGTTGGGCGGCGCGTTGGCAGCGTGTTCGCCGACCTTCGACTGGCGCACCATCATGAATAACGACAACGGCTACACGGTCGACTTGCCGGCCAAGCCGGACAACGATCAGCGCGCGGTCCAGATCGACGGCAAGCCGATGCAGATGGCGATGCAAACCGCCGAAGCCGGCGACGCCGTGTTCGCGGTCGGCACCGTGATGCTGCCAAGCGATGACGAAGCGACGCAGCGTGCCGCCCTCGAATTCCTGCGCACGGGTCTCGCCCGTAACGTCGGCGCCGCGCCGGATGCGCACGCGGTGCAAATCCCGTTGGCCGCAGGCGGCAAGGTGCTGGGTCTGGAAATGAAACTGAGCGGCGAGGCTGGTTCGCAACACGAGACGCGCACCGTCTATGCGCGGCTGGTCGCGCGTGGCCGGCATGTGTATCAGGCCGCGATCATTGCTTCCACGCCCGTGCAGCAGGAACAGGTCGACCAGTTTTTTTCGTCGTTCCAGCTCTATTGAACGTTTAAAGCGGCATGTTTTTTGGCCGACTCGGTGCGCGACAAGTTTGTGGAAGACAGTGAAAGTTCCTTCGTAGCATCGCGTGCTAATTCCCGGTTTACGTTGAAGTTTTCCGGTTACTCACAGGTCCTGTGGATAACTCTGTTGAGAACTTCGCTTTTTTTGCCGTAGATGCCCATCCCGTGGGCATTCTGTCAGATCGAGTCCGCTCCGGTCGCTTGAAAAAGTCCAATCGAATCAATGCCTTTTGGATGCATGCTTCCGCGTGCCTTTCAGATGTTTCAAAATCTATCCGGAACGCGTACATGTGCATAAGTCAAGTCTTGACAGCCGATTTTTCGCCTTATACCGACCCAAAAGCCCGGCGATATTGGATGGCTTCACCGACTTGTGCAGCGCTCGGCATGGCGGTGCCGGCAAGGTCGGCGATGGTCCGCGCCACCTTCAGAACTCTGTAGTAAGCACGCGCCGACCAGCCGAAACGTTCGCCGGCCTGGCGCAGCAAAGCTTCACCTTCTGCGTCGGGGCGGCAGACCTCGTCCACTTCCCGTCCGCCCAGCTCCCGATTGGTTTTGCCTTGCCGGGCGAGTTGCCGCTCACGCGCGGCATTCACCCGCAGTGCGATCGCCGCACTGGACTCACCGGTGGTGGCGGAACGCGCCGACAGCTCTGCCGGCGTGAGCGCAGGAATCTCGAGCTGGATGTCGATGCGGTCGAGCAGCGGCCCGGACAGCTTGCGCAGATAGCGCGCCGCGATCTCCGGCGTGCAGCGGCAGCGGCCGTTGGGGTCGCCGTGCCATCCGCAGGGGCAGGGGTTCATCGCGGCGATTAGCTTGCAAGCGGCTGGAAAATCCGCTTGCAAGGCGGCACGCGAGATGGTGATGCGGCCGGCCTCGAGGGGCTCGCGCAGGGTCTCCAACACATGGCGGTCGAACTCAGGCAATTCGTCCAAAAACAGTACGCCCAGATGCGCCAGGGTGATTTCGCCGGGTTGCGGCGGATTGCGCCCGCCAACCAGCGCCGGCCCGCTCGACGAATGATGCGGCGCGCGAAACGGCCGCTGCCGCCATTGCGAGGGCGTAAAGCCGGCCCGGCTGGCGGACAGCAACGCGGCCGAGCTGAGCGCTTCGTCATCGGTCATGGGCGGGAGCAGGCCTGGCAGGCGGGCGGCGAGCATCGATTTGCCCGCGCCAGGCGGCCCGACCAGCAAGACGTGGTGTCCGCCGGCCGCGGCCACTTCAAGTGCGCGGCGCGCGCCGCGCTGGCCGATCACGTCGGCCATGTCCGGAATGGCGGTGGGCGCGGTCTCGCTGAGGTCGGGGGCCACGACAGGGTAAAGCCGGGCGTCGGGCGCTCCGGCCAGATGTGCGCACAGCGACGGCAGATCGGTGGCGCCATAGACGTCGACACCCGGCACTAGCGCTGCCTCGGCCGCGCTCGCGGCGGGTAGATAAAGCTGCGGGGCAGATTGAGCGGGCGTAACAGGCGTTGCCGGTCCGGCCGAAGTAATACAAGTACAAGTAGAAGCAGACACGCCCGCCACGCCGCCAGGAGAAGCAACGCTGCGGGCCGTTCCGCAGGCCATCGCGAAAGCCCCGCGCATCGGCCGCAGCGCGCCGGTCAGTGACAGTTCGCCGGCGAATTCACGATGCAGGAGCGACTCGGCCGGAATCTGCCCGCTCGCCGCCAGAATGCCTAAAGCAATCGGCAGATCGAAGCGGCCGGATTCCTTGGGCAAGTCGGCAGGCGCGAGATTGACAGTAATGCGCCGCACAGGGAAATCGAAGCTGCAGTTCTGCAGCGCCGCGCGCACGCGCTCGCGGCTTTCGCGCACTTCCAGATCAGGAAGGCCGACGATCGAAAAAGAGGGTAATCCGTTCGCGAGGTGGACCTCGACGGTTACTTCGGGCGCGCGGCCAGAGGCCGGCGCGCGACTGCGCACCACGGCAAGCGACATGTTTTCTCCCGTCGGACCGCGCGCAGATGGCGCGCGCAAATCCCCTAAAACGCTGATGACGTCACGGCTCGCTTGCCAGTGATGTGCAGCACTACGCAGCTAAAGCGCTGCGAGCCAAGCTTCAGGCTGCTGGCGTTGTGACCGGCAGTTTCTGTTCGAGCTCGGCGACGCGGCGCTCCAGTTCCTCGAGGCGCGCGCGAGTGCGCACCAGCACCTGGGTCTGCGTATCGAATTCCTCACGTGTGACCAGGTCGAGCTTGGAGAAGCCTTGCGACAGCATGGCTTTCACGTTGCGTTCGACATCTTTGGCCGGCGAGTTCTTGAACAGCTCGCTCATGCGGGCCTGAAAATCGTTAAAGACATCGTTCGGTTGTTTCATGGTGTTCCCCTTAATGCACAAAAAATGTGCATGTTTCATTGCGCCTGTGCTTTGTCACGTTGAATGGGCCGTCTTGGTGCATGGCCTGTTGCCTGCCGCTGCCGCATGAGCCCGTTTGGTGCGTGCTCAAACGTTAAAAGCCTTCGAACACTCTAGCAACGATCCATACGCCGCGCCACCGGTCCCCGCCAACGTTGGCCATCCGGCCAGGGCCGCTTGCGCCCCTTCTGCAGCATGCCCCGGACGAAGTCTGACACAACATGGCATGCGAGTTGCTGTTACTGCCCCGCGCGCACTGCCGGGTGCTTTTTACCAGCAGCGGAACGAGACCACGCGAACGGGTTACAGGGTACGCAAACAGGGTTACGCAACGGGTTACGCAACTTAGCGAGGGATTTCATGAAACTCATTACCGCAATCATCAAGCCGTTCAAGCTCGATGAGGCGCGCGAAGCCTTGTCGGCCATCGGCGTCTCAGGCATCACGGTGACGGAAGTCAAAGGCTTCGGTCGTCAGAAGGGCCACACGGAACTGTATCGGGGCGCTGAATACGTCGTCGATTTCCTGCCGAAGGTGAAGATCGAGGCGGCTGTCTCGGACGACATCGTCGACCAGGCGATCGAGGCGCTCGAACGCGCGGCACGCACCGGCAAGATCGGCGACGGCAAGATTTTTGTCACGCCGATCGAGCAAGTGATTCGGATTCGCACCGGGGAGACCGGCGCGGACGCTCTGTAATACCAAAAGATAGCGACACAGATAGCGACAAGAGGAAACGAAGATGCGCAAATTATTGATGTCCATGCTGATGGCCGGTTCGCTGCTCGCGGGCGGTATCGGCGCCGCCCTCGCGGACGACGCTTCCGCCCCTGCAGCCGCCTCGGCGCCTGCTTCCGATACGACGGCGAGCGCGCCGGCGCCTGACGCTTCGGCAGCGCCTGCTGCCGCCGCGGCTTCGGCACCGGCCGCTGATGCGTCCGCCGCACCGGCTGCCAGCGCCGCTGCAGCCGCGCCGGCAGCATCGGACGCCGCACCTGCCGCCCCGACCGCGCCGTTCTCGGTCGATTCGTCGAAGATCAATTCGGGCGACACCGCCTGGATGCTGACCTCCACCGCGCTCGTCCTGTTCATGACGATCCCGGGTCTGGCACTGTTCTACGGCGGCATGGTCCGCAAGAAGAGCGTGCTCGCGATCCTGATGCAAAGCTTCGCGATCACCTGCCTGGTGTCGATCATCTGGGTCATCGTGGGCTACAGCCTCGCCTTCACGCCGGGCAACTCGTTCATCGGCGGCTTCTCGCGCTTCTTCATGGCGGGCATGAACTACATCAAGGGTGACAAGGCCACGACGCTGACCGTCAGCCACCTCGCACCGACGATCCCGGAAACGGTCTACGTCGTCTATCAGATGACGTTCGCGATCATTACCCCGGCACTGATCACGGGCGCGTTTGCGGACCGTATGAAGTTCTCGGCAATGCTCGTGTTCATGACGCTGTGGTCGATCATCGTCTACTCGCCGATCGCGCACATGGTCTGGGAACCGAGCGGCTGGCTGGCTAGCGCGGGCATCCTCGACTTCGCGGGCGGCACGGTGGTGCACATCAACGCCGGTATCGCGGCGCTGGTCTGTGCTCTGGTGCTCGGCAAGCGCGTCGGCTACGGCAAGGAAGCGATGGCGCCGCACAACCTGACGCTCACGCTGATCGGTGGCGCCATGCTGTGGGTAGGCTGGTTCGGCTTCAACGCGGGTTCGGCAGTGGCAGCAGACGGCCGTGCCGGTTTCGCGATGTTCGCAACGCAAGTGGCAACCGCAGCAGCAGCACTCGCATGGATGTTCGCTGAATGGGCAACCAAGGGTAAGCCGTCGGTCCTCGGTATCGTGTCGGGCGCCGTCGCAGGTCTGGTGGCGATTACGCCGGCTTCGGGCTTCGTCGGTATGGCGGGTTCGCTGGTGATCGGTATCGCGGCAGGCGTGATCTGCTTCTGGTCGGCAACGTGGCTCAAGCACAAGCTCGGTTACGACGACTCGCTCGACGCGTTCGGCGTGCACTGCATCGGCGGTATCGTGGGTGCAATCCTGACCGGCGTGTTCGCGGTCAAGGACATCGGCGGCGCGGACGGCAGCGTCATCCTGCAAGCCAAGGGCGTGCTGACGACGCTGGTCTACAGCGGCGTGGTGAGCTACATCCTGCTGAAGGTGATCGATATGGTGATGGGCCTGCGCGTGACGGAAGAAGAAGAACGCGAAGGTCTGGACGTGAGCCTGCACGGCGAACACGTCGAATAAGGATTCCCCCGCAAGTCTCAGGACTTGCGGATCAGAATCAAGCGCAGCGACTTTGGCCCGCCTTCATGGCGGGCTTTTTTCTTGCCGGCTATCTTGGTAACAGCAGTTTTCCCCGCCTATCATGGCGATAGCGAGAATGCATTCGCATCCGCTTGCGAATGGAGAAAGCGTCCCCAAATGGACAAAGCATTTGCTCTACAATCTTTTTTCTCCAGTCTGCGAGTGATCAATGGTTCCGCACCTAGTTACGGCGTTAAACGGCCCGCTGCTCGACCTCGAGCGGAAGATCCTCGACGCTACCCCCGCCATCGAACGCTGGTTCCGGCTCGAATGGCAGGAGCACACGCCGCCGTTCTACTGTTCAGTCGACCTGCGTAACGCGGGCTTCAAGCTCGCGCCGGTCGACACCAATCTGTTTCCCGGCGCATTCAACAATCTGCCGCAGGAAGTGCTGCCGCTCGCCGTGCAGGCCGCGATGGCGTCGATCGAAAAGATCTGCCCGGATGCGAAGAATCTGCTGGTGATCCCCGAGCGCCATACGCGCAACGCGTTTTATCTGGAGAATGTCGCCCGTCTGGCCGCGATCATGCGCCAGGCTGGCTTGAACGTACGTTTCGGCACGCTCGACGAAAGCATCGTCGGACCGGTCACGATCGCATTGTCCGACGGCCAGAAGCTCGTGCTCGAACCGCTCGAGCGCTCGCAGCGGCGCCTCGGCCTGAAGAATTTCGACCCGTGCTCGATTCTGCTGAACAATGACCTGTCGGGTGGCATTCCGCCCGTCCTGGAAAATCTGCACGAGCAGTATCTGCTGCCGCCGCTGCATGCCGGCTGGGCCGTTCGCCGCAAATCGACGCACTTTTCCTGTTATGACGACGTCGCGAAGAAGTTCGCGAAGATGGTCGAGATCGATCCGTGGATGATCAATCCGTACTTCGCGCACGTCGAAGGCGTCGATTTCCAGGAGCGCACCGGTGAGGAAGCGCTAACGGATGCGATCGACGGTGTCCTGAAGAAGATCGCCAGGAAGTATCGCGAGTACGGTATTTCCGAGAAACCGTATGTTGTCATCAAGTCGGATGCGGGCACCTATGGCATGGGCGTGATGACCGTGCACGACGCCTCGGAAGTGGCCGCGCTCACCAAGCGCGAACGCGCCAAGATGGCCGCCACCAAAGACGGCCTCGAAGTGCATGACGTGATCGTGCAGGAAGGCGTGTACACCTTCGAGCGGATCGGCGAAGAAGTCGCCGAGCCGGTCGTGTACATGATCGACCGTTACGTGGTGGGTGGCTTCTACCGCGTGCACGGCAGCCGCGAGCGCGATCAGAATCTGAACGCGCCCGGCATGCACTTCGTGCCGCTCGGCTTCGAGCATACGGCCCTGCCGGATGCGCACGCCAAGCCCGGCGCGGCGGTGCCGAACCGCTTCTATATGTACGGCGTGGTGGCGCGGCTCGGGTTGCTGGCCGCATCGGTCGAACTGGAAAAGACCGATCCGGAAGCAATTCAGGTTTAAGCCTCGCGAGATGGTCGATGGCGGCATGCGTGCCGCCGTCGTCATTTTCAGCGACTATATTTGACGATCAATGCCAAGCCCTAAGGGCGCACCGGAATCCTCATGGACATTCTTTTCATTGCCGATCCGCTCACTCAGTTCAAGATCTACAAAGATTCCACCTACGCGATGATGGCCGAAGCCGCACGCCGCGGTCACACGCTCTACACGTGCGAGCCGAAACATCTGGCGTGGACCGGCGGCGACGTCGAGGCGAACGTGCAGCGCTTTGCGATTACCGGCGACGTGACCGACCTCCATCGCGACACGTGGTACGCCGCTGAAGCGGCCACGCCGAAATCGCTGAAGAGTTTCAGCGCGGTCGTGATGCGCAAAGACCCGCCCTTCGACATGGAATACGTAACGTCCACGTGGTTGCTGGAAATCGCCGAACGCGGCGGCGCGCGCATTTTCAACAAGCCGCAGGCGATTCGCGATCATTCGGAAAAGCTGGCGATCGGCGAGTTCGCGGAGTTCGTCGCGCCGACGTTGGTGACGCGCGACGCCGCCCGTTTGCGCGCCTTCCATGAAGAACACGGCGACGTGATCCTGAAGCCGCTCGACGGCATGGGCGGCATGGGTGTGTTCCGCGTGAAGGCCGACGGCATGAATCTCGGCTCGATCATCGAGATGCTGAGCCACGACGGCGCGCGCTCAGTGATGGCGCAAAAGTTCATCCCCGAGATCAAGGAAGGCGACAAGCGCATTCTCCTGATTGGCGGCGAAGCGGTGCCGTTTTCGCTCGCGCGGATTCCTCAGGGCAATGAAGTACGCGGCAACCTCGCGGCGGGTGGACTGGGCGTGGCGCGCCCGCTCACAGATCACGACCGCAAGATCGCAGACATGCTCGCACCGGTGCTTGCCGCGCGTGGTCTGCTGCTGGTCGGGCTGGATGCGATCGGCGACTGGCTCACCGAGGTGAACGTGACGAGCCCGACGTGTTTCCGCGAGATCATGGATCAGACCGGCTTCGACGTCGCCGCGATGTTCATCGACGCATTGGAGCGAGCGGCCGCTTGAGGCGCAGCCCTTGAATGGCTGCCAAGCCCCCCAAACTGTGTAGTAAATCCGCATCAAGCGAAACACCAGCTTTGGCGAGAAAATGAGCCTGATACAATGCCCGCTCTTCCGCGCCAAGCCGACTGGAAGGTGTCTGTCAGACGCCACTGGCATGGATTGCGGACTGTGAACGAGCTGTTTCCCGCCTGTGCCTTAGCGATATCAGGCGCCGCGGGCCGCTCGTCGGGTGATGCGTTCCGGCCCTCACGACCCACGGCCAGTCGAGGGCGCTTACGAACCGGGCTTTGTCCCGGTCCACGGTTCGGGGCCGTTCTTTTGCAGTAAGGCTGACATGGCAGGCATTCTGATCATTGCGCACGCTCCGTTCGCCACCGCGTTGCGCGATTGTATTTCGCACATCTACGGTGGCTTGCCGGCTCGCATCGGCGTGATCGATGTATCGCCGGATTGCGATCCCGCACAGCAGGTCGCGTTCGCGCATTCGGAAATCGAACGGCTCAAGGAAGAAAACGGCGCGCTCGTGCTCACCGACATGTTCGGCGCCACGCCGGCGAATATCGCCGGGCGGCTTGCTTCGGTGCCGAACGTTCGTGTGCTGTGTGGCGTCAATCTGCCGATGCTGGTGCGCGCGGTCTGTTATCGCGCAACGCCGCTCGACACGCTGGTCGACAAAGCCCTCGCTGGAGCCACCAAGGGCGTGCACGCAATCGGGCCTGCCACGCCGGCGCCGGTTGCGCCGCCCGCGGGGTCCAGTGACTGTTTGCCCGCTTTGCCGCCAGAGGCCGCCGCCGCTGACTGTTTGCAAGCGCTGCCGGCCGAGGCCGACCTGACTCAGAAAGCCGGCTCGACCGGGTTGTAAGCGGATCTCACGGCTTTAAACGATTGCGATTGGGTCGCGCCCAATCGCAGCTGGTTTGCAGTTTCACCTTTCACTACAACACTTACCCGCGCTTCGGACCATCACATGCTGCAACAGGAAACGACTATTGTGAACAAGCTGGGGCTGCACGCGCGCGCGTCGGCCAAGTTGACGCAACTCGCGGGCAACTACCAGGCGGAAATCTGGATGAGCCGCAATGGCCGCCGTATCAATGCCAAGAGCATCATGGGTGTGATGATGCTGGCCGCGGGTATAGGCAGCACGGTGCTCATCGAAACAGAAGGCACCGACGAAAAAGAAGCCATGGACGCATTGTTGAAACTGATTGCTGATAAATTCGGCGAAGGTCAGTGAATTCACGCGTTACCGTTGCCTGAAGCAAAATGCCGCGGCTGTCCGCGGCATTTTTTTTAGCGCGAGACAATCGCAGCTTGAGAAGCGCCTGCTCGCGGCGCGCGGGGGTTCGCGTTGCCGAAGGCGCATTGTTGTGGATGGTTACGGTATTTCGTGCTGCGCTGCACACAGCCCTAACGTATCTACAACGGGCGCGGAATTTATAATGGCCAGCAGAGTCTGAGAGCATTGCAGCGGTTTGCCGCGGCATCACACAACTAGAGGAGGTGCGCGTGTCCTTCACGCTGCATGGAATTCCCGTGTCACGCGGTATCGCCATCGGGCGGGCCTATCTGATCGCCCCGGCTGCACTTGACGTAGACCACTATTTGATCGAACCCGCCCAGATCGAGGGCGAGATCGAGCGCTTCCGCACGGCCCAGCAACATGTGCATTACGAGCTCGACACGTTGCGCGCCGATCTCGCGGCAGACGCGCCGAGCGAAATGGGCGCGTTCATCAACGTTCATTCAATGATCCTGAACGATGCAATGCTCGTGCAGGAAACTATCGACCTGATCCGTACACGCCGTTACAACGTGGAGTGGGCGCTGACCGAACAGCTCGAGCGCCTGTCGCGCCATTTCGACGATATCGAAGACGAATACCTGCGTGAGCGGAAAGCCGACATCGAACAGGTGGTGGAGCGCGTGCTGAAGGCGCTCGCCGGTGCTTCGGTGGCGCTGGTGGACGGCGTGCACGGTACCTGCGACGAGATGATCGTGGTCGCGCACGACATCGCGCCTGCCGACATGATGCAGTTCAAAACGCAAACGTTTCAGGGCTTCGTCACCGATCTCGGCGGACGGACTTCGCATACGGCGATTGTCGCGCGCAGCCTCGGCATTCCGGCCGCGGTCGGCGTGCAGCATGCGAGCCAGTTGATCCGGCAAGACGACCTGATCATTGTCGACGGTGATCACGGCATCGTGATCGTCGATCCTGCACCGATCGTGCTGGAAGAATACTCGTACCGTCAGAGCGAAAAAGCGTTGGAGCAGCGCAAGCTGCAACGGCTGAAGTTTTCGCCTACGCAAACACTTTGCGGCACGCGCATCGAACTGTGCGCGAACATCGAGTTGCCGGAGGACGCGCGCGCGGCGGTCGATTCGGGCGCAACCGGGGTGGGCCTGTTCCGCACCGAATTCCTGTTCATGAATCACAAGCACCAGTTGCCGGAAGAGGAAGAGCAGTTCGCGGCCTATCGTCGCGCGGTCGAGTTGATGAACGGCTTGCCGGTGACGATCCGTACGATCGACGTCGGCGCCGACAAGCCGCTCGATTCGATGGCTGGGGGCGATGGCTACGAAACCGCGCCGAACCCCGCCTTGGGGCTCAGAGCGATTCGCTGGAGCCTCTCGGAACCGCAGATGTTCCTGACGCAACTGCGCGCGATTCTTCGTGCGTCGGCGTTCGGCAAGGTGAAGATTCTGATTCCGATGCTCGCCCACGCGCAGGAGATCGATCAGACGCTCGATCTGATTCGCGAGGCCAAGCGTCAACTGGACGATGCTGGTATCGCCTACGATCCGAACGTGCAGGTCGGCGCGATGATCGAGATTCCGGCTGCCGCGATTGCATTGCCGCTGTTTCTCAAGCGGCTGGATTTCCTGTCGATCGGCACCAACGATCTGATCCAGTACACGCTGGCGATCGATCGCGCGGATAACTCGGTCGCGCACCTGTACGACCCGCTGCACCCGGCGGTGCTGCATCTGATCGCCTTCACGCTGCGCGAGGCGAAGCGGGCGGGGGTGCCGGTGTCGGTGTGCGGCGAGATGGCGGGCGACCCGGCATTGACGCGTCTGTTGCTCGGCATGGGCCTCACCGAGTTCTCGATGCACCCGAGCCAGTTGCTGGTGGTCAAGCAGGAAGTCCTGCGCTCGCATCTGAAGACGCTCGAGAAGCCGGTGGCCGACGTGTTGGCTTCGTTCGAACCGGAAGAGGTGCAGGCGGCGCTCAAGCGCGTGATACTGGCTTGAAACTGAAAATCCGGATTGGTGGGTTCAAATGAAAAACGCCGCACATATGTGCGGCGTTTTCCTTTTAGCGTCTTGCCTGCGTAGGCTCAGGCCTGATGCCGTTGCCCACATACCGGGCAATCCGGCTGACGCGCAATGCGCATCGTGTTCCATTCCATACGCAGCGAATCGAGCATCGTAAGACGGCCCATCAGCGGCGTGCCGATTTCGCCGATCACTTTCAGTGCTTCAGCCGCTTGCATCGAACCGATGATCCCGACCGTGGGCGCGAACACGCCCATCGTCGAGCACGCGACTTCCTCGAACGGTTGATCTTCCGGGAACACGCACGCATAGCAGGGCGACGCGGCGTCGCGGAAATCGAAAGTGCTGATCTGGCCGTCGAAGCGCAAGGCCGCGCCTGAGACCAGCGGCACGCCATGCTTCACGCAGGCGCGATTGATCGCGTGGCGCGTCGCGAAGTTGTCGGTGCAATCGAGCACGACTGTGGCGTGCGGCACCTCGCGATCGAGCCATGCATCGTCGACACGTTCGGCCACCGCGTTCACCATCACCTCAGGATTGATCTGCGCGATTGCATCGCGCCCGGACTCCACCTTCTTGCGCCCGACCGACGCCGTCACATGCAAAATCTGCCGCTGCAGATTGGTCAGGTCGACCGTATCTTCATCGACCAGCGTCAGACGGCCAACGCCTGCCGCCGCCAGATACATCGCAGCCGGCGAACCCAGGCCGCCCGCGCCGACAATGATCGCGTGCGCATCGATAAAGCGCTGCTGCGCCTCGATGCCGATTTCGTCGACGAGGATATGGCGGGAATAGCGGAGGAGTTGATCGTCATTCATGGCGGGGCGCGTGGAGTGTCGCGCAATGAGATGCAGGACCGATGGCCTGCCGTGCGCGGTTTCGTTATTTTAATCGCGCGGGGGAGCGGGTGTTCTTGCTGGTGCCGGGTATTACAACGGTACTGCTACGTGTCTTCGCAGCACGTTCCGCTGCGAAGACACGTTGGGTTTGCTGCTTAGTTGCTTTGCGTAGCAGGCGCCGAGGCCGGTGCCGATGCGCCCGGTACCGGCTGCGTCGGCTTCACCGCGACCGGCGCGGAGGCCGATGCTGCCGGCTTGTTCTGCGCGAGACGCCGCTCGGTCAGCGACTTCGATTCCTGCACCGGCTTGCCTTCCAGCTTGTTCAACGCTTGAGTCAGCATGAAGTCGTCGGTCGAACCGAACTCGACCGGCTTGCGCTCACGATCCTTCTGACGCTGTTCCGGCGTCTTCTTGTCGTTCTGCTCTTCAAGCTGGCGCAGTTGGTCCATGCGTTCCTGTTCGCGCTGTTCCGCTTCCTTCTTCTCGTTCGGATCCTGCGTGTTAGCAAGGTGGTTCGAGTAGTCGACTTCGCGGGTCACCAGTGCGTCGTCCGGATCGCCTTCCGCGTATTGATCGACCGCGATGTCAGGACGGATGCCCTTGTTCTGGATCGAACGGCCGCTCGGCGTGTAGTAGTACGCCGTGGTCAGACGCAGTGCCGTTTCAGCTGTCATCGGACGGACGGTTTGCACCGAGCCCTTGCCGAACGTGGTTTTGCCGACGATCAGCGCACGATGCTGATCCTGCAGCGCGCCCGCAACGATTTCCGACGCCGACGCCGAGTAGGCATTGGTCAGCACGATCATCGGCACAGTCTTGAAGATCGGTGCTTCGTCTTTCAGCGGATCGCTGTCGAACGATTGCAGGCGGTAGTTATCGTACGTGTCGCGATAGACCTGCTTCGAATCCGGAATCTGGCCGTTGGTGGACACCACAACCGAATTCGGCGGCAGGAACGCGCCGGCAACACCAACCGCGCTTTGCAGCAGACCGCCGCCATTATTGCGCAGGTCGAGCACGAGACCCTTCAGGTTCGGCTGTTGACGGGCGATGTCTTGCAGCTTCGCAGCCAGATCAGGCGTGGTGCGTTCCTGGAAGCTGGTGATGCGGACATACGCGTAGCCCGGCGCCAGAATCTTCATCTTGACCGATTGGACCTTGATGATCGCGCGCGTCACCGTGAGCGGGAACGTACGGTCGTCGGTCTTGCGGAAGATGGTCAGCGTGACCTTGGTGCCCGGATCGCCGCGCATCTGCTTGACGGCCTGGTCGAGCGTCATGCCGCGCACCGGCTTGTCATTGATACGGGTGATCAGGTCGCCCGGACGGATGCCGGCGCGGAACGCGGGGGTGTCTTCAATCGGCGAGATCACCTTGATCAGGCCGTCTTCTGACGAAATTTCGATGCCGAGACCCGCGAAGCGACCCTTGGTCTGCTCCTGCAGTTCTTCGTAATCGGTCTTGTCGAGATACGACGAGTGCGGGTCCAGGCTCGACACCATGCCCTTGATCGCGGCGGTGAGGAGCTTTTTATCGTCTACCGGTTCGACGTACTCATGCTTGATTTGCCCGAAGACTTCGGCAAAGAGCCGGAGTTGGTCCAGCGGCAACGGTGCGACGGCGCTCGAGGCCGCGCTGGCGGGTTGCTGGGCCGAGGCGGAGAGTTGCAGGGTGGCAAATGCGCCGGTAGCAAGGCCCGCGGCAATCAGGCCGATATTTTTCAGGTTCTTTCGCATAGAGTCTGTTGCGGTCGGGAGCGCGTGGCAGCGTCGATAGAGATGGGGACGGACAAGTATAACTGCACACCCGCCCAGTCAGTGCGCAGCGCAGGCAATCGTGATTCGACAGCGCCGGCCGGCCCTGGTTCGTGAGCCGGCGCTCGCGCCGCTGAAGTAATGTGCAGTAACGGCAAGATGGCGGTGCGATGGCGCAATTGACAGCCGGCGGGCAGCGTATGCCGGTAGGTCTTGCCGATGGAACGGCCCGTTTGCCGGGCCCCCCGCTGCAAGTTTCCGCTGCAGACGGGGGCCGCGGCGGCCGGTGGCCCCGGTTTAGCCCGCCTTGCCCTGCTTGGCCACAGCGGCCTGCGCCTTTGCAATCGCGTCCTGGTCGCCCAGATAGTAGTGCTTGATCGGCTTCAGGTTTTCGTCGAGTTCATAGACGAGCGGCACGCCGTTCGGGATATTCAGGCCGACGATGTCGTCGTCCGAAATGTTGTCGAGATACTTCACCATCGCGCGGATCGAGTTGCCGTGCGCGGCGATCACGACCTTGCGGCCCGACTTGATGGCCGGCGCAATCGACTCGTTCCACAACGGCAAAACGCGTGCGACAGTATCTTTCAGGCACTCGGTGAGCGGCAATTGCTCACGCGGCACCTTGGCGTAGCGCGGATCGTTGTAGGGTGCGCGTTCGTCCGACGGATCGAGCGCCGGCGGCGGCGTGTCGTAGCTGCGGCGCCAGACCAGCACCTGTTCGTCGCCGAACTTGGCGGCGGTTTCCGCCTTGTTCAGACCCGACAGCGCGCCGTAGTGGCGCTCGTTCAGGCGCCACGAGTGCACCACCGGCAGGTACATCAGATCCATCTGGTCCTGTACGTGCCACAGGGTGCGGATCGCGCGCTTGAGCACCGACGTGTAGGCGATATCGAACGAATAGCCCGATTCCTTCAGCAGCACGCCCGCCTGCTGCGCTTCGCGATTGCCCTGCTCGGTGAGGTCGACGTCGACCCAGCCCGTGAAGCGGTTTTCCTTGTTCCACGTCGATTCGCCGTGGCGGATGAGAACGAGTTTGTACATGAGATTGCCGGTCGGTAGTAAGGAAGCGGTAAAGCGCTGCGAGGGTCCTCTAGAGGAGCGCCGCCATCGCGTCAGACGGTTATTTTATAATGGGTGGATTGCCCTTTTCGATTTCTCTCTTTTTCGGCGGATTTTCCGTGAAGTTTTTCACTGATTACACAAACCTTGTACTGATCGCAATCGTCCTCATCTCCGGTGGGTTGCTGCTGTGGCCGACGATCAGCCGGCGTGGCCGCGGTGGCCTGTCGGCCGCTGAAGCCACCCAACTGATCAACCGGCGCAATGCGGCGGTCATCGATCTGCGTCCGTCCGCCGACTTTGCCAAGGGCCATCTGCCCGCGGCGCGGCACCTTGAATTTGCAGAGCTGCAGGCGAAAGTCGCGCAACTCGTGAAGAACAAGAGCAACCCGGTGCTGCTGGTATGCCAGACCGGCCAGCAGTCGAACAAGGCAGCGCGTATCGTGCAGGATGCGGGATACGCCGAAGTCCATGTTCTCGAAGGCGGTGTCGACGCCTGGCAGAAAGCCGGTATGCCGGTTGTGAAACAAGGAGCAGCCAAGTGAACAAAGTCATCATGTACAGCACCCAGGTGTGCCCGTATTGCCAGATGGCCGAACGTCTTTTAAAGTCGCGCGGCGTCGAGCACGTTGAAAAGGTACTGATCGACAAGGACCCGGCCCGTCGTGAAGAAATGATGACCCGGACCGGTCGCCGCACAGTGCCGCAGGTGTTCATCGGCGAGACGCATGTCGGCGGGTACGACGATCTGTCCGCGCTCGATCGCGCGGGCGGTTTGATGCCTCTGCTCGAACCTGCCTGAACGAAGCTGCCTGACTGGTGCGCCGGCCGGCGCGTGAGTCAGTCGGGTGAAATACAAGTCGGCGCGTGCTGGCCCTTCAAGGACAACCTCGAGGGCCGGCGATGCGCCGCAACGATCTGGCGGCCCGTGGAGTCATGGGCCGCCGCCATGCATACCTATCAGGGAATCACTCAATCATGTCCGACGAGAATAACCAGCCGTTCTTCAACATCCAGCGCATCTACCTGAAGGACATGTCGCTCGAGCAGCCGAATTCGCCGGGCATCTTCCTCGAGCAGGAAATGCCGTCGGTCGAAGTCGAAGTCGACGTGAAGGCCGAGCGCCTCGCCGACACCGTGTTCGAAATCCTCGTGACGGGCACGGTCACGGCCAAGGTGTCGGACAAGGTTGCGTTCCTGATCGAAGCCAAGCAAGCCGGCATTTTCGACATCCGCAACATTCCGGCTGAACAGATCGATCCGCTGGTCGGCATTGCCTGCCCGACGATCCTGTTCCCGTACCTGCGCTCGAACATCGCCGACGCGATCACCCGCGCAGGCTTCCCGCCGATCCACCTCGCCGAGATCAACTTCCAGGCGCTGTACGAGCAACGTCTCGCGCAAATGGGCGGCCAGGAAGGCGCGGCGCAAAACGGCGTCACGCATTAAACGCGTCCGTTCGGTGCCGGCTATGAAGGTTGCTGTCCTCGGCGCCGGCGCATGGGGCACAGCCCTCGCCGGACATCTGGCCGCACGGCACGACACGGTGCTGTGGGCGCGTGAACCCGCGCTCATCGCCGATCTCTCCGCTTCGCACGAAAACGCCCGCTATCTGGCGGGCGTTGCGTTGCCGGCGTCCCTTCGCTATGAAGCCGATCTGAACGCAGCGCTCGACCACGCGCTCGCCGACGACGCGTTATGCGTCGTGGCGACGCCCGTCGCCGGTCTGCGGGGTTTGTTCCGGGCGATGCACGACGCGGGCAAAGTGCCGGCGCATGTGGTGTGGTTGTGCAAAGGATTCGAAGCCGACTCGCAGTTGTTGCCGCATCAGGTGGTCGCGGCTGAATTGCCGGGGCATGGCAGTAACGGCGTGCTGTCGGGTCCGAGTTTCGCTCGTGAAGTCGGGCAGGGCTTGCCGGTCGCGTTGACGATCGCGAGCACGTCGGCGACATGCCGGGAGCGCACGGTTGCCGCGTTTCATCATGGCGCCATGCGCATCTATACCGGCGATGACATTGTCGGCGTGGAAGTAGGCGGTGCGGTGAAGAACGTGCTGGCGATTGCCACGGGTATTGCCGATGGCCTCGGCCTCGGTCTGAATGCACGCGCGGCGTTGATTACACGTGGTCTCGCTGAAATGTCGCGCCTCGGCGTGACGCTCGGCGGACGGGCGGAGACGTTCACCGGTTTGACCGGGCTGGGCGATCTGATCCTGACCGCCACGGGTGATCTCTCACGCAATCGCACGGTCGGCGTTCAGCTCGCCGCGGGCCGTACGCTCGACGACATCCTCGGCGGCCTCGGTCACGTGGCCGAAGGTGTGCGTTGTGCGCAAGCTGTGTTGGCAATCGCTCGCGCTCATGCAATCGAGATGCCGATCACGCAGGCAGTCTGTGCTGTGCTGTTCGACGGCGTAGCGCCCCGCGACGCCGTCAGCGCCTTGCTGCGGCGCGATTCGAAAGCAGAATAAGTCTTGTCTTTCAGCCGTTTAGCGCGAAAAGCGCTGAACGGCTGCCCGCCATCGCTGTCCACGTTTTATCGACGCTTCGGACCAGCGAGGTTCTCATGCCCAGTTTTAACAATTGCACGCTAGAAGCGCGCGTGGTCGACATCACGACACTCGCCGTGGATGCGATCGTCAATGCCGCGAATACTTCGTTGCTAGGCGGGGGCGGCGTGGACGGCGCGATTCACCGCGCGGCCGGCAAGGAATTGCTGCGTGAGTGCGAAACGCTCGGCGGCTGCGCAACCGGTGATGCGAAAATCACCCGTGGCTACCAGTTACGGGCCAAACACGTGATCCATGCGGTCGGCCCGGTCTGGCAGGGTGGTGTGCGCGGCGAGGCGGACCTGCTTGCCTCCTGTTATCAACGCTCACTCGAAGTCGCGCATCAGGCGCATTGCACGAGCATTGCATTCCCCGCGATTAGTTGCGGCATCTACCATTTTCCTGCCAACGAAGCCGTGCAGATCGCCGTGGGCGCTGTGCTTGAAACTTTGCCACGCACCCCGAAAATCGAGCACGTGGTGTTCGCCTGTTTCGACGAAGCCATGCTCGCGCGCTACGAAGCCGAATTGAAGCGCCGTCAGGCGCCGCCGTCGAAGCCGGTCTGACGCCACGCTTCGAACACCACGACAGCGACCGTATTCGACAGATTCAGGCTGCGGTTGCCCGGCCGCATCGGCAGACGCACGCGTTGTTCATTGGCGAATTGGTCGAGCACGGTGTCAGGCAGGCCGCGCGTTTCGGCGCCGAATACGAACCAGTCGCCGGATTGAAACGCATGCTCGTGAAACCGGCCCGAGCCACGGGTGGTGAAGGCGAACATCCGCGCCGGATCGGGCGTTTCCTTGGCGACGAACGTAGCCCAATCGGCATGCACGTTCATCTGCGCATACTCGTGATAGTCGAGACCGGCGCGACGCAACTTGGCGTCGTCGAGCGGAAAGCCGAGCGGCTCGATCAGATGCAGCCGCGCGCCGGTGTTGGCGCACAGGCGGATAACGTTGCCGGTGTTCGGCGGGATTTCGGGTTCGACGAGAACGACATTGAACATGATGGCTTCTGATAGAGACTAGTTTTTCGGCGTACGCAGCGCGACGAAGTTGGTGACGCGCCGCGCACCGGCAGCTTTGAGCGTACGCGCCAGCGCTTCGAGGGTCGCGCCGGTCGTCATGACATCGTCGACGATGCCGACATGCAGACCTTGTACCGGTCTGGCGACTTTGAATGCGCGGCCCACGTTCAAGCGGCGCGCGTCCAGGTCGAGTCGCGATTGCGGCGCGGTGTGGATCACACGATGCAGCAAGGTGGCGTCGCTGCGCAGATTCAGCGCGCGGGCCAGGGGCCTCGCAATCTGCCAGGCCTGGTTGTAGCCGCGCTCAGTAAGACGTTTGTTGGCCAGCGGCACAGGCGCGAGCACATCGGGCTTGTCCGTCGCGTCCACCCATGAATCCCCTGCGAGCCGCGCAAGGCGTTGCGCAAACTCGCGCGCCAGCATCAGCCGGGCACGGAATTTCAGCCCGAGCGCCAAGGCATCGAGCGGCTGGCGGTAATCGGCAAGAGCAAAGGTCGCCTCGAACGGCGGCGGCTCGCCGATGCAATCCGCACAGCGATATTGCGCGTGGCCCGCCCAGCGCGTTCCGGACAAAGGGACCGCGCACATCGTGCAGCGCAATCTGGCTTCGTTCCAGTACGCCTCGTCACAACCAGCACACAGCGTTTTATGCGACAAATTGCCGCACAGTGCGCACAGGTTCGGCAACGCAGCGTGCATCACATGCGGCCACGCCGAATATAAGCCGCGCGTGAAGCGTGCAAAAAGTGCGTTCGAGCTGCCGGGAGACGAGGAATTTTTTCGGAATGGCATGATTGGACCGCCCGTAAAGGCCTTTCACGCTGAATGGACGGAAGCGAACGAGTATACTTCGTGCTCTACGCCAGTACGACACCCATGCCCCCAACTACGTCTCAATCTGGCCGTCCGGCCTATGATTCCCGGCGCCTCAGGCAAATTTTCGACCGCCGTGCGGCGACCTTCGACCAGGTCGCGTTCCTGCCGCGCGAAATCGCGCAGCGCATGCGCGAACGCCTCGACTACATCAAGGTTGCGCCGTCGAGCGTGCTCGACGCCGGTTGCGGTGCGGGCGAAGACATCCCCGGATTGCGCGAACGCTTCCCCGAGGCGCCGGTGTTCGGCACCGACCTGTCGCACGGAATGCTCAGCCGCGCGCTGCATCACGATTCCGGCGACACGAGCTGGCGGCGCTTTTTGCCGGCCACGCTCGGCAAGGCACTCGGCGCCCGTGGTCCGCGTTTCGCGCAGGCCGACTTCTCGGCGCTGCCGTTCGCGGCCGGCGCCTTCGAATTCATCTGGTCCAATCTCGCTCTCCACTGGCACTCGCGGCCCGATCTCGTGTTTCCCGAGTGGCAACGCGTGCTGAAAGTGAACGGCCTGCTGATGTTCAGCACGCTCGGCCCCGATTCGCTGAAGGAATTGCGCGGCGCTTACGCCGAGGTCGAGGCCGCCCATGGCGTCGTGTCCCGCAAGCACGTGATCGACTTTGTCGACATGCATGACCTCGGAGACATGTTGGTCGAGAGCGGTTTCGAGATTCCGGTGATGGATCAGGAAACACTCACCATTACATATAAGTCGCCCGAGTCGCTGCTCGCGGATGTGCGCCGTTGGGGCGCCTATCCGTTCGAGCGCGAGAGCACCTCGAATGCTGTCGCGCGTAGGCTGCACAAGGCTTTGCTGGCGGCGCTCGAAGCCCGCCGGCGTGCCGACGGCACGATCGCGCTGACCTTCGAAGTGATCTACGGCCACGCCTGGAAAGCCGTGCCGCGCACCACGGCCGAAGGGCATGGGATCGTGCGGCTCGAGGATATCGGACGAGGCTCGTCGAGGAATCGGTGAGGAATCAACGAAGCGGTAAAGAGGACATCTGTTATGTCTGAAATTACCGCTTCAAAAGACGCGCGAAAGCTGCGTCAAAACGGCGCGGAGGCTTGTCGCACCGGGCTTGTGAGCCGATTGAGGCTTGCTTGTGGATGCCATGGATCGCGCCTATAATGCGTCAGTTTGTCGCCCGGAGTTCCCACATTTGGGGCGGCAGGCCCGAGGCATAGGGCTGCAACATGAAGTGACGCGGCAGTAATCAAGTGGCTGGATTCTGCGGTCGCAAGCAATGGCCGCAGGCGGTGATTGGAGACGGTCGGCGGGAGGCAGCGATGGAAGCATCAGATCTGCTGGCGGATTCAGAACCAGTTCTCAAAGACTGGACGATGAAGCGCAACTGTTCGATATCACCGCGGCAGTTTGTATGTTTCTACGTGTCGCTTGCGTTGTTCTCGTTGGCAATTGCTTTCATGCTGGTTCTGGTCGGCGCCTGGCTGGTGTTGCCGTTCACCGGTATTGAATTGCTGGCGGTGGGCATCGCGTTTGCCATATATGCGCGTCATGCTGTCGATTACGAGCGCGTCCGGCTGTTTCAGAACCGGCTCGTGATCGAGCAGGTCAGCGCCGAGCGGCTCACGCAGTTCGAATTCAATCCGCGCTGGGTGCGGATCGAACCGGGCGCAACGCCGCGTGACCAGATCAAACTGGTCTCGCGCGGACAGACGATCATGATCGGGCAACATCTCGCGCAGTATCGGCGCGCGCAGTTCGCAGGCGAATTGCGCATGTGGCTCACGCGTTGTTAGACGTGTTGAGACGCGCGGCGTTCACGGGGAGCGCGAGACAGCCTGCCAGCGGGGTCGAGGGTTTGAATGGAAATTTTGGGTAAGGAAGCTATGAAAACAATCAAGCGAGCCCTCATGGGCGTGCTGGCGATGAGCGGACTGCTTTTCGCCGGGGCGGCCCTGGCAGTGGGCGATGTTCCGGGCGGCCCTGCCGTCAACGAGATCAATCTCCAGCCGCCGGCGACGAAAATCGCTGAGGAGCTCTACAGCCTCCACACGTTCATGCTGATCCTGTGCACGGTGATCTTCGTCGGCGTGTTCGCAGTGATGTTCTATTCGATGTTTGCGCACCGCAAATCGAAAGGCCATAAAGCTTCCCATTTCCACGAAAGCACTACCGTCGAAATCATCTGGACGATCGTCCCGTTCGTCATCGTCGTGCTGATGGCGCTCCCCGCCACCAAGACCGTCGTCGCGATGAAGGACACCACGAACGCCGACGTCACCATCAAGGTCACGGGCTACCAGTGGAAGTGGGGCTACGACTACGTGAAGGGTCCGGGTGAGGGCATCAGCTTCCTGTCCACGCTGGCCACGCCGCGTGCGCAAACCGATGGCCGCGAGCCGATTTCCACCACGTACCTGCAGGAAGTCGACAATCCGCTCGTCGTCCCGGTCGACAAGAAAATCCGCATCATCACCACCGCGAACGACGTGGTCCACTCCTGGTACGTGCCGGCATTCGGCGTGAAGCAGGATGCGATTCCGGGTTTTGTGCGCGACACGTGGTTCAAGGCTGACAAGACCGGCACCTTCCGCGGCTTCTGTACGGAACTGTGCGGCAAAGAACACGCGTTCATGCCGGTGGTGGTCGAAGTGCTGTCGGCAGACGACTACGCGAAGTGGGTCGATACGCAGAAGAAGAAAATGGCCGCCGGCCAGGACGATCCGAACAAGACCTACACCATGGCTGAGCTGATGGAGCGCGGCGGCAAGGTGTACGCAGCGAACTGCGCGGTCTGCCACCAGCCGACCGGTAAGGGTGCAGGTGCATTCCCGGCGCTGGACGGCAGCAAGATCGCCAACGGCCCGATCGCCGAGCACGTGAGCCTGGTGCTGAAGGGCAAGAACGCGATGCCTTCGTGGGCGCCGACGCTTAACGACGTCGAAATCGCTTCGGTCATCACGTACGAACGTAATTCGTGGGGCAACCACACCGGCGACATTCTCCAGCCGAAGCAGATTCTGGACGCCCGTAACGGCAAGTTGCCGGAAGGCGGCGATCATCTGGCCAGCGCAGGCGCAGCAGCTAGCGGCGCAGAAGCAGCTTCGGGCGCAGCGTCTGCCTCTGGTGCAGAAGCCGCTTCGGCCGCCTCGGACACCACGGCTGCACTCCCGGCAAGCATCTACTTCGACACCGGCAAGAGCACGCTGCCGGCCGACGCGAAAGCGGCGGTCGACGCGGCCGCGGCCTACGCGAAAGCACACCCGGACGCCAAGTTCACGCTGTCGGGCTTCACCGACGCCACCGGCTCTGCCGAAGTCAACGCGAAGCTCGCGAAGACTCGTGCCGAAGCCGTGCGCGACGCGCTGAAAGCAGCCGGCATTGCCGAAGACCACATTATTTTGAAGAAGCCGGAAACGATCACGGGCGGCAGCGACGCAAAAGAAGCCCGGCGTGTCCAGATCAGCCCGGCTGCCTGACGTGTTCATGGTCAGCACCGCAGTATTCGCATTAGGAGATTGTCATGTCTAGCATCGGACACGATGTAACCGCGGGCCACGAGCACGTGCACGGCGACCATGCTCACGAAACGCCGCATGGCTGGCGTCGTTGGCTGTTCGCAACCAATCACAAGGACATCGGTACGCTGTACCTGATCTTCTCGTTCACCATGTTCCTCTCCGGGGGCGTGATGGCGCTGATGATCCGTGCCGAACTGTTCGAGCCGGGTCTGCAGATCATGCGCCCCGAGTTCTTTAACCAGTTGACCACCATGCACGGCCTGATCATGGTGTTCGGCGCGATCATGCCGGCCTTCGTCGGCTTCGCGAACTGGATGGTGCCGCTGCAGATCGGCGCATCGGACATGGCTTTTGCGCGGATGAACAACTTCAGCTTCTGGCTGCTGCCGGTGGCTGCGGTGTTGCTGGTCGGCTCGTTCTTCGCACCCGGCGGCGCGACCGCCGCGGGCTGGACGCTGTACGCACCGTTGTCGACGCAGATGGGCCCGGGCATGGACTTCGCGATTTTCGCAGTCCACTTGATGGGTGCTTCGTCGATCATGGGCGGGATCAACATCGTTGTGACGATCCTGAACATGCGCGCGCCCGGCCTCACGCTGATGAAGATGCCGATGTTCGTCTGGACGTGGCTGATCACCGCGTACCTGCTGATTGCCGTGATGCCGGTTCTGGCAGGCGCGATCACCATGGTGCTGTTCGATCGCCACTTCGGCACGTCGTTCTTCAACGCGGCAGGTGGCGGCGACCCGGTCATGTACCAGCACATCTTCTGGTTCTTCGGGCACCCCGAGGTGTACATCATGATCTTGCCGGCGTTCGGGATCGTGTCGCAGGTGATCCCGGCGTTCTCGCGCAAGCCGCTGTTCGGCTATAGCTCGATGGTTTACGCAACCTCGTCGATCGCGATTCTGTCGTTCATGGTCTGGGCGCACCACATGTTCGCAACCGGCATGCCGGTGACGGGCCAGCTGTTCTTCATGTACGCGACGATGCTGATCGCCGTGCCGACGGGTGTGAAGGTGTTCAACTGGGTCGCGACGATGTGGCGCGGTTCGCTGTCCTTCGAAACGCCTATGCTGTTCGCGGTCGGCTTCCTGATCGTGTTCACGTTCGGCGGTCTGTCGGGCCTGATGCTGGCAATGGCGCCGCTCGACATCCAGTATCACGGGACCTATTTCGTGGTGGCGCACTTCCACTACGTGCTAGTGGCGGGTTCTCTCTTCGCGTTGTTCTCCGGGTGGTACTACTGGTCGCCGAAGTGGACCGGCTGGATGTACAACGAAACGCGCGGCAAGATCCACTTCTGGGCGTCGATGTTCTTCTTCAACCTCGCGTTCCTGCCGATGCACTTTGTCGGTCTCGCGGGTATGCCGCGTCGCTACGCTGACTACCCGGCACAGTTCACCGACTGGAACCAGGTCATCTCGATCGGCGCGTTCGGCTTCGGTCTGGCGCAGGTGTACTTCCTGTTCGCAGTTGCACTGCCGGCCTACCGTGGCGGTGGCGAGCACGAGAAAGCGGGCGACAAGCCGTGGGACGGCGCAACGGGCCTCGAATGGACCGTGCCGAGCCCGGCTCCGTTCCACACGTTCGAAAACCCGCCGACCGTCGAGTAATCGGCGTTCAGCGAGCTTGCCGGTTCTGGCGGCGTGGTGTCAGTCGCCGCCAGAACCGGGCAGCCATGCGAGCAGTGGTGGCACCCTGTAGTGACGAAAGTATTCAGAAAGTCGAGCATGACGCGCAATCCTCAAGAAAGACGTACGCCCGAGCAGGTTCGCGCGGGCAACCGGCGGATCGGTATCGTGATGTTTGTCATCGCCGCGGCTTTTTTTGCGAGCGTCATCATTCATCAGAAGTGGTTCCCCTGACGCGGTACGCGGGTGTTCGAGTCTGTGTGCAGGATTGTTGAGGATTGAGATGTCGACGCAACCGCCGGCCCAGGCCGATCGCTCTTTTAACCGTTCGATGCTGATCAAGCTGTTCATCGTCGCGTTGATGATGTTCGGTTTTGGTTTTGCGCTGGTGCCGATGTACCGCGCGATCTGTCAGATCACCGGCATCAACAACCTCGTGCAGCGTGATGCTACGGTGCGTGAGGCGAAGAATACGCAGGTCGACATGAGTCGCACGATTTCGATCGAACTCGATGCGAACGCGCGCGGTCCGCTCGGTTTCAAGCCAGAGCAACGTAGTCTCGACGTGCATCCGGGCGAAGTGACGACAGTGATGTACGAGGTCAGCAACGAACAGGCGCGCACGATTCAGGCGCAGGCCATTCCGAGCTACGCGCCGAAGCAGGCAACCGAGTACTTCAAGAAGATCGAGTGTTTTTGCTTTACGCAGCAGACGTTGACTGCGAACCAGACGAAGCGGTTGCCGGTGGTGTTTGTCGTCGACCCGAAGTTGCCGAAGGATGTGAAAACGATCACGTTGTCGTACACGTTCTTTGAGTTGAATACGCCGGCAGCGGCGACGGCCGGGAGCGCAGCACCCACGGCCAACACGGCGGCGACCACCGCCAACCCCGCCTGACGGCGCTGGCCGCAGGCGAAGGAAGAAGACGTTAATGAGCGATAACCACGGCAGCCCACGCAAGAGCAGTTTCGGCCAGTCGATGAAAGCCGTGTTCTGGTCGTTTTTCGGGGTGCGCAAGCGTCGTGATCTGGAAGCGGACGCAACTCAGTTGAACCCGCTGCATGTGCTTGCAGCAGCGCTGATCAGCGTCGCTATCCTGATCGGAGTGCTGATCCTGATCGTGCACGCCGTAGTAGGTTGAGCCGGCAGACACACAAGTCGTACCGGGCGAAGCAGAGCCCACGAATTAGAGAGAAGCGGTGCGGTATCGACGCGCCGCCGAAGATACAGCCGGAGATTCCGGAACAACTGGACTGAAGTGGAGAATCAAGAATGAGCGGTCAAAACGAGAGCCCGTACTATTTCGTACCGCATCCGTCGCGGCATCCGATCAGCGCCGCGGTCGGATTGCTGGTCATGCTCGGATCGCTTGCGGCCTGGATCAACGAACATGAACTGGCGCCGATCGGCGTCGTCGTCGGCTTGCTGTGGCTGCTCTATACCTTGTGGCACTGGTTCGGCGACGCGATCGCCGAGTCGGAAGGCGGCATGTACGGCAAGAATGTCGACAAGTCGTACCGCTGGAGCATGAGCTGGTTCATCTTCTCCGAAGTGATGTTCTTCGGCGCTTTCTTCGGCGCGTTGTTCTATGCACGTGAAATCGCGCTGCATCAGCTCGGCAGCCTCGACTACAAGCTGATCTGGCCGGATTTCTCGGCGGTGTGGCCGAACAACGGTCCGGCAGCGCTGGTCTCGACCTTCAAGTCGATGCAGCCGTGGCCGGTGCCGACTATCAACACGGCGCTGCTGCTGTCGTCGGGCGCTACGTTGACGGTTTCGCACCACGCGCTGCGTGAAGATCATCGCAAGAAGGCGATCATCTGGCTGGCGGCTACGCTGGTGCTCGGGGTCTGCTTCCTGTTCCTGCAAGGCTTCGAGTATTTCCACGCGTACAACGAACTGAACCTGACGCTGGCTTCAGGCGTGTATGGTTCGACGTTCTTCCTGCTGACGGGCTTCCACGGTTTCCACGTGTTCCTCGGCGGTACGATGCTGGCCGTGGTGCTGGCGCGGATGATTCGCGGCCACTTCACCGCGGAGCATCACTTCGCATTCGAAGGCGCCGCCTGGTACTGGCACTTTGTGGACGTCGTGTGGCTTGGGCTGTACGTCGTCGTGTACTGGCTGTAACGCAGTCTGGTCTGCATACGTACTGAAAACCGAGTGGTTTCCGGAACGTGTGCAGGTCGTTCGCGCATCGCCCATCAAGGGCGCAGCGCACGAGCAGTACGCAAGTCATGGAGCGCCGCCCTCGACCCTGTCAGGGCGGCGTTTTGTTTGGTGGGTTTAGTGGCGCGAAGCTTTTTTCGCTGAGCTCAACGCCCGTAAGGAATACCGGTCGACTGAATCCAGCCCATCCAGTGAGCGAACAGGATGAACAGGAACAGCGAGATCGACAGACCCACCCGCGTGGCGAGCGACCAGACCATCCGCTTGGTTTTGCCCTTGTCATGCATCATGAAGTAAAGCGCGGACACCATGCTGGCGATGATCAGGACGAAGGCGATGGGAACGAGAATGTGCATGGAACCAACTGAAACCGGGAAGCGCAGAGGCAAGACGTTTATTATCGCACCGCGCGTCAGCGTCTGCCGTACGTTCAGGACGCCGTCGCATGCGCCGGTGCCGGAGTGTGTTCGATGAAGTTTCGCCTCGTTCCCGCGCTGCTGATTCTGCTGGTGATTGCAGTGACGGTGCGGCTTGGCTTCTGGCAGCGCGACCGTGCGCATCAGAAGGAAGCACTCGAAGCCCAGATCACGCAGTTCGAAGACGCGCCCGCGCGGCCTGTGAGCGCTACGCCGGTTGCACTCAAGGACATCGAATTCCATCGCGTGAAGGCGCGTGGGAGTTTCGTCGCGGACAAAGTCGTCTATCTGGATAATCGCCCGTATAACGATCAGCCGGGTTTTTACGTCGTGATGCCTTTTAAACTGGCCGACGGCGGTTACGTGCTGGTCAATCGCGGCTGGCTGCCGCGCAACATGAACAATCGCGAAACCATCGCGCCGTACATCACGCCGCAAGGCGAGATCGAAATTGAAGGCATTGCGCGTGCAGATGCATCGCGCGCTTTCGAGTTGGGGCAGGGCGGATCAGCCGCGCATCAGAAGATCCGTCAGAATCTGGATACGGCGGCCTACGCCGCGGAAACCGGGCTGCCGCTGCAATCGTTCGTGATCCAGCAATTGAGCGACGACGGTGACAAGCTGGTGCGCGACTGGCCGGCGCCGACCACCGGCGTTGAAACCAACTACGGCTACATGTTCCAGTGGTGGGGCATGGCGGCCGCGGCTCTGGTCTTCGGTTTGTACGCCGCGCGCCGCGCCGCGAAGAAAGAGCACGCTCCGAGCGTGTAACGCATCGCCTGCGGTTTCGTGCCCTGAGAGAAGAGCTCGAAGCCGCGCAATCATTGAAAGAGGTCCTGTAGTGTCGACGCAATCTCCCCGTTCGCCGCAAGCCGGCAAACCCGCAGCTCCGAAAGTGATGGCAGATCAACCCAATGGCGCGGGATCGTGGAAGCGCGGCCGCTGGATGCTGCTATTGCTGGCGATCATCTGTGCAGCACCGATAGCCGTGTCGTATTTCGTCTATTACGTGGTCAAGCCGGCCGGCGGCAGCACGAACTACGGCGCGCTGATCGAACCGCAGCGGCCGATTCCCGAATCGATCGTCGTGACGGGTGAAGACGGCAAGCCGCTCAAGCTCGCGTCGTTGCGCGGCCACTGGCTGATGATCTCCGTCGACAACAGCGCGTGCGACAAAGCGTGCGCCACCAAGCTGTACTTCATGCGACAAATCCGCGCAGCTCAGGGCCCGGAACGCGAGCGCGTCGTCGAAGTGTGGCTGCGCACCGATGCAGGCAACGTCTCCGACGTGATACAAAAGGCCTATCCCGACACCGACATGCTGATCGCCAACCCGGCGCAGGTGTCCGCATGGCTGCCGACCGATACCGGCACCCAGCTCACCGACCACATCTACCTGGTCGATCCGAATGGCAATCTGATGATGCGTTTTCCGAAAGATCCGAACCCCAGCAAGATCAAGGGTGACCTGACCAAGCTGCTCAAGTGGTCGAGGATCGGCTGACGCCGCAACCAGGGTAAGAAAGATGTTCGTACTGCAACTGGCCCTGATCGGCTTGTGTATCGCGTTGCTGCCGTTGTCCTATGTATGGGTCAAGGCCGACGACAACAAATTCCGCAAGCTGGTGTGGCTCACCACTTTTCTGACGCTGGACCTGGTGATGTTCGGCGGCTTCACGCGTCTCACCGATTCTGGTCTCGGCTGCCCGGACTGGCCTGGTTGCTATGGCACGTCGTCGCCGTTCATCGCGCACGCCGCGATTACCGCCGCGCATCAATTGATGCCAACCGGACCGGTCAGCATGACGAAGGCCTGGATCGAGATGATTCACCGTTACTTCGCGATGGCGATCGGCGTGCTGATCATCGCGCAGACGTTGATTGCGTGGACGGCTCGCATCAAGCGCCGTCCGCTGCATGTGTCGCCGTGGTGGCCGACTTCGCTGCTGCTGCTGATTCTCGTGCAGGGCGCGTTCGGCGCATGGACCGTGACCATGAAGTTGCAACCGATCATCGTGACGACCCATTTGCTGCTCGGCCTCGCATTGCTCGGCACGCTCGGCTGGCTGGCCGCGCGCCAAACGCCATTGCCGGCCTACGAGCCCGAAGCCGCGCGCTGGCGAGCGGCGGCGATCGCCGGTCTCGTACTGCTGGTGGTGCAGATTGCGTTGGGCGGCTGGGTCAGCACGAACTACGCGGTGCTCGCGTGCACGGACTTCCCGACCTGCAACGGCCAATGGGTCCCGACGATGGATTTCGCGCACGGCTTTCACCTGTGGCGCGCGCTCGGTATGACCGGTGACGGCGACATGATCACGCAAGATGCGCTGGTCGCGATTCACTGGACCCACCGCACGTTCGCGATCGTCGTGGTCGCCTATCTGGTGTGGTTTGCGCTGAAACTGCGCCGATTCGATTCGCTGAGGCGGCCGGCAAACGGCGTGTTGCTGGTGGTGCTGATCCAGTTCATCACCGGTCTGTCGAACATCGTCCTGCAATGGCCGTTGCCCATTGCGGTCGCGCATAACGGGGGCGCCGCGATCCTGCTGCTTCTACTCGTTATGTTAAACTTTCGGATCGCTTATAGCCGTCCCGGCCGCGCCGTGTTGCCTGCGCGCGATGCCGCGCCAGCGTGACCCCACATGGACAGCACAACTCTCTCCCAAACGCCCGGTAGCCGGGTCTCCCAGTACATCGCCCTGACGAAGCCGCGCGTCACGCAGCTCGCTGTGTTTTGCGCAGTCATCGGCATGTTTCTGTCGACGCCCGGCATGGTGCCGTGGACCGTCCTGATCGGCGGCACGGTTGGCATCTGGCTGCTGGCCGGTGCGGCGTTCGCCATCAATTGCCTGATGGAACAGAAGATCGACGCGAAGATGCGTCGCACGTCGTGGCGGCCGTCCGCGCGCGGCGAAATCACCACCCCGCAAATTCTGCTGTTTTCGGCCGTGCTCGGCGGGCTCGGCATGTGGACGCTCTACACGTTCGCTAATCCGCTGACCATGTGGCTCACGCTTGCCACCTTCGTCGGCTACGCGGTTATCTATACGCTGCTGCTCAAACCGGCCACGCCGCAGAATATCGTGATCGGCGGCGCGTCCGGCGCGATGCCACCGGCGCTCGGTTGGGCCGCCGTCACCGGTCACGTGCCGGGCGACGCATGGATTCTCGTGCTGATCATTTTCGTGTGGACGCCGCCGCATTTCTGGGCGCTCGCACTGTATCGCCGCAAAGACTACGAAAACGCCGGTCTGCCGATGCTGCCGAACACACACGGCGAAAAGTACACGCGCCTGCATATTCTGCTGTACACGGTGATTCTGTTCGCGGTCACGATGATGCCGTTCATCTCCGGTATGAGCGGCGTGGTGTACCTCGCGGCGGCCGTGTTGCTCGGCGCCGTGTTCCTCGCGTATGCGTGGAAGATCTATCGGGACTACTCCGACGATCTGGCGCGCAAGACCTTCCGTTATTCGATCGTTTATCTGTCGCTGCTCTTCGCCGCGCTGTTGATCGACCACTATGCGCGCGTCGTGATCGGCGCGTAACACCCATGCTTACACAACGCATTGTGCGCACGGCGCGTGCCGCCGCGCGTGTCACCGTGATCGCTTGCGCACTCGGCGGCGCGTTGCTGGTGGCCGGCTGCGGCAAGCAGCCGCCGGCGTTCCAGAACCTCGACATCACCGGCAACATGCAATTCGGGAGCGATTTCTCGCTGCCCGACACGACCGGCCAAGTCCGCACAATGGCGGATTACAAGGGCAAGGTCGTGGTGCTGTTCTTCGGCTATACGCATTGCCCGGACGTCTGCCCGACCACGATGGCTGAGCTTTCGCAAGCGTTGCAGCAACTCGGCCCGGAAGACGCGAAGCGCGTGCAGGTGCTGTTCGTCACCGTCGATCCGGACCGCGACACGCCGACTCTGCTCGGGCAATACGTGCCGGCGTTCAATCCGACGTTCGTCGGCTTGCGTCCGGCGGACCAGGCGCAGCTCACCAAGATCACGAAAGACTTCCGCGTCTACTACGCGAAAGTGCCGGGCAAGACAGCTGATAGCTACACGATGGACCACACGGCAGCAAGCTATGTATTCGACCCGGACGGCAAGCTGCGTTTATTCGCGCGTGACGGCCAGGGCGCTACGCCGTGGGTGCACGATATCAAGCTGCTGCTCGATTAATGCGTTGATGCATTGATGCAGACGGGCGCGTGCATCTGCCGCGCGCCCATATTCAATTTCCTTCGCAGTTATCCTCAAGCCGGCATCGGCAAATTCATTCCCGGCGCGAGGCGCGTCGCCTTGAACTCCGTCACTTCGTAACGCGCGAGCTTCTGTTCGGCGAACGGGTCGCTGGCGAGAATCTCATCCAGCTTATCGCGCTCGATGCGCACCGCCAGAATGATGCCGCCGTCGCGCGGCACCTTCGGTCCGGCGGCCACAAATACGCCTGCTTCGAACTGTTGTGTCAGAAACGCGCGATGTGCTTCGAGTGCGTCGTCGACGCGGTCGAGGGGGGCGGTGTAGATGAGATTGATGACGTACATGAGCGTTCTCGTAAGCGAACAAGTGGGCCGCGTGGGTTTGCGGGCAATGACCTTCGATTATCTGTCAGCAGCTAATTCGTTGCGCGCGACCTACGGAGCTTAGTGCCTCGCTCCGGCTACGGTGAGTGTGTTTCACATCTACAGCGCCATTGCAGGTGCATAACCATATGCGATCGTGATATTTCCCATCTCGCCGGGCGTATGAGACCATTTACGGTCCAGTTGGCGGCGCGTTCACAAGATGCCTGCCGCCGGCTTCCACCCGAATCTGACATCGATCAGAAAAAGCGAGAATTAGATGCAGCGCAGAAATATCCTCAAAGCCCTCTCGGCAGTAGTCGCCAGCGCGGCGATCGTCACCAGCTTCGGCGCACACGCCGACGACAAGGTCATCAAGGTCGGCACCATCGGCGGCCCGGATGCGCAAATCTGGGAAGTCGTCACGAAAGTGGCGAAGCGCGAAGGCCTGAATGTGAAGGTCGTCGAATTCAACGACTACGTGCAGCCGAACGCCGCGCTCGATGCCGGCGATCTGGATGCCAACAGCTTCCAGCACCAGCCGTACCTCGACAGCCAGGTCAAGCAACGTGGCTACAAGATCGTCAATGCGGGCCTGACGTACATTTCGCCGCTCGGTATCTATTCGAAGAAGCTGAAGTCGCTGAAGGATCTGGCGCAGGGCGCGAAGATCGCGGTGCCGAACGATCCGTCGAACGAGAACCGCGCGCTGCTGCTGTTGCAGACGCAAGGCGTGATCAAGCTGAAGGCCGGCGCGGGCACGAACGGCAATAACGCCACGGCGCTCGACGTCGCCGAGAATCCGAAGAAGATCAAGCTGCTCGAACTCGACGCGGCACAACTGCCGCGCTCGCTGTCGGATGTCGACGCGGCCGCGATCAACACGAACTTCGCGCTGGCCGCTGGTCTGCAGCCGACCAAAGACGCGATCGCGCTCGAAGATATTCACAGCCCGTACGCGAACCTGATCGCCGTGCGCACGCAGGACAAGGACAAGCCTTGGGTCAAGAAGCTGGTCGCGGCTTACCAGTCGGAAGACGTGCGCCAGTTCATCAAGACGCAGTTCAAGGGTTCGGTGGTGCCGTCGTTCTAAGCGACACCCGTCAACCTGCTTCGCAAAGCAAAAACGCCACGGTGACAAACCGTGGCGTTTTTTTTGTCCGTGCGTCGCGCATTCGTTGGCAGGACTACAACTCCAACTCCCACCGTTCGATCATCAGATCCTTGCCGAAGCGCCGTTCCTCCGTCGTGCAGACGAGCTGGAAGCCGGCGCGCTCGCATAGCCGACGCGGCTCATTGAGCGTGCTGGCCGTGGTCAGCGTGAGTTTTGTGTACCCTGCGCGTCGCGCGAAGCGCACGCATTCGTTCATCAATTGCGTGCCGATGCCAAGACGCTGCACGTCTGGCTCCACCCACAAGAGCCGCGCGCCCGCCACGGTCGTCGAGATTCCGACGATGCACACCGAGCCGACCACCATGCCGTCCTGATCGGCAACCCAGCACATCTCGCGCACGGGATCGTTGCGCTGCGAGTAATCGGCGACGACGCGCGCGAGCAGCCCTTCGAACGACTGATCCCAGCCGTATTGCGCAGCGAACCACTGCGCCTGCCGATGCACGAGCCAGCCGCACTCGCCGGCGCGTGGCTGCCGAAGGGTCACGAGTTCATGCTGCGGCTTGCTGTCGAGCAGGCGCTCGATCACCTTCATCGCGGCGATCAGATGTTCCTGGGAAAGCGCGGTGAGGCCGTTCAGCAGCGCCGTTACTTCGTCGATCGCCGCCGTATCGAGCGGCGCGTAGGCCGCGTGGCCGTTGTCGGTGAGGGCGATCAACGATTGGCGCGCGTCCGTGTCGGACGGGCGCCGCGTAATCAGGTTGCGTCGTTCGAAACTGGTCAGAAGGCGGCTGAGGTAGCCGCTATCGAGGCCGAGGTTGCGCCCGAGCACCGAGGCTGTCTGCGCGCGTCCGCGGGACAGTTCGTGTAGAACGCGTACTTCCGTCAGCGAGAAGGCACTCTTTGCCAGATGCTCGTGCAGAGCGCCGATGAGCTGGGTATAGAAGCGGTTGAAATGGCGGACGGCCTGAGCGCGCCGCAGCGCCTCGGAATCTGTCAAATGCTGCTCCCCGGGGGAATTTTTTTGGCTAACTACGCATCACTATATTGGAACGGAACCCATTAAAAAAGCCGCGCTGCCACGGAGCGTCCCTAAGTGGTATCAGAAAGGTATGGATTTTAGGGCGTCTATCCGGCCGGGAAGAGAACCACTATGGACCACCTGGATGCCGTCCGGCATCCCGAATACGGGTAAATCCCGATCCCTGTAAACCGCTCTCCGGGGCGCTCAAATCACCCGCTGACGCTTATACAGCAAGGCTTTCCGCTAGTTCATACCAGCATGGGACCAGTTGATTGACTGGTATTATGTTGGTTATATAATGGGCTCTCATTTTCGTAGGCCGCATTCTTCTCGACGACCGCCGGAGCCCCATGGAAACTCGCTGGTCCGCACTGATGCCTGACGCTCGCAACGTCACGCCGCTCTATCTGCAGCTCGCGCGCAATCTGGCGACGGCGATCCACTGCGGCGTGTGGTCGGCGGGTGAAGCGCTGCCTTCGGAGCGCACGCTTTCGGATGCGATCGGCGTGTCGCGCATCACCGCGCGCAAGGCGATCGAGCTGCTGGTCGAACAAGGCTTGATCCGGCGGGCGCGTGGCGCAGGGAGCTTCATCACGCCGCGCGTCGAAGACCCGCTGTCGCGGCTCACCGGTTTCACGAAGAAGATGCAGCAACGCGGGTTCCGGCCGGATTCGGTGTGGCTCGAGCGCGATATCCGCGCCGCCAACCGTGATGAGCTGGTGCACCTCGGTCTGTCGCCCGGCGCGGCGGTGACGAGCCTGCGGCGTCTGCGGCGCGCGGATGGCATCGTGATGGCGGTCGAGCATTCGGCGCTGCCCGCGGCGATCGTGCCTGATCCGCTGGCCATCGGCGTGTCGCTTTATAGCTATCTCGAACAACGTGGCGCTGCCGTCGTGCGCGCCTTGCAGCACTTTCGCGCGGTCAATGCTTCGAGCGAAATCGCCTCGTTGATGGATATCGAACCGCGCTCGGCGCTGCTGGTCATTACCCGTATCGGGTATAGCGCGGACCAGCGTGCGATCGAACTGACCGACACGTATTGCCGCGACGATTACTACGACTTTGTCGCTGAATTGCGCACCTGATTGGCGCGCCTGAGCGGGCAGCCGTCACGTGCGGCATAGCCGAACGCAATTCAGTCACACCCCGCATTACGCCTCACCAGAGAGACTCATGCTGACCGGAAACATACTCACCACCGATGGGTGGATTCACGGCACGCTCGAATACGAAAACGGCCGCATCACGGCACTGACCGGCGAACGCGTCGATCCGGCGAAGAATGACGCGCCGTACATCCTGCCAGGCTTCATCGATCTGCACGTGCATGGCGGCGGCGGCTCCGACGTGATGGAAGGCGGCGACGCGATCGAAACGATCAGCCGCACCCATGCGCGTCACGGTACGACCAGCCTGCTCGCCACCACGATGACTGCGCCGCGCGACGAGCTGATGAATGTCGTCGCCGGTCTGGGCAACAACGCGCGCATTCGCACGCCAGGCGGGTCGCGTGTGCTCGGCGTGCATCTGGAAGGTCCGTACATCAACCCCGGCAAGCTCGGCGCGCAACCAGACGCGGCCGTATCGGCCGTGATGGACGAAGTGCTGAAGTATCTGTCGATCGCGCCGATTCGCGTGGTCACACTGGCGCCGGAAATCGCCGGCCACATGGAGATCATCTCCGAGATGGCGGCGCGCGGCGTGCGCGTGCAGCTCGGCCATTCGCTCGGCACCTACGACGACGCCGTCGCCGCACTCAAGCACGGCGCCTGCGGCTTCACGCATCTGTTCAACGCGATGTCGCCGCTGCATCACCGCAATCCCGGCCTCGTCGGCGCCGCGCTCGCGCACGCCGAATTCGCCGAAATCATTCCCGACTTGCTGCACGTCCATCCGGGCGCGATCCGCGCCGCCTTGCGCGCGATTCCGCGTCTTTACGTTGTGACGGACAGCACCTCGGCGACCGGCATGCCCGACGGCGAATACCGCCTCGGCAGCCAGCATGTGACGAAGTGCCTCGGCGGCGTGCGTCTCGCCGACGGCACGCTCGCCGGCAGCACGCTGACGATGGATCAGGCGCTGCGCAATCTCGTATCGATCGGCTTGCCGATCGCCGATGTTTCAAACCGTTTGTCGCGCTACGCCGCCGACTACCTCGGCATCGAAGACCGCGGCCGCATCGCGCGCGGTGCGTGGGCCGATGTGGTCGTGTTCGATCGTGAACTGGCGTTGACCGCGACATACGTCGAAGGAGAATCAATTGTCGAATATGCTTAAAGAGGCGCTGGCGTCCGCTGAAACGGTCGCCGCGCAGCTCAGGGATACCTCGCGCGTGGAAGCATTGGCGGCGAAGCTCGCCCAGCAACCGCGCCATGTTGCGCTGACAGTCGCGCGCGGCAGCTCGGACCATGCGGCGAGCTACTTCGCGAGCCTGACGATGAGCCGCCTCGGTGTACCGGTTGCCTCGCTGCCGATGTCGGTCGCGACGCTCCAGCAAGCGCCGCTGCAAGTGCGCGATCAGCTCGCGCTGGCGTTCTCGCAGTCGGGCAAGAGCCCGGACCTGGTCGGCACGATGGAAGCATTGCGCAAGGCCGGCGCGTTGACAGTGGCCGCGGTGAATGCGCCGAACTCGCCGCTGTCGGACGCTTGCGAGTTTCACCTGCCGCTCGTGGCCGGCCCGGAACTGAGCGTCGCGGCGACCAAGAGCTACATCGCCATGCTGTCGATCTCCGCGCAACTGGTCGCTCATTGGCAGAAAGACGAAGCGCTGCTCGGTGCGTTGAACACGCTGCCTGACGCGTTGCAAGCCGCCGGCAAGCTTGATTGGTCGAAGGCTGTGGATGAACTGCGTGGCGTCGAACGCATGATCGTGATTGGCCGCGGTCTGGGCCTTGCGATCGCGCAGGAAGCTGCACTCAAATTGAAAGAGACCTCCGGCATTCAGGCCGAAGCGTTTTCGAGCGCGGAAGTGCGGCACGGTCCAATGGAGTTGATCGACCGCGACTACCCGCTGCTGGTCTTCGCACCGCGTGGTCCCGAACAAGCCGGCTTGCTGCAACTCGCGCGCGACATGCAGACGCGCGGCGCCCGCGTACTGCTCGCCGCGCCGGCCGACGTGCCGGAAGCGACCCTGCCGCTCGCCACCACCGCTCATGCGGCGCTCGATCCGATCGCCGCAATCCTGTCCTTTTATGTGATGGCTGCCGGCCTTGCCGCCGCTCGCGGGCGCAATCCTGACGCGCCACGCCATCTCAACAAAGTCACCGAAACTCACTGACGAGAAATCAGATGCGACGTGTCGAGGAGTCCCGCTTGATGAGCCATTCTGAAGGCCATATTGTTTTGCTCGCGCCGATGACCGGTCCGGTCGTGCCGCTGGCGAACGTGCCCGACCCTGTGTTTTCGGGCGGCATGTTCGGCGACGGCATCGGCATCGATCCGCTCGAGGGGCGACTCGTCGCGCCGTGCGACGGCACCATCACCCATCTCGCCCGCACCGGTCACGCAGTCACGCTTGCGACGGCCGAAGGCGTCGAGATTCTGTTGCACATCGGCATCGATACGGTCGAACTGAATGGCAAGGGCTTTGCGCCGATGGTCGCGCAAGGCGCCCATGTGCGTACCGGCGACATTCTGATCGAATTCGATCAGGACCAGGTCGCGCTGAATGCGCCGAGTCTCGTCTCGGTGATCGCGATTGCCAATTCGGATGCGTTTGAGATTGTCGAGCGTGTGCAGAACGGTATGCTGAAGGCAGGCGAAACGCCGTTGCTGGTGCTGCGCGCTCGCAGCGGCGAAGCGGCAGACGCATCGCGCCAGGCGAGCGCCACCAATGTGACCGAAGAAGCCCGTCAGCAAGTTACGCTGGTCCACGCGGGTGGTCTGCATGCACGGCCGGCGGCGCGTGCTCGCGAAGCGGCGCGTGGTTTCGATGCGCGTGTCGAAGTGCGTTACGAAGGGCGTAAGGCGGCGATCGAGAGCGTGGTTGGTTTGCTCGGTCTTGGCGCGGGCGAAGGTGCGACTGTCGAGTTGCTCGGCGTTGGTCCGCAAGCTCAAGCTGCGATCGAAGCGATTGCACACGAATTGACCCGTGAAGCGCACGGTGAAGTCGAAGAGAAGCCGGCGCGACAAAGTTCGCCAGCGCCGCAAACGGTCGCGCGCGCTGCGGGCGAAACGCTCGCGCCGAATACGCTCGCGGGTGTGTGCGCGTCGCCGGGCGTCGCGGTCGGCAAACTGGTGCGTTGGGACGATGCGGATATTGATCCGCCGGAAAAGGCGAACGGCACGTCGGCGGCAGAGAGCCGGCTGCTCGACAAGGCGATTGCCACCGTCGACGCCGACCTCGGTACGACAGTGCGCGATGCGTCGCAACGCGGGGCGGTGGGCGAGGCGGGTATTTTCGCAGTGCATCGCGTACTGCTCGAAGATCCCACGCTGGTCGATGCCGCGCGCGATCTGATCAGCCTCGGCAAGAGCGCGGGCTTTGCATGGCGCGAAGCGATCCGCGCACAGATCGCCATCCTGACCAATATCGAAGACGCGTTGCTCGCGGAACGTGCTGCCGATTTGCGCGACATTGAAAAGCGTGTGTTGCGTGCGCTCGGTTATACGAACGCCGCGGCACGCACGCTGCCGGAAGAGGCTGTGCTTGCGGCCGAAGAGTTCACACCGTCGGATCTGTCCTCGCTGGATCGCACGCGCGTCACTGCGCTGGTGATGTCGCGTGGCGGCGCCACTTCGCATGCAGCAATCCTCGCGCGTCAGGCCGGCATTCCGGCGCTGGTGGCAGTCGGCGATGCGTTGCACGCGATCCCTGAAGGTACGCAGGTTGTGGTGAACGCCACCACCGGCCGCCTCGAATTCGCGCCGACTGAGCTCGACGTCGAACGCGCGCGTCTTGAGCGCAGCCGCCTCGCCGGTGTGCGCGAAGCGAATCGCCGTACGTCGCAACAGGCGGCCGTGACGTCCGATGGCCGTGCGATCGAAGTCGCCGCGAACATCGCCACGCTCGACGACGCGAAAACCGCCGTCGACAACGGCGCCGATTCCGTCGGCCTGCTGCGCACCGAATTGCTGTTCATTCACCGCGCCTCGGCGCCGACCGTCGACGAACATCGCCAGAGCTATCAGGCCATCGTCGAGGCGTTGAGCGGCCGCACCGCGATCATTCGCACGCTGGACGTCGGCGCGGACAAGGAAGTCGATTACCTGACGCTGCCGCCCGAACCGAATCCGGCGCTCGGCCTGCGCGGCATCCGCCTCGCACAAGTCCGTCCGGATCTGCTCGACGATCAGTTGCGCGGCCTGCTCGCGGTGCAACCGCTCGGCGCCGTACGCATCCTGTTGCCGATGGTGACGGATGTCGGCGAGTTGATCCGCATCCGCAAACGCATCGACGAATTCGCTCGTGAATCGGGCCGTACCGAACCGATCGAAGTCGGCGTGATGATCGAAGTACCGTCGGCCGCGTTGCTCGCCGATCAACTGTCGCAACACGCGGATTTCCTCTCGATCGGCACCAACGATCTGACGCAATACACGCTCGCCATGGACCGTTGCCAGGCCGATCTCGCAGCGCAAGCGGACGGCTTGCATCCTGCGGTGCTGCGCCTGATCGCAGCAACCGTGCAGGGCGCGAACAAGCATGGCAAATGGGTCGGCGTATGCGGCGCACTGGCGGGCGATCCGCTGGCCATGCCGCTCCTCGTCGGCCTCGGCGTGACCGAACTTTCGGTGGATCCGGTGTCGGTGCCGGGCATCAAGGCGCGGGTGCGCAACCTCGATTATCAGCTGTGCCGTCAACGTGCCCAGGATGTCCTGGCGCTCGAATCGGCGCAGGCGGTAAGAGCAGTAAGCCGCGAAACCTGGCCTTTGGACTGAACCCCACACGGTCCGCAACCAGCTTCGCTCAGTAACCACGTAAAGCTAGAACTCAACGACGACTGTCGACAACGAGACAAGGATTGGAGGTGTCAATGGATGGGAATCCGTTTCTGAAGATTCAGCGCCTGGGACGCGCGCTGATGCTGCCGATAGCAGTGCTGCCGGTTGCCGGCCTGCTGCTGCGATTGGGCCAACCCGATGTGTTCAACATCAAGATGATCGCCGACGCCGGCGGCGCGATCTTCGACAACCTGCCGTTGCTGTTCGCAATCGGCGTGGCGGTTGGCTTCGCGAAAGACAATAACGGCGTGGCGGGTCTCGCGGGTGCGATCGGTTATCTGGTCGAAATCGCGGTGATGAAGGACATCAACGACAAGCTCAACATGGGCGTGTTGTCCGGGATCGTGGCGGGTATCGTCGCGGGCTTGCTGTACAACAAGTACAAAGATATCAAGCTGCCAGACTACCTCGCATTCTTCGGAGGGAAACGCTTCGTGCCGATTGTCACCGGCGTGGTCTGTCTGGTGATAGGCATTGTGTTTGGCTATGTATGGCAGCCGGTGCAAGGCGTCATTGATACGGCCGGCCATTGGCTGACCACCGCAGGTGCGCTTGGCGCGTTCGTGTTCGGTGTGCTGAACCGCTTGCTGCTTGTCACGGGTCTGCATCACATTCTCAATTCGCTGACGTGGTTCGTGTTCGGCACCTTCACGCCGCCGGGTGGCGCGCCGGTGACGGGCGACCTGCATCGCTTCTTCGCGGGCGATCCGACTGCGGGCACGTTCATGACGGGCTTCTTCCCGGTCATGATGTTCGGTCTGCCGGCCGCGTGTCTCGCGATGTATCACGAGGCACCGAAAGAACGTCGCGCGATGGTGTTCGGCCTGCTGGCTTCGATGGCGCTTACCTCGTTCCTGACGGGCGTGACCGAACCGATCGAATTCAGCTTCATGTTCCTCGCGCCGGTGCTGTATGCCATCCATGCGGTGCTGACGGGCTTGTCGCTGGCGATCTGCTCGGCGCTCGGGATTCATCTCGGCTTTACCTTCTCGGCTGGCTTTATCGACTACGTGCTGAACTACGGCCTGTCGACCAAGGGCTGGTGGGCGATTCCGATCGGCCTCGTGTACATGGTCGTGTATTACGGACTGTTCCGCTTCTTTATCCGCAAGTTCAACATGGCAACGCCGGGTCGTGAACCTGCTGCCGAAGAAGAACAGATCGAGTCGTTTGCGGCTGGCGGTTTCGTGTCGCCGGTTGCGGGTGCCGCCGTGCCGCGCGCACAGCGTTATATCGCCGCGCTGGGTGGCGCCTCGAACCTGTCGGTGGTGGATGCTTGTACAACGCGATTGCGTCTGTCGGTGGTCGATGCTAACAAGGTCTCGGAAAGCGAACTGAAGACGATCGGCGCGCGTGGTGTCCTCAAACGCGGTTCGACCAACGTGCAGGTGATTATTGGACCGGAAGCGGACATCATCGCTGATGAAATCCGCACGGTGATCGCACAAGGCGGTGGCGATGCCGTGAAGCCGGTGGCTGCTGCTGCGCCTGCTGTAGCTGCGGCTCCTGTGGCTCCTGTGGCTCCCGTGGCGACCGCAAGCGGTGCTAAGGGCGGTCCGCTCGATCCGGATCCGTTGCGTTGGCTCGCCGTGTTCGGCGGCGCGGGCAACGTCGTGTCGCTGGATGCCGTGGCGGCCACGCGTCTGCGGATCGTGGTTCGCGATCCGTCTGCGGTTGATCGTCAACGTCTTGCTACGCTCGATACGGCGTGGGTTTCGGCCGATACGTTCCACATCGTCGTTGGCGACGCAGCACAGCGCTACGCTGCACAACTGGCGACGCGTCTGTCGCCCGATACGGGTGCCGGTACGGCGCCGCAGCTGGCGTAATGCAACGTTGAGGAGCGGCCTGCGCCGCTCCATTGTTAAGCTTCTGTTCCGATGAAGCAGCAATAAAAAAGCGGCACCTTGATTCAAGGTGCCGCTTTTGCGTTTGCCGGCTTGAGCCTAACGGCGCGCGACCAGTAACAGATCCATCAACGTGCCTTCTGCTTACCCGCTTCCAAAGGCCGGCGCGTTTCCAGCCACATCACATTGATAATGCCGAAGGCCAACGCCACGCCAATGCCAAGAAGCCAACTGAAATACCACATCACAAACTCCTGTTATCCGTATTCCTGATCAATACATAGAATGGTGATTTTCTTCGAGCGCCGCGGCGGTCACCTTGCCTCGCATCACGCGATACACCCAGCTCGTGTAGATCAGGACGATCGGCAGGAAAATGATTACGGCGATCAGCATGATCTGCAGCGTCATGCGGCTCGAGGTCGAATCCCATACGGTCAGGCTGCTGCGGCCGTCGAGCGAGGAGGGCATGATGAACGGGAACATCGAGAAGCCCGCCGTCAGGATCACGCCGATGATCATCAGCGAGGTCGACAGGAAGGCGCTCTTTTCAAAACGCGAGCGCGCCAGCAACAAGGCAAGCACGCCACCCACGAGGCCCGCCACCGGCGCGATCACCATCCACGGATAGTTTGCGTAGTTGGTGAGCCACAAGCCGGGCGCGCCGATCACGTTCTTCAGCAGCGGGTTGGCCACCGTATCGAGCGGCGCGGCGTCGACGATCTGATAGCCGCCGATCATCGTGGCGATCAATGCGCCGGCAAGCAGGAATAGCACCACGGCGGCGAGCGAAGCGATCCGCAGCGCGAGCGATGCACGCTCGGCGACGACGTCGTCCGCCTTCATCTTCACGAAGGCCGCACCGTGCGCGGCCAGCATCGACACGCTAACGAGTCCGCACAGCACGGCGAACGGGTTGAGCAGAGCGAAGAAACTGCCGTGATACGTAACGCGCAGATCGGTGTCGAACGAGAACGGCACGCCTTGCAGCAGGTTGCCGAACGCCACGCCGAACACCAGCGCCGGCACGAAGCCGCCGACAAACAGCGCCCAATCCCACGCACTGCGCCAGCGCGGGTCTTCACGCTTGCTGCGGTAGTCGAAGCCGACCGGTCGGAAAAACAGTGAGAACAGCACCAGCAGCATCGCAAAGTAGAAGCCGGAGAACGACGCGGCGTACACCAGCGGCCACGCGGCAAACATCGCGCCGCCCGCTGTGATGAGCCACACCTGATTGCCTTCCCACGTTGCGCCGACCGTATTGACGACGATGCGTCGCTCGGCGTCGGTCTTCGCGATGAACGGCAGCAGAATCGCTGCGCCCATGTCGAAGCCGTCGGTGAGCGCGAAGCCGATCAGCAGCACGCCGATCAACACCCACCAGATCAGTTTGAGGGTTGCGTAATCCATGATGATCTTTCCCTTGGAACAGAGTGGCGGCGAATCATGCGGCCGTGTTGGTCGGCAGCGACTGATTCAGCGGCTGTTGTTGTTCGTGGTGATAGCGCCCCGTGTGCAGTGACGAAGGCCCGAGCCGCGCGTACTTGAACATCAGCATGATTTCGATGATGAACAGCACCGTGTAGAAGACGACGAAGCCGGCAATGCTCAGGTACAGATCCCCCGGCGTCAGACTCGATGCGGACAATGCGGTCGGCAGAATGCCGGCAATGGTCCACGGTTGACGGCCCACTTCAGCAACGATCCAGCCGAATTCAGCGGCGAGCCACGGCAACGGAATTGCCCACACAGCCCAGCGCAGGAACCAGCGGCGTTTCTCCAGGAGTAGGGAGCGCTGAGCGCAAAACCAGAACGCCAGCACGAAGGTCGCAAGGAAGAGGATGCCGAGGCCGACCATCAGTCGGAACGAGAAGAATACGGGCGCTACCGGGGGAATCGTTTTCTTGGCGGCCTGCACGATCTGATCCGGCGTGGCGTCGGTGACGTTCGCGGTGAACTGCTTGAGCATTAGGCCGTAGCCGAGGTCTTCTTTGTGCGCGTCGAAGGCGGCTTTGGCTTCGTCCGTGACATCGCCTTGCTTTAGCTTTTGCAGTGCGGCGTAGGCGAGCATGCCGTTCTTGATGCGCACTTCGTTTTGCGCCATCAGTTCTTTCAGGCCGACCACCGGTTCGTCGATCGAGCGCGTGGCGATGAGGCCGAGCGCATACGGGATCCGGATCGCATAGTCGGTGCGTTCTTCCTTCTGGTTCGGAATGCCGATGATCGTGAAGGGCGCCGGTGCGGGCGCCGTTTCCCATTCGGATTCGATGGCGGCCAGCTTGACCTGCTGAACTTCACCGGTGCGGTAGCCGGATTCGTCGCCGAGCACGATCACGCACAGTGTCGAGGCCAGGCCGAAGCCGGCGGCAATGGCGAACGAGCGCAAAGCGAATTCGGTGTCGCGGCGCTTCAGCAGATACCACGACGACACACCGAGCACGAACATCGAAGCGGTCACATAACCGGCCGATACGGTGTGCACGAACTTCACCTGCGCGACCGGATTGAATAGCACCGAGAAGATGCTGTCGAGTTCCATGCGCATGGTCTGGTAGTTGAAGGTAGCGCCGACCGGATTATTCATCCAGCCGTTGGCCACCAGAATCCACAGCGCCGACAGATTCGAGCCGAGCGCGACGAGGAACGTGACGCTTACGTGCTGCACTTTCGAGAGCCGCTTCCATCCGAAGAAGAAGAGGCCGACGAAGGTCGACTCGAGGAAGAACGCCATCAACCCTTCAACGGCCAGCGGCACGCCGAAGATGTCGCCGACATAGTGCGAGTAGTACGACCAGTTGGTGCCGAACTGGAATTCCAGCGTGAGGCCGGTGGTGACCCCCATCGCAAAGTTGATGCCGAACAGCTTGCCCCAGAACTGGGTCATGTCTTTGTAGATCTGCTTGCCGGTCATCACATAGACGGACTCCATGATGACCAGCAACCAGGACAGACCGAGCGTGAGCGGCACGAACAGAAAGTGATAAAGCGCCGTGATGGCGAACTGGAGGCGCGACAGTTCTACGACTTCGCTAACGGGCATGTTGACCACCTTGGGACGGATGCGAGGCAGGCACGGACAGCAGCGCCTGCGCGACTTGTTCAGGCGGCAGCGACATATGCTCCGCCTGCGGATGATTGAAGAACGCGTACTTGAGCACCATCAGTAATGCGAATTTGATGGCGAGGACGATGGCGATATCCCGCGCCAGCGTCGGACCACGCGCCCAGGCGGCGAGCCGTTTGCGCAGGCTCGAGCGAGGGGGGCTATTGCGATTCAGGGCTATGGTCATGATCGGTAGAAGGCAACTTCACACCGGTTTAACCGGCTGGATCCAGGCCGGTTCGGAGGCCTGGCGAGTTCATCCCGATTCTAGGAGCAATGACCTAGTGCGCGTAAGTTCGGCACTGCGGCATTGGGTCGCGAACGTCACGCCGTCTGGACAGTATTGCTATGGGGTTTGTGATACGTCAAGAAACACGTGTTTGGTGGGCATGTTCTTGAGTGAGTGCGCGTGCGTCTTCGATCGAGCGCAGGCATTGTCGAGTGGGCACAAAAAAGCCCTGCCTTCTTGCGAGGGCAGGGCTCTGCAGCTAAACAGTGTGCGCCAGACGAGCCGGCACGACTCAAGCTTTAAGTGTTACGCATATTCAGTCAACGCGCCGCGCATTTTCTTCATTGCGCTTGCCTCGATCTGGCGGATGCGTTCGGCCGACACGCCGAATTCGTCGGCCAGTTCGTGCAGCGTCGAGCCGCCCGAACCGTCGTCTTCCACCTTCAGCCAGCGAGCCTCGATGATGCGGCGGCTGCGGGCGTCTAGTGCGTTCAGCGCGCTCGCGATACCGTCGCTTTGCAGCTTGTCGCGCTGACGCGAAGCCAGCACGGCAGTCGGCTCGCTATGCGAGTCGGCGAGGTAGGCGATCGGCGCGTACGACTCTTCGCCGTCTTCGACCTGGCCTTCCAGCGCGATATCGCCGCCGGACAAGCGCGTTTCCATCTCGGCCACTTCTTCACGCTTCACGTTCAGCTCTTTGGCGAGACCTTCGATCTCGTCCGGCGTGAATGCGCCGAGACCCTGCTTGTGGCTGCGCAGGTTGAAGAACAGCTTGCGCTGCGCCTTGGTGGTGGCGACCTTCACCATCCGCCAGTTACGCAGAATGTATTCGTGGATCTCAGCCTTGATCCAGTGCATGGCGTACGACACGAGGCGCACGTTTTGCTCGGGGTCAAAGCGCTTCACGGCCTTCATCAGGCCGATATTGCCTTCCTGGATCAGGTCGGCATGCGGCAGTCCATAACCAAGGTAATTGCGCGCGATCGATACGACCAGCCGCAGGTGCGACAGGACGAGACGGCGTGCGGACCCAAGGTTGTCCTGCTCGCGAAATTCGGTGGCGAACTGGCGTTCTTCCGCCGGCGTCAGCATCGGAATCCGATTTACGGCCTGGATGTAGGCGTCGATATTGCCCAGTTGACCGGGCAGCAGCGAGGAATGCGAGAGCGCCAGCGCACCTGCCGAAGCGGCCTTAGCCGACGACGGGCTCAAAGTACTCGGAAGGGTCATTGCATGGCTCACGTAGGAAACTCCTTTGGAATCAGACAAAAGCGTGTTCAGTTAAAACGACTCCAGCGTTGGATGTTAGCACTCTGATTTGCCGAGTGCTAATACTTAGAGGCCGTAGGGGCATCCAAGTTCCGTAAATTCCTATTGAAATTTAGGTTTTGATAGCCATGGAGGGCTCTGTCGGCAAGTGCGTGTGCGCCGTAGGATTTACCTAACATATTCCTTTCGGTCTTATAAGTGACCGACTTTTTCTAAAACCGAAGTGACTAATTGCGGAAATTCAACATTCTTCAGACAATCCACGAAATCAGGATTGTCTTTAGAATAGGCGGAACAATTCGAAGGTAATCAGCGTTCGACTAGGTCGGGTGTTCGATGAACAACAAAAAAAATGTTTGGCGTGGTCTGGCTCTAAAAGGTGTGTCGGCGGCTTTGCTACTTGCCTGCTCCGGAGTGGCGGCAGCCGACCAGTTCGGCGTGCAGATCGCCGGCGGTCTCGGAGATCACCACATTAAAAAACTCGATCTCGGCCTGGTCTGGGATCCGAATCTGACGTGGTGGCAGATCGGCGATTGGCACTTTTCGCTGATCGGCGAAGCGCACGTGGCCTGGTGGCACACCGACGAAGGCAATGTGCACGAGAACATCGGCGAGATCGGTGTGACGCCTATCATTCGCTTCATCGACGGAGCGGGTGCGATTCGCCCTTACATCGAAGCAGGTGTCGGTATCCGCCTCCTGTCGAGCCCGAGAATTTCTACTGACCTCACGCTCGCGACCGCTTTCCAGTTCGCCCCCATGGCGGGAGTCGGCCTGCAATTCGGCAGTCACCAGCAGTACGAGGCGGGCTACCGCTTCCAGCATATTTCCAATGGCGGTATCAAAGAGCCGAATCCTGGTATAAATTTCCACCAGCTATATTTGCAATATAACTTCTGACGACCGTGGCCACGTTCGGCTCACCGGTGCAAGGGGCTGAGCAATGGCGGCAAAGATAATCGAAGCGATTCGCGGGCTCGAGCGCGAGCGCTTCCGTGCGATGGTCGACGGCGACGGGCAGTCGCTCGATGCGCTGCTCGCGGACAACGTGAGCTATGTCCATACGAACGGCAAGCGCGAAACGAAGCGACAGTTCATCGACGGTATTACCGCCGGGCGCCGCCGCTATCGGCAGATCGAGGTGCAGTCGCAAGATGTGCTGCCGGTGGGGCGCGAGACCTGCGTCGTCACTGGGCGCGCGCTGATCGAAATGGAAGCGAACAATGGCGCGCTGCTGTTTCCGATTGCGTACACGGCGATTCACACACAGGAAGACGGGCAATGGCGTCTGATTGCCTGGCAGGCGACGCGTTGCGCGATCGAGTGAGCTTTTTGAGCTCACTCCGTTTCGCCAGTCGCAGTGGGTGAGCGCCTTGTGAGCGCTCGAACGGCAAGAGCAGGCGGGTTGCACCGCTCATGCTGAATTGGCCGCCTGGTGGGTCGGCCAGGCGGGTTTTGATGCAGTTGCGCCGCCGCCGCTAATGCGCTCCAAACGGGAGGGCGGCTCCGCCCCGTCTCAAGTCACTCAGGCAGCTACGCGCTGCAGATCCTCATCGCTCCACACCGGCCGCTTTGCGGCATCACCCGCATACGGATGCCGCGGATGCACCGGAATCTGATTGCAGCGCTCGACCACGCGCCGCACCGCATCGATGTCTGAAAAATCGAGGCCCGGGTCGACGCCCTGCGCGTGAAGGTTCATCGCGAGCGTAACGAGGTCCATGTTGCCGGTGCGCTCGCCATTGCCGAACAGACATCCTTCGACGCGATCCGCGCCCGCCAGCAGCGCCAGTTCTGTAGCGGCCACGGCGGTGCCGCGATCGTTATGCGGATGCACCGACAGCACGATGCTGTCGCGATAGCTGAGATTGCGGTCCATCCATTCGATCTGATCGGCGAACACGTTCGGTGTCGCGGCCTCGACGCTCGCGGGCAGGTTGACGATCATCTTGTGGTCGCGCGTGGGCCGCCAGGTCTGCGCGACTGCGTCGCATACTTCGCGCGCGTAGGGGAGTTCGGTCGTGTTGAAGGTCTCGGGCGAATACTGGAACGTCCAATGCGTGTCGGGCCGCGCCTGCGCATGTTCCTTGATGAGGCGTGTGCCTTCCACCGCCAGTGCCTTGATCTGCTCCTTCGACTGGTTGAAGACGATCTTGCGAAACGACGGGCAGATTGCGTTGTACAGGTGCACGATGGCGCGCGGCGCGCCCTCCAGCGATTCGAACGTGCGCGCAATCAGTTCGGCGCGTGAGGGCACGAACACTTCAATCGTCACGTCGTCGGGAATGCGTTTTTCTTCGATCAGCTTGCGCACGAAATCGAAGTCGGTTTGCGAGGCCGACGGGAAACCGACTTCGATTTCCTTGAAGCCGATCGCTACCAGCATCTCGAAGAATTCGAGCTTTTGCGCGGCATTCATCGGCTCGATAAGCGCCTGATTGCCGTCACGCAGATCGGTGCTCATCCAGATCGGCGCCTGGTTGATCGTGCGGCTCGGCCATTTGCGCCCGGTGAGGCGCACTGCGGGAAAGGGGCGGTATTTTTCAGCGGGATTGCGCAACATGAAATTGACCCTCGCGCTTCGTCCGAAGGGTAAACGGACGAACGCAAACGACTACAGGTTGTGAAGAACTACGGTCGGGGGTGAGACAGTAACTGCGGGGAACTGCTTTGAGGACCGCGCTTTGGGCAACTAATCTGGGTGATTCAGGCTGCCAACGCGCGGCGCTACGTCTGACTTACGCTAGACGTAGCGATAGGGGCCGCGCTAGGCGGCCGGAGATAATTCGGAGGGTGTTCGGAAGGGAACGCATGGGTCTAATGTATGACGGCTCGCAGAGGCGTGTCAACCCGCGGCCGTCATCCTGGCGCGTGAGTGCAATGCCGCAAGCGCTGCGTTGCACGTACGCCGCGCACGTCACACGGGAATTTTCGCGACGTCGACGATCAGCTCCACTTGCCGTTCGATCGCGCTCGGGATAGGCGCTTCGCCGCGCAACACGGCGTCGATCCACGCGGCTGTGGTCGCGGCGTCGCGAGCTTCGGGCAAGTCGACTTCAGGCGCGTCGGGCGACGAGCGCTCGTGCGGCACACGCGTTTCGCAGATGCCGTCGTGCAGCCAATCCACCTGCACCTGGCGGCGCGTGTCGGCCACCGCTTCGCCTTCGGTGCCGCGCGCGAGCAGGGCGCCGCCCTCCGCGGCGGCCGGGTGCGTGTTGAACAGTTGCGTGAGACTGTCGCGATATGGCGGATGCGTATAGTTCACGAGCCGCAGCCCGGCGGGCGCGAACGGCTGCAGAATTTTCACGAGCGTGTGCGTTGAATTGCGCACGCCCATCCGCCGGCGCAGCGAGAGAAGGTGCGCGAGCTTCGGCGCGAGTACCTCGATCGGTGCGAATGCGAGACGGCGCTCGGCGAGACCGTCTTCGATGTCGGCGTGCGATCGCGCGTGCGGAATCTGCAGATGTGTGAAGATTTCAGCGCTCGTCACGCGGCCCGGATCTTCCGTGACGCCATGCACCAGCACCGGCACACCTTCGCGCGCCAGCAGCAGCGCGAGCAGCGGTACCAGGTTGGGCTGCTTGCGCGCGCCGTTGTAGGTGGGTATCGACACGGGCCGGAATGCCGCGTGCGGCAGATGAAGCGGTTCGAACGACGCCTGTGCGCCTGCCAGCATGGCGGCGAGTTCGTCGGCCGTTTCGCCTTTCACGCGATACGCGAGCAGCACGGCGCCGAGTTCGAGATCGGCCACGCGGCCGTCAAGCATCGCGGTGTAAAGCGTGCGCGTATCTTCAGCAGTCAGCGCGCGGGCGCCGTTCGGGCCGCGGCCGATTTCCTTGATATAGCGGGCGCAGGGGAAAAAATTGGCGGTGTCGGCGGAGTCGGTCATCGGGCGCAGTGGGACGAGGGCGTGCCGCCTTGGGCGGTCGGCCAGGGAATTCAAAGGACGCTATCCAGTGTGAGTATCGCATCTATAGCGACGAGGCGGTCCGGTGGACCGGCGATCCCACGAGACGATGCGGCCGGAGCGCCGGTCCGCGCGTGCCGGTACCGATCCGCTGCGCGGCGCTTTGCCGCGCGTTACACTCGATGTTTTATCGCCGCGTGGGCGCGGCACAATCCAGAAACGGAGAACGGGATGAGTTACGTATTTGCACCCGCACCGGTCGTTGCGGTGCCGGTCGTGGGGTCCAGCGAGCAGTTCGCGGTGCGTCGCATCTACTGTGTGGGCCGCAACTACGAGGCGCACGCGCGCGAGATGGGGCACGATCCTGACCGCGAACCGCCGTTCTTCTTCGCCAAGCCGGCCGATGCTGTGCTGTATGTCGCGCCGGGTGCGACCGGCGAATTCCCCTATCCCTCACAATCGAAGAACGTCCACTTCGAGATGGAACTGGTGGCGGCGATCGGTAAAGGCGGCAAGAACATTCCGGCCGAAAGCGCGCTCGACCACGTGTACGGTTACGCGCTCGGCCTCGACATGACACGCCGCGACCTGCAGGCCGAAGCGAAGAAGCTGGGCCGTCCCTGGGATACCGCGAAGGGCTTCGATCACTCGGCGCCGCTCGGTCCAGTCCATCCGGTCACGACAGTCGGCCATGTCGGCAAGGGTGCGATCTGGTTGTCGGTGAACGGCGAGGAAAAACAGAATTCGGATGTGTCGCAACTGATCTGGTCGGTGGCCGAGACGATTGCCTATCTGTCGACGCTGTTCGAACTGCAACCGGGCGATCTGATTTTCACCGGCACGCCGGAAGGCGTCGGCGCGGTGGTGCAGGGCGACCTCATGAAGGGTGGCGTGGACGGGCTCGGCGAGCTCAGCGTACGCGTCGTCTGAAGCGCGGTGGGAGGAGACACATAATATGAAGCTCTACAGCTATTTCCGAAGCTCGGCGTCCTATCGCGTGCGCATCGCGCTGAACCTGAAGGGCCTGCCGTACGACTATGTGCCGGTGCACCTCGTGCGCGACGGCGGCGAGCAGCTGAAGCCGGAGTATCGCAAGGTGAATGCGGACGGCATCGTACCCACGTTCGTCGATGGCAACGAAGTGATGCCGCAGTCGCTCGCGATCATCGAGTATCTGGAGGAGACGCATCCGGAGCCGCCGCTGTTGCCCGGCACGCCGGCCGAGCGTGCCTATGTACGTTCGGTGGCGCTGCAGGTGGCGTGCGAGATCCATCCGCTGAACAATCTGCGCGTTTTGAAATACCTGAAGCACACGCTGTGTGTCGACGACGACGCGAAAGACGCGTGGTACAAGCATTGGGTCGAAGCGGGTTTTGCGACGCTCGATGCACATCTGGCGGGCGATTCGCGCACCGGCAAGCTGTGCTACGGCGACACGCCGACACTGGCTGACGCCTGTCTGATTCCCCAGGTGTTCAACGCCCAGCGCTTCAAGGTGGATACGGCGAAGTTTCCGACGATTCAGCGCATCTATGAACACGCGATGCAGATCGACGCGTTCGCTCGCGCAGCGCCTGGTGTTCAGCCCGACGCGGAATGATGCTGTGGCTTGAATGAAAAAAAGGGCGCTCGGAAGAGCGCCCTTTTTGCTTGTTTTGCGACGAGCGTCGCTGTGTTCAACCGCCCAGCAACGCGTCCGAAAACTCTTCTGCGCTGAACGGCTGCAAGTCCTCTACCTTTTCACCGACGCCGATAAAGTACACCGGAATCGGACGCTGACGCGCAATCGCCGCGAGAATGCCGCCCTTCGCGGTGCCATCGAGTTTGGTGACGATCAGGCCGGTGAGGCCTAGCGCGTCGTCGAAGGCTTTTACTTGCGCGAGGGCGTTCTGGCCGGTATTCGCGTCGATCACCAGCAGCACCTCATGCGGCGCGCCATCTTGCGCCTTGCCGATCACGCGCTTCACCTTGCGCAGTTCTTCCATCAGATGCAGCTGGGTCGGCAGACGGCCGGCCGTGTCCGCCATCATGACGTCGATCTTGCGCGCACGCGCGGCGCCAACCGCGTCGAAAATCACGGCGGCCGGATCGCCGCTTTCCTGCGACACGACCGTCACGTTGTTGCGCTGGCCCCAGATTGCGAGCTGCTCGCGCGCGGCGGCGCGAAAGGTGTCGCCGGCAGCCAGCAGCACCGACTGCTCGAAGCTTTGCAGATGCTTGGCGAGCTTGCCGATGCTGGTGGTTTTGCCCGCACCGTTGACGCCCGCGATCATCATGACCAGCGGTTGCGCGCGGCCGAGCATCAGCGATTTTTCCAGCGGCTTGAGCAGGTCGATCAGCAGCGTGCGTAGCGCTGTTTTCACCTGCTGAGGATCGGTGAGGCGTTCGGTGCGCACTTTTTCGCGCAACGATTCGAGCAGAAATTCGGTGGCTTCGACGCCCGCATCCGACATCAGCAGCGCGGTTTCGAGCTCTTCGTACAGATCCTCGTCGATCTTCGTGCCGACGAAAATACCGGTCAGGCTCGAACTCGTTTTCGACAGACCGGTCTTCAGACGCGTGAGCCACGAGCGCTTTGCGTTCGCGTCCTGCATAGGCGGCGGGACGATTTCGACGGTTTCGAGCGCGGGTGCTTCGGCTTCGGGCTCATTGGCGGACGCCGCCGCAGCCGGCTGCGTATCGACGCGAACCGGAGCTACCGGCTGCGGCGCTGACGGCGCGACGGGCGCTTGCGGCGCCTCTACGGCGGGTTCGGGCGCCAGGGCTTCCGGCGCTGTCTGCGATTCTTCTGGCGCGTTATCGGACTCTTTCGAACCCTTGAATCGTTTGAAAAAGCTGAACATGATCTGGCGTGGTGAGAGCGCGCGCCGATGCGCGCAGCCGGGACGGGCCCGTGGGAGCGGCAGGCAGCGTTGCGATGCGGGATGCAAGGCGCTGGAAGCCGCACATTTTATCAGGCGCGCCGCCACCCGTCGTATTGGCCGAACGGCCAGGCTGGACGCCGGGCGCCCCTGTGGTAACGTTGGCGCTCCGGTCCGCACGCATCGGCGTCGCGGGCGCCCTAATAACGTAATCGAAACTGCATGCCCCGTTCTGCTCCTTCACGCGCCCACGGCGCTTCGTCCAAAGGCGGCAAGCCGCACGCCATCCGTATCATCGGCGGCGACTGGAAGCGCACACCGCTGCCCGTGCTCGACCTCGACGGCCTGCGCCCCACGCCCGACCGCGTACGCGAGACGCTCTTCAACTGGCTCGGCCAACGGCTGGACGGCCAGCGTTGCCTCGATCTGTTTGCCGGCAGCGGTGCGCTTGGCTTCGAAGCTGCCTCGCGCGGCGCGGCGCGGGTGTTGATGGTCGAGCGCAATGCGCGGGCCGCCAGCCAGCTGCGCGCGAACCAGGAGCGCCTCGCGGCGCGTACGATCGAAATCGCGGAAGCCGACGGCTTGCGCCTCGCGGCGAGTCTCGCCCCCGGATCGTTCGACGTGGTTTTCCTCGATCCGCCGTTCGACGGCGATCTGCTCGATAAGGCGCTCGCGCTGGCCGTGCCGCTGCTGAGCCCGGAAGGTTTTCTGTACGTGGAAGCCGGCGACGCGCTCGAACTGGATGGGAACGAGACGCTCGCCGGTTGGGAAATCGTGCGGCAAGGCAAAGCAGGCGCTGTCCACTTTCATTTGCTGCAGCGCGAAAATAAGGAATAATGCGCGTTCCAAAACAAGCCGCGGACGGTTACCGTCACGCGTGCGGTCGGTGCCAAATGCGTCACGCGGACGCTTTGACGTGCCCATTTGTCTGAAGAGAGGAGAAGTCTCATGGTAGTCGCCGTGTACCCGGGCACATTTGACCCGCTGACGCGCGGTCACGAAGACCTCGTTCGGCGCGCGTCGAGCATTTTTGACACGCTGGTGGTGGGCGTTGCCGACAGCCGCAACAAGAAGCCGTTCTTCACGCTGAAAGAGCGTCTCGACATCGCTCACGAAGTGCTCGGGCACTACCCGAACGTTCAGGTGATGAGCTTCAAAGGGCTATTGAAGGACTTTGTCCGCAGCAATAACGCCCGGGTGATCGTACGTGGCCTGCGCGCCGTCTCGGACTTCGAATATGAGTTCCAGATGGCCGGCATGAACCGCTATTTGTTGCCGGACGTCGAAACCATGTTCATGACGCCGTCCGATCAATACCAGTTCATCTCCGGCACCATCGTGCGTGAAATCGCGCAACTGGGCGGCGACGTCAGCAAGTTCGTGTTCCCGTCGGTCGAAAAATGGCTGAAGGAAAAGGTTGCCGCGCTGGATCCGAATGAGGGTCTCTCGGCGGGACAACCGTAACCGGCGTAAACTGTCGCATTGACGGATCAAAGCTGGCTTCGGCCGGCGCGAAGTGAGAGAAGTATGGCCTTGATGATTACCGACGAGTGCATCAATTGCGACGTGTGCGAGCCTGAGTGCCCGAACGACGCAATTTCGATGGGCCCGGAAATCTACGTGATCGACCCGAAGAAATGCACCGAGTGTGTCGGCCATTTCGACGAACCCCAGTGTATTCAGGTGTGTCCGGTCGAGTGCATTCCGCGCGACCCCGAGCATCTGGAGTCGGCGGAAGGTTTGATGGCGAAGTACCATGCGCTGCAGGCAGCCAAGGGCGCGTGACCATTGGATGATGGAGAACGGCGAGGCGGCTGCCTCGCCGTTTTCTTTTGTGGCAACGTTTTGTGTCTGTCGCTCGCTATCCCACCGTCACCCGACGTAAGCGCTGAAAATGTCGCGCAGTGCGTCCAGCAGAATGTCGCATTCGGCGTCAGTGCCGACCGAGATTCGCAGATGTTGGTCGATTCGTGCCGCCTTGAAATGGCGCACGAAAATTTCCTTTTCCCTTAGCCGTGCCACGAGCGTCGCTGCGTCGTAGCCTTCGTGACGCGCGAACAGCAGATTCGCCGCCGACGGCACCACCTCGAAGCCCAGTGCCGTCAAGCCTGCCGCCAACCGCTCACGGCTCGCAATCACTTTGGCGCAGGTGTCTCGGAACCATGCATCGTCCTCGTATGCAGCGATGGCCGCGACTTGCGCCAGGCGGTCGAGCGGATACGAGTTGAAGCTATCCTTCACGCGGTTCAGTGCGTCGATCAGTTCCGGATTGCCGAACGCGAAGCCGACTCGCATGCCAGCGAGCGAACGCGACTTCGATACCGTCTGTATCACCAGCAGGTTGGAATAGCGGTCGATCAGCGTGATGGCCGATTCAGCGCCGAAATCGACATAGGCCTCGTCGATCACCACGACCGATTCGGTATTTCTCGCCACCAGACGCTCGATATCGGCGAGCGGCAGCGGTCGTCCGGTCGGCGCGTTCGGGTTCGGGAACAGGATGCCGCCGTTAGGCGTCGTGTAGTCGTCGACATTAATGGCGAAGCTGTCGTCGAGTGCAATGGTCCGATAGTCGACTTCAAAGAGCCGCGCGTAGGTCGGGTAGAAGCTGTATGTGATATCCGGAAACAGCAGCGGTTTGTCGTGCTTCAGCAAGGCCTGAAAGGTGAGCGCGAGCACTTCATCCGAGCCGTTGCCTGCGAACACCTGTTCCGGGCGAATGCCGTGGTATGCGGCCACCGTTTCGCGCAACTGGCGCGCGGTCGGGTCGGGATAGCGCCGCAGCGACTCGCCCGCGTCGCCCAGTTCCTGCTGGATCGCTTCAAGCACGCGCGGCGACGGCGGATAGGGATTCTCGTTGGTGTTCAGCTTCACCGGATGCGCAACCACGGGCTGGTCGCCCGGCACATACGGCGTCAGACGGTGGACGATGTCACTCCAGTAGCGGCTCAAGCGATTTCTCCTGTCGATGGCGATACGGGCGAAGCGGATGCGGGCAGGGTCCGCTCAGGGATTGCGGTGCAACTGCATCATCGCCCGTTCGAGCTCGCCTTTGATGATCTGCGGCATCACGGCCAACGCACGTTCGATCGACGCATCGATCACATCCTGCTCTTCCCGCCGCGGCGGTTTCAGCACGTAATTGGCGACGTCCGGTTTGGCGCCGGCTCGCGCGCTTTCGGGAATCAGGTCACGCGGATGGCCGATACCGATCCGCAGCCGCCAATATTGTTGCGATGACAGATGCGCGGTGATGTCCTTCAGCCCGTTATGACCGCCGCTGCCGCCACCGAGCTTCAGCTTGACGCTGCCCGGCGGCATATCGAGCTCGTCGTGCGCGACCAGAATTTCGTCCGGAAGAATCTTGAAGAACTGCGCAACCGCCACGACCGACTGCCCCGAGCGGTTCATATACGTTTGCGGTTGCAGCAGATGCACTTCTTCGCCGTGAAGCCGGGCCTTCGCATAGAAACCGTGAAAGCGCCGCTCGTCGCGTAGTGTTGTGCCTGCTTCGCGCGCCAGTTGATCGACCAGCCAGAAGCCGGCATTGTGGCGCGTCGCGGTGTATTCAGCGCCCGGATTGCCGAGCCCGACGATCAGCTTGATCATGATTGCATAGGTCCATCTGGCCTCGGCGCCGAACGCGACCGAGCCGAAAAAAACCGAAAAAAAACCCGCCGGGGCGAACCTCGGCGGGTCACATCGACCGTTTCATTGAAACGGATCGAGAGGATTGCTTGCTCAGCGCCAAAAAGGCACTTAGGCAGCCGGCGTTTCGCCTTCGCCTTCAGCAGCAGCGGCGTCGCCTTCGGCGATTGCGCCAGCCGGGATCGTTGCCGATGCGACGACCGGGTTTTCTGCGTCAACGTGAGCAACCAGTGCCACACCTGCCGGCAGGACGATGTCCTTGGCGTGCAGCGAGTGACCAGCTTCGATCGTCGCCAGGTCAACTTCGAGGAATTCCGGCAGTGCCGACGGCAGGCACTCGATTTCGATTTCGTTGAGGACGTGCGAGATCACCGCGCTCGACAGCTTCACTGCCGGGTTGGTTTCCTGGTTCATGAAGTGCAGCGGCACCTTGGTGTGCAGCTTCTTCTTCGCGTCGACACGTTGGAAGTCCACGTGCAGCACGAGCTGACGGAACGGGTGGTATTGCACGTCGCGCAGCAGAACCTGTTGCGACTTGCCTGCCACTTCCAGTTCGAGGATCGACGAGTGGAAAACTTCTTTCTTCAGCGCGTGCCAGAGTGCGTTGTGGTCCAGTTCGACCAATTGCGTTTCAGCACCAGCGCCATATACGATGCCCGGGGTCTTACCCGAGATACGCAGGCGGCGGCTCGCACCCGTACCTTGCAAGGAACGCTCGAAAGCGACTACTTTCATGTTGAATCTCCAATGCACTGCCCGCGACCAGGCAGTAAAAACGGGGCCTCCAAGCCATTACGGCTGAGGCCCCAGAGCGATGGCACGAACCTTCGTTCGTTCATGCCAATTGTGCAAAAGTGCAGCGTGCGGTACTGCTATGCGCGCCGCGCCTTCGCAAATACTTAACTTTCAGCGAACAGCGACATCACCGAATCGCCGCGGCGAATCCGCGAGAACGTTTCGGCGAGCAGGCCGGCGCTGGTCAGCGAACGGATCTTGGCGCACGAGCGGGCTTCTTCGCCGAGCGGGATCGTATCGGTAACAACGAGTTCGTCGAGTGCCGAAGCTGCAATTCGCTCGCCTGCACCGCCCGACAGAACCGGGTGGGTAGCGTAAGCGAACACCTGCTTCGCACCGCGTTCCTTCAAAACCTGAGCTGCCTTGCAGAGCGTGCCTGCGGTGTCGACCATGTCGTCCATGATCACGCAGGTGCGGCCTTCGACTTCACCGATGATGTTCATCACTTCGGCAACGTTCGCCTTCGGGCGGCGTTTGTCGATGATCGCGAGATCGCAATTCAGTTGCTTGGCCAATGCACGGGCACGCACCACGCCGCCGACGTCCGGCGAAACGACCAGCAGGTTCTCGTAGTTCTGCTTGCGCAGATCGCCGAGCAGCACGGGCGTAGCGTAGATATTGTCGACCGGGATGTCGAAGAAGCCTTGAATCTGGTCGGCGTGCAGATCCATCGTAATGATCCGCTCGACGCCGGCGATTTCCAGCATATTCGCCACGATCTTCGCCGAGATGGCGACGCGCGCCGAACGCGGGCGTCGATCTTGACGGGCATAACCGAAGTAGGGGATGGCTGCGGTGATCCGGCCTGCGGATGCGCGCTTGAGCGCATCGACCATGATCATCAGTTCCATCAGATTGTCATTCGCCGGCGCGCACGTGGATTGCAGGACGAAGACATCCTTGCCACGCACGTTTTCCTGAATCTCGACCTGGATTTCGCCGTCCGAGAAACGGCTGACCATTGCTTTGCCGAGGGGAATACCGAGGATTTTGACGACTTCCTGTGCAAGCGCGGGATTTGCGTTGCCAGTAAAAACCATCAGGCCGTCATGGCTGCTCATCGTGCACCTACTTCAGGCTGGGGGCGAGGGAAATGCGAGAATTTTTGGCAGGGGAGGAAGGAGTCGAACCTTCGAATGCCGGAATCAAAATCCGGTGCCTTAACCAACTTGGCGACTCCCCTACACTAACTTTGAGCTTCACCGAACGAGGGAACGTTCGACGATGCAAAACTTATGACGCGAAAGTAAAGAGTGGATGCTGATCGAGACTTGCAGTTACTGCGCTGTTCCATTCGTGAGGCAGTTTGGCTTGCGCCGCTTCTGCTTCAGCTTTGCTACGGAACGCTGCAAATACACTTGCACCTGATCCAGACATCCGCGCTGGTGCGATGTCTTCAAACCATCGCAGCACTTGCGCTACTTCCGCGTATTTTCCCACGACAACCTGCTGCATGTCATTGCGGCCAAAACTTTCTGGCCAGTCAGTGTTGCAGCTAAGTTCTGCAGGAAAGTCCGTAATTATGAGGGGTTTCGAATCTCTTGTCAACGCTTTTTCGGAAAAAATCGCTGCAGTTGGAACGTGAACCCTCGGTGTCACCACCAGGAAATGGCGCGGCGGCAATTGTACAACGTCTAAAGCCTCTCCGACACCCTGTGCGAACGCATTTTTCCCAAAAACAAAAAATGGCACGTCCGCACCGAGCTTCAACGCCAGCGCTTGCAACTCCAGTCGCGGCAAATCGAGTTTCCAGAGGCGGTTCAGCGCGAGTAACGTGGTGGCCGCATCGGAGCTGCCGCCGCCCAGACCCGCGCCCATTGGCAGGCGCTTGTCGATTTCGATATCGACACCTGCGGGCGAGCCGGTATGCGCTTTCAGGAGCGTTGCTGCGCGCACGGTGAGATCATGTTCCGGCGGCACGTCGGCGATCTCAGTGCTGCGCGTGATGAGGCCGTCGTCGCGCCGCGTGAAGTGCAGGATGTCGCCCCAGTCGAGCAACTGGAAGACGGTTTGCAGCGTGTGATAGCCGTCCGGCCGGCGGCCGGTGATGTGCAGGAAGAGGTTCAGTTTCGCTGGCGCGAGGCAATCGCGCAGCGAGTCGGTCGTTTCAATCATGAGTCAGGGCTACATGCGCCATAGCGGCGCCGAAGAAGCGGCAAAGGTTGCGCGAACGGGCGCGGCTACTGAACTACTGATCCAGCACGAGCTTGATGTCGAGCGGCGGTTCCGAGCGGCTCAGATTCACGCGCTTCACGCCGGTGGCCGGTGCGTCCGCATACGCCAGGTAATCGATCGTCCAGCCGTCCTGCGTGATCTGCTTCAGACGCGAAGGTTGCTCCGGATCCTTCTCGGTTTTCGCGCGCGAAGTCGGCGCAGGCGACGGTTGCAGCCAATAACGCAGCCCTTCGACCGGCAGCGCGAAGCCGAGCGCGTTCTGCATCAGCGTGGAGACGTTGTCGGCGGTGAGCGGTTGGCGATTCGGCAGTTCGAGCGTGGCCGAAGCAGGCGACGAAGTCACGATGGCAAGCGTCTGCCCAAGCGGATTGCGCAATTGCAGGGTGACCGTGTCACCCGTTTCCTGCCAGGTGAAATTGCCATAGGCATTGCGCTGCTGGCCGTTCTGATCGTTGTACTGGACCGCGAAACGGCCTTGATAGGCACGCGAGGTCTGGGCAGTGACGGACGTTGCCGCATTCGACGTGGACGGCCCCTGCGGCTTAACCGATGCACAACCAGCCAACGCGACAACCGCTGCCGCTACGAATCCGAGCGCCGCGCCACGCGGCGCCCGGGGATAGGAGATCAAGCGGGAAAGACGCATCAAAGATCGTTCACCTGAAGACGTTGAAGCGTTTTGACCAGGGTGTCGTTGTCCGGTTCGAGCTTGCGTGCGTCGCGGAAAGCGGCACGAGCCTGATCCTGCGCGCCGGTTTTCCACAGCACTTCGCCGAGATGCGCGCCGATTTCGGCGTTCGGCTGGAGGTCGTACGCTTTGCGCAGCAGCTTGATGGCATCCGACGTATCGCCCATCCGGTACTTGACCCAGCCGACGCTGTCCATGATGAACGCGTCGTTCGGCGCCAGCGCCGAGGCCCTCTCGACCAGCTTGTCCGCTTCCGGCAGCCGCTGATTGCGATCGGCCAGCGAATAGCCGAGCGCGTTATAAGCCTGCGGATTGTCCGGCTGCGTCTGGATCAGCTTGCGCAGTTGCGCTTCCATGACGTCGTAATGGCCGGTTTTTTCGGCGGCCATCGCGTAGTCGTAGGTCAGATCGGGGTCGTCCGGGAAATTCGCGGTGGCCTGCTGCAGGCGTGTTTCCGCTTCCGGGTAGCGCTTCGCGTCGAACAGAATGGCCGCGTCGGTGCGCGCAATCAACGCCTGGTCGCGCGGATCGGGTGCCTGCAGGTTGGCCAGCAGCTTGCGCGCGTCTTCAGTCTTGCCCTGCTTGGCGAGCAATTGCGCCCGCGTGATCTGCGCCGGCACGAACTGCTGGCTCGCTGGCGAAACCTTGTTCAGCCAGTCGCTCGCGGCCGCTTCGTTCTTCTGTTCCAGCGACAGTTGCGCAAGATAGATATACGCCTGGCCCGGATCGGCGCCTGGCGTTTTCTCGGCTTGCTGCGCGTACTGGGTCAGATAGGTCTGCGCCTCGGTGAAATTCTTCTGCTGGATCTTGATCAGCGCGAGCGCCATCAGCGGCGTGAGGTCGGTCGCGTTGTTCTTGTGCATGATCTCGAACTGCTTCTGCGCGTCGTCCAGACGGTCGCTCGCGAGATACATCTGCGCGAGCGCGAGACGCGCGTCATGCGATTTCGGATTCTGCTGCACGTACTTTTCGAGCGACGCGATGCCTTCCTTGCGCTCCTCCGGGCCCATCTGCGACAGCATCAGCGCGGCCGGCAAATAGTCCGGCTTGAGCGTGAGCGCCTGCTCGAGCGACTTGCGCGCGCCCGGTGCGTCGTCGGAAACGAGCTGCTGGCGCGCGATGGCCAACTGCGCCTCGGGCCGGTTCAGGTCGTTCTTCAGCAGATCCTGCAGCACATGCAAGCCGCCGATCCGGTTCGGGCCGCGCGAGAGCAGCAACTGCAGCGCCAGAATCGCGCTGCCGCGATTGTCGGCCGGCACTCTCGCGAGTTCGCGGGCGAGGATCGGTGCGGCGTCGTCAGGCTTGCCGGACAGCACGAGTAGCGATGCATCGAGTTGCGCGGCGCGTTCCGAATCCGGCGCATACTGCTGCCACAATTGCGCGGCGGCCAATGCGTCTGACGGGCTTTGCGCGGCCAGCGCGATTTCCGTGGCGCGTTGCGCCATGCGTGGATCGTGCGTGTCGCGCGCGAGCGCGAGGTAGGTCTGGTAGGCGGGCGCGGGCTGATCGCGTTGCAGTGCGACTTCAGCGGCGAGCACCTGGAATACGATCTGGCTGGACAGCGGCACACCCGGCAGAGACTTCTGGTCTTCTGCCGTTGCCGGGCCGAGCGGGTCTGGCAGCGTGACGGACGTGTCATCCGAGTCTGGCGACGGGTCCTGCGCGTGCGCGGGCACGGCAGCCAGCGCCCAGACGGCGAGCGCGGCGGCACCGAGCATGCGGCGAGCGGACACGGCGTGCGGCACGCGGGATGCGCTAGCCGGGCGCTTCGAAAACAGCTTCACGAAGGACAAGTTCATGGAAATCCGTTCAATGTTTCGGACGATTGTAACGCGCTCGCTACAATAAGCGCACAACCACTCACGCAAGTTGCAGACCAGTTAGACATGCCAGAGTTGCCAGAAGTTGAGGTTACCCGAAGGGGAATCGAACCGTATGTGTCCGGGCGCAAGGTTGAACGCGTCGATGTGCGTACGCCCGCGCTGCGTTGGCCGATTCCGGCGGACCTTGCGAAAACCTTGCGTGGCAGCGTGGTGCGCAAGGTCGAACGGCGCGGCAAGTATCTGCTATTCGAGATCGACGCCGGCTGGTTCATTGTGCATCTCGGCATGACAGGCACGCTGCGTGTGCTGCGCCATGTGCCGCGTCCACCCGCTGCGGCGAAACACGATCACATCGACTGGATTTTCGACGAATTCATTTTGCGCTATCGCGATCCGCGGCGCTTCGGCGCGGTGTTGTGGCACCCGCGCGAAGCCGGCGGCGTGCTCGAGCATCCGCTGCTCGCGAGCCTCGGTGTCGAGCCGTTTTCGCCGGCGTTCTCCGGCGCGTTGATGCACCGGCTCACGCGCGGGCGCAAGGTGTCGGTGAAGCAGGCCTTGCTGGCAGGGGAGATCGTGGTCGGCGTGGGTAATATCTACGCGTCCGAAAGTCTCTTTCGCGCCGGTATCCGGCCTACCACCGCGGCGGGCCGCGTCTCGCTCGTGCGCTACGATCTGCTGGCCGACGCGGTGCGCGTCACGCTCGCCGCAGCGATCGAGAAGGGTGGCAGCACGCTGCGTGATTTCGTCGGCAGCGATGGCGAAAGCGGTTACTTTCAGCTCGACTATTTCGTCTATGATCGCGCGGGGCTGCCATGCCGCGTGTGTGGAACGCCGATCAAACAGATCGTGCAGGGGCAGCGTTCTACGTATTTCTGTCCCACCTGCCAGCGCTAAATTTTCGATGCCTTCTCGTATAAGCCCGTCCGCCGCGTCCGCTACGCCCGCTTTTCCTGTCATGTCTGATTTTTCCGCGCGGCTGATTGCGTGGCAGCGCAAGCATGGCCGCCATGACCTGCCCTGGCAGAACACGCGCGATCCGTATCGCATCTGGCTGTCGGAAATCATGCTGCAGCAGACGCAGGTATCGACGGTGATTCCGTACTACGCCAAGTTTCTCGCGCGTTGTCCGGATGTCGCCTCGCTTGCCGCCGCGCCGGCAGACGATGTGATGGCGCTGTGGGCCGGCCTCGGTTATTACTCGCGCGCACGCAATCTGCATCGCTGCGCGCAGGTGGTCGTCGAGCAGCATGGCGGTGCGTTTCCCGCGTCGGCCGACGCGCTTGCTGAATTGCCTGGCATCGGCCGCTCGACGGCAGCGGCGATCGCCTCTTTCGCGTTTGGCGCGCGTGCCACGATTCTCGACGGCAACGTGAAGCGCGTGCTGGCGCGGGTATTTGGCGTGGAAGGTTTTCCGGGCGAAAAGAAAGTCGAGAACGCGATGTGGACGCTGGCGGAATCGCTGCTGCCGTCCAACGCATCGAACGACGATGTCAGCGCCTATACGCAAGGCCTGATGGACCTCGGCGCAACGTTGTGCGTGCGCGGCAAGCCGGACTGCCTGCGCTGCCCGTTCGCCGCCGACTGCGTGGCCAACGTGACCGGACGTCAGCGTGAACTGCCCACGTCACGGCCAAAGAAAGCCGTGCCGACGCGCCGCACATGGATGCTGGTGCTGCGCGACGGTAATGCCGTGATGCTGGAAAAGCGCCCGCCTTCGGGCATCTGGGGTGGCTTGTGGAGCCTGCCCGAAGCCGCCGACGAAGCCACGCTTGCCGAGCGTGCACGTGCCTTCGGTGGCGATGGAGCGGTCTCTCCGCTCGCGCCGCTCACGCACGTCTTCACGCATTTCAAGCTGGATATCGAGCCGCGGCTCGCTGAACTGGATCGCGGTGTGGGCGCATTGGCTGCGCTTAACGACGCAGACACCGCCTGGGTCGCGTTGAGTGATCTCGACTCGTTCGGTGTGCCCGCGCCGGTGCGCAAACTACTGGATAGTTTGCACGGCTCGCTGATCTAGCCAGCCGCGAGCCGAAAAAGCCGAAAGCACATCAAATCAAAGCAGCTGATGCTGCTGCATATAGTGATGAACCACGTCGATTCGCGCGCCGGCGTCCTGCAGTTCCATCAACTTTTGCCTTGCACGAAGGGCGATGGGCAACACTTCCGCAAGCCGGTTCGACACCCATGACGGATCTTCCAGCCTGAACGGTTCCGCGAACGGCAAGCTGTCCGGGTCGCGTTCGCGGATCGTGGCGATGATCCGTTCGAGCACTTCCGCGCACGCACCGAACTTGGCCAGTTGCTCATTGCCCTCAAGCGGGATGTCTTCGCCAAGCGGCTCCGCCATGCCGACCAGCAAGCCGCTGCTCTCCACACGATGCGACAGCAGGCGAAACCGCCGGGTGCCACGTGCCCGAATCAGCAGCATGCCGAAGGCTTCGACATCGCACTCTTCGATCTCGGCGAGACAGCCAATTGCTTCGGGCACCGAAGGCTCTTCTTCGCGCGCCACTTCCGCGCCGCTTTTCAGCAGACACACACCGAACGGCGTTTTTTCACGCAGACACTCGCGCGCCATATCGAGGTAGCGCGCTTCGAAGATTTTCAGCGGCAGCAGTCCATCGGGAAACAGCACCGTATGCAGCGGAAACAGCGGCACATCGGCAAGCACAGTAGAAGAAGACATGGCGCAACGCTTCGAGTTAAGGCCGCGCGATGCGGCCGGTTAAGCCACTAACTTCGATGATTCGCCGGCATGAACCGGCGCATCGCGGTGCCGCACAATGACATTCGCCGACGTTGCGAGACGCGCGGCGAGCGTCTCAGCAATGAATACCGAGCGGTGCTGGCCGCCCGTGCAACCGATCGCGACCGTCAGATAACTGCGGTTGTCGTCACGAAAATGCGGCAACCATTTAGCGAGAAATTTTTCGATGTCGTCGATCATTTCATGCACGACCGGCAGCGCATCGAGAAAATCCCGCACCGGCTGGTCGAGGCCCGTGAGCGGCCGCAATTCATGATCGTAGTACGGGTTCGGCAGCGTGCGTACGTCGAAAACATAATCGGCGTCGAGCGGCACGCCGCGTTTGAAACCGAAGGACTCGAACATCAGCACGAGCCCCGCATCTTCCTGCTCGATGAAGCGTTTGACCCACGCACGCAGCACGTTTGCGCGCAGATTACTGGTGTCGATCTGATGGCCGAATTCGGCGAGGCCCGCCACGAGTTCGCGTTCGCGTTCGATCGCTTCGGCGAGCGACGTCAGCAAGCCGACGTCTGCATCATGCGCCGTGGAACCGGACAGCGGGTGGCGGCGGCGTGTTTCGGAAAAGCGTTGAATCAGCGACTGCGTGCTTGCGTTCAGGAAGAGTACACGCACATCGTGGGCGCGCGACAGGTCGCGGATCATCGCGGGCATTTCGTCGAGCGAAGCGCTCGAGCGCGCGTCGATGGCGACCGCGAGGCGTTCCTGGCCGTCGTCGGCGAGATAGTTGGCCAGTTGCGGCAAAAAACGCGGCGGCAGATTGTCGACGCAGTAATAGCCTGCGTCTTCAAGCGCGTTCAGGGCAACTGATTTGCCGGAGCCGGAAATACCGGTGATCAGGATTATGCGCATGGAGTCGTGAAATCCGTACAGTTCATCATAGCATCTGGTCCCAGTGCGCGCGCCGTCGCAGCCTGCCGTTGGCTGCGGACGTCACACGGTGCCGGGGCGCGCGGATTCAGATCAATTTGCCGGGAAACTGGCTGTCCGGGTCCTGCATGGCCAGGCGCTGGCGATCCATGAAGTCGCGCAGCGTATCGATGCCGCGCAGTTGCAGGATCGTGTTGCGCACGGCCGCTTCGACCAGAACCGCGAGGTTGCGGCCGGCCGCCACCTGAATCGTGACTTTGCTGATCGGCAGGCCGAGCACGTCGACGGTTTGGCTTTCCAGCGGCAGCCGCTGGAATTCACCGTCCGGACGGCGCACCAGTTGCACGATCAGTTTCAGCTTCATTTTGCGGCGCACCGCGGTTTCACCGAAGATCGTCTTGATATCGAGCAGGCCCAGACCGCGCACTTCAAGCAGGTTTTGCAGCAGCGGCGGGCAGCGCCCTTCGACGAAATCCGGCCCGAGGCGCACGAAATCCACTGCGTCGTCGGCAACGAGGCCGTGGCCGCGGCTGATCAGCTCCAGCCCGAGTTCGCTCTTGCCGAGGCCGGAATCGCCGGTGAGCAGCACGCCCATGCCGAGAATGTCGAGAAACACGCCGTGCAACGTGGCGCGCGGCGCCAGAATGCGCGACATGTAGAGGCGCAGGCTGTCGATCACCGCGGCGGCGGACATTGGGGTGGTGAAAAGCGGCGTGGACGAGCGCGTGCAGCGCAGCACCAGTTCCGGCGGCGCGGCGACGCCGCCCGCCACCACCAGAAACGGCGGTTCCAACGCGATCAGCTCGGCCATGTGGCGCGAGCGGTCTTCGTCGGTTTGGCGCTTGTAGTAGTCGATTTCGGCGTCGCCGAGCACCTGGATCCGGTTCGGGTGGATCAGGTTCAAGTGGCCGACAAGGTCGGCGCTCGACGTGGCATTGGCGACTGATTCCGAAGAAAAGCCGCGCTCCCAGCCTTCATGCCCCGTCAGCCAGCTCAACTTCAGCATGGCGGCGTTGTCGTCGAAAATGCTCTGGGCGTTGATGCTGGACGTATCCATGAGTCGGTGACTCCCGTGTGGACCGCTTGCTTGGGAAAGGATGCGGCCTCGTTAACGCGGACCGCGCACCTCGCCTGGCTGTACCCGCCTGCAGGCGGGAAGCCGGGTGAATAGGCGACGTGCGGATAACCGCCGATGCATCAAGGTTGCCACTGAGTGAGCAGGCGATGCAACGATTCGCGGTCTTCTTCCGTGTGCAGGCGCTCGCGGGCTTCGCGATCGGACAGCAACTGGGCGATTTCCGAGAGAATTTCGAGGTGCTGCTGGGTGGCCTGCTCAGGCACGAGCAGGAAGATCAGCAGCGAGACCGGCTGACCGTCGGGCGATTCGAAGGGGATGGGTTCGGCAAGGCGGACGAATGCGGCGAGCGGCTGCTTCAAGCCTTTGATCCGGCCATGCGGAATCGCGACGCCTTCACCAAGCCCCGTCGATCCGAGGCGCTCGCGCGCAAACAGATTGTCAGTGACCGTGCTACGGGCGATGCCGTTCTGGTTCTCGAAGATCAGGCCCGCTTGCTCGAACACGCGCTTCTTGCTGGTGACCGATAGTCCGACGACGACGTTCTCGAGGGGAAGAAATTTGGCTAAACGATTCATGTTGACAGGCGAAAACGTGGCCTGGGTTCTCCTCGCTGGGGCGTTTGAGTGATGTTCCATTCGTTTGATGCTCACGGCGACGTGCGTTGAAGTCCGAAAGCGCAGGACTCCGGCCGACCGATTTCCGTTTGAGCTAACTTGACCCCGATGGTAACCGGAACATTATAGAACAGGGTAGCCACGGATGGTGCGGCGCGCCATCCATGCATCATGGGTTTCTTCGCAGGATTGATCCGGTCTGCCCGGCGGCCTGAAAAAGGTGCCCTGAAACGAAAAACCGCCCGGTCTCGGGCGGTTTGGCTGGGGACACGCAAATGCGAGCAAATGCGGGCGAATGAGGAAAACGAAGGAAAGTAAAGCAGGCCTTCTAATCTTCCTTATTGCGGCGGCACGTCCAGGATTGGTGCCGGCTGGTACTTGATCGCATCGTGCTGATGGCCTTGCAGGCGATCTTTATGGCGTATCACTTGCCGGTCGAGCTTGTCGATCATCAGATCGATCGCAGCGTAAAGATCGCTGTCACAGCTCTCGACGAAGATATCTTTGCCCTTCAGATGCAGGTTAATTTCAACCTTTTGACGCTTTTCCTTTTCCTTGTGGTTGTCGACCGAGAGGACCACACTGCCGTCGATGACCTGATCAAAATGTCTTAGCACCCTATCCAGTTTGGTGATCACGTATTCGCGCAACGCAGGCGTTACTTCGAGGTGGTGTCCACTGATCTGCAGATTCATAGTGCTTCTCCAAGCTAGAGGCCGCTTGTTCCGCACGATGACGAAGGTCCGGTCGATCTGTCGGCTTGCCTGAGTCGCCCCCCGGTGACTGACTTCTGGCAGGTCGCATCGGCCGGCCTGTCCGCCAACTGCGGAGCGGCCGGTAAATGCCCGTCGCGGGAGGCGGCGGGCTACAGAGACTTGCGCAGGTTGACTGCCGGAATCTTGAGGGCCTCGCGATACTTCGCAACGGTACGCCGTGCGACCACGAAGCCCTGTTCCGCCAGCAGTTCGGCTATGCGGCTGTCTGAAAGAGGAGATTTCGGGTTTTCCGCTCCTATCAGTTGCTTGATGAGCGCGCGAATCGCCGTGGAAGACGCCGCGCCGCCCGTGTCAGTCGAAACGTGTGATCCGAAGAAGTACTTAAATTCAAGCGTCCCGAATGGGGTCAGCATGTATTTACCGGTTGTCACACGGGAGACAGTTGACTCGTGTAGGCCCAGCGTATCAGCAATTTCTCGCAAAACCAAGGGGCGCATGGCAATTTCGCCGTGGACAAAAAAGCTCTTTTGACGCTCGACAATGGCTTGCGCGACCCTGAGGATCGTTTCGAAACGCTGCTGGATATTTTTGATCAGCCAGCGTGCTTCCTGCAGTTGCTGGCGCAACGATCCGCTGCCCGGATCGCCCCGGTTATTGCGCAGAATATTCGCGTACAGATGGTTGATGCGCAGCTTCGGTACCACTTCCGGATTGAGTTCCGCCTGCCAGCCCTGTGCCGTTTTGCGCACCATGATGTCCGGCACGACATAGTCCGCTTCCGCCTTGCCGTAAGCGGCGCCGGGAAACGGCTCGAGCGAGCGGATCAACACATGCGCATCGCGTAGATCGTCGTCGTTTGCCTTCAGGTGTTTGCGCAGGCGCGTGAAATCGCGCGCCGCGAGCAGTTCCAGATGATGGGCGACGATGTCGAGCGCAAGCGTGCGTGTAGACGAGTGTTCGAGCCGCAGCAATTGCAGCTTGAGGCACTCGGACGCGGAGCGCGCGCCGACCCCTGCCGGGTCGAAGCTATGCAGCAGCGCAAGCGCAGCGTTCATTTCGTCGAGATCGACCTCGAGCTCTTCGGGCAGATCGGTCAGCACTTCCTCGAGCGTGGCGGCTAGATAGCCGTCGTCGTCGAGCGATTCGATCAGGAAGGTGATCAGCGCACGGTCGCGCTGGCTCGCCTGGGTGACGCGAAGTTGCGCCATCAGGTGATCGCGCAGCGAGGTGCTCGATTCATGGATTTGCAGCGGCGGCAGATCGTCGTCGTCCGAGGCATTGCCGGAGCGGCCATAGTCGCCGAGATCCCATTGCGACGCGTCGCCGTTGTTGTCGCTCGCGAGGCCGTTGTATTCGTCGACACCTTGCGGCTCGCCGTTCTCGGCGCGCTCGCTGCTGCTGGTTGACGAAGACGACGTATTGCCGCCCATCTGGTCGGACGGTGGGGAGGAATTGGGCGACTGGGCGATCAGTGAGCCGTCGGCCGCCACGCGCAGGGGACTCGCAATCCAGTCGTCCTCATTCTCGAGGAGTGGATTCTGCGAGATCGCCATTGCGACTTCCTGCTGCAGTTCGAGCGTGGACAGCTGAAGCAGCCGGATGGACTGCTGCAGTTGCGGGGTCAGCGCAAGATGCTGCGATAGGCGGAGTTGGAGGCTGGCTTTCATGGCAAGTTGAGATTCATTGTAGAGAGTTTGCCACGACCGCGATACATTGCGACATTCGCAATTACGCGTGCGCCCGTTTCGGCGGCGCTGGGCGCGGGACGGCCCAGGTCAAAAATGCTGATGTGCGGATGCCGCAAAGGGGCCGGCGGATGCACGCTCGCACCGCCGGCAATCCTTTGTGCACTTACATGCGGAAGTGCTCGCCCAGATAGACGCGCCGCACGCTTTCGTTCTCGATGATGTCGCTCGGTGCACCGGCGGCCAGCACGCTGCCGTCGCTGATGATGTAGGCGTGGTCACAGATGCCGAGGGTTTCGCGCACGTTGTGGTCGGTGATCAGCACGCCGATATTGCGCTGCTTCAGAAATTTAACGATCTTCTGGATTTCCAGCACCGCGATCGGATCGACACCTGCGAACGGTTCGTCGAGCAGAATAAAGCTCGGATTGGTGGCCAATGCACGGGCAATTTCAACCCGCCGACGCTCGCCGCCCGACAGCGACAGCGCCGGATTCTCACGCAGGTGAGCGATCTGCAGTTCGTCGAGCAAGGCCTCGGTGCGGTTCGTAATGGTTTCCTTGCTGAGCCGCTTGCCGTTGTCTTCGACCTGCAATTCCAGCACCGCGCGAATGTTTTCCTCGACGCTGAGCTTGCGGAACACCGATGCTTCCTGCGGCAGATACGACAAGCCCAATGATGCGCGCTTGTGAATCGGCAGCAAGCTGATCGACTTGCCGTCCAGGTCGATTTCACCTGCATCGAGCGGCACGAGGCCGACGATCATGTAGAACGAGGTGGTCTTGCCGGCGCCATTGGGGCCGAGCAGGCCGACCACTTCGCCGCTTTTCACGTCGAGCGAGACGTCTTTGACGACCGTACGTGAACCGTAGCGCTTCTTCAGGTTGCGGACCACCAGCGAACTGCTGGTGCCGGCCGGTTTGCGATTGGGGAGGGACGCGGAGGAACTCACTGGTTCGGTGCTCCCTGGATCGTGGTGGACGGCGCGAGCGTGGCCGACGCGCCGTTCAACGGCGCTGCGCCGCCATTGCGCGGCGCCAGCATGGCGCGCACGCGGCCGGTCGGGTTGCCCGGGCCGGCGACGTCCTTACCCGCCTTAGCGGTGTAGAAGTCGCTCTGGCCGTCATAGGTAATGACGCTGCCGTGCACCTGGTCCATGACCGTTGAGAGGCCTTGCAGGCGCTTGACGGTGGCGTTGGTGGTGAGCGTGGTCAGATCCTGCTTGCCGTCGTAGTCGATCCGGATGGCCGTGCCTTCGATGTATTCGTCGAGGCCTTCGCGCTTCTGGCGGAAATACGACAGATTGCCGCCGCTCGACGTGCCGGTGGCGTACTGATAGCCCTGTGGGTCTTGCGTCACTTCGACCCGATCGGCCCTGATCACGATCGTGCCTTTGGTGGCGACCACGTGGCCGGTGAAGATGTTGACCTGTTTGAGGTCGTCGTAAGTCATGTTGTCCGCTTCGACGTTCAGCGGCTTGTCCTTGTCGGCGCGGTCGGCGTGCGCAAGCGGCGCGAAGCCGGCGAGCGGCAGCGCGACAATCAGCGCAGCGAGTCCGGCGCGGCACGCGGACAGGGTGCGCGAGCGGCCGGTATCAAAACGGGGGAACGATTCGTTCATGCAGTCACGCCTGGAATGGATTACCCGGGTTGCTTGGGCGAGCTGACGGAGCCTTCGGACGCGGCAATCGCGCCCTTCACATTGCCGAACAGCTGCATCACCCGGGTGACGTTGTTGTAGTTCATGCCGCTGGCAGTCATCACAGACATGCCGCGCTGAAGTTTAACCGGCTTTTCGGTCTCGATCACATCGTCGTTGACCAGCACCCTAAAATGCTGCGAATCTGCCTGCATCTGCGGATCGCCGTTCCCGGCCGCCCGTACGATGCGCGCGTTGTCGTACAGATTGACGATCGAGGCGTCGCCGTTCACCGTGCCGGTGTCTCCGGTCGCGGTGACGATCGGCTTGCCGGGCTGAAAGGCGCGCATGGCCGGCTTGACCAGGTCGCTCAGCTCGTCATCCTCGTAGTGAATCAGGGACTGGGCGGTCAGACGGTATTGCGTCGAGCCCGACTGATCGAGCTCGGAAACCGAGAAATTGTCCGCGAAGTAGTCGGGCGTGTGCTCCTTGGGGCGCAGCACGCCTTCGTTCTGCCGCGGCAGCGTGGCTTGCAGCAGCCACCATGTAATGCCGGCGAGCGCGGCCATCGCGACGAGCGGAATCAGTGAGGTCCAGCGAAACCGATTCATCCGACGAGGCCTCGCTGTTCGCCGCTACAGGCTGCCGCGAGCAGCGCCTCGTATTTGTGTTGCGCGCGCAGCAGGGTGTCGCAGACTTCGCGCGCTGCGCCGTGGCCGCCACGCGCCTCGCTGACCCAATGGGCGCGCGCGATCACTTCAGGATGCGAATTGGCCGGCGCCGCCGCGAAGCCGACCTTCAGCATCACGCCGAGATCGACCCAGTCGTCGCCCATATAGCCGCATTGCTCCGCCGTCATGCCGGTTTGCTCGAGCAGGTCGGCGAAAGCCTTGGGTTTGTCTTGCACGCCCTGATAGACGTGGGCGATGTTCATTTCCTTCGCCCGCACCGCGACGATGCCCGACTTGCGTCCGGTGATGATCGCCGTTTCGATGCCGGCCTGGCGCAGCAGCTTCATGCCGTGGCCGTCCATCGAGTTGAAGCCCTTCATCGTGTCGCCTTCCGCCGTAAACAGCAGGCCGCCGTCGGTCAGTACGCCGTCGACATCGAAAATCATCAGCTTGACGCGGCTTGCGCGTTCAGTGGCGGTAAGGGGGGCGACGGGCATCAGATCACCTTCTTCGAGAACAGGTCGTGCATGTTGAGTGCGCCGATCAGCTTGCCTGCTTCGTCGACGACCAGCATCTGATTGATGCGGTGGCGCTCCATCAGTTCCACGGCTTCGACAGCAAGTTGATCCGGACCGATGGTGCGCGGGCCGGCGGTCATGACCGAGGCAATCGACAGTTCGCGGAAATCGCCGTCGCGTTCGAGCACGCGGCGCAAGTCGCCGTCGGTGAAGATGCCGGTCACGTGATCGTTGTGATCGACGATCGCCGTCATGCCCATGCGCTTGGCGGTCAACTGGAACAACGCGTCGCGCACGGTTGCGTCAGGCGTCACCTTCGGCACCTGGTCGTCGGTGCGCATCACGTCGCGCACATAAGTCAGCAGGCGGCGGCCGAGGGCGCCGCCCGGATGCGAACGGGCGAAGTCGTCCCGGCCAAAGCCGCGCGCGTCCAGCACCGCGACCGCGAGCGCATCGCCGAGCGCGAGCGCGGCGGTGGTGCTGGCGGTGGGCGCAAGATTCATCGGACAGGCTTCTTTTGACACGCCAGAATTCAGATGCACGTCGGCCAGTTGTGCGAGACTCGACGACGGACGGCCCGTCATTGCAATCAGCTTCGCGCCGAGCCGCTTGATGAGCGGCAGGATCGCCACGAGTTCTTCAGTTTCACCGGAATTGGACAGCGCGAGGAACACGTCGTCTGCCGTCACCATGCCGAGGTCGCCATGACTCGCTTCCGCCGGGTGAACGAAGAACGCCGGTGTGCCGGTGCTGGCGAGCGTGGCCGCGAGCTTGCGGGCCACATGGCCGGATTTGCCGATGCCGGAAACGACAACGCGTCCACGGCAACCCAGGATGAAGTCGACCGCCCCGACGAAACCATCGTCGAGTTGATCGCGAAGCGCGCGCACGGCGTCCGCTTCGATGTCGAGCACGTCGCGAGCGAGCGCGAGTGCCCGGTCGCCATTGATTTTCGCTATCATTCGCGGAGTATAGCAAAGGCGCTTGTTCGCCGCGCCGGGCCTGCTGTGCCAAGCCGCTGTCTTTATTGCTGCCTTTACCGGCCCCTCAACCTTGTCGCACGGCCTTTCTCGTGCGCGGTCCGCTGACGAACGAGGACGCTTTACCGATGCGTTTTAGCCGATGATTTCCCCCCTCGAAATGACGCTATTCCTGCTGCTGGCATCAGTGGCCGGAGTGGTGACTTTTCGCTTTCTGAATCTTCCACCGATGCTGGGCTATCTGACGGTCGGCATCGTCGTCGGGCCGCACGCGTTCGGTTTGATTCCCGATTCGGTGGGCGCACAGAACCTGGCCGAGTTCGGCGTTGTGTTCCTGATGTTTTCGATCGGGCTGGAGTTTTCGCTTTCCAAACTGCGCTCGATGCGCAGGCTCGTGTTCGGCTTGGGCCTGTTGCAGGTGATCGGCACGATTGCTGTGGCGGTCACGCTCGGCTTCGTGCTTGAGCGTTGGGTGCACATTACGTGGCAGGCGAGCGTGGCGCTGGGCGGCGCGTTGGCGATGTCGTCGACGGCGATTGTCAGCAAGATGCTCGCTGAGCGGCTCGAGATCGAAACCGAGCACGGCCGCAACATCTTCGGCGTGCTGCTGTTCCAGGATCTGGCGGTGGTGCCGCTGTTGATCGTGATCGCGGCGCTGGGCGGCGATTCGAAAGATCTCGTCAGCGCGCTTGGCGTGGCCGCGATCAAGATCGTCGTGGCGTTGGCGCTATTGTTAATAGTGGGTCAGCGCTTCATGACTCGCTGGTTCAACGTGGTCGCGCGCCGCCGTTCGCAGGAACTGTTCATTCTCAACCTGCTGCTGGTGACGCTCGGTGCGGCGTTCATCACGGATAAGTTCGGCCTGTCGCTCGCGCTCGGCGCGTTTATCGCCGGCATGTTGATCGCCGAAACGCCGTACCGCCATCAGGTGGAAGAGGACATCAAGCCGTTTCGCGACGTGCTGCTGGGCCTCTTCTTCGTCACGACCGGCATGCTGCTGAATCCGCGCGTGATCTGGGAGCATCCGTTCATCGTGCTCGGCTTCCTGGTCGGCCCGATCCTGCTGAAGGCGGTGATGGTGACCGGGCTCTCGCGCCTGTTCGGTGCGTCGCCGGGTGTCGCGATGCGCACCGGTATCGGCCTCGCGCAAGCCGGTGAGTTCGGCTTCGTGCTGCTGAACCTGATTCTCGACAAGCATCTTGTCGACGCCACCCTGTTGCAGGCGATTCTCGCTGCGATGCTGCTGTCGATGCTGGCCGCGCCCTTCATGATCCAGAACGCCGATCGAATCGTGCTACGGTTGTCGTCGACTGAATGGATGATGCAGTCCTTGCAGATGACGCGTATTGCAACGCAGAGCCTGAAGCAAAGCGGTCACGTGATCATTTGCGGCTACGGCCGGGCCGGGCAGAATCTGGCGCGCATGCTGGAGCACGAAGGTTTGTCGTATGTCGCGTTGGACCTGGACCCCGATCGCGTGCAGGCCGCTGCCGCGGCCGGTGAATCCGTGGTGTTCGGCGATGCGGGGCGGCGCGAATCGCTGCTTGCCGCCGGTATCCATCGCGCCGCGGCGATCGCGATTACCTATGCGAACACGCCGTCGGCATTGCGCGTGCTACACAATATTCACGAGCTTGAGCCGACGCTGCCGGTGATCGTTCGTACCGTCGACGACGCCGATCTGGAAAAGCTGCTGGCCGCCGGCGCGACCGAAGTGATTCCGGAAATCGTCGAGGGCAGTCTGATGCTGGCCTCGCACACGCTGGTGCTGATGGGCGTGCCGATGCGGCGCGTGGTGCGGCGGGTCGAGGAAATGCGCGACGAGCGCTACGCGCTGCTGCGCGGCTATTTCCACGGCGCGGACGACATGGAAGACGACGACGGCCACGAACAGGTGCGGCTACAATCGGTGCCGGTCGACGAAAACTCGGACGCGGTGGGCCGAACGCTGGCGGAATTGGGCCTGTTCGATCTGGGCGTCGAGGTGACGGCCATTCGGCGGCACGGCATTCGCGGCGTCGAGCCGGACCCGTCCACCAAGCTGCGCGCGAGCGACATCGTGGTGTTGCGCGGTCTGCCCGAACAGTTGGCCGAAGCCGAAGAACTGCTTTCGAAGCATCGCCGCGCGGGCGCCGCTGCGGCCTAGCAACAACGGTGCGACCGGCGTGGCGTTGCCTGGGTGTGGTTTCGGCGAGGCCGGCGTTGCCGGCCACGGCTGAGCCGCTTGCGCCTCGCCGGCCGAACCTGATTTAGCCTTTCATCGGACCCGCCGAGGTCCATCCGGAGACATCATGTCCAACGCGCTCGCGAGCGCGCCGCTCGATGCGGCCGACTACATCAAAAGCCATATCCGCACGGTGCCCGACTGGCCGCAGCCGGGTGTGCAGTTCCGCGACATCACGCCGCTCCTGCAGGAGCCGAAGTCGCTGCGCGTGCTAATCGATCTGTTCGTCCAGCGCTATATCGACGCGAAGCTCGACTACGTCGCCGGGCTGGATGCGCGCGGCTTCATCATCGGGCCGATTCTGGCTTACGAGCTGAACCTCGGCTTCATTCCGATCCGCAAGCAGGGCAAGCTGCCGTACAAGCGGGTCGCGCAATCCTATGAGCTGGAATACGGCACCGCGACCGTCGAGATTCACGAGGACGCCTGCAAGCCGGGCGACCGCGTCGTGATCATGGACGATCTGATCGCCACCGGCGGCACAATGATGGCCGGCAAGATTCTGCTCGAGCGGCTCGGCGCAGTGGTGATCGAAGGGGCGGCGATTATCGATCTGCCTGACCTCGGCGGCTCGGCCTTGCTGCGCAAAGCGGGCCTGCCGCTCTATACGGTGACTGAATTCGGCGGCCATTGAGCGCTGGATGCCAACTTCTTCCTGCACACAAAGAAGGTAAGAAACGATGCCCAACTTCCTGTTGTTCCTCGCGACCTCGATCGCTATCACGATGGCGCCTGGCCCCGACAATCTGCAAGTGCTAGCGCGTGGCATCTCGCAAGGCCGCGCGGCGGGTCTCGTCGCCGCGCTCGGCTTTGCCGCCGGCATCACATTCCACACCACGTTGGCCGCGCTTGGCGTGGCCGCGTTGCTGCGTTCGTCGCCGGTTGCGTTTGAAGTGATCAAGCTGGCGGGCGCTGCCTATCTGATCTGGATCGGCATCAAGGCGCTGCGCAGCCAGGGCCTCGCCACCGCGCACGAGCGTGCGCCGCAACCGTTGAAGGCGGTGTTTCGCCAGAGCGTGCTCGGCAATCTGCTGAACCCGAAGGTGACGCTGTTCTTCGTCGTGTTCCTGCCGCAATTCGTACAGCCGCACGGCACGCAAAGCGTCACGGTGCAGATGCTCGAACTCGGCGTGTTGTTCATGTTGCAGACCGTGGTGGTGTTTTCGCTGTTCGGCGTGTGCGCGGGGATGATCGGTGGCTGGCTGAAGCGCCGGCCGCGCGTGGGCGTGTGGCTCGATCGGCTTGCCGGCGCGACGTTCATTGCGATTGGAATTCGCGTCGCCTTGCGTGATTGAAGCTATTGACGTTGCTGCCCGGCTGACACCAACCGAACGCAGCTGAAGACCAGTTTGGAGTTTTGAATGACTTTGCCTTGCATCACCGCCGCGCGTCGCTTCGACATAGACGCGCATCTGCCGTTCTGGATCGACGCCGAGCAGGTCGGCTGGATTCGCTCGACTGATGTGCCCTTGCTCGCGCGCTGGCCCGATGTGTTTGAAATCGACAATACGCGCGTCACGCTCGCGCCCGCGTTCAACACTGTCGATCTGCGCAGCGCGGCGCTCGGTTCCGTGATTGGCGCACTTGCCGCCGAGGGCCGCATTCCCGGCTGGCGCAACGAGACTTATGCGATCCGCAATGCGTTCGATGCACCGCCGCTCGCCTACATCGAACGCGCGGCGTCGCGCTTCTTCGGCACGATGACCTACGCGGTGCATCTGAACGGCGTCGTAGAATACGCGGATGGCGCGCCGCAATTGTGGATCGCGCGCCGCAGCGACACCAAGGCCACCGACCCGGGCATGCTCGACAATGTCGTCGCAGGCGGGATTGGCTGGGGCTTCGGCATCGAGGCGACGATCATCAAGGAGTGCTGGGAAGAAGCCGGTATTCCCGAGGAGATCGCCGCGCGTGCCACGGCTGGACGCACTGCGCATGTGCTGCAATCGTTGCCGGAAGGCACGCAGGCCGAACAGATTTTTATCTACGACCTCGCGCTGCCGGCCGATTTCGCGCCGCGCAATCAAGACGGCGAAGTGGGTGAACACCGGCTCGCGCGCATCGACGAAGTGGCGCGCTGGATTGAAGAAGGCGCGATGACTGTGGATGCGAGTCTGGCTACGCTGGATTGCCTGCTGCGCCGCCGCTGGATCGACGAAGACGCGTGTCCGGGCATCGAGACGCTGTTCGCGCCACCGGTGCTTGCATAAGCGCTAGTCAGGCGCGGGTGCAGGTTCGGCGGACAAGCCAGATCACGCTGTAGCACGCTGCATCGAATAAGACACACCGAACAAACTACGCACTGAAGAAGGGAGTCACCCAGGTCATGTCGACCGATCACAGCTTTATCCTCAAACTGTCGTGCGCCGACCGGCCCGGCATCGTCCACGCGGTTTCGGGCTTTCTGTTCGAGCGTGGCAGCAATATTCTCGACTCGGCGCAGTTCGGCGATAGCCGCACCGGCGAGTTCTTCATGCGCGTGCATTTTCAGCAGGTCGGCGGCGATCCGGGCCAGGACGTGTTGCGTACGTCGTTCGCCACGCTCGCTGAGCAGTTCGGTATGCGCTGGGAATTGCACGATGCGTCGGTGAAGCCGCGCGTCGTCATCATGGTGTCGAAGATCGGCCATTGTCTGAACGACCTGCTGTTCCGCTATCGCACCGGTCAATTGGGTATCGAGATTCCGGCGATCATCTCGAACCACAAGGAGTTCTATCAGCTCGCGGCCAGCTATGACATTCCGTTCCATCACTTCCCGCTGATGGGCGGCACGCCCGACGCGAAGGCCGCGCAGGAAGCGCGCGTGCTTGAAGTGATCGACGAGCATCAAGCGGATCTGGTAGTGCTCGCGCGCTACATGCAGATTCTTTCGCCGCAACTGTGCGAATCGCTCGCCGGCCGCGCGATCAATATTCACCACTCGTTCCTGCCGAGCTTCAAGGGCGCGAAGCCGTATTACCAGGCATTCGACCGAGGTGTGAAGCTGATCGGCGCAACGGCCCACTACGTAACGACAGATCTCGACGAAGGTCCGATCATCGAGCAAGGTGTGGAGCGCGTCGACCACAGCATGACGCCGGAGCAACTGACGGCAATCGGCCGCGACGTCGAGTGCGTGACGCTTGCGCGTGCGGTAAAGTGGCACGTCGAGCATCGCGTCGTGTTGAACGGCAGCAAGACGGTGGTGTTTCGTTAAACGTAGTTGATGTGCTTGCAGTGGGGCGGTCAAGCCGTGGCCGCATCACCCCGCTGCAAGCTTGCGCCGAATGAGTCGGCGCTCCCTCTTCAGATCAAGAGCGCATTGCGGAGCCACTCGCATTCCGCGCGTCCGGCGCGAGCCGTGCGTTTTGTGCGGAACGGCGGCGCGCATTCAGTTTCTTCAGCCAGATCAGTAGTCCCGTTGCGCTCAGTACGGCGACTGCAATCCCCATCGCGCTAATCAGAATCCGTCCACCGATACCGAGGATGCGTCCCGAGTGCAGGGGGAATTGCACCTGCATGAAGATGTCGCCCGCTGTGCCCTTGCCAGGAATCTGCGCGCCGAGTTGCTTGCCGGTGGCCGCGTCCCAATACATCCACGGATTGCCGAGGCCGAGATCACCGTGATCGTTGCCGGTTGCGTAGAAGCCGACGCCGTAGGCGTGCAGGAATTCCGCGTAGTAGACGCCGCCTGGCGGCACCTTCAGGTTCTGCGCCTTACCGGCTTGCTCGGCTAGCTGCACGATGCGCTCGCGGCTCAGTACCTGATCGCCGGGCTGCGGCGCACGCAGAATTTCGGGGTTGTTGATCGGATCCGGCGTGAGCTTTGAGACTAGCGACACGACTGGCCGAACCACGGGCCCTGACAGATTCATCGATACCGACGTTAGCGCGACGATCACCAGCAGGCCCCAGATCCACACGCCGCCCGAACGATGCAGATCGAAAGTGAGCGCATAGCCGCCGCGTCCGAGGCGGAATGCAAACGACTTGCGCCATGCCTTGAGGCTCGGAAACGACAGCCATAGGGCGACCACGCTATCGAACAGCCACACGATTCCAACGATGCCCATCAGCCACGTGCCGATATCGACGCCGCCGGTGAACGGCAAATGCAACGTGTAGTGCAGCTTGTAGATGAACGGAATCAGATTGAGCCGCGCGAGTGAAACGGCGCCCCATTCGCGCCGGCCCTGAATGTCGCCGGTGGCGGGGTCGACGGCAATCTGGTTGAAGTCGAGCGGGTAGGGCTGCTTCGTCGCGGGGTTGGTACGCGGCAGCACCATCATCTGCAGCGTGTGGCCGGGTTCGGCGTCGAGCGGCAGATACGTCACCTGCAGGCGCAGATCGGCGGCTTCTACGCGGCGCGCCAGTTCGAGTCCGGACAGCGCCGGACCGGCGGTGCGCGCTTTGAAGAACGACGGGTTCAGCGCCGCATCGAGTTCGTGATCCCACGCGATGATCGCGCCGGTCAGGCCGGCGACGAACAGAAACAACGCAATGGCGACACCGAACCAGCGGTGCAGGCGGACGAGTTGCCGCCTCATAAGTGAGCCGGCGGAACGGAAAACGAAGGGAAACAGCGGGTCACAGTGTCAGAATGCAAATGGGAATTGTTCGCATCTTATGCGAATCAAGTGGTCCGCCGCAAGTTTTCTGTAAGTGATTGGCGCCGCATGGATCTGGTCTCCTGAAGACTGTTGGCGTAAAAAAAGCGGCACCGAAGTGTCGCTTTTCGCCCGTCCACTAAGTCTGCATCGCAGGCTGGTCGACGTTCACACCAGCCGCAGATAAATCAATTCCCGCTTGATATACGCATAGAAGATCGGCGCCGCCACCACGCCAGGGATGCCGAACGCGGCTTCCATCACGAGCATCGCGATCAGCAGTTCCCATGCGCGCGCCTCGATCTGACCACCAACGATGCGCGCGTTCAGGAAGTATTCAAGCTTGTGAATCAGGATCAGGAATACCAACGACATGATCGCAGCAGGAAAACTCACCGAGAGCGCCACCGCGACGATGATCGTGTTCGAGATCAGATTGCCGATCACCGGCAGCAAGCCGACGATAAACGTCACCAGCACCAGCGTTTTGGAGAGCGGCAGCGTGTCGTGAAAGATCGGCAGGACCACCAGCAGGAAGATGCCGGTGAAGACCGCATTGATCGCGGAAATCTTCACCTGAGCGAACACGATGCGGCGGAAGGCGTCGGCGAAACGTGTCACGCGCGTGACAAACGCCGTGGACAGCGGCAGCCGTTGCATATGCTTCTGCGCCCCGACCGCGATGATCGCGCCGATGATCATGCCGATCAGAATGTGCGTGAAGCCGCGCGCCGCGGTCTTGCCACTTTGCTGCAGCATGTTCGCGTGAGTCTGCATCAGCTCGGCCGCCTTGGCCTTCATCTGGTCGGTATCGACCGGTAGATAGTTGGCGACGAATTGCGGAATCCGGCCGCGCGCCTGGTCGATTAGCTGCATCGCCTGGTCGAGCAGTTTCTGCACGCTCGGCACGTCGTTCTCGAAATGTTCGATGATGCCGAGCGTCAGCCCCGTCAATGCACCGACTATCACGGCCGAGAGGATTACCACCGCGAGCCAGCGCGCGCGCTGACTCGACATATGCCGTTCGATGCGCGGCGCGATGGTGTGCACGAGTTGAAACACGAGCAGCCCGGCGAGCAAGGCGCCGAGCAGCTTCAGTTCGATGACCGCCCACATTCCGATCAGCATCAGCACGTAACTGCCGATTTCGACCGCCGACAGCTTCGGCAGGCTCATGTCGCTAGTCAGCCTGACCGGGCGTGGGCGTAGGTCCCGCACTTGCCCGTCGTCGCTCGCCTGATTCCGCTTGGCCATGGCTTATTCAGTCTCCAACCCGTGTTGTGCAGCGTTACTTTCTACTGGCAATGCGTTTCAGCAGAGGCGCCAGATACTTACCGGTAAAACTTGCCTTCGACTTGGCAACCTGCTCCGGCGTGCCTTGCGCAATGATCTGACCGCCGCCGGCACCGCCTTCGGGGCCGAGATCGATGACCCAGTCGGCGGTCTTTATTACATCGAGATTATGCTCGATGATCACGACGGTATTACCCTGGTCTCGCAAACGATGAATGACTTCCAGCAGCAATGCGATGTCGTGAAAGTGCAGACCGGTGGTCGGCTCGTCCAGGATGTATAGCGTGCGACCCGTGTCGCGCTTGCTCAGTTCCAACGAAAGTTTGACGCGCTGTGCCTCGCCGCCCGACAGGGTAGTAGCCGACTGGCCCAGCCGGATATAGCCGAGACCCACGTCCAGCAAGGTTTTCAGCTTGCGCGCGACGACCGGCACCGGCTTGAAGAACTCGTAGGCATTCTCCACCGTCATGTCGAGCACTTCGCTGATGTTCTTGCCTTTGTACTGGACGTCCAGCGTTTCGCGGTTGTAGCGCTTGCCGTGACAGACGTCGCAGGGAACGTAGACGTCCGGCAAAAAGTGCATTTCCACCTTCAGCACGCCGTCGCCCTGGCAGGATTCGCAGCGGCCGCCCTTCACGTTGAACGAGAAGCGGCCTGCTTCGTAGCCGCGTTCTTTCGCCGCGGGCACGCCCGCGAACAGTTCGCGGATCGGCGTGAACAAGCCCGTGTAAGTGGCCGGATTCGAGCGCGGCGTGCGGCCGATCGGCGACTGGTCGACGTTGATGACCTTGTCGAAGTGCTCCAGACCTTCGATCGATTCGTACGGCGCCGGCTCGGTGGACGAGCCATACAGGTGATGCGCGACAGCGTGGTACAGCGTGTCGTTGATCAGCGTGGACTTGCCCGAACCAGATACGCCGGTCACACAGGTCAGCAAACCGACCGGCAGATCGAGCGAGACGTGCTGCAGATTGTTGCCGTATGCCTCGACGATGCGCAGACGGCGCTCGTCCGGTTCCTTGCGCTCGTCCGGGAATTCGATGTTGCGGGCGCCGGACATGTATTGCCCGGTCATCGATGCCGCGTTCGCCTCGACCTGCTTGGGCGTGCCTTCGGCGATCACCATGCCGCCGTGTTCGCCCGCGCCCGGACCCATGTCGACCACATAGTCGGCCATGCGAATCATGTCTTCATCGTGCTCGACGACGATCACCGAGTTGCCCAGGTCGCGCAAATGCTTGAGCGTCGCAATCAGCCGGTCGTTGTCGCGCTGATGCAGACCGATCGACGGCTCGTCCAGCACGTACATCACGCCCGTCAAACCCGAACCGATCTGCGAGGCGAGGCGAATCCGCTGTGCTTCACCGCCCGACAGCGTTTCCGCGCTGCGTTCCAGCGACAGGTAATCGAGCCCGACGTTATTCAGGAACATCAGGCGCGCGACGATTTCCTTGACGACCTTGTCGGCGATCTCACGCTTCGAGCCTTCGAGCCGCAGCGTCTGGAAATAGCCGAGCGCGTCACGCAACGGCCAGCCGCTGATTTCGAAGATGCCGCGCGCGTCGCTGTTCGAGCCGATCCGCACGAAACGCGCTTCCCGACGCAGCCGCGTGCCGGCGCAAGCGGGGCAGGGCTGGTTGTTCTGATACTTGGCGAGCTCTTCACGTACCGCAACCGAATCGGTCTCGCGATAACGCCGCTCCAGGTTCGGGATGATCCCTTCGAACACATGCTCGCGCACGGAAGTGCGGCCGCGCTCGTTGATGTATGAGAACGGAATCTCCTGCTTGCCCGAACCGAACAGCAGAATCTTGCGGACTTTCTCGGGCAGGTCTTCGACGGCCGTGTCGATGTCGAACTCGTAGAACGCCGCGAGACTCTGCAGCATCTGGAAGTAAAACTGATTACGCCGGTCCCAGCCCTTCACCGCGCCCGCTGCCAGCGACAGCGACGGATGCGCGACAACCCGCTTCGGATCGAAGAAGGTGATCTGGCCGAGGCCGTCGCACTCCGGGCACGCGCCCATCGGGTTGTTGAACGAGAAGAGGCGCGGCTCCAGTTCCTGCAGTGAATACGAGCAGATCGGGCAGGCGAACTTCGAGCTGAACAGATGCTCCTTGTCCGTATCCATTTCGAGTGCGATCGCGCGGCCGTCGGCGAGACGCAGTGCCGTTTCGAACGATTCGGCGAGGCGCTGCTTCATATCGCCGCGCACTTTCAACCGGTCGACGACCACGTCGATCGTGTGCTTGTCGTTTTTCTTGAGCTTGGGCAGCGAGTCGACTTCATAGATCTTCGCGACGCCTTCGTTGGCCGTGCCGCCGCCCGAACGCACGCGAAAACGGATGAAGCCCTGCGCCTGCATCTCTTCGAAAAGCTCGACGTGTTCGCCTTTGCGGTTCGCCACCACCGGCGCGAGGATCATCAGCTTGGTTTCTTCCGGCAGCGCGAGCGCCGCGTCGACCATCTGCGAGACGCTTTGCGCTTCCAGCGGAATTTCGTGGTCCGGACAGTACGGCGTGCCGACCCGGGCGAACAATAGCCGCAGATAGTCGTGAATTTCGGTGACGGTGCCGACCGTGGAACGCGGATTGTGCGAGGTTGCCTTCTGTTCGATCGAAATCGCCGGCGAGAGGCCTTCGATCAGGTCGACGTCCGGCTTTTCCATCAATTGCAGGAACTGGCGGGCGTAAGCGGAGAGACTTTCGACGTAGCGGCGCTGTCCTTCCGCATAGAGCGTATCGAACGCGAGCGACGATTTACCCGAGCCGGATAGGCCCGTAATCACGACGAGCTTGTGACGTGGGAGGTCGAGATTAACGTTCTTCAGGTTGTGGGTGCGAGCCCCACGGATACGGATTTGTTCCACGCGTTATTCCAAGACTTGGCCCGTGACCTGGCGGAAAGAGGAGGAGGCTAAACCTGCTACTATAACGACTTTTCAAGACCGCCGTTACGGCTTCCTGACAGCCCGAAGAAGGTGCAAGGCAAGCTGTAAGGCTGCGGTCCAGCGCCGCGGGAAAGAGGCCTAACTGGGGCCATTTTTCGCGAGTACAAGGCGCCGCGAGGCGCCGGACGAGCGTCTGGCAAGGCCGCCGGCCCGAATGCCGCGCCGTATGTTTGCCGCCCCGCTCATTCAAAGAACGTTCCCGATGTCCAATCCGTCCGCTACATCCTCACGCATGAGCGCGCCTGAAATGCGCGCGACCGTGTCGCTCGCCGCCATCTTCGCGCTGCGCATGCTCGGTCTCTTCATGATCATGCCGGTGTTCTCGATCTACGCGAAGACCATCCCCGGCGGCGACAACGTGCTGCTGGTGGGGATCGCGCTGGGTGCGTACGGCGTGACGCAGTCGATGCTGTACATCTTCTATGGCTGGATCTCCGACAAAGTCGGCCGCAAACCGGTCATTGCGACCGGTCTCCTGATTTTCGCGCTTGGCAGCTTCGTCGCGGCGGGCGCGCACGACATGACGTGGATCATTGTCGGGCGGGTGATTCAGGGCATGGGCGCGGTGTCGTCCGCAGTGATCGCGTTTATCGCCGACCTGACCTCCGAAGAGCATCGCACCAAGGCGATGGCAATGGTTGGCGGCAGTATTGGCGTTTCGTTCGCGGTGGCGATTGTCGGTGCGCCGATCGTGTTCCAGTGGGTCGGCATGAGCGGCCTGTTCACGCTGGTCGGCATTTTCTCGATTCTGGCGATTGGTCTCGTGCTGTGGGTCGTGCCGGATGCGCCCAAGCCCGTGCACGTGCGCGCGCCGTTCGCCGAGGTGCTGCATAACGTCGAGTTGCTGCGTCTGAATTTTGGCGTGCTCGTGCTGCACGCCACGCAAACCGCGTTGTTCCTCGTCGTGCCGCGCATTCTCGAAGCGGGCGGCCTGCCGGTCGCGTCGCACTGGAAGGTGTATTTGCCGGTGATGGGCCTCTCTTTCGTGATGATGGTCCCGGCGATCATCGCCGCGGAAAAGCGCGGAAAAATGAAAATCGTGCTCCTTTCCGCAATCGGTCTTATCCTGATCGGACAGTTGTTGTTGGGCGTCGCACCGCATACGATTCTGACTGTGGCGGCGATCCTCTTTGTTTACTTTTTGGGCTTCAATATTCTTGAGGCGTCGCAGCCTTCGCTGGTGTCGAAACTGGCCCCGGGAACCCGCAAGGGGGCGGCGGCCGGCGTGTACAACACCACGCAGTCGATTGGTCTTGCGCTGGGCGGGGTGGTCGGCGGCTGGCTGCTGAAAGTGGATGGTCAGAGCGCTGTGTTTTTCACTTGCTCGGGGCTCGTCTTTTGCTGGCTTATAATCGCGGCAAATATGAAACAGCCGCCGCGCAAGGCGTAAAAAGGCTTACTCAGAACTCACCAGGCGGCGGGCTGAGGCGCAGTTCCGGTCTCTGGCCCGCTGGCTTGAGACGTGAATCGTGTGTTGCCGCGCCGCCCGTAACAGAATCAACAGGAGAAACTCATGGCATCCGTGAACAAGGTCATTCTCGTCGGCAATCTCGGAGCCGATCCGGAAGTCCGTTATCTTCCGAGCGGCGACGCACTGGCGAACATCCGCCTTGCGACAACGGATCGGTACAAGGACAAGACGTCCGGCGAAATGAAGGAAGCAACCGAATGGCACCGTGTGGTGTTCTTCGGCCGGCTCGCTGAAATCGTGAACGAATATCTGAAGAAGGGTTCGTCGGTGTACCTGGAAGGGCGCATCCGCACCCGCAAGTGGCAGGCTCAGGACGGCACCGACCGTTACTCGACCGAAATCGTCGCCGAGCAGATGCAAATGCTGGGTGGCCGTGGTGGCTCGTCGGGCGGTGGTGGTGGCGATGAAGGCGGTTATAGCCGCGGTGAGCCGTCGGAGCGTAGCGGCGGTGGCGGTGGTCGCGCGGTTTCGGGTGGTGGCGCTTCGCGTGGCGGCAGCGGTGGTGGCGGCGGTGGTTCAAGCCGTCCGAGCGCGCCGGCTGGCGGTGGGTTTGATGAGATGGATGACGATATTCCGTTTTGATCGACCCGCACGCGAGTTGACCGATGCAAAAGACCCCGCTCGAGAGGCGGGGTTTTTTTATTTGCGCATCAGCATCAATGAGACGGAAAGAAGTGCGTGCTCCGCGCACTCAGTCGGGAAACGCCGCCGCCAAACTCAAAGAAATCACCGCCTGAGATGCTCCAACGCATCTCTCATCGGCGAACTGGAAACGACAATCGGCCCGGAAAACGGCGTATCCAGATCGACGATCACGTAGATAGCGGAAGCAATAGAAACTGCCCCAAGCGAGATCGTGACCAAAGCCAACGCATTGCGCGGCGCGATCAATCCGAAGCTGAGAAAAATCACGCACAACCAGAACGTCAGTGTCATCAAAAAAGGCATAGAAATCGAGCTGTGCGCTTCCTCGATGATTTTCCAGCGGGCATCCACCGTTCGCCGATATTGCGTCAAGGCATCATTGAGCGCGCGCTGTTGCAACGGGTCGTGCGCTCGCAGTTGCCGCAACTGCCTTCCCACCGCGGTCAGCATGTCGCCGAGCCTCACGTTCTCCAGCTTCTGCGAGTTGTCCTGTGTGCCGATGTTCCTCGGATAGTCACCGGATGGAGCCGTCTCGCCCGGCCATGTCGATGCAATCGCCGCTGCGGTGTACACCCGCAGCAGGTTGCGGGCCTCATCGGTATCGCTGCCGTATTCCCGCAAGGTGGTGTCGAACTCGATCAGGTCGGCCGCATAGGTGCGCAAATCATTCGATTCGGTATCGAAACTGGATTTCGCGGACGCCGTCATCAACCCGAGCACTAAAGCGGCAAACGTCACCAGCATGCCGATAACCAGCTGGATGAGTTGCACGGTTTCGTGAGCCTTGTGCTCTTCTGGCAGCAACGGTCGCACCCAGACGCCTAGGCCGGTTCCGACAAGCAATAAAGCGAAAACCAGCAGGGCCGAGCCTATTTCTGACATAGAAATGCTCCGGAGACGCGTGCCTCGTCACTTTCTACCAACCACCGCCTGCCGGCCACCCGGGTAGTCCCGCAAATGCCCCTGCCCAAACAGCGGCCGACTTCCGCTCGTATGTTGATGTATCGCAACTGTATGCGCCATCAACCATAAAGTTTTTTGTAATCCCGCCGTAGACCATCTATGTGGCATTCGCTTAAATTTTGATCAAAGGTTGCGGACCTGGCCGGATGGGCTTGGGCGCAGCACGCGTGGCCGAGGGGAGTTTTCTGAACATTCGGTCAGGCAGCCCAATGGAGACCAGCCCGATGTTGAAAAATTTGTCGATTCGAACCTGCCTTACCCTGATGATCGTGTTCTTCGGCCTGGTGCTGCTGTTCGGCGCCGCCGCCGGACTGCTGTCGTTGCGTTCGAGCAACGCGTCGCTGCAGCAGATGTACACCGTAGACACGCCCGCAGTCGCGGACCTCGAAGGCAGCGCTGGACAACTGCTGCGCCTGCGTCTGGCGCTGGCGACATACGCATCGTTGGTCGATCTGAACGATCAGGACGGCGCGAACGCGGTGCTCAAGCGCTTTGATCAGTATCAGAAAGCATCGAATGATCGCCTTGCCCATTATGTGAGCCGCGCGAGCACGGATGCCGACGAACAGCGCCTGATCAAGGACATGCAGGACAAGCGCGATACCTTCCTGCACGACGGTGTCGAGCCGGCGCTGGCCGCGCTCAAGGCGGGTGACAAAAACGCATTCGAGCAGTTGCAGGCGCACAAGCTGCCGTCGCTCTATAGCGCGTACGAGAAGGCGATGCTCACGCTCGAGCAATTGCAAATCGATCACGGTGCGCAGCGTTATCAGGACGCACAGGACCTGTTCTACGCAATCTGCATTGCGGTGGCGGTCGGCATGGGGTTGTCGCTGCTGGGTGCATTGATCGGGCGGGCGGTGATGGTGCGGGCGATTGTTAGCCCGGTCGACGCGACCATCGCGCAGTTCCAGCGAATTGCCAATGGCGATCTGACCAGCCAGATCGACGTGACGAGCAATAACGAAATGGGCCGTCTCGCCGCGGCGTTGCGCAAGATGCAGGACTCGCTGATCGAGACGGTGAATGCCGTGCGTCACGGCACGGAATCGATCGATACGGGCGTGAGCGAGATTGCCGCGGGCAATACCGACCTGTCGCAGCGTACCGAAGAGCAGGCCGCATCGCTCGAAGAAACGGCGGCGAGCATCGAAGAGCTGACCTCGACGGTCAAACAGACCGCGGACAACGCGAAGCAGGCGAGCTCGCTGGCGCAGGGTGCGTCGAGTCTCGCTGCACAGGGTGGCGATCTGACGGAGCAGGTGGTGGGCACGATGCATGGCATCGTCGACGACTCGCGGCGGATTGCCGATATTGTCGGCGTGATCGAAGGGATTGCTTTCCAGACCAATATTCTGGCGTTGAATGCGGCGGTCGAGGCGGCGCGCGCGGGTGAGCAGGGCCGTGGGTTTGCGGTGGTGGCGAGCGAAGTGCGGTCGTTGGCACAGCGAAGCGCCGCGGCGGCGAAGGAGATCAAGGGGTTGATCGATGCATCGACGGCTCGCGTGCAGGCAGGGTCGCAGTTGGTCGAGCGCTCGGGGTCGACGATGACCGAGATCGTCAATTCGATTTCGCGTGTGAGTTCGATCATGGGTGAGATCGCGGCGGCTGCGCTTGAGCAGAGCACCGGGATCGATCAGGTGAATCTGGCTGTTGCGCAGATGGATGAGGTGACGCAGCAGAATGCCGCGCTGGTTGAGCAGGCTGCTGCGGCTGCTAGCTCGCTGGAGGATCAGGCTCGCAGGTTGACTTCGGCGGTGGCTGTGTTTCAGACGGGGAGCGGGGATTCTTCTCTTGCTGGTCGGCGAGGTGGGGCTGCGGCTGCGCCGCGGAAGGTTAACGCAGGTGAGTTTGTAGCGGCTTGATAGGGCAGACCGCGTAGCGTGCCGAAGGGTGATCGAGCGCTTGCGTGCGCCGGATGAAAATCAGTACAGGGTACGCGCCAGGTCAAATGTAAAGATTAGTTATAATTCGCGCGTTTAGCCTGTTTGGTTGATCGTCTTAAAAAATAGGTGCGTTAGATTGTTCCTGCCGTTAGACAAAACGGCGCGGGTTTGACAGCCCGCAGCGAAGTACGGCACTGCCCGCGAAAGTGGGTAGTGCTCACCTACGCGCGCCGCGTTCAATGGGCGGGTCGTGGTGAGGGAGCCGAGAGGCTCGCCGGTTTCGTATTTCGCCCGGTCTGTCAACCTCGCCACGTGCCCGCTCACCCCATCTTTCAGCGAGTGTCGGGCGATTCAGGAACGAACCGGAAATCGCACCATGAGCAAATCTACCAAGAACTCTCAAGCACCCTCACGCGCGCCCGTTGATGCGCTCCAATACGAGAAACTCGCGCTCTCAGCTTTCGATTTATGCAACCGGCAGTTGGATCAACTTAAGCGACTGGTTACGCTTGCGGCCTCAATACGTAGGACTCCCTGCATGACAAGAGAGGAACGGCAAAGCCAACAGGCGTTGCTGGAACTGCTTGTCGAAACTGGCGAGGGGTACGAGCGCGAGATTGAATGCGACCGTGAACTGTACCAGGTGATCGCGCTTGATGCGAAGGACGTGCCTCATAGCCGCATCACCGCCAAACGTGCCGCGAGTCTTCTGTCCGAGGCGGTGCGGAAGAAATCAGATGACAGGCTGAGCGCGAAACCCGCGGATACCGCGCGGCCCAAGCCGGTGCGCACAAAGGTCGCGTCGCGAGCAGAAGCGGGGGCACAGGTTTCTGCCGTTGCACACTGAAGATCACTAGCGGCCAATACGCCGCAGTAGTAGAAAAGGCGCGATGAAATTCGCGCCTTTTTCTTTGACGCCCAGCCTAGCCATGCCACCGTCTGTGAGCCTTCTCGCTATACAGCGCGCCCGCTATCCCGCAAAGCATGGATAAAGCTCCCCAGCATATAAAGAAAGCGTTAGCGATTGTCGGATTGGTGTCGAACAGACTGCCTTGACCGTGCAAAACGACTGTTCCCCAAAAAACAAGCCCTCCCCAACAAACGAGGCTGGAAGAGATCATTCCCACAAAGAATCCCGCTAACACTCTCATGACGTTCACCGAATCGGGAAAAACAGAATGGTCTTGGATTTTCGAAAATCCGACCAGATGCCGGAAATCACAATATTCCAATGGACACGAAGGCCTGTACCGAATCCTGTCAGTTTCTCACCGTTCCACAGGTCGATGTGTCCACCACTGAGATCATCCGTCGAATCGCCGTCCTGCTTCCAGTATCCGTAAAAGAACAAGATGCCGGTACGCCTTTCGACCTTACTTACCCAATCTGGACCGGTGACGTTTTCGGCTTGCTGGAGCCCCGCGATTGGTCGCAATTGCAACCATTCGGCCAGCTCATAGGCGCGGGTTGCCGTCGGTTTGCCGTCAAGCAAGAGACGACCAACGTCTTTCCTGCGTGGAGCTGGCTTCACCAGCTTTTGGGAGAAAGATAGCATCGCGATACCGACACGATGGAATGCGATGCTCATGCGAATCGCACACTGGTTTTTGTATTGTCCCGTCGGATCATCGTATGGGTCACCAGATGGATAGTTATCCCACAGTTCCTGAAAGGTCAGCACCTTCAGTTCCACTACCTTGATAGAGCCGGGTGTCGAGTTGGTTCTGACCACGGTCGGCTTGTTTGGCATTGTCAGTTTCCTTGTTGTTTCGCAAGGGCTTCGTCGCCCCAAAACACGGTGTACTTGCCAGACGTTTCGGTATAGACACGCGGTATGAGACGGCGGGAATCGACCTGTCCACGAAGAACGCGCCCATCTTCGGTTTCAATGAAGTAGGGATAACCTTCGAGCACCCTGCCTTGCTTCGCTTCGATCTGTTCGTCGTAAACACCCATGGCAACAGACGAAACCCCGCCGTTCACGGTCCAGCTCGAAATCACCGTGCCCATGGACTCGGCCATATCGTCGTGTCGTGAAATGTTTTGCATGGCCGCCACCATGCGCGGTGACGTGGGGCACTTGCAAAGCAGAACGTCACCATCGAGTGCGATCTCAGTGCCGCAGTGTTTTCCTCGCCTCGGACCACCTGCTTTGGCGATCACGCCAACACTGCGGCACGCATTGCAAAACGCTGCGCCGCCGATAAATGCGATGGGATGACCCATGATCGAATTCGGCACGTCGATCATCATGGGATCGATATAGCCGCCTGTTTCGGGTTGATCACCCACACAGAGAACAAGGCGCATCATGCGCGGTGTTCCCATCTTGCGAGCGCGTCTTCACCCCAATAACGGCAATATCTTGTCAGTGCACCGATTGTGGCGAACAGATAAATTGTCTTGTCGGCGACGCTATTTCCCATGTGCCAGTCTCCTACAGGGTATAAAGAAACTTATCTGTAGAGCCTGGCATTTTCTGCCGCGGATCGATATTGGACGCATCTGAAGCGTGCGTCAGGGGTATCCGAAAGCGTGTAAGACGTTGAACAAAAAAGGCCCGCTGAGTGCGGGCCATGTAACACGTCATTTCAGGTCATCAACGATGTTGCGATGCGTTGCGACAAATCTCCCGACCACGCAGACCTTGCGCACCGCATCGAGCGTCGCAAAGGCTAAAACTGACTCGAACGATTACTGCATAGCCGCGTAATACTTAGCGACGCTATCAATCTCCGCCGAAGTCATCTGCCGAGCCACATTCCGCATCTGCTCGTTAATATCGTTATGCCGCGCGCCGGAGGCAAACGCTCGCATCTGCGCAGCGAGATAAATGGACGACTGTCCCCCAAGCCAGGGCGCCGCCCCTTTACGATCCAACTGTCCATGACAGGCCGCACAAGGCGCAATATTCCGCTGCGGATCGCCCTGCATCGCAAGCTTCACAGCATTCGCATCCGGTCCAACGCCTGTAGGCAAAACCTCGGCCGCCGGCGCGCGAGAAAGCGAAGCATAGTAAGCCGCCAGATCATGCAGATCCTGATCACTGCGAGCCGCGATAATCGGCTGCATCACCGCGTTTTGCCGCACACCGTTCTGATAGTCGCGCAACTCTTTGTAGACCACGTCAGCATACTGCCCGGCCAATGCAGGCGCCGTCACCTGCACGGTGCCCAGCACGCCATGACACATCGAGCAATTCTGCGTCGCAATCGTCGCGCCGCGGCCAATCGAATTCGCATCTGCGCGCACCCATCGCAATGGCGGCAAGACCACCACCTCGCTCGGCGCCGGGCCGGCAATATTGGCGCCGCCGTACCAGCTCGACGGCGCACCCGCGGCGCTGCAAATCGTCGCCCATATGCCGCGCTCGCTGAATCCGCTATTCGCCGATGGCAACCAGACGAAGCCGATCAGTATCGCGACCACGGCAATCGCAATCGTGCCGCCCAGGCTCACCGTGAACCACGGATTGCGCAAGCTGAAGACGCGTTCCTGACTCATCGCTGCGCTCCAACGACAACTGCCGGCACCGACGTCTGCGGCAATTTGAGCAACTGAACGATCGGCACACTGTAGTTGACGACCGTCAGCCCGATCATCAACGCCACCCACAAGCCGAAACTATTGAGCGCGGCGGGCACGTGCTCGACCGGCTGAACCGCGCTCGCGAAGCGGAAACTCTGTTGCTGTACCTCCGGTCCGAATTGCGACTTCGCGAGGATGTAGATGAACAGCACGCCGGACACCACCAGGATCAGTCCGCCCACCGCCGACATCCCTACCCAGAACGCCTGTGATTCCATCCCCGGCATGTTGTAGTCATAGTAGGCCATGCGGCGTGGCGCACCGAGCAGACCGACGTAATGCCACGGCAGCGTCACCACCATCATGCCGATGAACCACAGCCACAGTTGCGTACGCACCAGCTTCACCGACGTAATCGCACGGCCGGTCAGTTGCGGCCACAGTTCGTACGCGATCGCGAAGTACATGATGACGATCGCCCCGCCGAAAATCAGATGGAAGTGTCCAGTCACCCACTGCGTGTTGTGCACGGTCGAGTTCAACTGATAGCTCATGTTGATCAGGCCGCCCGCACCGCCGAGCCCCAGCATCACGAACGAAAACGCGATCACCAGCATCATCGGGTTTTGCCACGGCAATGCGGTCAGCCAGCCGAATGCGCCTTTGCCGCCGCGCAGTCTGCCGGCGATTTCCACCGAAGCGCAGATGGTGAACACCGTCAGCAACGTCGGCACCGACACCATGCCGGTGAACACCGCATGCAGGAACTTGAAGCCCGAACCGACTTGCGGATCGGCGAACAGGTGGTGAATGCCGATCGGCATCGCGAACACGAGGAACAGAATGAACGACACGCGCGCCATCGAATCGCTATAGAGCCGTCCGCCGATCGCACGCGGCACCAGCGTGTAGTAGGCGATGTAAGCCGGGATCAGCCAGAAGTAGACGATTGCATGCAGTGTCCACGAGAACAGGATGCGCGAGAGGCCGGCATCGATCGTGTCGGTGAGACCGAAAGCGACGGGCAAGATCTGGAACAGGATTTCGAGCGCCGCACCGATTGCGGTCCAGGCCCACAGATACGCGCCTGCGACGTTGGCGAACATCGCGAGCGGTATCGGCTTGCCGGGATTTGCACGCTTCCAGATGCGCAGATTCACGTGCATCAGCGCGACCCAGATCCAAGAACCGACCACCACCAGCACCACGCCGAGGTAGTAGAACGGACTGCCGATCATCGGCGGATAGAAGGTGTAGAGCACTGATGCCTTGCCTAGCGCGACCGGCACCATCGCCATCACCGCGCCAACTGCCAGCATGATGAATGCGGCCCAGGCCCATTTCAAACCGACAAGCCGCTGCGCGAGCGCGAGTTCGACGATCGCGTAACCGAAGCCCATCGACACCAACGTGGGCAGCACGTAAGCCATCACCGAGCCATGCGCGGTCACCGATCGATAGTAGAGCTCGGGGTCGCCGACCCACGGCAGCAGCGGGCTGCGTACCAGCATCTGCCACGCGCCGAGCAGCAGTGCGATCAGAAACGCGATGAAGGCCAGCCAGAAATGCGCGAGAACGAGTCGCTTAGCGTGAAACACAGCTGAGCCTCCGTGATTGTCGGGCTTGCTCGAAGAACGTGGCTTTGTCGATGACCTTGACGTGCGCCCACATGGTCTGGTGGCCGAAGCCGCAGAACTCGTGACACGGCATGGTGTGATCGGCGGGTTTGTCAAAGCGCGTATTCAGCGTAGCAACATAGCCGGGCACGACCATCGTGTTGATGTTGGTGTCGGTGACGAGCAGCCCGTGCACGACATCGGCGCTGGTGGTGCGTATTGTGATCGGCGTGTCGGCAGGCACCAGCAGGCATTGAGGCGTGAACGAATACTGCTGCGCGACAAAACGCACGACTACCGAGCCATCCGGCTCGACGGCGCTGCCGAGGTTGTCTTCGACGAATTCGCCCGACAGTTGCAGGCGCGAAGGATCGATCGTCTCGACTCGCGACGGCGGCATCATCGCCCAATGCAGCCCCGAGTACACAATGACGACGAGCATCAGCACGATCAGCGCCGTGGCGAAAATCGCCCAGCGGCGCTCTGCGCGTAAAGCGACTTCGTGACCGCTGCCCGGTTGGTGATTGGAATCAGTCGACATAGTCAGTGGATGACGCCGCGCGGCAGGAAGACAAGAAAGTAGAAGCCGAACCAGATCGCCATGACGATCAGCGTGGCGACGCCGGCCACGGCGATCGCGCCATGCGGGCCGGCCGCGACGACACGTTCCACTTCTTCATCCGTAGGTGGGGCCGCGCTGCGGGTATCGTTCGCTTCCATCTGGAGATTCTCCGGTGCAGCAGTTCAGGTTCAGTGCAGCGGTGCTTTGCGCAATTCGTTGACCTCGCGCGACGTCACCGGCTGGCCGTGGTTGCCCCACGCAGTGCGGATATACGTGACGACGGCGGCAGCATCGGTGTCGTTCAACTCCTGACCGAACGGAGGCATGCCGTACGGCTCGGGATTGCGCGCCGTGCCGGGCGGAAAACCGCCGTTGAGCACGATGCGGATCGGGTTCACCGCGGAGTCCATTTCGATCGACTGGTTACGTGCGAGCGGTGGATAGTGCTGCAACTGACCCTCGCCGTTCGCGCCGTGACACAGGGCGCATTTGTCGGCGTAGATCTTTTCGCCGAGCGCAAACACGTTGGTATTGGTCGGTGCGGACGGGCCCGACTTGCGGCCGCGATTGTCCGGTAAGGTCTTGAGATAGACGGCCATCGCCTTGACGTCATCTTCCGTCATGTACTGAAGGCTGTGATAGGTGACTTCGGCCATCGGTCCGTACACAGCGCCGCGATCGGAAATTCCCGCTTGCAGCAGATCGACGATGTCCTTGATGCTCCAGTCGCCGAGACCGCCGTCTTTGTCGGATGTGAGCGAGGGCGCGTACCAGTTCTGCACCGGAATCAGACCGCCCGCGAACTGCTCGCTTTGCGACGAGCCGCCGAGCATGTTGATCTTGGTGTGGCACATCGTGCAGTGCCCGAGCCCATCGACGAGATACGCGCCGCGATTCCATTCGACCGATTTGGTCGGGTCCGGCTGGAATTCGCCTTCACGGAAATACAACGTGCGCCAGCCATATAGCAGCTTGCGCTGGTTGAACGGGAAGCGCAGCGTGTGCTTGTGATTCGGCTCGCGTACTGGCGCCACGGATTTCAGGTACGCGAAGATCGCGTTCGAGTCTTCACGTGTGACCTTGGTGTACTGGGCGATCGGCATCGCAGGGTAGAGCAGGGTGCCGTCCGGCGTGCGGCCGGTGCGCATCATCTTGAAGAACGCGTCCTCGCTCCATGTGCCGATGCCGTACTGCGCGTCCGGTGTGATGTTCGGCGAATACAGCGTACCGAACGGCGTATCCATGGCGAGGCCGCCTGCGAAAAGTTTGCCACGCGGCGCGGTATGGCAGGCGACGCAGTCGCCGGCACGCGCCAGATACTCGCCGCGTTTGACGATGTCGGGACGGGTGTCGGCTTTGTCGCCAGTGGCCGTTGCGGTAGTTGCGGTTGTGGCGGCAGGCACCGCTTCAGCCGCGCTCGCTTCAGCGATCAACAGCGCTCGCGGTGCGCTGAAAAGCGCGGCGCCACCGGCGACGAACAAGCCGGCAATCAGCAAGCTGAATACAGCAGTACGACGGCGCTTCATCATGGCATGCGCAACAGCGTGGATCGAGCGGAAGGTCGTCTTCATTGCGGTTGGCTCCCGCATGCAAGCGGCAACCGCTCAGCGGACGCCGGCGCGGGCCGTGGATCGGCAGGGCGCGGCTGGCGCGCGAGCCAACTCGATACCGCGGTGATGTCCTTGTCGGTCAGCTTGACGGCGATCGAATGCATGCAGTCCGGCGCAAGCGCGTGACGTGTGCCCGAGCGCCACGTACCCATCTGCCCGGCGATGTAGCTCGCATGCAGGCCGAGCAGGCCCGGGATGCCAGGCTGCGTGCCCGTCATGCGTGCTCCATGACACGCGATGCACGCCGGGATCTTGCGTGCCGGGTCGCCTTGGGTGACGAGTCGTTGTCCGGCTGCGAGCACGGCCGGTGCCACGTCGGTGTGATCGGCATTCGGATAGGGCGGTTGCAGGTCCGCGAAGTACTGGCTGATCTTGCGCAGATAGTCGTCGGGCAGGAAGGCGAGCAGATAACCCATTGGCGGATAAGTGCGACCGCCGTCACGAAACGCGCTCAGCTGATTGAACAGATAGTCGGCCGGTTTGCCGGCGATACGCGGGAAGTAATCGTTGTTCAGGCCCTGGCCTTGCACGCCATGACACGAGGTGCAGGCGCGCACGCGCTCGTCCATGGCCGAGGGCATCGCGGCTGACGCGTCTGTGGCTGCGAACGCCGCACCACGCCACATGACGTAAAGCACCACCAGAATCGAAAATCCGATAGATCTACGATGCACGCCAGGCCTCGTCGGGGAACGGTTATTTTCGCTATTTATTTCTCATGCATTCGCTCGTGAATTCACTCATCGAAATCGATGAACGATGCATGACAAGCCTGCCAATTCTTTTTCATCACGACTGCATGAACAGCAAATCGAAACGGACTTATTAAGGAGGCACAGTATTGAAGCGATGCGGCAATGCAACTTCTTTATGAAGCAACGATCTGCCTGAGTGCGCCAATGGGTGGCGGCTTTCGGGCTGCAGTAATAACGCTTGATGCGTCTCGCAGACGTGTAGCAGGTTGCAGGAATTTATCCGGTGCGTCAATAAAATTTGCTGGACCAATCGGTGATGTATTTGATCAGCATAGGCGTCGATTAGAGCGCCTTCAATATTTATTCTTTGCTTGGTTCGAGTGCGGACTGCATCGCCGAATGCAATTGATGCACTGCGTTTCTGTCGTGTTCCTTGAGTCGCAGTGCGTGCATCGACGCGGAGCGCGTCAACTGAAGAGATGCATCAACGCCGTGCGTGCATTACTGACGCGTTCGCTTTCGCCGATTCGCCCCGGCAACAGATGAAACTCGACAGCGGGCAATGCGGGCAACCCGACGCTCGGTGGACAAGCCACCAGGCCTCCGCCGATCGACGATTCGTTCAGGCAGGAAATGCCCAGCCCGGCCTTCAACGCCAGTTGCAAGCCAGCCACCCCGGAGGCCGAATGCGATACCAGATACGGCACCTTGTGCTCATCGAGGAGTTTCACGACAAAGCGCTGCAACTGACAGCTCGACGGAAGCAATACCAACGAATAAGGCGTGGCCGGCCGCGGACTGGCATCGGCCGCGCAGACCCATAGCAGTTTCTCGCGCCGAACAACGGTGCTTTGTGCACCACCGCGCCGGTTGGTGGAGCGTGTGCTCCCGGTGACGAGCCGCAACGAGAGGCCGATGTCGTACGACGCATCGTCGCCGGCACTGCTATCGATCACGGCGCTCGGCTGCACGGTGACGTGCAGTTTCAAGCGCGGATGCTGTTCCGAAAACGTCTTGAGAATGCGCGCGATGTCGAGCGGACGGTAATAGTCCGTGATGGCGATGCGCAGTTCGCCGTCGAGCGAGCGGCCTTGCAGGTCTTCGAAAGCTGCCTCGCTCATGGCGATGATGCGGCGCGCGTGATCGAGCAGGCGGCTGCCGGCCGGCGTGGCGGTCACACCCTGCTTGCTGCGCACGAAGAGCGGCTGGCCGGCGCGTTCCTCGAGTTTCTTCAACTGCTCGCTCACCGACGACTGCGACAGGAACACGCGTTCCGCGCCCGCCGAGACGCTGCCCGATTCGGCGACGGCGACGAAGGTGCGCAGTTGAGTCAGGTCAAATCCGCGTTGACTCATGATTCGGTATATCCGATGGAAGTCATCTGATTTTCCGGCTTTTCCGATGGTTTGCCCAGCCGTAGGATACCTCCAATTCATTCATTGCAGAGGCTGTCATGGGAAACGATTCGATTGCCGCCGTGCGGGTACCAGGCGCGCGTACGGCGAGCCATCGGTGGAAAGTGCTGGGAGTGGGCTTTGCGGCGAACGCGAGTTTCTCGGCTGCTTTTTCAGGGATCCCGACTACGGCCGTGTTTTTGCGTTCGGGTTATCACCTCGGCAATGACGGGCTCGGACTGGTGCTCGGCATGCTCGGTTTGGGCATTGCGGTCAGCGAGTTGCCGTGGGGTTTGTTGACCGACCGTTGGGGCGATCGCCGCGTGCTGTTGCTTGGACTTCTTTCGACTGCCGCGGCGCTAGCCGGGATGGCATTGTTCGTGGTGCCGTCCGGCGCGCATGTGCCGGGCGTGGCGACGCTCGCGCTCGGCCTGCTGCTTGTCGGCCTGCTCGGCGGCAGCGTCAACGGGTCGAGTGGCCGTGCGGTGATGGCCTGGTTTCGCGAAGGTGAGCGCGGCCTCGCGATGAGCATTCGGCAGACCGCGGTGCCGGCCGGCGGAGGCCTGGGTGCGCTGATCTTGCCGGCGCTCGCCTCGAAGTTCGGCTTCGCCAGTGCGTACTCCGTGCTGGCCCTTGCGTGTGCGATTACTGCGGCGTTTGCATGGTGGTGGCTGCACGAGCCTTCGCACGTTGAAGGGAACGGTGTGAGTATGGCTCGCAACGCTGCGGTTGCCGGTGCAGGTGCGGCGCCGGCGAAGGTTTCTCCGTTACGCGACGTCGGCATCTGGCGTGTGGCGCTCGGCGCCGGCACGTTGTGTGTGCCGCAGATTGCCATCGTGACATTCGGGACCGTCTTCCTTCATGACTTCGGCCGCGCCGGTGTGCTGGCGATCAGTTTGACGATGGCGGCCGTCCAAACGGGCGCTGCGATTGCGCGGGTCTGGAGCGGTGCGTGGACCGACCGGCGCGGCAATCGACGCGCTTACATGCGCGCCTGCAGCGTGCTGACCGCGGTGCTGTTTGCATCGCTCGCCCTGGTGACGGGTCTGGCCGGCATGCACCATACGGCGATGACGGCTGTGGTCGCACTGATGATCGTGCTGGGCGGCATAAGCGCGTCCGCATGGCACGGCGTTGCCTTCACGGAACTGGCGACCCTCGCGGGGACGAGTCGCGCTGGCACCGCACTCGCGATCGGCAATACCTGTATCTTTCTCACGCTGTTCCTGACGCCGCTCGCGATTCCGGTGTTGTTGTCGGTGGGTTCGTGGCCGATGGTGTGGGCGGTAGCCAGTCTGTGCGCATTGATCGCGCTGCCGGTATTTCCACGCGTGGCTCGCGTTAACAAGCTGACGGCGGCACGCGCTTGTGATGCCACGTGATGGAGTAATAGCGACCGGTGGCGTTATGTTGCCGGTCAAATTCGTTATTTTTCATGCGACGAGAGCGGCGGTGCGCTCTCGTCGCTATGTTGCTTTTCAGAAGAAAAAATAGCGACGAAAAAACTCTCGCATATTCGATTTGCATAATTGCGCATTCCTGCTTTGATAGTTTCGCAATGGGCTATCAAATTGTCAGCGGGTTTCAGAGTGCTCCGATTTTCTCCGGTTTGTAGCAGTGGTTTTATGGCCGCCCTTGGTGCGGTGTCCTACGCCACTGGGCCATTAGAGCGCGCATGAAGCGGACGGTATTTCCCTATACGTTTGCTGAGTATGCCTACAACAGCAGAGACAAATCATGACGAAACTTCGAGTCATTCTTGCGGACGATCATCCATTCGTTCTGCTTGGCGTCCGGGCCGCGCTGGAAATGCACGCCGGTGTCACCATTGTCGGCGAAGCGACTACTCCCACTTCATTGATCACGCTGTTGGAGAGCACGCTATGCGATGTGCTCGTTACCGATCTGACGATGCCTGAGGTATCCGGCACGGTCGAAGATGGGTTGGACCTTGTCAGGCGAATCCGATCCTCATGGCCGTCGTTGCGCATCGTTGTGATGACGGCTCTGACGAACACTGCGATTCTGCGCGCCATCGTGTCAGATGGTGTAGTCAGCGTGCTCAGCAAAATGGAAACGTTGGACGAGCTTTGGCAAGCGATGGAGACGAGCAGGAAGGGTGACATGTACGTCGGCCGCTCCATCATTCAGGCGCTTGCTTTGCCTCGGGACGACGCGAGCGAACTGCCTCCTGTATCGCGATTGTCCTCCAGACAGGCAGAAGTTATAAGAATGTTCGTGCGTGGCCAATCGATCTCCGAGATCGCCGCGACGCTCGGATGCCATCGTCGCACTATCAGTCGTCAGAAACGCGAAGCAATGGCTAAACTCGGCGTTGCCAACGATCCCGGTCTCTTTGCTTATATTCGTGCGCATGGCGTTTGATGGAGTTAAATCGTATATCTAATCAATTTTCAGAGTGCGGTCATTGCTCATTTAAGAGCGATCTTATGTCTATCGGCCAGGATTTGATTAATGATCGCGGCACGGCCAGTTGCTCCGGAGAGAGCGGCAGGGAATTCAGGTACGGGGGAGAAAAAGACGATGAGCGATAACGTTGAACCAAGTACACCTGTGCGTACCATCATCGCGGACGATCATCCACTGGTTCTGTTAGCGATCGAGAATCTGATGATGGGCTATCCGGATATGCAAGTCGTCGGTCGTGCTGCCGACGCCACGGAACTGTTCAAAGAAGTTGATCGTGTTCCATGCGACCTCGTTTTCATGGACCTTTACATGTCAGGGGGTCTCTACGGCGACGGATTGGAGGCCGTCAGGCAGTTCAAGATGCGTTATCCCCAAGTCGCACTCGTAGTACTCACGATGGAAACCGAAGCGGCCGCGTTGAGAAAGGTTATCGCGCTCGGTGTCGATGGGCTGATCAGCAAGCGCGACCGGATCGATCTGATTCACGTGGCAGCCATCACGGCGCTGGCTCGGGAGTGCTACCTCGGGCCGGCGGTGCGATCGCTGATTGCCGATGCAACAGTCGCGCAGCGGCTCGACTTTGTCCGTCAAATGTTGTCGCGCCGCGAACTGGAGGTGTTCAGGCAGTACGCCTCCGGCCTTGGCGTAACGGAGATCGCCGCGCGCTTCGGTCGCAGTGTCAAGACGATCAGCGCTCAGAAATGTACTGCGATGCGCAAGCTCGATCTTCATAGCGACGCGGAGTTGTTCCGCTTCGCTGTCGAGCACGGCGTGATCTCTGAAGATTGTCTGCAGAACCGGCGCTAAGCCGACGAGATGTCATGCCGGTTTGGTGGCATGGCGAACAGAAGATGTACTTGGCACATCCCGGGGAGGCACGTTGCGTGCAGGGAGTGCCAGTCGATAAGACAAGAAAAAATGACACAAAGAATCCGCGTCATCGTGGCCGACGATCACGATTGCGTTCGTGTTGGTGTGATGCGTCTGCTTCAAGCAGCGCCCCACATCGAGATAATCGGTGAGGCGCCCGATACCGAAACGCTGGCCGAATTGCTCGACGTCCATGCGTGCGACGTCGTCGTATCGGATATCGGCATGCCGGGCATCCACGGTGCCAACAATGCCGTCTCGTTTCTCCGCCGTCTGTTGCGGGGGCGGCCGCGCCCTTGCGTCGTCGTGCTGACGATGATCTGCCATGTGCACATGCTTTCAGGATTGTTGCACCTCGGCGTGGCCGGAATCGTCGATAAGCGCGATACCGCCGCGGCGTTGATCGAAGCGATCGAGGCAGCGGTTGGCGGCCGTGTTTATCTATCGGACCAGGCGCGCATTGCGATGGACGCATGCGATGCGCCGCCACAGCCGCGCGCGGGTGTGCTGAGCGCGCGTGAGTGGGAGGTCTTCCAGCTTTATGTGCAAGGTTTGGCGGTCCACGAAATTGCAGCGCGACTGCAGCGCAGTGGCAAGACCATCAGCACGCAGAAGCGAAGCGCGATGCGCAAGCTCGGGCTCGAGACAGAAAACGACCTCATCGACTATGCGAGGCAGATTGGGTTGGCCTGATAGCTGCGTCAGAGAACTAGACTGCGACTCCGGTGATGATTCTTAGGATTTTAGGAGTCTTCTGATTGGTTGGGTGAAGTTGCCGCTTCATAGTTATGAATTAGCTGAGGCTCGACGTCCAACGCCGCCTGACGAAGGCAGTTATTTCGCCATGCTGAGCAATGCCGAGCCTGGAAAATTCAGGCAAATGTCTAGCGGCTGGAGTAGAGCACCGTCTGCCATTTGCGCAAATACTGGGAGGCGGAATGGTAGGGCTAGGCAAGCGGTTATGGGTCGAAGGGGTCGGGACGGCCTGGGTGGTGTTCATCGGCTGCGGCAGCATTGTATTGAACACCGGCGCGGTCCAGCAAGGTTACGGCATCCTTGAAGTCTCACTCGCATTCGGTCTCGCGCTCGTCACAGCGAGCTATGCATTCGGCGCCATCTCAGGCGCGCACTTCAATCCAGCAGTCACGATCGGCTTCACGGTCGCGCACCGTTTCCCCGTTCGGGATCTGCTGCCCTACATTGCCGCCCAGATTCTCGGCGCCATCGCAGCCGCAGCGCTGCTCGTATACGTGGCGAGCGGCCGCCCCGGCTTCGAACTGGGTGCGAGCGAATTCGCAGCGAACGGTTTCGGCGAACATTCTCCGGCCGATTATCAACTTCATTCCGCACTGGTCATCGAGCTTGCACTGTCGTGCGCTTTCGTCTTGGTGAGTCTGATGGTGACCTGCCGGCGAAAGTTGCGACCGATCGCACCGCTGGTCGCCGGTGCGTCTCTGATGATCGTGTACATGGTGTCGATCCCGGTTACCAACGGTTCGATCAATCCCGCTCGCTCCACTGGTCAGGCGTTGTTCGTCGGCGACTGGGCACTCGACCAGCTCTGGCTGTTCTGGGCCGCGCCGTTGCTGGGCGGCGTCGCTGCCGGAGCGCTGTTTTCCTTCCTCCGGTACAAGTCCGGCCGGCGTGCGGCATCGCTCGCTCACGGGCAGGGCGAAGTCGCGTGAGCGCCGCCTCGTCTAATTTCATGGTGCTCGCGATGAGACGCCAACGCGGTGTCGCGGTGCGGCATGTGGTCCGGCGTGTATCGCAATGTCTGCTCGTGATGTTCGCCTTTGTCGTCGCGCTGATGCAGTCGGCGGCGGCTCAGCCTGTCGCTGATTCATCGCATCCGCAAGTCGGCGGCGCCTTTCCTGCCACGTTGACCATCGGCGTTCTCGCGAATGGATGGTTGCCTTTCGACGGACTTCTGGACGGTCAGCCAACCGGCTTGAGCGCCGACTATCTCCGCGCGCTCGTTGGGCCGAACGTCGTGATCGGGTCCAAAGTGTTCCCTGACATGCCGCAGCTACTGGCCGCAGCCTGCGCCGGCAATGTCGACCTGGTCATGAGTCTCGCGCGCACACCCGAGCGGGAACGCTGCTTCAGCTTCAGCGCGCCGTACTTTCGGGCGTCGGCATCGGTGGTGGTGCGTCGCGACGGCAATGCGTCGTACACGAGTGCCGCCCAGCTTGCCGGCGCGCGCCTCGCGGTGGAGAAAGGGTTTGCGCTGGAGCGTTCGTTGCGCGAGCGCTTTCCACGCGCCCAGCTGGCAACCTTCGCCAGTACGCACGCAGCGCTTCAGGCGGTCGCACAAGGCGATGCCGATGCCTATCTCGGCTTTACTCCGGTCGTTCAGTATGCGCTGGCCACCGGGGAATTCCGCGGCCTGCAAGTCGCTTTCGAGGAACGCGGCAGAATCGCTGACTTGCGCTTTGCCGTCCCGCGCAACCGCGCGGCGTTACGCGACCAGATCGATCGTGCGCTCGCTTCCATGAGTCCGGCCGACGACACGGCGATCCGTGCGCGCTGGCTATCCAGCAGCTTCGACGCGCAAGCTGCGTCCACTGCGCGGCGCCTCGCATTGACGGTCGAGAAGCAGCGCGTCCCGCAGAAGGGGCTGGCCGGCAACACGGCGGAGTCGGGAACGTGGAGCGTTACCGCCGTGCGCCTTTTGCCCTTGCTGATTGGTATCGGTCTCGTGTTGCTGGTTACGCTACGCGCGTATCTGCTGCTGCAACGCGAGGTCAGGCTGCGTAAGCAGACCGAACGCGAACTGGCGCTACAGCTGAATTTTCAGGAAACCATGATGGAGATGGTTCCTTATCCGCTCGTCGCCAAAGATCTGGATGGGCGCTACATCGCGATCAACCGTGCGTATGAAGAGGTGTGTGGATTGCGCCGCGAAGTGGTGATCGGACGTACGGCCGTGGACGTCCAGGCATGGGGCAAAGCCAATAGCCACGTTCTGGATGACCTCACACGCAAGATGCTGAACGGCGGCGAGCCTGCGCAGGCGGAACTCGAGTTTGAACGCAGCACAGGTGACCTGCGGCACGGCCTGTTCTGGTCACGGATATGTCATAGCAGCGACGGCAGGGCCAGTTGTGTGCTCGGAACCATGGTCGATATCACCGATATCCGGCGTGCTGAAATGCTCGCGCGCGAAACCGAGCGGCGCCTTTTCGACGTCACGCGCTCATTGCCGGCTGTCGTATTTCAATTGCGACGCACCGTGGGCGGCGCGTATTCGTTTCCGTATATCGGCGGCGACACACGACATCTGCTGGGTGCCGCCCCTGCCTCGTCGATGAACCGCGAAGAAATCGATTTCAGACGTGTCTGCGAAGAGGACCGGCCTTTCGTGCTGGCCGAACTTGAGCGATCGGCGCGTTGCGAAACGCCGGTGAATATGGAGTTCCGCTTCGAAGTCGAGTGTGAGATCAAGTGGGCGCGCGCGGAGCTGGTGCCGCGTCGCGAGAGCGATGGCAGTGTTGTCTGGAGCGGCTATTGGGTGGACGCGAGCGTCGAGCACGCGCGGTCCGAGGAACTCGCGCGAGCGCGCGACGTGGCAGAAGCCGCCTCGCGTGCAAAAGATGACTTTGTCGCGATGATGAGTCACGAAATCCGTACGCCGATGAACGGCGTGCTCGGCCTCGTCGAAGTGCTGGAGCGCACGCCGCTCAATGCGGATCAGGGGGAAATGTTGAGCATGATCCACGAGTCGGCGGGGGCATTGCTGCAGATTCTGGACGACTTGCTCGACTATTCGAAGATCGAAGCGGGGCGGCTGACTATCGAAGCCGAACCGATCGACATGCGCGAGTTGGTCGACAACGCGGTCGGTTTACTCGCGGGCCGCGCCCACGAAAAGGGCTTGAAAGTACGCGTGGATATCGCGCCCGAAGTCGCGGCTACGCTCCGTGGAGACAGCGTGCGATTGCGGCAGATTCTGTTCAACCTTCTCGGCAACGCCATCAAGTTCACGCCGAAGGGCGAGGTCGACGTCCAGGTCGCGGTCGTCGATCAGGCCGGCGACGTTCAGACGATCGAGATGACTGTCGAGGACACTGGCATCGGCATTGCGCCGGAGCTGCAGGCGCAGTTGTTCGAGCCGTTCGTGCAGGCGGAGACCTCTACTACCCGCCGCTTCGGCGGTACCGGCCTTGGTCTGACGATATGCCGCAAGTTGATCGATCTGATGAACGGAACCCTTGAATTGCATAGCGAACCTGATGTCGGTACAGGCATGACGGTGCGCCTCACCATGCCAGTGGCATCGCAGCACTACTCAGTGAACGGCTTGCGCGGCAAGCGCGGCGTTGTGGCGACGGACGACGCGCGGGTCGCACAGGCGCTGATGCATTTCGGCCAGGCCCTTGGACTAGAACTGAGTCGCGTATCGCCGCATGTGGCCGAACTATGCGATTCCGCCGGCCTGGAAGGCGTGGATATGATTTTCGTGAGTGAAGATGCGGCGCTGCCGACGAACGCCAGGCCCGGGTCGCGGATCATCTGCCTGACCGAGAAACCCAAGCCGACGGGCTATCGCATCCTCGACAACAACGTGCGCGTCAGTATCAACCCAATCTCGTGGCGCGGTCTCGGTGCGGCGTGCGCCGCGGCGATGACGGGGTTGCCATCCATGGCGCCGCATTCCACCGGCATGCCGCGCAAGGCCGAAGGCGCTGCTGTCCCGCCGGACCGCGAACGGGCAATTGCCAGCGGACGGCTCATCCTGGTTGCGGAAGACCACCCGGTCAATCAGGAGTTGATTCGTCATCAACTGGCCTTGCTCGGTTTTGCCTGCGACGTGGCGAACGACGGCGTCGAGGCACTCGCCGCGCTCGAGCAAACCAGCTACGGATGTCTGATCACGGATTGCCATATGCCGAACCTGTCCGGCTACGAATTGGCGCAGCGTATCCGGGATCGGGAGCAGGACGGCATGCATCATTTGCCGATCCTCGGGATTACCGCGAATACCGCGCCGGAAGACCTGAAGCTGTGTCGCGACGCCGGCATGGACGACTGTCTCGTCAAGCCGACGCGGCTTGCCACACTACGCGAGTACCTGAGCCGTTGGTTCGGCACTGACAGCGCATGGCAAGCGGCTCCGGCTGAAACGGTCAGTGCATCTCCGGTTTCGGGGCTGGATGCGCATGGTGGTGCCGAACCATTTATCCCGGTCGATCTGAGCCATATGACGCAATTGTGGGGGAGTGAATCGACCGTTAAAGCCCTGCTCGATTCATTCGTTTCATCGGTGCGCGAAGACGTGCAGGCATTGTCGCCGCTACTCGAACACATCGAGATCGAGCGTCTGCGCGAGTGGCATCATCGCGTGGCAGGGGCCGCGAGTGTGTTGCAGTACCCGCCGCTGCTCAATGCGTTGGAAGACTACCGTCGGGGTATCACCGTCAAGACGCCGGAGCGCTTGCGCAGCGACGGGCTGGCATTGGTGCGCAAGTGCAATGCGATGCTGGATGGAATCAAGGAGCAGGCTGCGTTACTTGCATGACGCTGCTTTGCTCCGCACCGAGGCAGCCTGCAGCACCTCGCTTGCGCGATCGTATTGGTGCGTGCGCGCCCATGAGCAAATCCATGCAACGAATTGCGAGGACGAAAAAAAACGCGGCCGAAGCCGCGTTAAAGATTTGGAGACATCCCTCGATGAAGGAGTCACTTCTCGCAGTCGGAAGCATAATCCGGATGGCGCAAAAGATTCAGTACGAATTGCGCAATTAACTGTTTGTAAATATCGAAGAAGGCGTCGCGCAGATCGCCGCAATGTCATTTGACCCCGACGCAAACAGCTGTAACGGATTTGCACTAGTATGTGGTGGCTCTGCGCGTGACCGAAATGTCGGTGCGGCGGTGCATCAAAGTCCGGAGAAGACCATGATTGCGCTTCGAAAATTAAATCTTGCTGTGGTGTTGTGGGCGTTGGCGTCGGGCGTCGCCTTTGCGGATACGGTGGCGTTGAAGGCCGATCTCGAACCGTCGAGCGAAGTGCCGCCGCGCGTGAGTCACGGGCACGGCATGTTGAACGCCACGTTCGATACGTCGACCAAGTCCCTACAATGGACGGTCACCTATGAAGGGCTGAGTGGTCCGGCAACCGCCGCGCACTTCCACGGCCCGGCGCCGGTCGGGCAGAACGCGAAGGTCCAGGTGCCAATCGGCAAGGACGCGCTGGCGAGCCCGATCAAAGGATCGGCGGCGCTCACTGAACAGCAGGTGACGGACTTGATGGCAGGGCAGTGGTACTTCAACGTCCATACCGAGCAGAATCCGACGGGCGAGATTCGCGGGCAGGTTTTGCCGGCGAACTAGGCAAGAGGACAACGAGAAAAGCCTTGCCCGGTGGCGCGGGCGCTTTTTCAGGATTAGAAGCCGCCGTCCATTGGCGCGGCGGCGAACGCACGTACCATGTTGGGACACTATCGAAGGAGCGTGTCCCAATGAGTTGGCAAAGTGCACTCGCCTGCTGGTATCTGCGTAAGCAGTTTCGACCGCAAACTCTCAAGCCGACTATCAATGTGGAGAAGGCGCGTGCGCTGACAGCCAAGCGCGCCTGGTCGCCGCGCGTGCCGGGGGGCTGGCGTCTGCGCGAGTCGTACGGGCCGAACGATTGGCCGCTGCAGGGTGAGTGGATCGAGCGCGCCGACGGCGTGTCCACTTCCGGGAATGGCCCGACCGTGCTGTATTGCCACGGTGGTGGCTACTACTTCTGTTCGCCGCGTACGCATCGCTCGCTCGTATTCGGACTCGCCACGCGTGCGAACGCACCGATCTTTTCCCTCGACTACCATCTCGCGCCGGAGCACCGCTTTCCAGCCGCGCTCGACGATGCGGCCGCAGCCTACCGTCAGCTGATCGCGGACGGCACGCCGCCCGAGTCGATCGTAATCGCGGGGGATTCAGCGGGCGGCGGCCTTGCGCTCGCTACGGTAGTCGCCTTGCGCGACGCCGGCGATCCGTTGCCGGCAGGCTGCCTGCTGTTCTCGCCGTGGACCGATCTCGCCGCTGCCGGCGCCACCATTCGCACCAACGACGGTCTCGATCCCATGTTCAGCGGTCCCGCCATCGCGCGGGCCGCGCAGGTTTATCTCGGCGATACGCCCGCCACGCACCCCTACGCTTCGCCGGTCTATGCCGACATGAAAGGCTTGCCGCCGCTCTTCATCATGGCGGGCAGCACCGAGGTATTGCTCGATGATTCGCAACGCGTTGCCGACAAGGCGCGCGCGGCGGGCGTCGACTGCGAACTCGAAGTGTGGAAGAAGATGCCGCACGTCTGGCCCTTGTTCACGCCATTCATCCCGGAAGGCGGCCGCGCACTCGACCGCGCCGCGGCCTTCGTGCGGCGCGTGACGAGTGCAACAACGAGCGGGCGCGGCACGACCGCTCAGCCGTCCAAAGTGACGTCGATTGCCTGATAGGCGGCTTCGACCGTTTCCAGACCGTATTGCCGTTCCAGCCGCCGCACGGTGAAGTGACCGTGCGCGACCTGCTGGAAGTGGTCGATGAATACCGTGTTGACCATCGCGCCGAGCACCGCGCCAATCGCCGGAATCGACTTGGCGGCGATTTGCTCGCTCACCTGCACCGAAAAGCGCGCGGCAATCGTGTTGAGCAGACGTAGCAAGGCCGCCGAGCCATGCGCGGTGAAGCCTTTCGTCGCGATTTCGGATGAAGCCTTCGATACCGCCTGCGCCAGCGCGCCGCGCATGATGAAGTAGCCGAAGTCGGCGTCGTCGTCGGCCTTCGAGGTGCCGCCCATGCCGAGCACCGTCAGGCATTGCAGCTGCGTGTCGATCGACGACAGATCCTCGCCTTCGCTACGCGCGATGTCGCAGATCGAGCGAAACATCAACGTGGTCGTGACCGGTAACTCGACGGGCAGCGCGAACAGACCGAATGCGCCGCCAGCCGCGCCGGTGGTCGCCACAGCGAACTTGTGCAGCAGATTGCTCGGTTTGTCGGGCACCACAAGGGGCGAGGCGCCGGCCTGCCGTCCCAACGTGCGCAGCGCGATCGAGAGGCACTTGCGCAACGCCAGTTCCGTCGCATCCGTGATCTTTTCGTTGGCAAAAGCCGGCATGCGCGCGAGCAGCTTCTCCAGCGGCGAACCGACGATGCTCGCCAGTTTCATCGCCAGCGCGGGGCTCTCCAGTTCGTGTTTCGCGCGTCGCAACGCGCTCAGGTCGTCGTCCGATAAGGATTGTGCTGCGAGCGAACTCGGCTCCATGTGCCTCCCTGGCGTCATGTATTGTCCATTCTTCAGTCGATTGCCGATGCGGCGAGCCGCACCGGCGCGTTCCAGCTTAGAGCATCACCTCATGGTATGATTCCCGATCGTTTGACGAGTCAACTGTTGCTCCATCAAAAATGGCTGTCCATACCGCGGCCCACCACTCGAGTGGGCAAGTTTTACCTTTCCGTGAGTCGCTACTGGCGATGCTCGGCGTTTCCTTCGTTTCGATGCTGGTCGCACTAGACCAGACCGTGGTCGGCACCGCGTTGCCCACGATCGTCGCGGAACTGAAGGGTTTCGAGCTCTACGCGTGGGTCGGCACCTTGTATTTGCTGACCTCGGTGATCACCGTGCCGATCTTCGGCCGCCTCGGCGATTACTACGGGCGCAAGCCATTTGTGATCGCATCGATCGTCGTGTTCACTGCCGCTTCGGTGCTCTGCGGCGCTGCCAACAACATGCTGTTCCTCGTGCTCGCGCGCGGCTTGCAGGGCATCGGCGGCGGCATGCTGGTCGGCACCGCCTTCGCGTGCATTCCTGATCTCTTTCCCGACTCGGTCGTGCGACTGCGCTGGCAGGTGCTGATGAGTTCGGCGTTCGGGATTGCGAACGCGGTGGGGCCGTCGCTCGGCGGTTTTCTCACGCAGTACTACGGCTGGCGCTCGGTGTTCTATGTGAATCTGCCGGTCGGTTTGCTGTCGCTATTTTTCGTCTGGCGCTTTTTGCCGCATCTGCGGCACATCGAGCACGAAGGCAAGATGCGGCTCGATTGGCCGGGTGCGTTGTTGATCGCGGTTGCGCTCGGTTCGCTGCAATTGTTCGTCGAGTTGTTGCCGAAGCATGGCGTCACCTTGGCCGCCTTCGCGCTGCTCGCATTGAGCGTCGCCTCGGCATATGGCTTGTGGCAGTGGGAAAAGCGCTGCCCGACGGCGATTCTGCCGGTGGATATGTTTCGCAATCGCAGTCTGGCCGCGCTCTTTACGCTCGCCGTGCTGGGCGGCTTCACGATGTTCTCGTTGTTGTTCTACGCGCCGTTGCTGTTTCAGGGCGGCTTCGGGATGTCGCCGAAAGAGGCGGGGCTTGTCATTACGCCGCTCGTCGTATTCATCACGATCGGCAGTATCGCCAACGGACGTATCGTCTCGCGTGTACGCAATCCGAATCTGATGCTGTACGTCGGCTTTGCGCTGGTGGCGCTGTCGTGCCTCGGCGTGGTCGTTGCGACGCGTGCCATGCCGCAATGGCTGCTGATGTCGTTCATGGTGCTCGGCGGACTTGGTCTCGGTTTCGTGATGCCGAATCTGACGATCTTCGCGCAGCAGACCGCGGGCCGCGAACACCTCGGTATCGCCACCGCGTTGCTGCAGTCGCTGCGGATGATCGGCGGGATGATCGGCACGGCGTTGACCGGCACGCTGATCAGCCATATGTACGCGAGCGGCGTGCGCAGCGCGCTGGAAAACGATCACGCGTCGCAGTGGTTCGCCGATCTCGGCGACCCGCAAATCCTCATCAATCATGATGCGCAAACCACCTTGCTCGGCCAGCTGACGCATGCGGGCCACAACGGCGCGATGCTGCTCGAGAGTGCGCGCGAGTCGCTCGTTTCAGCCATTCATCTGGGTCTCGCGCTCGCGGCGATCATCGCCGTGGTGTCCGTGTGGCAAAGCCGGCGTGTGCCGCCGGTCAAGCTTCAGCGCAAGCTCGAGCCGGTGATCCACGCGGATTGATTTTTTAGCCTTACCGTTTTACTGACAGATCATGGAAGAACAGGACCGCGTCGCCGTCATGCAGCAGTTCGGCCGCACTTATCGGGCGTTCATGTCGGCATTCGAAGCTCACGTGGGCCATCCGTTGCCGCGCTGGCGCATTCTGCTCGCGCTGCACGAACAGGCCGGCGAATCGTCGCAGAAGCGGCTGGTCGAGCGCTTGCGTGTCGATCCGGGCGCATTGACGCGGCAGTTGAAAACGCTGGAGGGTTTAGGCTGGATTGCTCGCAGCATGGATACGCGCGATAACCGCGTGACCAATGTGCGTTTGACCGAAGCGGGACGGTCCGCGACCGAAGCCAGCTTGCCGCGTCGCAACGCTTTTTTGCACGACACGATGGCGGCGTTACCGGACGAAGCGCTGAGCGCGTTGTCGGGGGCGTTGAAGATGCTGGAAGTGCGGATTGGCGAAGTGGCGGCTGCGACTGGCACTGCGGCTGCGTCGGCTGCCCAGGTGTCTGACACGGCGGACGCCGACCCGGCTCGCTGAGCCAGCGAGACCTGAACCTGCCGATTGAGCGGCAAGGCTACAACAAACGGCGCGCCACCTTGCGGTGAAACGCGCCGCTTCTATCACGATCAGAAGAACGTTTCGATCACTTCCGTGACGCGATACGACGGATCGACCACCAGCACCTGACGCCACTTGTCGAACGTCAGGCAGGGATGCGAGATGTCGAACGCGATCATGTCGCCGACCTTCAGATCGGCGCCCGCGGGAATCCGCAGATACGCGTGCTGATCCATCAAGCCGAAAATCTCCCAACCTCCGCTCGCCGCGATATCGCGGGGCGCTTCGGTGCCCGGACGATAGTGGCGCGACGGCTCCGGCATGCCTGCGTCGAACGCGGAATCGCGCTTGCCGAGGCCGATGATCGCGCGATCCGGTTCCGGAATCGACTGCACATACGCCCACAATTGCAGCGCCGGCAGCAAGCCTTCGCCCATTTTCTTCGCGACCGGATTACGCGCGAAGATGTCCGTCTGCGCCTTGCGGTAGACGCCGACGTCATGCGTCAGATAGCAGCCGGGCCGCAACACGACTTCGACCTTGCCGGTCTCCGAGGCCTTCACGAATTCTTCCGCGACGACGTCGTACCACGCCGAGCCGGCGCCTGACAGAACGGCCGGCGTGCGGGCAAAACGCCCTTCGTCGACAAGCGCGCGCGTCACAGCGACGGCGCTCTGCAGGAACTCGCGTACTTCGTGTTCTTCTTTCAGCACGCCTTCATACAATTCGACGCCTGCCAGCTTCAACACATCCGGATAGCGCGCGATCGCCTCGAGCACCGCGTTGCGCTGCGCTTCATCGCGCACACCGGTGCGGCCGCCTGGCACGCCGAGCTCGAGCAACACTTGCAGTGGCTTGCGTACTGACGTGAAAAACTGACCCAGTTGTTCGACGCCTTCGACCGAATCGACGAGGCAGAAGAACTCGAAATCCGGGTCGCTCAGCAACTCGGCGATCATCATCATGTTGCGGCGGCCGACTAGCTGGTTGGCCATCAGAATCCGCGACACACCGCCGTGATACGCGGCGCGCACCTGATGCGCGGTGGCGAGCGTGATGCCCCATGCGCCGGTTTCGAGCTGACGGCGAAACAGCTGCGGTGCCATGGTGGTTTTGCCGTGCGGCGCGAGCTTGACGCCGTATTCCGCGACGAACGCCTGCATCCACTTCAGGTTGTGTTCCACACGATCCGCGTACAGCACGGCGGCGGGCAGGCTCACGTCTTCGTTCAGCAGGTTCCACTCGAGGCGCGCGGCATCCGTGAGTTGGATGCTGGTGCCCGGAACCATGCCCAAGCCCTTGCTATAAGGATCAATCGTTGCGCCCTGATAGTTTGTAACTTTCATGTCTCCCTGCTCCATCGTCCAGTTAAATCGAATCAAAGTTGACTTTACCATGTTACCGAAAGTACGATGGTTGGAGGAATGTTATTTAGTACCACGGTTTTCCGGAAGCGCTTTGTAAGCGTTCGCGAGACACCCCACAGCCTGCAATGAACCTGACCGCCGAACCGCTGGCCTTCGATATCGTCGCGCGCATCGCCGAATGCGCGCCGGAACTGCGTTCGGCCGAACGGAAGGTCGCCGCGCTGATTCTCGACGACCTGACCGGGGCATCGCGTGCCAGCATCGGCGCGCTCGCCCAGCAGGCGGAGGTGAGCGTCGCGACCGTGACGCGCTTTGCCAAGGCGGTGGGTTGCCGCGACGTGCGGGAGTTAAAGCTGCGGCTCGCGCAGGCGGCCGCTGTCGGTCAGCGCTTCCTGCAGGCGGGCGGACCCACCGACGCGCCCGAGCCGATTGCCACCCGCGTGTTCGACGAACTGCAGACCGCGCTGGCACATAACCACCAACTTCTTCGTCAGGCGCCTTTAGCCGAAGCCGCAGCCACGCTGCGCGCCGCGCGGATGATCTACGTGTTCGGCATGGGCGGCGGCTCGACCGCGCTTGCCGACGAAATGCGGTTCAGGCTCGTGCGCCTCGGCCGGCCGGTTGCAACCTATCAGGACGGCCTGTTGCAGCGTATGGTGGCGAGCACCGTGTCGCGCGAATGCGTGGTGATTGCGTTGTCCACCACCGGGCGCGTGCCCGAGATGGTTGAGAACTGCAAGATCGCGCGCAGCTACGGGGCGACTGTGATCGCTCTGACCGCGCCGGCTTCGCCGTTGGCCAAACTGGCCGATTGGGTGATCCCGATCGTCGCCTTCGAAACCGATTTCATTTACAAGCCGTCGTCGTCGCGCTACGCGATGATGATGGCGCTCGATGTGCTCGTCACCGAACTTGCCGTGAGTCAGGGTGACGAGAGCCGCGAATTGCTGCGCCGCATGAAGCACGCGCTCGACGCGCACCGTGGCGGCGGCGACCGACAACCGTTAGGAGACTGATCCATGCATTCGCATCCCGAAGCCGCCGATACGCTGATCGTCGGCGCGCAACTGTACGACGGCACGGGCGCGCCGCCGGTCGAACGCGACGTTGCGATCCGCGACGGCCGCATCGCCGCGATCGGCAATCTGTCGAACTGGCTCGCCGAAGAGGTGATCGAAGCGAACGGCCGCGCGCTGGCGCCAGGCTTCATCGACGTTCATACGCATGACGACACGCACGTGATCCGTTCGCCGCAAATGCTGCCGAAGATCACGCAGGGCGTGACGACGGTGATCGTCGGCAATTGCGGGATCAGCGCGTCGCCGGTGTCGTTGAAGGGCGATCCGCCTGATCCGATGAATTTGCTTGGTGAGCGCGATGCGTTCCAGTACCCGACTTTCGCTGCGTACGTCGAAGCGGTGAACGCGGCGCGTCCGGCAGTGAATGTCGGCGCACTAATTGGGCACACGGCGTTGCGCAGCAATCAGATGGACCGGCTCGATCGCGCGGCGACCGCGGCGGAAATCGACGGCATGCGCGCGCAACTCGAAGAGGCGTTGTCGAACGGGGCGTTGGGTTTGAGTTCAGGGCTCGCCTACGGCTCCGCCTTCTCCGCGCCGACCGAAGAAGTGATGGCGCTGGCCGAACCGCTTGCCGCCGCAGGCGCGCTTTACACCACGCACATGCGCACCGAGTTCGACGCGATTCTCGACGCGATGGACGAAGCGTATCGGGTGGGCCGTCACGCGCACGTGCCGGTGGTGATTTCGCATCTGAAGTGCGCGGGTCCGTCGAACTGGGGGCGTAGCGTTGAGGTGCTGAAGTCGCTGGAGGGCGCCCGTCGTTTGCAGCCGATCGGTTGCGATTGCTATCCGTACAACCGCAGTTCGTCGACGCTCGACGTGAAGCAGGTGACGGGCGACATCGACATTACGATCACGTGGTCGGAGCCGCATCCCGAGATGGCGGGCAAGCTGATCAGTGAGATTGCTGCCGAGTGGGGCGTCACGCAGCAGGAGGCCGGCAAGCGCTTGCAGCCGGCGGGCGCGGTGTATCACAACATGTCCGAGGACGACGTGCGGCGCATTCTGTCGCATCCCGCGACGATGGTGGGCTCGGATGGATTGCCGAACGATCCGTTGCCGCATCCGCGATTGTGGGGCGCGTTTCCGCGCGTGCTTGGGCACTACGTACGTGACGCCGGTTTGCTGCCGCTTGAAGAGGCTGTGCGCAAGATGACCAGCTTGTCGGCGCGCCGGTTTGGCTTGGCGCAGCGCGGCGAGGTGCACATCGGTTATCACGCGGATCTGGTGTTGTTCGACCCGGCCAAGGTGCGCGACGCGGCGACGTTCGAGAAGCCGCAACAGGCGGCCGATGGAATCGACGCGGTGTGGGTGAATGGCGTGTTGGCTTACCGCGATGGCGCGGTGACTGGCGAACGGGCAGGGCATTTTGTGGCGCGTGGTGCGGCGTCGAAGGGCGATGCGCACGGCGCGTTTTGATTTTTTGTTTTCTGATTGATATGGCACGCGGTTGTGGCGTTGCTCGCGCTGCGTGCCGGACTTTTTAAGGAGCTGGATGATGAAGCGATATGGCGTTGAAGGTGGCAAGGGTACGGGTGGTCAACATATGCCCTTTGCTCGGGCGGTCGAAGCGGATGGCTGGTTGTTCGTTTCCGGGCAGACGCCGATGGAAAATGGCGAGGTGATCAATGGCGGGATTGTTGAGCAATCGCACAAGGCGATTCAGAATGTTTTCGCGATTCTGAAGGAAGCTGGGTATGGGGCGGAGCATGTTGTCCGCTGTGGTGTGTGGCTGGATGATCCGCGGGATTTTGCTTCGTTTAATAAGGTGTTTCGGGAGTATTTTGGGGAGAATCCGCCGGCACGGGCGTGTGTGGTTTCTTCGATGGTGATTGATTGTCGGGTTGAGGTTGACTGCGTCGCTTATAAGAAGCCTTCGGCTTAAGGTTTTTTGGTCGTCGTAGGCGCTGATTGGGGTTTTTGCCTGCTTGGCGCTTGTTTGTCAGTGTTCCTGGGGCTTTGGCCTTTCCTTGAATTGCTAGTGGTCTATTAGTGTTGCCCCTGTGCGGGGCGGCACTTACTTTCTTTGCCGCCGCAAAGAAAGATAAGCAAAGAAAGCGGCTAGAAGCCCCTGCTAAGCGGGTCTCGTGGTGTGCCTGGGGTAGTGGTGCGACTGGAATCCGTGTTCTCTCACATTCGGCGTTAGTGACAAAGGATTCATCAGCTCCCACTCCGCACTACGTGCGTCGCGGACGGGTCTGCATGGGAAACCAAGGGCTTCGTTCAATATCTGTGGGAGCCATCGGCTTCGCCTCGGCGAGGCGCCTCTGCATTCACACGGGAACTCCCACTTCAAACGATATGTCGGTGCTCGCAATCACGGTCGCAACTGACATTCCAATCACAATCGGAATCTCGGCGGCCGTAGGCGTGCAATGAGCGGCCACAAACCGTTGGCGAGGCGTGGGCGCCAAAACGCAGTGCTCGGTTTTATGAATGGCTCTTCGGCGCGCGCAGCGCCGCCGGAAGTATGACGCCCTTGTCACAAGTGCATGCAGGTGCACGAACACAGATTCCAGTCGCACCACTACCCTGAGCAAGCTGCGGGACCCGCTTAGCAGGGGCTTCTAGCCGCTTTCTTTGCTTATCTTTCTTTGCGGCGGCAAAGAAAGTAAGTGCCGCCCCGCACAGGGGCAACGCTAATAGACCACTAACAAAGCAAGGAAAGGCACCAAGGCCAGAGACACGAACAAAAAGCGCCGCGCAGGCAAAACCGCCACATATTTATTGCCGCGCCAGCCGCAAATTATCCGGCATAGGCAAATTAAAATTCGTCCGGAACGGATTAATATCCAGCCCCCCGCGGCGGGTATACCGCGCGTAAACAGCCAGCTTCACCGGCCGACAGGCCTTAAGCACATCGATAAAAATCCTCTCGACGCACTGCTCATGAAACCCAGTGTGATTCCGATAGGAAATAATGTACCTCAGCAAGCCCGCATGATCGATCTGCGGCCCAACATAGTGAATCTGCACACTGCCCCAATCAGGCTGCCCCGTCACAGGACAATTCGACTTGAGCAAGTTGGAAACCAAAGTCTCCTCAACAGGCGACTCGTCAAACGCAGCCTTCAGCAACGAAGCATCAGGATGATAAACGTCGGTATCGAGATCGAGTCGATCCAGCGACAAGCCGTCAAACTCTTCCATCTGCAATTTGCCGAACTCATACGGCGCCGCCAGATGAACCGACACCGTCGCTCCGCATGAAGCGGAAACATCCCGCTTGATCGTGTCACGCACAACTTCCATCGACTCGAAAGCCGTCTGCGCAAACGACCCCAGATAAAGCTTGAACGACTTCGACTCGACAATATTCGGCGAATCAGCCGGCACAAAGAAAGTCGCCACCGCAATCTGCGGCTTGCCGCGCGCGTTCAGCCAGGAAAGCTCGTAAGCGTTCCAGATGTCCGTGCCGAAAAACGGCAACTGCGCGCCAATCCCAATCGCCTCGCGCGCATTCTTTCGGGCAATCGGAAAGAGCAGCGAAGCGTCATATTGTTCGGTGTAAGTGGAAGCCTTACCCAGCGGTGACTGTTCAGGTGTCATGATGCGTTCACGATGCCACTCAGCACGTGCCCCGTCGCCGTTACGACGCGGGCCGATTCGCAATGGCCAATTTGGTCGTCGAAGAAAAAGTCCGGCTCGAACTCGCGCAAAAATGCGCTCTTGTCGAGGCCGCCGAGGAACATCGCTTCGTCGATTTCGATGTTCCACGCCATCAATGTGCGGATCGCGCGCTCATGCGCCGGGGCCGAGCGCGCCGTTACCAATGCCGTACGAATATGCATCGGTGCGGCTTCGTCCGCGAGTTTCTGCAGGCGGTGCAGCGCTTCGAGCAACGGCTTCAAAGGCCCATCCGCAAGCGGCAAATCCTTGTTGTGAATCTCATGGCCGACGAACGCGCGCAAGCCATCTTTCTGAAAGATACGCTCGGCTTCGTCGGAAAACAGCACGGCGTCGCCGTCGAAAGCAATCCGGATTTCGTCCGGGTACTTGCTCGCCATTTTCGCCGATTCGGGCAAGACGCGCGCGGCCGGAAATCCGGCAGCCAATGCGTCGCGCACGTCGTCCTGATTCGCGGACAAAAACAGCGAGGCGTTCAGCGGCTTCAGATAACCGAATGGCGCGCGCCCACGTGTGAACACGCCGCGCTCGATCGCCAGCCCGTACTCCCTGCACGAATGAAATGCGCGCAACCCACTGATCGGATCGCTGCGCGACAGGATCACCACTTCGACCCGATGACCGCCGGCATTCAAGGCCAGCAGCTTGCGGATCAGCGGAAACGCGACGCCCGGTTTGGCGGGCACAGCCAGCCGCTCGCGCTGCAACGCTTCATACGCCTGCAGGTCGCCTTTCTCGTAAACGCAGTTCTCTTCCTCGAAGTCGAACAGCGCGCGCGACGAGATTGCCACCACCAGTTTGTCGACAAGCGAAAGAGCCATCTGCGCGTTTTAGTCCAATAAGGTCAAGCGAGAAACAATCGGTATACAGGGTTCTGCGTCTCTTCCCAGCACGGGTAACCAAGCGTCGTGATAAAGCGGTCGAACTCGCTGTTCTCGCTCTCCGGCACCTGAATGCCCACCAGAATCGAACTGTAGTCCGCGCCCTGGTTGCGATAGTGGAACAGGCTGATATTCCAGTTCGGCGCCATCGACGACAGAAACTTCATCAACGCGCCCGGGCGCTCCGGAAACTCGAAACGGAACAGACGTTCGTCGTGGGCCAGCGGCGAGCGGCCGCCGACCATGTAGCGGATGTGCTGCTTCGACAGTTCATCGAAAGTCAGATCGACGGTGGCAAAACCATGCGCTTCAAATGCACCCGCGATCTGCGCCGATTCGCTGCGATTGCGGATCTGCACGCCGACGAAGATATGAGCTGAATTCGCGTCCGCAATCCGGTAGTTGAACTCGGTGACGCTGCGCGTGCCCACCAGTTCGCAGAAGCGGCGGAAACTGCCGCGCTCTTCCGGGATCGTCACGGCGAACACCGCTTCACGTGCTTCACCCACCTCAGCACGCTCGGCCACGAAACGCATGCGATCGAAGTTCATGTTCGCGCCGGACGTGATCGCGATCAGCGTCTGGTCCTCGATGCCTTCGCGCTCGGCATACTGTTTGGCGCCGGCCACGGCCAGCGCGCCGGCCGGCTCCAGCACGCTGCGCGTGTCCTGGAACACGTCCTTGATCGCGGCGCACAGCGCATCGGTGTTCACGAGCAGCACGTCGTCGAGATATTCGCGGCACAGGCGGAAGGTTTCCTCGCCTACCAGTTTCACTGCCGTACCGTCCGAGAACAGACCCACTTCATTCAACGTCACCCGTTCGCCAGCTTTCAAGGAAGCGGCCATCGCGCACGAGTCGTCAGTCTGCACGCCGATCACCTTGATCTCCGGGCGCACCGATTTCACGTACGCAGCCACACCCGCGGCGAGTCCACCACCGCCGATCGGCACGAAGATCGCGTGAATCGGGCCCTGATGCTGGCTGAGAATCTCCATCGCGACCGTGCCCTGGCCGGCGATCACGTACGGATCGTCGAACGGGTGGACGAACGTCAGGCCGCGTTCTTCCTGCAGCTTCACGGCATGTCCATAGGCGTCGCTGTACGACTCGCCGAACTGCACGACTTCGACGGTCGCGCCGCCATGCGCGCGTACCGCATCGACTTTCACCTGCGGGGTCGTGACGGGCACCACGATGATCGCCTTCACGCCCATCCGGGCCGCCGACAACGCCACGCCCTGCGCATGATTGCCCGCCGACGCGGTAATGACGCCCCGCTCCAGCGCGTCCGCCAGAATATGCGCCATCTTGTTGTACGCGCCGCGCACCTTGAACGAGAACACCGGCTGGTTGTCCTCACGCTTCAGATAAACCGGATTACGCAGCCGTGCCGACAGATTCGGCGCGCGTTCGAGTTCGGTCTCGCGGGCCACGTCGTAGACGCGCGCGGTCAGGGTTTTCTTCAGGTAGTCGTGGGAAGCCATGCGGGTGGCGCGGTGCGCTTTGCGAGACGGGAAAGGGTCAATGATAGCGCCAACGGTGTGCACGCTGGCCCTCTGTGAACCTTGGGCGTATCCCGGCGCGCCGCCGGTAAAGCCCAACCCGACCGTCCGGTCGGAGAATCGATCGTATGCGCTCGAGACCGCCGTTCAGGACAAAAACGCCAAAAGTCCTGCCGCAACCCTGATTTCAGGCGTCAACGCGTGGCGGGATCATGGGGTAGAATTCCATTTTGGAATAAGGATCGGAAGATGCACTGGCAGCCTCAGATCGCCCACTTGATGCCCGTCCCGCGTGAGTCTTGCCCCGCGGCGGAGCGTCACGTCCGCCACGCGCGATCGTGTAGCTGTCTCTGAGCGCCGTGAAGCGACTGATGTGGGTAGGCCGTCGGTTGCGCTTCGCTCCCCTAGAAGATTTCCAGCATTGCGCCCCACGCGCACCGTCCGCCGACGCCTCACAGAGATGAGCGCGCCCGGTTGACCCACCGAGTCGTCCGAACATGAACGCACCTCAAGTTTTCGATCCGCACGGGGCCGCCACTGCGGTGGCCGCCGATCCCGAAGCGCGTCTGCGCGAAATTCCCTATAACTACACGTCGTTTTCCGATCGCGAAATCGTTATCCGTCTGCTCGGCGACGAAGCCTGGGCGGCCTTGGCCGAACTGCGCGCGGAACGCCGCACTGGCCGCTCGGCACGGATGCTGTACGAAGTGCTCGGCGACATCTGGGTCGTACGCCGCAATCCTTACCTGCAAGACGACCTGCTCGACAATCCGAAGCGCCGCGCGCTGCTGATCGAGGCGCTGCATCACCGTCTGAGCGAGATCGAGAAGCGCCGTCGCGCCGATCTGGTCGAGCACGGCGATGAAGCGGGCGTCGATCGGGCCGCTCGCGTCGAAACGCTGGTGGCGGCTGCTCGCCGTGCCGTCGACGATTTCGAGAGCGAATTCCAGAAGACCTTCGACCTGCGCCGTCGCGCGAACAAGGTGCTGGGCAAGGTCACGGAAAAAGACAACATCAAGTTCGACGGCTTGTCCCGCGTCTCGCATGTGACGGATGCGACCGACTGGCGCGTCGAGTACCCGTTCGTCGTGCTGACGCCGGATACCGAGGCCGAGATCGCCGGCATGATCAAGGCGTGTTTCGAGCTCGGTCTGACCGTGATTCCGCGCGGAGGCGGCACGGGCTACACGGGCGGCGCGGTGCCGCTCACGCCGTTTTCGGCCGTCATCAACACTGAAAAGCTTGAACAGCTGGGCGCAGTCGAGATGACCGAACTGCCGGGCGTCGAGCGTAAGGTGGCGACGATTTTCTCCGGCGCGGGCGTGGTCACACGCCGCGTGACCGAAGCGGCCGAGCAGGCTGGCTTCGTGTTCGCCGTCGACCCGACCTCGTTGGACGCATCCTGCGTCGGTGGCAACGTCGCGATGAACGCGGGCGGCAAGAAGGCGGTGTTGTGGGGCACGGCGCTCGACAACCTCGCCTGGTGGCGCATGGTCGACCCGGAAGGGAACTGGCTCGAAGTCACGCGTTTGGACCACAACCTCGGCAAGATCCACGACATCGAAGTCGCGCGTTTCGAGCTGAAGTGGTTCGACGGCAGTCACGCGCCTGGCGAAAAGCTGCTGCGCACGGAATCGCTCAACATCAAGGGCCGCGTATTCCGTAAGGAAGGTCTCGGCAAGGACGTGACCGACAAATTCCTGGCCGGTCTGCCAGGCGTGCAGAAAGAAGGCTGCGACGGCCTGATCACGTCCGCGCGCTGGGTGCTGCACAAGATGCCGGCGCATACGCGCACGGTCTGCCTCGAGTTCTTCGGCCAGGCCCGTGAAGCGATCCCGAGCATCGTCGAGATCAAGGACTATCTGTTCGAAACGTCGAAGCAGGGCGGCGCGATTCTCGCCGGCCTCGAGCATCTGGACGAACGCTATCTGCGCGCGGTCGGCTACGCGACCAAGAGCAAGCGCAACGCGTTTCCGAAGATGGTGCTGATCGGCGACATCGTCGGCGACGATGCGGACGCGGTGGCGCAAGCGACCTCGGAAGTCGTGCGTATGGCCAACGGCAAGAGCGGCGAAGGTTTCGTCGCGGTCAACGCCGAAGCGCGCAAGCGTTTCTGGCTCGACCGCAGCCGCACCGCCGCGATTGCCAAGCACACCAACGCGTTCAAGATCAACGAAGACGTGGTGATCCCGCTCAACCGGATGGGCGAGTACACCGACGGCATCGAACGCATCAATATCGAACTGTCGATCAAGAACAAGCTGCAACTGGTCGACGCGCTCGAAACGTTCTTCAAGGGCGGCAAGCTGCCGCTCGGCAAGAGCGACGACGCCAACGAAATCCCGAGCGCGGAGTTGCTCGAAGATCGCGTGCAACAGGCGCTCGACGTTCTGAAGAAGGTGCGTACGCGCTGGGAATTCCTGCGCGACAAGCTCGATCTGTCCTTGCGTGAGGCGCAGCACTATCTGGTCGGCCTCGGCTACGAAGGGCTGGCGGAGAAGTTTGCCGATCGCGTCGACGCGCAGCCGGATGCGACCGTGTTCCATATCACGCAAGACCGTACGGTGCGCGTGTCGTGGAAGGCGGAGATCCGGGCTGAATTGCGTCAGATCTTCAACGGCGGCGAGTTCAAGCCGATCCTCGAGGAAGCGCAGGCGATTCACAAGCAGGTCCTACGTGGCCGCGTGTTCGTCGCGCTGCACATGCACGCGGGCGACGGTAACGTCCATACGAACCTGCCGGTCAACTCCGACAACTACGAGATGCTGCAGGACGCCCACACGGCAGTCGCGCGCATCATGAAGCTGGCGCGTTCGCTCGACGGCGTGATTTCCGGCGAGCACGGCATCGGCATTACCAAGCTCGAATTCCTGACCGAGGAAGAGATCGGCGAATTCCGCGCGTACAAGCAGCGCGTCGATCCGCATGGCCGCTTCAACGCGGGCAAGCTGCTCGAAGGCGCCGACCTGCGCAACGCCTATACGCCGAGCTTCGGCCTGATGGGCTATGAATCGCTGATCATGCAGCAGTCCGACATCGGCGCGATTTCCGAGTCGATCAAGGACTGCTTGCGCTGCGGCAAGTGCAAGCCGGTGTGCGCGACTCACGTGCCGCGCGCGAACCTGCTGTACAGCCCGCGCAACAAGATTCTTGCGACCTCCTTGCTGGTCGAGGCATTCCTGTACGAAGAGCAGACTCGCCGCGGCGTGTCGATCAAGCACTGGGACGAGTTCAACGACGTCGCCGATCACTGCACCGTCTGTCACAAATGCGTGACGCCGTGTCCGGTGAAGATCGACTTCGGCGATGTGACGATGAACATGCGCAACCTGCTGCGCAAGATGGGCAAGAAGAAGTTCAATCCGGGCAACGCGGCCGGCATGTTCTTCCTGAACGCCACCAACCCGCAGACCATCAACCTCGCGCGCACCGCGATGATGGGCATCGGTTACAAGGCGCAGCGCCTCGGCAACGACGTGCTGAAGAAGTTCGCGAAGAAGCAGACGGCGCACCCGCCGGCAACCGTCGGCAAGCCGAAGGTCACGCAGCAGGTGATCCACTTCATGAACAAGAAGATGCCGGGCAACCTGCCGAAGAAAACCGCGCGCGCGCTGCTCGATATCGAGGACAACAAGATTGTCCCGATCATCCGCAATCCGAAGACGACCACGGCCGACACGGAAGCGGTGTTCTACTTCCCGGGCTGCGGCTCCGAGCGGCTGTTCTCGCAAGTGGGTCTGGCCACGCAAGCGATGCTGTGGGAGGCGGGCGTGCAAACCGTGCTGCCGCCGGGCTATCTCTGCTGCGGCTATCCGCAGCGCGGCTCGGGCCAGTTCGACAAGGCCGAGCAGATCGTCACCGATAACCGCGTGCTGTTCCACCGCGTCGCGAATACGCTGAACTACCTCGACATCAAGACGGTGGTGGTGTCGTGCGGCACGTGTTACGACCAGCTCGCCGGCTACGAATTCGAGAAGATCTTCCCGGGCTGCCGGATCATCGACATCCACGAGTTCCTGCTCGAGAAGGGTATCAAGCTCGAAGGCGTGAACGGCGTGCGCTACATGTATCACGACCCGTGCCACTCCCCGATCAAGACGATGGACCCGGTCAAGCTCGTCAATCAGCTGATGGGATCGGAGAAGGACGGCTACAAGATCGAGAAGAACGATCGCTGCTGTGGCGAATCCGGCACACTCGCGGTGACGCGCCCGGACATTTCGACGCAAGTCCGTTTCCGCAAGGAAGAGGAAATGCGCAAGGGCGCCGCGAAGCTGCGTGGCATTCCTCTCGTAGCCGAGGCGGGTGCGAATGGGATCAACGCGGCTAATGCATCGGCCGGCGCGGCGGGTGCGCCGGATGGCTCCGTGCTCAAGGCGGGCGACGGGCCGCAACCGAACGGCGCCACTGAGGTGAAGATCCTCACGAGCTGCCCGTCCTGCCTGCAAGGCCTGTCGCGCTATAACGAGGACGCGGGCACCGAGGCGGACTACATCGTCGTCGAAATGGCGCGTCACGTGCTGGGCGAAGACTGGATGGCGGATTACGTCCAGCGGGCGAACAATGGCGGAATCGAGCGCGTGCTGGTTTAATGGCACGACTGACGATTTTTGCCTGAGGACGACGATGGAATGCGTTTTTTGCCGTGAAGATGGCGGCGATGTGCTGTGGCAGGACGACACCCTGCGTGTCGTCCTCGCCGACGAACACGACTACCCGGGCTTTTGCCGGGTGATCTGGAACAAGCATGTCGCTGAGTTTTCCGATCTCGCCGAGACCGACCGCGATCGCGTGATGCGGGCCGTGTATGCGGTCGAGCGTGCGATCCGGCGCATTCTCCAGCCGGTGAAGGTCAACCTGGCGAGCCTCGGCAACCAGGTGCCGCATGTGCATTGGCATGTGATTCCGCGTTTTTCGAACGACGCTCATTTTCCGCTGCCGATCTGGGCGCCGCGCCAACGCACGGTGTCCGAAGCCATGCTGTCGTCGCGCCGCGCGCAAGCTACCCTGCTGCGCGAAGCCGTGCGGCAAGAAATCGAACAGGCGTTTGGCTGAACGCTCCAAACCTGGCGTTCAGCGCCAGAGGCGGCCCGGCGCTTTCTAATGAGGTCAATATGAGTGGCTTGACTCGCGATACCCCGGTGCCGACCGGCGTGGTCGTGCATTCCAAATCGCGCGTACTCGAATTGCAGTACGCAAATGGCGAAACGTATCGCCTGCCGTTCGAACTGCTGCGCGTGTACTCGCCGTCGGCAGAAGTGATGGGCCACGGGCCCGGCCAGGAAACTTTGCAAACCGGTAAGCGCGACGTCACGATCACCATGATCGAAGGCGTCGGCAACTATGCGCTGCAGCCGACTTTCTCCGACGGACACGCCACCGGCATCTATTCCTGGGACCTGCTGCACGACATGGCTGTCCGTCAGGATGAACTCTGGCGCGACTATCTCGCCAAACTGGCAGCGGCCGGCGTCGACCGCGACGCCCCAATGGCGCCAGCCGGTGCTGCGCACGGGCACTGTCACTGATACGATTCGCCCTGGTCGCCGCACTGATGCGGCGCAACATTTCAGAATACGCGAAAGGACGAGCGCGATGAGCAAAACCCACTTCGGCTTTCAATCGGTCGACGAACAGGAAAAAGCGCAGAAGGTGGCGGGCGTGTTCCACTCGGTCGCCTCCAACTACGACTTGATGAACGACCTGATGTCGGGCGGGTTGCACCGGGCGTGGAAGATGTTCACGATCGCCCAGGCCAACGTCCGGCCGGGCTTCAAGGTGCTCGATATCGCGGGCGGCACGGGCGATCTCTCAAAGGCGTTCGCCAAACAGGCGGGCGACACCGGTGAAGTCTGGCACACCGACATCAACGAATCGATGCTGCGCGTGGGCCGCGACCGCCTGCTGGATAAGGGCGTCATCACTCCGGCGCTGCTCTGCGACGCCGAAAAGATTCCTTTTCCGGACAATTACTTCGATGTAGTGACCGTGGCATTCGGCTTGCGCAACATGACGCACAAGGATGTGGCGCTCGCCGAGATGCGACGGGTGTTGAAGCCGGCAGGCCGTCTGCTGGTGCTGGAGTTCTCGAAGGTGTGGGATCCGCTTAAAAAGGTCTACGACGTCTATTCGTTCAAGGTCTTGCCGTGGCTCGGCGACCGGTTTGCGAAGGACGCCGAGAGCTACCGCTACCTGGCGGAATCGATCCGGATGCACCCGGATCAGGAAACTTTAAAAACAATGATGGAACAAGCGGGCCTGGACGGCGTCAAATATTACAATTTGTCAGCTGGCGTGGTAGCTTTACATGTGGGGACCAAATACTAGGGTTCCTAACCCATCGATTTTTAAAGGAAAGTACGAAAATGTCCGATTCAGGTGTGTTATCTCCCCGTAAGGTTACGAGGTCATTGGTGAGAAGAATCGGACTGATCGCGATGGTCGGTCTGATCATGGCCGGCTCTCTCGCCTCGCTCGATGCGGAAGCCCGCCGCATGGGCGGCGGCCGTAGCATTGGCCGTCAGTCGAACACGGTTCAGCAACAGTCCGCTCCGTCGCAACCTTCCCAAAGCAATCAGGCCATGCAGCAGCGCGCGCAGCCGGCACCGGCGCCCGCGCCGACTCCCGCCGCAGCGCCTAACCGCTCGCGCTGGCTCGGGCCGATCGCCGGTCTCGCTGCCGGTCTTGGTATCGCGGCGCTGTTGTCGCACTTCGGTCTGGGCGGCGCGTTCGCCGGCGCCATGGCCAACATCATCGTGATCGCGCTCATCGCGATGATCGGCATCTGGCTGATCCGCCGCTTCATGGGTCGTAAGCGCAATACGTCGCAACCGGCGTACGCGGGCGGCGCACCGTCGCTGAATGCGGGCGGCACCGGCTATACCCAGGAGCCGCGTTACTCCGCTCCGCCCACCGGCTCGTACCTCGAACCGCAAGGCAACCCGCTGACCACGCCGTCCATCAACGCTGCCCCGGCCGTGCCGGCCGGCTTCGATTCGGAAGCCTTCCTGCGCAACGCGAAGGTGTACTTCGTGCGCCTGCAAGCCGCGTGGGACGTCGGCAACACGGAAGACATCCGCGAATTCACCACGCCGGAAATGTTCGCGGAAGTGAAGGTGGATCTGAACTCGCGCGGTGCCGAGTCCAATCAGACGGACGTGGTGCAACTGAATGCGGAGCTGCTGGGCGTCGAAGAACGTGCGTCCGAATACTTCGCCAGCGTGCGCTTCTCCGGTTTGATCCGCGAATCGGCGGGTGCGGCGGCTGAACCGTTCGTCGAAGTCTGGAACCTGACGAAGGCGAACCGCCCCGGCGAAGGCTGGCTGCTGGCCGGCATTCAGCAGGTGGCACAGCACTGAGCCAGCGCTGCTTGCCCTGACTTTGCGCAAAGCATTGGCCGTTCGGCATAGCAAGCCGCGAAGCGAACGGACGTTACAATAGGAACCCGCGCGGGCACCTCGCCCGCGCGGGTTTTTTCTTGCCACTTTCAATGACCCTCGCCGCCAAGCCCTTCGCTGCTGCTGTCAATCATCTGCTCGCCCGCGAATCGTGGGCTCGAGAGCGCCTCGCCCCTTACGCGGGCAAGACCGCCAGACTGTCCTGTCCGCCAGTCGTGCTGATGCTGCTGGTGCAACCCGACGGCTACCTCGGCGCGCTCGGCGAAACCGATGCGCAACAATTCGATGTGACCATCTCGGTGCCGTCCGACGCGTTCCCGGCCTTCATGCAAGGCGGCCAGGCCGCCGTGATGAAGCACGTGAAGATCGAAGGCGACGCCGAGTTTGCGACCGTGATCGCCAAGCTTGCCGAGCATCTGCGCTGGGAGCCCGAAGAGGATCTGGCGAAGCTGATCGGCGACGGTCCGGCGTGGCGGGTGGCTTCGGTCGTGCGCACGGTCGGCGAACATGCGCGGCGTACCGGGCGCAATCTGCTCGACACAGCCGCTGAATATCTGCTCGACGAAAACCCGCAACTGGTGCGCCGCGCTGCGCTGGAAGACTTCAACGTCGAACTGGCCCGCGCCCGCGACGCTTTGGCGCGCGTGGAAAAGCGCATCGAGCGTCTTGAACAGAAGGTCGAAGCCCGCGGCGCAGATGCGCCGGGCGGCGCCGCCACGTCGCGCGGCACGCGCTAGTCATCGGGCACAACTATGCGTTTTCTGCGTTTCCTCAAGATTTTCTTTACGGTCATCCGCTTCGGTCTCGATGAGATGATGCTCAGCCGCGTCAATGACCGGCGTGTGCGTCTGCTGCTGCGTATCACCACCATCGGCCGCAAGTTCGACGCGCCTCCTGGTGTGCGGCTGCGGCTCGCGCTCGAGAGCCTCGGGCCGATCTTCGTCAAGTTCGGCCAGGTGCTGTCCACGCGGCGCGATCTGCTGCCGGTCGATATCGCCAATGAACTGGCCAAGCTGCAGGATCAGGTGCCGCCGTTCGATTCGGCGGTGGCGATCGGGCTGGTCGAGAAGTCGCTCGGCGCACCGGTCGACGTGCTGTTCGACGATTTCGAGCGGGTGCCGGTGGCGAGCGCGTCGATCGCGCAGGTTCACTTTGCGAAGGTGAAAGCAGGGCAGCACGCGGGCAAGGCAGTCGCCGTGAAGGTGCTGCGGCCGAACATGTTGCCGGTGATCGACTCCGACCTGGCCTTGCTGCGCGACATCGCCGTCTGGGCCGAACGCCTGTGGGCCGACGGCAAGCGCCTGAAGCCGCGCGAGGTGGTCGCTGAATTCGACAAGTATCTGCACGACGAACTTGATCTCATGCGCGAGGCGGCGAACGGCAGCCAGTTGCGTCGTAACTTCGCTGGCCTCGATCTACTGCTGGTGCCGGAGATGTACTGGGAGTTCTGCACGCCCACCGTGCTGGTGATGGAGCGCATGGTCGGCGTGCCGATCAGCCAGGTGGAGACGCTGCGCGCGGCCGGTGTCGATATCCCGAAGCTGGCGCGCGAAGGCGTCGAGATTTTCTTCACCCAGGTGTTCCGCGATGGTTTTTTCCACGCCGACATGCACCCGGGCAACATTCAGGTGAGCCTCGATCCGGCGCACTTCGGCCGCTATATCGCGCTCGACTTCGGCATCATCGGCGCGCTATCGGACTTCGATAAGAACTACCTCGCGCAGAACTTCCTCGCTTTCTTCAAGCGTGACTATCATCGTGTCGCCACGCTGCATCTGGAGTCCGGGTGGGTGCCGCCTACCACTCGGGTCGAGGAACTGGAAAGCGCAATCCGCGCGGTTTGTGAGCCCTATTTCGACCGCGCGTTGAAGGATATTTCGCTCGGCCAGGTGCTGATGCGCCTGTTCTCGACTTCGCGCCGCTTCAACGTGGAAATCCAGCCGCAACTGGTGCTGCTGCAAAAAACCATGCTGAACGTGGAAGGGCTCGGCCGCTCGCTCGATCCCGAGCTGGACTTGTGGAAGACCGCCAAGCCCTATCTCGAACGCTGGATGAACGAGCAGATCGGTCTGCGCGGCTGGTACGAGCGACTGAAGATCGAAGCGCCGCAGTGGAGCAAGACGCTACCGCAGTTGCCGCGCCTGATCCATCATGCGCTGGCTCAGCGTCACGACCACACGCGCGGCGCGAACGACGACATGATTCGCCAGATCCTCCTCGAGCAGAAGCGCACCAACCGGCTGCTTCAAGGGCTGCTGCTGTTCGGCGTGGCGGTCGGTGTCGGGGCGGTGCTGGCGCGGGCGTTTCTGGCGTTCGCTTACGGCGGGTGATCCTGCCCCGATCCTGATTCCTACGAGGCATCCTATGAGCGACCCGACCCAGCCTTCCGTGCCCGACTTTGCGACCCGCGATCCCAACTCGCCCGAGTTCTGGGACGAGCGCTTCGAACGCCATTTCACTCCGTGGGATCAGGCGGGCGTGCCGTCGGCGTTCCAGTCGTTCGCTAGCCGGCACACCGGCGCGGCCGTACTGATTCCCGGCTGCGGCAGCGCCTACGAGGCGCTCTGGCTGGCCGGGCAGGGCAACCCAGTCCGGGCGATCGATTTCTCACCGGCCGCCGTAGCGGCAGCGCGCGAGCAGTTGGGCGCGCAGCATGCGCAACTGGTCGAACAGGCTGACTTCTTCGCTTACGAGCCGCCGTTCACGCCGGCCTGGATTTACGAGCGCGCGTTTCTGTGCGCGCTGCCGTTGGCGCGCCGTGCAGACTACGCGCAACGAATGGCCGCGTTGTTGCCGGAGGGCGCACTGCTGGCGGGTTTCTATTTCATCGGCGCGACGCCGAAAGGGCCGCCGTTCGGTATCGAGCGTGCCGAACTCGATGCGTTGCTCTCGCCGTTCTTCGATCTGATCGAAGATGAAGCCGTGACCGACTCGATTGCCGTCTTTGCCGGCCGCGAGCGCTGGATGACCTGGCGCCGTCGAGGCTGAGCGGGCCGCCGCGTTTGACGATGGAGCAGGCCGCACTTGATTCGATAGTGGCCGCCCCCATTTATGTGGACGGCGGCTGCGCCTGGCTTTTGTCCCGGAAATTCGCGGGTGCCTAGCCATATGCGGCTATAATTCAAGGCTTTGCAAGCGTTTACAAGATTTCAGTAGGGAAAAGTTCATGCCGATCTACGCTTATCGTTGCGAGTCATGCGGCTTCGGGAAGGACGTGCTTCAGAAGATGAGCGACCCCCAGTTGACGCAGTGTCCCGAGTGCGGGAAAGACACCTTTCGCAAGCAGGTGACAGCAGCCGGTTTCCAGTTGAAGGGCTCCGGCTGGTATGTGACCGATTTCCGCGGCGGCAATGGCGGCGCAAGCGCGCCGGCCAAGCCCGACGCGAATGGCGGCTCGAATGCGAATTCGGGCGAAAACGCTGCAGCCGGTAATAACGGCGCGGCGAATTCCGACACGGCTTCGGCCAACGGCACGGCCGCCGCCGCTTCGTCGGGCGCCGCCGCAACGCCTGCCACGCCTGCTGCCGCACCCGCCGCATCGTCGAATTCGAGCGGCTCCGGCAGCGCCTAGTAGCACGGCCGCCCTTATGGGCGGCGCACACGCCGCGCGTCGGGTATCGGCTCGCGCGGCTTTCTGGCGGTACACATGACGACGAAAAAAACGACGCTCAAATCGGTGTTCCTGACTGGCCTGCTGGTGCTGGTGCCTCTGGCTATCACACTGTGGGTGCTCGGCCTGATCATCGGCACGATGGACCAGACGCTATTGCTGCTGCCGACCTCATGGCAGCCGGAGCGCGCGCTCGGCTTCCGTTTGCCGGGCCTCGGCGCGGTGCTGACGCTGGCGTTCATCTTTGTCGTTGGGCTGTTGACGCAAAACTTCATCGGGCAGAAGCTCGTGAAGTGGTGGGAAGTCGTGGTCGCTCACATTCCGGTGGTCGGCCCGCTCTACACCAGCGTCAAGCAGGTGTCGGACACCTTGTTGTCGAGTAGCGGCAATGCGTTTCGCAAGGCGCTCCTGATCGAGTACCCGCGCCGCGGTTCCTATACGATTGCGTTTCTGACCGGCATTCCGGGCGGCGACGTGGTCAATCACCTGAAAGAAGACTACGTCAGCGTGTATGTGCCGACTACGCCGAACCCAACGTCCGGCTTCTTCCTGATGGTGCCCAAGAGCGAAGTGATCGAACTCGACATGACGGTCGACGCTGCGCTCAAGTACATCGTCTCGATGGGCGTCGTGGCGCCGTCCGCGCCGCCGGCGCCGGTGCGCCGCACGACAGTCGAGCCTCCGCTGTAATGCCGGTGCGCAGCGTTTATCGCCGCGCGCCGTCCAACCAATGCATAACGAAAGACAAACATCATGTCGATGAGATCTGAATACTGCGGTCTGGTGACCGAAGAACTGCTGGGCCAACCCGTCTCGCTGTGCGGTTGGGTAAGCCGCCGCCGTGACCATGGCGGCGTCATCTTCATCGACTTGCGCGACCGCGAAGGCCTCGTTCAGGTCGTCTGCGATCCGGATCGCGCGGAAATGTTCAAGACTGCCGAAGGCGTCCGGAACGAGTTCTGCCTGCAGATCAAGGGCGTGGTTCGCGCCCGCCCGGAAGGCACCACGAACGCCTCGCTGAAGAGCGGCAAGATCGAAGTGCTGTGCCACGAGCTGATCGTGCTGAACCCGTCGATCACGCCGCCGTTCCAGCTCGACGACGACAACCTGTCGGAAACCACGCGCCTCACGCATCGCGTGCTCGACCTGCGCCGTCCGCAGATGCAGCACAACCTGCGTCTGCGTTACCGCGTCGCGATCGAAGTGCGCAAGTATCTGGACTCGCTGGGCTTCATCGACATCGAAACGCCGATGCTCACCAAGAGCACGCCGGAAGGCGCGCGCGATTACCTCGTGCCGTCGCGTACCAACCCGGGCCAGTTCTTCGCGCTGCCGCAATCGCCGCAACTGTTCAAGCAGCTGCTGATGGTCGCTAACTTCGATCGCTACTACCAGATCGTCAAGTGCTTCCGCGACGAAGACCTGCGCGCCGACCGTCAGCCGGAATTCACGCAGATCGACTGTGAAACCTCGTTCCTGTCGGAACAGGAAATTCGCGATCTGTTCGAAGCGATGATCCGTCACGTGTTCAAGGAAACGATCGGCGTCGAACTGGCCGAGAAATTCCCGGTCATGGAGTATTCGGAAGCCATGCGCCGTTTCGGTTCGGACAAGCCGGACCTGCGCGTGAAGCTCGAATTCACCGACCTGACCGACGCGGTTAGAGACGTCGACTTCAAGGTGTTCAGCACGCCGGCCAACACGAAAGACGGCCGCGTCGCGGCGATCCGCGTGCCGAAGGGCGGCGAGCTCTCGCGTGGCGACATCGACAGCTACACGGAATTCGTGCGTATCTACGGCGCGAAGGGTCTGGCGTGGATCAAGGTCAACGAAGTGGCGAAGGGCCGTGACGGTCTGCAAAGCCCGATCGTCAAGAACCTGCACGACGAAGCGGTCAAGGCGATCATCGAGCGCACTGGCGCGCAAGACGGCGACATCATTTTCTTCGCGGCGGATCGCGCGAAGGTGGTGAACGACAGCCTGGGCGCGCTGCGTCTGAAGATCGGTCATTCGGAATTCGGCAAGGCCAACGGCCTCGTCGAATCCGGCTGGAAGCCGCTGTGGGTGATCGACTTCCCGATGTTCGAATACGACGAGGAAGACAACCGCTACGTCGCCGCGCATCACCCGTTCACGAGCCCGAAGGACGAGCACCTCGAGTATCTGGAAACGGATCCGGCGCGCTGCCTCGCCAAGGCCTACGACATGGTGTTGAACGGCTGGGAAATCGGCGGCGGTTCGGTGCGTATCCACCGTGAAGAAGTGCAGAGCAAGGTGTTCCGCGCGCTGAAGATCGGCGCGGAAGAAGCGCAAGCCAAGTTCGGCTTCCTGCTCGACGCGCTGCAATACGGCGCGCCGCCGCACGGCGGTATCGCATTCGGTCTGGACCGCATCATCACGATGATGGCCGGCGCCGATTCGATTCGCGACGTGATCGCGTTCCCGAAGACGCAACGCGCGCAGTGTCTGCTCACGCAGGCGCCGAGCGAAGTGGACGAGCGCCAGTTGCGCGAGTTGCACATCCGTCTGCGTCAGCCGGAACCGAAGGTCTAAGCTGGATCAAACTCACGCTGTCTGAAAACGACAGCGTGAGGTGACGAAAAAGCGAAACGAAAAAGGCGCGTGATGCGCCTTTTTCGTTTTTTGCGTTACAGTCGCAGCAACCGGTCTCGACCGCTTATTGGACCATTCGCCGACATGTACCGCGCAAGCGTTGCGCCCAGTCTTTACGCCATGCCGAAACCGCCGAAGATCCCGCAATCCGTACTCGTCGTCATCCATACGCCCGCGCTGGACGTGCTGTTGATCCGGCGCGCCGATCACGCAGATTTCTGGCAATCGGTGACCGGCTCGAAAGACCAGCTCGACGAACCCTTCGTCGAGACGGCGACGCGCGAAGTGGCGGAGGAAACCGGCATCGTGGTCGGCAGTACGCTCGTGCCGCATAGCGCGCTGTTCGACTGGCAGTATTCGATCGAATACGAGATCTACCCTCAGTTCCGGCATCGCTACGCCGAGGGCGTGATCCACAACACCGAGCACTGGTTCAGTCTGGAAGTGCCCGAGCAGCTGGAAGTGACGCTCGCGCCGCGCGAGCACACCGCGTTCCTGTGGTTGCCCTATGAAGAAGCGGCCTCGCGCTGCTTTTCGTCGTCGAACGCCGACGCGATCCTGCAATTGCCGAAACGGCTCGCTGGGCGCCTGAATGGCCAGCCCGAGGAGCGTGCCCGGTGAGCGTCGGCGGCGCGCGCCGTTTCGCGCGACTCCGTCAATCGCTGCTCGGCCGCCGCTACTGGCAGCGCTACCGCTTCACCAGCGGCAACGAGGTCAAGCTGCTGCGCTCCGGCGACGAGTTCTTCACCGCGTTGATCGAACGCATCGACGCGGCGCAAAGCGACGTGGCTCTCGAAACTTATATTTTCTGTGGCGACAGCGCCGGTCAGGCCGTTAGCGCGGCTTTGCTGCGCGCAGCCTCGCGCGGCGTGAAGGTGCGCGTGATTACCGACGGTATCGGCACCGAGCGCCTGCCGATGTTCAACGAATGGCCGCTCGCCGGCGTCGACCATCGTATCTACAACCCACATCTGTTCGGCCGCTTCGGCTTCTCGCGCACGCACCGCAAGATCGCGGTGGTGGACGATCAGTTCGGCTACTGCGGCGGCATCAACATCGTCGATGATTACGAGAACAACGGCGAGAAGCTGCCTTACCGGCGCTGGGACTTCGCGGTGGAATTGCGCGGGCCGGTGGTCGCCGATATCCGCCAGGCGTTCGAAGTGCAGTGGCAGCGGATCCGTCTCGGGCATCGGCCGCTGGACTCCCTCGAGCCGGATCTTGCGCCGAAGACCATGGCGTCGCTCGGCACGCTGCGCCGCCGGCGCCGCAATCGTAACGAGGCACTGTGGGCCGGCGGGCTGCCCTGTGTGGCTTTCGTCGCACGCGACAACCTGATCAACCGCCGCGCCATCGAAAAGGCCTATCTGACCGCGATCGGCCAGGCGCGCAGCGAAGTACTGCTGGCTAACCCGTACTTCATGCCGGGCCGCAAGCTGCGGCGCGCGCTGGTGTTCGCGGCGCGGCGCGGCGTCGACGTGAAGCTCATCATCGGGCGCAAGGAGTTCAAGGCGCTCGATTACGCCGTGCCGTTCCTGTATCGTGCGCTGCTCAAAGCCGGCGTGCAGATCGCCGAGTACGAGAAAACCATGCTGCATGGCAAGGTCGCGGTGGTGGATTCGAACTGGGGGACGGTCGGCTCCTCGAACCTCGACGCGTTGAGCCTGATGCTCAACAACGAGGCCAACGTGGTGCTGGTGAACGACCCGTCGATCGACGCGCTGCGCGAAGCGATCATCGCCGCGTTCAAGGAATCTCGCCGGATCGACGAGGCGCGCTATGATGCCCGTCCGGCGGGCGAACGCTTGCTCAACTGGCTTGCCTACACGACCTATCGGGCCGTGATGAAGCTATTAACGGTGGGTGGCTATGACTAGCTCATCAGCACCTCGCACATAACCGCAAGGGCGCAGCGTCAATGAAAGGGACAAAAAGAAGGCAAACGCCTCTAAAAAATCTCCTTCCTCTGATTGACGGATGCCGCAGAATTGAAACCGGGTTAGAAACCGGTTTCTAATAAAGTCCTTGTTTCGCGGACGGCAGCACTCAATAATAGTACGGCCGTTCGATTTTCTTTCGGTCACATTAGAACGGTAAAAAGCTATGCGAAAAGGCGAACAAACACGAGTCGCGATTCTCGAAGCAGCACTTGATCTGGCAAGCCGCGACGGACTGGAAGGTCTGACGATTGGGTTGCTGGCTGAGCGCATGCAGATGAGCAAAAGCGGTGTGTTCGCGCATTTCGGGTCGCGCGAGGATTTGCAGGTCGAAGTCGTGCGCGAATACCACCGTCGTTTCGAAGACGAGGTGTTTTTCCCGAGCTTGCGTGAGCCTCGTGGATTGCCGCGCTTGCGCGCGATGATTTCCCGCTGGATCGAGAAACGCATTCAGGAAGTCACCACGGGGTGCATCTACATCAGCGGCGCCGTCGAGTACGACGACCGCGGAGACAACCCGGTGCGTGAACAACTGGTGTCGAGCGTGACGATCTGGCGTGCGGCGCTTACGCGGGCAATTTCGCAGGCGATGGAAGAAGGGCATCTGCGTGCCGATACCGATCCGCAGCTGATGCTGTTCGAACTGTACAGCTTCACGCTCGGTCTGCATCACGACGCACGCTTCCTGCACTTGCCGGATGCAGTGCGTCTGACGTGGGCCGCGCTGGAAAAATTGATTGTTTCGTATCAGAGCGAAAGCCGTTAGCAGAACCGCCGAACTTAAAGCAGATTCAGCGGCGCTGAAAGATCCGATCCACGGACTCAGCTAACGGCCTGGCTCCTTGTCAAACTTGGGAGAGAGTCATGGGACAGTACGCCGCGCCGCTGCGCGACATGCAATTCGTGTTGCACGAGCTGCTTAACGTCGAAGCCGAGATCAAGCAGATGCCGAAGCACTCGGATCTCGATGCGGACACGATCAACGCCGTGCTCGAAGAGGCCGGCAAGTTCTGCTCCGAAGTGCTGTTCCCGCTCAATCACAGCGGCGACCAGGAAGGCTGCACGTACGTCGGCGACGGCGTCGTGACCACGCCGAAGGGCTTCAAGGAAGCCTACAAGCAATACGTGGAAGCCGGCTGGCCGGCGCTCGGCTGCGATCCGGACTACGGCGGCCAGGGCCTGCCCGCGTTCGTGAACAACGCGCTGTATGAAATGCTGAACTCGGCGAACCAGGCGTGGACGATGTACCCGGGCCTGTCGCACGGCGCGTACGAATGTCTGCATGCGCACGGCACGCCGGAGTTGCAGCAACGCTATCTGCCGAAGCTGGTCGCGGGCGTCTGGACCGGCACGATGTGTCTGACCGAGCCGCACTGCGGTACCGATCTCGGCATCCTGCGCACCAAGGCCGAACCGAACAGCGACGGCTCGTACGCGATCAGCGGCACGAAGATTTTCATCTCCAGCGGCGAACACGATCTCGCGGAGAACATCGTTCACCTGGTGCTCGCGCGTCTGCCGGATGCGCCGAAGGGCACCAAGGGCATTTCGCTCTTCATCGTGCCGAAGTTCGTGCCGAACGAAGCGGGTGAACCGGGCGAGCGCAACGGCGTGAAGTGCGGCTCCATCGAACACAAGATGGGCATTCACGGCAATGCGACTGCCGTGATCAATCTGGACAACGCGAAGGGCTGGCTGGTCGGTGAGCCGAACAAAGGCTTGAACGCGATGTTCGTGATGATGAACGCCGCGCGTCTGGGCGTTGGCATGCAGAGCCTGGGCCTGACCGAAATCGGCTATCAGAACTCGCTCACGTACGCGAAAGAGCGCCTGCAAATGCGTTCGCTGACCGGCCCGAAGGCGCCGGAAAAAGCGGCTGACCCGATCATCGTGCACCCGGACGTGCGCCGCATGCTGCTCACGCAGAAGGCCTATGCCGAAGGCGCGCGCGCGTTCTCGTACTGGTCCGCGCTGCACATCGACAAGGAACTGTCGCACGCCGACGAATCGGTGCGTAAAGAAGCGGCGGATCTGGTCGCGCTGCTCACGCCGATCCTGAAAGCATTCCTCTCGGACAACGCGTTCGAGAGCACCAACCACGCCATGCAGATCTACGGCGGCCACGGCTTCATCACCGAGTGGGGCATGGAGCAATACGTGCGCGACGCGCGCATCAACATGATCTACGAAGGCACCAACGCGATTCAGGCGCTCGACCTGCTCGGCCGCAAGATTCTCGGCGACATGGGCGCGAAGATGAAGAAGTTCGGCAAGCTTGTGTCGGATTTCGTCGAAGCCGAAGGCGTGAAGCCGGAAATGCAGGAGTTCATCAACCCGCTCGCCGACATCGGCGACAAGGTGCAGAAGCTGACGATGGAAATCGGCATGAAGGCGATGCAGAACCCGGACGAAGTCGGCGCTGCCGCCGTGCCGTATCTGCGTACCGTCGGCCACCTGGTGTTCTCGTACTTCTGGGCGCGCATGGCGCGTATCGCGCTGGACAACGAAGCATCGGGCGATCCGTTCTACAAGGCGAAGCTCGCGACCGCACGCTTCTACTTCGCGAAGTTGCTGCCGGAAACGGCCATGACCATCCGTCAGGCGCGCGCCGGTTCGAAGTCGATGATGGACGTCGAAGAGTCGCTGTTCTAAAGCACACACTTCACGGCAAGCGCCACGCCTTCAGAAGGCGTGGCGCCTTCCACCGCCACAAGTCACACATCGCGAAACATAAGAGACACCTTCGCGACACCGCATAACTCCCCGGAGGAACGACGTGAGCAATCTGATCATTCGCAAGGTCGCCGTACTCGGCGCCGGCGTGATGGGCGCGCAGATCGCAGCGCACCTGATCAACGCCAAGGTGCCCGTGCTGCTGTTCGACCTGCCTGCCAAAGAAGGCCCGAAGAACGCGATTGCCCTGAAGGCGATCGAGAATCTGAAGAAGCTGTCGCCTGCGCCGTTCGGCGTGAAGGACGACGCGCAATACATCCAGCCCGCGAATTACGACGACGACATCGAGAAGCTCGCCGAGTGCGACCTCGTGATCGAAGCGATCGCCGAACGCATGGACTGGAAGCACGACCTGTACAAGAAGGTGTCGCCGCATATCGCACCGAATGCGATCTTCGCGACCAACACGTCGGGTCTGTCGATCACCGAACTGTCGAACGGTTTCTCGGATGAACTGAAGGCGCGCTTCTGCGGCGTGCACTTCTTCAATCCGCCGCGCTACATGCACCTGGTCGAACTGATCCCGACCGCCACGACGCGTCCGGAAATCCTCGACCAACTCGAATCGTTCCTGACGAGCGTGGTTGGCAAGGGCGTTGTGCGCGCGAAAGATACGCCGAACTTCATCGCCAACCGCGTCGGCATTTTCTCGATCCTCGCTGTGATTACCGAAGCCGCAAAGTTCGGTCTGCGTTTCGACGAAGTGGACGACCTGACCGGCTCGCGTCTGGGCCGCGCGAAATCGGCAACGTTCCGCACGGCGGACGTGGTCGGTCTCGACACCATGGCGCACGTCATCAAGACGATGCAGGACACGTTGAAGGACGACCCGTTCTTCCCGGTCTACGAAACACCGCCCGTGCTGGCTGAACTCGTGAAGAAGGGCGCGCTCGGTCAGAAGACCGGCGGTGGCTTCTACAAGAAGGAAGGCAAGGCGATCAAGGTGCTCGACCCGAAGACGGGTACATACGTCGACGGCGGCGCGAAAGCCGACGAACTGGTCGGCCGCATTCTGAAGCGTCCGCCGGCAGAGCGTCTGAAGCTCCTGCGCGAATCGGAGCATCCGCAAGCGCAATTCCTGTGGTCGATTTTCCGCGACGTGTATCACTACATTGGCGTGCATCTGGAATCGATCGCCGACAACGCACGTGACGTCGATCTGGCGATTCGTTGGGGCTTCGGCTGGAACGAAGGCCCGTTCGAAGGCTGGCAGACGGCCGGCTGGAAGCAGGTCGCCGAATGGGTGCAGGAAGACATCGCGGCAGGCAAGGCGCTGTCGAACGTGCCGCTGCCGTCGTGGGTGCTGGAAGGTCCGGTTGCAGAGAAGGGCGGCGTGCATACGAACGAAGGTTCGTGGTCGCCGGCTTCGAAGACTTTTGTGCCGCGCTCGTCGCTGTCGGTCTACGACAAGCAGGTGTTCCGTGCCCCGCTGGTCGGCGAAACGTCTGCTGATCCGAAGACCTACGGCAAGACGCTGTTCGAAACCGACGCTGTGCGCGCGTGGGTCGACGACCGTGCCGGCGAGAACGACGTCCTGATCGTGTCGTTCAAGAGCAAGATGAACACGATCGGACCGTCGGTGATCGACGGTCTGACGCAAGCCATCGAACTGGCCGAGAAGGACTACAAGGGTCTGGTCGTGTGGCAGCCGACGTCGCTGAAACTCGGCACGCCGGGCGGCCCGTTCTCCGCGGGTGCGAACCTCGAAGAAGCCATGCCCGCGTTCATGATGGGCGGCGCGAAGGGCATCGAGCCGTTCGTGAAGAAATTCCAGCAAGGCATGCTGCGTGTGAAGTACGCGAACGTGCCGGTCATCTCGGCTGTGTCGGGCATCGCGCTCGGCGGTGGTTGCGAGCTGGCGCTGCATAGCGCGAAGCGTGTCGCGCACATCGAAAGCTATATCGGTCTGGTCGAAGTCGGCGTGGGTCTCGTGCCGGCGGGCGGCGGTCTGAAGGAAGCGGCACTGCGCGCGGCAGAAGCCGCAACCGCAGCCGGCGCGACCAATGACCTGCTGAAGTTCGTGCAGAAGTCGTTCGAAAACGCGGCAATGGCGAAGGTCTCGGCCTCGGCACTCGATGCTCGCGCCATGGGCTACCTGAAACCGTCCGACACGATCGTCTTCAACGTGTTTGAACTGCTCGACATCGCGAAGAAGGAAGCGCGTGCGCTGTCCGCCGCGGGTTACCGTCCGCCGCTGCGTGTCACGCAGGTGCCGGTGGCGGGCCGCTCGGCGATCTCGACCATCAAGGCATCGCTCGTCAACATGCGCGACGGCCGTTTCATCAGCGAGCACGATTACCTGATCGCCAGCCGTATCGCGGAAGCGGTGTGCGGCGGTGACGTGGAAGCGGGCAGCCTCGTCGACGAAGAATGGCTGCTCAAACTCGAGCGTCAAGCGTTCGTCGATCTGCTCGGCACGCAAAAGACGCAGGAACGGATCATGGGCATGCTGCAAACCGGCAAGCCGGTGCGCAATTAAGCGACGATAGAGGAGCTTCAAATGGCAAAGCAATTGCAAGACGCATACATCGTCGCCGCGAGCCGCACGCCGATCGGCAAGGCGCCGCGCGGGATGTTCAAGAACACGCGCCCGGACGAACTGCTGGTGCACGCGATCAAATCGGCCGTGGCGCAAGTGCCCGGCCTCGACACCAAGGTAATCGAAGACGCCATCATCGGCTGCGCGATTCCTGAGGCCGAGCAGGGCCTGAACGTCGCGCGCATGGGCGCACTGCTGGCCGGCCTGCCGAATACGGTGGGCGGCGTTACGGTGAACCGCTTCTGCGCTTCGGGCCTCACCGCGCTGGCTATGGCGGCTGACCGTATCCGGGTCGGCGAATCGGACGCGATGATCGCGGGCGGCTGCGAATCGATGAGCATGGTGCCGATGATGGGCAACAAGCCGTCGATGTCGCCGCATATCTTCGATCGTAACGAAGACATCGGCATCGCCTACGGCATGGGCCTGACCGCGGAGAAGGTCGCCGAGCGCTGGAAGATCAGCCGCGAAGCGCAAGACGCGTTCTCGGTCGAATCGCATCGCCGCGCCATCGCCGCGCAGCAAGCCGGTGAGTTCAACGACGAGATCGCCGCGTACACGATCACCGAACGTTTCCCCGATCTCGCCACCGGCGAAGTGCGTATCAAGACGCGTGAAGTCGCGCTCGACGAAGGCCCGCGTGGCGACACGTCAATGGAAGGCCTCGCCAAGCTGCGCACTGTGTTCGCTAACAAGGGTTCGGTGACGGCCGGCAACAGCTCGCAGACGTCGGACGGCGCGGGCGCGCTGATCGTCGTGTCGGAAAAGATGCTGAAGGAGTTCAACCTGACGCCGCTCGCCCGTTTCGTCAGCTTCGCCGTGCGCGGCGTGCCGCCGGAAATCATGGGTATCGGTCCGAAGGAAGCGATTCCGGCCGCCCTGAAGGCCGCCGGCCTGAAGATCGAAGACATGGACTGGATCGAACTGAATGAAGCATTCGCCGCGCAATCGCTGGCGGTGGTTCAGGACCTCGGCCTCGATCCGTCGAAGATCAACCCGCTCGGCGGCGCGATTGCACTCGGCCACCCGCTGGGTGCGACCGGCGCGATTCGTGCGTCGACGGTGGTGCACGGCCTGCGCCGCCGCAACTTCAAGTACGGCATGGTGACGATGTGCGTCGGCACCGGCATGGGCGCGGCGGGCATCATCGAACGCCTGTAATCATGTTCGCTCAGATTCAAGCGGTGATCCTTGTCGCGATCGCTGCGGTAATCCCCGCAGCGGTTCCCTAGGGATCGCGGAAACGGTTCGCAGGCCGCCTGGCTTGCGAACCGTTTTTTCATTCAGCAGCAACGAGGAGTACGAGGAGATGACAATGGACATTCTGGTCGAGCGCGCCGACGGCGTGCTGACGATTGCCTTCAACCGGCCCGAAAGGAAAAACGCGATCACGGCTGCGATGTATCAGACGATGGCCGACGCATTGGTCGAAGCGCATGGCGATACATCGATCCGGGCGATTCTGATCCGCGGCGGCGCCGGCATTTTCAGCGCCGGCAACGATCTCGAAGACTTCATGAAGAAGCCGCCAGGCGGCGAAGACGCGCCGGTATTCCAGTTCCTGCGTGCGCTCAGTTCGGCGGAAAAGCCGGTGGTGGCGTCGGTGGCGGGCCCAGCAGTCGGCATCGGCACGACGCTCCTGCTGCATTGCGATCTGGTCTACGCGGCCAATACGGCGAGCTTTTCGCTGCCGTTCACGCAACTCGGACTTTGTCCGGAAGCGGCGTCGAGTTTGGTGTTGCAGCGCGTGGCCGGCTACCAGGCCGCAGCGGAAAAGCTGCTGCTCGGCGAAGCGTTCGACGCCGCCGAAGCGCACCGTATGGGTTTCGTGAATCGCGTGCTGCCCGCAGCTGAAGTCGATGCGTTTGCTGCCGCGCAAGCGGCGAAGCTGGCGGCGCTGCCGGCTTCGTCGCTGCGGGTGACGAAGAGTCTGATGAAGCGCGCGAGCCAGCATGAACTGCAAACGCAGATGAGCGAGGAAGCGGTGCACTTCGGCAAGATGCTGATCGCGCCGGAAGCACGTGAGGCGTTCAAGGCGTTCTTCGAGAAGCGCAAGCCGGACTTCCGTCAGTTCGACTGAAGCGGCTGCGCAACGGGTAGATTCGGGCGCCTGAAACATTCTCAGGCGCCTTGAACGCTCAAGCTTGCGTCGGCTGCAAGGTGTCGTAGTCGACGTAGCTGGTTTCCCGGCAGAAGCTGACAAGCCGTACGCCCGCTTTGCGGGCGATCGCAATCGCCAGCGAAGACGGCGCCGAAATCGTCGCGAGCATCGGCACGTCGACGCGCGCCGCCTTGCGCACCAGCTCGTAGCTCGCGCGGCTCGACAGAAACACAAAACCTTCCCGGGTATCCGCGCGGTCGAGCACCAACTGGCCGATCAGCTTGTCGAGCGCGTTATGACGGCCAACGTCTTCGAACGCGTAACGGATCGCGCCTGCCGCATCGCACCATGCGGCGGCGTGCAGGCCGCCGGTCAGACGCGTTAGCGCCTGGTGTTCCGGCAACTCGCGCGCGGCACGCGCGATTGCATCCGGCGCCAGCCGTTGCAGAAAGCCGGTGTCCGGCACACGTTCCGGTTTCAGATCCAGCAGATCGATGCTTTCGATCCCGCATACGCCGCAGCCGGTGCGCCCGGCGAGCGCGCGGCGCTTTTCCTTCAGTGCGACGAAGGCCTGCTGCACGACCTTCAATTGCACTTCGGCGTGCGGCAATTCGTCATCGTCGTGCAGCTCGACCTCGATGTCCTGAATGTCGCTGCCGCGTTCCACGATGCCTTCCGAAATCGCAAAACCGACCGCGAACGCTTCCAGATCGCGCGGCGTGCACATCATCACCGCGTGGGAGATGCCATTGAAGACGAGCGCTACCGGCCATTCCTGACCGACGTGATCGGTGACGGTTTCGACCGCTGCGCCGCGATGCCGGTGCACCTGGCGCTCCACGGCGCCCGTCTGCCCGTCTGTGTCCAGTTCGTTCAAGCGACTTCACTCCTTTCATGCTGCGCGTGTTTCTACGGCTTGCAGCGTTGCCCGGCGGCGCGAAGCAGCGCCAGACCATGCCGCTATCGCGCGAATAAGGTTCTAAAATACCTCAAGCTGGGCTTGCGCGTTGCCCGTCACCAAAGAGGAATACTGTCATGGGACTCAACGAAGCACCGCTTCTGTTCAACTTCGAAGTCGCGTCCTCGGAGAATTTCACCTACATCCCGATGTCGGTGCGCTTCAATCTCGATCGTTTCGGGCTGCGCATCACCCTTGAGCAGTGGCAAATGCTGCCGCTCGAAGACCGCAAGCTGCTGGCGCGATTTCCGGTCGAAGAAGACGCGGAAATCGAGCCGAATTTCGACCACGCACTGTTCGAGATGCTGCGCACGCACGCGAATGTCGAGCCGGAGTGGTTCACGCCCGAGGACGCGCCTGCCTGGCGCCGCACGGATGCCGTGCCGGACGGCGTAGTGCATCAGGCGGGGCTGGCCGGCCTGCCCACGCCGCGTGTCGCGCAGTGGGCCGAACTCGAGCCGTTCAAGCGCTACGTCCTCGCCAAATTGTCGCGCAAGCCGGAAAGCAACCACGACTTCGTCCCGGCGATGAGGGAATTCGGTACAGCCGGTTAGGCGCTGCTGGCTACTACAGACCACCCAGGGACGTCCGGCCAGCCGCTGCCGCCCAGGCACCTCCAGCCAGACGTCCCCAGCTCAATCCGCGAAATATTTCGCCTCGCCCCCTCAATCTGTTCCGAACCCTGCCGTTATCCATGGGTTGGCGCGTAAAAAGACTCGACCCGGTGCGACCCGACGCACCGAAAGCGACCCGCGCTCCCGCCCTCAGAACGATTGACGTTCGGAACCCATGACTCCTTTTTTATCGAAGCGGCTGCTGATCAATCTGGCGGTCGTCGCCGCGGCGGTCGGCGCGAACGCGTTCGTCGCCTATACGCAGATTTGCGGCCAGCGCGACGCCGACGCGCGCATGCTGCGTTCGACGAACGTGCGTCAGAATCTCGACGCATACCATACGGCGCTCGACGGCGGGCTGGCCGCGCTCGGCCGTTTCGAAGCAACGGGTGAGGCCGCGCCTGTCAACGAGGCAGCCGCCATGGCCGCCTCGCTGGCCGGTCTGGAGCGCGAGTTGCGCAACGAGCTCGCCGGCGAACCGGCCATGCTCGATACGCTCGCGAGGCTGAGCGTGGACAGCCGCGCGCTGCAACACGATATCGACGATGCGCTCCTGAAGAGCGCCAGCGCCATGCCGGACGAGTCACGTGCCTGGGCGGCTTCGACCTATACGCATCTCGGGCTGGGTCTCGGCCGTGTGGAAGACGCTCTGGCGGCGTTGCGCAAGCAGGAGAACGAGGCGTTGCAAGCGTCGCTCGCGAGTTCCGCGAACGAAACCCAGCGCGCCATGTGTCTGCTGATCGTGACGATGCTGGCAGGCAGCGCGCTTCTGATCTTCACGTTCGGAGCCCGCGAAAGCAGCGCGCGCGAGAAGCTGCGCACCGTGCGTGCGCTCGGCCGCAATGACGAGCGCTTTCGCGGTCTGTTCGATGACCATCCGGTGCCGATGTACATTTTCGATCGCGAGACCTTGCGCTTTCTCGCCGTCAACGCGGCGGCGATTCAGCAATACGGTTACTCGGAAAGCGAATTTCTCGGCATGACGATTCGCGCGATCCGGCCGAATGGCGAAATCTCGCGCCTCGAATCGCACATGCAGCGCAGCGACACCGCTCAACACGGCCGCACGATGGCGGGTGTCTGGCATCACCGGCGCAAGGACGGCTCGACGATCAGCGCCGACATTTCATATCACGCGCTCAACTTCATGGGCCGCGCCGCTTTCTTCGTGCTGGCCGACGACGTCACCGAACAGATCAATACCGAAGCCGAAGCGCAGCGTTCGAACCAGATGCTCGAAACGGTGATGGACAACATCCCGCAGCGCATTTTCTGGAAGGATCACGAGTCGCGCTATCTCGGCTGCAATATGGCGTTCGCGCGCGATGCGGGGCTTTCTTACCCGGAGCAGGTGGTGGGCAAGAGCGACAGCGACATGCCGTGGCGCGCCTTCGCCGACCTGCTGAACGGGCACGACAAGGAGGTGGTGACCACCGGCGTGCCGAAGATGAGTTTCGAGGTCGACCTGGTGATCGACGGTGTGCACCGCACCACGGTCACGAGCAAGCTGCCGTTCACCGACGGCGACGGCCGCGTGATCGGCGTGCTCGGTTCTTACACGGACATCACTGAGCGCAAGCGCGCCGATCTGGCTTTGCGTCTGCAAAGCCGCGCGCTCGATGCGAGCGTCAACGCGATTCTGATTACCGCGCCGTCGCCGGCGGGCAATCTGATCGAATACGTGAACCCCGCGTTCATGCGGATTACCGGCTACGATCCCGCCGAAGTGATCGGTCACGATTGCCGCGTGCTGCAGCGCGACGACCGCGACCAGGAGGGCGTCGCGTTGATCCGCCAGGCGCTCGCCGCGAACCGCGAAGTGAGCGCCGTGGTGCGCAACTATCGCAAGGACGGCGCGCTGTTCTGGAATCAGCTGTTCATTGCGCCCGTGCCGAACGCGGAGGGCGTAATCACGCACCACATCGGCGTGATCAATGATGTGACGGATCTGATCCGCTATCAGGAACAGCTCGAATATCAGGCCAACTACGACAGTCTCACGCGCCTGCCGAACCGCAACCTGCTGCGCGATCGCCTGCAGCATGCGTTGATCGTCGCGCAGCGGCATCACAAGGGCGTCGCGGTCGTGTTCATCGATCTGGACGGTTTCAAGAACGTCAACGACAGCCTCGGCCATAGCGTCGGTGACCGCTTGCTGAGCGTGGTGGCCGAACGGCTCGCCCGTTGCACGCGGACCAGCGACACGGTCGCGCGGCATGGCGGCGACGAGTTCGTGATCGTGATGACCGATACCGTCGACGAGCAGTCGCTGATCGCGTGGATGGAGCGGGTGCGCGCGTCGATTTCCGAGCCGGTGTGGCTCGACGGCACCGAGTTGTATGTCGGCTGCAGCATGGGCGCGAGCCTCTTCCCGCAGGACGGCGAAGACGCGGAAACGCTGATGAAAAAGGCCGACCTCGCGATGTACCGCGCGAAGGACATGGGCCGCAATACCTTCCAGTTCTACCAGCCGGAGATGAATGCGAGCGCGGGTGCGCGCATGAATCTCGAACGGCGTCTGCGGCGGGCCTTGCGTGACAACGAATTCCTGCTGCACTACCAGCCGCAGGTGGATATCGTGAGCGGGCAGATCGTCGGCACCGAGGCGCTGGTGCGCTGGCGCGATCCGGAAGTCGGCTTGGTGCTGCCGTCGCTGTTCATTCCGGTCGCCGAAGAGAGCGGGCTGATCGGGCCGCTGTCGGAATGGGTTTTGCGCGAGGCGTGCCGGCAGAACAAGGCCTGGCAGGACGAAGGATTGCCGCCGGCGCGGGTGTCGGTGAATCTGTCGGCGCGCGTTTTTCAGCAGCGCGATATCGCCAAGCTCGTCATGCAGGTGCTCGCCGAGACGGGGCTCGAACCGCAGTATCTCGAACTCGAGCTCACCGAAAGCACCATCATGCGCAATGCCGAGGAGGCGGTGTTGATGCTCAACGAGCTGCACGCGCTCGGCATCGGCCTTGCCATCGACGACTTCGGCACCGGCTATTCGAGTCTCAGCTATCTGAAGCGCTTCCCGGTGGACCGCTTGAAGATCGACCGCTCGTTCGTGTCGGATATCGGCGTGTCGGGCGACGATGAGACGATCACCTCCGCCATCATCGCGCTCGCGCATTCGCTGAAATTGCAGGTGATTGCTGAAGGCGTGGAGACGTCGGCGCAACTCGACTTTCTGAAGGAGCGTGCGTGCGACGAGATGCAAGGCTTCTACTTCGCGAAGCCGATGTCGACGGACGCGATCTCGGCCTTGTTTCAGGGGGGAGTGGGGCGGGAAGCGGAGACGGCGTAGTTCGGCGTCCCGCTCCCCGCCGCGTGTGCCTCAGGCGGCCGGCGTATCGAGGAACACCGGCAGTTGTTCGGCTACCTCGGAAAACGCCTGCAAGTGGGGATACGCCGCCTTGGTGACGATCTCCGAAATGTACATTTGCGTGAAATTCCAAGCGACGGCCACCGCCACGTCCGCCGCACCAAAATGGTTCGGTTCGACCGGCAACGGGGCCGACGCGAGTTCCTCTTCGAGTTCGCGATATGCGGCGTGCAATTGTTCGGTCACGCGATCGACCCACGGTTCGTGCTGTTTGTCCGCCGGACGCAGATTGCGTTCGTAGACGATCTGCACGGTCTTTTCACTGGCGGCCAGCGCGAGGCCGGTCAGGCGCGCGGCGCGCAGGCAGTGCTCCGGCTGTGACGGGAAGATCCGCTGATCCGGCGCGGCGAGCGTGGCGAGATACTGCAGGATCACCGTCGAGTCCATCACGCTCTGGCCGTTGTCGAGGATCAGCGTCGGCGCTTTCACAACCGGGTTGATCTTCGCGAACGCTTCATACGTGCTGAACACGGAAACCGACTGGTGCTCGAAGTCGAGCTTCAGCAACTTCATGCAGATAGCGACGCGGCGCACGTAGGGCGAATCCAGCATTCCGATCAGTTTCATCTCATTTCCGTTAGAAGATCTATAAGGCTAGCCTGAGCGGGCGAAGTGGCGGCTGTTCGCTTGCCAGACGGTGCTTGTGATGCATCAGACCAATAGATTAAAGCGCTCGGCGAGTCAAAAAAAGCGACATTAATCGACGGTTTACGTCAGAATTTCTTACATGAAGCCGATCCCACCCCTCACTGCTCTGCGCTGCTTCGAAGCCGTCGCCCGCCTGGGCGGTGTGACCCAGGCCGCGCGCGAATTGCATGTCACGCACTCGGCGGTGAGCCAGCAGATCAAGGTGCTGGAAGATTCGATGGGCGTCGCGCTGTTCGTGCGCGAAGCGCGCGGCCTGCGACCCACCGAGGAAGGCCGGCTCTACGCGCTGGAAATACGCTCGGCGTTGCGCGACATTACGCGGGCGACGCGCCGCGTGCAGGCGCGCCCACACGAAAGCGAATTGGTCGTCGCGACCGTGCCGTCGTTTGCGCAGCATTGGCTCGTGCCGCGTCTCGCGAGTTTCCGCGAGACACATCCGTACTACCGGGTCCGTCTGCTGACGAGTCTGCAGGTCGAGGATTTGCGCCAGGGTGTGAGTGACATCGGCATTCGCATGGGGCAAGGGCATTGGCCCGATGTGGCGCAGCAGAAACTGTTCGACGACGAAGTACTGGCAGTCGCGGCGCCACACTTCACGCTCGCGCCGGGGGGCCGCCTCCCCGTTACAGCCGAGGACGTGATCGCGTGTCCGTTGATCTCCAGCCCCAACACGCCGTGGGCCGAATGGTGCCAGGCGGCGCAGGTGGCGGAGCCGGCCGCCGAGGCGGTTGTGCTGTCTGCAAACGATTCGAACATCGTGCTGGGCGCGGTCTTGCTGGGGCAGGGCATCGCGCTCGAACGGCGCAGTCTGGTCGCGCACGCGCTGGCCCGCGGCGATCTGGTGCAGATCACCGATATCCGCGTGCCGTACCGGTATCCGTACTGGCTGGTGTGGCAGCAACGCGAGACTCTGAACGCGAAGCAGGCCCATTTTGCGCAGTGGATCGAAGCGCAGGTCGACGTCTATTTGCGTAGCGGCGGGTGAGATTCCAGGACGATTGGCGCGCGCAGACTTTCGCTTACGGGGGGATTACCGGTTTGCGCGCGAGGGGCACTCGTATATATTTGGGATTCCCATCTCTGACTTCGCTGGGAACCACGAAGCATCGATTCACGTGGCGTTGCGCCCGCTTTTCGCTGCTCGCACTTGGTCACGGGCGTTTCGCCGTCGAATATTTGCCAATCCGACTGGAGAGAGAAATGACGTCTTCACCTGCAAAGAAATGGGCTGTGCTGTTGACATCGGTTGTACTGAGTGTGGCTTCGGTTGCACCGGTGTTCGCGCAAACCGCCGGTAGTGCGCCGGCGGGTGATGAAGCCGCTGCCGCCGCGCCGTCGGCCGCCGCATCGAAGGCCGCCGCCAAGGCGCAACGGAAGGCCGCTCGCAAGCAGGCGCGGGCTAAGAAGAACGCCGAGTTGAAGCAGCTGGAAAGCAACGGGTACAACCCGTCGCGCAACGATCCGAACTATCCGACGGATCTCCAGAATGCGCAGAAGAAGGCGGCAGCGGGCGCGGCGGCGAGCCAGTAAGCGGCTGCGGGCCGGATGAAGGTTGCCGGCTCTGTTGTGCTTGCGCTGGGGATCCCGGCAAAGTACGACGTATGAAACCAAACGAGGCGCCCATGCGCCTCGTTTTTCGTTCAAAGTTCGCCGCTCAGTCGAGCACCGGCAGCGCGCGCGGGCGCCGGTCACTGTCGGTTGCGACATAGGTCAGGGTTGCCTCGGTGACCTTCACGAGCTCTTCGGTCAGGCTCATGCGCTGCGCGTAAACCTCGACCGCCACCGTCACCGACGTGGTGCCCGTCTTGACGATATCCGCGTAGAAGCTCAGCAGATCGCCGACGAACACCGGCTGCTTGAAGACGAACGAATTGACCGCGATGGTCGCCACCCGCCCGTTGGCGCGGCGGCTTGCCGGAATCGAACCGGCAATATCCACTTGCGCCATGATCCAGCCGCCGAACACGTCGCCGTGGACATTCGCGTCCGACGGTTGCGGCATGACGCGCAGCGCGCACGGCTTTTGCGGAAGTTGAAGAATATCGGTCATGGGGATGAAAAGCGGCGCCAGCCAGCTTCTGCGACAATAGAAAGATCAGGAATTGTACGGGAAAGCGCCCAGCCGGGTCGCGCGACAAAAAGCAGGATGCCAGCCTTGGCACGCTGCCGGTCGACGCTCCTGCGAGCCTCCGTCGCTTCCATACACTCCCCAGCCGATCCCATGCGCCGTACGCCCTCGTCCGAACCATCCCCGATCTCGACCCAGCCGCGCAACGACTGGCAAACGATCCTGTCGCTGCTGCCCTACCTCGCCACCTATAAATGGCGCGTCGGCTTCGCGCTGAGCTGCCTGATCGGCGCGAAGGTCGCCAATCTCGGCGTGCCGATCGTGATGAAACGGATCGTCGACAGCCTCGCGTCGGTGCAGCATCTCACCGCGCTCGGCCGCGCGCACGATTCGCCGGCCATCGTGCTGCTGGGCGGGGTCGGTTTGCTGGTGGTCGCCTATGCGGTGGTGCGGTTGTCCACATCGCTCTTTACCGAACTGCGCGAAATCCTGTTCTCGAAGGTGACCGAAAGCGCGGTGCGGCAACTCGCGCTGAAAGTGTTCCGCCATCTGCATGCGCTGTCTTTGCGGTTCCACCTCGATCGGCAGACGGGCGGCATGTCGCGCGATATCGAGCGCGGTACACGCGGCATCACTCAACTGATTTCGTATTCGCTGTACAGCATCTTGCCGACCCTGGTCGAAGTCGGCCTCGTGCTGGGTTTTTTCGTCGTCAAATACGAGGCGTATTACGCGATCGTCACGTTCATTGCACTTGCCGTGTACATCACGTTCACAGTGAAGGTCACCGAGTGGCGCACGCATTTTCGCCGCACGATGAACGACCTCGATTCAAAGGCGAATTCGCGCGCGATCGATTCGCTGCTCAACTACGAGACAGTGAAGTACTTCGGCAACGAAGAGTGGGAAGCGCACCGTTACGACGAAAACCTCAAGCGCTATCGCACGGCCGCGATCAAATCGCAGCGCTCGCTGTCGGCGCTGAACTTCGGGCAGCAGGCGATCATCGGCACGGGGCTCGTGTTCATTCTGTGGCGCGCAACTGAAGGCGTGATGGCCGGGCGCCTCACGCTCGGCGATCTGGTGTTGATCAACACCTTCATGTTGCAGCTCTATATTCCGCTGAATTTTCTCGGCGTCGTGTATCGGGAGCTGAAGCAAAGCCTCACCGACATGGACCGCATGTTCACGTTGCTTGGCGCGGCCCAGGAAGTGCCCGACGTGCCGGACGCGCCCGAGTTGCGGGTGAGCGGTGCGCAGGTGCGCTTCGAGCATGTGAACTTCTCGTATGAGCCGGCGCGGCAGATTCTGCACGACGTCAGCTTCACGATTCCGGCGGGCGCCACCACGGCGGTGGTGGGCCATAGCGGTTCGGGCAAATCGACACTCGCGCGGCTGATGTTCCGCTTCTACGATCTGGACCGGGCGACGGGCGGCGCGATCACCATCGACGGTCAGGATATTCGCGACGTCACACAGGATTCGCTGCGTGCTTCGATCGGCATCGTGCCGCAGGATACGGTGCTGTTCAACGATTCGATCTACTACAACATTGCTTATGGCCGCCCATCGGCCACGCGCGAGGAAGTGATCGCGGCGGCGCGTGCGGCGCATATTCACGACTTCATCGAAGGGCTGCCGAAGGGGTACGAGACGCCCGTCGGCGAGCGTGGCCTGAAGTTGTCCGGTGGAGAAAAGCAGCGTGTCGCGATTGCGCGGACCATCCTCAAGAATCCGCCGATCCTGCTGTTCGACGAAGCGACGTCGGCGCTCGATTCGCGCTCGGAGCGCGCGATCCAGCACGAGCTCGATCAGATCGCCCGCGAGCGTACGACGCTGATCATCGCCCACCGGCTTTCGACAGTTGTGCACGCGCAGCAGATCATCGTGATGGACAAAGGACGGATCGTCGAGCGTGGGACGTACGCCGAGTTGCTGCAGGCGAACGGCTTGTTCGCGCAGATGTGGGCCTTGCAGCAGCAACGTGCCGCAGAGGCGCCGGAGTCGGCTGAAACGGTGGGTGCGGGGGATGGCGGGCGGTGAGTTTTGCGGCGGCGTTGGGCGGCGTGTTATCGCTTCCTGCCGCTCATCACCCTCGAGTACTCAGCGTGCACTCACACGCTGATCTAAAGCCTGCAGTTGCGCCGGCGTACCGACATTTTCCCACAATCCTTCATACAACTCGCCGCTCGCGAGACCGTTTGCAATCGTCGCGCGATAGTAAGGCGTGAGCGCGCGCCGCGTGCCGCGCGGCAGATCGCGAAACATACGCGTGTCGTACAGACCGATATTGCCGAACGTAAAGCGCGGTTGCGCCTCGAGCGACAGCATTCCGTCGACCAGACCAAAGTCGCCGTTCGGATGAAACGCCGGGTTCGGCACCATCACCAGATGCATGCCGGGCTCGCGCAATGCCGCGAGCGTCTCAGCGCGAGCGTTCAGCGCGGCGCAATCGAAATCCGCGTACACGTCACCGCTTACCGCGACGAACACTTCGCTAGCGCCGTCATCTTCGAGCAGCGGCAACGCCTGCACGATCCCGCCAGCAGTTTCCAAGGCTTCATGCTCGGCTGAATAGCGCAATTGCACCCCCCAGCGCGAACCGTCGCCGAGCGCGGCCTCGATCTGTTCGCCGAGCCACGCGTGATTGATCACAATGGTTTGAAAACCGGCGTGCGCGAGGCGTTCGATCTGCCACACGATCAACGGCTTGCCACCCACTTCGAGCAAAGGCTTCGGGCATGTGTCGGTCAACGGACGCATGCGCTCGCCGCGCCCGGCGGCGAAGATCATCGCTTTCTTCAGAGACATCGTCATCGGTCAGAACGTGTAGCCGACTTCATTCGCGCGGCCTTCGAGCTCGTCGAGCAGCTTCGCGAACGGACGCAGCGGCGCATAGCGTTCCGCGACCTTGCGGGCATAGCCGATGAAACGCGGCAGATCTTTCATGTAATGCGGCTTGCTGTCGCGGTAATTGATCCGGCAGAACAGCCCCAGCACCTTGATGTGTCGTTGCAGACCCATCCATTCGAGCTGGCGGTAGAACTCTCCGAAATCCGGATCGACCGGCAGCCCGGCTTTTTTCGCGCGCTCCCAGTAGTACACGAAGCAATCCAGCTCGAACTCTTCGTCCCAACTGAGGAATGCATCGCGCAGCAAGGAGGCGACGTCGTACGTGATCGGGCCGTACACCGCGTCCTGGAAGTCCAGCACGCCGGGATTCACGGGGTTCGGCAGGGCAGCGACCATCAGATTGCGCGGCATGAAATCGCGCAGCATGAACACTTGCGGTTGCGCCCGGGCGCTCGCGATCAGCAGCGCGAAGGTGCGATCGAGCAGCGCACGGGTCTTATCGTCGACCTCGCGGCCCAGATGGCGGCCGATGAACCACTCGGGCAGCAACTCCATCTCACGGCGCAGGAAGGCTTCGTCGAACGGCGGCAGCACGCCTTCGCGCGAGGTGAGCTGCCAGCGGATCAGCGCGTCGAGCGCGTCGTGCATCAGCGAGCGGGCGCGACGCGGGTCGTCGCCGTTTTGCGCCTCGGTCAGCGCGCCGAGGTAGGAATCGGTGCCCAGATCGGTGACGAGCATGAAGCCGGCGTCGAAATCGACCTCCAGCACGCGCGGTACATGTACGTTGGCGGCCTCGAGCAATTGTGCGATTTGCACAAATTCGCGGCACTTTTCGGGGGGCGGGGCATCGACAGCGATCAGGGTGCCGGTGCTTTCGCCTTCCGCCGCCTTACCGGCGAGCCGGAAATAGCGCCGGAAACTGGCGTCGGACGAAGCCGGGAGAAGTGTGCCGAGATCAAGCGCATAGCGCGCTGCGTGGGCGTTCAGCCAGGCCTTGAGCAGTTCGAGGCGGCTGTCGGAGTAATCTTGGGTAGCGTTTTTGGCAGGGGGGAGCGTCATGAAAACCGGCAGCAAATTCAGAGGGGCAACGTCTTGCCATATAATACCCCACGACTTTTTTGACGCGACTCACGCCAGCTTTCGCGTGTCCGCTCTACCGCCCGCCTCATCGTTCGACAGATTGTAAATATTGATGTGCAGCCGACTGTCACGGTCGGGATGTGCAGGCGGTGGATCGTGACTACAAAAGCTGACGGACGGGCCGATTCGCCAAACGATACATGCCGCCTAGACAGCTTTCCCAAACGACTCCCTCTTGTGCTGTAGTCCCGCGCAAAAGGCGGCTCGTCGCGGCGTTGATCGCCGTTCCGGGCCTGATGCCCGCGCTTGCGCACGCCCAGCTGGTGGGGGAAGCCGCGCAGCCGCAACCTATCGACGCGCCATGGGGCATGCAGCTCGCCCCGCAGCTCGAAGAACATCCATTGCAGACCGGCCAGAAGGCGGCCACCTTTGTGCTCGGCGACACGACGAGCGGCACCACCGACCAGGACATGGCCGCGAAAGGCTCGGCCGAGGTGCGGCGCAATACCTTCGTGATCAAGGCCGACGCGCTGCACTACGATCAGGACACGGACATGGCCGACGCATACGGCCAGGTTTTCCTGAACAACAACGGCGCCGCGTTCACCGGCCCGGAAGCGCATATGCGGGTGGACTCGAGTGAAGGCTTCATGTCCGCGCCGAAGTACCACTTCAACGTGACGGGCGGCTCGGGCAGCGCGGAGCGCGTCGACCTGCTCGACAGCGAACGTTCGGTGTTCACGAAGGGCACATACACGGCTTGCTCATGCACGGACAAGCCGGGCTGGTATCTCAAGGGCAGCGAGTTCGATTTCGACACCGGCGCGGACGAAGGCGTTGCGTACAACAGCGTGCTGTTCTTCCAGGGCGTGCCGGTATTCGCTTCGCCGTGGTTGTCGTTCCCGCTATCGGGCGATCGGCGCAGCGGGGTTCTGCCGCCCACGTTCTCGCTGAGTTCGTCGAACGGCTTCGAACTGTCGGTGCCGTACTACTTCAATATCGCACCGAATCGCGACCTGACCGTGACGCCGCGGCTGATCTCGAAGCGCGGCGTGCAGTTGCAGTCGACCTTCCGTTATCTGTCGCCCACGTACTCGGGCTCGATCACCGGTGAATACCTGCCGGACGACCGTCTGACGAAGACTAACCGCTACGCGCTGTATATCCAGCACAACCAGAACTTCGGCAACGGGTTCGGCGGTTACATCTACTACAACAAGGTCTCGGACAACACGTATCCGGAAGACCTGTCGTCGTCGGTCAGTCAGTTCATGAACGGCACCCAGCTCCTGTATCAACAGGAAGCCGGGGTGACCTATAACAACGGCCCGTGGTCCGTGCTGGCCCGTGAACAGCACTGGCAGACGCTGACGCCTTCGGTGGCGCCGTACGGCCGCGAGCCGCAGTTGAACGTGAAGTACGCGAAGTACAACGTCGGCGGTTTCGACTACGGCGCGGAAGCCGACTACACGAACTTCCGCATCACCACCGCGGACACGACCCAGGGTCAGCGGGTGATGTTCAACCCGTACCTGTCGTATTCGGTGGTCGGACCGGGTTACTTCGTTACGCCGAAGGTGCAGTGGCACTTTGCGTCGTACAACCTGAACAACATCGCTACGGCCGGCACGCCGAAGAATTTCACCGAGTCGATCCCGACGCTCTCCTTTGACACCGGGCTGATTTTCGACCGTTCGGTGCGGATCTTCGGCGAGGATTACATCCAGACGCTGGAGCCGCGGCTCTACTACGTCTATACGCCGTACCGCAACCAGGAAAACGCGCCGCTGTTCGATACGGCTGACTCCGACTTCGGGCTGGCGGAAATCTTCACGCCGAACACCTTCGTCGGTAACGACCGGATCGCCGACGCGAACCGTCTGACCGCGGCGATTACCACACGCTTCATCAACCCGGCCACGGGCGACGAACGCGCGCGTTTCGTGATCGCGCAGCAGTATTACTTCCAGGATCAGCGCGTCACGCTGCTGCCTACGCAGACCAGCACGCAGGCCACGCACTCGGACCTGATCGCGGGTGCGTCGCTCAAGCTCGGCGCCGGTTTCGCGTCGGAAACTGCGTTCCAATATAATGCCGACAACAACCAGTTGACGAAGACGAGCATCGGCTTCGGGTTCAGTCCGGCCAGCGGCAAGGTGATCAATGTCGCGTATCGCTACACCCGCGCGAACACCACGCTGGATAACCAGCCGATCAACCAGGTGCTGATTTCGGGCCAGTGGCCGCTGACGCACCGTGTGTACGGGGTAGGCCGTTTCAATTACGACCTGGGCGGGCATCGGATCGTCGACGGTCTGGTCGGGCTGCAATACGACGCCGATTGCTGGACGCTCGGCGCCGGGATCCAGCGCTATGCGAACGGTCTGAATACTTCGGGGCAGAATCAGTCGAGCACGCGGTTTCTCGCGCAGTTGACGTTCAAGGGCTTGTCGAGCGTCGACAACGGGCTGATTTCCGCGTTCCGCAGCAGCGTGGCGGGCTATACGCCATTGCCCCCGCCGCCGCCGCCGGAAGCGCGTTTCACCAATTACGAATGACGCTCGCCCGATCATTTATAGCATGCGAAAAGACGGGCCAGGCGCGCCCGACATCATTGGAGTATCTGTGGCAATCATGAAAAAGCTTCGCTTGGCAACGCTTGCGGCCGGTCTGGTCGCCGCGGCGTCTTTCCTGTCGGTTGCGCCGGTTCAGGCGCAGGCGCTGTCCGGCAATAGCGGCCAGACGGTCGACACCATTGCCGCAGTGGTCAACAACGGTGTCATCACGCGGCGCGAGCTCGACGAGCGCATCGGCCTGATCACCCGCCGGCTGAACCAGCAGAACGCGCCGGTCCCGCCGATGGACCAGTTGCGCCAGCAGGTGCTCAACCAGATGGTGCTGGAACGCATCCAGCTGCAGAAGGCGAAAGAAGACGGCATCAATATCGACGACGCCGCTGTGCAAAAAACGCTCGAGCGGCTCGCGCAGGCGAACAACCTGACACTCGAGATGTACCGTGCGCGTATCGAGGCGCAAGGCGTGCCCTGGACCACCTTCACGAACGACGCGCGCACCGAGCTCACGCTCTCGCGTCTGCGTGAGAAGGAAGTGGACAGCAAGGTCACGGTGTCGGACGCCGAGGTCGCGAACTACATCGCCAGCCAGCGCGGACCGAACTCCGGTCTGACGAGCGATCTGCACATTCAGCACATCTTCCTGAAGGCGCCGCTGAACGCCTCGGAAACCGACATCGAAGCCGCGCAGCAAAAGGCTCAGGCTCTGCTGACCGAAGCCAAAGGCGGCGCCAACTTCGAAAAGCTGGCGAAGTCGAATTCGCAAGCACCGGATGCCTCGAAAGGCGGCGATACGGGTTTCGTGACGCCGTCCAAGCTGCCGCCTGAGTTCGTCAAGGCCGCCTCGTCGCTGCGCCCGGGCGAAGTCAGCCCGGATCTGATCCGTACCAACGACGGCTTCGAAATCGTGCGCCTCGTCGATCGTCGCGCGGGCCAGGGCACCAGCTCCGATGCACCGAAGCTCGTACAGACGCACGTTCGCCACATTCTGCTGCGCGTCGGCGACGGCATGTCCGAGCCGCAAGCGCGTCAGAAGCTGCTCGAAATCAAGAACCAGATCGCCGCAGGCGGCGACTTCGCCAAGTTCGCGCACACCTACTCGCAAGACGGTTCGTCGTCGCAAGGCGGCGACCTCGGCTGGATCAGCCCGGGCGAGACGGTGCCGGAATTCGAACGCGCCATGAACAACTTGCAGGACGGTCAGATCAGCGACCCGGTGCGCAGCGAATACGGCTATCACCTGATTCAGGTGATAGGCCGTCGCGAATCGGAAGGCTCGGTTTCGCAGCAGATGGATCTGGCGCGTCAGGCAATCGGCCAGCGCAAGGCGGAACAGGCCTACGCCGACTGGTTGCGCGAACTGCGCGATACCGCCTATGTGGAAGTGAAGCCGCAGTTGACGAGCGCGCAATAACCGTCATGACAAGCGCCGCGCAGTCCACCAGCCTGCCGTTGCAGATCGCGATCACGACCGGCGAGCCTGCCGGCGTCGGTCCCGAGCTGACCGCGCAGGCGCTGGCGGGCGCGGCGGCGCATTGGCCCGGCGCCGAGTTCACCGTGCTGGGCGATGCGGATTTGCTGGCGGAGCGAGCGCGTGCGGTAGGCGTCGACTGGGCTGCGCTGGTGGCGGACGGCAAGCGCGTGCGGGTGCAGCATCGGCCGCTCGGCGTCCCCTCGCTGGCCGGCAAGCTGAACGCCGCCAACGGCCGCTACGTGCTCGATCTGCTCGACAGCGCGATCGACGGCGCCGTGGCCGGCACCTTCGACGCCATCGTTACGGCGCCGCTGCAAAAAAGCACCATCAACGATGCCGGTGTGCCGTTCACCGGGCACACGGAATACCTCGCCGAGCGCACGCACACGCCGCGCGTGGTGATGATGCTGGCCGGCACCGGCAAGCGCCCGTTGCGCGTTGCCCTCGCTACCACGCATCTGCCGCTCAAAGACGTCTCTGCCGCGCTGACGATCGAAGGCATCGTCGAGACGCTGCGCATCATCGATCACGATCTGCGTCACCACTTTGGCCTGCCTGCGCCGCGTATCCTCGTGACGGGGTTGAACCCGCATGCGGGCGAAAACGGTTATCTGGGCCGCGAGGAAATCGAGGTGATTTCTCCCGCCCTGAAGCTCGCGAACGATCAAGGCATCGACGCGCCTGGCCCCTATCCGGCAGACACCCTGTTTCAGCCGCGTTATCTGGAGCAGGCCGATTGCGTGCTGGCGATGTTCCACGACCAGGGCCTGCCAGTGTTGAAGTACGCAACGTTCGGCGAAGGCATCAACATCACGCTCGGCTTGCCGATCATCCGCACTTCGGTCGATCACGGCACCGCGCTCGATCTGGCCGGCACCGGCCGTGCCGACTCGGGCAGTCTGATCGCCGCGATCGATACGGCGGTTTCGATGGCCCAACACCGCCGCGCGGGCTGATCCAGCGATTGCGGCGCAGTTTGGTTCGCGCTTTTCTGGGTTTTCCTTTCCGGGTGCCTGACGTTTGCGCGTTCGTTGCGCAGTCGTTGTGCGTATTCCTGGTTTGTTCCTATTCTTAAGCAGTTCTCTTTTTAGCGTTTCTTCGATGTCCACCAGCAGACAGCAACCGGGCCGGCACCAAGGCCATATCGCGCGCAAGCGTTTCGGACAGAATTTTCTGGTCGATATGGGCGTGATCGATTCGATCGTCGACGTGATCCGGCCGCAGCGCGGCGAGCGCATGGTCGAGATCGGGCCGGGGCTTGGCGCACTCACCGAACCGCTGATCGAGCGTCTGGCGACGCCCGAAGCGCCGTTGCACGCCGTCGAGCTGGATCGCGATCTGATTGGCCGCCTCAAGACAAAATTCGGCGACCTGCTCGAGCTGCACGCGGGCGATGCACTCGCGTTCGACTTCGGCACGCTGGCCGCACCGGGTGAGAAGGCGTCGCTGCGTATTGTCGGCAATCTGCCGTACAACATCTCGAGCCCGCTGCTGTTTCATCTGACCGCATTCGCGGATCGCGTGATCGACCAGCACTTCATGCTGCAGAACGAAGTTGTCGAGCGGATGGTGGCGGAACCGGGTACGAAGGCGTTCAGCCGCCTTTCGGTGATGCTGCAGTACCGCTACGTGATCGACAAGCAACTCGACGTGCCGCCTGACGCATTCAACCCGCCGCCGAAAGTCGATTCGGCGATCGTGCGGATGATTCCGTACGAAGTGCATGAACTGCCGGCCGCGGATGAGCGCGTGCTCGGCGAAGTCGTGACGGCGGCTTTCTCGCAGCGCCGCAAGATGCTGCGTAATACCCTGGCCGCGTTTCGAGATTCGGTGGATTTCGAGGCGCTCGGCTTCGATCTGCAACGCCGTGCCGAAGATGTGCCGGTGGCCGAATATGTGCGTGTGGCGCAGATCGTGGCGGCTTCGCCGTCGCGTGGCGCCGCGGCCGCGGAAACTGGGACTGACGACGCCTGAGTGGCGTTGCACGGTCTTGAAGGAAGCGCGCTGCGCCCTGCAGCGCGCGTGAAACGCCCCACGTCTTAAGCGGCGACCCGCTTCGCCGGCAGATTGACCAGCGCGATGCCGGTCAGCACCAGCGCCGCGGCCATTAGAAAGCGCAGGCTGAACGACTCGCCGAGCAACAGCACGCCAAAGGTCACGCCGAACAACGGCGTCAAGAACGAAAACACCGAAAGGCGCGACGCGATGTAACGCGTCAACAGCCAGAACCACAGCAGATAGCTGACGAACGCCACGATCACCGCTTGGTACGCGAGGCTCATCACCGCCAGTGGCGTGACGGTTTCCACGCGTGCCTGCCCGAGCCCCAGTGCGAGCGCGAGCAGCACCACCGCCGACACCGTCAATTGATAGAACAGCGTCTTGCTGGCGCTCGTGCAAGCGAGACGTGTGGCGCGCACCACCACCGTGGTCGCGGCCCATGTGATGCCGCCCAGCACGCCGAGCGCGTCGCCGGCAACGCCCTTCAGCGTCGAACCCTGCGCCCCGTGGCCATGCAGGAAACCGTCGGCGAACGCCAGCGCGATGCCGGCAAACGCCACCAGGATGCCGAGCCACTGAGTGCGCCGCATGCGCTCGCCAGCGACGAACCAGTGCAGCCCGAGTGTCGTGAAGCACGGTGCGGTGTACAGAAAGACCGCCATACGCGAAGCGCTGGTCAGCGTCAGGCCGAGAAAAATGCACACGAATTCCCCGGCGAACAGCACGCCCGCGAGCAAGCCGGCGCCCAATGTGCCGTCGTCGCGAAAGAGCGGCGTACCGCGCGAACGGGCCCAGCCCCATACCAGCACGGCTGCGATTGCCGAGCGCAGGCCGGCCTGGAATACCGGTGGTAGTGCGGCGTTGGTGCTCTTGATCGCGACTTGCTGGAGTCCCCAGATCGCGCACAAACCGATCATCAGCAGGATGGCGAAGCTATCCAGGGTGCGGCGCGTGGATAGGGCGGTGGTGCTCATGGGTTGTGCAGGGTCACTGTCATAAGTCATACGATATCAAAGCTATCTGCCCCGTAATGCGATGACCCCATCGCCTACGCGTGCTTCTTTCAGGCTGCAAGCACTTCGATGACATAACAACACTTACTTCAGTCTATTTTCTTACAGCCCCTATTTCGCGCTAAGGTTCACCCACACGCATTTCGTCAGCTTATTCAAACAGTCTGAATTGGCTGTTGTGCGAGGTTCCAACGCGGACTTCGCATCCTACCTGTCGATTTGCGCGGCCTCAGATGAACAGCGTGCCGGTACTTTGCAGCAGGCGTGGCGGTGTCGAAATATCCGTGAAAAGCGGGAATCTGTATGAGGAGACGAAATGAAGCGCGTAAGCAAGTGGGCGATGGCGGTGGTGCCGGCAGCGCTGGCGTGTCAAATGGCGCACGCTCAATCGAGTGTGACGCTCTACGGCGTGATCGACGAAAGTGTGCACTATCTGACCCACGCAAACCAGGCCGGCGATTCGTCGATCGGACTCGGTAACGGCGGCATGACGGAAAGCCGCTGGGGGATAAGGGGCGTCGAGGATCTGGGCGGCGGCTGGTCGACGTTCTTCAAGCTCGAAAACCGCTTCTACATGAATACCGGCCAAAGCGATCCCACCTTGCCGTTCTTCAATGAAGCGCAAGTGGGCGTGCGCTCGGATTCCCTTGGGCAGGTGATCTTCGGCCGTCAGTACAACGTGATGATCGAGGGCATTACCATCGGCGGCTACGGCAGCAATATCTGGATTCCATACGATTTCAGCTTCCAGCCGGAAGTGACGATGACAGGCGGCATCTGGACCAGCAACCAGGTGCAGTATCAGGCGAAATATAACGGTTTCCATGTTGCCGCCGGCTACGCATTTGGCGGCAACGCGGGCAATTCGTACGGCAGCCAGATCGGCATGGCGCTGGCTTACGCGCCGGGTGGGCCATTCACCTTCGGCGGCGCGTATCAGGAGTCGAAAGATTCGGTCAACGGCGCGGCCGCGAAAGCGTGGACCTTCGGCGGGTCGTACACGTGGAACCTGACCCGGTTCTCCGTCGGCTATATCGTCGATCAGAATGACGCCGGCTTTTCGAATTTCGCCAACGGGCCATTCACCGCACCCGCGTTGGCCGCGCTCAAGTACACGGACTTTTCGCGGCGCCGCATGATCATGGGCGGTATCACACAGCAGGTCAGCAACAAGTGGCACTTCGCCGCGAATGTCTGGCGCACGCTGCAGGACGGCAAAACTGCCGCGCAGAACGGTTCGGCATGGCAGTACCAACTGGTCGCCGACTACAACTTGTCTCTACGTACCGATATCTATCTGGAAGGCGACTACTCGCTGTACCGGGGTGACCTGATCGGCGCGCAGTTGCAGGGCGTCAACGGTGTCGGGCTTGCGCAGAAGGGTAGCCAGATCGGTTTGATGGCGGGCATGCGGCATCAGTTCTGAGTACTTGCCTACTTCGGTGCGCGCCCAGATTGCCCTCTACCGTGCTGAGATGTTCGCCGTTCACGTTCACGGTGTAACTCGCGGTGGCGAACATGCTGCCGCGCGTCTCACCCCGCCGCGCCCTCCATACGCCGCTTCGACCGTTGCGGATCGATCAACGCGAAACCTGCTGTACCCACGATCAGCAACAACGTGCCGGTTACCGCGAATCCGATCTCATAGCCACGCACGTCGCCTGCGGCGCCGAGCAGCTTGCCCATCGCGACGGGGCCGATCAGTCCGGCGGTGGTAACGATCGAGTTGGTGATGGCGAGCAGGGCACCGCGCCGTGCCGCCGGTGCGACTTCGGCGACTAGCATCGGGCCGAAGGTGAACGTCTGGATCGCCAACGCGCTGGCGAGTCCCATCAACGCCACCTTGAGGAACGGCGGCGCACCGAGCAGCAGCGAGCAGTACGCCAAACCGCTCACCACGCATGCGGCACTGATCAGTTTGCCGCGCGCCACCTTCGACGGCACGCCGCGCTTGAGCATGCGATGCGAAGCCATCGCGAGCGCGATGCCGAGCGGGATCTGCGCCGCGACTTGCAGCGCGAACAACCAACCCGCCTGGGTCGCGCCAAAGCCAAGGCCGAGCCGGAAATACGCAGGCACCCAGGTGAAGCCAATCGCGATCACCGCATAGCCAACAAAGCATTGCAGCATCACGCCGATAACCGTGCGGTCGCTCAGCATGCGCCGAAAGCGCAATGACGCAGCACGTGGACCGGCCGCTGCGGCGACAAACGCGGGTGACGGGTTGTGCTGACGATTACCCGTCTTGCCCAGGCACAGCCACAAAACGGTCCAGACGATGCCGACGGCGCCGAGCGTGAGAAATGTCGCGTGCCAGTGCCACCGCTGCGAGATATAGGTGAGCAACGGCCCGGCGATGATGACGCCCGCAGTCGCTCCTTGTTGAACGATGGCCGTGGGCAGATTGCGTTCGTGGTCGTCGAACCAGGTGTAGACCACATGCAGTGCGAGCGGCGAGGCGGGTCCTTCGCCCGCCCCCAGCAGAACGCGACACAGCAGCAGCACGGCAAAGCTCGTCGGCCATGCGAGCGGCAATTGCGCGACCGCCCAGATCAACGCAAGCGCGGCGAGCAGCCATTTCATATTGACGCGGTCGGCGATCAGACCGACGGCGATACCCGAGATCGAGAACAACAGGAAAAACGCGCTGCCGACGAGGCCGAACTGACTGTGCGTCAACTGCATGTCATGCATTAGCGGGATCGCGACAAGACCGAGCACGGCCTTGTCGGCGAAGTTGATCAGCATGAACAGGAACAGCGAGGCGACGATCATCCAGCGGCGTCCTTGCGCGGTCTCGCGAGCCTGGGTGGGATAAGCCGACGCTGTGTCGGCGGCTAGCGCCGTGCAGCGCTTCGTGCTGCTGAGGAAAGTGGGCAAAAGGTGTCTCCATTTCTGGCGCGGGGCGCTGGGTTTTCGCCCATTTGAGGTGGTATAACTGAATTGTTCAAGTGCATTCTCGTTATCGGGAGCTTGCAAACTATGCATGAGGTCAATTCCCGCCGCCTTACTCATCTGATCGCGCTCGCCGAGGAAGGCAGCTTTGCGCGCGCGGCAGAGCGGGTTCATTTAAGCCAGCCCGCATTGAGCCGCAGCATTCAGGCGCTCGAAGAGGAAGTCGGCATGAAGCTGTTCGACCGCGCCGCGCGCGGCGTCGCGATGACGGCGGCCGGGCGGCTGCTGGTCGAGCGCGCCCGGCGCGTGCTGTTCGAAACGCGCTGCCTGTTCCGCGACGTCGAACTGCTGAAGACGCATGAGCTCGGCGAGGTGCGCATCGGCCTCGGGCCTTACGCGGCCGTCGTGTTGCTGCCGGACCTGCTGGTGGAGTTCACGCGGCGCTTTCCGAAGATCAAGGTGTCGATCGAACTTGGCGAAGGCGATGCGCTGTTCGCCAAGCTGCGCGCCGAGCAGGTCGATTTTCTCGTCACCGACCGCCGTGTGCCGCCCGTCACGCCAGATGTCACGTTGCAGCGTCTGCCGCGTCACGAGGGCGGCTGGTTCGCGCGGCCGGACCATCCATTGTTCGCGCGCGGCACGGTGCAGCTTGCGGCGTTGCGTGAGTTCCCGCTGGTCTCGGTGACCTTGCCCGCGTTCATGAAGGACGCCCTGCATCGCCTGCTCAAGTACCGTGCACACGAGCAGATTCCGTTGCAGATCGAATGTAACGACGTAGCGGTGCTGAAGGACGTCGTGGCGCAGACCGATGCCGTGCTGTTTTCCACGGCGTCCGCGGTGCGGCGCGATTTGGAAACGCGGCGGCTGGCGCGCATTCCGCTCGTCAATCCGCCGCGTCTCGCGCTGGAATTCGCGCTGGTGTATCTGGCCGAGCGCACGCCTTCGCCCGCCGCGTATTCCGCGTTGGGACTCGCCGAACAGGTGATGGAGGACGCCAACCGCGCCGCGCGGGGTTTGCTGCATCCCGAGTCATTGGCGACGTGAATGGACCGCTGCACGGCCGGTCGGTTGATCGCATGACCGGCCCTCGTGATTACCCTGGATGCGGTTGACACAGCGATCCCAATCGCGGACGATCCGGAATCCAGATTCCGGTTTGCCGTGAGTCTTCAATTTTTCAGAATAGCGAACCGAGGCTGAACACCGCATGACGACGACTTCACCGCGCGGCCGCGAAGCGCAGCCCAGCGCCATCGCCGCACCACGTCAGACGCGCAGTCAGCAGGGACTCGTTCGCATGCTGCAAGCCGGACGCGAGTTGATCGAAGCGAGCGGCAATCTCGACGACCTGTCGATCAACGACATCGTCGAGCGCGCAGGTACATCGATCGGCGCGTTCTATCGGCGCTTCGACAACAAGGACAGTTTCTTCGAAGTCGTCCAGGACGCGGCGATGCAGGAGGGGCTCGCGCACGTACGCGAGACCGTCGAGCGTGACCCGGCCTGGCGTTCGAACGATGCGGGCACGCTCGCCGACGCCGTCATTTCGTTTTACGTGATCACGTTCCGGCGCAATCGCGGGCTGTATCACGCGTCGTTACTACGGGCGTCGCAACGCAAAGCCAGCTGGGACGCCGTGAAATCGACCAATCACGAGGTGCTGGCGATGATCGTGCCGCGTCTCGTTAGCGCGCTGGCACAGTCGCGAGGCATTAAGGCCGGCGGCGACGCGATCCAGTCGCTCGAATTCGAAGTGCGCGCCACGCTGCAGATGATCATCGGCATGCTGGTCAACAGCGTGCTGAACGATCCGGGGCCGTTATCGCTCTCCAGCCGGCAACTGCGGTCGTGGCTGCAAATTCGGGTGCGGCGCTGCCTCGGTTTGCCGGACGGCTGATTTTTTTGCCTAAAAATCGGAATCAGAATTCCGGTTCCATTAATCGAAAACACATGCTGATATCGCGCGATTGCCATAACGCGCGGACAAATATTCAAGGAGACACCGCATGAACTCATGTTGCCCCGAACGGGTCCGCAATCCCGCCTTCGATGCGCCGCATATCGGCGAGCCGCTCGATGTCGCGTTCGATGCAGGCGTGAATCTCGCCTACGCCGTCGCCGCACCAACCGTGCCGCCGCGCCTGACCGAACACTCGCGGCGCATGGCGCAGCGTCTCTATCGTGTCGCCGAACGCGTGTATTGCGCGGTCGGCTACGCGATCGCGAACATCATCTTCGTGGTGGGTGACGACGGCGTCGTGGTCATCGATGCGACTGAGGCGGTGTCGGCTGCGAAGCGCATCTATGAAGACTTCTGCGCGATCGATCCGCGTCATGCCGATCTGCCGGTCAAGGCGGTCGTCTATACGCACAACCACACGGACCACACCGGCGGCGTGCGCGCTTTCGTCGATGAAGCCGCGCTCGAGGCGGGTAGCGTCGAGATCATCGCGCATCGCTCGTTGATGGACACGGTGATCAACAACGCGAACCTCGTCGCACCGATTCTCGCCACGCGTTCGGCCTACAGCTTCGGCACGCTGCTGCCGGCCGGCGCGACCGGTAAGGTCAACGCGGGCATCGGGCCGGTGCTGATCGCCGAGCCGGCGAGCTTCTTTGCGCCGACCCGCGTGTTCGACGACAAGCTCGATATCGTGCTAGCCGGCGTGCGTTTCGAGTTCCGCTACGCGCCTTCCGAAGCCGACGACGAAATCGTCATGTGGCTGCCTGAGCTTGGCGTGCTGCTGTCAGCGGAAGTGATCCAGGGTGAGTGTCTCGCGAACGTGCACACGCTGCGCGGCACGCGTTATCGCGACCCGGTGCGCTGGTATCAGACAATCGATATGATGCGCGGCTTCAACGCGGCGCATATGGTGCCGGCGCATGGCCGTCCGGTATCGGGCGCGCAGTATGTCGCCGAGGTGCTGTGCGTGTATCGCGACGCCATCCAGTTCATCCACGACCAGACCATTCGCCACATGAACTTCGGCCTGAGCCCGGACGAACTTGCTGAGGCGATTCCCGCGCTGCCGCCGCATCTCGCGGAACACGCGTGGCTTGGCGAGTATTACGGCACGGTCAAGCATTCGGTGCGGCAGGTGTATAGCGGCCAGCTCGGCTGGTTCGATGGCGATCCGGCGTCACTCGATCCGCTGCCGCGCGCCGAACGTTCGCAGCGCATGGTGAAGATGATGGGCGGCGTGGAGGCGGTGCGTGCCGCTGCACGTATCGCCCTGGGTGACGGCGACTGGCGCTGGGCCGCGGAACTGGCCACGCTGCTGGTGCGCCTCGATACAAACGACGCCGACGCCCGCAACATCAAGGCGAGCGCGTTGCGCGAGCTGGGCTACCGCACGGTGAACACCAACTGGCGCAACTGGTATCTGAGCGCGGCGCGCGAACTCGAACACGCCTACGATGAGCTACCGTTCGCGGGTAGCTCGAGCCTCGCCTCGACCGACGTGTTGCGTGCCCAACCGCTGCGCAATGTGTTCCAGCGCTTTAGCGTGAACGTCGATCCGGAACGTTGCGCCGATGTGCAGATGACACTCGCATTCCGCGTGACGGATCGCAACGAAACGCATGCGCTCGAATTGCGGCGTGGCGTGTTGCAGATTCACGAGCGCACACCATCGGCGATCGATGTTCAACTCGCGCTGGAAACCAGCACCCTGTACGGCATGTTGCGCGACATGGCGTCGCAGTTGCCCAAGTGCATCGAGAACGGCACAGTAGTACTGGAGCGCGGCACGGCCGAGCTGTTGCGCAGATTCTTCGATTGCTTCGACCGGCCCGCGCAGCGTATGCCCGCACTCACTACGCGATAGAAGCGGCTCGCATCGGCGTATCGGCGCAGCACCGAAAACGGCTGCGGCGCTCCCTGCAGCGCAGCGTGATTCCGGGTACATTGTCGTTCTCGACATCACGCACTTGGGAGTACACGATGCGCCTGCTTCACACCATGCTCCGGGTCGGCGACCTGGACCGTTCGATTGCGTTCTACACCGAGCTGCTCGGGATGAAATTGCTGCGCCGCGACGATTATCCGGAAGGCAAATTCACGCTGGCTTTCGTCGGCTATGAAGACGAACGTGACGGCACCGTTCTCGAACTCACGCACAACTGGGACACGCCGAAGTACGACCTCGGCTCCGGCTTCGGGCACCTCGCCGTCGAAGTCGCTGACGCATACGCTGCCTGTGACAAGATCAAGGCCCAGGGCGGTAAGGTTGTCCGCGAAGCCGGTCCGATGAAACACGGCACCACCGTGATCGCTTTCGTCGAAGATCCGGACGGCTACAAGATCGAGTTCATCCAGAAGAAAAAGTGACGGAAGCGGCCGGGCGAGGACACGCAATGAATAACGGCAATCCCTACTTCAAAGAACTCGACGACATCCACGTCGAAATCCAGACTTTGTTCGACGGCTCCGCGGATCACGGCGCGCTGGATCGCATCATGGCGCGCTTCGCTCCGCAATTCACGCTGGTGATGCCTTCCGGTCTCGCACTGGACCACGCTGGCCTGCGCGAGATTTTTGCGAAGCTGAACGGTGCGCGTCCCGGCTCGCAGATCACGATTCGCGATATGGAGATCGTGTCCGAGTATCCGTCGGGCGCGGTGGTGAAATATCGGGAGTATCAACGCGACAACGCGGGCAATGCGAACGTGCGGCGCTCGACGGCGGTGATGGATCTCGACGCGCACGGCAAGGTGACGTGGCGTCACTTGCAGGAAACTTTCTGCACGGAGTGATCTGCGGGTTTCAGAAAACTGGCGCTTCGCGTCGAGGCGCCAGCTTCAAGGCTTCATGGCCGAAGATAGCCCGAATGCCTCAAAGCGTCGGCAGCAATTCCGGCGGATGCGACTTCAACGTCTGCCGCGCTTCGCGGAATTCCGGAAAAATCGATTCCACAGTCTGCCAGAAGCGCGGACTGTGATTCATCTCGCGCAGATGCGCGAGTTCGTGCGCCACGACGTAATCGATGATCGACAGCGGGAAGTGAATCAGCCGCCAGTTCAGGCGGATTTTCCCATCGCTCGAACAGCTGCCCCAACGCGTGGCCGCCGAAGAGAGCGCATACGCGCGATAGTTGACGCCGAGCTTCTCGGCATAGATTGCAAGGCGCTCGCCGAACAGGCGCTTTGCTTCACCTTGCAGCCAGCCCTGCACACGATCCTTGATCTGCTGCGGGTCCGCTTGCAACGGCAGCGGCACTTGCAGTGCGGCTTCATCCGCATTGAACGCGAGCGTGCCTTGCGGCGAACCGAGCTTCACGCGCACCGGCTGGCCGAGATACGGCACTTCGGCACCATCTTTCCAGTCGACCTTGGGCAACGCGCGCTGTTCGACACGCGTTTGCCATTCGATTAGCTTCGCGAAAATCCAGCGTTGCTTTTCGGTGATCGCGGTTTCGATATCGGCGAGCGTGACCCAACGTGGTGCGGTGATCATCAGGCCGGTGCTGTCGATCGCAAAGCCGATCGAGCGGCGTGCCGAGCGCTTGAGCGCATAGTGCAGCGTGCGCGAACCGATGGTGAGGCTGCGCAGCTTGGTGCCGTCCGGTGCGAGTGGCACGGCCGGCTGCTGCCCGCTCTGCGAGCCCGTTGATGGTGCCGAGGGTGTTGGGGACGACGACGTCGACCCCGGCTCGGCGAAGAGCGGGAGATCGAGCTGCCGGTTATCGAGCGCCGCAGCGGGCTGCGACGTAGGAGACTTCTGCATCGGATTCGGCTTCGCGCAAATGCGCCTTCGAGGGCGCGGGCGCGTCAGATTGGTGCGGCGGCGGAGCTGCTTTCCGCCGCGCGGTACGCAGTAGGATCGATGCGGCGCATTTCAGCTTCGATCCACTGTTCGACGCGCGTGTTCACTTCATCGGGCGTGAGCCCCGTCGTGTCGATCGGCTTGCCGATCGACACTGTGACTATACCCGCATATTTGAGAAACGAGTTGCGCGGCCACAGACGTCCGGCGTTGTGCGCGATCGGCACGACCGGCGCGCCGGTGGCAATCGCAAAACGCGCGCCGCCGGTTTTGTACTTGCCTTGCTTGCCGGTCGGCGTACGTGTGCCTTCCGGAAACATGATGACCCAGGCGCCTTCGGCCATGCGTTGCTTGCCTTGCTTGATGACGGATTCGAACGCGTACTTGCCTTCCTTGCGGTCGATATGGACCATTTTCAACATGCCCAATGCCCAGCCGAAAAACGGCACGTACAGCAGCTCGCGCTTGAACACGTAGCACAGCGGCCGCGGCATCAGTGCCGGAAACGCCAGCGTTTCCCAGGCTGATTGATGCTTCGACAGCAGCACGGCCGGACCGTTAGGCAGGTTCTCATAGCCCTCGATCTTGTAGCGGATGCCGTTCAGCCAGCGCACCGTGTGAAGCGTGGCGCGGCACCAGCCGGCCGCCATCCAGTAGCGATTGTCGGCGCGCATGAACGGGAACGCGATGAAGCACGCGGTTGCGTACGGCACCGTGAAGAGCACGAAGTAGATCAGCAGCAGCAAAGAACGGATGAAGCGCATCGGCGTGGTCGGTGAGAGTTGGGGACGCGCGTGGCGCGCGTCACTCGTGAGCGTCGGAAAGGAAGTCGAGTGCGAACGCGCGCAGGTCGTCGTGCACGCGCGCGCCCTCGGGCAAGCCGCCCGCTGCAAGCGTCTTGCGGCCCTTGCCGGTCAGCACCAGATGCGTCGGATGGCCGAGCGAGGCGCCCGCTTGCAGGTCGCGCATCGCGTCGCCGACCACCGGCGTATGGTGCGGATCGACTTCGAAACGTTCGGCGATCATCTTGAGCATGCCGGGTTTCGGTTTGCGGCATTCGCAGTGATCTTGCGCCGTGTGCGGGCAGAAGAACACGGCGTCGATGCGACCGCCGACCGCCGCCGCCATGCGATGCATTTTCAGATGCATCGCATTGAGCGCGTTCATGTCGAAGAGACCGCGGCCGATGCCCGACTGGTTGGTCGCGACCGCCACGCGATAACCTGCCTGGTTGAGGCGCGCGATCGCTTCGAGCGAACCGGGCAGGGCAACCCATTCGTCCGGCGACTTGATGAACGCGTCGGAATCGACGTTGATCACGCCGTCGCGGTCGAGGATCACCACTTTTTTGGTCGGCATGGCGCGGGGCTCAGGCGGCGAGTCGGGAAATGTCGGCGACGCAATTCATCTGCTGATGCAGCGCGCCGAGCAAAGCCAAACGGTTGGCGCGCAACGCCGGATCTTCGGCGTTGACCATCACGTCGTTGAAGAAGGTGTCGACCGGTTCGCGCAGCGCGGCGAGCGCGGTGAGTGCGCCCGTGTAGTCGCGTGCGGCGAGTTGCGTCTGCACGCGCGGTGCAACCTGTTCGAGTTGCGCGTACAAGGCTTTTTCGGCCGCTTCGGTCAGCAGTGCAACCTGCACGCCGCTGGTCGCCGAACCTTCCGATTTCTTCAGGATGTTCGAAATCCGCTTGTTGGCCGCCGCGAGCGATGCGGCTTCCGGCAGCGCTGCGAATTCGCGCACTGCATCCAGGCGCGCGACGATATCGTCGAGGCGCGTCGGGTTCAGTGCCAGCACTGCGTCGATTTCGCCCGGCGCGTAGCCGCGTTCGCGCAGCAGACCGCGCAGGCGGTCCATGCTGAATTCGTAGATTGCTTGCGTCGAATCGGCGACGCCCGGCACGGCGGCGAATTGCGCGTAAGCGGTGCGCAGCAATTCGATCAGATCGACCGGCAATTGCTTCTCGACCAGAATCCGCAACACGCCGAGCGCATGACGGCGCAGCGCGAACGGGTCTTTCTCACCGGTGGGTTGCAGGCCGATGCCCCAGATGCCGACCAGTGTTTCGAGCTTGTCGGCGAGCGCGACGACGGTGCCGGTTGCCGTGGCCGGCAAGGCATCGCCGGAGAAGCGCGGCTGATAATGTTCCGAGCATGCCAGCGCGACTTCTTCCGGCTCGCCGTCGTGGCGCGCGTAGTACGTGCCCATCGTGCCTTGCAGCTCGGGGAATTCACCGACCATGTCGGTGATCAGGTCGGCCTTGGCCAGACGCGCAGCGCGCTTCGCTAGCGCGACATCCGCGCCGATCAGCGAGGCAATTGCCCCCGCCAGCGCTTCGACGCGCTCGACGCGTTGCAGCGCCGAACCCAGCTTGTTGTGATACACGACGTTCGCGAGCAGCGGCACGCGATCGGCGAGCGGCTTCTTCTTGTCCTGCTCGAAGAAGAACTTGGCATCGGCCAGACGCGGACGCACCACGCGTTCGTTGCCTTCGACGATATCGCCAGGCGTTTTCGTTTCGATGTTCGACACGATCAGGAAGCGCGAGCGCAGCTTGCCGTTCGCATCCGTCAACGCGAAGTATTTCTGGTTCGTCTGCATTGTCAGGATCAGGCATTCCTGCGGCACTTGCAGGAATTCGTCCTCGAAGCGGCAGGCGTAAACCACCGGCCATTCGACCAGCGAGTTCACTTCATCCAGCAGCGATTCGGGCATGACGACCTGGTCGCCGTCGGCTTGCGCGAGCAGATGCGTGCGGATGGCTTCCTTGCGGTCGGCGAAATTCGCGACCACACGGCCCTTGTGCATCAGCGTGTCGGCGTAAGAATCCGCGTGCTGGATCTGCACGAGGCCTTCGGACAGGAAGCGGTGGCCGAGTGTGGTGTCGTCTGCATCGACGCCCAGTGCCGTGACCGGCACGACCTGTTCGCCGTGCAAGGTGGTCAGACGGTGGACAGGACGCACGAACTGCACATTGGTGCCGTCCGGGCGCTGATACGTCATCACCTTCGGGATCGGCAGTTTGGCGAGCGTTTCGTCGAGCGCGGCTTGCAGGCCTTCGGCGAGCGTAGCGCCCGGCGCGGCGTAGCGCAGGAAGAAAGCTTCGGCCTTGCCGTCCTGCGCGCGCTCCAGGTCGTTCACCGAAAAATCGGGGAAGCCGAGCGCAGCCAGTTTCTTCGCGAGCGGCGCGGTGGGCTGGCCGTCTTTATCGAGCGCGACGGAAACCGGCAGCACTTTTTCGCGCACGTGTTTTTCCGGCGCGACCGAACGCACGTTCTTGATCGTGACGGCAAGACGGCGCGGCGTGGCGTAACGTTCGAACGACAGTTCGCCTTCGATCAGGTCGCGCGCCGCGAGGCGCTGCGCAATGCCTTCGGCGAACGCGTCGCCGAGACGCGCGAGCGCTTTCGGCGGCAGTTCTTCGGTCAGCAGCTCGACGAGCAGGGTAGCTTGATGGGGTTGAGTCATTTCTTGGTGTTCTCGTCAGTCCGGATCGATCTTGCGTTCGATTTTGAGCGGCGGCGCCCACGCGGGCATCGCGGCATCCTGTGCGTCGGTGGTCAGGCCGGGCACGCCGTGCACCGGATTGCCGAGCATCGGAAAACCGAGCTTTTCGCGCGAGTCGTAGTAAGCCTGTGCAACCAGACGCGACAGCGCGCGAATCCGGCCGATATACGCCGCGCGTTCCGTGACGGAGATCGCGCCGCGGGCATCCAGCAGATTGAACGTGTGGCCGGCCTTCAGCACCAGTTCATACGCGGGCAGCGCGATCTGTGCGTCGATCATGCGCTTGGCTTCCGCTTCGTAGCTGTTGAAGAACGTGAACAGCAGATCGACGTTCGCATGCTCGAAGTTGTAGGTCGACTGTTCGACTTCGTTTTGGTGGTACACGTCGCCGTAAGTCAGGCGGCGAAGTTCCGGGCCGTTCGGGCCTTGCTCTTCCCACTCGGTCCAGACGAGGTCGTAGACGTTCTCGACCTTCTGAAGGTACATCGCGAGACGTTCGAGACCATAGGTGATTTCGCCCAGCACCGGCTTGCAATCCAGGCCGCCGACTTGTTGGAAGTAAGTGAACTGGGTGACTTCCATGCCGTTCAGCCACACTTCCCAGCCGAGACCCCAGGCGCCGAGCGTGGGATTTTCCCAGTCGTCTTCGACGAAGCGCACGTCGTTCTGCTTCAAATCGAAGCCGAGCGCTTCGAGCGAGCCGAGGTACAGGTCGAGAATGTTTTCCGGCGCTGGCTTCAGCACGACCTGGTACTGGTAGTAATGCTGCAGACGGTTCGGGTTCTCGCCGTAGCGGCCGTCTTTCGGGCGGCGCGACGGCTGTACGTAGGCGGCTCGCCACGGTTCCGGGCCGATCGCGCGCAGGAAAGTATGGACGTGGGACGTGCCCGCGCCGACTTCCATATCGATCGGCTGGAGCAACGCGCAACCCTGCTTGTCCCAGTAGGACTGCAGTGTCAGGATGATTTGCTGAAACGTGAGCATGAAGTGCCTTTCGGGCATAGGGCCGCGCCGCAAACGCCGGAGCGCGCGAGCTGGCCGTGGAGCGAAGTGCTAAACCGTAGATTTTAACGGAAAGGGAGGGGGGTGTCCGTTTTGCGGGGTCGGACGGGGATTGAAGTGTTCTTCAAACGAAAAAAGGCCGCTTCAGGCGGCCGATAGTTGTTCGTTTCGTCGGGGTGTCCTGTCCGCTAACTGCTCAAACTCATCAATGCGTGCGTGGCGGAGTCCGTCACTTCGACAAACCCGTCGATCTCCATCTCCAGTTCCCGCGGAAGCGCGAGCATATTGCACGACAGCAAGCGACCGTAGATATTTTCCGCACGTTCAAAGAAATTGTCTGGGTTGAACAAAGGCGGCAAGTGCCACCACAACCGGTATTCCTTCGACCACAACCACTCGATCAACGCTTGCGACCGATCGAACCGGTCGTTCTCCACATAAATCACAGGTCGCGAGCGGGTGATGGTCTCTTGCGCGCCTAGCAACGCGTTCAACTCGAACCCTTCCACGTCGAGCTTCAGCAGCCCCACGGTATGTGAGCGCAGCGCATCGTCCAGCCGCACGCACGGAACCGGGAGCGTGTTCGCTGCGGCCTCGGTCTGCATCGACACGCCGCCAAAGTTGCCCAGCGCATCGTAGTCCGGTTGCGCGAAATACAGCGTCCCGGCTGCGGCCACGCACGCGTACGGCCACGCGAGCACGTTACGCACACCATTGGCCGCGAGATTCGCACAGAGGTTCTGAAAGATCACCGGCTGAGGCTCAAAGGCGACGAGTACTTGGCGACGCGCCTGCGCCTCACGCGCCAGCATGATCGTATGCACGCCGATATTCGCGCCGACTTCCACGACGATGCCCGGCTGCACCAGCAACTGCCGCAACACGGCAGATTCGAGTTCGCTGCATTCGCCGTATTCGATGAGCGCGCGGCCTAGATAGAAGTCGTTCGGATTGGCGAGCATCCAGCCGTGCCGGGTCTGGACGAGTTGCGTATGAGCGCCAAGCGGCACCAAAGCAGGGGAGGGCGTAACCATGGACATTGAGCGGGAAAAAGATCACGCAAATGTACGATTCGCCGCTGTCCTTGTATATGAGACGAGCTCTTAAGGATTCTTATCTTTCTGCAAGAACTCGTCGTCAAAATCTAAGACTTAGGCGGCGACCGGTTCACAAGCCAATCGTCGCCACAATTGCCTTACGTCGCAGCCAGTTCAACTTTCGGCGCAAACGAATCGCTTTGCGCCATCGGCCAATATTTCTCGTACAACGTGTAGCGATAGTTGCCGTTCAGCAGATCGTTCGGATCGAGATACTTCAACAGATCGGACATCAACCGCACTTCATGCGACGACACGCGCCGCACGATGTGATGCGCACGCAGTTCCGCCGGATGTTTGAGCCCCGCCGCCTGAATGATTTCCTTCAGCGCATGGAGCGTGTTGTGATGGAAGTTGAAGACACGATCAGCCTTGTCCGGCACCACCAAAGCACGCTGACGCACCGGATCCTGCGTCGCGACGCCCGTCGGGCAGCGGCCGGTGTGGCAGGTCTGGGCCTGAATGCAGCCGACCGCGAACATGAAGCCACGCGCCGCGTTGACCCAATCCGCGCCGATCGCCAGCGTCTTGGTGATATCGAACGCGGTAATCATCTTGCCGCTCGCGCCGATGCGGATGCGCTGACGCAAGCCGATACCGACCAGCGTGTTGTGCACCAGCAGCAGGCCTTCTTGCAACGGCACGCCGACGTGATCGGTGAACTCCAACGGTGCGGCGCCCGTGCCGCCTTCCGCACCGTCGACCACGATAAAGTCCGGCAGAATCCCGGTTTCCAGCATCGCCTTGGCAATGCCGAAAAATTCCCACGGATGCCCGATGCACAGCTTGAACCCGGTCGGCTTGCCTCCAGACAGCGTGCGCAAGCGGTCGACGAATTCGAGCAGGCCACGCGGCGACGAAAATTCGGAGTGGGTGGCGGGCGAGATGCAATCGCGGCCCATCGGCACGCCGCGCGTTTCCGCAATCTCGGGTGTGATCTTCGCGGCCGGCAGCACGCCGCCGTGACCAGGCTTCGCGCCTTGCGAGAGCTTCACCTCGATCATCTTCACTTGCGGCTCGGCGGCCTGCTTCGCGAACTTCTCCGCGCTGAAGGTGCCGTCGTCGTTACGGCAGCCGAAGTAGCCCGAGGCGATTTCCCAGATGATGTCGCCGCCATGCTCGCGGTGGTATTTCGACATCGAACCTTCGCCGGTGTCGTGCGCGAAATTGCCTTTCTTCGCGCCGAGGTTCAGCGCCATGATCGCGTTCGCCGACAGCGAGCCGAAGCTCATCGCGGAGACGTTGAAGATCGACATCGAATAAGGCTGCGCGCGATCGGGTCCGACCACGATACGGAAGTCGTGGTTGTCGAGCGTGGTCGGCGCGAGCGAGTGGCTGATCCATTCGTGCGCGACGGCTTTGACGTCGAGCTCGGTGCCGTACGGGCGGCTGTCCACGTCGTTCTTCGCGCGCTGATAGACGATGCTGCGTTGTGCGCGCGAGAACGGTTTCTCGTCGGTATCGTCCTCGACGAAATACTGGCGGATTTCCGGGCGGATGAATTCGAACAGGAAACGGAAGTGGCCCCACAACGGATAGTTACGCAGAATCGCGTGATGCTGCTGCGTCAGATCGAACAGGCCGAGTGCGACGAGCGCCACCGGCACGATGATCCAGAACCACGAAATGTGATTCGTCGCGGCAAACAGAGCGCAGATGGCGAACAGCACGACTGCGCACCACATCGCCAGATAACGTCGAGAAAACATGGGGACTCCAGTGCAGTGAGGATCGTCGCGGAGGGATCGTCAACGCTGTCGGCGCAAACGGAGTCTGCCGCGAGGGGAACGAACACCTGTTTGTTATGGTGAAACGAGCTGCGGCTCGAAGGTGAAGCGCATCGGTGAAGCGTGAAGTCTGAAGCTTGAAGATGAGGCATGCAGGTAAAGCGCGTGCGGCGGCGCTAAAGCGTTGCCGCACGATCGAATTCATGGTTCAACGGGCGGTGAGCAACGCTGCCTGTTGCGGCTGGCGCGCCGTTGGCTGCCCGGTCACCGCGTGTTCGATGATGCCGCCGCCGAGACATACGTCGCCATCGTAGAGCACCGCAGATTGCCCCGGTGTGACAGCCCATTGCGCGGCGTCGAAATTCAGCTCGAAAAGGCCCTCGCCGGCACCTGCCGCGCTGAAGGAGCACGGGGCGTCCGCTTGCCGGTAACGGGTTTTCGCGCCGCACGCGAAACCATCGGCCGGCGGCTCGCCCGCGACCCAGCTCGTATTGCCCGCTGAGAGCGTATGGCTCAGCAGCCACGGATGGTCGTGGCCTTGCGCGACATACAGCGTGTTCGACGCAATATCCTTCCCGGCGACGAACCACGGCTCGCCGCTGCCTTCCTTGCTGCCGCCGAGCCCGATGCCCTTGCGTTGCCCGAAGGTGTAGAAGGCGAGGCCGATGTGTTCGCCGACCACTTTGCCGTCGGTAGTTTTCATCGGACCGGGTTTGGTCGGCAGATAGCGGTTCAGGAAGTCGCGAAACGGCCGTTCGCCGATGAAGCAGATGCCGGTCGAATCTTTCTTCTTCGCATTCGGCAGCGCGATCTGTTCGGCGATCTCGCGGACTTTGGTTTTCGGAATCTCGCCCAACGGAAACAGCGTTTTCGACAATTGCGCCTGATTCAGCCGATGCAGGAAGTAAGACTGGTCTTTCGTATGATCGAAGGCCTTCAGCAGTTCGAAGCGGCCGTTGTTCTCCCGCACGCGCGCATAGTGGCCGGTCGCGATGGTTTCCGCGCCGAGCGACATGGCGTGATCGAGAAAGGCCTTGAACTTGATTTCGGCGTTGCACAGCACGTCCGGATTTGGCGTGCGGCCGGCCGAATATTCGCGCAGGAATTCGGCGAACACGCGGTCTTTGTATTCGGCGGCGAAGTTGACCGCTTCGACGTCGATGCCGATCAGGTCCGCCACCGAGACGACGTCGATCCAGTCCTGCCGCGTCGAGCAGTACTCGCTGTCGTCATCGTCTTCCCAGTTTTTCATGAACAGGCCGACTACGTCGTAGCCCTGTTCCTTCAGCAGCCATGCGGTAACCGACGAATCGACGCCGCCCGACATGCCTACTACGACTTTCTGCTTGCTCATAAGGTGCTCACTGGGTACTGCGTGACTTCGTTGATCGTGGGTTGACCGTGTTGCCCTGTCGTCTGCCTGGCCGCTTGTGACGGATCAGGCCCGTTTGTGACGGGTTATGTACGTCTATTTACGCCTGTTTGCGCCCGACCGAATGCGTGTGCACGAAGTCGAGCGGGAAACGCCGTCCCGCGAGGTAATCGTCGAGACATTGCATGACAAGCGGCGTGCGATGCCGTTCGGGGCAGGCGCGCAATTCATCGGCGCTCATCCACAGCGTGCGGACAATGTCGGGATCGAGCGCGCGCTCGGTATCCGCTGTGCCGCTCGTGCCGCAATAGGTGAAGCGCAGATACGTCACGCCCTCACTGCCGGGCCGCTCGAAATGCGTCATATACATGCCGACCAGCGCCTCGGGCGTGAACGGATGCGCGGTTTCCTCGAGCGTTTCGCGGATGACCGCTTCCAGAAGCGTTTCGCCCGCTTCCAGATGGCCGGCGGGCTGATTCAGGCGCAGGCCGTCGGCGGTATGTTCCTCGACCACGAGAAAACGCCCGTCACGCTCGACGATGGCCGCAACGGTGACGTGCGGCAGCCAGGTTTCCGGTTTCATGGGTGCGCATTTTACCGTTTATGGGCCTGGGCTGCCCGGAAGCGAGCGGACGGCTGCGAGTGCCGCCCAGCCGCAGCCGGCGAGCCACCTCGGTCGCCGGGCACCCCCGGATTGTCCCCGATTTCTGCGCACCCCCAGGTTTCGGTTAAAGTGACGCCGTTAGCCGTTGCACTTGCAAGCCGGCGTGCCTCGTCGGCAGCTCTGTCGTAAAACAGGAAGTCGAGGAGGAGAAAAGATGCACATCGGAGTGCCAGCCGAGACGCGCGCGCACGAAACCCGCGTCGCCGCGACGCCCGAAACGGTCAAGAAGTATGTGACCCAGGGCCACCGGGTCACGATCCAGAGCGGCGCCGGCACCGGCGCAAGCTTTCCTGACGAAGCTTTTACAGCCGCCGGCGCGGAAATCGTCGATGCGGCTACTGCCTTTGGGGCTGATCTGGTCCTCAAGGTTCAGTCCCCGACCGATGCCGAGTTGCCGCTTCTGAAGCGCGGCGCGACGCTGGTCGGCATGCTCGATCCGTTTAATACCGAAAACTCATCAAAGCTGGCGGCTGCGGGCATAACTGCGTTCGCGCTCGAAGCCGCGCCAAGAACCACCCGCGCGCAGAGCCTCGACGTGCTGTCGTCGCAGGCGAACATCGCCGGGTACAAGGCGGTGCTGCTGGCGGCCACGCTTTATCCGCGCTTCATGCCGATGCTGATGACGGCAGCCGGGACCGTGAAAGCGGCCCGTGTGCTGATTCTCGGCGCGGGTGTGGCGGGCTTGCAGGCCATCGCGACCGCCAAGCGCCTGGGCGCCGTGATCGAAGCCTCGGACGTGCGTCCGGCGGTGAAAGAGCAGATCGAATCGCTCGGCGCCAAATTCCTTGATGTCCCTTACGAAACCGATGAGGAGCGTGAAGCCGCGCAGGGCGTCGGTGGCTACGCGCGGCCGATGCCGCCTTCGTGGCTTGCGCGTCAGTCTGCACTGGTTCACGAACGGGCCAAACAGGCTGACGTCGTGATCTCGACCGCCCTGATCCCAGGCCGCGCCGCACCGACGCTGATCTCGGTAGAAACCGTGCAGGCGATGAAACCCGGCTCCGTGCTGGTCGACCTCGCGGCAGGACGCGGCGCCGAGTACGAAGGCCGTCGTGGCGGCAACTGTCCGCTGACCGAGGCGGATCAGGTCGTCCTGAAACATGGCGTGCAGATCGTCGGCTATACGAATCTGGCCTCGATGGTCCCCGCCGACGCGTCGTCACTCTACGCACGCAACCTGCTCGACTTCCTGAAGCTGATCATCACCAAGGAAGGCGCCCTGAACATCGATCTCGCAGACGACATCGTCGCGGCCACGCTGCTGGCCCGTGACGGCGAAGTCACGCGCAAGGCATAGGAGAACGGCGATGGAAGTCATCAACCACACCGTTATTAACCTGATCATCTTCGTGCTGGCGATCTACGTCGGCTACCACGTCGTCTGGAACGTCACGCCCGCGCTGCACACGCCACTGATGGCCGTGACCAATGCGATCTCGGCGATCGTGATCGTCGGCGCGATGCTTGCAGCGGGCCTCACCGTGGGCGACACCGGCAAGTTCTTCGGCACGCTGGCCGTCGCGCTCGCCGCAGTGAACGTGTTCGGCGGATTCCTGGTGACAAGGCGAATGCTGGAGATGTTCAGGAAGAAAGAGCCGAAGAAGCTCATCGCTGACAAGACGGCCAAGGAGAACGCGTAATGAGTCTGAACGTCGTCACGCTGCTTTATCTGGTTGCGTCGGTCTGTTTCATCCAGGCGCTCAAGGGGCTGTCGAATCCGAAGACGGCGCGCACCGGCAATACCTTCGGCATGGTCGGGATGGCGATTGCGATCCTCACCACTATCGCGCTGATCGTTAAACAGGCGAATGCGCTCGGCTCGAATCTTGGATTAGGGCTCGGCCTGTTGCTGGTCGCACTGGTGATCGGCGGCGCGATCGGCGCGTTTGTCGCCGCGCGCGTCGAGATGACCAAGATGCCGGAACTGGTCGCGGCGATGCACTCGCTGATCGGTCTTGCGGCCGTGTGTATTGCGTATGCGGTGGTGTCGGAGCCGTCGGCCTTCGGTCTGGTCGATCCGGACAATCCGATTCCGGGCTTCCTGCCATACGGCAATCGCGTCGAGCTGTTCATCGGCACATTCGTCGGCGCGATCACGTTCTCCGGATCGGTGATCGCGTTCGGCAAGCTGTCGGGCAAGTACAAGTTCCGACTGTTCCAGGGCGCACCGGTCGTCTATGCAGGGCAGCATCTGATCAACCTGCTGCTCGCGATCGCGATGCTCGGCTTCGGCGTGATCTTCTTCCTCACGCAATCCTGGCTGCCGTTCATCATCATGACGATCATCGCCTTCGTGCTCGGCGTGCTGATCATCATCCCGATCGGCGGCGCGGATATGCCGGTGGTTGTGTCGATGCTTAACTCGTACTCGGGCTGGGCGGCGGCGGGCATCGGCTTCTCGCTGAACAATCCGATGCTGATCATCGCGGGCTCGCTGGTGGGCTCGTCGGGTGCGATCCTGTCGTACATCATGTGCCGGGCGATGAACCGCTCGTTCTTCAACGTGATTCTTGGTGGCTTCGGGAACGAGGCAGGTGCGGCAGCGGCGGGTGGGTCGGCAGAGCAGCGTCCAGTGAAATCCGGGTCTGCTGATGATGCTTCGTTCATGCTCGGCAATGCTGAAACCGTGGTGATCGTGCCGGGGTATGGCCTCGCCGTGGCGCGAGCGCAGCATGCACTGAAGGAACTGACCGACAAGCTGGTCGAGAAGGGCATCGAGGTGAAGTACGCGATTCACCCGGTGGCCGGACGGATGCCGGGCCACATGAACGTGCTGCTCGCCGAAGCCGAAGTGCCGTACGACATGGTCTACGAAATGGACGATATCAACGGCGAGTTCGGTCAGGTCGACGTGGTGCTGGTGCTCGGTGCAAACGACGTGGTGAATCCGGCCGCGAAGAACGATCCGAAGTCGCCGATCGCGGGCATGCCGATCATCGAAGCGTACAAGGCGCGCACGGTCATCGTGAACAAGCGGTCGATGGCAGCGGGTTACGCCGGCCTCGACAACGACCTGTTCTACATGGACAAGACGATGATGGTGTTCGGCGATGCGAAGAAGGTGATTGAGGACATGGTGAAGGCGGTGGAATAACGCGCCACTGTGCCAGGCGGCCTGCCTCGCGGCGGGCCGCGAACCGCATTTACATCTTCACCGCGGCTTCGCATTCACATGACGCAGCCAATCCGCCAGGCGTCGTCCTTCCTGATCCGGATACGATTCGAGTACCGCAAGATCCCGGATTCTCTCCAACCCGAAATTGCGGAAATCGCTGCGCAGTTCGCACCACGCGCCGAGCGTCCAGCGCGCGCCCCAATAAGCTAGCGACAGCGGCCACACGCGCCGCTCGGTTTCTGCGCTATTCGCGTCGGTATAGGCAAAACTCACCACCTGACGTGCATCGATCGCCCGATGCAGCACGTCCACTTTCGCTGAAAACTCCGCTTTGATATGAAACGACGGCGCGAAGATCGCCAGACGTTCGATCGTTGCGCGCTTGTCGGCGGGCATGGCCGAGGCAATCTTCGCCAACGCCCCGCGCGCGCCGCTCGCGAAGCCGGCGCCGCCCCACGATTCGAGCATGCGTGCGCCCGCCGCTAGCGCGGCCAGTTCATCGACGGTGAAGGTGAGTGGCGGCAGGCTCGCCGCGCGGCTCAACCGGTAGCCGATGCCCGCTTCGCCTTCGATTGGCACGCCTGACAGTTGCAGATCACGCACGTCGCGATAGACCGTGCGCAGTGAGATATGCAGCCAGTCGGCGAGTTGTTGCGCGGTGGTCAGACGCCGTCCGCGCAACAGTTCGGCGATCTGGAACAGACGGTCGGCGCGGCGCGTCATCGTGGGCGTCTTGTAGAAAAGGACAGGAACAGTCCCGCGATGATAGCGCCGCATGCCGCGCTCCGGTCGGCGTTCTGCGCGGCGCCTGCTGGCCGCCGCGCTGGTGCGCCGCGTCGGCTGTTAGCCGTTGGTCAGCGAATGCAGGCCAAGGCGGTTGCCTTCCGTGTCGGTGAAGAACGCGATGTAGCCGATGTCCTGCGGCAGCTTGATCACCGGACCATCGGTCTTGCCGCCGGCCTTTTCGATGCGGGCGAGGGTGGCGTCGACGGTCGGTTGGGCGTTTAGATAGACGAGCACGCCGTCGTCGGAGGGCGTCATCGACGGGCTATGGATGATCGCGCCGCCGGTGGCCGGTTCTTCGTAGCCGAAGATGGCGATCGGCTGGCCGCCGACTTCCTGACGATTCAGTTTGACGTCGAGCCCGGCTTCGTAAAAGCGCACAGCGCGCTCGAAATCGACGGACGGAATCTCAAACCATGCAACAACTTTGGATGATGCGGACATGACACTCTCCTGGGGATGGCGGTAAGCCGTGCAAAGCGCCGGATGGCGTGAGAAGGAGTGTGCGTGGGGGCTACTGACAGCGTAGTGTCAGTAGGGAACGGGCGTGGCAACAGAATATGGCGGACGATGAGCGGACCGGAGGGCCGATCGTCGAGGCACAGGCGAAAAAAAACCGCGGACCAGGATCCGCGGTTTTTTCGATGCTGCTCTGCTCAGGCTTACGCTGCCGGCGTGTCGTTGTTCTGTGGCCGCTGGCGAACGCTGCCCGCGATCAGATCGAAGCGGAACAGCCGGCATTCGAGCGCGCCGTTGAAGAGCGGCGTCTTGGTGGATTCACGCAGACGCATTTGGCCCGGCAGCTTGCGATCCGACGTCAGGATGAACGCATGCCAGCCGGTGAAGCGCTGCTTCAGTGCATCGCCGAGCGACTGGAAAAACTCGCTGTCCGGTGCTTCTTCCTGGGCGCGATGGAAGCTGTCGTCATCGCGACCTTCGCGCGTGGCGCGGCCTTCGCGGATTTCACCGCGTGCGTTGCGGCCACGCACTTCGATCCGCTCGCCATACGGCGGATTCGCAACGAGGATGCCAGGCTCAGCCGACGGCGCCGTCATACCGCGCGCGTCGACCTGCTTGAGCGGAATCGACGGCAGACCGGCGCGCTGGAAGTTCGCACGCGCCTTGTCGAGCATGTCGCCGGAAATATCGCTGCCGAAGATCTGCAGATCGGCGCGCGAGGTACGCGCGGCGTGCTTGGCGTCGAGCGCGGCGGCCTTCAGCGGTTGCCAGGTCTTGGCGTCGAATTGCTTGAGCCTCTCGAAGCCGAAGCGACGTTCCGCACCCGGCGCGATATTCAGCGCCACTTGCGCGGCTTCCGCGAGGAAGGTGCCGCTGCCGCACATCGGGTCGTATAGCGGCGTGCCGGCGGTCCAGCCGGTCAGACGCAGGATGCCCGCCGCGAGGTTCTCGCGCAGCGGCGCCGCGCCCTTGTCCAGCCGCCAGCCGCGCTTGAAGAGCGGATCGCCGGAGGTGTCGAGGTAGAGCGTGCATTCGGTGGCGGTCAGGAATGCGAACACGCGCACGTCGGGCGCGGCGGTGTCGATGTTCGGCCGCGCGCCGCTGACTTCGCGCAGACGGTCGCAGATTGCGTCCTTGACACGCAGCGTTGTGAATTCGAGGCTGCGCAGCGGCGACTTGATAGCGGTGACGTCCACGCGCAGCGTTTCGTTTGCCGAGAACCACTGTTCCCACCGCTGTTCGAGCGCGAGCGCGTAAATATCCTGTTCGCTGCGATACGGCCGATGCGCGATTTTCAGCAGCACGCGGCTCGCGAGGCGCGAGTGCAGGTTGGCGGCCATGCCGGCTGCCCAGCCGCCGCGGAAATGCACGCCGCCGGGCACTTGCGCGCCGGCTGTGAACGGCGCGCCGTTCAGGTGTTTCGCGGCAATTTCGGCGAGCTCGGTGGCGAGCGAGGCTTCAAGGCCGCGCGGACAGGGAAGGAAGAAATCGAAGGACATTGAGGTTGCCGGAAGGCGTTAGATAAGGCGCTATTGTACGCGGTCGGGGTGGCGGGCCAGGCGGGGCTGTTCCCGGCCACCCTGCGCGTGACCTCTACTTGCTCTGAGGCGCCGCTTTGGCCGGCCATACCAGCTCCAGCGGATGCCTGAACACTCGCTGCCAGATCGCGCCGCGCAGCGAGCGCACCGCATTGCGCCGCAGGTCGCGCGATTTCACCGCCATGTAGAAGGCGAGCGCGAAACTCACGGCCACGTTGAGGATCGCCATGCTGCCGACACCCGCGACCGCCCACCAAAGCTCCGGCAACTTCAACGCGTCCTTGCCGAGCACACCGAGCGCGATACCGATCGAACCGGCGCTGAGCGTGACGTGACGCACCTCGAAAGTGAAGGCGAAGGCGGTGAGGATCGCCGGCACGAGCCCGAGCATCAGGCCGAGCGTGATATTGCCCACGACGCCCGCCACATTCGAGCGGCAGAACGCGGCGAGCCGGGCGGTGCCGGCCGCGCCGAGCGTCATGCGCAGGCGCCGGTTGTAGGTGAGCGCATCTGCCACGCGATGCAGGACGAACCAGTTGTCCGCCCAACCTGACAGCAAACTCGACGACCACAGCAGCACGCCCGTCAGCGCGGCGTAGAACGGCGTCGGCCCGAGCAGAGAGAATGAGTGCAGGGTGGCGTGGGCCTTCTCGGGCGAAATGATGTTGGCGTTGAAGAGCGCATGCCACGCCCATTGCACGCCGAAGCACACCGGAAACACCAGCATCACGTTGCCGAGCACCGCGGCTGCCTGCGTGCGCATCAATGCGGTCACCGAACTCACGAAGCTGTCGACACCCGCCGGCGTGCCGACGCCGTCCAATTCGCGGGCGAGGGTGGGCGCCGTCATCGCCGGTTGTTTGGTGGCGAGCGAGAAGTGCAGGAAGTGCATCAGCAGGAAGCTCGCCGCGTAGTTGATGCCGGCGAGCAGGCCTTCGAACATCGATTGCAGATGCGCGCCGGTGATGGCGAATTTCACGCAGACCGTGACGACGGTCACGAGCCCGCCGCCGGCCGCCATGCGCAGCATCTTCAGGTATTCGGCGCGATCGCGGGCGATGTAGTGTTCGCCGGTATCGGCGCTGTATTCGACGACCTTGCGCGCGAGCAATGAGAAATTGCTGCGTACGAGGTGCGCCACGCTTTGGCTCGCGTGATTCGCGTTCACCAATTCGGCGGTTAGACGTGCGCCGGCATGCGGATCGTCCTGCGCCATCCAGGCGTTCAGCAGGTGCTCCGCGCGCACGATACGCATGCGCATCCGTTCGACTTGGAACACGATATCGACGCTGACGCCGTTGCGATAGAGATGGGCGAAGACGTTGTCGGTGGCGCTGCGGCATTCGTCGAGCAGGAGGCGCAGATAGTTGACCTCATGCAGCAGCTTCTCTTGCGGCGAGCCTTCGCTGACGGCTTGATGGGCTGCTTCGACAGCGAGCATGGCGCGCGTGAGCCGGTAGAACGGCTGCTTTTCCATGGCGACGCGCACATCGCCGGCATCGCCGACGTCGACTTCACCGAGACGGCTGCGGACGGTTTGCGACAGGCCGGTCGAGCTGATCTGGCAGGTGAGGTTGTGCAGGGCGGCCAGCAGGTCGAGCGAGAACGGGGTGGTGTCGCGTAGTTCGCTGTCGTCCTGTTCGTAATCGAAGAGCGTGCGGATGCGGGTGAGCAGATCGGTGGGCAGATTGGCGATCCATTCGGCGTCGCGTTCCTGGCTGAACATCAGGGTGACGATTGCTCGCAGGTCGCGGCGGTTTGGTGCGGGCGGGATCAGGGAGGCTTCGAGGCGCTCGAAGAGGGCGCCGAAGAAGCCTGAGTGCACGGGCATGCCTGCATCGCAGAGGAGCGAGAGGCCGTCGCTTTCGCGCAGGAGCGCGCGGAGAATCCCGGCGACGTTGCTCTTCCAGGCTGGGTTGCGGTCCAGCACATTGAGCATGTAGCGGATTCTTGTGTGAGCTGGGGAAGGGCTGGCGGTGCCTGGTTGTTCGGGGTGGACTGCGCGGCCGCGGTGGATCCAGTGGGCGAGTTCGATCAGCCATTCGCTACGGTCTGGGTATCGTGCCGTCTTGTCGGCGATCGCTAGCAGCGCGTCTAGCTGGTGGCCGCTGTCGCGGGAGGCGCGCCATTTTTTTACTAGGGTTTTGAATGAAGTGAGCATCTCTTGGGGTTTTTTGCCTGCGGTGCTTGTTTGTCTGTGTTCTTAGGGCTTTGGCCTTTCCTTGAATTGTTAGTGGTCTATTAGCGTTCCCCCTGTGCGGGGGGGCACCTACTTTTCTTTGCCGCCGCAAAGAAAAGTAGGCAAAAGAAAGCGGCTAGAAGCCCCTGCTAAGCGGGCACCGTGGGTTGCCTGGGGTAGTGGTGCGACTGGAATCCGTGCTCTCGCACATTCGGCGCTAGTGACAAAGGAGTCATCAGCTCCCACTCCGCACTGCGTGCGTCGCGGACGGGTCTGCATGGGAAACCTCCTGCTTCGGTTGAGGGCCGTGGGAGCCGTCGGCTTCGCCTCGGCGAGGCGCCTCTGCACTCGCGCCAGAAACCCGATGGCGAGGCGCGAACGTGAAAACGTGGCGATCGGTTTTATGAATGGCTCTTCGGCGCGCGCAGCGCCGCCGGAAGTATGACGCCCTTGTCACAAGCTTATGCACGGGCACGAGCACAGATTCCAGATGCACCACTACCCTGAGTGAGCTGCGAGACCCGCTTAGCAGGAGCATCTAGCCGCTTTCTTTTGCCTACTTTTCTTTGCGGCGGCAAAGAAAAGTAGGTGCCCCCCCGCACAGGGGGAACGCTAATAAACCACTAACAAATCAAGGAAAGGCCAACGCCCCAAGAACACTGACAATAAGCGCCGCGCAGGCAAAAACCCCTCTCAGCTACTAACAACAGCAGAAGGACAAGCCGGCACAGCAACAGCAACCCCCTTCCCAGCAGAACCACCCTTAGGCGCCACAGCCGCCATCATCTGCACAGCAGCAGCAACCTGCACAGCAATCCGCTGCAACGCCACGCGATGCCCATTAACAAGTGCATCGTAGCCGCCGCTAACCGTCTCACTCACCACACTCCGACAGGTCATCACCCCAGTACCACGTACAGCCCTAACACTCCAGACCGCATCGATCAACGCATGCGACCCCGGCCATGACTCGAACCGCTGCACATTCATGCTGACCCGGTACACCGGCGTCGTATCCGGATACGCAGTGCCATACACGTCAATCGTGCCCAACTGCTGCGTCAGACTGGTCGACAAAGCCCGCCGAATCTCGTCACCCGGCAACGAAGCCCATCGCTCCTGTTCAAGCACCTGGACCTGCGTCGGTCCCGTCTGCACCACCAGCTGATTCTTCGCCACCTGCGGCGGCACATCGATCGGCGCGACTTCGATCAGCCACGCCGGCGCAGCCGAAGTCCGGGCGCTAACCGGCGCCGCGGCGCCAGCAGGCGCGCCATCGGCGCCGAGCGTATAAAAGCGGCTGCTCGGCGACGAACACGCCGCCATCGCCACCAGTCCGGCCAGAGCGCCGACATAAACAGCGCCGCGCACGAGCCCGCGCGGCGGGCGGGGGAGCCGGGCAAACATCATGGTTTATCTCCTGATTTACCGCGCAACAGCGATTCCGGATGACGCTCCAGATAATCCGACAACGCATTCAGCGACTGCAACGTGCGTGTCAGTTCCTGCAACGCCTGATGAACATCCGACTGCAACGGCGAGTCCTGCTGCAACGTCGCCTCGGCCGAACCGAAGGTCTGCTTCGCCGCGGCCAAGGTGTCGCGCGCTTCCGGCACGACTTCCTTGTCGAGTCGCGTGAACAGCTGGTCGGCGTTCTTCAACGCGCTGTTCAGGTTCGAACCGATCTGGTCGAACGGCACCTTGTCGAGCTTCTTCGCAATGTCGGCAACCTGCACCTGCAGTTCGTCGAGCGAGTTCGGAATGGTCGGCAACTCGAGCGGATCGCCCGTGACGTCAACCGTGGCCGGCGGCGCTTTCGGGAAGATATCGAGCGCCACGTACAACTGGCTCGTAATCAGATTGCCGGTGCGCAACTGGCCGCGCAGACCATGCTTGACGAGTTGTTGCAGCAAGGTTTGACCCGCGAGGCTGCCCGGTGTCGGCGCGGTTTCGCGGAAGCGCTTGCCGAGGCGGTCCGGGTACAGGTTCATCGTCACCGGCATCGTGAAGCTGCGCGTCTTCGGATCGTAGTCGATGCCGATGTTGGTCACCTGGCCCAGCACGATGCCGCGGAAGTCGACCGTCGCGCCGACCGACAACCCGCGCAGCGACTGATTGAAATTCATCACCACGCGCAACGGCACGCCGTCGGGCTCGCGCATCGCGTCCTGTTCATCCGAGCCGAGGCGGAACGTCATGTTGTTCGGCGCCTGCGCGCCCACGCCCTGGCCCGGCGGCGACTGGAACGACAGGCCGCCGACGATCACCGTCGCAAGCGACTGCGTATTCAGCTTGAAGCCGCTCGAGTCGAGCCGCAGATCGACGCCGCTCGCATGCCACCAGCGCGAATTGGTGCCGACGTACTGGTCGAACGGTGCGGACACGAAAACCTGCATCGTCACGCCGGTGCCGTCCTTGTCGAGCGAGAAGCCCACCACCTGGCCGACCTGCACACGCCGGTAGAAAATTGGCGAGCCGATGTCGATCGAGCCGAGCGAGTCGCCGTGCAGAATGAACTGGTGGCCCTTCTGGTCGCCCGTAATAGGCGGCGGCGTTTCGAGGCCGACGAAGTTCTTCTCGGTGTCCGGTGAATGGCCGGCGTCCGCGCCGATGTACGCGCCCGAGAGCAGCGTGGTCAGGCCCGATACGCCGCTCGCGCCGACGCGAGGGCGGACCACCCAGAAGCGCGAATCCTTGACCGCGAAGTCTTCACCTTCCTTGGTGAGCTGCACCTGAACCAGCACGTGCGACAAATCTTTCGAGAGCGTGATGGTCTTCACCGAGCCGACGTCGACGTCCTTGTACTTGACCTTGGTCTTGCCGGGCTCGAGGCCTTCGGCGCTGGTGAACGTAATCGTGATCGTCGGGCCTCTTTCGGTCACCGACTTGATCACGAGCGCGAGGCCGATCAGCGCGGCGATCAACGGAATCACCCAGACGAGCGAGGGTAGCCAGCGGCTCTTCGGCTCGATGTCGGGGTCTGGCAGTTGGGGCGGCAGCTTGGGTCCGTTCGAATCGTTGCGCGGCGCATCGGAGGCGGGCGTCGGTCCTTGCGGGCTAGTCATGGTCGAGGTCCTGAGGTTTTGTAGTACTGCCTTCCACGTTGTCCCAGATGAGCCGTGGATCGAATTGCATGGATGCCATCATCGTCAGAATCACCACCGAGCCGAAGGCGATCGCGCCCGGGCCGGCCGTGATCACAGCAAGCGACTTGAAACGGACCAGCGCGACGGTCAGCGTGACGACGAACACGTCGAGCATCGACCAGCGCCCGATCCGTTCGACCATCCGGTACAACGTGGTGCGTTGCTCCGGCCGCCAGCGCGAGCGGCGCTGCGCGGTGGCGGTGAGCAGCACCAGCACACTGAGCTTGAGCATCGGCACCATGATGCTGGCGATGAACACGATCACGGCCAGCGGCCAGTCGCCCGAGGTCCAGAAGTACACGACACCGCTCATGATGGTGTCGTCTTCCGAACCGAGCAGCGACGCCGTATGCATCACCGGCAGCAGATTCGCGGGAATATACAGCAAGGCGGCGGCGATCAGCAGCGCCCACGTGCGCATCAGGCTGTCGGGATTGCGCCGGTGCAGCACCGCGCCGCAACGGCTGCAGTGCTGCGGCGTGACGGAGCGGATGCGCGGCTCGACACGCCCGCATGCATGGCAGGAGACGAGGCCCGCGCGCTTCGCGGTGACGTATTTCATCGTGCGCTCATCCCTGATGCGGGGCCGGCGGCGCGCCCGGCGGTAGGGCGGGTTGCGATCCGCCTTGCACTTCCGGTGGCGCGGGCGGCCCGGCGACCGAACTGACGGCAGCCGCCGCGCTGTCCGCGGAAGTACGCGGCAACGGCCGCTGACCGCGTTCGCCCATTTCGTCGGCGAGATCCCACAGCACGCGCGGATCGAACGTGACGACCACTGCGATCATCAGCGTCAGCACGCCGAACGCGAATAGCGCCGCTTCCGGAATCACGCGCGCGAGACTCACCATCTTCACGATGGTGATCAGCACGCCGAGCATGAAGACTTCGATCATGCCCCACGGCCGCACGAATTGAATGGCGCGCAACACACGGTTGAAGGCGGGTGGCACGTAGCCCGAGCGCAGCGGGATCAGCACATAGAGCAGCGCGACCAGTTCGGTCAGCGGGAACAGGATGGTCGAGCAGAACACCATGACCGCGACGATCTGCATGTCCTCGCCCCATAACGCGACGAGCGCGCCGAACAGCGTGGTTTGCGAGGTGATGCCGTTGGCATCGAGTTCGACGATCGGGCAGGCTTGGGCGATGACGAAGGTGATCAGCGCGGCCAGCGTCATCGCACAGATGCTGTCGAGCTTGCGGGAGACGCCCCGATAGAGCGTCGCGCCGCAGCGCGGACAGCGCGCGACCATCCGTCCGACAAGCCGGGGCTTGCGGAACAGCGTATCGCATTCATGGCACGCGATCAGGTTGTCATGGTCCATACGGCAGAAGGGCTAACGACGTGATGGGAGGCGTGCAATGCCCGTTTCAGGGCAGGGCTGCAGAAAGCGTGGAGCAATAGTACCAAACGCGCTTCGCCGAGGGCAGGCCGTTGCTTCTCGCGCAAGCGCCCGGCCAGGCGGCTTCGGAATCGGAATAGTCTTACATAAAAGCTTACCTCTGACACCGTCCGGCCCTAATTGTTCAATACCGTTCTGCTCGCGGGAAAACTTTCCGGGTGCTGGGCTCTGCATGAGACCGGAGTAAGCGCTGAAGCGCTAACTCTGGTCGACACTGCCAGCTTTTTCCGCTTGCGGTAGCATGGCGGCCTTGGCGTGTGCCGCAGCCGCCATGTTTTCTATCGCGTCGCGCAATGCAGCATGCATTGGCGGGCGTGGAATAGCAGGGCCGACTGCGCCGTTAACCTCTCTTAGCTTGCGTTGACCTGTCATGGCACACAATCCTTCTTTCGGTGGCCGGGAATCGTACACGCGGACTGCTATTGCCCTTCACTGGCTGATCGCGCTGCTGATCGTGTGCGGCTTCTCGCTGGGTTGGGTGATGACCGACATCCCCGGCTTCACGCCCACCAAGCTGCGCTATTTCTCCTGGCACAAATGGATCGGCGTGACGGTGTTCGCGCTCGCCGTGCTGCGCGTTCTGTGGCGCGCCACCCATGCGGCCCCGCCGATGCCGCGCCGCATGCCGGGCTGGCAGCGCGGCGCCGCGCATCTCACGCATCTGTTGCTGTACGTGCTGATGATCGTGATTCCCGCTTCCGGCTATCTGTATAGCTCGGCGGCCAACATCCCGGTGGTGTACCTCGGCCTGATTCCGCTGCCGCGCCTGATCGCACCGGACCCGCATCTCAAGGAGTTGCTGAAGAACGTGCATATCGCCCTGAATTACACGTTGCTCGTGCTGGTCGCATTGCACGTTGCGGCGGCCCTGAAGCATCAATGGTTGGACCGCGACGGCCTGCTGTCGCGCATGCTCCCTTTCATCAAATAAGGATAACCATGAAAGTTTCGTTTTATCGCTACATGCTCGCCGCGTTCGCTGCGGCCTCGCTGACCGCCGCCGGCAGTGCGCTGGCCCAGGTCGACGTCGCGAAGAGTTCGGTGACGGCAACCTCGAAGCAGATGAACGTGCCGGTGGAAGGGAAGTTCGGCAAGTTCACCGCACAAGTCAAGTTCGACCCGGCAAAACCGGCCGACGGCAGCGCGCAGTTCAGCATCGACGTGGCCAGCTACGATCTCGGTGACGAAAGCTACAACGATCAGGTGCGCGGCAAGGACTGGTTCGACGCGAAGACGTATCCGACTGCAACCTTCGTATCGAGCGCGATTGCGCCGGCCGGTGGCAATCAGTTCAAGGTCACGGGCAAGCTGACCATCAAGGGTAAATCGCAGACCGTCGTGGTGCCGGTTACGGTCACCCAGCAGGGCGCGAACCAGACGTTCGACGGCTCGCTGCCGATCAAGCGTTCGCAATTCGATATCGGCACCGGCGAATGGAAGGACACCTCGGTGGTGGCCGATGACGTGGTGATCAAGTTTCATATCGTTGCAGCACACAAGTGACGTTCGCCGCGCTCTCTGGGCGCGGCCGCTTTCCTTCAAGTCGGGAATTCCGGAACCATAAGGAGCATGAATTGAAAACATCCCTGTTGATCGCCGTCGGCGCACTGGCTTCTTCTTTCTCGCTCGGCGCGTTTGCTGCTGCCGACACCTATCAGCTCGACCCGACCCACACGTATCCGAGCTTCGAGGCGGATCACTTCGGCGGCCTCTCGGTGTGGCGCGGCAAGTTCACCAAGAGCTCCGGCACGGTCACGCTCGATCGCGCAGCGAAGACCGGCACGGTGGACGTCACGGTTGACCCGGCTTCGGTCGAAACCGGCAACACCAAGCTCGACGAGCATCTGAAGACGGACGCCTTCTTTGATGTGGCCAAGTATTCGTCGGTGACCTACAAGGGCACCGATATCAAGTTCGACGGCGACAAGCCGGTCCAGGTGGTCGGCAGCCTGACGATGCATGGCGTGACCAAGCCGCTGAATCTGACGATCGAATCGTTCAAGTGCATGCAGCATCCGGTGCTCAAGCGCGAAGTGTGCGGCGTGGAAGCGAGCGCGCATTTCAACCGTAGCGATTACGGCATGGATTTCGGCGCCAAGTACGGTTTCAGCATGGATACCAAGCTGCATATTCAGGCCGAAGGCATCAAGCAATAAGCGCTGTAACGAGCCTTTTAGCCGGCTCGTATTCAATGTCGCTTATGGTGCGGCCGTTGCGTCGCAACAAAAAAACCGCTTCGTTCGCTTTTGGGATGAAGCGGTTTTTTTTTATTGCCTGCCTGAAACGCCGGAAGCCTTGTGCAATGGCCGCGAGCGATTTGCCGCTCGCGTCGTTTTAATTTTTCAGGTACATAGAGCGCTGACACCGCATTGGTTGTGCGCGCACCCAGTTCGGCAAGATCCAGCGTAAAACCTACGTTAATAATATTTCGCGCGCATTGGAGATCTGCATGAATACAACGACAGCGGCAAGCCTGGCGGGGAGTCGGCGGAATTCGTGGCGCGCGGTGGTCGCCGCCTCGATCGGCAACGCGCTGGAATGGTTCGATCTGGTGGTGTACGGCTTTTTCGCGGTCACCATCGCGAAGCTGTTTTTCCCGGCGGGTAACGACACGATCTCGCTGCTGCTGACGCTCGGCACCTTCGGTGTGTCGTTCTTCATGCGGCCGCTCGGCGCGATCGTGATCGGTGCCTACGCCGACCGCGCCGGACGCAAAGCGGCGCTCACGCTGTCGATCCTGCTGATGATGTGCGGCACGCTGATCATCGCGCTTCTGCCGACGTATCAGAGCATCGGCATTGCCGCACCCGTGATTCTCGTGGTGGCGCGCCTGATGCAGGGCTTTTCGGCCGGCGGCGAGTTCGGCAGCGCCACGGCTTTTCTCGCGGAACACGTGCCGGGGCGGCGCGGTTTCTTTGCGAGTTGGCAGGTCGCGAGCCAGGGGCTCACAACTTTGCTTGCGGCCGGTTTCGGTGTGCTGTTGACCGGCAAGCTGTCGCCTGAGCAGATGGCCTCGTGGGGCTGGCGCGTGCCGTTCTTCTTTGGTCTTCTGATCGGACCGGTCGCATGGTATATCCGCACCAAGCTCGACGAAACACCCGAGTTCCTCGCGGCGGAAACCACCACAACGCCGCTGCGCGACACGTTCGCGAGCCAGAAGCTGCGTCTCGTGATTGCGATCGGCGTGGTCGTGCTCGGTACCGTGTCGACCTATCTGGTGCTGTTCATGCCGACTTATGGCGTGAAGCAGTTGGGGCTGGCGCCTTCGGTTGCGTTCGCGGCGATTGCGCTGACCGGTGTGATCCAGATGGTGTTTTCGCCGCTGGTCGGCCATCTGTCGGACCGCCACGGGCGCACCACGATCATGCTGATCTCGGCGCTGTTGCTGCTCGTACTGATCAATCCGGCGTTCGTGTATCTGGTCGCGCATCCGACCTTCGGCACGCTGATCGCGCTGCAGGTGGTGTTCGGCTTTCTGATGACCGGCTACTTTGCGGCGCTGCCGGGTTTGCTCTCCGAGATGTTCCCGGTGCAGACGCGTACGACGGGCATGTCGCTGGCCTATAACATCGCCGTGACGATCTTCGGCGGCTTTGGGCCGTTCATCATCGCGTGGCTGATCAGCTTCACGGGGTCGAAGGCGGCGCCGAGCTACTACATGATATTTGCCGCGGTCGTGAGCTTGGTGGCGCTGATGGCGGCGCGGCGTAAGCTCGGGTTTCGCTAACGCGCGGCAAAGGCGATAAACGCGGTAAACGTAAAAGGCCGGTTCGAGAGAACCGGCCTTTCTTATTGCTACGTCTGACTACAGCAAGCTCAAACTTGCGCGCCTGCGTTTGGATCGTCCGGATCGACGCGTTCCTTCTTGTCCTTGATCAGATCTTCGCGCTTCACGCCGAGCCACATGGCGAGCGCCGCGGCCACGAATACCGACGAGTAGATACCGAACAGAATACCGACCGTCAGCGCCAGAGCGAAGTAGTGCAGCGTCGGGCCGCCGAACAGGAACATCGACAGCACCATCATCTGCGTACAGCCGTGGGTGATGATCGTGCGCGACATGGTGCTGGTAATCGCGTGGTTGATCACCTCGATCACGGTCAGCTTGCGTTCGCGGCGGAAGGTTTCACGAATCCGGTCGAAGATAACGACGGATTCGTTCACCGAGTAGCCGAGCACCGCGAGCACGGCGGCCAGCACCGACAGCGAGAACTCCCACTGGAAGAACGCGAAGAAGCCGAGAATGATGATCACGTCGTGCAAGTTAGCGATCACGCCGGCTACTGCATATTTCCACTCAAAGCGGAACGACAGGTAGATCACGATGCCGACCACCACACAGGCCAGCGCGAGCAGGCCGTCGGTTGCGAGTTCCTTGCCGACCTGCGGGCCGACGAACTCGACACGCTGCAATTGCACTTCCGGCGTCTCGGCCTTCAGCGCGCCCATCACCTGGTCGCTCTGTTGAGCTGACGTGTAGCCCTGCTTGAGCGGCAGACGGATCAGCACGTCGCGCGAGGTGCCGAAGTTCTGCACTTGAGCGTCGGCATAACCGAGTTTGCCGAGTGTGCCGCGCACCGGTTCGAGCGGCGCCGCACCCGGATACTGCACTTCGATGACGGTACCGCCGGTGAATTCCACCGAGAGATGCAGCCCGCGATGCAGCAGGAAAAACACAGCAGCGACGAACGTCAGCAGCGAGATTGCGTTGAACAGCAACGCACGCTGCATGAACGGAATGTCTTTGCGAAAACGGAAAAATTCCATGGTCTTGTTCTCCGGGACTCAGCGGGATGAACCCGGTTTCTGCGGCGTGTTCGACGAACCCGACGCATCGCGACGGCGCACGGTCGGCTTGGTGCGCGCCTGGGCCGTAGCTTTGGTCTTGGGCTTGGCGCTTGCCGCAGCGACGGCACGTGCAGTGTCGGTCGCGGCGTCTTCATTGCCGAGGTAAGCGGCGGCGCCGTCGATACCTTCCGGTTGCGGACGCCACACCTGGCCAATAGCCAGCGACTTGAGCTTCTTCTTGCCGCCGTACCAGAGGTTGACGATACCGCGCGAGAAGAACACAGCCGAGAACATCGAGGTCAAGATGCCGATACAGTGGACCATCGCGAAGCCGCGGACCGGGCCGGAGCCGAAGGCGAGCAGCGCGAGGCCGGCGATCAGCGTGGTGACGTTCGAGTCGAGAATCGTCGCCCATGCATGCGCGTAGCCGTTCTGGATCGCCAGTTGCGGCGGCGCGCCGTGGCGCAGTTCTTCGCGCACGCGCTCATTGATCAGCACGTTCGCGTCGATCGCCATACCGAGCGCGAGCGCGATAGCGGCGATACCCGGCAAGGTGAGCGTGGCCTGCAACATGGACAGCACGGCGATCAGCAGCAGCAGGTTGACCGACAGGCCGATCATCGAGATCACGCCGAACAGCATGTAGTACGCGATCATGAAGACGGCGATTGCCACGAAGCCCCACACCACCGAGTGGAAGCCCTTCTTGATGTTGTCCGCGCCGAGGCTCGGGCCGATCGTGCGTTCTTCGATGATGTCCATCGGCGCTGCCAGCGAACCGGCGCGCAGCAGCAGCGCGAGGTCGGCGGCGCCTTGCGGCGTGGCCTGGCCGGTGATCTGGAAGCGGTCGCCCAGTTCCGACTGGATGGTCGCCACCGTCAGCACTTCGCCCTTGCCCTTTTCGAACAGCACCATGGCCATCGGCTTGCCGATGTTGTCGCGCGAGACACTGCGCACCGCGCGGCCACCGGCCGAGTCGAGGCGGATGTTCACCGACGGACGCTGATGTTCGTCGAAGCCTGCCGACGCGTCGATAATGCGGTCACCCGTGAAGATGATCTGCTTGCGCAGCAGCACCGGCGTCTGGTTGCCTTGGGTGAATAGCTCGTCACCTGGCGGCACCGGATCGGACGGATTCGGATGCGTGTTGACCGGGTCGGCGAGGCGCGCTTCGAGCGTTGCCGTACGGCCGATGATGTCCTTGGCCTTCGCCGTGTCCTGCACACCCGGCAGTTCGACGACGATACGGTCCGAGCCTTGTTGCTGGATCACCGGTTCGGCCACGCCGAGTTCGTTCACGCGGTTATGCAGCGTGGTGATGTTCTGTTTGAGCGCGGCGTCCTGCACGGCTTTCTGCACCGCCGGCGTGAACGTGCCGACCAGTTGCACACCGCCGTCCGGGTTCGCTTGCGAGGTCCACTGGAGTTCGCTGATGCCGCGGCCCAGTTGCTTGGATGCGGCGTCTGCCGTGGCCTGGTCGGCGAAATTGATCACCACCGTCTGGTTGACGCGGTTTACGCCACCGTCGCGGATGTTGTTGTCACGCAGCATGGTGCGTGCATCCGAGGCGTCGGAGTCGAGCTTCTTGTTGAGCGCGCCGGCCATGTCGACCTGCAGCAGGAAGTGCACGCCACCGCGCAAGTCCAGACCGAGGTACATCGGCAGCGCATGCAGGGCGGTCAGCCAGCGCGGCGACGCGCTTTGCAGGTTCAGTGCGACGATGAATTGCGGGTCGGTCGGGTCGCTGTTAAGCGACTTCTGCAGCAGATCCTTCACGCGCAGTTGCGTGTCGGTGTCCAGCAGGCGCACGCGGATGTTCGCGTTGGTCGACGAGTTGTCGAACGTGACTTCGTCAGGCTTGATCTGATTGGCGGCCAGCGCCGTTTCGACTGCCGACAGCGTGGTCGAGTCGAGCTTGACCGTTGCCTTGCCGCTCGACACCTGCACCGCCGGCGCTTCGCCGAACAGATTGGGCAGCGTGTACACGAGGCCGATGACCAGAGCCACCAGCATCACGGCGTATTTCCAGAGGGGGTAGCGATTCATGAGTGGTCCAACGGGAAGGTTGGCTTGGAAGCGATGCGTCCGGCGATGAGCGCGGGCAGTTCAGCGTTGTGCTGCGAGAACTGCCGGCGAGGCCGCGCCGGACGCGAGAGAGCAGGCCTTACAGCGACTTGATCGTGCCCTTCGGGAGAATCGTCGTGACCGACGCTTTTTGCACGGTGATTTCCGTGCCTTCCGAGATTTCGACGCCGACGTAAGCTTCACCTACCTTGGTCACCTTGCCGACGATGCCGCCATTCGTCACCACTTCGTCGCCCTTGGCCATGGCGGCGAGCATATTGCGGTGTTCCTTCTGGCGCTTCATTTGCGGGCGAATCATGATGAAGTACAGCACGCCGAACATCAGGATCAGCGGCAGGAAACTCATCAGGTTCGATTCAATGCCACCTGTTGCTGTGCCTTGGGCAAAGGCATTGGAAATGAACGACACGTTGGTCTCTCCGTTATAAATCAAAACGATCAAAAAAATCAGCCGGTTATTCTACCACTGGCCTGACAGGGGTCGGCGCGGCGAATCGGCTTTCCGATCAACCGTTTAAGGCCTTTTTGCCGTGCGCGAAAGTTAATTGTAAGGTTTTCCGCGCGACGCCAGCAGATTCCTCCGGCAATTTCGTCAGCTGATTCCCAAATGCCGGCTAATCGATGCCGCGCGCGCGGTCCTCGTGGAAGCGCTTGCGGAAAGGCTCGAACAGTTTTGCGTCGATCGCGTCGCGCATTTCCTGCATCAACTCGAGGTAGTAGTGCAGGTTGTGAATCGTGTTCAGCTGCGCACCGAGGATTTCCCCTACACGATGCAGATGGTGGAGGTAGCCGCGTGTGAAATTTCGGCAGGTGTAGCAGCCGCATTGCTCGTCGAGCGGGCGCAGCGAGTTCTTGTGCGCGGCGTTGCGGATCTTGATGTCGCCGAAACGGGTGAAGAGCCAGCCGTTGCGCGCGTTGCGGGTCGGCATCACGCAGTCGAACATGTCGACGCCGGCGGCCACGCCCGCCACCAGATCTTCCGGCGTGCCGACGCCCATCAGGTAGTGCGGTTTGTCGGCCGGCAGCTTCGGGCCGATATGGTTCAGCACGCGCATCATGTCTTCTTTCGGCTCTCCGACGGACAGGCCGCCGATCGCGAGACCGTGGAAGTCCATCTCCGCGAGACCCGCCAGCGACTCGTCGCGCAGGTCTTCGAACATGCCGCCCTGGACGATGCCGAACAACGCGTTCGGATTGCCTAGGCGGTTGAATTCGTTAATCGAGCGTTGGGCCCAGCGCATCGACATGCGCATCGAATCGGCAGCTTCCTGATGCGACGTCGGCACGTTGTTGGTCGCGTAGGGCGTGCATTCGTCGAACTGCATGACGATGTCCGAGTTCAGCACCTTCTGGATCTGCATCGACACTTCCGGCGACAGGAAGAGCTTGTCGCCGTTGATAGGTGATGCGAACGTGACGCCATCTTCGGTGATTTTGCGCAGATCACCGAGTGAAAACACCTGAAAACCACCCGAATCTGTCAGGATCGGCTTCTTCCAGCCCATGAAGCCGTGCAGGCCGCCGTGAGCCTCGATCGTCTCCAGGCCCGGGCGCAGCCACAGGTGGAAGGTGTTGCCGAGGATGATCTGCGCGTGCATTTCTTCGAGCTCGCGCGGCTGGACCGCCTTCACCGTGCCGTAGGTGCCGACCGGCATGAAGATCGGCGTTTCGACCACGCCATGATTCAGCGTAACGCGCCCGCGGCGTGCCTGGCCGTCGGTGCCGAGCAGTTCGAATTTGAGGCCGTTGTCAGGGCGCTCGCCGTGGCTCGCGCAGGTGCTGCAGGTACCGCTTGTATCGTGGGTATGACCGTCGGTCATGGGGGACTCCTGTGCTACCGGAGAACAGTCCGGCGCAAATGGTGAACGCCGCCGGGTAGGCCACGGCGGCTGGGTAAAAAACAATGGTTCAAGCGTCGCGGCGCGTGAGCAGCATCGCGTCGCCATAGCTAAAGAAGCGGTAACGCTGTTCGATCGCGTGGCGGTAAGCCTCGCGAATCGTTTCGACACCTGCGAACGCCGACACCAGCATCAGCAATGTCGACTTCGGCAAATGGAAATTGGTCACCAGCCTGTCGACCACGCGGAATTTATAGCCCGGCGTGATGAAGATGTCGGTTTCCGTGCTGGCCGCGCCGAGCGGGCGTCCGGCGGCTTCGGCATCGCGCGCGGCGGCTTCGAGCGCGCGCATCGACGTCGTGCCCACCGCGATCACGCGGTTGCCCCGCGCGCGCGTCGCCGCGATCTTGTCGGCGAGCGATTGCGGCAGGTGGTACCACTCGCTGTGCATCTTGTGCTCGGCCAGATTCTCCACCCGCACCGGCTGGAAGGTGCCCGCGCCGACGTGCAGCGTTAGCGTCGCGCGCTCCACGCCGCGAGCGTCGAGTCGCGCGAGCAGTGCGTCGTCGAAATGCAGGCCGGCGGTGGGTGCGGCCACCGCGCCCGGGTTTTGCGCGAACACCGTCTGGTAGCGGGTTTCGTCGGTCGCGTCGGGGTCGTGCTCGATGTACGGCGGCAGTGGCAGGCGGCCGAATTGCTCGATCAGCGTGAGGCAGTCGTCCGGGAAATGCAGTGTGTAGAACGGCTCGACGCGTTCGCCGACCGTCACGTCGAACGCGTCGGCGAGACGAATCGTGGTGCCCGGCTGCGGGCTCTTGCTCGCCCGGATCTGCGCAAGCGCCGTGCGTTCGCCCGTGAGGCGCTCTACCAGCACTTCGATCTTGCCGCCACTGGCCTTCTGGCCGAGGAAGCGCGCCTTCAGGACTTTGGTATCGTTGAAGACCAGCAGATCGCCGGGCGCGATGCACTCGGGCAACTCGGCAAAGCGGCGGTCGATCAGGTGCGCGGCGTCGGTCGCGTCGGCCGTGTGGGCCACTTCGAGCAGACGGCTGGCGCTGCGCTCGGGCAGCGCGACTTGCGCGATCAGCTCGGGCGGCAGATCGAAATCGAAATCGGAAAGCGTAAACATGCGGACGACTGGAAGCGAATTGGGACTGAATTGAGCCGAAGCCGGAGCCGGGCGGCTATGATTGCGGGACGCCGGAGCGGCCCGCGAGCCCGCGTGCTGCTTGGCGGCGACACCTTTGACAGCCGATATTGTACTTGCGAAGCAACCCATGCCTTTGTCCGAACGCCGATTGCCCTCCGCTACCGATGAAGTGAGCGCCGAGCCGAAGCGCCGCGTCTCGCGGGGCAAAGCAGCGGCGGCCGACCAGAACGACCTTGGCGGGGGTGTCGCGCCGGAGAGCGACCAAGCCGCGCGTGAAGGCGAAATGGTTGACCCATTCGGCGACAAGCCTGCCGGCAAATCCGCGGGCAAAGCCGCCAGGAAGCCTGCAGCCGAAGCCGGCGCCAAGCCCGCGGCCAAACCCGTCGACAAGCTCGCCAAACTCGGCCTCACGCGCGACATCGATCTGGTACTGCATCTGCCGATGCGCTACGAAGACGAGACCTCGCTGACGCCGATCGGGCATCTGCTGCCGGGTGGCATCTCGCAGACCGAAGGCGTGGTGTTCGACAACGAGATCGCCTATCGCCCGCGCCGCCAGCTGCTGGTGAAACTGCGCGACGACGCCGGCGACGAACTTGTCCTTCGCTTTCTGAATTTCTACGGCTCGCAGGTCAAGCAGATGGCGATCGGCGCGCGGCTGCGCGTGCGCGGCGACGTACGTGGCGGTTTCTTCGGCATGGAGATGGTGCATCCGGCGGTGCGCGTGGTCGACGAAGACACGCCGCTGCCGCAGGCGCTAACGCCGGTCTATCCGAGCACTGCGGGCGTGACCCAGGCGTATCTGCGCAAATCGATCGACAACGCGTTGTCGCGCACCTCGTTGCCGGAGTTGCTGCCCGAGCCGATCGCGCAGGCTTATTTGCAGCCGCTTGGCGTGCCGGCGCTGATGGAGGCGGTGCGCACGCTGCATCACCCGGGCGTGCAGGCCGATGAAAACGCGCTGATGGATGGCACGCATCCAGCGTGGGTACGGATCAAGTTCGAAGAATTGCTGGCGCAGCAGATGTCGTTGAAGCGCGCCCATGACGAGCGCCGCACGCGCGCGGCGCCGGCCATGCCACGCCGCAAGCTGGGCGACGAAGCGGCACTGGTGGCGCGGTTGCTGAAGGCGCTGCCGTTTTCGCTGACGGCGGCGCAGGAGCGCGTGGGCGGCGAGATCGCGCTCGATTTGACGCAGCCTCATCCGATGCAGCGCTTGCTGCAGGGTGACGTCGGTAGCGGCAAGACGATCGTGGCCGCGCTGGCAGCGGCACAGGCGATCGACGCCGGCTACCAGGCCGCGCTGATGGCGCCGACCGAAATTCTCGCCGAACAGCACGCGCGCAAATTGCGCGGCTGGCTGGAGCCGCTCGGCGTAAGCGTCGCGTGGCTCGCCGGCAGTCTTAAGACGAAGGAAAAGCGCGCCGCGATCGAAGCAGCAGCGCTTGGCACGGCGCAGCTTGTGATTGGTACGCACGCGATCATCCAGGACGCGGTCGAGTTCGCGCGACTGGGGTTGGTGATCGTCGACGAACAGCATCGCTTCGGCGTGGCGCAGCGCCTCGCCTTGCGCGCCAAGGCGCAGAACGCCGCTGACGGGGCGCGCGATTTCCAGCCGCATCAACTGATGATGTCGGCGACGCCGATTCCGCGCACGCTCGCGATGACCTATTACGCCGACCTCGATGTCTCGACCATCGACGAATTGCCGCCTGGGCGCACGCCGATTCTGACCAAGCTCGTTTCCGACGCGCGGCGCGAAGAGGTGATCGGCCGAGTGCGTGAAGCTGCGTTGACGGGTCGCCAGGTGTACTGGGTGTGTCCGCTGATCGAGGAAAGCGAGACCTTGCAGTTGCAGACCGCGGTGGAGACCTACGAGACGCTGGTGGCCGCGTTGCCCGAATTGAATGTCGGACTGGTGCACGGGCGTCTCGCGCCGGCGGAGAAGGCCGCGGTGATGGATGCGTTCACGCGCAACGAAGTGCAGCTTCTGGTGGCGACGACGGTGATCGAAGTGGGCGTGGATGTGCCGAATGCCTCGCTAATGGTGATCGAGCATGCCGAGCGCTTCGGTCTCGCACAGCTGCATCAGTTGCGCGGGCGGGTGGGGCGCGGGAGTGCAGCTTCGGTCTGCGTGTTGCTCTATACCGGTCCACTCTCGATGACGGCGCGGGCGCGCTTGCAGACCATGCGGGAGACGACCGACGGCTTCGAAATCGCCCGGCGCGACCTCGAGATTCGCGGTCCGGGAGAGTTTCTTGGCGCCCGACAGTCGGGCGCGGCCATGTTGAGGTTTGCCGATCTCCAGAATGACCAGTGGCTCATCGAGCCGGCCAGAGAGGCCGCCGCGGCTTTGCTCGAAAAGTATCCGGAGGTGGTGTTGCAGCATCTGGCCCGCTGGCTCGGGGCGCGGGAGCAGTATTTGAAGGCTTGACGACAGGTCCTTGACGGCTGATACGCTCGTCAGCCAGGCCGGCAAAGGACCAAAAAGTTGGCGAACCGACCCTATAGGTGTATAACTAGAACCTATCGAACTCATCGCACTGATTGGTCCCCCAATGACGCTCACCGAATTGAAATACATCGTCGCGGTTGCCCGCGAACGGCACTTCGGCCGGGCCGCCGAAGCGTGTTTCGTTAGCCAGCCGACCCTGTCGGTGGCCATCAAAAAGCTCGAAGACGAGCTCAACGTACAGATCTTCGAACGCGGCACCAGCGAAGTCAGTGTCACGCCGATCGGCGAACAGATTGTCACGCAAGCACAGCGCGTCCTCGAACAAACGCTCGCCATCAAAGAGATCGCGAAACAGGGCAAAGACCCGCTGGTCGGGCCGTTGCGCCTCGGCGTCATCTATACGATCGGGCCGTATCTGCTGCCTACGCTCGTCAAACAGATGATCAAGCGCGTCCCGCAGATGCCGCTGATGCTGCAGGAAAATTACACGGTCAAGCTGATCGAACTGCTCAAGCAGGGCGAAATCGATGTCGCCATCATGGCGCTGCCGTTCCCGGAAACAGGTCTCATGCAACGCCCGCTCTATGACGAGCCGTTTGTCGTCGCACTACCCTCCGGTCACGCGTGGGAAAACCGCGCAAAGATCGACGCCGAGGATCTGAAGCAGGAAACCATGCTGCTGCTCGGCAGCGGCCACTGCTTCCGCGACCATGTGCTGGGCGTTTGCCCGGAACTGATGCGCTTCTCGCAGAACGCGGACGGCATCCAGAAGACCTTCGAAGGTTCGTCGCTGGAAACCATCCGCCATATGGTGGCGAGCGGCGTCGGCATTACCGTGCTGCCGCGCATGTCGGTTCAGGAGGTCAAGCCGCACGCCGGCGGTATCGACGCCGGCCTGCTCAGCTACGTCGCCTTCGACGAGCCGGTGCCGGATCGCCGTGTGGTGCTTGCCTGGCGTAAGAGCTTCACGCGGACACCGGCTATCGACGCCATCTGCGATGCCATCAACGCCTGCGATCTGACGGGCGTCAAAAAGCTCGATCTGCCTGTCGCCGTCAACTGAACGGCTACGCTCGCGCCCACGCCGGTCCGCCGCACGCTCTGTGCAGCCGGTCCGGCGATAACCAAGGCGCCGATAGCCGCACTCCCTATCGAATAGATAAAATTAATCAAACACGTTAATTCGATAGCATTGTTATAGTTTCCTCCATGGATCGCCCGATCCCATCAGACCCGGAGGAAATCATGACGCAGCCGAACTCGCAGCAAGTCCCAACTGTCCTCGCTCAACCCGTCCGCATGACCACCGGCAGCACTGGCACGTTCGCGGCGTCGGTGCGCGGCATGGGCACGGTTGCATTGTCCTTGCTGGTCGATCGGGCCCTGTCCGCATAAGCCGTAGGCATCATCAGCGCGCCGCACCTCTCCCCGCATTCCGTTTCCGATCAAAGCCACTCAGGAGTACCGCATGTCCGAACGTAAGCTCACCAATGCAGCCGGCGCACCCATCGCCGACAACCAGAATTCGATGACCGCCGGCGCGCGCGGTCCGGTCGTCCTGCAAGACGTCTGGCTGCTCGAAAAACTCGCTCACTTCGATCGCGAAGTGATTCCGGAACGCCGCGTTCACGCCAAAGGTTCGGGCGCATTCGGCACGCTGAAAGTCACGCATGACATCTCGCGTTTCACGAAGGCGAAAGTGTTCGCTGAGGTCGGCAAGGACACGCCGCTCTTCATGCGCTTCTCGACGGTGGCGGGCGAACGCGGCGCCGCCGACGCGGAACGCGACGTGCGCGGTTTCTCGATCAAGTTCTACACGGAAGAAGGCAACTGGGACGTGGTCGGCAACAACACGCCGGTGTTCTTCATCCGCGATCCGCTGAAGTTTCCGGACTTCATCCACACGCAAAAGCGCGACCCGTACACCAACATGCGCAGCAATATCGCGGCATGGGATTTCTGGTCGCGTCATCCGGAGTCGTTGCATCAGATCACCATCCTGATGAGCGATCGCGGCATTCCGCAGAACTTCCGCCAGATGCACGGCTTCGGCTCGCACACGTACTCGTTTATCAACGCCAACAACGAGCGCTTCTGGGTGAAGTTCCACTTCAAGTCGATGCAAGGCATTGAGAACTTTACCGATGCCGAAGCAGCGCAAGTGGTCGCACAGAACCGAGAAAGCGCGCAACAGGATCTGCTCACGAGCATCGACGCAGGCAACTTCCCGAAATGGCGTTTTGCGATTCAGGTGATGCCGGAAGCGGAAGCCGCGAACTATCGCTTCAATCCGTTCGACATCACGAAGGTGTGGTCGCAGAAGGACTACCCGTTGATCGACGTCGGCACGATCGAGTTGAATCGCAACGCGGCGAACTATTTCGCGGATGTGGAGCAGGCCGCGTTCACGCCCGCCAACGTGGTGCCGGGTATCGGCTTCTCGCCGGACCGTCTGTTGCAAGGCCGTTTGTTCTCGTATGGCGACACGCAGCGCTATCGCCTCGGTATCAATCACCATCAGATTCCGGTGAATGCGCCGCGCTGTCCAGTCCACCATTCGTTCCATCGCGACGGCGCGATGCGCACGGATGGCAACCTCGGCGGCAACGTGAACTACGAGCCGAATCGCTTCGGTGACTTCGCGCAGGACACCAACGCAGCGGAGCCACCGCTCGCAGCGGGTACGGTCGATCGTTACGAGCATCGCGAGGACGATGACTACTACACGCAGCCGGGCATGCTGTTTGCGCTCTTCGATGCGGCACAGCGTCAGCGTCTGTTCGGCAACATCGCACGCCATATCAACGGTGTGCCGCAAGAGATCGTCGCGCGTCAGATCGAGCATTTCCGTCGCGCCGATCCGGCCTATGCGGAAGGTGTGATCGCCGCGTTGGCCGAACTTGCCGAAGGCGGCAAGAAGTGAGCAGTTGAAGTGGGTTGATGCAGCAGGACGGGGCGCATCGGCGCCCCGCCAGTATTGATACGAATCGAGGAAGCACGATCATGATCCAGATGATGATGTCCACCATTGGCGGCTCGCCGGCCGCTCGCGGCAAGCAACGGCACTACGCATCGACGCTGCGCAAGGCAGTCGGATTCGCGATCTTCTCGAGCGGACTCGTGGTGATCGTTGCGCAAGCCGTGCAACATGCATTGGGTGCGTGATTGAACGCGAGACCGCGGGTGGGGCAAGCGACCACGCGTCACACGAACGCAGCGGCTTTCTAAGCTAAACTGGCGGGCGTTCGACGTGCCGGGTTTGCTAGCCGCACGCCGTCACTCTACCTACCGGTTCGTATCACTCTTCAAAGGAGTCATCATGGCCAAGAAAGAAGCTGTACAGCACGTCAATATCGGAATCAGCGACAAGGATCGCAAGAAGATCGCAGAAGGTCTGTCGCGCTTGCTCGCCGACACCTACACGCTTTATCTGAAGACCCACAACTTCCACTGGAACGTGACGGGTCCGATGTTCAACACGCTGCATCTGATGTTCGAAACGCAGTACAACGAGCTGGCGCTCGCGGTCGATTCGATCGCTGAACGCATCCGCGCACTGGGCGTGCATGCGCCGGGTAGCTACAAGGAATTCGCGAAGCTGTCGTCGATTCCGGAAGCGGACGGCGTGCCGGCGGCGGAAGAAATGATCCGCCAGTTGGTGGAAGGTCAGGAAGCCGTGGTGCGTACTGCACGCGCGATTTTCCCGTCGACGGAAGCCGCTAACGACGAGCCGACCGCTGATCTGCTGACGCAACGCATGCAAACGCACGAAAAGACCGCGTGGATGCTGCGCTCGATGCTGGCTTAAATGCTTTAGCGTTAAGTTGAGTTGAGTAGCAAAACAAACAAAGCCTCCCTTTGCGGGAGGCTTTGTTTTTTGCGGTGCCCGATCTGCATTCAGCTGTAGCTCGAGGCCCGGCTACGGTTGCGGCCCCGGTTCTGGCACCCAGAAGGCCAGCTTCGCCCGCCTGACGGCTACCTTCGGTCCGCATCCCGTAAAATAGCGGCACCGTCTGCACTTCACCGAATCCGCCCATGTTCGCCCGACTTCCCCTGTATCTGCGCCTCGTACGCATGGACAAGCCGATCGGCAGCCTGCTGCTGCTGTGGCCGACGCTCAATGCGCTGTGGATTGCCTCCGACGGTCATCCGTCGTGGCCGCTGCTGGTGATTTTCACGGTGGGTACGGTGCTGATGCGCTCGGCGGGTTGCGCGATCAACGACTACGCGGATCGCGACTTCGATCGCTACGTGAAGCGCACGGAAAACCGCCCGATCACATCGGGCAAGATCAAGGCATGGGAAGCGGTGGCGCTGGCGGCCGGTTTGTCGCTGCTGGCCTTTCTGCTGATTCTGCCGCTGAATACGTTGACGAAGGAGTTGTCGGTGGCGGCGCTGTTCGTCGCCGGTTCGTATCCGTTCACGAAGCGCTTCTTTGCGATTCCGCAGGCGTATCTCGGCATCGCGTTCGGCTTCGGCATTCCGATGGCGTTCGCCGCGATTCAGGATCACGTGCCGATGCTCGCCTGGGTCATGCTGCTGGCCAACGTGTTCTGGTCGGTTGCCTACGACACGGAATACGCGATGGTCGATCGCGACGACGACATCAAGATCGGTATCCGCACGTCGGCGCTCACCTTCGGCCGCTTCGACGTGGCGGCGATCATGCTGTGCTATGCGGCGACGCTGGGGATTTACGTCGGCATCGGCGTCATGCTCAGCTTCGGTGTGTTGTATTGGCTGGGATGGGCGGCGGCGGTGGGCTGCGCAATCTATCACTACACGCTGATCCGCAATCGCGAGCGCATGGCGTGCTTCGCGGCGTTCCGTCATAACAACTGGCTGGGCGGCGCGTTGTTTGTCGGTATCGCAGCGCACTACGCGGCGGCTTCGTTTTAATTCTTGCGCGCTTCTGTTCCGCCGCGGACGCCGCCTCGGATGAGTTCGAGGCGCAGCGTCCTTGGGCGTACTTTCTACTTTCCTGCCGTCGTGCTGGCAATTGCCAGCTGATCGCCCTTACAGCTTGCCGAACTCGTCGCCCATTTCCTTGGCGCGCGCATTGGCGGCAAGCGCGCCGCGGACGATCGCATCCTTGATCCCGCTCGCGTCGAACGAGGCCAGCGCGGCCGCCGTGGTGCCGCCCTTCGACGTCACCCGTTCGCGCAACAGGCTCGGCGGCTCGTCCGAGTTCGCGGCCAATTGTGCCGCGCCGGTGAAGGTCGCGACCGCCAGCGCGCGGCCTTGCGCTTCATCCATACCGAGCTGGCGCGCGGCTTCCTGCAGCGCCTCGATGAAATAAAACACGTAAGCAGGACCGCTGCCCGAAATCGCGGTGACGGCGTCGATCTTCGCTTCGTCGTCGAACCAGACGGTTTCGCCAACTGCGCCCAGCACCTGCGACGCGAGCGCGCGGCCGGCTTCGTCGACACTGCCGGTCGCCACGAGGCCCGTGACGCCCATGCCGATCAGCGCCGGCGTATTCGGCATCACGCGCACGATGCGCGCGTGGCCGTTCAGCCAGCGAGACATGTCGTCCATGCGAATGCCCGCGACGATGCTGATCGCTAGTTGCGACGCTGTCAGATGCGGCGCCAGTGCCTGGGCGACACTCTTCAGGATCTGCGGCTTCACCGCCAGCACGACGGCGTCGTACGACGCGAGCGCAGCGTCCGCGGCGGCGCCGGTCTTGACGCCGAATTGCTGCTCGTTGCGTTTGCGCGCGTCTTCGTTGGGGTCGATTGCGTACAGGTCAGTGGGCGCGACGCCGCGCTTGATGAGACCGCCGATCAACGCGGCGGCCATATTGCCACCGCCGATAAAAGCAATTTTCATGATGTTCCGAAAGAAGTGCGGAGAGGTGTCGAGAAGGGAAGGTCTGAAACGGTCAGTGAGAGTAATCGCGCGCGCCGAAGATCGCGGTGCCGACGCGCACGATCGTCGCGCCTTCCAGCACGGCGGCTTCGAGGTCGCTCGACATGCCCATCGAGAGCGTATCGAGTTCGAGGCCGTCGTTACGCAGACGCTCGAACAGTTCACGCAGTTGCCGGTGCGGCACGCGCTGTTCTTCGATGCTGCCGGCCGGCTCCGGAATCGCCATCAGGCCGCGCAGATTCAGCTTTGGCAGTGCAGCGATTGCCTGTGCGACTTCGACGGCCTCGGGAATGCTCGCACCGCTTTTCGACGCTTCGCCGCTAATGTTGACCTGCAGGCAGACGTTTAAGGGCGGCAGGTTGTCTGGACGCTGCTCAGACAGCCGTTGTGCGATTTTCAGGCGGTCGACCGAATGCACCCAGTCGAAATTCTCGGCAACCGGGCGCGTCTTGTTCGATTGCAAGGGTCCGATGAAATGCCATTCGAGCGCGGCCCGCAGATCGGCCAGCGCTTCGATCTTGGTGATGGATTCCTGCACGTAGTTCTCACCGAACGCCCGTTGGCCGGCTGCGTAGGCGGCGCGTACGTCTTCGGCGGGAAACGTCTTCGAGACCGCGAGAAGGGTGATCGAACGCGGGTCGCGTCCGGCTACCTGCGCGGCGAGGGCGATGCGCTGCTGCACCGCTTCGAGGTTGTGAATCAGATCGGGCATGGAGCGGAACCGGAAGTCTGGCGAAAGGCGATGATCGAATTATACGGACGCCGCCATGTCGTGCCGCTTTATGCCGCCGCGGGACAGGCGGACGCGCTTGCGGTGATGTACCGCAAGCCACGTGCCGTGCTTATTGTCAAAATCGATCGCCTTAGGCGGACAGCATGTGCTCCACCAGTTCGATCCAATGCGCAACCGGCGTAGACGTGCCGCTTTGCAGATGCGCAATGCAGCCGACGTTGGCCGACACGATCACCTGCGGCTCCTGCGCCTGCAGCCGCTCGAGCTTCTGGTCGCGCAGCGCGTACGAGAGCTTGGGCTGGGTCAGCGAATAGGTCCCGGCCGAACCGCAGCAGAGATGATTGTCGGCGGGCAGGCGCACTTCCACGCCGAGCGCCGTCAGCAAATGTTCGACCTTGCCGCGCACCTGCTGACCATGCTGCAACGTGCATGGCGGATGGAACGCCACCGTATGGATCGCCCGGCGGCGCGTCACGGCGACGAGCGCTTCTTCGAACTCCGGCAGGATCTCCGCGACGTCGCGCGTCAGTTCGGTCACGCGGCGCGCCTTCTCCGCATACGCAGGGTCGTTGCGCAGCAGATGCCCGTATTCCTTGACCGTTGCGCCGCAGCCGGACGCGTTCATTACGATCGCTTCCACACCTTGTTCGATATAAGGCCACCACGCGTCGATGTTGGCGCGCAGGTCGTCGAGCGCTTCGTCGTTGTAGCCCAGATGCAGACGGATCGCACCGCAGCAGCCTGCTTCGGGCGCGATCAAGGTTTCCACGCCGAGCGCATCGAGCACCCGTGCCGTCGCGACATTGACGTTCGGCATCATCGACGGTTGCACGCAGCCCGCGAGCATCAACATCTTGCGCGGATGTTTCGCGGTCGGCCATTCGAGCGGACGCTGGCGCGCGGGCACCTTGTCGCGCAGTTTCTTCGGCAGGAGCGGGCGGATATGCTGACCGATTCGCATGGTCGGCGTGAACAGTGCGCTGTTCGGCACGAAGCTCGCAAGCAGCCGGCGCACCATCCGCTGGCCGAACGGGCGTGTGACCTTTTCCTCGGTGATCTTGCGGCCGATCTCGACCAGCCTGCCGTATTGCACACCGGAAGGGCAAGTTGTCTCGCAGTTGCGGCAAGTGAGGCAGCGGTCCAGGTGAACCTGGGTGCTGCGCGTCACCGCCGCGCCTTCCACCATCTGCTTGATCAGATAGATGCGGCCGCGTGGTCCGTCGAGTTCGTCGCCGAGTATCTGATAGGTCGGGCAGGTCGCGGTGCAGAAGCCGCAATGCACGCAATTGCGCAGGATGGCGTCGGCTTCGTCGCCATCGGGTGTATTGCGAATGAAGTCCGCGAGGTTGGTTTGCATCGCGTCGCTCAGAAGTCGGGGTAGAGGCGGCCGCGATTGAAGATGCGGGCCGGGTCGAAGGCGGTTTTCAGGCCGCGATGAATTTTCATCAGCGGTGCGGGCAGCGGTGTGAAGACTCCGGCGTTGCGGTCGTAGCCGTAGCCGCTACGAAAGATGGTGGCGTGGCCGCCGGCCTGTTTGGCGCTGATACGCACGGTTTGCGCGTCGGTGTCGGTGATCCACCAGCGCTGGCCGCCGCCCCATTCCATCAGTTGCGCGCCGGGCAATTGCATCGGCTCGGTGATGGACGGCAGCGCGAGGCGCCAGAGCGCGGCCTTCGGCGGGATGGCCGCAAAGAACGAGTCGGTCTGTTCGCGCAGGCCGGCCCAGAAGCGCTCCGCTTCGACGGCATCGACCACTTCGCCGCCGAGCGCCGTGCGCGCCGCTTTGACCGCGGCTTCCGCGCCGGCCATCCGCACGGCCAGCGTGCCGTGACGCCATGCGCTCGCCGTGATCGGCAGTGGGCGACCGCCCCATTCGTTGAGCTTGCGGACCGCATCGGTGCCGTTCATGTCGAATTTGAGCGTGGTTTCGGCCTGCGGTAGCGGCAGGACCTTGACCGACAGTTCGAGGATCAGCCCAAGGGTGCCCAGCGAACCCGCCATCAAGCGCGAGACGTCGTATCCGGCGACGTTCTTCACCACCTGGCCGCCAAAATGCAGGACCTGGCCCTGGCCGTTCATGATGACCGCACCCAGCACGAAGTCGCGCGCCGCACCGGCCGACGGGCGGCGTGGACCGGCGATGCCCGCCGCGATGCAGCCGCCGAAGGTGGCCTGCGGCCCGAAGTGCGGCGGCTCGAAGGCGAGCATCTGATGGTGTTCGGCGAGGGCGGCCTCGATCTCCAGCAGGGGCGTGCCCGCGCGCGCCGTGATGACCAGCTCGGCCGGGTCGTAGGCGATGATGCCGCGATAAGCGCGCGTGTCGAGGATGTCACCTTCCAGCGTCTGACCGTACCAGTCTTTGGTGCCGCCGCCACGGATGCGCAGTGTGCGCCCTTCGGCGCTGGCTGAACGCACGCGTTCAGACCAAACGGCGACGATGTCGTCCTCTTCCATGGTGTCCTGCTTCGTTGTGTTTCGATTGATTGTACCGGGCGGCGGCGCGCTGGCAACCCGGAGCGGACCCGCATCGGGTAATCAGGGTGGGAGCGGGGAAGCGCTTGGGGCTTGGGACTTGTGGACGTGCCGGTGGGGAACGGGCGTGCGGGGAGGCTGGCTGGTCGTGGGCGGGGGTCCCGATATGTGGACGGGCGGCACGGAGCCGGGCGGCGGCCGCGCCATGCAACGCTGCGAGCCCGTCTTGGGCCGGCAGCGTCGTCAACCGTCTTAAAACCGCGGCAAGTCCGGATGCGGCAGCAAGCCGCCGCGCACGTGCATCTTGCCGTACTCGGCGCAACGCGCGCGGGTGGGAATGCCCTTGTCGGGATTGAGCAAGCCCGGCGCGTCAAAGGCGCGTTTGACCGCGTGGAATGCGTCGCGCTCTTCGGGCGAGAACTGCACGCACATCGAATTGATTTTCTCGATGCCCACGCCGTGCTCGCCGGTTACCGTGCCGCCCAGCTCCACGCAGGTTTCGAGAATGTCGGAACCGAAGGCTTCCGCCCGGTGCCACTCGTCCATATCGTTGCCGTTGAACAGGATCAACGGGTGCATGTTGCCGTCGCCGGCATGGAACACGTTGATGCAGCGCAGGCCGTATTTCTTCTCCATGACTTCGATGCGCGCCAGCAGCGGTCCGATACTGCGGCGCGGCACGGTGCCGTCCATGCAGTAGTAGTCGGGCGAAATGCGGCCTGCCGCGGGAAAGGCGTTCTTGCGCCCGGACCAGAAGCGCAGCCGTTCATTCTCTGAGCGCGAAATCTGGATGCGGGTTGCACCCTGTTCGCGCAGCACCGCGGTCATGCGCACGATTTCGTCGGCGACCTCTTCAGCCGTGCCGTCCGATTCGCACAGCAGGATCGCCGCCGCGTCGAGGTCGTAGCCCGCGTTGACGAATTCTTCGACCGCGCGGGTAGCCGGTTTGTCCATCATCTCCAAACCGGCCGGAATGATGCCCGCCGCGATGATGCCAGCGACCGCGTTGCCGCCTTTCACGACGTCGTCGAAACTGGCCATGATGACCTGCGCCGTTTGCGGCTTCGGGATCAGCTTGACGGTGACTTCGGTGACGATCGCGAACATGCCTTCGCTGCCTATCAGCACCGCGAGCAGATCGAGCCCGGGCGCGTCAGGCCCGAGCGAACCGAATTCGACGATGTCGCCTTCCATCGTCACGGCGCGAACACGCAGCACGTTATGCACGGTCAGGCCGTACTTGAGGCAGTGAACGCCGCCGGAATTCTCGGAGACGTTGCCACCGATCGTGCAGGCAATCTGCGACGACGGATCGGGTGCGTAGTAAAGGCCGTAGGGCGCGGCGGCTTCGGAGATCGACAGATTGCGCACCCCCGGTTGCACGGTCGCGGTCCGGGCATACGAGTCGACTTCGACGATCTTGCGGAAGCGCGCGAGCGACACCACCACGCCGTGCCGGATCGGCATCGCCCCGCCGGACAAACCGGTGCCCGCGCCGCGCGGCACGATCGGCACGTCGAGCCGGTGGCAGATCTGCACGATGCGCTGGACCTGCGATTCCGTCTCGGGCAAGGCGACCGCGAGCGGCAGACGCCGGTACGCGGCGAGACCGTCGCACTCGTAGGCAACGGTGTCTTCTTCGCGATACAGCAGACAATGGTTCGGCAGCACGGCCATCAGCGCCTGCACGACTTCGCGCTGGCGCTGGGCGAGAACTTCGGCCGTCAGTTCGACGGGTGCGTTCATATGACTTGTCTCCTGGTGTCTTTCACGCTGCGTGCCCGGTCAAGCCTCGTTGTGCGGCAGCAGGCGTTGCCGCTGCCGCCGATGCAACTGAGCTGAGCTGAGTGCTGATGAAGCGTCAAGCCGCCCAGGAAAAGATCTTGCCCGGGTTCATCAGATTATGCGGATCGAGTGCGTGCTTGATGGAGCGCATCGTGTCGACCGCGACTTCGCCGTGTTCTTCGAGCAGGAAGTTCATCTTATGCAGACCAACCCCGTGCTCGCCCGTGCAGGTGCCGTCCATGCGCAGCGCGCGTTGCACGATGAGATGGTTCAGGCGCTCGGCCTCGACGAGCTCTTCCGGCTTGTTCGGGTCGATCAGGATCGCGACATGGAAGTTGCCGTCGCCGACATGGCCGACGATCGGGCAGGGCAGCGGCGACGTCTTCAGATCCTGCTCGGTTTCCATCACGCATTCCGCCAGGCGCGAGATCGGCACGCAGACATCTGTCGTGACGGCGCGGCAGCCGGGCTTCAGTTGCAGCATCGCGAAATACGCGTTGTGGCGCGCGTTCCACAGGCGGCTGCGGTCTTCCGGCCGGGTTGCCCATTCGAAGCCTTCGCCGGCATTCTGCGCGGCGAGCTCCTGCACCAGTTCGGCTTGCTCTTTCACGCCGGCTTCGGTGCCGTGGAATTCGAAGAACAGCGTAGGCGCCTCGCGCAACGTGAGGTTCGAATGGCGATTGATCGAGCGGATCGCGAGCGAGTCGACGAACTCGACACGTGCAATCGGCACGCCCATCTGAATCGTTTCGATGACCGCGCGCACCGCATCGCCCATCGACGGGAACGTGCAGACCGCCGCCGAGACCGCTTCCGGTTGCGGATACAGCCGAACGGTGATTTCGGTAATCACGCCGAGCGTGCCTTCCGAGCCGACAAACAGACGCGTGAGGTCGTAACCCGCCGACGATTTGCGCGCACGCGTGCCGGTCTTGATCACGCGGCCGTCGGCGAGAACCACCGTCAGTCCGAGTACGTTTTCGCGCATCGTGCCGTAGCGCACGGCGTTGGTGCCCGAGGCGCGCGTGGCCGACATGCCGCCGATGCTCGCGTCAGCACCCGGGTCGATCGGGAAAAACAGGCCGGTGTCGCGCAGTGCTTCGTTCAACTGCTTGCGCGAAATACCGGGTTCGACGGTGACGGTCAGGTCTTCAGCGTTGATCGACAAGACCCGGTTCATTTCCGACAGATCGATCGACACGCCGCCTTGCACTGCCAGCAGATGTCCTTCGAGCGACGAACCGTTGCCGTAGGGGATGATCGGTACGTTGTACTGGCCGCACAGCTTGACGATGGTTTGCACGTCTTCCGTATTGCGCGCGAATACGACGGCGTCGGGCAGTTGGGGATCGAACGGCGATTCGTCGCGGCCATGGTGGGTGCGCACGGCTTCGGCGGTGGACACGCGTTCGCCGAAAACGGCTTTGAGGGCAGTCAGTAACTCGGCGGGAAACGGCCGGCGTAGCGGGGCCGGCGGCACGGGATGATTCACGCATGTCTCCTGATATTGGGGCGGAGCTGTTCTACAGCTTGTGCTTCATTTTACGCCGATCACCCGCGGGCCGGCGTTGGGGACGGCTGCCGCTCCTATAATGGCGGCGACCTCACGATGCGCGCAATATGGATAACCCGGTGGCTTGCTTACCAGGTTCGCCGGATGGATTCACCGCCGCCGCGCAGACGCATCGTTACTGAATGAATGCATGGGAGACATCATGGGCAACCGCTTGAGCAAAATCGCCACTCGTACGGGCGACGACGGCAGCACCGGCCTCGGCGATGGCCGGCGCGTGCGCAAAGACAGCGCGCGCATTGCCGCAATCGGCGACGTCGATGAACTCAATTCGAATCTTGGCGTGTTGCTGTGCGAAACGCTGCCCGACACGGTGCGGGCGGCGCTGGTTGCGATTCAGCACGACCTGTTCGATCTTGGCGGCGAGCTCTGCATTCCCGGCCACACAATGATTACCGACACGCATCTCGGCCAGCTCGACGACTGGCTGGCCGATTACAACGCCACCCTGCCGCCATTGAAGGAATTCATTCTGCCCGGCGGCTCGCGCGCAGCCGCACTTGCGCACGTGTGCCGCACGGTGTGCCGGCGCGCCGAACGGTCGATCGTCGCGCTCGGTGAAAGCGAGGCGGTCAATGAGGCGCCGCGTCAGTATGTGAACCGGCTGTCCGATCTGCTGTTCGTGCTCGCGCGGGTGCTCAATCGCGCGGACGGCGGCAGCGACGTGCTGTGGCAGCACGATCGTAGCGTCGGCTAACACGGCGCTTCAGTCCCTTTAAGCTCCTGTGACAATCTGTCCGGGCAAAGCTTCTCCTTAAAGATGTATTGTAAATGTATCTTTAAGGAGAAGTCGTTATGACCGCACTCACCGCCGACCAGATCGCCCGCGTCAAAGCCACCGTTCCCGTTCTTGCCGTGCACGGCACGACCATCACCAAACGCTTCTACAAGCGCATGTTCGCGCACCATCCTGAGTTGAAGAACGTGTTCAACCAGACTCACCAGAAGAGCGGCAATCAGCCGGAGACGCTGGCGAAGGCGGTATACGCATATGCCGCCAATATCGATAACCTCGGCGCCCTTGGTCCCACCGTCTCACGCATCGCGCATAAGCACGTGAGTCTGAATATCCGGCCGGAACAGTATCCGATCGTGGGACGCCACCTGTTAGGCGCAATCGTTGATGTGCTCGGCGACGCAGTCGATCAGGAGACGCTCGGCGCGTGGGAAGTCGCTTACGGGCAGCTCGCGGATATTTTTATCGGCACAGAGGCCAAGCTTTACGAAGGTGCGGCGTGGAGCGGCTTCCGGCCCTTCAAGGTTGCACGCAAGGAAGTGGAGAGCGATGAAATCACGTCGTTCTATCTGACGCCCGCCGATGGCTCACCGGCCTGCGGTTTCGAGCCTGGCCAATATCTGAGCGTGAAGCGTTTCGTGGATGAACTCGGCGTCGATCAGCCGCGGCAGTACAGCTTGTCGGATGCGCCGAACGGCAACTGGCTGCGTATCTCGGTAAAGCGCGAAGCCGGTCGGGAAGATATGGCACCCGGCCACGTATCGAACCTCCTGCACGACGGTGTGGAAGTGGGCGCGGTGGTGCATGTCAGCGCACCAGCGGGCGACTTCACGCTGGATCGCAAGAAGAGGACACCCGTGGTGCTGATGAGCGGCGGCGTGGGCGTGACCCCGATGACCTCGATGCTCTCCACGTTACTTGCCGACCAGAGTGAGCGCAGCGTGACCTTCGTGCATGCCTGCCGCAATGGCCGCGTGCATGCTTTCCGGCAGTGGCTGAACGATACGGTCGCAGCACATCCCAACGTCACGCGTGCGGTGTTCTACGAAGCCATTGAAGCCTGTGATCGCGCTGCTATCGACTACGATTTCGAAGGCCGCCTCGACCTCATGAAAATCGCCGACAAGGTGATCGTTCCCGATGCGGATTACTACATCTGCGGACCGGTGCCGTTCATGCGCGCGCAATGCGAGGCGTTGGCCTCGCTCGGTGTGGATGTGGCGCGGATTCACACCGAAGTGTTCGGTTCAGGCGCGGTGCAGTAAAACAAGGGCGCGCGGCAAGCGACGTGCGAAAGCACGCTAGGGCGCCGCGCCATCCACCTTACCCAACAGCCAGTGTGACCGGCTTGCCGATCCGGCTCATCATTTCGACCAGCGTATCGATAGTGAACTTGGTGGTCTTCTTGTTGACCACGTCTGACACGCGCGGACGCGACACCATCAGAATCTCGGCCGCCTCGGCCTGCTTCAGATGATGTTGCTCGATCCAGCTGGACAGCTCGGTCATCAGTTGTTCCTTGAGCAGCCGCGTGTCGTTGATCTGTTTCTGCGAAGCGGCGTGCAGGCGCTTCGCTTCTTCGGCGGAAAAACCGAGTTCGAGAAACAGGTTTGCGCCGGGTTTTGTTACGTGACGGATTTTTGTGTCGATCGTCATTTGTTAAGTTTTCCTATCATTGATGATGGCGCGGTACCGCATCTCGGCAATCTTTCTATCCTGCGGCGGTAGCTTCTGCGTCTTCTTCTGGAAGCAATGCAGGACGTACAGCGCTTCCACGAACTTCGTGACATACATCACGCGGTAAATACCGTCGGCCTCCTTGATGCGAATCTCGCGTGTTCCAGCGCCGATCGAGTCAAACGGCTTCCAGTCGTCTGGGTCGAGACCTGCCTGAATCTTGCCAAGCTGAAATCCGGCTCGCCGACGTGGCTCTTCGGGAAAGGCGAGTAAATCGTGATAGCTGGAACCCATCCAGCGAATTTCTTTTTCGTGCTCCATAACCGCCTTTCATGTACAAAATCTTATACGCAACACCCAGCCTGGTCAAGTCGTATCCGACCCGGCAACGAGTTGTTACGGTACAGAGGCGGCGCACGGAGCACCATTCGTCCGTTCGGCTAACAAAAAACCCGGCTGCATGAGCCGGGTTTTCGATGAATCAACTACAGCGATCGCGCAGAGTCGCGCAGAGACTTTTTAGTTGCCGCTGCCGCGCGTCACACGCCGTTGCTTGACGGCTTCGGCGAGACCTTCCAGCACGGCGACGCTTTCGTCCCAGCCGATGCAGGCATCGGTGATGCTCTGGCCGTAGGTCAGCGCGCAGCCTTCCTGCAGATCCTGGCGGCCCGCGATCAGATGCGATTCCACCATCACGCCGACAATCCGTTCGTCACCCGAAGCAATCTGACGGCCGATGTCCGCGCACACCGGAATCTGGTTCTCGTGCTTCTTCGAGCTGTTCGCATGGCTCGCGTCGATCATCAAGCGCGCCGCGAGACCCGCCTTGCCGATGTCGGCGCACGCCGCATTGACGCTGTCCGCGTCGTAGTTCGGCGTCTTGCCGCCGCGCAGGATGATGTGGCAGTCCTCATTGCCGGCGGTCGAGACGATCGCCGAGTGGCCGCCCTTGGTAACCGACAGGAAATGGTGCGGCTGCGACGCGGCCTTGATTGCGTCCACAGCGATCTTGACGTTGCCGTCCGTGCCGTTCTTGAAACCGACCGGGCACGACAGTCCCGAAGCCAGCTCACGGTGCACTTGCGATTCGGTCGTGCGCGCGCCGATTGCGCCCCACGAGATCAGATCGGCGATGTACTGCGGGCTGATCATGTCGAGGTATTCGGTGCCGGCCGGCAGGCCGAGCTCATTGATACGCAGCAGCAGTTCGCGCGCGGTGCGCAGGCCGTCGTTGATCTTGAAGCTGTTGTCCATATGCGGGTCGTTGATGAGACCCTTCCAGCCCACCGTCGTACGCGGTTTTTCGAAGTACACCCGCATCACGATTTCGAGTTCGCCGGCGAAGCGCTTGCGCTGTTCGACGAGACGCCCGGCGTATTCCATCGCCGCCTTCGTATCGTGGATCGAGCACGGTCCGATGATGACGATCAGACGGTCTTCCATGCCGTGCAGGATGCGATGCATCGCGTTGCGCGAGTTGTAGATCACGTCGGACACCGTTTCGTCGCAAGCGAATTCGCGGATCAGGTGAGCGGGCGGCGTGAGTTCTTTCAATTCGCGGATGCGGACATCGTCGGTGTTGTGCGGGGGCATGTTTATTCTCCTGAATCGGTCGTAGCGTGTTCGCGCGGGCAATGAAGGCTGCGATCAGACGGCAATCAGGCAGCGATGCCACGGCGAACAACAATCAAAAAGATTTCAACGGCAAAAGTTTCAAAGGCGTGAGGCGAAAAAAAAACCGCCAGGCTAGCTGGCGGTTTTCGTGAATTCTGGGTGTCTTGCGTGCACTAACACCCCTCTCGATCCGCCAGCGGTCTGAGATGCCAAAAAAAGTAAAAGTAAAACTTGGCGGACATGGCGAAATTGGGTCGCTGGTCAAAAAGGGTGAGTGACTTTATAACCCGTGCAAGCTCGGCTGGCAAGCTGCAGGGTGTAAAAATGCGGTAAATCCGCATACTTCGAGCGTTATATGCACGAAGTATGCGTCTACATCAAAATCAGGCCGTGCCGCCGACCGTCATCTTGTCGATACGCAGCGTCGGCTGACCGACGCCCACCGGCACGCTCTGGCCTTCCTTGCCGCACACGCCGACGCCCGAATCGAGCTTCATGTCGTTGCCGATCATGCTGACGAATTTGAGCGATTCCGGCCCGCTGCCGATCAGCGTCGCGCCCTTGACCGGGTAGGTGACCTTGCCGTTTTCGATCATGTACGCCTCGGAGGCCGAGAACACGAACTTGCCATTCGTAATGTCGACCTGGCCGCCGCCGAAGTTCACTGCATACAAACCGTTCTTCACGGACGCGATGATTTCCTGCGGGTCTTTGTCGCCGTTGAGCATGTACGTGTTGGTCATGCGCGGCATCGGCAGCGCAGCATACGATTCGCGGCGTGCGTTACCCGTGACCGGCATCTTCATCAGGCGTGCATTCAGCGTGTCCTGGATGTAGCCCTTCAGAATGCCGTCTTCGATCAGCGTCGTGCACTGGGTCGGATTGCCTTCGTCGTCGATGTTCAGCGAGCCGCGGCGGTTCGGCAGCGTGCCGTCGTCGACCACGGTCACGCCCTTGGCCGCAACCTGCTCGCCGATTCGACCCGCAAACGCCGACGATCCCTTGCGGTTGAAGTCGCCTTCGAGGCCGTGGCCGATCGCTTCGTGCAGCAGCACGCCGGGCCAGCCCGGTCCGAGCACGACCGTCATCGCGCCGGCCGGAGCCGGGCGGGCGTCGAGGTTCACGAGCGCCGCATGCACGGCGTCGTCGACATAACCCGACAGCACTTCGTCGGTGAAATAGCCGTAGTCGAAGCGGCCACCGCCGCCGCCGCTGCCGATTTCGCGGCGGCCGTTCTGCTCGGCGATCACCGTGACCGACACGCGCACGAGCGGACGGATATCGGCCGCAAAGCCGCCGTCGCTGCGCGCGACCAGAACCACGTCGTATTCACCGGCGAGGCCTGCCATCACTTGCTGGATGCGCGGATCGCGGCCGCGCGCCATCTGTTCGATACGCTCGAGCAGCTTGACCTTGGCGGTCGCATCGAGCGAGTGCAGCGGATCGGACGGCAAGTACAGATCGCGCCCGGCGATGCCGGTCAGCGACGAGGCCACTTTGATCTTCTGCTTGCCGCCGCCCGCCTTGGCAATCGAACGGGTGGCGAGCGCCGCCTGACGAATTGCTTCGGGCGACAGATCGTCCGAATACGCGAAGGCAGTGCGATCGCCTGCCACGGCGCGCACGCCGACACCCTGGTCGATGCTGAAGCTGCCCGACTTCACGATGCCTTCTTCGAGACTCCACGCTTCGCTGCGCGTGTACTGGAAGTACAGGTCGGCGTAGTCGATCTTGTGCGTGAAGATCTCGGCGAGCGTGCGGGTGAGCAGGGATTCGTCGAGACCGTAGGGCGTCAGGAGAATGTCCTTGGCGGTGGCGAGATTACGGATACCGGGTTCGATGATGTTCATGCGAAGTATGTTCTGCTCGATACGAAGGATTCGGTTAGCGCTTCTATCACCCTTATATGAGTGATGGGCGCCGCACTTTCAATGTCAGGTAATACGTCAGCAGCTCAGCACGCGGTGACGCCAGGCGGGCAGGCTCTGCCGCACTTCGTCGATGCGCGCACGCTCGAGATTGCCGCTCACCACGCCGGCGCCTTCGTCGCGCACCGCGACGATTTCGCCCCACGGGTCGATCAGCATGCTGTGGCCCCATGTCCGGCGGCCGTTTTCATGTTTGCCGCCTTGCGCGGCGGCCAGCACGTAACACTGGTTTTCGACCGCCCGGGCGCGCAGCAGCATCTCCCAATGCGCGCGGCCGGTGGTGTAAGTGAACGCCGACGGCACCACGATCAGCGCGCAGTCGCCCATGCGCCGGTACAGCTCCGGAAAGCGTAAATCGTAGCAGACCGACAGGCCGACCCGGCCGAACGGCGCCTCGAAGGTGCGGACTTCGCCGCCGGGGCAGATGGTGCGTGCCTCGTCGAACGACTCTTCGCCCTTTTCGAAATTGAACAGATGGATCTTGTCGTAGCGCGCGGCCTCGTTGCCTTGTGGGTCGAACACCAGCGTGGTGTTCAGTACGCGCGCGGGTTCCTGCGACATCAACGGCAAGGTGCCGCCGATCACCCACACCTTGTGGCGGCGCGCGGCGTCGGCGAGAAAGCGTTGGATCGGGCCGTCCTGATAGGGCTCGCGCACGGCGAGCTTGTCCGTGTCCTTGAAGCCCATGAAGCAGAAGTATTCGGGCAGCAGGACGAGTTGCGCGCCGTCGGCGGCGGCTTCGGCGATCAGGCGCTCCGCTTCGGCCAGGTTGCGTTCGCGATCTGGCGTGCTCACCATTTGCAGCGCGGCCACGCGGAACACGCTTTCGGAAGACCCGCAGGACGCCGCGCCGGGCGAGGCAGTGGACGAAGCGGTGGACGAGGATGAAGAGACGTGTGTTTCGCTCATGAGCGTTTCGAAAAACTCCCGGCAAGGCGGCGGCGCGAACCGTAGGCGCCGCATACGTCGTTCAAGGCTGGCTGGGGACCGCGGCACGGCACGGCGCTCTTCTGATCAAACACAGGATCGGGCTCAGTGCGCTTCCACGGTCGAAGCCGGAGCGTCCATCTTACCGCGATCGCCCTTCACCCGCTCGATGTGCGGTTTCGACCACGGACCGGTGATCGCGTACTCGCGTGCAAACGCCGTGGACACCGATTTGCTGAACGCCAAATCGGCCACCAGCGCGCCCAGCCCGAGCAGCGGATTGATCACGGTCGCGGCGATCACGGCGGCGCCGGCGCTGACGGTCGGCACAATCTGCACGTGCAGATCCTGGGTTTCCTGCGCGAGATCCACCGAGCCCTTCATTTCGGCGCGCGCCGGCGCCGTCACCATCTCGAAGTTCTCGGTGCGGCCGATGCCATTGTGAATCTCGCCCGTGCCTGTGACGCGCTCGAACGGCAACCCTTCGCCGATGACGTCGCGGAAATTGAGCGTGGCGAAGCGTGCGAGGCTTTGCAGGCTGAGTACGCCCAGCAGTTTCGCGACGCCCGGGTCGACCTTGAGAATCTGCCCATGGCGCAGATCGACGGCGAGATTACCGTTGAGCGTTGGATAGTCGATGGTCGTCGGGCCGCCGCGCCACACCACCTTGCCCGACAGCGTGCCGTTGCCGGCCTTGAGCGTGTGCGGCTGGCCGAAGCGCTCCAGCAGCCCGCCGGCGTCCTTGATGTCGAGTTTGAAATCGAACACGGTACGGCGCGGCGTCACTTCGTCAGCGGTATTGCCGAGGCCCGTCGACGTGCGCCAGTTCGCGGTCGCGGTCAGCGTGGCGGCGGGGTTGGTGATGTCCAGCTTGTCGAGCTGCCAGACCGGTACGCCGTCTTCTTCGAAGTTGTGCGCGTCGACTTCGAGCCGGCCTATGTCGCGATCGCGCACGATCAGCTCATTGACCACCAGATCGATCGACGGCATGTTCTGCGCCGGCGCCGAAATGGCCTGGCCGAGCAGGTCTTTATCCGTGGCCGAGGGGATCACAACGCGGGCAAAGCGCGCCTGCAGCGTGCCGGGCGATTCCTTGTTCGCGCCCGGCAGCCAGGACACGTGACCCGACACCTGGTTCGACGCGATGTTGGCCTGCCATTTGCCGTCCGCATGCGACGCGCCGACGATCACGCTGTCCCAGTGCCGCTTGAGCAGTGTCAGCGTGCCGACGTGCACCGCGAAGCGGCTCGGCAGGAATTGCGCGAGGGTCGGATTCGGCGTCGCCGGCGCAGCGGCGGGCGCGGGAGTGGGCGCGTCCTTGTTGCGCATCTGCGTGACGAGCGCGCGCCAGGCATCGGCGTCGAACGCTTCGACGTCGACGGCGGCGATCACGCCTTCGGACGGCAAGTCGGCGGGCTTGTTGACGCCGATCGCGCCACTCACGACCGTCGGCGGCGTTTTCGGCTGGTAACGCAGCAGGTAGGTGGCGGCGATCGGGCCGAAGGTGAGGTCGGCTCGTTCCAGATCGGCTTCGCTTGCGCTGGTGAACGGGCTGACAGCGAAGTGCAGCGGCATCGGCGTGCCGACTGGCTTGTTGAACGGCGCGGGGAAGTCGAGCGCGAGCCCGGTCAGATCGGAGTTCGCCGTGACTTCCGGCAAGCGCCCCTTGGCGCCGTGCACGTTGAGCGCATAGGGCGCGCTGCCGCTCATGCGCGTCAGCACCTGCGCGGCCGGACCGTGCAGGTTCAGGCCGCGCGCGGCGTCGACGGCGATATGGCCGCCGAGGTCGAGTGCGTACGTGCCGTCCTGTTTCAGGCCGCCGTTCGCGTGGACATCGCCGCCGAGGAACTGGCCCGAGAGCCGGTCGACCTGCGCAGTATGTTCGGTGAAACGGACTTTACCGTTGAGTTGCGACAACGGCGGCACGTTATCGACCGTCAAACGGTTGTTCTGGAAGCCCACTGCGCCTTCCACAGCGATGTGCGGCTTCGGCGTGCGCGGTACGGTCAGCTTGAGCGCCAGCGCTGCGGGCCCTTCGGCGCGCACTTTCTCGGTCGCATGTTTGGACATGATGCCGAGCGAGCTTTCGTTGACGTAGTCGAGCATGTCGGCAAGCGGCCCACGGCCGTTGCCCGTGATGATGAGGTCGGAAGCCCTGGTGCCGAGATCGTCGATCTTGCCGTTCACCTTGTTCAAAGCGACCCGCTTGTAATGGGCGCGGTCGATATCGAAGCGCAGCAAGTTTTCTTTGAGTTCGAACACGCCGTCGATGCCATCCAGCGGTGGCCACACGTTCGGCGTGCCGTTCTTCATCTTGCGCGGCGGGTACGGCGAAGGGTCGAACTTGCCACCCTTGAACGGCGCGACGATATGGAAGACCCCGGCCTCAGGGGCGCGCGAGTAGGGGAATTTGGTTAGATCGCCGTGGATTTCGATCGTCGCGCCGCGCGAGACGCCGGCTTGCAGCCCATGGCCCAGGTAGATGCGCAGCTTTTCGCTGATGCTGGTCGGCAGATAACGGACGATGCGCGTGACCTGTGCGCGCTGGAAGTCGGCCTTCAGGTTGAGCGAGCCGCGCCCATGGCCGGGGTTGCTGTAGTCGACGGTGGCGGTGGCGTCGGCGTCCGCGTTCGAGATACCGAAGTCGGCCAGCTTGACGGTGAAGGCGGGGTGATTTTCGCCCGGCGCCTTCGGCGTGATGGTCCAGTCCGCCCGGCCATGCAGGCGGTCGAGTGTCAGGCGCGGGTCGTCGAACACGCCCGGCAACGTAATCGCGACGTTGGAGGTGTTGAGCGTCGCGGTGCCGTGGTTTTCGTCTGCATCGACGCTGCCCCACAGGTTCTCGATGCCGGGAATGCCTGCACGCGGGTGATTCAGCGGGGTGAGCCCCGGCGGCGGTTCCTGCGCGGCGATGCTGATGCCCTGCAGATCGCCCTTGAAACGATAGCGCTCGATCGGCTCGGCGCCGCTTGGCCGGTGGTCGCTGCCCGCTTCGCCCGATTCCGGTTTGCCGCGTTCGACCTCGATCACATAGTTCGACACCATGCCGCGTGGATTGAAGCGCACCAGGTTGTTCAGCAGGGGGCGCGGCAACGGCAACGCGCGGCTGAATTCGGCGAGGATGCCCAGGTCGACGCGGTCGCCGCTGACGCTGACGAGTTGCCCATGCTGCAGCGAGGCGGTCCGATAGCGGCCGTGCAGCGTGGTTAGCGCGAGGGTGCGGGTGAGCGGCGTACCGTCGTCGAGCGGCGGCTGGCCGAGCTCGGCGCGCAAGTGGTTCAGTTGCAGCGTGTAGTCGCCCTGGTTGACGTCGAGACCCCAGGAGAAATTGGCGATCGGTACCACCAGCTTGGGCTGGGTCGGGCGGACCCGCATCGAGACATCCGCACCGGCCAGTTGCCCGCTCGCCGACTTCATGCGGCCATCGGCGAAGTCGGCCCAGATCGCATTGTCGATGCGGCCGGCGAACATCTCGATTGGGAAGTTGATGTAGCGCGCGAGGGTCGGCAGATCGACCGGACCGGTCGACATATAGACCTGGCCCGCCCAGTTGACCGGCTTGCCGATCGCCGAGAGCCGGGCGTGTTTGAAATGCGTACGGAAGTCGATCGGTCCGTGCAGGACATGGCCGTCTGCGGGCGCTTGCAACGCGAGGCGGTGATCGTAGCCTTCGTTGAGAATCGCGATCCGGATGTCGCGCAGGGCGAGTTCCGGTGCGTCATGCTCGGCATCTCGCCAGCGCAGCACGCCGCCGCGCACCACGATCGCCTGCTGGCGCAACAGCCATGTGGACAGGGTGTCGTTGCCGCTGTGCCGGGTGGGCACCGGCACGCCCGCTACCGAGATCACGCCGTCGCTGCTGCGCGACACCAGCACGTCCGGCTGATCGACGATCAGGCTGGAAAGCGCGGGATGGAACTGCCAGAGCGACTTCCACGAAAGCGCGGCGGTGGCGTGCGGAATGGTTAGGGCCGCTTTGCCTTCCGGGTCGCGGATGACGATATCGGTGACGTCGAGGCCTGGCTGAAAGCCGCTCCAGTGCGGCGCCAGCTTGCCGATGGTGAACTGTGCGTGCAGCTTCTCGGAAACGATGGCTTCGATGCGCGGGCGGAACGAGTCGACGCGCGGCAGCAGGACATAACGCAAACCGAGAAACAGACCCGCCGCGATAAAGTAGAAGGCGAGTGCGAGCGCCAGCACTACATGGGACGTCCGATGCAGCACCATGTGGGCGCTTCCGCTCGCAGGCCGGACCTGCCTGGTTTCGTGCGGGTCGGCGGATTCGTTTCGCTCGGACATGCTGCGGCGGGTGGCGTATGGTAGTTTTGCGAATTAACGACGAAATGTAACACACGGGAAAGCGTCGGCGGACCTCCGGCAAACCCTTTCTCCATGCCGTCTCGCGACCTGCGCGAGGCTGCCGGACCTGTGTGTTGCGGCGAACTGAACAACGCTGATAAAGCAACGAGCGAGCCAGACCCTTGATGACTGACGCAACACTCCTGAGTTCCAACTATTCACATTACGCGGCGCGTGCCGCGGCGGCCCGTCCGCAAATCGTGGCGCAGGTGGTGGCGCTCGCCTCCGCCCCCCTCACGCGCGAACGGATCGACGCGCGCTTTGACGCACTGTGCGCCGAGGCAGCCGGCGCGGCCGACGGCCCGTTGAGCGAGGATGCACTCAAACGGGCCTTACGCCAATTGCGCACGGAGGTATTTTGCGCCGTGATGGAGCGTGACCTGGCGGGCGAGGCGGATGTCGCCGAAGTCACCGGCGCGATGACCGATCTGGCGGAGACGACGATCCAGCGTGCGCTCGCGGTCGTGTCTGCTGAACTCGAAACGCTTTACGGCGAGCCGCGCGGACCGCAGGGCGAACGGCTCGCGCTCGGCGTGGTCGGGATGGGCAAGCTGGGTGGGCGTGAGCTGAACGTGTCGTCGGATATCGACCTGATCTTCATTTATGAAGAGGACGGTGAGACCGCGGGCGGTCAGCGTTCGCCGATTGCGACGCAGGACTTTTTTACGCGACTGGGTAAGCGCCTGATCGGCGCACTGGCCGAGGTGACCGCCGACGGTTACGTGTTCCGGGTCGATATGCGCTTGCGGCCGAACGGCGATTCCGGGCCGCTCGTGTGCAGCCTCGGCATGCTCGAAGAGTATTTCTACGTGCAGGGCCGCGAGTGGGAGCGCTATGCGTGGATCAAGGGCCGGCTCGTGTCCGAAGGGGCTAGCGACGCAGCGCGGCGCCTGCAGAAGCAGCTCGATGCGATCGTCACGCCGTTCGTCTATCGGCGTTATCTCGACTTTGGTGTGATCAGCGCAATCCGCGCGCTGCATTTGCAGATTCGCCAGGAAGCGCAGCGGCGTGCCTCGATGCGCCCCGACAAGGCCGACGACATCAAGCTGGGCCGCGGCGGCATCCGCGAAATCGAATTCAGCGCTCAGGTGTTTCAGTTGATCCGCGGCGGCCAGGATGCCGGCTTCCGGGTTCGACCGACGCTCGCAGTCTTGCGGCACGCGGCCACGCACGGGCTGCTCGATACCTCGGTCTGCGTGAAGCTTTCACAGGCTTACCGTTTCCTGCGCGAACTCGAGCACCGTCTGCAATACCGCAACGACGCGCAAACTCACGCGATGCCGGTCGATCCTGAGGAGCGTGTGGCGCTCGCGCAAGCCATGGGTTGCGACGACTATGCCGCGCTGATGCTCAAGCTCGACGCGCACCGCGAGTTCGTCGAACAGCAGTTCGACCAGATTTTCGCCGACAAGGTGAGCGGCCGCGATGGCTGCGGCGCACCGGAAGACGGCGCGGCGGTGTGGATCTGGAGCAGCGCGCTCGCCGACGACAGCGCTGAGGACGCGCTTCGCGCGCGTCTGATCGAACTGGGTGTTTCCGAGCCGGACGAGCTGCTGGCGCGCTTGCGTGCGATATGGCAGTCGTCGCGTTACGCGGGGCTCGCCGAGCGTAGCCGCCAGCGCTTCGATATCGTCGCGCAGCGTGCGCTGGAAGCCGCGCGTACGTTGGAGCCGGTCGAACGGCGCGGCGATACGGTGGCGCGTTTCTTCGACTTGCTCGAAGCCGTGAGCCGGCGCGGCGCGTACCTTGCGCTGTTGACGGAATATCCGCAGGCGCTGCATCGGGTGCTGTCGGTGCTGGGTGGTTCACACTGGGCCGCCGGCTACCTGATCCGCCACCCGCAATTGCTCGACGAACTCCTTGACGAAGAGGCGATGGACAGTCCGTTCGACTGGCCTGAATTCAAGCGCACGCTGCGCTTGCGTCTGGCCGCGGCGGATGGCATCGAGCAACAGATGGATCTGCTGCGCCACGCGCACCAGGCCGAGGTGTTCCGCATCCTGTTGATCGATCTGGCCGGCAAGTTGAGCGTCGAGCATGTGAGCGACCGCCTGTCCGAGCTCGCCGATGCCGTGCTCGACGTCACGCTCGAAGCCGTCTGGAACCAATTGGCCAAACGCCATCGCGAGGTGCCGAAGTTTGCGGTGATCGCGTACGGCAAGCTGGGCGGCAAGGAGCTCGGCTACGCGTCCGACCTCGACGTCATCTTCCTCTACGACGATCCGGACGATGCCGCTGCGGACGTCTACGCCACTTACACCCGCCGCCTCATCACCTGGCTGACGACGGCGACCGGCGCGGGCACCTTGTTCGACGTCGACTTGCGGTTGCGGCCAAACGGCGAGTCGGGCCTGCTCGTCACCGATCTGGATGCGTTCCGCCGTTATCAACTGCGTGAAGGCGACGCCGCGAATACCGCGTGGGTTTGGGAGCATCAGGCATTGAGCCGCGCGCGCTACTGCGCGGGCGACGCCGAAATCGGTGCGAAATTCGAGCAGATTCGCGAACAGGTGCTGACCACGCCGCGTGAGGCCGCGCCGCTCGCGAAGGAAATCGTCGAGATGCGCGAGCGCGTCGAGGCAGGGCATCCGAACCATACGGCGCTGTTCGACCTGAAGCACGATCGCGGCGGCATGGTCGATATCGAATTCACCGTGCAGTACTGGGTGTTGCTGCATGCGGCGAGCGATCCTGAACTGATCCGCAATACCGGCAATATCGCGTTGCTGCGCGAAGTGTCGCGCTTCGGCTTGATGAGCGAGGCGGAAGCGGAGACGGTCGGGGCGGCGTATCGGACCTATCGGAAGTTGCAGCACCAGCTGCGGCTGGACGGGATGGAAAAGGCGCGGGTCGATCCCGCGCTGGTGGTGACGGAGCGTGAAGCGGTGCTGAAGCTGTGGAGTCGGGTGTTCGGCTGAGGCTCCGCGACGATTTCCAGCCCGCGTTCCTAGGCCGCCAGCATTTCCTTCGCGTGCTTGCGGGTGGTGGCGGTGATCTCCAGGCCGCCGAGCATGCGCGCGACTTCTTCGACGCGGCTCGCGCGATCGAGCGAAGTCACGCTGCTGACCGTGCCGCCCTTGCCGTTGCCCGACTTCGCCACCTGGAAATGATGGTCGCCGCGCGCGGCGACTTGCGGCAAGTGCGTGACGCACAGCACCTGACGTGCCTCTCCCAGTTGATGCAGCAAGCGTCCAACCACTTCCGCGACGCCGCCGCCGATTCCCGTATCCACTTCGTCGAAGATCAGGGTTGGAGTCGGACTCGCGGCGCTCGCAATGACCGCGAGAGCGAGGCTGATCCGCGCCAGTTCCCCGCCTGAGGCGACCTTCGCGAGCGGCCGCAACGGCACGCCGGCATGACCTGCGACGCGGAATTCGACCTGTTCGAGCCCATGCGCGCCACCTTCCGGCAACGGCACCAGCGCCACATCGAAGCTGCCGCCTTTCATCGACAGTTCCTGCATGCCGGTGGTTACCGCTGCACCTAGAGCCTTGCCAGCCTTCGCGCGCGCCTTCGAGAGCTTTTTCGCTTCGGCGAGGAAGGCTTCTTTGGCTTTGGCTTCGGCTGCGTGGAGGCTGTCCAGATCGGCGGCGGCGTCGAGCGCGGCAAGTTGCGCGCGGCGTGCTTCGTGTTCTTCAGGCAGCGTCTCGGGTCGCAGGCGGAATTTGCGTGCGGCCGAGTGCAGCGCGTCGAGACGCTTTTCGACCTGGGCAAGCCGGTCGGGATCCAGTTCGAGTTTCTGCGCGTAGTGGCTGAGCGAATAGGCCGCTTCCTGCAACTGGATCTCAGCCGGTTCCAGCGCCGCCAGCACGTCGTTCAGCGCCGGGTCGATCTCGGCGAGGTCGCGCACCTTCGACACGATCGAGGCGAGATGCGTGATCATCGCTTCGTCAGATTCGGACAGCGCGCCGAGCGCCCCTTGCACGCCGTCGATCAGATTGGCCGAGTGCGACAGGCGCCGGTGCTCGGCGTTGACCTCTTCCCATTCGCCCGGTTGCGGCGAAAGTTTGTCCAGTTCGGTGAGCTGCCAGGCGAGACGCTCGCGCTCCAGTTGCAGCTCGCGGTCGCGCGTTTGCGCATGCTCCACGGCCTGCACCTTGTCGCGCCACGACCGCCATGCCCGCGTGACAGCTACCGCGGTTTCCGTGAGGCCGGCGTGGGTGTCGAACAGTTCGCGCTGCGCGTCAGGACGCATCAGCAACTGATGCGCATGCTGCCCGTGAATGTCCACCAGCATCTCGCCGACTTCGCGCAACTGCGCGAGCGTCGCCGCCGTGCCGTTGATGAACGCGCGCGAGCGGCCATTTGCGTCCACCACGCGACGCAGCATGACGGTGCTGCCGTGATGGCCGTCGTCGGCGGTCGTGCCGAGCGCCTGCTCATCGAGCCATTGCTCGACTTGCGCATGCGTCTCGAATTCCGCGGTGATGTCGGCGCGGCTCTCGCCGGTGCGCACCACGCTTGCTTCGGCGCGGGCGCCGAGCGCGAGGGCCAGCGCGTCGATCAGGATCGACTTGCCGGCGCCTGTTTCGCCTGAGAAAACGGTAAAGCCGCTGTCGAATTCGAGGTCGAGCGCGGCGACGATGACGAAGTCGCGTATCGAGAGGTGGCGAAGCATGGAGGTCGTCTGGTGAGCTTGAGATTCAGGGTTCGGCAGCGGCGTTCGTGTTCCGATAGCCCGGCGGTCCGGCATTCCGGCGCTCGGGGACCGCTCAGGGCTTGGTATCTTCTTCGTGCGACGGGTATTCGTTCCAGTGCAGTTTCTTGCGCAGCGTGGCGAAATGGCTGTAACCGACCGGATGCAGCATCGGCACCGTATGGCGCGAGCGGCGCACTTCGATCGTGTCGCCCAATTCCAGCGAAGTGAACGACTGCATGTCGAAGTTGACGTTTACTTCGCGGCCCGAGACGATCTGGATGCTCACCTTCGAGTCGTCCGGCAGCACGATTGGCCGGTTCGACAACGCATGCGGCGCGATCGGCACCAGCACGATGCCTTGTAGTTGCGGATGCAGGATCGGCCCCTGCGAAGACAACGCGTAGGCGGTCGAACCCGTTGGCGTGGCGACGATCAGGCCGTCCGAGCGCTGGTTGTACATGAAGCGCCCGTCCACCGAGACATGCAGTTCCGCCATCCCCGAGAAACCGCTGCGGTTGACCACCACATCGTTGAAGGCAAGCGCGTGATAGATCGGGGCGCCGTCGCGCATGATGCGCGCCTCGAGCAACATGCGCTCTTCGCGCTCGAAGTTACCCGAGAGCATTTGCGGCACGATCTCGCGCATGTCGGAGATCGGAATGTCGGTAATGAAGCCCAGGCGGCCGTGGTTGATGCCGATCAGCGGCGTGCGGTAGGGCGCAAGCTGGCGGCCAATGCCCAGCATCGTGCCGTCGCCGCCTAGCACCACGGCAACGTCGGCGCGCGCGCCGATCTCGGCGGGGCGCAGCGCCGGATAGTCGGTGACGCCGATTTCGGCGGCGGTGTCGGCTTCGAATACGACCTCGAAGCCGCGCTTCGCGATGCACGAGGCGAGCGCGGTCAGCGGCTCGCCGATGCCCGGCGTATTGTTGCGCCCGACGAGCGCGACGGTCTTGAACTGGCTGGTCACTTGCATGCCGGCATTACACCATAGGTAGGGCCTGAAAAGAACCGCAGACAGACCCGGTGACGGGCCTGCGCAAACGGGCTGCCAGCGCATTGGAGGATTATCGTTAGAATGGTGAAACATTGATGACAGGCGCTGCCCCGCCAACCGGCGGCGCGATAGTCAGGGGTTGGCGCCGTTAGCGCTCGCTGTAGCCGCGCCATTGAGCTAAAATTTTCCGTCATGCTAGATCCCCGCGCACAAACCCTCCTCAAAACGCTGATCGAGCGCTACATCGCCGAAGGTCAGCCGGTCGGCTCGCGCACGTTGTCACGCTACTCCGGCCTCGAACTGAGCCCGGCCACGATCCGCAACGTGATGTCCGATCTCGAGGACCTGGGGCTCGTAATCAGTCCGCATACATCGGCGGGCCGGATCCCGACGCCGCGCGGCTACCGGCTGTTCGTCGACACCATGCTGACGGTGGAATCCGCCGCGGACGAAGAAGCGGTGATGCGTATCGTCAAGACTACGCTGCAGGCGGGCGAACCGCAGAAAGTCGTCGCCGCAGCGGCTAGTGTGCTGTCCAATCTGTCGCAGTTCGCCGGCGTGGTGCTCACGCCGCGCCGCAGCCACGTGTTCAAGCAGATCGAATTCATGCGCCTGTCGGACAAGCGCATCCTGCTGATCATCGTGACGCCCGAGGGCGACGTACAGAACCGCATCATGGCCACCCAGCGCGACTTTTCGCCGTCGCAGCTGGTGGAAGCCTCCAATTACATCAACGCGCACTTCGCGGGCCTCTCGTTCGACGACGTGCGCCGCCGCCTGCGCGAAGAAATCGACGAATTGCGCGGCGACATGACCACGCTGATGCACGCCGCAGTCACGGCCAGCACGGATGAGTCCGACACCGGCGAGACCGTGCTGATTTCCGGCGAGCGCAACCTGCTCGAAGTCGCCGACCTGTCGTCGGACATGGCGCGCTTGCGCAAGCTGTTCGATGTATTCGACCAAAAGACCAGTCTCCTTCAGTTGCTCGACGTGTCGAGTCACGCCGCGGGCGTGCAGATTTTCATTGGCGGCGAGTCGAATCTCGTGCCGATCGAGGAAATGAGCGTCGTCACCGCGCCTTATGAGGTGAACGGCAAGATTGTCGGCACGCTCGGCGTGATCGGGCCGACCCGCATGGCTTACAACCGCGTGATCCCCATCGTGGACATCACTGCGCGGCTGCTTTCCCTGACGCTCAGCCAGCAGTAACCTGCGGTCACCGTTGGCTGCGGCACATCTCATGCTGCAAATAATGCGCGACGGCGCGCGGCTTGCCAATTGGCCGAATGGCCAGGGGGCCCTGGCGGACCTTGCAATGGACCGCGCCGCTATAATGAATTCCACCTGAACCGACTCTCCGCCCCAAGCGGTTATCCCTGCTGCCTATGCGCTTCGACCTCGAGCGGCCATCACAGAACGCCACGTCACACCGTGTCGCCGTGTTGCTGATCAATCTCGGCACGCCCGACGCGCCGACGCCGCGTGCGGTCCGGCGCTATCTTGCGCAGTTCCTGTCCGATCCGCGTGTGGTCGAAATTCCGGCGCTGCTGTGGCAGGTGATCCTGCGCACGTTGATTTTGCCGTTCCGGAGCCCCGCGTCGGCGAAGAAGTACGCGGCCGTGTGGATGCCGGAAGGCTCGCCACTGCGTGTCTTCACCGAGAAGCAGGTGGAGGGTTTGCGCCATCTGCTGCAATTGAACGACTACACGGTACTGGTCGACTACGCAATGCGGTATGGCACGCCGGGCATTCCGGCCATGCTGAACCAGCTCAAGCTGGCGGGCGCCGAGCGCGTGCTGCTGATGCCCATGTATCCGCAATACTCGTCGTCGACCACGGCCACGGCTTTCGACGACGCCTTTTCGGCCTTGAAGCGCATGCGCAATCAGCCGGAAATCCGCACGGTGCGGCAGTACGCCGATCATCCGGCGTATATCGCCGCGCTCGCCGCTCAGGTGCACCACTACTGGCATCAGCACGGCCGGCCGGATTTCGCGGCGGGCGACAAGCTGGTGCTGAGCTTCCACGGCGTGCCCAAGCGCACGATGGATCTCGGCGATCCGTACCACGAGCAATGCCAGCAGACCGGCGCGTTGTTGACGCAGGCGCTGGGATTGACGCAGGTGGAATGCCGCGTCACGTTTCAGTCGCGCTTCGGCAAGGCCGAGTGGTTGCAGCCGTACACCGCGCCCACGCTGAAGGAATTGGGCTCGGCGGGCGTGCGGCGTGCCGACGTGTTCTGTCCGGGTTTTACCGCCGACTGCCTTGAAACGATCGAAGAAATCGGCATGGAGGTGCGCGACGAGTTCCTGCAGGCGGGCGGCAAGGAGTTTCATCGGATTCCCTGCCTGAACGCCTCGCAGCCGTGGATTGCCGCGCTTGGCGAGATCGTCGCGCAGAATCTGCAGGGCTGGCCCGTGCAAGCAGTGCCGGTGCCGCACACGACTGGGGCTTAAGCAGGCTCATGAACTACAGGATTTCAACCGAACCGGGCGCGAAGCTGCGCATCGACAAATGGCTTTGGGCGGCGCGCTTCTTCAAGACACGCTCGCTCGCGGCGGATGCCGTCGAAAAAGCGCACGTGCGCATCGGCGGCGCGAGCGTCAAACCGGCCAAGGAGGTGCGCGTAGGCGACCTGGTCGAGATCGAAATCGAGCGGATTGTCTGGCAGGTGGAAGTGCTGGGCGTGTGCGACGTGCGCGGCCCGGCCAGCGTCGCGCAGACGCTCTATGCGGAAACGGAAGAGAGCAAGGTGAAGCGACAGGTCGAGCAGGAGCGGCGCAAGACATACCGCGAACCGGCCGCCGCTTTGCACGGCAGACCGACAAAGCGCGACCGGCGCACTATCGACAAACTTTCAGGTGGGGATTGAACAATTGTTCCATCGTCGCGTGCACACCGCCGTACTCGGTGGTGTGATCGTTGACGGCCCCGGACATGCAGATGGTCGTGGTGCCCGCGATCAGTACCAATGCGACCACCGATATTGCAAAGGTCAGTTTCACGGTACTCCCCTTGGGAAGATTCAGATGGAAACAGGCGAATCAGGTGGAATTGAAAATTATCGGTAAGGCTTACGTTAGATTAGGGTTAACGTGTCTTTTCCGACGCTTTAATGGAGCATAGGCCACTTGTTGAGCGCACTCAATCTCAATCTGATTGCGACGCAATAATGGTTGTAACCGGGCATTTCTGCCGCACGTCCGCGGTGTGAAAAGTTCCGGGAGAGGCGCTTGAATTGGGTCTTTCCGGCCCCATCTGGCGTTTCGATACGCGTTAACGTAGTAAGTTGTCTGTCGCAATTTTGCAACGCACAAATTGCGGCAGTTTTTGACGCGTTGCCGCCACCGATAGCTTTAACTTTTAAACGACTTTCAGCGACATGGAAAACACGCAAGAGAACCCGACGAGCCAGAATCCCACGCCCGCCGACGAAACCGCGCGCCAGGCCGCCGAGGCTGCGGCACCCCAGCAGGACGCGGCTGCAAACGCAGCGCCCGAAGCGCCGGCAACCGGCGCGGAAGCCGCATTGGCCGAAGCAGAAGCGAAGCTTGCCGAGATGCAGGAGAGCTTCCTGCGGGCGAAGGCGGAGACTGAGAACGTGCGCCGCCGCGCCCAGGAAGATGTCGCCAAGGCCCACAAGTTCGCGATCGAAAGCTTCGCTGAGCATTTGCTGCCGGTGGTCGACAGCCTCGAAGCAGCGGTTGCCCACTCGTCCGACGACCTGCAGAAGGTTCGCGAAGGCGTCGAGCTCACGCTGCGCCAGCTCTCCGGCGCGCTGGAGAAGGGCCGCGTCGTCGCCCTGAACCCGGTTGGCGAGAAATTCGACCCGCACCGTCACCAGGCTATTTCGATGGTGCCGGCCGACCAGGAGCCGAACACCGTCGTTGCTGTGCTGCAAAAAGGCTTCGTGATCGCCGACCGCGTGCTGCGTCCGGCCCTCGTGACTGTCGCGGCGCCGAAGTAATCAGCCCAAGCTGCGGCACGGGCCGCAGCAGAAGCCGTTTATCAGCCGGTCGGCCTGACAGGCGCCGTCATGGCCAACATTCCCGTCGACGCCACTGCGGTCATGCTTCACAGCGTGCCCACATGGCTCTTCTTTTATCGAGGCAAGCGGCTCGGCCGGGCAGCCGGCTGGCGCAGTCTCGGGCAGTTCGAGGCGGCGGTTGTGGTCGCGCGGGAAACGATCCGTGCGGCCAATGTGGTCGGCAGCACGGCAAATGGTGAAAAAAGCGGCAAAAGTTCGACCGATTGAAAAAAATTAAAGACCGCATCGTAAAAGAGGTCTTGAAAACGATGCGGACGCACTTATGTTGAGTGCAGGTAGGAATTCAGAGCGGATCGCCGTACCGCCAGATGGGCAAAAACGGCGATTCCCGCAGCGATCAAAGTCAGGAGATTAGTAAAAATGGGCAAAATCATCGGCATCGACCTCGGCACGACCAACTCGTGCGTGGCGATCATGGAAGGCAATTCGGTCAAGGTGATCGAGAACTCGGAAGGCGCGCGCACCACGCCGTCGATCATCGCTTACATGGAAGACGGCGAAATTCTCGTCGGCGCGCCTGCGAAGCGTCAGTCGGTCACGAACCCGAAGAACACGCTGTACGCGGTTAAGCGCCTGATCGGCCGTCGCTTCGAGGAAAAGGAAGTGCAGAAAGACATCGCGCTGATGCCGTACAAGATCATGAAAGCCGATAACGGCGACGCATGGATCGAAGTGCGCGACCAGAAGCTCGCACCGCCGCAAATCTCGGCGGAAACGCTGCGCAAGATGAAGAAGACCGCTGAAGATTACCTCGGCGAGCCGGTCACCGAAGCTGTGATTACGGTTCCCGCGTACTTCAACGACAGCCAGCGTCAGGCTACCAAAGACGCAGGCCGCATCGCCGGTCTGGAAGTGAAGCGGATCATCAACGAACCGACCGCAGCTGCGCTGGCATTCGGTCTGGACAAGGCCGAAAAGGGCGACCGCAAGATCGCGGTGTATGACCTGGGCGGCGGTACGTTCGACGTGTCGATCATCGAAATCGCTGACGTTGACGGCGAAATGCAGTTCGAAGTGCTGTCCACGAACGGCGATACGTTCCTCGGCGGTGAAGACTTCGACCAACGCATCATCGATTACATCATCGGCGAGTTCAAGAAGGAACAAGGCGTCGACCTGTCGAAAGACGTGCTCGCGCTGCAACGCCTGAAGGAATCGGCTGAAAAGGCGAAGATCGAACTGTCGTCGAGCCAGCAAACGGAAATCAACCTGCCGTACATCACGGCCGACGCGTCGGGTCCGAAGCACTTGAACCTGAAAATTACGCGCGCCAAGCTGGAAGCACTGGTTGAAGAACTGATCGAACGCACGATCGAACCTTGCCGCATGGCCATCAAGGACGCAGGCGTGAAGGTCGGCGAAATCGACGACGTGATTCTGGTCGGCGGTATGACGCGCATGCCGAAGGTGCAGGAAAAGGTTAAGGAATTCTTCGGCAAGGACCCGCGCCGTGACGTGAACCCGGACGAAGCCGTGGCCGTTGGCGCCGCGATTCAAGGCCAGGTTCTGTCGGGCGACCGCACGGACGTTCTGCTGCTCGACGTGACCCCGTTGTCGCTCGGCATCGAAACGCTCGGTGGCGTGATGACGAAGATGATCAACAAGAACACCACGATCCCGACCAAGCACGCACAGGTCTACTCGACGGCTGACGACAATCAGGGTGCCGTGACGATCAAGGTGTTCCAGGGCGAGCGCGAAATGGCAGCGGGCAACAAGCTGCTGGGCGAGTTCAACCTTGAAGGCATTCCGCCGGCACCGCGCGGCACGCCGCAGATCGAAGTGAGCTTCGACATCGACGCGAACGGCATTCTGCACGTCGGTGCGAAAGACAAGGCGACCGGCAAGGAAAACCGCATCACGATCAAGGCGAACTCGGGTCTGTCCGAAGCCGAAATCGAGAAGATGGTGAAGGACGCCGAAGCGAACGCGGAAGAAGATCACAAGCTGCGTGAGCTGGCCGATGCCCGCAACCAGGGCGACGCGCTGGTCCACAGCACGAAGAAGGCGCTCACCGAGTACGGTGACAAGCTGGAAGCCGCTGAGAAGGAAGCGATCGAAACCGCGCTGAAGGACCTCGAAGAAACGCTGAAGAGCGGTTCGAGCGACAAGGCTGCGATCGAAGCCAAGATCGAAGTGGTGGCCACCGCCTCGCAGAAGATGGGCGAAAAGATGTACGCCGACATGCAGGCTGCGCAAGGTGCCGAAGCTGCGGCAGCGGGCGCGGCAGGTGCGGGCGCATCGGCAGGTGGCGCGAGCCACCAGCAGCAGGACGATGTGGTCGACGCCGAGTTCAAGGAAGTGAAGAAAGACTAAAGCCGGGTCGCAATCTGACCGTAAAGCCGCACACAGCGATGTGTGCGGCCTGGCTGCAAAACGGTTTGCTCCCGTCCGGGTGCATGAACCTGCAAAGCGGTTATCGCGCCTGGTGAGCCTTTTTGGGCTCTCCGGGCACATTTGTTTTATGGAGGGCGTTGTTTAAGCCGCGTAAAAACGGCGTGAGCAGCGGCCGGACGAGTCGCAAGACTCCAGCATTCAAGAGGAGCCACCGCGTCGCATTGCGCGAGTGGCGTTGAACCGATATGGCGAAACGGGATTACTACGAGGTTCTGGGCGTCGCAAAGAACGCGAGCGACGACGAAATCAAGAAGGCTTATCGCAAGCTTGCGATGAAGCACCACCCCGACCGCAATCCCGGCAACAAGGATGCGGAAGAGCATTTCAAAGAGGTGAAGGAAGCCTATGAAATGCTGTCGGACTCGCAAAAGCGTGCTGCGTACGATCAGTACGGTCACGCGGGCGTCGACCCGAATATGGGCGGCGCGGGTGCGCAAGGCTTCGGCGGTTTTGCCGATGCATTCGGCGATATTTTCGGCGACATCTTCGGCCAGGCGGCCGGCGGTGCCGCACGCGGCGGTGGCGGCCGCGCAGGCCCGCAGGTGTATCGCGGCGCCGATCTGCGCTACAGCATGGAAATCACGCTGGAACAGGCCGCGCACGGCTACGACACGCAGATTCGCGTGCCGAGCTGGGTGTCGTGTGAAATCTGTCACGGCTCGGGCGCGAAGCCCGGCACCAAGCCGGAGACCTGCCCGACCTGTAGCGGTTCGGGTTCGGTTCGGATGTCACAGGGCTTCTTCAGCATCCAGCAGACCTGCCCGAAGTGCCACGGCACCGGCACCTATATCCCTGAGCCGTGCGGCCATTGCCACGGCGCGGGCAAGGTGAAGGAAACCAAGACGCTGGAAGTGAAGATCCCGGCAGGTATCGACGACGGCATGCGAATCCGCTCGGCCGGCAACGGTGAGCCGGGCATCAACGGCGGTCCGTCGGGCGATCTGTACGTCGAGATTCACATCAAGCAGCACTCGGTGTTCGAACGCGACGGCGACGACCTGCATTGCCAGATGCCGATTCCGTTTACCACGGCGGCGCTTGGCGGCGAAATCGAAGTGCCGACCCTCGCGGGCCGCGCGAGCTTCACGGTGCCGGAAGGCACGCAGTCGGGCAAGACGTTCCGTCTGCGCGGTAAGGGGATCAAGGGGCTGCGTTCGAGTATTGCCGGCGATCTTTACGTGCACGTGCAAGTCGAAACGCCGGTCAAGCTCACCGAGCCGCAGCGCGAGTTGCTTCAGCAATTCGAGAAGGCACTCGTGGAAGGCGGCGCGCGGCATAGCCCGCAGAGCAAGAGCTGGTTCGATCGGGTGAAGAGCTTCTTCGATTAATAGCGGTTTGATGTGGCGGTAAGCATGACGGCAGATGAGCGCGACGCAGTGTTCGCGTTGCTCGACGACTGCGACGCGACGGCGGCGCGCCGTTCGAGTCGTCTGTACACGGGTTTTGTGCATGAACGGGTTTGTGCGGACGCCGCGCAACTCGAAAATGTGTGCGAGACTGTGGCCGCGGACACACGGTGTGGTTTGCATGCTGTCGTGCTCGCCGACTATGAGTTTGGCCGGCATCTTCTGGACGGCGGCCTTTCTCACCAGGCATTGAAAGAAACGCAGCGTGGCCATGCCACGCTGCGTTTTTTATTGTTCGAACGTTGCGAAAAGCTGTCACGCGACGAGGTCGACGCATGGCTCATGGCGCGCGACGGCGGAACCGTTGAGGCGTCGGTGGCGGGTACCGCAAACGTGCGTGCGAGCGTCGATCCAAAGCAATTTAACGAAGCGATCGATGCGATCCATGCCGCTCTGCGCGCGGGCGATTCTTATCAGGTCAACTACACGTATCGGCTTGGTTTCGATGTATTCGGCTCGCCGACCGCGCTTTATCGGCGGCTGCGAGTGCGTCAACCGGTTCCGTACGGCGCGTTGATCGGGTTGCCGGGCGACGAGTGGGTGCTGTCGTGCTCGCCGGAGTTGTTCATCGAGAAGGAAGGCTCGTTGTTGCGCGCCCGTCCGATGAAAGGCACGGCGCCACGCTCGGAAGATCCTGTCGTCGATCGTGGTGCCGCCGATTTCCTCGCGAACGACCCGAAGAATCGCGCTGAAAACGTGATGATCGTCGACCTGTTGCGCAACGATCTGTCGCGCGTGGCGCAGACGGGTTCGGTTAGCGTGCCGGCGCTGTTTTCGGTCGAGCCGTATGCGTCGGTTTGGCAGATGACGTCGACGGTGCATGCGACGTTGCGCGCCGGCACGTCTTTCGCCGAGATCATGCGTGCGCTGTTCCCATGCGGCTCGATCACCGGTGCGCCGAAGCATCGCACGATGCAACTGATCGAGGAGTTGGAAAGCACGCCGCGTGGCCTCTACACTGGCGCGATCGGCTGGCTCGATGCCACTACAAGCGAAAACGCTTGCGGCAACTTTTGCCTATCCGTCGCGATCCGCACGTTGACCTTGACCCCGAGCGCACAACCGGGCGAACTGCAAGGCAAGATGGGGGTCGGCGCAGGCATCGTGCTCGACAGCGTCGCTGCCGACGAATATGCGGAGTGCCAATTGAAGGCCAGCTTTCTAACCGGCGCCGAGCCGGGTTTCGAGCTCTTCGAAACGATGTATGCGACGCGGGAAGAAGGCGTGCGGCATCTGTCGCGTCATCTCGCGCGACTCTCGGCGAGCGCCGCGACGCTGGGTTTCAAGCTCGACGACGAAAACGACATTCGCGCGCAAATCGCGGAGAAATGTGCGGCGTTGCCAATGCAAACTCCGCACCGTATGCGACTCGCGTTGAGCAAAGACGGCACGCTACAAATAACGACGGTAGTGCTGACGCCGCTGGTCGACGCGACGGTCGGCGTGCTGCTCGGGCCGGATCACAATTTCCCCACGATGGACGCCAATGATCCGCTGCTGCGCCACAAAACCACGCGCCGCGCCGCATACGATCGCGGCTGGCGTGAAGCCGAAGCGAAGGGTGCTTTCGACACGCTGTTCTTCAACGAGCGCGGTGAGTTGACCGAAGGCGGCCGGTCGAACGTGTTTGTGAAGCTGGCGGGACGGTGGTGGACGCCGCCATTGGAGTCGGGCGTACTGCCCGGGATCATGCGAGGTGTGTTGCTGGAGGATCTCGGCCTTCGTGCTGCTGAACGCATGCTGACTCGAGTCGATGTGCAGAATGCTGAAGCGCTTCTGGTGTGCAACGCACTGCGAGGCGCGGTAAAGGCGCGCGTGCTGGGCTAAGGCAGGGAGGGCTACTAAGAGCAGGGCTGAGGCTTAAAGCCAGTCGTGCCGCCGCCTTTGAACGCCACGAAACCCGCGCGCCAACTCAACTCTGGCGAACATGTAGCACGCGCATCACCCATCCAGACAGGCGTGCGCGCCAAGTCGATTCCCGCACGTCATGCGGTGCGGTGGCGTGCTCGCGGATTCCCGCTACGTCGATCAGGCAAAAGGGGCTCATGGTCATCTCTCTTCGGCTCGCGGCAGCGCCGCGTTAATGGGTAGACGAAGATAGACGACCACGTTTTCAGGCGATATCAGACGGGTCTCAAACAGGCGCAACCGCGCCCGATCAATTTAGTGCGCGAACGGACCGCATGTTCAGAACGTATGCTCCGGCCCCGGAAACGAGCCGTCCTTTACGGCACGCACATACGCTTCCACTGCAGCTTGAATGTTCGGCTGCCCCTGCATGAAATCTTTCACAAAGCGTGGCCGCTTGCCTGGGAAAATTCCCAGCATATCGTGCAGCACCAGCACCTGACCCGAGCAATCCAGACCCGCGCCGATGCCGATCGTCGGAATCCGCAATTGCTTGGTGACTTCACTGCCGAGCAGCGTGGGAATCGCTTCTATCACGATCAGTTGGGCGCCTGCATTCTGCACGGCAAGGGAATCGCGCAGAACCTGGCTCGCGCCGGCGTCGGTCTTGCCCTGCACCTTGAAGCCACCAAACGCATGCACCGATTGCGGCGTAAGGCCGACGTGCGCGCACACCGGAATCGACCGTTCGACCAGGAAGCGCACCGTGTCCGCGAGCCACTCACCGCCCTCGAGTTTCACCATCTGCGCGCCGGCGCGCATGAGTTCCACGGAACTCCTGAAGGCGTCTTCCGGTGTGGCATACGTGCCGAACGGCAGGTCGGCGACCACGAGCGCCGAGGGCCGCGCCCGCGCGACGCTCGCCGTGTGATACGCGATTTCGCTGAGCGTGACCGGCAGCGTGGTCGTCTGGCCTTGCAGCACATTGCCGAGCGAGTCGCCGATCAACAGCACGTCGACGCCCGAGCGATCCAGCAGCGCGGCGAAGCTCGCGTCGTAACAGGTCAGCATGGCGATCTTTTCGCCGGCGTCGCGCATTGCCTGCAGTTTCGGCACGGTGATGGCGTTCCGGCTCGCTTCCTGCAAATAGGTCATGGGGAAATCCGTTGGAAAGAAGAGCGGCGCGTCGCTTAAAGCGACGTGCCTTTGACAAAGAATTCCTTGCGGCCGCGCATGGTTTCGATGCGTTCGGCGAGTAGCGCAAGGTCCGCGTCCGAGTCGAGCGGATTCAGGTGTTCAGCGTTGACCGTCAGCACGGGTGTGCGGTCGTAGTGATAGAAAAACTCGTTGTAGGCGTCGCAGAGCGCGTGCAGATATGCATCGGAAATCTGCAGTTCCATTGGCACCGCGCGTTTCTGGATGCGCGCGAACAGCACTTCGGGACTGGCCTGCAGGTAGACCACGAAATCCGGCGCTGGCGCGCTCACGTCGATTCGCGCGGCGAGGGCGCGATAAAGCTGCCACTCGTCTTCCTGCAGTGTCAGACGCGCGAAAATGTCGTTCTTCTGCGTCATGAAATCGGCGATCAGCGGTGTGCCCGCCACATGCGCGGCTGCCACGTCCTGGGCCTGCTGTGCGCGCTGCAACGCGAAGTGCAATTGCGTAGGCAACGCATAACGCGTGGTGTCGCGATAAAAGCGTTCGAGAAAGGGATTGTCCTGCGGCCGCTCGAACAGTTCCTGCATCGACCAGCGCTGGGCGAGCCGCCGCGCGAGTGAGGTTTTGCCGACGCCGATCGGCCCTTCGATCGCCAGATAGCCGAAGGGCGGTCGTAATTGAGGCGCAGTGACAGTGAGTGGCGGCGAATTCATTCGCAACGGCCCTTGTCCACAGTTGGGGCGCCGGCGCTCAATGCATTGAGCATCGGACACTGGCAGGGGCCCTTCACCTTTTCGATGCGTTGATCGCTCACGCCATTCAGCAGCGCCTCGGCACGGCCGTGTTGCGGGATGATCAGCGTCGGGTCGATCTCGATGAGCGGCACGAGTGCAAAGGCGCGTTCGATCAAACGTGGATGCGGCACGATCAGATCGGCTTCGTCGATCGATTGATCGCCGTATAGCAGGATGTCCAGATCGAGCGTGCGCGGGGCGTTGCGAAATGGCCGTTCACGGCCGAACTGATGCTCGATTTTGTGGCATAGCGCTAGCAGATGCCGCACGGGGAGCGTCGTTTCGACCTTCACGACACAATTGAAATAGTCGTCACCGCCCGCGTCGATCGGGGCAGTGCGATACAGGCTCGACTTGGCGAGCACGGAGATGGTGTGCTGTTGTGCCAGGCACACCACCGCGTCTTTCAGGGTCTGGCGCGCGTCCCCGAGATTCGCGCCGAGGCCGAGATAGGCAACCGTCATGGCATAACTTCCTGCAACTATCGTTCGACGGCAATAGCCAACGCTGTGTCAGTCTTCGTGCGGGCCGTCATGACCCGCATCGCTGGCTGTGCGTTCGGCTTGCGTGCCGCCCTCCATTCCGTCGCCCGGTTTGCGGCTCCTCGCGCCACTGCTGCGCCGCCGTCGTTTTCTGGGGCTTCGGTCCTTCCCGCCTTGCGTGAGCAATGTCTCACGCGCAGCGACGTCTCCTTCGATGAACTCCGTCCACCACGCTCCGACCGACTCTTCGAGTTCGCCCGATTCGCAGCGCAACAGGAGGAAATCATACCCCGCTCTAAATCTTTGGTGTTCCAGCAGCTTCAGCGCGCTTCTTCCCGAGCGTTTCTCCAGGCGCAGCTGCAGACCCCAGATCTCGCGCATATCCGACGAAAAGCGCTTGTGGATCGCGAGTTTCTCGGTTTGCATGTCGAGGACTTCGTCCATCGCGCGATGCAGGGCAGGCACCGGATACTCACCGTTCGCTTCAAATTGCTGCCAGCGCGTCTGTACGTCGTGCCACAGCAGCGTGGCGAACAGGAAGCCAGGTGAAACGGGCTTGCCGCCGCGTACGCGGGCGTCCGTATTGGTCAGCGCGAGCGTGATAAATTTCTCGCCGATCGGCTGCTCCAGGACCACGTCGAGGAGCGGCAGCAGACCGTGATGCAAGCCTTCCTGGCGCAGACGTTTCAAACAGGCAAGCGCGTGGCCCGACAGCATCAGCTTGAGCATCTCGTCGAACAGACGCGCGGCCGGCACGTTGTTGATCAGATCGGCCATTTTGGCGATCGGTGCGCGGGTCGTGTCTTCGATCTCGAACTCGAGCTTGGCGGCAAAACGCACCACGCGCAGCATGCGCACTGGATCTTCGCGATAACGCGTGGCCGGGTCGCCGATCATGCGCAACAGACGCGCGCGCATGTCGGCCATGCCGTTGTGATAGTCCAGCACGGTTTGCGTGGCCGGATCGTAGTACATCGCGTTGATCGTGAAGTCGCGGCGCGTGGCGTCTTCGTGCTGCTCGCCCCAGACGTTGTCGCGCAGCACGCGGCCGCTGGCATCCACCGCGTGCGTGCGGCGGTCGAGCTCGTCGCGCTTCAGGCGGCGCGGCGGCGCCGCGTCGGCTGCGGGCGGATCGACCAGCGCGCGGAACGTGGAGGTTTCGATGATTTCCTGGCCGAACTGCACGTGCACGATCTGGAACCGGCGGCCGATGATGCGCGCGCGGCGGAACAGCTTCTGCACCTGTTCTGGCGTGGCGTCGGTTGCGACGTCGAAGTCTTTCGGCTTGATGCCGAGCAGCAGATCGCGCACCGCACCGCCGACGATAAACGCGCGATGCCCCGCTTCCTGCAGACCCTCGGTGACGCGAATCGCGTTCCTCGAGATCAGCGACTGATCGATGCCATGCACGTCGTGCGGAATGATGACTGGCACGTCGGGGTCCCGCACGGTTTTGGCGGCCGGGCGCGCCGGTTTGCGGCGCGCTTTGGTGGCGCTGGACGCGTTGCGTGCCGGCGCCTCGCCGGCTTCGTCTGCTTCGGCGGGCGGGGTGTCGTCAGCGGGCGCCGGGTCCTGGCCGAATAGCTTGCGGATAAGTTTTTTGATCACGAGGGTTGAAAGAGTTCGAGGATGCGCCAGCCTTTGGCCTGCGCATGGGCGCGCAATGTGTCGTCGGGATTGGTCGCGATCGGATCGGTGACCTTTTCGAGCAGGGGGATGTCGTTGTGCGAGTCGCTATAGAAATAGCTGTGCTCGAAGTCGCTCCAGGTTTTGCCGAGCGATGCCAGCCACGCCTCGGTACGGACGATCTTGCCTTCCTTGTAGCTCGGCGTGCCGGTGGGGCGGCCCGTGTACGGCGAATGCGGCTGGCCGTCGACGGTTTCCGCTTCGCAGGCAATCAGCGCGTCGACGCCGAACGCCTGCGCGATCGGACGGGTGATGAATTCGTTGGTTGCCGTGACCACACAGCAGAGATCGCCGGCTTCACGGTGCTCCCTGACCAGCTCCAGCGCGACCGGAAAGATCGCCGGCTTGATTACTTCATGCATGTACTGCGCGTGAAGGTCGGCGAGCTCGGCGCGCGTGTACTTGGCGAGCGGCGTGAGCATGGCGATCAGATAAGCGTGAATGTCCAGCTTACCGGCCTTGTAGTCGGCGAAAAAGCGGTCGTTTTCACGAGCGAAGTTTTCGGCGTCGACCATGCCTTGTTTCACCATGAAGCGGCCCCATTCGTGGTCGCTGTCGGTGGGAATGAGGGTGTGGTCGAGGTCGAAGAGTGCGAGGTTAGCCATGGGGGCCTATTTTACTTGAAGCGGCGGCGGGGGACGCGGATGAGGCGGATGAAGGCGGCGCGGCTCGCCGATCGTCGGCGTCGGGCGAGGCCAGCATGGTGCGCAGGAGCGGCAGCGTAACCGCGCGTTTCTGTTCGAGCGAGAAGCGGTCGAGCGCGTCGAGCAAGGCCATCAGACTCGGCATATCGCGGCGAAAATGCGTGAGCAGGTAGGCGGGGACGTCGTCGGCGAGCATGATGCCGCGCTCGCGCGCCGCGTGTTTCAGCACCGCGGCCTTGCCTTCGTCCGGCAGCGGCGCGAGGTGAAACACGAGGCCCCAGCCGAGGCGGGTGCGCAGATCCTCGCGTACCGTCATGCCGATCGGTGCCGCATTGCCTGCGGCGACGAGCGCGCTGGTAGGATGTGCGCGCACTTCGTTGAACAGATTGAACACGGCAATCTGCTGTGCCGCAGACAGGCCGTCGCAATCGTCGATCGCATACAGCGCGACGCGCGGGTCGAACGTGAAAGCGGCGAGGCTGCTTTGTGGACCGGCAAAACGTGCATGACCCGGCGGCGCTTCGTGGACCAGCGCCTGCAGCAGATGCGTGCGCCCGCTGCCGGCTTCGCCCCAGACATAGAAGGTGCGATCGGCCACTGGCCCGGCCGCGAGCGCGTTGTCGAGCTCGCGCAGCCGCGTGACCAGCTCGGCGTTGGCGCCGGCGAAGAAATTGTCGAATGTCGATGGCGGCGGGGTGCCGAGATCGAGCGTCAGTTGACGAAGCACAGTAGGTTAATGCCGAAAATGAGGCTTAGGCCGCAAATGGCCCGGATCGCGGGCCCTAAAACGTCCCTAAACAGTCAATGAGCAGTCAATGAGCAATCAGTGACTCAGTTGTTGTAAAGCGTGCTCGTCAGATAGCTTTGACGCAACTCGCGCATGGCTACCGACAGAATGGCGCTGACCGGCAACGCCAGCAACACACCGAAAAAGCCGAACAGCTGCCCGAACGCGAGCAACGCGAAGATTACCGCGAGCGGGTGCAGGCCGATCCGTTCGCCGACGAGGCGCGGCGTGAGATAAAAGCTCTCCACGATCTGGCCGACGCCGTAAATCAGCGCGACCGCGCCGAAGCCGTACCAGTCGCCGAACTGCAGCAGCGCCGCGAGGAGCGCCAGCGCCAGACCGGTTGCAAAACCGATGTACGGGATGAACACGGCGAGGCCCGTGAAAATACCCACCGGCAGCGCAATCTCGAAGCCGGCGATGGTCAGCGCGATCGCATAATAGACCGCGAGTACGCCCATCACGAGCAGCTGGCCGCGCAGGTATTGCGACAGCATCTGGTCCATGTCGCGCGCGAGTTGCAGCGTCTTGTCGAGCCAGCGGCGCGGCACCGTGCTCTGCATGCGAGCGAGCATGCGGTTCCAGTCGTACAGCAGATAAAACAGCACGAGCGGCACCATCACGAGATTGCCGACCACCGTCATCATCACGTTGCCGCTGGTGCGAACGGAGGTCCATACGTAGAGCGCGACCTGCTGCGCGCTGCCTTCGAGCTGGCCCATCACGAGATCGCGGATGCTGGCGAAATCGAGCGAGTCGGCGAGGCCCAGCAGCGCCAGCTTGGGTTGCAGCCAGGCGCTCACGTGGGCGAACAGCACGGGCACCTGCTGTTTCAGTTGCGGCCCTTCTTTCTGGATGACGGCCAGCACCAGCAGTACGAGCAGCGTCATCAGCAACGAGAACAGCAGCATCATGAGCAAGGCGGCGAGTCCGCGCGGCACGCGCCGGCGCACCATCCACGCGACGCCCGGTTGCAGAATGTACGCGAGAATGGCGCCCAGCAGGAACGGTGTGAGGACCGGGCTCAGGAGCCAGAGCAGAATGCCGACGACTAGCGCGATCGCCAGCCAGATAAAGGCGCGGCGCTGCACAGGTGTCAGGATCGAGGAGTTCTGTTGCAAAGTTATTTCCCTGGTGTCGTCGTGACCGGAGGATTCAGGATGATTCAAATTCCAGCCAGCCGGCCGGCAACTGTATGGGATCAGAGTAAGCGCCGAAGCGCCAACTCTGGTCGGCATCGGGTAAAATCGCATTTTACCGACCTTCGAGCGCTTCCCCATGAATCAACCGAAATCCGCCCCGAATTCAACTGATTCGGCCCAAGGTTTGTCGTATCGCGACGCTGGCGTGGACATCGACGCAGGCGACGCCCTTGTCGACGCGATCAAGCCCTTTGCCAAAAAGACGATGCGCGACGGCGTACTGGGTGGCATCGGCGGGTTTGGCGCGCTGTTTGAAGTGCCGAAGAAATATAAGGAACCGGTGCTGGTTTCCGGCACCGACGGTGTCGGCACCAAGCTGCGCCTCGCATTCCAACTGAACAAACATGACACCGTCGGCCAGGATCTGGTGGCGATGAGCGTGAACGACATTCTGGTTCAGGGCGCTGAGCCGCTGTTCTTCCTCGATTATTTCGCCTGCGGCAAGCTGGACGTCGGTACCGCGGCAACGGTCGTGAAGGGTATCGCGCATGGTTGCGAACTGTCGGGTTGCGCGCTGATTGGCGGCGAGACGGCTGAAATGCCGGGTATGTATCCGGACGGTGAATACGATCTGGCCGGTTTTGCGGTCGGTGCGGTGGAAAAGAGCAAGATTATCGACGGCAGCACGATCGCCCCCGGCGATGTGGTGCTGGGCCTGGCCTCCAGCGGCATCCATTCGAATGGTTTTTCGCTGGTGCGCAAGATCATCGAGCGCGCACAGCCGGATCTGAATGCGGATTTCGACGGCCGCTCGCTGGCCGATGCGCTGATGGCGCCCACGCATATTTATGTGAAGCCTTTGCTGGCCTTGATGCAGCAGATCGCTGTGAAGGGTATGGCGCATATCACCGGCGGTGGTTTGGTCGAGAACATTCCGCGCGTTTTGCGCGAAGGTCTGACGGCTGAGCTGGATCAGGGTAGCTGGCCGATGCCGCCGCTGTTCTCGTGGCTGCAGAAGCACGGTGGCGTGGCGGATGCGGAAATGCACCGCGTGTTCAATTGCGGGATCGGCATGGCGGTCGTGGTTGCCGCTGCGGATGCTGACGCTGCGATCGCGTCTTTGTCGGCGGCTGGCGAGCAGGTGTGGAAAATCGGCGTGATTCGCGAAAGCGCGGCCGGCGAAGCTCAGACGGTAGTCGTCTAACCAGCCCCTGCTTGACTCAAGGTTTGTTTGCCTGCGCGGCGTACAGAAAGAACGCGTCGCGCGGGTAAAACCTCAAATTAGCTCTTCAATCAAGCTCACGACCTGCCCGGTAGCATTGGGGTCGCAGCAATCAACAACAACCCGCTCTGTCATGCTGCGTAACCACGTGAGCTGCCGTTTGCACAATTGCCGGGTAGCAAACACCCCCTTATCCCGCATGGTCGAGTAATCGACCGCTCCGTCGAGATATTCCCAGGCCTGCCGATATCCCACGCAGCGCATGGACGGCATCTCGGGCAACAGATCGCCACGTTCGCGCAATTTCACCACTTCGTCGATAAAGCCGTCGGCCAGCATGGCGTCAAAGCGCTTTTCGATGCGCGCATGCAGCCAGCTCCGTTCGGAAGGCTCGAGCGCAATGGGCACAAAGCGCCAGGCCAAAGCGGCGTCGTCCGTTCGAGCGGGCGCGGCCAGCAAAGCGGACATCGCTTGCCCCGTCAGCATGAAAACTTCGAGCGCGCGTTGAATTCGCTGCGAATCGTTCGGCGCCAGACGCGCGGCCGTAACGGGGTCGACAGTGGCAAGTCGCGCATGCATTGCGGGCCAGCCTTCGCGTGCGGCATCGGCATCGAGTGTCGCGCGCACGTCGGCATCGGCGCCGGGCAGGTCGTTTAGCCCTTGCGTGAGCGCCTTGTAGTACAGCATCGTCCCGCCGACCAGCAAGGGCAGCCGGCCACGCGCACTGATCTCGCCGATCAGGCGCAACGCGTCACTGCGAAATTCCGCCGCCGAATATGCGTCCGTCGGATCGACGATGTCGATCAGATGATGCGGCGCCACCGCCCGTTCTTCCGCAGTGGGCTTGGCGGTGCCGATATCCATCTCGCGATACACCAGCGCTGAATCGACACTGATGATTTCTACCGGGCGCCGCGCGGCCAGCGCCAGCGCGGCAGCGGTTTTACCGGATGCGGTCGGGCCGAGCAGGCAAGGGATCGGCGTGGGTGTGCGTGAAATGCTTGAGGTCATGGGCAAGACGGCGCGCACCAAATCAACGTAATCAGGCGCACCGTCATTGCCCACGCATGAACAGCCGATCGAGATCGGACAGCGTCAACTGATACCACGTCGGACGCCCGTGGTTGCATTGGTCGGCGCGCTCGGTCGCCTCCATCTGGCGCAGCAGGGCGTTCATTTCGTCGAGCGTCAGACGCCGGTTCGCGCGCACCGCGTGATGGCAGGCGAGCGTGCCGAGCAGTTCGTGCTGACGCTCGGTCAATACGCGTGAGCCACCGAACGCGTGCAGGTCCGAGAGGACCGCACGGGCCAGCGCCTGCAGATCGGCGTCTTTCAGCAAGGCGGGCACGGCGCGGATCGCGAGCGTAGTTGGCGACAGTACGGCGAGGTCGAAGCCGAGTGCGTCCAGCGTGTCGCGCTCTTCTTCGACTGTGCCGATTTCGATCGGATCGGCCTGCATGGTTTGCGGGATCAGCAGCGGCTGCACGGCAATCGTGCGATCGGCTAGCGCGTTCTTGAACTGCTCGTACAGGATGCGCTCGTGCGCGGCGTGCATGTCGACAATCACGAGGCCATGCGCGTTCTGCGCGAGCACATAGATGCCGTGAATCTGGCCGAGGGCAAAGCCCAGCGGCTGCTCGTCCGAGACATTGAACGCAGGCGATGCGTATGGCGCTGCGGTGTTGTACAGGGACGGCGCGTCCGTAGCCGAGTCGCGCGCTTCGAAGAGCGTAGCGCCTTCCGCTGTGCCGGTGTTCGTGTCTCTACGGCCGAAAAGGGCGTCGTAGAAGGCCAACGGTTGGGCAACCGGTAGCGTGCCTTGTGTCATGCGCGCCTGGCGCATCCAGGTATTGCCCGGTTGCGAGGATCCGGATCCGCTAGCAAAGCCGCCGCCCAGGCCGCCTACGCCTGCACTGGTGCCAAAGCCACCGCCGCTTCCAACGCCCGCGCCGCCGAGCGGTGTAGCGCCGAACGAAGCCGGACCACCCAGAGACGCTTCCAGATGCGCCGCGTGCCCACCGGCGGTCGTTTCCGGCGACGCGCCCGCGTGCCGCGCCAACGCACGCTGCACGGCGTGGAATACGAACTGGTGAATCGAGCGTGAATCGCGAAACCGCACTTCGATTTTCGACGGATGCACGTTCACATCGACCGCTTCTGGCGGCAGATCGAGAAACAGCACGTAGGACGGATAGCGGTCGCCGTGCAGCACATCTTCGTAGGCGGCGCGCACGGCGTGCGTGAGCAGCTTGTCGCGCACGAACCGGCCATTGACGAAGAAATACTGCTGATCGGCGCGTCCGCGGCTCGCGGTCGGCAAGCCGGCGCAGCCGTAGACGGCGAGGGGTCCAGCGGATTCGTCGAGCGGCAAATGAGCCGTCGCAAAGGTCTCGCCGAGAATCTTGGCGACCCGCGCGGGCGGTTCGCTGGCGTTCCAGTGTTCGACCGCCTTACCGTTGTGTAGGACCGAAATCGCCACATCCGGCCGCGCCAGCGCAGCGCGGCGAATCTGTTCGAGGCAATGGCCGAGTTCGGTCTGCTCGCTTTTGAGGAATTTGCGGCGCGCGGGCGTGTTGAAGTACAGCTCGCGGACTTCGATCGTGGTGCCCTGGGTGCCCGCGGCGGGGCTGAGCACTCCGGTCTGCGCGTCGACGCGCACGGCGTGCGGTGCGTCGGCCGTGCGGCTCGTGATGGCCATCTGCGCGACGGATGCAATCGACGCCAGCGCCTCACCGCGAAACCCCAGCGTGGCAACCGCTTCCAGTTCGGCGAGCGAGCGGATCTTGCTGGTCGCGTGACGCATCAGCGCGAGCGCGAGCTCGTTTTCGGGGATGCCGCAGCCGTCGTCGGTGATAGAGATGCGTTTGACGCCGCCTTCGTCGAGCAGGATGCGCAGCGTCTGCGCGCCGGCGTCGAGCGCATTTTCCAGCAATTCCTTGACCACCGAGGCCGGCCGCTCGACCACTTCGCCGGCGGCAATCTGGCTGATCAACTGATCGGGCAGGGGCTGGATCGCCCGCAACGGGCGTGGGACGGGCGCTGCGGCGGAAACTGCGGCCGCGTCGGCGGTGCCGGCAGGCGTTTCGGAGAATTCTGACATGGCGAAATTATAGCGATTCGGCGCGAACAGGCTGGATGCGGGCCGAAGGTAGGAATCGCCGCGGTCTTGCGGCCGGGGACCACAGAACTGCCGAATCGCTGCGCGGCGCCGAAATTGCCCGCATGCGGCAGTTTTTTAATCGCAGCCGGGCACTTTCGGTATCATGACGCGGTCAATTTCCGGCGGCGAGCACGCGCTCGCTGCGCATCGCCCGCAAGGCTGCTGACGCGGCCGCTCCCGCCACGCTCACATTCGCTTAATAAAGGACGCTTTTTGGACACGCTGCTACAGTTCGCCAACCTTGTCTTGCACATCGACAAGTTTCTGGGAGTCTTTATTCACGAGTACGGCGCCTGGGTCTACGCGGTGCTGTTTCTGATCGTGTTCTGCGAAACCGGGCTGGTCGTTCTGCCGTTTTTGCCGGGCGATTCGCTGCTGTTCATCGGTGGCGCTTTTTGCGCGACCGGCGAGATGAATCTCGGTTTGCTGATCGTGCTGCTGCTCATCGCTGCGGTCGTCGGCAACACGGTTAATTACATGGTCGGGCGGTCTATCGGGCCTCGGGTGTTCAATTCGCACATCCCTTTCCTTGAACGCTTCCTCGACCGCAGTGCGCTGCAGAAAACTCATAACTTCTACGAAAAACACGGCGGCAAGACCATCGTGCTGGCGCGTTTCATTCCGGTGGTGCGGACTTTCGCCCCATTCGTGGCGGGCGCGTCGGAGATGACGGTTAGCCGGTTCCAGCTTTTCAATATTCTGGGTGCGCTGCTTTGGGTGTTGTTGCTAGTGTTTCTCGGTTACTTCTTTGGCAACATTCCGTTCATCCGTCAGTATTTGAACCTGATCGTGCTGGTGGGTATCGGCGCGGCCGTGGTGCCGGTTGTGCTCGGCGCGGTATGGAAGATGACACGTAAGAACGCCGCGGCCAAGCCGGGTAGCCACTAACGCTTCACCTAGTAAGAAGCTGAACGAACAAACGGCGTCGCGAATCTCGCGACGCCGTTTTCGTTTTGCGCTCTGGCGTCTGATCGGTTGAAGCGCTGAGACAGCGAAGAACGCTTCACCTTAGCGGACGTCGGGCTGGATCTAGAGACCTACTAAACCCCGATCATGCTCAACTGACGATGCGCGGTGCAATCGGTGTTTCCGGTGTCGGATAGCCTGCATCCTTGAAGGTCTGGATGATCGCGCGGTTGGTGTCGAAGTAGACCTGCCAATAGTGGTCGGTGTGCGTGTAGGGCCGCACGCACAGTAGCGGTCCTTCTGGCGTGAAGCTTAGTACTTCGATATCCGGTGCGGGACTCTCGGCCACGTTGGGGATCTGCGTAACAGCCGCCTTCAACCGGACCATCGCATCCGTAGGATCGACGCCGTTCGCAATCTTCGCGGTCAGCTCGACGCGCCGCACCGGCAATGCGCTGTAGTTCGAGATTGTGTCCGAAAAGATCTTGTTGTTGCCCACAATGGTTACCACGTTGTCGGGCGTTACGATGGTCGTGCCGAATAGCCCCAGTTCCGAGACCGTGCCCGTGACGCCGCCCGCCATCACGAAATCCCCCACCTTGAACGGCCGCAGCACCTGCATGAAGATGCCTGCCGCGAAATGGGCGAGCAAGCCGCCCCACGCCGTGCCGATTGCAAGGCCGAGGCCGGCGAGCAACGCGGCGAACGAAGTAGTCTGGACGCCGAACACCTGCAGGATTGCAAGGATCAGCAGCAGGTTCAGCAGTGCGCCGAGAATCGAACCGAGGTAATGAGCGAGTGTTGGATCGACGCGGCCGTTTTTCGACAACAGTTTGCGAAGCAAGCCGGTGATGAGGCCAATGACCCACCGGCCGACGATCCACAAGACAATTGCGCCGAGTACCTTGGTGCCGAGGTCGATGCCTCGGGTCATGATGAATACGCGTACGGTTTCGAGATCCAAGATGTTCCTCGCTGGTTGAGTTGCCTTCGACTGATTGAACGGCGGTAGTGCAATACAGCGGCAAATGCCCGGCGACGGGCGCACACGGTAAATCTCGGTCTTCGAAAGTTATACGCGACGGCGCGCGCAACCGCAAGGTCCGTTCCTGTTGATGATGCGGATTGCGTAATGGAAGAAAGCGGGCTGCGTGGGCTTACATCGGCAGATGAGATTCGGAATACGGGGACGTTCGAATGACCAGCGTGTTGTGGTTAGTTTTGACGGTGCGCGCGCGACGTGCCACGTAGCGCGACGCCAATGCGGCAATGGCTGCAAGCGCATACGCGCCGGCGCGTTCGAAGAACGCGGTAGGCGTGCTGAATCTGCCGTAGCGGCTCTGCGCATCGGCGAACACGAGGAAGGTCAGCGCGGCGTCGAGTAGCAAGGCGGCAGAAACCAGCGCTACGAAAATGTGCGCGCCATTGAGCGCAGCGCTGGGTACGAGCCGGTTGCACAGATGACATGCGCTCAGCACGATAGCGAGCAAAACGAGGTTTGAGACGAGGTCGAACAGAAAATTGGTCATGTTGACGGAATGAAAGCGCAGAGGTATGTGGCGTTGCCAAAGCGTTTGCTCACGCAGCGTTGCAGCGTGATTCGCAGAATCGGCGGCGATCATTGCACGTCTTTATGTCTCAATAAATATCAATGTTCGGAGTCCGTTGTATCTGTTCAGGATCGGAGAGGCGTGATGTAAGAGAGGTCTCGTGGTTGCGTGAGGTTTTGTGATTGACGCTGTGAGAATGCTTCGCGCGCGTGTAAAGGGTGCGGCGATATCGTTTCGATTTCACCGATTTCGCTCATCACTCAAACGGCGTTTTCGCGACGTCATTCGGTCGGGGTGATGCGAGCGATACGGTGTGAACGGTGAGGGCGTGATTCGCCCGGACCTCGCGCGGATTCGAGCCGCAAAAAGAAAAGGGCTTGCGACGCTGACGCGTGCAAGCCCTTGAATCTTTTGGTAGGCCGTACGGGATTCGAACCTGTGACCAACGGATTAAAAGTCCGCTGCTCTACCAGCTGAGCTAACGACCCAAAAGAGAAGCGAGATTATAGCGATGACACCCGCAGGTTGTCAACCCATGGTGGTGGGTCGAATTTTCTGCACTTCAGATAGTGAAAAGCCCAAGGTATCGCTACCCTGGGCTTTCCAGCGAGAGGCGCGCGTGACTATTGATTTGAAGACTGCGTGGCCACTGCGCGTTACATCAACTGCCAAACCTTGTACGACTGACTACTTGATCTGCGACAGCTTGCTCTGAGCCGACTGCGCGACGTCCGTGCCGCTGTACTGCGCAACGATCTGCTCCAGCGTCTTCTTGGCCGCAGCCTTCTGACCTTGCTCGAGCTGATTGTTCGCAATCGCGAGCAACGCTTCCGGCGCACGTGGATGCTGCGGATACTTGGCCACCACACCTTGCCAGGTCGCCGTCGAGCCCTTGTAGTCACGCAGCGCGTACAGCGCGTTGCCGAGCCAGTACTGCGCGGTCGGCTGGTAGGGGCTGTTCGGAAACTTGGCGATGAAGCTGCGGAACGACGCCGCCGCATTCTTGAAGTCGCCGTTGCGGAACTGCTGTGAAGCCGCGTTGAACGAATCGGTTTCACCCGGCTGCACCTCACCCTGGACGCCGTCCACCGTCTGTTGCTGCGGCTCGAATTTCTTCAGGCGCGTGTCCAGGTCGGTGTAGTAGTCCTTCTGCTGTTTTTGCAGCGTGGTGAGTTGGTTGCCCATATCTTCGTTCTGCCCACGCAACGTCGCGACCTGCTGATTCAGCTGATCGAGGCGGTTGGACTGATCGAGGATCGTGCGTTGTGCGGCCGACAGCTGGCTCGACAGGCTATCGGTCTTCGAGCGCAGATCGAGAATGGCCTGACGGGCCTGATCGTCGTCGAAGATGCCTGCATGCGCGGGCACAGCCGCGAAGGCCGTGCCCGCGACGCAGGCCGCTGCGGCAAACCGCAGCCAGGAGAAACGATGCGTCATTCGGCTCATCACCTGTTACTTACTGTTGGTACACGAGGTCGGCGCGGCGGTTTTGTGCCCACGACGATTCGTCATGACCGGTAGCTTGCGGCTTTTCCTTGCCGAGGCTCACGGCTTCCATTTGCGAGTCCGTCACGCCCATCAGCGACAGCGAACGGCGAACCGCTTCTGCACGCTTCTGGCCGAGTGCCAGGTTGTATTCGCTGGTGCCGCGTTCGTCGGTGTTGCCCTGGATCAGGACGTGACGTTGCGGATGGCTCTTCAGGTATTGCGCGTGTTGTTGCAGCAGCGATTGATAGTCGTCCTTGACCGAGTAGCTGTCGAAGTCGAAGTAGATGCTGCGCTTGGCGAGCGGGCTGTTCGGATCGTTCAGCGGATCGACGTTGACCTGAGCGACATCGGTCGGATTCGGTTGCGTCGAAACTGCGCCACCCTTGTTAGCGTTTTCGTCGAGCTTGACGCCCGAGTGACATGCGGCCAGCGCACCGACCATCAATACGGCAAATGCGAAACGAAGTTTTGACATCATTTTGTTACTCTCCTTGTGTTGTTGCATGAACGTTACTGCATAAACGGGCCCCAGGATGGCTCGCGTACGCTGCCACCCTGAACGGACAGGACCTGCCGAGTGCGACCGTCGGTCGATACTGCGGCCAACACGCCACGGCCGTTCACCTCTGTGGCGTAAAGAATGTACTGACCGTTCGCCGCGAAGCTCGGCGATTCGTCGTGTGTGGTGTCCGTCAGGCCCGTTGCCGTGTTGCCTTGCAGGTCCTGGATATACAGCTTGAAGCCGCCGCCGACGCGCGAGATATAGGCGAGTTGCTTGCCGTCCGGGCTCACGCGCGGGCTGGTGTTGTAGCTGCCCGTGAAGGTCACGCGTTGCGCGGCGCCGGCGTTTTCTCCTTGGGCCGACATCTTGTAGATCTGCGGTTGACCGCCGCGGTCGCTGGTGAAATAGATCGACTGGCCGTCAGGAGAGAAGCACGGTTCGGTGTCGATCGAACTGCCTTGCGTCAGGCGCCGCAGGCCGCTGCCGTCTGCATTGACGGCGAAAATCTGTGTGTTGCCGGTGCGTGAGAGCGCGACGGCCAGCGTGCGGCCATCTGGCGACCATGCCGGCGCACTGTTGTTACCCTTCTGGTCCGATACGACCACGCGCCGGCCCGTAGGCAGGTCGTGGATGTAGACGATCGGCTTCTTCTTTTCGAACGAAACGTAAGCGACCTTGGTGCCGTCAGGCGACCATGCCGGCGAGATGATCGGCTCGGGGCTCGACAGCGCGATGTGCGCGTCCTGGCCGTCCGAATCGGAGATCTGCAACTGATAACGGCCACCGGTCTTGATGACGTACGAGAGGCGCGTGGCGAACACGCCGCGGCCGCCCATCAGTTTCGCGTAGATATAGTCCGCGACTTTGTGCGCACTCATGCGCAAGCCGCTTTCCGGGCTCACCAGCACGAGGCCACCCAGGCTTTCGCCCTTGACGGTGTCGTACAGCTTGAAGCGCACTTCGTACTGGCCGTTCGGCAAGCGGTTCACGCTGCCCGACACGAACGCGTTGGCGCCCTTGGCCTTCCAGCTGCCGAGGTCGACGGAATCGGTTTCTGCGACGGGCGTGCTGCCCGCGTCGATATTCGTGAATTTGCCGCTGCGTTGCAGATCCTGACGCACGATCGTACTGACCTGCTGCGGCGAGTTCGCTTCATTGGCGAAATTCGCCGTTGCGATTGGAAACTGGGTGGACCCGACGCCTGTCACGAGGACGTTGAGTTGTGCGTGGGCGGCGCCGCCGACGGCGATCAAACACGATGCTACAAGTGTCCGCAGGCCTAGCTTGGTCATCAAACTCATGCTGAATGGTTTCCCCAAAAACGGTTTTACTAACACTTCATGACAGCAGAGAGACCCGAAAACATCTAATTCGTTCCCGGGCGCGCCGCGCTGGGCGGGGCGCGGCGTCTGCTGTCAACTGACTGTCAAACTGTTGCAATCAACCTGCTGGGCGCAACGTAATCTTGAAGCTGGTCGGCGTCTTCCCGTCGATGTCCTGAGGCATCGGATTGGAACGCTGGACGGCCCGCAGTGCCGCATCGTCCCACGCCGAGTTACCGCTGCTGTGCGCGATCTGCGCGTCCAACAGCGTGCCTGTCGGCGAGCAGCGCACGGAGATGACTGTCTCCAGACCTTCCGTTTCGCCACCCCACGAGATGTTCGGACGCACCACACGGCGCACCTTGTCCGCGTAACCCGGCGATGTCGCCGTGCCACCCGAGCCGCTACCCGTGCCGCTCTTCGCAAGTCCATTGCCGGTCGAGCCAGGAGCGCCCGCCGAACCTTGCATCTGGGCCAGCCGCGCACGACGTTCCGCGTCAAGCTTCTTGGCTTGTGCCGCTGCATCGGCCTGAGCCTTGGCCTTCGCCGCTTTCTGCGCATCAGCCTTCTTCTGCGCCTCTGCGTCGGCCTGTTTCTGCTGTTCCTGCTGCTGCTTTTGCTGATCGGCCAATTGCTGCTGTTTCAGCTTGTCGGCCTGCTGCTGTTGCTGTTGTTGCAACTGTTTCTGCTTGGCCGCCGCGGCTTTTTGCGCAGCCTGATCGGCTGCCAGTTGCTGCTGGCGCTTCGCCTCGGCTTCCTGCTGGGCTTGCAGCTTCTGCTGACGCAGTTGCTCGGCCAGTTGCGCCTGACGGGCCGCTTCCTGCTGCTGGCGTTTCTTTTCCTGCAGCGCGATGTCGGCCTGTTCATCCGGCAGCGGCGGGGCAGGGGCGACAGGAACGGGTGGCGGTGGGGGCGGGCGCGGAATAGCCGAATCCGGCACCTCGGTCCACAGTTCTGCTTCCGCGCCTTCAGGCGTGCTGTTCTGCCATTGAATGCCGTGATACAGGAAGAAACCGAGCAGCGCGTGCATCACCAGGGCGAACACAAAGGCTCGCCAGGTGCCGCGTTCACGCGGCGGCTGAAGCGGGTATTCGGAATTCTTGCGGATCATTGTGATTTGACGAGCAATCCAACGCGCTTGACACCCTGAGCCTTCAACTCGGACATCACGTTCATCACGACTTCGTACTTCACGGTCTTGTCGGCGGCGATCACGACAGGCTGGTCAGGGTGCGACTGCGCGCGGTCCGCGATAAAGCCGTGCAGATCGGCCTTGGTCATGTCTTCCTGCTGCTGCGCGCCCGCGTCGTCCTTGTATTTGACGCTCATATTGCCGTCCGCGCGAATATTGACGATCACCGGCGGGGTCTGCTGCTGAGGCGCGGAGCCGCCGACGGTCGGCAGATTGACGATCGACGGGGCGACGAGCGGCGCGGTCACCATGAAGATCACGAGTAGCACGAGCATCACGTCGATGTACGGCACGACATTGATGTCGGCCATCGCGCGGCGCTGACGGGAGCCGCGCATGCTGGAGGAAGAGCCTGCCATCGTGGACTCCTTACTGTGCCTGACGCTGCAAAATGTTCGAGAACTCTTCGATGAAGGTCTCGAAGCGGATCGCCAGACGGTCGATGTCGTGTGCGTAGCGGTTGTAGGCGACCACGGCCGGAATCGCCGCGAACAGGCCGATTGCGGTAGCGGTCAGCGCTTCGGCAATGCCTGGAGCTACGTTCGCAAGCGTAGCCTGCTGGACGTTGGCGAGGCCGCGGAACGCATTCATGATCCCCCACACCGTGCCGAACAGACCGATATACGGGCTGACCGAACCGACCGACGCGAGAAATGCCAGATTTGCCTCGAGCACGTCCATTTCACGCTGGAACGCGGCGCGCATGGCGCGGCGTGCGCCATCGAGAATCGCGCCCGAATCGTTCAAGCGCTTTTCCTTGCCCTTCAGGAATTCGCGCATGCCGGACTCGAAAATCCGCTCCAGTGCGCCGATCGTGTGGCGGTTGTTCGCGGCGCTCTGATAGAGCGCCTGCAGGTCGCCGCCCGACCAGAAATCGCGTTCGAAGCGTTCAGTTTGCGCGCGCGCCCGGCGGATCGCAAACCACTTGCGGAAGATGAAAGTCCACGACAACAGCGACAGCAGAAGCAGCAGCGCCATGACGGCCTGCGCCAGCAGGCTCGCATTGAGTACGAGAGAAACGATCGACAGATCTTGTGTAGTGTTCATAAAGGTTCGTTTTAACGTCCCGGAAGGGGGCGTCCGGCTGCAAGGTCACTCGAAGCTTGCCGTGAGCAAAACGGAAGCATCGGCGATATTGCAAGCCGAACCATGCTTTGTGTTGCTTGATCGATACGAGTTCACTGGCCCCGTAACAACGGGGTTCAGTCGTTGTCCGTTGACATGCCACCGTCGTTCACGCCCGGCCCACGCCGCAAAGCCGCGAGAACCGGCGGAGGAATCGCGACCGGCCGCAGCGCAATGCGCTCGACGCAGCCGACCCGGATGGAACCGGTAGCAAGCAGCGTGCCGTCCCGCCACGCTTCCTGCGCAAAATCGACCGACGCGCGGCCAAGACGTTCGATTCGGCTCACCACTTTGACGACATCGTCGAGCCGGGCCGGTGCCCGATAGTCGACTGCGGTGCTGCGCACGATGAAAATTGCGCCCGATTCGCCGGCGAGACGGTTCTGGTCGACGCCGCACGCGCGTAGCCATTCGGTGCGCGCACGTTCGAAAAACTTCAGATAATTCGCGTAAAACACGATGCCGCCGGCGTCGGTATCTTCGTAGTACACGCGGATTGGCCACGTGAAGCCGATTTCCGTGCCGGGCTGGCTGGTCGACATATTCATGCGGCGCATTTTACCGGAACGCACACCCCGAGGTCTGTTTCAAGATGTGCGCCCCGTCTGGCGGGCCTCAGCCGGGATTTCAGCCGCGATGAACGGACAAAGCGGAGAAGGATTGGGCCACCGGCATCAGCTCGATCGTGTTGATGTTGACGTGAGCGGGACGCGTGGCGATCCAGTAGATCGAGTCGGCGATATCTTCGGGTGTCAGCGGTTGTACGTTCTCGTACATCTTGGCCGCTTTTTCGTCGTTGCCGCGGAAACGCACGTTCGAGAACTCGGTGCCGCCGCACAGGCCCGGCTCGATGTCCGTCACGCGCAGTGCCGTGCCGGCCAGATCGGCCCGCAGATTCAGGCTGAACTGGCGCACGAACGCCTTGGTTGCGCCGTACACGTTGCCGCCCGCGTAAGGCCAACTGCCGGCCGCCGAGCCCAGATTGAAAATGTGCCCGCGGTTGCGCTCCACCATGCCGGGCAGGAGCGCATGCGTGACCTGCACGAGGCCTGTGCAGTTGGTCTCGATCATGGTGTTCCACTCGTCCAGACTCGCTCTTTGCGCCGGTTCGATGCCGAGCGCGAGGCCGGCGTTATTGACGAGCACGTCGAGTGCGGCGAAATCGGCGGGCAGCGAGGCCGGCACGGCCTCGACGGCGGCGCGGTCGCGCACGTCGAGTTCATACGGCAGAAGGGCATCGCCGAGTTCGTCGGCGAGTGCCTGCAGGCGGTCCTTGCGGCGCGCGGTGGCGACGACACGATGGCCGCCCTTGACAAAAGCACGAGCGATAGCGGCGCCAAATCCTGCGGACGCTCCGGTGACGAACACGATCATTGCAGTTCCCTGGTTGGTAGGAGAGAAAGGCCCCAAGCCTACTTCCAATGCGGCGCTGCGGCAAGGATGAACCAGTCGCACGAGTGGCTGCGGCAATGACGCGGAGCGGCTTCCGGGCGCGCTTTCATCAGACGTTTGTGCGCCGCTCGCAGCGGCGCCAGGACCGGCTTCGCGAGCATCCGCGGGCCCGGCAGGAAGCCGGTTGCCTATTCGATCCTCTTCCAATAAACTAACGCGCTCATCCCTGCGTGACTGGCGATAGAACCGATTCGAGCAATCGGGTTCAAGGTGGAGCAACCCACCGTGAAGCGCAGGGAGCCGTTTTGCCGTTCGCCTGGGCAGCCGTGATCCGCGCGCATTGATCTGCGCTGACGGTGGCTGTCCTGCCTCGCGTGTGCGGCGACTCTCCATCCGCCACGTCAGGGCTGGCCCAGCCGCCAGCAGCGCTGCGTACCCTCTACGCAAGATTCGGCGCACGATCCGGTCAACCTGCACACACTCAACGGAATCCGTATGTTTGATAGAGCCCAAAGCACCATCGCCAACGTCGATCCTGAACTCTGGAAGGTCATCGAGCAGGAAAACCGCCGTCAGGAAGAGCACATCGAACTGATCGCGTCGGAAAACTACACGAGTCCGGCCGTGATGGCTGCGCAAGGCTCGCAACTCACCAACAAGTACGCCGAAGGGTATCCGGGCAAGCGTTACTACGGCGGTTGCGAGTTCGTGGACGTCGCCGAGCAGCTGGCGATCGACCGCGTTAAGCAACTGTTCGGCGCCGACGCCGCCAACGTGCAGCCGAACTCCGGTTCGCAGGCGAACCAGGGCGTGTTCTTCGCCATGCTCAAGCCGGGTGACACGATCATGGGCATGAGCCTCGCGCACGGCGGTCACCTCACGCATGGTTCGCCGGTCAACATGTCGGGCAAGTGGTTCAACGTGGTGAGCTATGGCCTCAACGAAGCCGAAGACATCGACTACGACGCTGCTGAGAAACTGGCTCAGGAACACAAGCCGAAGCTGATCGTGGCCGGCGCGTCGGCGTTTTCGCTGCGCATCGACTTTGAACGGATGTCGAAGATCGCCAAGTCGGTCGGCGCGTATTTCATGGTCGACATGGCGCACTATGCCGGCCTCGTCGCCGCTGGCGTCTACCCGAACCCGGTGCCGCACGCTGATTTCGTCACCACCACCACGCACAAGAGCCTGCGCGGCCCGCGCGGCGGCGTGATCCTGATGAAGGCCGAGTTCGAAAAGCAGATCAATTCGGCAATTTTCCCGGGCATTCAAGGTGGTCCGCTGATGCACGTGATCGCCGGTAAGGCCGTCGCGTTCAAGGAAGCGCTGTCGCCGGAGTTCAAGGCGTATCAGCAACAGGTCGTCGAGAACGCGCGCGTGCTGGCGGAAACGCTGGTCAAGCGCGGGCTGCGCATCGTCTCCGGTCGCACTGAAAGCCATGTGATGCTGGTCGACCTGCGCGCGAAGAAAATCACCGGCAAAGCAGCGGAAGCGGCGCTCGGCGCGGCACACATCACGGTCAACAAGAACGCGATTCCGAACGACCCGGAAAAGCCGTTCGTTACGAGCGGTGTGCGTCTCGGCTCGCCGGCCATGACCACGCGTGGCTTTGGCGTGAAGGAAGCGGAGCAGGTAGGTAACCTGATCGCCGACGTGCTGGACAACCCGGAAGACGCAGCCACGATCGAACGTGTGCGCGCGCAAGTCGCCGAGCTGACCCAGCGCTTCCCGGTTTACCGCTAAGCCGCCATGCACTGCCCCTTCTGCCGTCACGCCGATACGCAAGTTGTGGATTCCCGCGTATCCGAAGACGGCGCGACGATTCGCCGGCGCCGCCGCTGCCCGGCCTGCGACAAACGTTTCACGACGTATGAGCGGGTTGAGCTGGCGTTGCCGTCGGTCGTCAAGAAGGACGGCAGCCGCACGGAATTCGATCGCCGCAAGATCGTCGCAAGCATGCAACTGGCGCTGCGTAAGCGGCCAGTGGCAGCGGACGCGATCGATGCGGCAGTCGCCCGCATCGAGTATCAACTGCTCGGCAGCGGCGAGCGCGAGGTGCGCAGCGAGCGCCTCGGCGAACTCGTGATGAACGAGTTGCGTGCGCTCGACACGATTGCCTATGTTCGTTTCGCCTCTGTCTACCGGCGCTTCGAAGACGTCTCCGAATTCGAGGACGTGATCGAGGAATTTCGCCGCGCCTCCTCTCCTCCCAAGCCGTCCCGCAAGCGCTGATTTCTGTCGCGCCTGAAGTTGCGCGCCAGGTTCTGTTTTCCGCTGCGTAGGTTCGCGCATCTGCATCTCCGCTCCCGTTATGGTTCGTCACGCGTGCATTTTTGCGCGGGATAGCGTCTGAGTGCCACCTGGCCATTCGGCCGATTGTTGACCCGCTTGCGAATCGCTAGATTGGCTGCGTGCTTTGAAACGATCAGGGATGCAGATGAAATGGGATGCAGTCTGTTTGCGGCCGCGCCGCGGCTTTACGCTTGTCGAAACACTGGCTGTTGTCGCGCTGCTGGCGATAGTCGCGGTGATGGCGACACCGTCGTTCGTTGCATGGCACCTGCGGGACCAGGTTGACGCACGTGCGAAAGCGCTTGCCTCAACGCTCGCCTATGCGCGCAGCGAGGCATTGCGCCGCGGTGCTCGCGTCACCGTATGCCGGATCGACGCGGCACGGCGTTGTCTTGCCGCAGGGCAAGCTTGTGGCAACGGCGTCACGGACTGGTCGTGTGGCTGGGCCGTATTGGCCGAACGCGGTGGCACGCTCTCACTGCTGCGCGCGCACCCTTTGCTCGCAGCAGTCAGCATCACCGGGACGCAGATAAATCTCACATTTACGCCACCGGCGGGGCAGCTGATCGGCACCTTTCGCAGCTTTGAGATCGCGCCGCGCGTGCCGTCGAACGCGACGCAAGGCGACAAGTGGCGGCGCTGCATCCGCATCGCGGCGGGCGGGCGCGCGCGGATTGTCGAGGGCGCGTGTGGAGCGGCGTCGTGAGCCGATATCCGTCCAACTTACGGGTGCGCAACCGCGCAGCAACGCGCTCAACGAGGCATAGGGGTAGTTCGCTGATCGAAGTGATGCTGGCCGTTGCCTTGATGGCAGTGACAGCGCTCGGGTTGATCGCCGGTCAATTGTGGACTGCGCGCGAAGCCCGTGCGATGGCAATGCGCGAGCACGCAGCATGGATAGCCGATTCCGTTGTCGAAGCAATGCGCGAGCCTTCGGCAGGCGATTCTGCGATCAGGCAATGGAGCGCGCGTGCAACGGTCTTGTTGCCGCATGGTGAGGCTTCGGTAGGCGAGAGTGGCGGTGTATCTGCCGCACGCGTTACGTGGGCGACCCTGCGTGACACGCCACGCGCCGGCGATGTCATCGACAAGCCCGAGTCGTGCGGTGGGGTGGATGTTCCAGCGGGCTCCTCATGCGTTGTGCTGGCGTTCGCAAAATGACACGACGTATGGCTACCGCGCGTGGGCATACGCTCGTCGAGTTCGTGATCGCAATTGCGTTGGGGTTGGTGGTGACCGCCGGCGCGGTCGCGCTTTATACAACGCAGCGTAACGTGTTCGAGCGCGCGGGCGATGCGATGCGGATCCGCGAAGCCGGCCTGAGCGCGCTTACGCTGATGGGCCAGCAAATTCAAATGGCCGGCTTCGTGCCCGCGGACGTCGTGAGGTTCAATAGTCCACCGCCGTTGTTCGGTTGTTCTGGCGGTCGCCCGACCGGCGCGGACGACAGCGTCGCCTGCGAGGCGTTGCCGGGTCGCTCGGATGGCATCGTGGTCCGTTATGTCGGGGACGCCGTTTCGACGTGGCCGTCAGCGACCGGCCAAACGACCGACTGTCTCGGCCAGGCTGTAACGAACAACAACGCGGCACTCGGCGACCAGGGCGTATTGGTGGTCAACCGATACTTCGCGAGAGTCAGCGCGTCGACAGGTGAGCCGGAGCTTTACTGCGAAGGCAACGGAAAGGCAGGGTCCGCGCAACCCTTGGTCGAAGGCGTCGAGCGAGTGCGATTCAGGTACTGGCTGGCCGGTGGGCTGGCCGCAGTAGATGCATCGGCGGTGACGGACAGTCAATGGGCAAAGATCGTCGCGGTCGATCTCTGCGTGCTCGTCCGGGGAGCGCCGCAAGGACGGCGTATGCGCTATGTAGATTGCGAAGGTGCGAGCGTGCTTGGCGCCGACATGCGGGCGCGGCAGGCTTTCTGGCGGCGGGTGGCGATACGTAATCACGCGGAGGATCTCCTGTGACGGAAAGACTTTGCAATCCAACGCACCGCCGCGCGTCGTCGCAACATTTGACGCGTCTTACCTGCACGGGTCGTCGCTCACGCGTTCTCAATAGCGGCACTGTCCTGCCGATCGTTTTGCTGATTTCCGCGATGATGTTGACCACCTCCGCGGCCTGGTTTGAGACATCGCTTGCAGCGGCGCGCGGCGCCAGCAACGTGCGCGACTATTTGCAGGCATTTCATGCCGCGGACTCGGCGCTGACCTTATGCGCCCGGAGCGTCGTCGCCGCGGCAGCTTTCGAGCCGCAACCGGTGGCGTCGCTTCCACCCGGCGAGCCGATGCAATGGACGCACGAAGCCGCCTTTGAAGCCGGCGCCGTCACGCCCGTCGCACAATGGCCCGGATCGCTGCGAGCGCCGCAATGTTTGATCGAAGCGTGGCGTCTGGGCACTCGCACCGATGCCCGAGCTTATTTGCTGACTTCGCGTGGCTTCGGCCGGACCGGAGAGTCGCAGGTGTGGTTGCAGATGGAGCTCGTGATCACAGGCGAGCAGATCGAGCGCCATTGGCGTCGCGTTGCCGCACACCCATTTTGACGGGAGGTTTATGGCGAGACCGCACACATCCGCATTCACGCTACTGGAACTGATGATCGCGCTGGCAATAGCCGCCACGCTGCTTGCGTTTGCCGTGCCCTCGTATCGGAGCCATGTCGCGCGAGCACATCGGGTCGACGCTGCGTCAGCCCTTTATCGCGCGGCGCAATTCGTCGAGGGATCGGCAAGCGACGGCCCCGCGACATTGCCGATGGGCCTGGATCAGGCTCCCCAGTTCGGCACACCGATCTACCGGTTGCAAGTGCTGCCGGCAGACGATGCAAACGGTGGTTATTCGGTAGAGGCCGTGCCGGCCGAAGCCGGCCCTATGCGAGACGACGCCTGCGGCACCTTCACGCTGGATGCGACAGGGCTGCGAGGCAATAGAAGTGGAACAAACGGCACAGCACCGGCAAGCGGCGAGTGCTGGAATACAAGCTAGGGACCCTTACTGCAGAACGAGGGTTGGCGAGTCGAGGCGTTCTAGTGCCTGCGAACCGCAGGGCCAAGCGACACGCTACTGCTGCAAGCCCCACGCAGGAACCGGTCGACTATCCCCGCGCTTCAGTACCCGCTATCAACCGTCTCTTTCTTGTCATCGGCAGACGCGGCGGAATCACTCTTTATCTGCTTCCAGATTCGATACGCTTCCCAGCCGGCAAGTGCAAGGCTGCCCCATTTGAGTGCGGGTTTTGCACCTGCTGCAATGGTCGCGCGCAGCGGCTTCGCCAACACCAGCGAAGCGATCGAACTGACTAGCGGATACTGTTTGAGAAGCGCGCCTATGCTCCCCGCGTTGAGGAAGCCCGCCTTCGATCCGCGGCCCACGCGCATGCCGCCGAAGCCCGGCAGAATGAATTTGAGCCAGCTGAAATGCGTGACTGCCTGCCGCAATTCGATGGTTGCCTGAGCGAGTTCCATGCGCTCGACATCCGCGCGTACCAGCAGCAGTTCCTTGCGTAGCGCTCGCAGGTGCGGCGCACTCAGATCTCTGACCTGGTGGCGTTTGTTGCGGAATGCGGTATCGGAATGGGTTTGGCTCATGGCGTGTCGGCGGCAGTGGAGGTGGGGCAGTAAAACTGTGCTGCAAATCGCTCGAGGTATTGGCGAAGTCTCTTCGAAGGCGCAGGGCAGTTGACATCCGCCCATGAGCCCATTGTTATGCCTGCTGCGTCACGGTTTGCGGAACACGTCGCGGTCTTTTTCGAACTCGGCAAGCGTGGCTTCGAACACCATGGGAGCATTGCGCAAACCACTGCGCGCTTTTAGTGCACAGGCTATTCCTGCGACGGCATAAACCACCGTGATGCCGGCGAGCGCTTGCCACCGGTAGGTGTCCCAGAATGCGATGGCGATCAGCGCCGTCAATGCGATCAAGGCCATCGTCGCGAGCATCATGGCCGCGAGGCCGAGGAACAGCACGCCGAGCAGACGGTCTTTTTCTTCGGCGAGTTCGATGCCGACCAGTTCAAGCCGTGTCTGCAAAATAGCAAACACGGATCCGATGATACGGCGCAACGGACTATGTTCGCCGTGCTGCGATTGTGTTTCGATCGTCATGGCTCTGGGCGTTGCGCGTGAATGCTTAACCGGCGCGTGAAAACGAGCGCGCCAAAAGAAGCGGACCGGCCAAACGTGCGCCGGTCAACTCGATTCGCTGATGTGCCGGAGGCGGATTCGCCCCGGCAGCCTCACCAGTGTTACTTGCGGTTGATCAACAGCCCGAGCAATACGCCGGCGCCCGCGGCGATGCCGATGGATGCCCACGGATGCTCATGCACGTAGTCGTCGGTGGCGCGTGCGGCCTTCTTGCCTTTCTCGACCACCACGACCTGCACGTCAGCCGCCTTTTCCTTAGCCTGCTTCAGGCGCGTAAGCGCCGTTTCACGCAGTTCCGAAGCGCGCTCGCCAGTTGCGCTCGCGGCCTGTTTCAGCAAATCTTCAGCGTCCGCGAGGACGGTTTTGATATCCGACATCAATCTCTCCTTGTTGACTTCCGACATTGACAGCTCCCCTTCGTCTCACGCCACGCGTGAATCGTAACCAAAGAAACGGCTGCTGGCGAGCGCAGCGCTCGATTCATGAACAATCGCACGAACCGTTCCTGGTTGAAGCAAGACCTTAAAAACTCCACCCTGTGCGGCACAGGGTTGCGAAGTTTGCATAAGATGGAGTTGATCTGTCCCGCAAAGTTTCCACTAAATCGGTGAAAATTACAAAAACGCATAAAGTAGTGACGCGATGTTGGTTAGTTGTTCACTGTCACTCCCGTATGCTGTATTTTTGCTGCGCGTCGCGAGCGAATGCTCGCGCGGAATGTCCGAATACAATCAAGGAGCTGCAATATGAGTCTACGTCTTGGCGATATCGCACCGGATTTCGAGCAGGAGTCGAGTGTCGGCCGCATCAAGTTCCACGACTGGCTGGGCGACAGTTGGGGTGTGCTGTTTTCGCACCCCGCTGACTTCACGCCGGTTTGCACGACCGAACTGGGTCTGACGGCGAAGCTGGCCGACGAATTCGAGAAGCGCAATGTGAAGACGATTGCATTGTCGGTCGACAGCGCCGAGTCGCACAAGGAATGGATCAAGGACATCAACGAGACGCAAGCCGCCAGTGTCGGCTTCCCGATTCTCGCCGACGGCGATCGCAAGGTTGCTGAGCTTTACGACATGATCCACCCGAACGCCAGTGAGACCTTCACGGTCCGATCGCTGTTCGTGATCGATCCGAAAAAGAAAGTGCGTTTGACCATTACCTACCCGGCCAGCACCGGGCGCAACTTCGACGAAGTGCTGCGCGTGATCGACTCGCTGCAACTCACCGACAGCCACTCAGTCGCAACGCCTGGCAACTGGAAGCAGGGCGACGATGTGGTGATCGTGCCGTCGTTGAAAGACGAAGAAGTCATCAAGCAGAAATTCCCGAAGGGCTACAAGGCCCTGCGCCCGTATCTGCGTCTGACACCGCAGCCGAACAAGTAAGCGGCTGACGCGTCACGAAACGCACCGCTAGCTGTAACGCGGCGGCGCAACGAAAAAAGGCCGGTTCAAAAGAACCGGCCTTTCCTTTTCTACTGTTCGATCTTCCGTTCAGCGGCCAGCACGAAACGCCGCCATCGAAGCACTCAGCTTAATGCATCAGAAAAACGCCTGAATCCCCGTCTGCGCGCGCCCGAGAATCAGCGCGTGAATGTCGTGCGTACCTTCATAGGTGTTCACGACTTCCAGATTGACCAGATGACGCGCGATGCCGAACTCGTCCGAGATCCCGTTGCCGCCGAGCATGTCGCGCGCGAGCCGTGCGATGTCCAGCGCCTTGCCGCACGAATTGCGTTTCATGATCGACGTAATTTCGACGGCAGCCGTGCCTTCATCTTTCATGCGGCCGAGACGCAGCACGCCTTGCAGGCCGAGCGTGATTTCGGTTTGCATGTCGGCGAGTTTTTTCTGGATCAACTGGTTGGCGGCAAGCGGCCGGCCGAACTGTTTGCGATCCAGCACGTACTGACGCGCCGTGTGCCAGCACGCTTCCGCCGCGCCGAGCGCGCCCCAGGCAATACCGTAGCGCGCCGAATTCAGGCAGGTGAACGGGCCGCGCAAGCCACTGACTTCGGGGAAGCGGTTTTCCTCCGGCACGAACACGTCGTCGAGCACGATCTCGCCGGTGATCGACGCACGCAGACCCACCTTGCTATGGATGGTCGGCGCCGACAGCCCCTTCCACCCCTTCTCGAGAATGAAGCCGCGGATCGAATCCTTGCCGTCCTCTTCGAGCTTGGCCCACACAACGAACACGTCGGCGATCGGCGAATTGGTGATCCACATCTTCGCGCCCGACAGCAAATAGCCGCCGTCCACCTTCTTCGCCCGCGTAATCATGCTGCCGGGATCGGAGCCGTGGTTCGGTTCGGTCAGGCCGAAGCAGCCTATCCATTCGCCGGTGGCGAGCTTCGGCAGGTACTTCTGCTTTTGCGCTTCCGAGCCGAATTCGTAGATCGGGACCATAACGAGCGACGACTGCACCGACATCATCGACCGGTAGCCGGAATCGACGCGCTCCACTTCACGCGCGATCAGACCATACGCCACGTAGTTCAAACCAGGGCCGCCGTATTGCTCGGGAATCGTCGGGCCGAGCAGGCCGAGTTCGCCCATCTCGCGGAAGATCTCGATGTCGGTCTTCTCGTGACGGAACGCTTCGAGCACGCGGGGCTGCAGCTTGTCCTGCGAGTACGCGGCGGCGGCGTCGCGCACCATGCGTTCGTCTTCGGTGAGCTGCTGATCCAGCAGCAACGGGTCTTCCCAGTGAAACTGCGCGGCCTCTGCCATGACGTATCTCCTGATTTCCTGCTTGACTTGAACGTGTTCGTTAAACGTGTTCGAGCTTGACTTAAGTTCCGCTATGCGAAACAATGTTTTGCAAACCACGCCCGAGTGTATCACCACATGACGCCCATATCCACTCTCTCCGAACCGCTCGACGAGCGCAAATTTGTCGTCGCCCTTGCTCGCGGGCTGGATTTGCTGCGCGCGTTCAAGCCGGGCGAAACCATGCTCGGCAATCGCGATTTCGTCGAACGCACGGGCTTGCCGAAGGCGACCGTCAACCGTCTGGCCTACACGCTGACCGTGCTCGGCTATCTGCGGCTCGACGAAACACTTGGCAAATATGCGCTGGACGCCGGCGTGCTCTCGCTCGGTTTCGCGCTGCTCTCGGGCACCGATACGCTCGAACTCGCGCGTCCGCACATGCGCACTTTCGCGCGCGAAGTGGGCGCGGCGGTGTCGCTTGGATGCCGTGACGGCCTCGACATGATTTATCTCGAGACGATCCGCAGTGAAACCGCGCTGACGCTTGGACTCGCCTCGGGCTCGAAACTGTCGATGCTGACCAGTTCGATGGGGCGCGCGTATCTGGCGGTGCAGCCATTGGACGTGCGCGCCGCCTTGCTGGTCGAGCTCAAGAAATTAGCGGGCAAAGAGGGCGCTGCGTTGCTGGCCGATGCCGAAAAGGAAATCGAAGCCTTCGCCCAGGAGCGCTGCTGCTATTCGTTCCGCGCCTGGCATGACGACGTGAACGCGGTCGCGGTGCCGTTTCGCGAGCCGCGCGAAGGCCGCTGGCTGGTGCTCAGTTGCAGCGGGCCGGCGTCTTCGATGGGAGAGGAGGTGTTCCGGGAAAGCGTCGCGCCGCGGCTGAAGGCATTGGCGCGGCGATTAGGCGATACCGGCTGAAGCACCGGGCCGCGCTGCGCCGCGCAGCGTCAGCACAAGAAATACTCACACCGCCCGATCGTGATAATGGGCCGTGAATAACGGCCCTTGCACGAAGCGCACGTCGTACTGCTGCAGCGCGAGGAACTGCGGCTCATCCATCACCCGATTGAAGATCAGCGGAACCCGCAGCCGGCTCGCATAGCCGACCAGCGGCTTCACCATCGCGTCGCGCAATGCGACCGCCGCATCCATCTTGATGAAGTCGAGCCGCGCGGTTTCTGACACCGACAGAATCTGCCCCGCGTTCGAAAGATTTCCCGCCACCTTGAAGCCATAGCGCTGATAGCTCGTGGTCAGATAGCCGAGGAATGTCTTATGTGCGACCGCGGACGCCGGCAACTCGATTACCACACGCGACGGGTTCAGTCCGAACGACAGCAGCACGCTCGAAAAATGCCGTCCATGGTCGTACTTGACGCTCTTGAGCAGGCGCTCGTGCACGCGCAGAAATAGCAAGCCGTGCCGTTGCGCGCCGAAGAAATTGATGGCGTGCAGCGCGCGTGACATGCGGTCGAGGGCGACTAGTTCCTGATCGTCTGCAATACGGTCGAAGGGATCGAAGGCATCGAAGGGCGCGCCGTCGAGGCGCTGCGTGACGGCCTGGAACCCGAGCTCATCGCCGAAACGATCCACGCCCTCGGCGCCCGACGACAACGACTGCGCCAACGCATGCACGCTGATATCGAAGATCGGCTCATAGGCACTGGCGAGCTCGAAGCCGTCGAACTGCGCCAGCGCGACATCGCTATGCACGCCGGTCCCCATCACCAGATGTTCACCGAGAAATGGGTGATCGGCGGCGCGTGCAATCAGGTTGGGGATGGTCGGCGGAATCATGTAGGCGAATGGATGGCGATAGGTGCGCACTCGGCGCTCGGCAACGCGACTCGGTTGCCGCATCCATTGATGGTAGCAGTCCGCGCCGCGCGCACTTGAACAAAATGCTCATAACGTTATCGGCCGAACGCTTGTCGGCACAGGCCGCCGCGGATTTCGCGGCGAGTTTCCAGGGTATACGTTAATTTCACTATACGTAATTCGTTTTACTATACGTAAATTGCAGCGCGGCTGCGATGGCGGGCGTGTTTGTGTCTCCTTTGCGGGAAAGGGCGTGGTCCCTGACCGCGGACCGACCGGGCGCGCGCCGCGACCAAACCCAAACAATCCAGTCAGGACGAGGAGACGACCCAATGAGCGCCAAACCGGCCGTGGCCGCCGCCAATGTGATCGAAGTCGAGCGCGTGCTCGGCGAAACGCATCACCCGGCATTCCAGTTGATGCTGCTCGCGCTATGCGGGCTATGCCTCGTGATCGACGGCTTCGACGCGCAAGCGATGGGCTACGTCGCGCCGAGCGTGATCGGTGAATGGCATGTCTCGAAGGCGGCGCTCGGGCCCGTGTTCAGCGCCAGTCTGTTCGGCATGTTGCTGGGTGCGTTGGGCTTGTCGGTGCTGGCTGACCGCATTGGCCGGCGCCCGGTATTGATTGGCGCGACGTTTTTCTTCGCGCTATCGATGCTGGCCACGCCCTTCGTTGAGACGATCCCCGCATTGATCACGCTGCGCTTCATCACGGGCCTCGGACTCGGCTGCATCATGCCGAATGCGATGGCGCTGGTCGGCGAATTCTCGACCCCCGCGCATCGCGTCAAGCGCATGATGCTGGTGTCGTGCGGCTTCACGCTGGGCGCGGCTTTGGGTGGTTTCATCAGCGCCGGGCTGATCCCAGCGTACGGCTGGCGCGCGGTGTTCTGGGTGGGCGGCGCCGTGCCTTTGCTGCTCGCGTTCGCGATGCTGGCCGCATTGCCGGAGTCGCTGCAGTTTCTGGTCCTCAAAGGGCGCAGCGATCGCGCGTTGCGCTGGCTCGCGAAGTTCAATCCGGCGCTACCGATTGACGCGAATACACGTATCGTTGTGCGTGAAAAGGGCAACGGCGGCGCGCCCGTCGCCGAACTGTTCCGCGCGGGTCGTGGCCCGGTCACGCTGATTTTGTGGGCGATCAGCTTCATGAACCTGATCGATCTTTACTTCCTGTCGAACTGGCTGCCCACCGTGATGCGCGATGCCGGTTACTCGCCGAGCACGGCGGTGATCGTCGGCACGGTATTGCAGACGGGCGGCGTGGTGGGCACCTTGTTGCTCGGCTGGTTCATTGAGCGCTTTGGTTTTGTGCGTGTGCTGTTCGTGTGTTTCGCGGGCGCGGCGCTGGCGGTCGGCACCATCGGAACGGTCGCGCATGCGCTGCCGTGGCTGTTGCTTGTCGTATTCGCGGGCGGCTTCTGCGTGGTCGGCGGACAGCCGGCGGTCAACGCGCTGGCCGGTCATTTTTATCCGACCACGTTGCGTTCCACAGGGATCGGCTGGAGCCTCGGCATCGGCCGCATTGGCTCGGTGATCGGGCCGCTGGTCGGTGGACAACTGATCGCGCTGAACTGGTCGAATGAATCGTTGTTTCATGCGGCTGCGGTACCGGTGCTGTGCTCCGCGTTGCTGGTGATCGCGCTGGCCGCTGCCACGCGGCAACGCGGCAGCCCGTCAGAGCCCCAGACGGCCTGAGACAGACAGCGCACGTCGACAGATCAAGTATCAACGGAGAACCTTGTATGGATACCTCAACCCGCACGCCGAATACCGCCAGCTCGCGACTCGAAATCGAGCCGGGCTATCAGTCGGGATTCGCGAACGAATTCGCTACGGAGGCTTTGCCGGGCGCGCTGCCCGAAGGCCGCAATTCGCCGCAACGCGCGGCCTATGGCTTGTACGCCGAGCAACTGTCGGGCACCGCGTTCACCGCGCCGCGCGGACATAACCGCCGTTCGTGGCTGTACCGGATTCGTCCGGCAGCGGTTCACAAGCCGTTCACGCTGCTGCCCTCGGACCGGCTCGTCGCCAACTTCGCCGAGGTGCCGCCAACGCCGCCTAACCAGTTGCGCTGGGACGCATTGCCGATGCCCACCGAGCCGACCGATTTCGTCGATGGCTGGATAACGATGGCGGGCAACGGCGCAGCCGAAGCGATGAACGGCTGCGCGATCCATCTGTATGCAGCGAACCGCTCGATGAAGGATCGTTTCTTCTACAACGCCGACGGCGAATTGCTGATCGTGCCGCAGGAAGGCCGTCTGCATATCGCCACCGAAATGGGCCGACTCGATGTCGAGCCGTTCGAGATCGTAGTGATTCCGCGCGGCGTGCGCTTCGCGGTGAGCCTGCCGGACGGTACCGCGCGCGGCTATATCTGCGAGAACTTCGGCGCGCTGCTGCGTCTGCCGGACCTCGGCCCGATCGGCTCGAACGGCCTCGCCAATCCGCGCGATTTCCTCACGCCGCAAGCTGCTTACGAAGACCGCGAAGGCGACTTCGAACTCGTCGCCAAGATGAACGGCAACCTGTGGCGCGCGGATATCGGTCATTCGCCGCTCGACGTGGTGGCGTGGCACGGCAACTACGCGCCGTACAAATACGATCTGCGCCGCTTCAACACGATCGGTTCGATCAGCTTCGACCATCCGGACCCGTCGATCTTTCTCGTGCTGCAATCGCAAAGCGATACGCCGGGCGTCGACACGATCGACTTCGTGATCTTCCCGCCGCGCTGGCTCGCGGCCGAAGATACGTTCCGCCCACCCTGGTTCCATCGCAACGTCGCGAGCGAATTCATGGGCCTTGTGCATGGCGTGTACGACGCGAAGGCCGAAGGCTTTGTGCCGGGCGGCGCGAGCCTGCATAACTGCATGTCGGGTCATGGGCCGGACGCGGACACCTTCGAGAAAGCGTCGCATGGCGATACATCCACGCCGAAGAAAGTGGGCGACACGATGGCCTTCATGTTCGAAACGCGCACGCTGATCAAGCCGACCCGTTTCGCGCTCGAAACCGCGCAACTGCAGGCGCATTACTACGAGTGCTGGCAAGGTCTCAAGAAACACTTCAACCCGGAGCAACGATGAGCGCATTGAGCGATCTTCAGGCGACGCTCGATCCGTCGCGTAAGAGCTGGGTCGAGTCGGCAAACGATTCGACTAACGATTTTTCGATCCAGAATCTGCCGTTCGGTATTTTCAGCGATAAGAACAATGACGCGCGCCGCGTGGGAGTCGCGATTGGCGATGAGATCGTCGATCTGAGCGTTCTCAAGTCCGCCGGCTTGCTCAAGCTTCCGCTCGCCTCTGCCGATCAATTCACTGCAACGAAAGACCGGGCGTTCGAGCAGGACACACTCAACGATTTCATCTCGCTTGGCCGCGATGCATGGCGCAGTGTGCGCATCCAGTTGAGCAATCTGCTGGCGCGGGACACTGCGACTTTGCGCGACGACTCCGCCTTGCGTGCGAAAGCACTGGTGCGTCAGTCCGATGCGCAACTGCATCTGCCGGTGCAGATCCCGGGTTACACGGATTTCTATTCGTCGAAGGAGCACGCGACGAATGTCGGCTCGATGTTCCGCGACCCGAAGAATGCGCTGTTGCCGAACTGGTCCGAAATGCCGATCGGCTACAACGGACGCGCGTCATCGGTGGTCGTGAGCGGCACGCCCGTGCGGCGTCCTAACGGCCAGTTGAAACTGCCGGACCAGGAGCGTCCGGTATTCGGCGCATGCCGCAAGCTGGATATCGAATTGGAGACGGGTTTCGTGATCGGCAGCGGCAATACATTGGGCGAGCCGATTGCCTGTGCCGATGCCGAAGCGCACATCTTCGGCATGGTGTTGCTGAACGACTGGAGCGCGCGCGACATTCAGCAATGGGAATACGTGCCGCTCGGCCCGTTCAACGCGAAGACATTCGCAACCACGATCTCGCCGTGGATCGTGACGCTTGACGCACTCGAACCGTTCCGTGTCGAGCAGCCCGTGCAGGAGCCGCAGCCGCTGGGGTACTTGCGCCACGAAGGTAAGCACGCGTTCGACATCTCGCTGGAAGTGACACTGCGGCCGCAGACGGCAAAGCAGCCCACCACGATCTCGCGGACCAACTTCAAGCACATGTACTGGACGATGGCGCAACAGCTCGCGCATCACACGGTATCGGGCTGCAACACACGGGTCGGCGATCTAATGGGTTCGGGAACGATCAGCGGCCCGACCGCCGACTCATGCGGCAGCCTCCTCGAGTCCACCTGGAACGGCAAGAATCCGTTGGAGTTGAAGGAAGGCGGCACACGCGGGTTTATCGAAGACGGCGACGAACTGACGCTCGCCGGATGGTGCCAGGGCGATGGGTATCGTGTGGGCTTCGGCACGTGTGCTGGCGAGATTCTGCCGGCGCGGAAGTAGAGCAGAGGTAGCGCGGAAATCACGCGGAAGGAAGCGCTATGCAAAACGGGGAAGCCATCGAGGCTTCTCCGTTTTCGTATCCCGAGGCGAGGGTGGTTCGACGCCTCAACGCAACAACAGCGCAGCCGTACCCTCAGCCGATTGCACGCGCGGGCGCACGTCGCTTTTCCCACCAAACCGCAGCAAGAAACGCAAGCGCAGCAACCAGCAGCACACCGACCATCGCGTCGTTACCAACCCCCTTCATCAACGCGCCGGCCACAAGCGGTCCACCGAAACTGGCCGCGCTCCACGACGCCCCCACCACCGAACTTGCCGACACCAGTGCGACGCCGCGGAACCGCTCGCCGCACGCGACCAGCGACAGCGTATAGATCGCCCCAGCCGCCGCGCCGAGCACATAGAGCAAGGGCCAGCACAGCCACGGCATATGGATCGCCCAGGGAAGCAACGGCAGCAATATAACGACGATCACGCCGCAGCCGATATGTACGCGTTCGCGGCCGAGCCGGTCGGCGAGCCAGCCGATCGGAAACTGCATCGTCGTGTCGCCGAGCAGCAGGGCGGACGCGAATAACACGGCCACCTCGCTCGTGATGCCGTGCGACATGGCGAAGAGCGGCAGCAGCGACAGCGCGATCGTATCGAACAACGCGAAAAACCCCGTACCGATCACGAGCGCCGGCATCTGCGGCAATACATGGCGCCAGCTGCCGTGCGCGGCGTGTTCATCCTTCGACGCTTGCGGCGTCTTGCGGATGCTGGCGAGTGCGGGCAAGGCCAGCAGGAAGATCGCGCCGCAAATCAGGAAGCGCCAGTGCGTGAAGTCGGCGATCTGGCTCACCAGCACGGGACCCGACATCTGAAATAGCGTGAAGTTGGTCGCATAGATCGCGATGACCCGGCCGCGGGTGGCGTCGTCGGCGAGCTGGTTGACCCATGCTTCGCTGATCGTGAAGAGCAGCATCAGCGCCGCGCCGCAGAGTACGCGCAACGCGGCCCATAGCCACAGGTTCGAGGTGAATTGCATCAGCGCGGTGGCGGCCCCAACCGTCAGCACCGCGCCGACGATCACCTGGCGGCCGCCGCAGCGCGCGGCGATCCAGGCGGCCACCGGCACGACGAGCAGGCCGCCGCCCGCTTGCGCGGCGGTGAGTAGACCGACCACGTCGGTGCCATAGCGGGCTTGCGTCAGCGCGAGGGCAGTGAGGGGAAGCGTGGCGCCGCTGCCGAGTCCGACGACGGCAACACTAAGGATCAAAGCGAGGAAATCGCGAGTGAAGATGACTTTCATCGGGCCAGATGCTACTACGGCCACGAGTCATTCGCACCTGTGTGCGGATTGCATGAACGCGGTCGAGGGCCGCGTTCGCTTGCTGTCGAGGTGATGCCCGCCGCTCGCCGGCGGCGGCGATACGAAACCTGTCCTGGCTGACGCCGTCCGCGCAGTCTGCGCGCGCGTGCCTCGGTTATCCGGCTACGGCCATCCGTTGTGCGCGCCGGTCGATCGACACCGACCACAGCGTCAGCGCCAGTGCACCGATCGAGGTCGCCACGCCGACCCACGGCAACGTGGTAAGCGGCGCACCCGCGCCGATCGCCATGCCACCGAGCCACGCTCCCGTTGCATTGCCGAGGTTGAACGCGCCTTGATTCAGAGTCGACGCCAGATTCGGCGCATGGCTCGCGCGGTCGACGATCAGCATTTGCAGCGGCGGCACGATCGCGAACGCCAGAATGCCCCACACGAAGATCGTGATCATGGCCGGAATCTCGGCGTGCATCGTGCCGGCGAAGATAGTCAGGATGACGACGATCGCCAGCAGAAACGCGACCAGCGAAGGCATCAGCCGCCAGTCCGCGAGCTTGCCGCCGAGCGTGCTGCCCACCGTCAAGCCGAGACCGAATAGCAGCAGCACGAAGGTGACCGCGTGCGGCGTGAAGCCGGTCACGTCTTCGAGAATCGGCGTGATGTAGGTGAAGGTGGAAAACAGGCTGGCCGACGCGAGCACGCTGATGCCGAGCACCATCAACACTTGCGGGTTCTTCAGCACGTTGAATTCGTGGATAAGGCTCGCCTTCTGCATCTCGATCTTCGCCGGCAGGCACACGGCGAGCGCGCCCGCGGCGAGAATGCCGATGCCGGTCACGGCCCAGAAGGTCGCGCGCCAGCCCACCGCCTGACCGAGCGCCGTGCCGAGCGGCACGCCGAGCACGTTGGCGAGCGTCAAGCCGGTGAACATCAGCGCGATGGCCTGCGCGCGACGGTTCGGCGCGACCAGACCGGCCGCGACCACTGAACCGATGCCGAAGAACGCGCCATGGCAAAACGCCGTGACGATGCGCGCGGCCATCAGCACCGCGTAGCCCGGCGCGACCGCGCACAGCAGATTACCGACGATGAAGACGCCGATCAGGCTCATCAACGCCTTCTTGCGCGGCATGTTGGCCACGGCGATCGCGACGATCGGCGCGCCGATGGTAACGCCGAGCGCGTAAGCCGACACCAGCATGCCGGCTGCCGGGATCGACACGGACAGATCGCGTGCGACATCGGGCAGCAGCCCCATGATCACGAATTCAGTGGTACCGATTCCAAAGGCGGCGACGGCAAGGGCGAGCAGGGGCAAAGGCATGGTGACGGAGCGTGAATCAGCACGACGGGAAGCGTCGTGCGGCAGGCGCGCATTTTTCGGGGCGAGAACGCATGCGCCATGCGAGGGGAAAACAGTAGGGGATTCTACCTAAGTCAAAACACCCTTGCTGAGCGTCAAGCAGGCTGTTGTTTTTTGCTGAAAGCACGCCTTGGAGCGTGCATTGGGCGTGCACGCGACTGCACATCGCCCGTGGAATGGTGCTGTTTTATGGCGTGCTTTCGTCTGACTTGAAAGTGTTGCCGTGACGGCCTGCGCCTTCGGCAAAACGCGCTGCCCCTGTAACGCCTTCGTCGAATACTGCCTGATAGCCGCCGGCGCCTTCGCGTTGCAGGGCGAGAGCGAGATCCTCGAGCGTGCTGTTTTCCAATGCGGAGCGGCGGTCCGCCAGCAGCGCCGCTTGCGGAAAGGCCGCGAGTTCAGCGGCCAACTGTTCTGCCGCGGCGCGTGCCTCGCCCTTGCGCACGACGCGGTTGGCGAGACCGATGCTGAGCGCTTCCTGCGCATTCACCGCGCGGCCGGTCAGGATCAGATCGAGTGCTCGCGACAGACCGATCAGTTGCGGCAAGCGGATCGTACCGCCATCGATTAGCGGAATTCCGACACGTCGGCAGAACACGCCGAGCACAGCGTCGTCTTCGACGACGCGCAGATCGCACATCGCTGCCAGTTCGAGACCACCCGCGACCGCATAGCCGGCAATCGCGGCAATCACCGGTTTGCTGAAGCTCATGCGCGTCGGTCCCATTGGACCGGGACCGCTTCCGTCGGCGTGCAGTTCATTGCGGCGGGCCTCATCCGCGAGCGCAGTGAGATCCGCGCCGGCGCAGAAGGTGCCGCCCGCACCGAACAGCACGGCCGCGCGCCATGCCGGCTCCGCTTCGTAGCGGAGGAAGGCGGCACTGAGCGCTTCGGCAGTAGGACGGTCGACGGCATTGCGCCGCGCCGGTCGTGAGAGCACGATAGTGGCGACGCCGGTGTCCTCATTGGCTTCGATGCACACATGTTCATTTAGATTTTGCGTGGTTATCATCGTAGTGTCCGTAAAGGTTCGCATCCGGCTGCTCATGCCGGAGGTTCATGTGCTGCGCTCATGCAGTGCGACTAATACCGTTGGTTGTCATGCATCTTTCACAATCGGCTCGTAGCGTTAGCGCTCTTTTAACGCGCTGGCGTTTTTTTGCCAGCTTATCGAGCCTGCTTTTGCCCTTGTCCAATTCATCGCCCGAAACCGCGCCGGCCAGTGCCGAGATGGTCTGGAACGTCCCTCTGCATGAACATGAACATCCATGGTACGACCATGTGCGCCTGAAACGCGTCTTTGTGACGGACGGCACGCGCCATCAGGTGGTCATGGTCGACGCGCGTAAGTTGCTGGAATGCGCGGATCGCGACAACACCGATTACGTGTTGAAGCCGGTCGCCGAATGGCATTCGGGCAAGGTGCGTGGCATTCGCGAGTTTCTCGATCCGGAGAATCCGCGCATTCCGCAGATGCCGTATGTGACGATCTCGACGCGTCGCGCGCCGGGTCTGCTGGGCTGGTTCGGTCTTGAGCGCGAGGGCGTGGTGGCGTTTCGCAACGGACAGCATCGCGCGCGCTATCTGGCCGATGCGGGCGCGCGCTGGTTTCCGGTAGAAGTGCACGAACGCGAGGCGGCCTTGCTGCGCGAGATATGCGGCGCAGCGGACGACGCCCGCACGGTAATCCGCCCGACCACGGTGGATGGCGCCTCGGACGCGGTGGCCGGCGACAGCCCGCTCCGATAAAGCAGATGCGAGGCCGGTGTAGGGGTTCGAGTCCCCTCCCTTGCACAATCAACGGTGGTGTGGGTAGCGGGTAGCGGGCGGAGGTCTGGCTAGCCGCGCGCTTGCACGACGTTGCGCGGCGTGCCGGCCTGCCATGCCGCGACGTTCTCGAGCGTGGTCTGCGCGATCTCGTTCATCGCCTCGCGCGTGAAGAATGCCTGGTGCGCGGTGACGATCACGTTCGGGAACATCAAGAGACGCGCCAGCACGTCGTCCTGCAACGGCAGGTTCGAGTGGTCTTCGAAAAAGAGGCCGCCTTCTTCCTCGTACACGTCGAGCCCGAGATGGCCGAGCTGGCCATCTTTCAACGCGCCGATCAGCGCATTGCTTTCGACAAGTCCGCCGCGCCCCGTGTTGATCAGCATCGCGCCACGCTTCATCTTTGCGAGCGCGGGCCCGTCGATCAGATGGTACGTGCCCGGCACCAGCGGACAATGCAGGCTGACAACGTCGCTTTCAGCGAGCAGGGTGTCGAGCGGCACGTAGCGCGCGCCGAGCGCGAGCAGATCCTCGGCCGGCGCACCGGGGTCATGAGCGAGCACCTGCATGCCGAAGCCCGCCATGATGCGTCCGAACACGCGGCCAATCATGCCGGTGCCGATTACCCCCACGGTCTTGCCATGCAGGTCGAAGCCGAGCAGCCCATGCAGCGAGAAATCGCCTTCACGGGTGCGCGCGACCGCGCGCGGCAAGCGCCGGTTCAGCGCCAGAATCAGACCGACCGCATGTTCGGCGACCGCGTGCGGCGAGTAGGCCGGCACCCGTGCAACCGTTATGCCGAGACGTTCAGCCGCGGCCAGGTCGACGTGATTGAAGCCCGCCGAGCGTAGCGCGATCATGCGCGTGCCACCGGCGTGGAGACGTTCCAGTACGGCAGCGTCGACGTTGTCGTTGACGAACGGGCAGACTACTTCATAGCCCTGCGCGAGGATCGCGGTCTCGACATCGAGGTGCGATTCCTGGAAGTGCAGTTCATAGCGATGCGTACCGTTGGCCTCGCCGAACGTGTCGCTGTCGTATTGGCGGCTGCTGAACAGGATCATGCGCATGAGTGGCTCCGAAGGATGAGTGCCGGCGCGGCGAATGCCAATTTACGACGCGGCATGCAGGCAAGTCAGTATATCGGCACTTAATGGCAATGACCTCCGCTTACGATGAACGGTTCGAAATCCATTCCGATCTTTACTAAAGATCATCTTTTGCGAAGCGAAAACGGTCGCAATTGAAAATCATATTGACAGCGATGCCGAACTACAATATTTATTAAAAAAGCAGTCCCAAAAAAGCATGTTCAATCATGCCAAGAGAGAACCGGCCGCCAGCAGAGCATGCCCTTTTCAAGGCGTCGGGCAAACTTCGCGAGGAAAGTGTGACTGTCGAACTTGCTGAAAAGTATTTCACTATCGCTATCGTCGCTGCATTGCGGCATACCTTCTTTGGCGCCGAGAGCGTCATGTCATTGCCATAAACTTTCCATTCGATGGAATGCGGTCATGCTGGATGAGTAATTTCTGAGTCGGGGTGACTCGGATCGAATTCATTTCAAATTCCAGAAAGAATTTTTCATCTTTCTGCTAATAAACCGTAAATCGGCGAGCCAACATGATCGGTGAATTGCTGAGATCTCAACCGGAGATCGCGCTGTTCGCAAGCCTTGCAATCGGATATTTCATTGGTTCGTTTCGCGTGGGGCCAATTCAGCTGGGTGGCGTCTGCGGCACCTTGATCGTGGCGTTGCTGCTGGGGCAGACGGGCGCGCGGCTGGCCCCCGATCTGAAGAACATCGCCTTTGCGCTGTTCATCTTTGCGCTGGGTTTCACCGGCGGACCGCAGTTCTTTGCCAACATTGGCCGGGGCTGGCGCTATGGCTTGCTGTCAGTGGTCGAGATCGTCTCGGTGCTGGTGCTGATCATGATCGCGGTCCTCGTGATGCGGCTCGACGCCGGTACGGCAGCCGGATTGCTGGCAGGTGCCGCGACGGAGTCGGCCGTGATCGGCACGGCTTCGGAGGCGATTGCCAAGCTCGGCTTCAGCGATGCTGAGACGCTGCGCCTGCAGGCCAACATCGTGACCGCGTACAGCGTGAGCTACCTGTTCGGCCTGGTCACCATCGTCCTGTTCACGAGTCAGTTTGCGCCCCTGCTGCTGCGCATCAATCTGCGCGAAGAAGCCGAGCGCGTGTGGCACAAGCTCGGCGGCGACGGCGCCTTCGGCGAGGGGCAGCGGGCCGCGGCCCCGGCGCTCGTGGGCCGCGCGTTCCGGGTCGGCACGGCGGCTGGCGCGACGATCCAGGCGCTCGAACAGAAGCACGGCTTCAACCTGACCATCGAGCAGGTTCGGCGCAACGGTGCGGACGTGCCGGTCGAGCCGCAACTGACCTTGGCCACCGGCGACCTGATTCTCGTGGGCGGGCGGCGCGAAGCGATGGTGGCCGCCGCTGCCAGCCTCGGCGAAGAAGTGGCGGATGCCGGCTTCGGCCAGATCATTGCGGAGAAGCTCGACATCGTGCTGACGCGCAGCGACGCGCACGGTCTGACGGTCGCGCAGTTGCGTGAACGGGCAAAACCGGAGGACGGGCGCGGCATCTACATCGCGGCCGTCACGCGGCTTGAAACCACGGTGCCCGCGCTACCCGGCACCGAGCTCAATCGCGGCGATGTGCTGACGCTGGTGGGCGCGAAAGCCGACGTCGAGCGTGGCGCGCGGAATCTGGGCTACGTGCTCACCCCAACCCAGAAAACCGACTTCGTCTATCTCGGCCTGGGCGTGTTGCTTGGCATGGCGATTGGCCATCTCGGCGGGCGCATCGGCGGTGTGTCGATCGCGCTTGGTACGGGCGGCGGCTGCCTGCTCTCAGGATTGCTATTCGGCTGGATCCGTTCGCGCCATCCGTTAGTCGGCTCGCTGCCTTCGGCCGCCGCGCAAATTCTTAAGGACTTCGGTCTTGCCACTTTCATTGCCGCCGTCGGTCTTTCGGCGGGGCCTGATGCCATCAAGCTGGTGCGCGAATACGGCCTGGCGCTACCCGTCGCCGGCGTTCTGATGGTGCTCGTGCCCGGTCTGCTGTCGCTCTGGATCGGCCGCGCGTTTCTCAAGCTCGAAGCGCCCATGCTGCTCGGCGCCATCGCCGGTCAGCAATGCAGCACGCCGGCGATCAGCGCGCTGGTCGGCGTAACCGGCAATTCGACACCCGTGATCGGCTACACGATCACCTATGCACTCTCGAACATTCTGCTGCCGTTAATGGGGCCGGTCGTGGTCGGCGTTGCCGGGAAGTTCGGCTAGGCGGGGCAGATGGGCTGCGCGTGGCGTGGCGCGCAGTCGACCGCATGCGGATGCCGTCAGGTTCGTATGCACATGCAGCACCCAGTACTCAGTACCGCAAACTATCCAGCGAGGGCATGATGGACTGGCTACATCATATTTTTCAGAAATCACCCGAGATTGCGCTGTTTCTGTCACTTGCAGCCGGCTATTTCATCGGGCAAATCAACTTCGGCAAATTCCAGTTGGGCGGCGTAGGCGGTTCATTGCTCGCTGCAGTTCTGATCAGTCAGGCGGGCGTGACGATCGACAACGGCGTGAAATCGGTGATGTTCGCCGTATTTATTTACGCGGTCGGCTACGACTCCGGGCCGGGCTTCTTCAACTCGCTGAACCGCAAGACGCTGCGTGAGATCGCGATGGCGATATTTCTCGCCGTCACCGCACTGATCACCGTGGTGATCTGCGCGAAGCTGTTCCATCTGAACAAGGGTCTCGCAGCCGGACTCGCGGGCGGCGCGCTGACGCAGTCGGCGATTATCGGCACGGCCGGCGACGCCATCGCGCGTCTCGGTTTGCCCGTCGATCAGGTCAAGTCGCTGCAATCCGACGTGGCGATTGCCTATGCGGTGACCTACGTGTTCGGCTCGCTCGGCGCCATCATTGTCTGCGTGAACATCCTGCCTAAGTTCATGGGGCAGAGTCTGCGCGACGCCTCGATCGAAGCCGAGCGCGAACTGTCTGCGGGCTCGTCCTCACTCGGCGCTGGGCAAATTCGTGCGTTGCCCGAACTGGTAGGGCGCGCGTACAGGATCGATGTCAGCGCCGGGAAAACGGTCAAGGCCGTCGAGACCCTGCATCAGGACATGTTGACGATCGAGCGGATCAAGCGTGACGGTAAGAATCTCGAGCCGACGGCCGATCTGACCTTGCAACTCAACGACGAAGTGCTGGTGGTGGGCCGCCGGGAGGCGGTGGTCGCATTCGGCGCGAACGGCAACGAGATCGCCAGCGTCGACGACATTGGCGTCGTGATGCAGACACGCGATGGCGTGTTCACACGCAAAGGCATGAACCACACGACGATCGCCGCCGCACGCGAAGTCGTGGATCGCGACTTGCGCCACGGCGTCTATATCCAGAGCGCCTCGCGTGCCGGTCAGCCGCTGCCGATCCTGCCCGAAACCAAGCTCGAGCACGGCGACGTGATCACCTTCTACGGTTCGCCCAAAGACACCAAGCGCGCCGTCGATGCAGCCGGCTACGAGCTGCCGTACAGCAACAAGACCGACTTCATCTATATGGGTGTTGGCATCGTGCTGGGTCTGCTGATCGGTCTGATCGTCATCGACGTGGGCGGCGTTCCGCTCACGCTCGGTTCCGGCGGCGGCTGTCTGCTGGCCGGCCTGCTGTTCGGCTGGATGCGCGGCAAGCATCCGATGTACGGCGCAATGCCGTCTGCGGCTTCGCAGTTGCTGAAGGACTTCGGCCTCGCGGCGTTCGTCGCGGTGGTCGGTTTGAATTCGGGCTTGCAGGCCGTGGTGACCGTCAAGCAGAGCGGTATGACGATCTTCCTGCTCGGCGTGGTTGTCACCGTGCTACCGCTAATACTGACGATGCTGTTCGGGCGTTACGTGCTGCGCTACAACAACGCGGCCATCCTCGCCGGCGCGCTGACAGGTTCACGCAGTGCCAACCCGGCATTCGGTGGTGTGCTCGACAAGGCGGAAAGCGCCGTGCCGACCGTGCCGTTTGCGATCACCTATGCAATTGCGAACGTCGCATTGACGTTGCTCGGACCGCTCGTGGTTGGGCTGGTTTAGCCCGGTTTAGCGTACCCATTTATCGATCTCTCTTACGCCGGCGGCAACTGAACGGTCACTCGCGACGCCGGCGTCATTCACTTGCACATTGGAGAACGCATCATGGCAAAAGAGAAAAGCGGCAAGAAACAGGGCGACATGGCTCAAGCCGGTTTTGCGGCGCTCAGCCCGTTCGAACTCAAGGACGAACTGATCAAGGCCGCGGGCGGCGGCGCAGTGGAGCGTGCTGCCAACGCATCGATGCTCAACGCCGGCCGCGGCAATCCGAACTTCCTCGCGACGATTCCGCGCCATGGTTTCTGGCAACTCGGCCTGTTTGCGATGCGCGAGTCGGAGCGTTCGTTTGCGTTCATGCCGGAAGGCGTTGGCGGTTTTCCGCGACGCGAAGGGCTGACGGAGCGCTTCGATCTGTTCCTGCGCGAAAACAAAGGCGTGCCTGGCATCGACTTTCTGCGCGGCGCGGTGTCGTACGTGCGCGATCAGCTTGGGCTCTCCGCGGGCGACTTCCTCTATGAAATGTGCGAGGGCATTCTCGCGTCGAACTATCCGGTGCCGGACCGGATGCTCAAGCTATCCGAACAGATTGTCGGGCAGTATCTGCGCAAGGAGATGATCGGCAACCATCCGTTCGTTGGCGAGTTCGACGTGTTCGCGGTGGAAGGCGGCACGGCGGCGATGACGTACATCTTCAACACCATGCGCGAGAATCACCTGATCAAGCCGGGTGACACGATTGCGCTGGGCTTGCCGATTTTCACGCCGTACATCGAGATTCCGCGCCTGAACGACTATCAGCTGAACGTCGTCAATCTCGAAGCCACGGTTGAAAGCGGCTGGCAGTATTCGAAAAAGGAACTCGACAAGCTGCGCGATCCGAAGGTGAAGGCGTTCTTCCTCGTGAATCCGAGCAACCCGCCTTCGGTGAAGATCGACGACGAGAGCCTTCAATACATCGCGGACATCGTCAAGGAACGTCCCGATCTGATTCTGTTGACCGACGACGTGTACGGCACCTTCGCCGACGACTTCGTCTCGCTGTTCGCGCTCGCGCCGAAGAACACGATCCTCGTGTACTCGTACTCGAAATATTTCGGCGCGACAGGCTGGCGTCTTGGCGTGATCGCGACGCATCGCGACAACGTGCTCGACAAGCTGATCGCCGAGTTGCCGAAGGACGCGAAGAAGCAGTTGCACGAGCGTTATGAATCGATCACGACCGAACCGGACAAGCTCAAGTTCATCGATCGACTGGTCGCCGACAGCCGCACTGTCGCGCTGAATCACACGGCGGGTTTGTCGACGCCGCAGCAGGTGCAGATGGTGCTGTTCTCGTTGTTTTCGCTGATGGATACGCCCGACGCGTACAAGAACGCGTTGAAGCGCCTGATCCGCAAGCGCAAGCAGGCGCTGTACGAAGAGGTCGGCATCTCGTTCGAAGACGACGATCCGAACCAGGTCGACTACTACACGATTCTCGACATCGAGTTCCTCGGCGAGCGCATGTTTGGACGCGAGTTCGTCGAATGGCTGCTGAAGAACACCGAGCCCTCGGAATTGCTGTTCCGTCTCGCGCGCGAGGCACGCGTGGTGCTGCTGCCGGGGCGTGGCTTCGGTACGCAGCATCCGTCGGGACGGGTGTCGCTGGCTAATCTGAACGAGTCGGACTATCGGCAGATTGGGCGCGCGATGCGCAAGCTGATCGAGGAATATGTGGAGCGGTATAACGCAGCCACTGGCAAGAAGCTGGATAAGTCCAAGGTGAAGTGAACGTGAATTGAGGCTTTAATTCACGGTTGATTCGTGCTGGATCCGCGCTTGAACTCGGCTTCGAGCGCGGTGTGGCATGGACAAAAAAACTTGCGCAATTGCGCGGATCAGTGAATGATCGGTCAAGCGGCCCCGCCAGTGTCATTGCTGGCGGGGCCGCTTGTCCCTTGCACTCTGACATTCACGTACCGATCATGCCGACTTCACCCACCTCTGCCGCACCGGTTTCCTATGCTGTGCCTTGTCCGGTTGTCGAATCGCTCGACGCCATTCTTCCCGAAGAGCCGTTGCTGATGATGGGCGCCGGTCCCGTGCCGATTCCCGCGGCGGTGGCCAAGGCCAATACGGTGGTGATCAATCACCTGGGCAGCACAATGGTGAAGGTGATCGGCCAGGTGAAGACCATGGCGCGCTACGTGTTCCAGACGAATTCGAAGTGGGTGCTCGGAGTAGCCGGTCCGGGTTCCGCCGCGATGGAAATGGCGATCTCCAACCTCGCATGGGAAGGCACGAAAGTGCTGAGCATCAAGAACGGCTTTTTCAGCGAACGGATGGCGGAGATGGGTCGACGCGTCGGCGCGGAGGTCGCGATACTCGACGTCGAGGACGGCACGGTAGCGAGCCTCGAAACGGTGGCTGAGGCGATCCGCCGCGAGCGTCCCGAGATCGTGACGATCGTGCAGGGCGAAACGTCCAACACTGTGTGGAACCATCAATTGAAGGAGATTGCGGCGCTTGCGAAAGCAGCCGGTGCGCTGGTCATCGTCGATGCGGTGTGTACGCTGAGCACGATGCCCCTGGAGATGGACGCGTGGGGTATCGATGCGGTCATTACGGGCGGGCAGAAGGGCTTGTCGTCGATCCCGGGGGTTTCGCTGATCGCGTTTTCGGACGAGGCATGGGCGCGGGTGAAGGGGCGCACGGCGCCGAATGCGCATTGGTGTCTTGACGCTTCGCTCGCTGAGAATTTCTGGCACAACGCGGGGTATCACTATACGGCGCCGGTTTCGGGCGTGTTGGCTTTACACGAGGCGTTGCGGCTTGTGTGTGCGGAGACGCTTGAGAAGCGGTTTGCGCGGCATTTGAAGTGTTCGGTCGCGCTGCAGGCGGGGATTACTGCGTTGGGTTTGCAGTTGTATGCGCCGGCGCCTTGTCGTTTGAATTCGGTTGTTGGCATTGTTGTGCCTGAGCGATTGAGTCCTGCTGATATTTGCGGTCATATCTCGCGGCATCATCAGGTGGAAATCTCGGGGTCGTTTGGTTTGCCGATTGTGCGGATTGGGCAGATGGGCGAGCAGTGCCGGGAACATAATCTGTTCAGGACTTTGCATGCGCTTGGGAGGACTATGGTCGATCTCGGGGTTAAGGTTGAGTTGCCGGCTGGGGTGGCGGCGTTGGAGCGTGGGTTGTCCGAAGGGAAGTGAGGGTTTTTTTGCCTTTTGCGGCGGCATTGTCAGTGTTCGTAGGGCTTTGGCCTTTCCTTGAATTGTTAGTGGTTTATTAGCGTTCCCCTGTGCGGGGGGGCACCTACTTTTCTTTGCCGCCGCAAAGAAAAGTAGGCAAAAGAAAGCGGCTAGAAGCCCCTGCTAAGTGGGCACCGAGGTTTGCCTGGGGTAGTGGTGCGACTGGAATCCGTGTTCTCGCACACTCCGCGTTAGTGACAAAGGAGTCATCAGCTCCCACTCCGCACTGCGTGCGTCGCGGACGGGTCTGCAGGGGAAACCAGGGGCTTCGGTTGAGGTTTGTTAAAACGTAGCGATCGGTTTTATGAATGGCTCTTCGGCGCGCGCAGCGCCGCCGGAAGTATGACGCCCTTGTCACAAGCTTATGCACGGGCACGAACACAGATTCCAGATGCACCACTACCGTGAGCGAGCTGCGGGACCCGCTTAGCAGGGGCTTCTAGCCGCTTTCTTTGCTTATCTTTCTTTGCGGCGGCAAAGAAAGTAAGTGCCGCCCCGCACAGGGGCAACACTAATAGACCACTAACAAATCAAGGAAAGGCCAAAGCGCTAAGAACACGGCCAAAACAAGCGCCGCGAAGGCAAAAAAATCAAGTAGCCGCAGGCGCATTAGGCGCCCGTGAGTTCCGCAAATACATCATCGTCGACAGCACGACCGCCATCGCGGAAGCAACCGCCGCAAACAAAAACACCTGCGCATAACCAAACTCGCCAGCGATATACCCGGCCAACGGCCCCGTAATCCCCAGAGAAAGATCAAGAAACACAGAATAAGCCGACAAAGCCGCCCCCCGGCTAGCGGGCGGCACAAGCCCGACCGCCTCAACACCAAGAGCAGGAAACACCAAAGCAAACCCAAACCCGGTCAACGCCGCCCCCGCGAGGGCAATATGCGGCTCAGGCGCCAACCACAACATCAACAACCCGGCACATTCAAACGAAAACGAAGCAATCGCGACCCGGAACCCACCGTAAGCCTTGATCGTATTAGCGAACAACAACCGCGCACCGATAAACAGCGTGCCAAAAACAGTCAGCGACAAAGCCGCATTGGGCCAATGCCGCGCGGCATAAAACAGCGTGATAAACGTCGCAATCGACCCAAAGCCGGCCGAGCCCAGCGCCAACCCGATCCCATGCGGCAGCACCCGCGTGAACACGCTCCGATACGACATCCGCTCACCATGCACGATCGGCACCGGCGCGATAGGCCGCGCCAGATAAAACCCGAGCGCCGCCAGCAAAATCACCAGAACGCCCAACGCGGCAAACCCGATCGTGTGCGCAATCGCGACGCCAAGCGGCGCGCCAATCGCGAGCGCGCCGTAAGTCGCGATGCCGTTCCACGAAATCACCCGCGCATTGTTGCTCGTGCCCACCCGGCCGATGCCCCACAAAATCGCGCCAGTACCGCACAGGCTTTCGCCGAAGCCGAGGACGAGACGGCTACACACCAGCAGCCCCAGGCTCACCACCGGCCAGCGCCCGCACAACACGGCCAGCAGCAACAAGATCCCGCTCGCGCCGCAACCCATCAGGCCGATCGTGACCGTGCGCTTCGGCCCTAACGTGTCGGCCGAGCGGCCGGCGAGCGGCCGCGATGCCAGCGTGGCCAGGTACTGAACACTGATCGCCGCGCCGGCCAGAATCGCGCTGTAACCCAGGTCGTCGTGGACGTAGCCCGGCAGCACCGCGAGCGGAATTCCGATCGTTAGATAGCAAAGAAACGTGAAAAAGACGACCGGAATGATCTGCATGGTCGTCGCAAATTCGCTGCGCGGTGTCGCTGAGTCGGTGGACATGGGGAAAACGAGACTTGAAAACGGCGGGAAGGCGTGATTTTCCCATGGAACCGATTCCCTTGCAGGGGTTGCTTAATAATTTCGGCGGTTAAATAACGGTGCCGGATCGATATAGTGGTCAGTTTTCACCCTGCACGAGTGGTCTTTCGATGCCAACTGGATGAATGGACTTTAGCTGTGGATGGCCAAAAAACTATAATTACGCAAAAAATATGGCAAAACAGCCAATTCAACATAAACCAACCGATCCTCAAACCCATCTCTATATCGTTTCGCGAATATATCCCGCATGCGATCCCCGCTATGGGTTGTATTTATTGATGGTGATAGTTTTCGAACCATCATCGCAGCACGTCCCAACGGACACAGAACATTGAGAGTAACGAGACATGACTGAGCCGATTCGCTTCTACCACCGCAACGCGATCCGTGAGATCAAGGATGCGCCCGTCACCCGCACCGTCCTGCAGTATTTGCGCGAAGACGTGCATTGCACCGGCACCAAGGAAGGCTGCGCCGAAGGCGACTGCGGCGCGTGCACGGTCGTGATCGGCGAGCGTAACGAGGCGGGCGGCGTCGACTTCAAGGCGGTCAACGCCTGCATCCAGTTCGTGCCGACGCTGGACGGTAAAGCGCTCTTCACCGTCGAGGACCTGCGTCAGCCGGACGGCTCGCTGCATCCGGTGCAGGAAGCGATGGTCGAGTGCCACGGTTCGCAATGCGGCTTCTGCACGCCTGGTTTCGTGATGTCAATGTGGTCGCTGTACGAAAAGCACGGTCACGAACATAGCTGCGCAAATAAATCCGTGCCGTCGCGTGACGAGATCAGCAATGCGCTGACGGGCAATCTGTGCCGCTGCACCGGCTATCGTCCGATCGTCGATGCGGCCGTGCGCATGTTCGAAGCGCCCGCGCCGAAAGCACCGGTCAATATCGAAGCGCTGTCGAACGCACTCGCCACGCTCGAGCGCAAGGACACCTTTCATTACCAGCACGCCGGTCAGCAGTTCGACGCGCCGCGCACGGTCGCGGCGCTCGCGAAGATCAAGGAAGCCGAACCGGCCGCGCGTATTCTCGCCGGCAGCACGGACATCGGTCTGTGGGTCACCAAGATGATGCGCGAGCTCGGCAACATCGTGTATGTCGGGCAGATCGCCGAATTGCAGAAGCTCGAAACCAACGACGACTGGATCGAGATCGGCGCGGGCGTGAGCGTCGAAAAGGCTTACACGGAGATCGCCAAGCAATATCCAGAACTCACCGAAATGTGGCAGCGCTTCGCGTCGCTGCCGATTCGCAATGCCGGCACGCTCGGCGGCAATATCGCCAACGGCTCGCCGATCGGCGATTCGATGCCGGGCCTGATCGCGCTCGGCGCGCGCGTGATCGTGCGCGGCGGCGAGATCGAGCGCGAAATGCCGCTTGAGGATCTGTACCTCGCGTATCAGAAGAAGGATATGGCGGAGCATGAGTTCGTCGTCGGCCTCAAGGTGCCGACCCGTACCGGCGCGCGCAAGAATCTGCAGTTCCGCACCTACAAACTGTCGAAGCGTTTCGACTCGGACATCTCGGCCGTGTGCGCCGCGTTTTCCTTCATCGCCGACGGCAACGTGATCCGCGAGCCGCGCATTGCGTTCGGCGGCATGGCCGCCACTTCGAAGCGCGCGACGCACGCTGAAGCCGTGCTGCGCGACGCCGAATGGCACGAAGCTACCGCACAGGCCGCGATGCTCGCGCTCGGCAACGACTACGCGCCGCTTAGCGACATGCGCGCGACCAGCAACTACCGCCTCGAAGCAGCGAAGAACACCTTGTACCGCTTCTGGCTCGAAACGCGTCCGAACAATCCGCTGCCCAAGAGCGCACTGGATGTTCGTGCAGTCGCCGCTGCCTGCGCACCTGTCGGCGCGAGCGCCTGAGACGCCACAAGGATACGGAGAACACCACAATGAATCAGCAAGCCGAACCGTTCCTGAAAGACCTCAAGGAGCTCGACGACTTTACCCAGGTCCACGTCTCGCGCCCGCACGAGTCCGCGCATCTGCACGTGAGTGGCCGCGCCACCTACACCGACGACATCCCGACGCTCGCCGGCACGCTGCACGCCGCGCTCGGCCTGTCGCCGAAAGCGCACGCGAAGATTGTCTCGATGGCGCTCGACAAAGTGCGCGCCACGCCCGGCGTGGTCGCGATCTTCACCGCGGGCGATATCCCCGGCGTCAACGACGTGGGTCCGATCATCCACGGCGACGACCCGATTCTCGCCGACGGTGTCGTGCAATACGTCGGCCAGCCGATGTTCATCGTGGTCGCGACCTCGCATGACATCGCGCGCCTCGCTGCGCGCCGCGCCGAAATCGTCTACGAAGAACTGCCGGCCATTCTCACCGCGCAACAGGCCCGCGCCGCGAACCAGCACGTCTTGCCGCCGATGAAACTCGCGCGCGGCGAAGCCGATACGAAGATTGCCCGCGCCGCTCGTCGCGAAGCCGGCGAGATGCTGCTTGGCGGGCAGGAGCAGTTCTACCTGGAAGGCCAGATTTCGTACGCGGTACCGAAAGACGACGACGGCATGCACGTCTACTGTTCGACGCAGCACCCGACCGAAATGCAGCACATGGTCGCGCACGCCTTGGGCGTGGCGTCGCACAACGTGCTGATCGAATGCCGCCGGATGGGCGGCGGTTTCGGCGGCAAGGAATCGCAATCGGGTCTGTTCGCGTGCTGCGCGGCGCTCGCTGCATGGAAGCTGCTGTGTCCGGTCAAGCTGCGTCCGGACCGCGACGACGACATGATGGTCACAGGCAAGCGCCACGATTTCCACTACACGTACGAAGTGGGCTACGACGACAAGGGTGTGATCGACGGCGTGACGGTCGACATGACCTCGCGTTGCGGCTTCTCCGCCGACCTGTCCGGTCCGGTGATGACGCGCGCGCTGTGCCACTTCGACAACGCGTACTGGTTGTCCGACGTCACGATCGACGGCTTCTGCGGCAAGACCAACACGCAATCGAACACCGCGTTCCGGGGCTTCGGCGGTCCGCAAGGCGCGTTCGCGATCGAGTACATCATGGACAACGTCGCGCGTTCGGTGGGCGAAGATTCGCTCGACGTGCGCCGCCGCAATCTGTACGGCAAGACCGAGCGCAACCAGACGCCGTATGGTCAGGTGGTCGAAGACAACGTGATTCACGAACTGATCGACGAACTCGAAGCGACCAGCGAATACCGCGCGCGCCGTGCAGCGATCAACGAGTTCAACGCGAACAACGAAGTGCTGAAGAAGGGCCTGGCGCTCACGCCGGTCAAGTTCGGCATCGCGTTCAACGTGACCCACTTTAACCAGGCCGGCGCGCTGGTGCACATCTACACCGATGGTTCGGTGCTGGTGAACCACGGCGGCACCGAAATGGGCCAGGGTTTGAACACCAAGGTCGCGCAGGTCGTGGCGCATGAATTGGGCATCGGCTTTAACCGCATCCGCGTCACGGCGACCGATACGAGCAAGATCGCCAATACCTCGGCGACCGCTGCATCGACCGGTTCGGACCTGAACGGCAAGGCTGCGCAAGACGCCGCTCGTCAGTTGCGCGAGCGTCTGTCGGCCTTCGCCGCCGAGCGTTTCGGCACAGGACAGGTGGCCGCCTCGGAAGTGCGTTTCGTGCACGACCGCGTGGTGGTCGGCGAGATGATCGTGCCGTTCGAAGAAGTGATTGCGAAGGCCTACATCGCGCGCGTCCAGCTCTGGTCGGACGGCTTCTACGCAACGCCGAAGCTCTACTGGGATCAATCGAAGCTGCAAGGCCGACCGTTCTACTACTACTCGTACGGCGCGGCCGTGTCAGAAGTGGTGATCGACACGCTGACCGGCGAAATGCGCGTGCTGCGCGCGGACGCTTTGCATGACGTGGGCGCTTCGCTGAACCCGGCGCTCGACGTCGGTCAGGTCGAAGGCGCGTTCATCCAGGGCATGGGTTGGCTCACGACCGAAGAACTGTGGTGGAACGCGGGCGGCAAGTTGATGACGCACGCGCCATCGACCTACAAGATTCCGACCGTCAACGATACGCCGCCCGATTTCCGTGTGCGTCTGTTCAAGAACCGCAATGCGGAGGACAGCATCCACCGTTCGAAGGCGACCGGCGAGCCGCCGCTGCTGCTGCCGTTCTCGGTGTTCTTTGCCGTGCGCGACGCGGTGTCGGCCGTGGGTGACCACAAGGTCAATCCGCCGCTGAATGCGCCCGCGACCAGCGAGGAAATCTTGAAGGCAGTCGGCGCCGTGCGGGCGGCAATCGCGGCGGCGCGGCAGTAAAGCGCAACTGGCTGGCTAAGGACAATCGTGCAAATATCGAAACTCACTGGAATGATCGCCATGAACGACTTCTCTTCCGTTCAGATCGGCCGGCGCAGCGCCGTGCAAGCGCCGCGTCCGGCGCCGATGCACATCGTGCTGTTCGGCGCGGGGCACGTCGGCCATGCGCTCGTTACGCTGCTCGGCAGCTTGCCGTGCGTCGTCCAGTGGGTCGATGAGCGCGATGAACTGTTCCCCGACGAAACGCCGGCCAACGTGCAGATCGAAGCGACCGACACGCCCGACGCGATCGTCGACACGGCACCGCCGGGCGCGTATTTCCTCGTGATGACGCATAACCACGCGCTCGACTTTTCGCTCGCCGCGCGCATCATGCGGCGGCGCGATTTCACCTACTTCGGCATGATCGGATCGAAGACAAAGCGCGTGAAATTCGAGCGCCGTTTACTGGATCGAGGCGTGGATCTGGATCGGCTGGTGGAGATGACGTGCCCGATCGGCGTGACCGGCATTGTGGATAAAGCGCCTTCGGCAATCGCGGTCGCGGTGTGTGCCGAGTTGCTGCAGATCCGTTCACGTCAAGCCGCGGCTCAGGCGGCAATGCAGAAGCTTTGCGCGAGCGTCTAGGCGGAGAGAGCCTTCAAACGCAACATCGAGCCGTCAAGCACCACACCACAACGTCAGCCCTCCGCGGCTGACGTTTCTTTTTTCGCCGGCCGTTTCGCGCGCCGCACCTTCTGCGCGATCAATTCATCCGACACTTGCGACATCAGCGTACGCAGCCAGCCGACATCGCTCGGCCGATCCGGCTGCGGATGCCACAACTGATAGCACTTGATGCGCGGAAACGGAATCGGCACTTCGACTACGGCGAGCGGCAGGATGCTCGCATAGTGCATCGCGAAACGGCGCGTGGTCGTGAAGATCAGATCCGATTGCAGCAGCGTTTGCGGCACGAGGCCGAAGTAGGGCAGCGTGGTGACGATGCGCCGCTCGGCGCGGGCTCTCGCGAACCCGATGTCGACGGCGCCGCCGCTGGCGCCGCTATAAGGCGTTGGCGCGAGATGCGGTGCGGCGAGATACGCTTCGCGCGTCATCGGCGTGCGTGCGAGCGGATGATCGGCGCGCATCAGGCACACCACCGTGTCGGAGAACAGGTCACTGCGCTCGAAACGCGGATCGGGCTTCGGCCAGTTGCCGATCACCAGATCGAGTTCACCGGCATCGAGCGCGGCCGAATGGTCGAGCATCGGGCTCAACGAATCGATCTCCAGACGCGCATGCGGCGCCGCTTCGCGAAACTGCGCGATCACGGTGGGCATGAAGAAGTCGTTCAGATAATCCGGCGCCGCCACGCGGAAGGTCCGGCGCGAGCGGCCGGCATCGAAGTCGCCGTGCGGCGTCGCAACGAAATCGACTTCGCGCAGCACGCGTTGCGCCGAGGCCAGCAAGGATTCGCCGTATTCGGTCGGCACCATGCCCGACTTGCCGCGCACGAGGATCGGATCGTTCAGCGTCTCGCGCAGTTTGCGCAGCGCGGTGCTGATGGCGGGCTGGGTCTGATTCAGACGCAGCGCGGTTTGTGTGACGCTGCGCTCGACGATCAGCGTGCGCAGCACGCGCACGAGCCAGATATCGAGGGAAGCGGCGGAATCGTCCATGGTTTAGGCGAGGCGATGCAAGCAGGTCGGGTCCGGATGAAGCGTCGTACGGAGCCGCCCGCGAGCCAGATCGCGAGAGCGGGGCGCAAAGGTTATAACCTTAGGCCCGTTTGCGGTGTGGCGGCATAGCAGGCACGGTATGGCCGGCATCAGGACGGCCTTTTTGACGCCATCACGTCCGAAAAGACCTGCACAAGCACAGGCACGGCGTGCCTGTTTGCACGAATATTACGCCTTGCTTTCGCTTTAATCGTCGGCAAGGCCGGAAGGCAGCGAACTGATCCGCTTCACTTCCTTCGAGTCGAGCCAGTTCGGCGTGCGTGCGCAATACAGCACCATGGGCAACGCGTCTTCGCCCCAGAACAATTGATCGTTCAGACGGAAGGTCGGCACGCCGTAGACGCCCAGACCGATTGCATCCGTAGTGTTGCGCTGCAACTGCGCCTTCACTTCTTCGTCCTTGATCAGTTCCGGGCCGTCCGGCATGCCGACACGCTCGCACAGTTCGGCGAATGCGCCGTTGCTCGACGGATCGCGGCCTTCCCGCCAGATAAAACGGAAGATCTCGCGTACGAAGCTGATGTCGCCCTTCGCCGCGGTGGCGAGCAGGAGCGGCTTCATCGAGTCGAACGGATGGGCCGGCGGCATCTTGAACGGAATGCCGAGCTGGTCCGCGCGAAACAGCGCGTGGCGGTACAGGAAGGTGCGTTTGGCGGGCACGCTATAAGCGGGCCGCTGGCCCCAGTGGCGATACAGCTCGTTCAGCACGACCGGCGTGAACGCGAAGTCGAAACCCGGCCACTTGTCGTGTTGCTCGAGCAACAGGTAGGTGAACGGCGAGACAAAATCGTAAAACCACTGCGGTTGCCTGGCGTCGATGCCTACGGTCATAAGTGTCTCCCGGATTGCCCTTTCCGAACGGTGTCGTCTGCTGGACCGTCGGAATTGTAATGATCTTACGCGGTGCAGCCGCCGCTTGCACCCGTCAATATGGATTTGGACCGGGGATGGCCGACACGGCGACCGCCAAACTCGACCCCGTGAGTCGGTACGGGTCTCTAAGCGTGGCGGCCGGCCGAAGGCTCGTCGGCCTCGTCGGCTCCCCGCGCTTCAGGTGATTCCGTTGCGGCATCGGCTTCTGATGCGTGCGCCGAAGCAGGTGGCTGCGGCTCGTCGTCCGAGTCTTCCGCCGCGTCGCGCTGAGCCTCGCGGCTATGCGTGAGCCGCTCGCGCACGAAGCCGATATGCTCGCGCAGCACGTAGAACTGATCCGCATAGGCGAGCGGCATTTTTAGCCCGTTCACCGATTCTTCGATCGCATCGAGCCGCTCGATCAGCGTGGCGCGTTCTTCGGCCGAGTACTCGCTGAGCGCACTGCGTTCGATCGCGATCAGTGCGCCATACCAGCGGTAAATGCGCGATTTCACCCGCCACGTGTACAGCGAGGGCACGACGCGCAGCGCCGGAATCAGCAGCACGATCAGCGGCACTACAACCACCAGCAACCGGTCCGCGAGACTTGCCAGCCAGAACGGCAGGATCCGGTAGAGGAAGCTCTTGCCTGACTTGTAGTAGCGGGCGGCGTCGTCGCTGATCGGGAAATCGTGGGCGAGCGGCGCGGGGAATTCGCCGGCGCGCTGCATGATGTTTGCCTTACCGTGGACCTCGCGGGCCGCTTCGATCAGCAGATCGGAGAGCGCGGGATGCAGCGAATCGCGCGCCACCAGTTCGGCGGTCGGCGCCACCATATGAATCGGCGTGGACGGCAGATTCTTGCCGAGGTCGAACGCGCCCATCGGCATCTGGAGCTGCGTCAGATACGGAAAACGGCGGGTGTAGGCATCGGCCTGGGTGAAGTCGTAGAACTGCACGTTTGGCGTGCGATAGAGCTTGCCCATCACTGCCGGTTGCGCCGAATCGCCGGCCAGAAACGCCGCGTCGATTTTGCCGGCGACGAGTGCCTGGGCGGCGTCGTCGCCCGAGAGCGGCAGCAGCTTGGTCGGACCGCCCGGCACGATGCCGTTGGCCTTGAGCAGCGCCAGCGCCAGTTCGCGCGTGCCGCTGCCTTCGGCGCCGACCGCGAGGCGCAAGCCTTTGAATTCGGAGAGCCGCGAGATCGTCGGGCCGTGATAGAAGATCGCCAGCGGCACATAGGCCACGCTGCCGAGCGACATCAAGCCCTCGTTCGCTGCGCCGGGCGCGACCCCGTCCTGCACGAAGCCGACGTCGACGTTCGACTTCGGGTCGGAGAGCCGTTTGAGATTCTGCAGCGAGCCTTCCGAGGGCAAGACGTTCAGGGTGATACGGTTGCGCGCCAGGATTTCCTTGTATTTCTGGGCCGCATTCCAGAAGGTGCTGCCTTCGGGGCCGGCGCTGATCGTCAGCGTGCTGGGCGGGGCGGGCTGGATCAGGCGCACGGCGACCCAGATCGCCGCGATGGCAATCAGCACGAGCGGTCCGAACGAGACCGCCAGATCGCGCCAGGAGATCGCCACAAAACGGGCGACGAGACGGGGAGGGCGTTTGCGGCCGGTGGCTGGCTTCATCGGGTGACGTGACGGCTACGGTCGAAAGTGAACAGGATGGCGGCGTTCCGCGGCGCGCGAACCGGGCGAAGCATTCGCGCCATGCCGGGCTGGCTGCCGTGCGGGACATACAAAAAACCGCACAAGCCGCGCGGCAGCGCGACGCGCCGATGGTACCTGAGATTAGCGCGGCGGCGCAGCGTCCGGCCGGCGCGGGCGCCGTCAAACCCGTAACAATTCGTGAACGGCATATGAACGTCCCATGAACGACACATTGACCCGCCGGCCAGGCACGCCCGAACCAGAATATGAACAACGCATGAACGAAATACGCCCGATGCCCCCTGTGACAACCGGAACGCACCGCAACGTATGACTAAACCCTTTGCGCTTCTGGCGCGGCTAGATTAAATTGTGGATCGCTGCCGCGAACAGATGTTTGCACAGCGTGACCCGGCACGACAGACAAGAACCGGGCGCGCTGGCGGACCTCGCGGCTTGCCGGCTCCCGTAGCGCATCGCATGCGACTAACGGTGGCCGGCCTCTCTCGCCTCTCGCACACCGTGTCGCAGCCATAGTCGGCCGTCGCTGAGCCGCGCGTTGACGCGTCTTAAGCATGGCCGCCGGTAGTCGTAACGAAGCCGCTTGTACATGCGGTCCAATGTGTAGCTAAGGAGAATAGAAACTATGAAATCGGTCGGTTTTCTGAAAACGCTGGGCTCGGTTGTGGCAATGGTGGTGGCGTGCAATGTGTACGCTCAGGCAAGCGATGCAACGGCTACGGGCACGACCGCAGCGCCGGCTGCAAGTGCCAAGGCCGGCAAGAAGGCCAATAGCCAGTTGGGTCGCAAGGTGCGCAGCGCGCTCGCCAAGGCGCAAGGCATCGACGTCTCGAACATCGCCGTGCGTGCGCGTGGCGGTGCAGTGACGCTGACGGGTTCGGTGCCTGACCAAGGCCAGATCGACGCTGCCGGTGAAGCGGCCAAGGGCGTCGCCGGTGTGACGTCGGTGTCGAACAAGCTGACCGTTGTGCAGCAGTAAGACGCTTGCAATGAGCAGGCCGCGCTAAGCGGCCTGCATAAGCGAGAGCTCCGGCGAATACCCGGAGCTTTTTTTTCGCTTTATTTTTCCTGGCGGTGATTTTTGAAGCGGTGATGATGAATCGGCCAGTACCGGACTGAACGTCGGCGCCGCAACAGCCCGTTTGTGCGCTGTGACACACTATCGACGCGGCGCGAAGCGTACTGTGATGCAAGCGGAACCGGAGTCAACGCCATGGAAACCACGCAATTGCGTTATACCGATCTGCCGATCAGCGATCGGGCGGCTTTCGAACTGGTATGCGCGCGGCATGGTTTTGCGCCGGCGCATTTCGACATCAGCGCCTGCCCGGACCCGGGCGATGCCGCGCACGAGCGCCTTGTCACGGTTCGGCGCGGCGGCTGGGCGCAGTCATATCACGACCATCACGGCCAATGGGTCAGGCAGTTCGAGACCGATCTGACCTGCCGGTTTTTCAAATAGCGCGGCTGCTTTACGACAGCACGAGGCGCACGCCGACCAGCGTGAGCGTGGCGGCGAGCACGTTGCGCAGTAGCGCGTCCGGTGCACGCGACGACAGATAACTGCCGATCGCGATGCCCGGCAATGATCCCACCAGCAGCGACAGCAGCATCGACCAGTCGACCGAACCCAGCAGCCAATGACCGGCGCCCGCCAGCAGCGTGAGCGGCACCGCGTGCGCGATATCGGAGCCGACGATGCGTGTGGTTGGCAGCAACGGATACAGCAGCAGCAACACCGTCACGCCGATCGCGCCCGCACCCACCGACGTCAGCGACACCAGCACACCCAGCACCGCGCCGGTCAGCATGGTGAGCGCGAGCGTACGCCCTTGCCTCGGCGCACGCTGACGGCGCGCGCCGAGCGCCGCGAGCTGTGGGCGGAAGATCAGCGCCACGGCGGTGACCAGCAGGGCGGCGCCGAGCACGATCTGGATCAGCCGGCTCGCGCCCGGTGTGTCCATCCCGTACCGATGCAGCAGGATCAGGGTGATGGTCGCCGCCGGGACGCTGCCCGCCGCGAGACGCAGGGTGATCTGCCAATCGACGGTGCCTTTCAGGCCGTGCACCAGCGTGCCGGTCGCCTTGGTGGCGGCCGCGTACAGCAGATCGGTGCCGACCGCGGTAGCCGGATGAACGTTGAACAGCAGGACCAGGATCGGCGTCATCAGCGAGCCGCCGCCGACACCCGTCAGGCCGACCAGAAAGCCGACGAACAGGCCGGAGACGGAGTACAGCAGATCGATGTGGGGAAGAGCCATTGAGCAGACCGCTGACGGTCGGGTGGGTTGAACAGGTTAGACGGCAAGGCCGGCGCGCACTTGCCTTTGAGCGCCGGCGCATCCCGGCGACAGGCCCGCGACGGCGCGGCGAAAGCCGCTATTGTCGCAAAACTGCCGCGCTTGCGTATGAAGTGCTATGACACGCCTTGCTGCGCCCCCTGCATCCGGTCGATCAGCGCCAGCACTTCGGGCCGGCTCTCGCCCTTCGCATGCACGAAGTAATAAGTCAGCGGCGAGGCGACTTCGTGGCGGCTCACGCGCACGAGGCCACTCTTCTGCAGATACGCGTCGGCCAACGGCACGCGTGCCAGCGCCACGCCGAGTCCCGCTTCGGCGGCGGCCAGCACCAGTGTGTAGTCTTCGAAGCGCCGGTCCTGGGCGCGCGGCTTCAGCGGAATAGCCAGCGCGCCGAACCACGCGCGCCAGCCGGTCACATCCGAGTCGTGCAGCAACGGCACATCGAGCAGTGCGGCATCGCCATGTTTGTGCCGCTGCTTCGCGAGGCGTGCGGCGAGCGCGGGATGCGCGACGGGATAAAGCGTCTCCGGCAGGAACGGCTTGACCTCGAGCTGACGCCAACTGCCGCGCCCGTAGCGAATCGCCAGATCTGCTTCGCCGCCGGCAATGTCCGCGTTGCGATGATCGATATCGAGTTGGATGCGCAGCGCCGGGGCAGCGCTCTCGAATGCCGCCTGGCGCTCGAAGAACCACAGTTTGGCGAACGCGGGCACTACGCTCAGCTTGACCAGTTGCGGGCTGCGCGGCGAGCGCCACTGATCCGCCGCACTGTCGATGATGCCAAACGCCTGCTCGATACGCCCCACGAAGCGCTGCCCGTCCGGCGTCAGCCGCACGCCGCGCGCATGGCGTTCGAACAAGGTCATGCCGAGCCAGTTTTCGACCGCGGCCACCCGCCGGCTGATTGCGCCGTGCGTCAATCCGGCGACCTCGGCAGCGGCGAGAAACGAGCCTTCGCGGGCGACGGCGCAAACGGTTTCGAGGCTCGCAAGCGGCGGCCGCGCCGATGAGGTCGGTGAGGAGGTGTGAGTCATATTCACATCACGATGTGTATTTGTGCGCTAGCTTAGCAGCTCACGGCGCGGCACCATCTGCGCATGAACACACTCACTTCGTCCCCATCGCCCCGTTCCGCGCGGCAGCCGCTGCTGGCGGCAGGCGCGGTCGCCTGCACTATCGTGTCCTGGGCGTCCGCCTTTCCATTCATTCGTATCGGCTTGCAGGGTCTGGCGCCGTTGCCCTTGGCGGCGGCGCGCTTCGCCACTGCGGCGCTGCTGGTGATCGCATGGCTTGCCTATCGGCGTCCGCCGTTGCCGACATGGCGCGACGGTCTGCGTTTCGTGCTGTGCGGGTTTCTCGGCATCGCGCTTTACAACGCGCTGCTCAATACCGGCGAGAAAACGGTGGCGCCAGGGGCGGCGAGTTTCATCGTCAATACGCTGCCGATTTTCACGGCGCTGCTGGCAGCCGTGTTTCTCGGCGAGCGATTCAATCGGTGGGGATGGCTCGGTTCGTTAGTCAGTCTCGCCGGCATCGCGGTGATTGCGCGAGGGCAGCCCGGCGGCCTGACGCTCGGCGCGGGCAGCACGCTGATTCTCGGCGCGGCGCTGTGTTCGGCGAGCTACTTCGTGCTGCAACGGCGCCTGATTCCGGTCTACGGGGCATTGACGTGCACCGCCTACACGTTGCTGGCAGGAGCGGTGTTGCTGGCGCCGTGGCTGCCGGGCGCGTTGAGTTCGCTGGGCAGTGCGCCGCACGGCACGGTGCAGGCGGTGCTGGTGCTCGGCGTATTTCCAGCGGCGCTGGGTTATGCAACGTGGACATTCGCGCTGGGCTACTTCGGCGCGGCGCGCGCGGCCAATTTCCTGTATCTGACGCCCGCGGTGGCGACGGCGTTGTCCGCCGTGCTGACCGGCGAGCGTCCAGGTCTTGCGACGCTCTGCGGCGGATTGATGGCGATTGCCGGCGTGGTGTTCGTGGCGCTGCGGGGCCGCTCGTGAGTCAGAAGGCGCATCGTTCGTTGAGCGCCCTTGCGCAGCCCCGCTAACCCTCTTCAAAGCGCGCGGCGAATCTCGACGATACCGAACGCCGCCAGCGTGATCCCGACGATCCGGTCGATCGCGACGCGCAGCTTGCTGCCGATCGCATGGCGCGCGAGCGATACCACGGTCACCAGAAAACACCACCACGCGATCGAACCGCAAAACACGCCGCCTACGGTGGTCAACGCGATGCTCGATGAAAACGCGCCACGCGGCGCGAGCGTCGTGAACAGCGCGGCAAACATAATGACGGTTTGCGGATTGGTCAGCGTGAGCAGCAATGAACTTGCATACGCGCGCAGTGCGCCGGCGCGGCCTACCTGGGCGAGCTTGCCGTTGCCGTCGCTGTTGCCGTTTGCCGCGTCGGCGGGCGCTTTTTGCAGCAGCGTACGCACGCCGAGATAAAGCAGAAACAGACCGGCGACCAGATGCAAGGGCCGGTCGTAGGCGAGCATGAACTGCGAAATGCCGACCAGGCCGAGCGCCGCGATCAGGCCATAAACCGCATCGCCGGTCGCAATGCCGAAGCCGATTGCGAGCCCCGCGCGCGGACCGCCCGTCAGCGTGCGGCGAATGCACAGCATGCCCATCGGCCCGACCGGCGCGGCAATCGCGAGGCCGACGCCCGCGGAGGTGACGAAGAGACTGGCGGTGGACATGGGATAGCCTTTGTCAGTTGTTCTGATTGCGCAGTTTGCCATACGATTAACGGCCACAACCCGGCGCGCGCTCGACGATCGCCAACCAGCGTGCAGGCCGTGGATACCCTGGGATGGGCTTGGCCGCCGCCTTCCTCGGGCATAATTTTCCCACTTCAAACATCCAGGGCGCGCCCGTTCATGTGGCAAATCGATCAGGTGACGTTGCGCTTGTTCATCGCCGTCTGCGAGGAAGGCACGATCGCGCGGGCGGCCGAACGCGAGTTCATCGCGCCGTCCGCGGTCAGCAAGCGGCTCGCCGATCTCGAAGCGCTGGTCGACGTCGCGCTGCTCTCGCGCAGTCAGCGCGGCGTGCGCGCGACTGCCGCCGGTGAGGCGCTGCTCAGGCACGCACGGCTCATCATGCGCGGCCACGAACGCTTGCAGGCCGAACTCAGCGAATATGCGGCCGGCGCGCGCGGTCATGTCCGGGTGCTGGCGAATGTCTCGTCGATGGTCGAGTTTCTGCCCGAGGCGTTGTCGGTTTTTCTGAAGGCCAATCCGCAGGTTCGTGTCGATGTCGAAGAACGCGTCAGCGCCGAGATCGTGCGCGGTCTGGAGGAGGGTGTGGCCGATCTCGGCATCTGCCGTGATGTGGTGCCGATGGGCAGTCTCGATGTGCTGCCGTATCGCTCCGATCATCTCGCGCTGATCGTGCCGCGCGATCATCCGCTGGCTAGTGAGACGGCGGTTGGCTTCGAGCAGACCCTGGCGTTCGATCATCTCGGGCTCGCATCGAATGCATCGGTGAATGCGCTGATGCAGCGCATTGCGGTGGAAAAAGGCAGCGAGCTCAACTATCGAACCTATGTATCGACCTTCGACGCCGCCTATCGTTTCATCCAGGCAGGCCTTGCAGTTGCGATCCTGCCGAGCGAGGCGCTGCCCAAACATGCGGCTGACGAATACGGCATCGTCGCCGTGCCTTTGCGCGAAGCTTGGGCGGAGCGGCGGTTTGTGATCTGCATGCGCGACCGCAAGGCGCTGACGCTGACGGCGGCGCATTTACTCGACCATCTGCTGCATCCTCTGAAAAGCCCTTAAGGGTTTCCCCTTTGCGACGGCGCACGCCCGCCCCGCATGCCACTGCGGCCATCGCGAGCGGCGATGGAGTGCGTCGTCAACGCAGACTTTGCCGCACGGCCGCGCGCGGGCACGCTGTCACTCAGCGGCTTCATTTCCCACATTCCATGCAAGATTCAAGACCGGGATTCAAGACCATGAGTGACACCCAGGAGCGCGTCGTCGTGACCGAAGTCGGCATGCGCGACGGCCTGCAAAGCATTGCACGCACAATGCCCACCGAGTTCAAGCGGCGCTGGATCGACGCCGCCTATGCCGCCGGCGTGCGGCATATGGAAGTCGCGTCGTTCGTGCCGGCGAAGCTATTGCCGCAAATGGCCGACGCCGACGAAGTGATCGCCCACGCGCTCACCTACGACAATCTGATCGTGACGGCATTGGTGCCGAACCTGAAGGGCGCGCAACGTGCGCTCGATTCGGGCGTGCATCGGATCGTCGCGCCGATTTCGGTGAGTACGGCGCATAGCCTTGCCAATGTCCGCAAGACGCCTGTCGAGATGATCGAGGCATTTGCCGCGATGCGCGAGCTGATCGATAGCGCGGCTAGTGCGAACGTGCGGCGCGTCGAACTGATCGCGGGATTGTCGACGGTGTTTGGCTGCACGTTGCAAGGCGCGGTGCCTTACGCCGATATCGCCGCGATTGCGCGCGCTGCGTTGCAGGCGGGCGCCGATGTCATCGCGCTTGGCGACACCACCGGCGAAGCGACGCCGCGCCAGGTCGGCGAAATCATCGAGCTGGTACGAGAGGTCGCGGGCAGCAAGCTGCGCTCGCTGCATTTCCACGACACGCGCGGCCTTGGTCTCGCGAATACGCTGGTCGCGCTGCAGCACGGCATCCGTGAATTCGACGCGTCGCTAGCCGGCATTGGCGGCTGTCCGCATGCGCCCGGCGCGACTGGCAACGTGAACACAGAGGACCTCGTGTTCATGCTCGACAGCATGGGTTACGACACCGGCATCGACCTCACCCGACTTATCGCGTCGCGCGACATTCTCGCCGACGCGCTCCCCGGCGAACCGCTGTACGGCTATCTGGCGCGCGCCGGTCTGCCGAAGCAGTTCAATGCCGCTGCTCAACGTTTTGAACCTTCCGAATCACGGGTGTCGCAATGACTTCAGCTTCTTCTACGTCTGCTTCTTCTGCACCTGGGTCTTCAGCAGGGCAACAGGGCGCGTTGCCGCTTGCAGGCATCCGCGTGATCGAGTTGTCGCACATGGTGATGGGGCCGACCTGCGGAATGATTCTTGGCGACCTCGGCGCCGAAGTCATCAAGGTCGAGCCGCCGCGCGGCGACGGTACGCGCCGTTTGCTCGGCACCGGCGCGGGATTTTTTCGTACCTTCAATCGCAACAAGAAGAGTGTCGCGCTCGATCTCGATAGCGAAGCGGGGCTGGCCGCGCTGCACAAGCTGGTCGATACCGCGGATGTATTCGTCGAGAACTTCAAGCCGGGCCGCATGGCGAGTCTGGGCCTCGATTACGCGTCGCTTCGTGAGCGCAATCCCAGGCTGATCTACGTCTCGCACAAAGGCTTTCTTAACGGGCCATACGAGCACCGTCTGGCTCTGGACGAAGTCGTGCAGATGATGGCCGGCCTTGCCTACATGACGGGACCGGTAGGCCGTCCGTTGCGTGCGGGCAGTTCGGTCAACGACATCATGGGCGGCATGTTCGGCGCGATCGGCGTGCTTGCCGCGCTGCACGAACGGCATACGAGCGGACGCGGCAAGGAAGTGCAGAGTGCGTTGTTCGAAAACTGCGTGCTGCTTTCCGCGCAACACATGCAGCAGTTCGCGGCGACCGGTGTGCCCGCTGCGCCGATGCCCGAACGCATCAGCGCCTGGGCCGTCTACGACGTGTTCCGGCTTGCCAACGACGAGCAGATGTTTATCGCCGCGACCGGCGACGGCCAGTGGCGCGCGCTGTGCGCGATTCTCGGTCGCGCCGACCTGCTGGCCGATCCGCGCCTCGCGACCAACAACGACCGCGTGCTGGCGCGCGAGTGGTTGCTGCAGACGCTCGGTGAAACTTTGAGTCGCTTCGAAGGCGCGGCCCTCGTGCCGCTGTTCGAGCGTGACCATATTCCCTTCGCGTCGATCACGAAACCGGAAGACCTGTTCGACGATCCGCATCTGAACGAGAGCGGCGGCCTCGCGCGATTGACACTCGATGACGGAAGCGAAACCGCGATGCCATTGCTGCCGATTTCGATGGATGGCGCGCGTCTGCAACCGCGCTCGCCGATCGCCAAGATCGGTGAGCACACCGCCGACGTGCTGCGCGGTTTGGGCTACGACGAAGCACAGATCACGGCGCTGGGCGGCGGTGTAGCGCAGACGCCGCGAGAAGCTGCGTGAGGGTAGCGCTGCGCTCGATGCGTCAAACGTAGTCAATCAATCTCATCCGGCGTCAGACCGGAAATCATGGAGACAGACGATGAAATCGTCGAATCACGCGGTGTATGCGACAGCGGTCGGCGATGCCGGCGCGCTGGGTGGTTTGCCCTCAGGCACCGGTGCATCGGCCAGCGGCCGCGCGGAGGAGATCGCGCTGGAAGGCGCGCGTATTTCCGCGCGGCTCGACCGCTTGCCCGCCACGCGTTCGATCTGGCAACTGGTGATGCTGCTGAGCCTCGGACTCTTCTTCGAACTGTACGACCTGATGTTCTCCGGCTACATCGCGCCGGGCCTCGTGCGCAGCGGTATTCTCACTGCGACGACGCACGGTCTGTTCGGTACCAGCGGTGTGGCGAGCTTCATCGCGGCGTTATTCGCGGGCCTGTTCATCGGCACGGCCGCATGCGGTTTTCTCGCCGACCGTTTCGGGCGACGGGCGATCTTCACATGGTCGCTGCTGTGGTACACCGCGGCCAACATCATCATGGCGTTCCAGGACACGGCGCTCGGACTCAACCTCTGGCGCTTCATCGCAGGGATTGGCATCGGCGTGGAGATCGTAACGATCGGTACGTACATTTCCGAGCTCGTGCCGAAGCATGTGCGAGGCCGCGCGTCGGCCTTTTCACAGGCAGTCGGTTTTTGCGCGGTGCCGATCGTCGCGTTTCTGTCGTATTTGCTGGTGCCACACCGCTACTTCGGCCTCGACGGCTGGCGCCTGGTCGTGCTGACCGGCGTGGTGGGCGCAATCGTGGTGTGGTGGATCCGTCTGCGTTTGCCGGAGAGCCCACGCTGGCTCGCGCAGAAGGGCCGCATCGATGAAGCCGACGCCGTGATGAAGCGACTCGAAGCGCGCGTGGAACGAGAATATGGACGGCCTTTGCCGGAGCCGGCGTTGCCAGAACCGGTGCGCGCGCGTGCGACGTTTCGCGATCTGCTGGTGCCGCCGTATCGCAAGCGCACGCTGATGCTGATCATTTTCCACGTGTTCCAGACGATGGGATATTACGGCTTCGCGAACTGGATTCCGACGTTGCTGATCAAGCAGGGCATTACCGTCACGACGAGTTTGATGTACGCGAGCATCATTGCGATTGCGGCCCCGCTTGGACCGTTGCTGGGGATGCTGATTGCCGACCGCTTCGAGCGTAAGACGGTGATTATCTGCATGGCGGCGGTGAACGTGGTGTGCGGGTTGCTGTTCAGCCAGGCGCGGGAGACGGTATTGCTCGTGAGTTTGGGCGTGTGCCTGGTGCTGGCGGGCAACATTATTTCTTATAGCTATCACGCATATCAGGCCGAGCTGTTTCCGACCAGTATTCGCGCGAGGGCGGTGGGGTTTGTTTATTCGTGGAGCCGGATTTCGGCGATGTTTTCCGCGTTTGTGATTGCGGGGTGCCTGAACCGTTTTGGCGTGAATGGGGTGTTTGTGTTTATTTCGGGGGCGATGATGATCGTCATGTTGGTGATCGGGACGCTTGGGCCGAAGACGCGGGATGTCGCGTTGGAGGATATTTCGAGGTAAAGCTAGGAGGCCCGCCTGGCGGGGCGGGCTTGCTGCCTGGTTCGTGCTTCTTTAGTGTTTCTTTGGCGTTGCCGAAACGGTTGGCGCTACGCGGATCGGAGGTGCGCCCGATGGCGTCGTGGCCGGGGTGGGTTTCTTGGCCTGTTTCGGTTTCTTTACTTCGCGGTTACTGCGCATTTGACCTTTTGCCATGATGGGCTCCCCAGTAGGCTTTTATCGCTCCGCGAGGGAGCTAGTTGGATAGTGTGCGCTGAATTTTGTTTTTATGGGAGAGGATTTGGGGTTTTTTGCCTGCGGGGCGCTTATTGTCAGTGTTCTTAGCGCTTTGGCCTTTCCTTGAATTGTTAGTGGTTTATTAGCGTTCCCCCTGTGCGGGGGGGCACCTACTTTTCTTTGCCGCCGCAAAGAAAAGTAGGCAAAAGAAAGCGGCTAGAAGCCCCTGCTAAGCGGGCACCGTGGTTTGCCTGGGGTAGTGGTGCGACTGGAATCCGTGTTCTCGCACACTCCGCGTTAGTGACAAAGGAGTCATCAGCTCCCACTCCGCACTACGTGCGTCGCGGACGGGTCTGCATGGGAAACCACGGGCTTCGGTTGAGGTTAAAACGTAGCGATCGGTTTTATGAACGGCTCTTCGGCGCGCGAAGCGCCGCCGGAAGTATGACGCCCTTGTCACAAGCTTATGCACGGGCACGAACACAGATTCCAGATGCACCACTACCCTGAGCGAGCTGCGGGACCCGCTTAGCAGGGGCTTCTAGCCGCTTTCTCTTGCTTACTTCTCTTTGCGGCGGCAAAGAGAAGTAAGTGCCGCCCCGCACAGGGGCAACGCTAATAGACCACTAACAATGCAAGGAAAGGCACCAAAGCCAGAACAAGGAAACGCCAAAGCCCTAAGAACACGGCACAACAAGTGCCGCAGGCAACAAACCACCCTTCAACCGGCGCGCGCCCTACTGCGCCGCCAAGTCTCCGATGGCAACTCCCCAAACTGCCCCCGATACTCATTGGAGAAATTCCCAAAATGCTAAAACCCCCACCGCGTGGCGACTTCAGTAACAGACCCAGCGGCTCTCAGTTCCCGCCGCACATGATCAAGCCGAACCGCTCGTATATACGCTGAAGGATTCACTCCAACCGTATCCTCAAACGCATACTGCAAAGTGCGCCGACTCGCGCGAAACCGCGCACATAGCTCGGCGACAGACAGCGGGCAATCCGGCGACTCTTCCACCAGCTCACGAACGCTGCGCACAAGCTGCCAGTTCCGCGCGGTACGCGCTTCGACATTCCCGTGTGGATCCGCATCCCGCATTCCCTGCAATGCCTCGGCAAGACCAAATATCACCGACTTCTCGAACGAGGCCGCCACGCCGCCATCATCGAGCAGAGTCGGCGTCGCACTCACGGCGTCAAGCAATGGCTTCAGCACCTCGCGAAATCCTTGCAACCTCGCAGGATCGACATTCAACACACCAGGCCTCGCGCCCAGCAACGGCGCAATCTCATCGAGCTGCGAGCGCAGCAAATGATCGCCAATCGCGTCAGGCTCGATCTCCAGATTCACCACCAGATGCGTATCGGGAGATAAAAACTCGAATCCGCCATCGCCGGAAAACACATGCAGACCGTCGCGATGACTCGTCTGCCCGCACAGCAGTGCATGCCCTTCGAGTTGAAATGGAATGCCCACGGCGAGCCTGGACCGCGCCACCTGGCCGCGTTGATAGACCGTGCGGTTCAGGCGTTCCACCAACACCCGCACGCCGCCCGCGGCGAACGAACTCACCGAGCCGTCGAAGGCGCCACGCGAAATCTGGCAATAGCTCTGGTTCCACGCGTCGAGCAACATCGCCTGCTCGTCGATGTTCCGGCAATAGCGAATCTCGACGGCGCTGCTTGTCTGATTGGCCGGCTGCATAGCTTCTCCCGATTCTGTTGGCGCTCCCCGAAAGCCTCGTGCCGACCAGTGTATGCGAAAAAAAGTCCGTGCCGCACCCGGGGTTCAGGCCGTCTGCGCTCATCCGGGTGCGCTCGAATCACCGCATGTAATGCATTTGTCAGTAAGGCAGATTTTTACGGGATTTTTACTTTTTGCCAATTTTGGATAGTCGCCGCTTTTTGCCGCCCCTACTTTGTGCACAACGCAATGCAATACAACGCACTGGACACTGGAACGGGAGTCACGCATGAGCAGAGCGGCAGGCAGGCTGGAAGGCAAGATCGCAATCGTGTCAGGCGGCGCGACCGGTGCGGGCGGCGCGGCGTCGCTGCTATTCGCGCAGGAAGGCGCGCAAGTCGCCGTGGTCGATATCAATACCGATGCGGGCGAGGAGGTCGTGACGCGAATTCGCGCGGCGGGTGGCACAGCCGAACTGTTCGCTGCCGATGTATCGAAGCGCGCTGCCGTGGACGCCGCCGTGGCGAACATCATGGCGCGCTTCGGGCGCATCGACGTGCTGTTCAACCACGCCGGCAGCATCGTCGTGAAGCCGTTCGTCGATACCACCGACGAAGACTACGACTGGCTCATGAACGTCAACGTCAAAAGCATGTTCATGATGACCCGCGCGGTGCTGCCGCACATGCTCGCGGCAGGCGGCGGTTCGATCGTGTGCACCGCGTCGATTTCGTCGGTCGCGGCCACGCCGCTCGAAGTGCTGTACTGCACGACCAAAGGCGCATGCGCCATGTTTGCGCGGTCGATCGCCGTCGAGTATCGCGACCGTGGCATTCGCTGCAACGCCGTGTGTCCCGGCTTCATCGATACGCCGCACGGACGCCGCGAAATCAGCGCGCTTGCGAAGTATGGATTCGATGCGAGCGAAGCGGCGCTGTCGGTGCAGCAGGGCCGTCTGTGCGCGCCGGAAGAAGTCGCGCGCGCGGCGCTCTTTCTCGCCAGCGACGACGCCAGTTTCGTCAACGGCGCACACCTGTACGTCGACAACTGCTTTACGGCTGCGTGAGCCGGTCCTTCGTCGCGCGGTCACGCCAGTTTGCCGCTTCGTCATAACCCTGTTCAAAGGATCGCGTCATGGACATCAACACGGCCGTGCCGTCGGCGGAGTCCGCCGACAACGACGTCAAGCTGTTGCACAAGATGGGCTACGCGCAGGAACTGTCCCGGCGCATGGGGGCGTTCTCGAACTTCGCGGTGTCGTTCTCGCTGATCTGCATTCTGTCGGGCGGCATCACGTCGTTCCAGATGGGTTTGTCGGCGGCGGGCGGGGCGTCGATCGGACTCGGCTGGCCGCTCGGCTCGCTGTTCGCGTTGGTCGTGGCGGCAGCGATGGCGCAGATCGCGTCGTCGTATCCGACGGCTGGCGGCCTTTATCACTGGAGTTCGATTCTCGGCGGCAAAATGTGGGGCTGGCTCACTGCGTGGCTGAATCTGCTCGGTCTCGTGTTCGTGGTCGCCGCGATCAACTACGGTACTTATGATCCGTTCTTTCGCACGCTGATTGCGCCAATGTTCGGTGTGAGTCCAGATTCGCTCGGCTGGTGGCAGCAGACGCTCTTTCTGACGGTGATCACCGCCTCGCAAGCGTTCCTGAATCATCGCGGCATTCGCATCACCAGCAAGATCACGGACCTGTCGGGTTATCTGATCTTTGTGGTGACGGTCATGCTGGTGGTGTCCCTGCTGGTGTATTCGCCGGTCAAGATCGATCTGTCGCGGCTCTACACGTTCACCAACTTCACGGGTATCGATGGCGGCGCATGGCCCAAGCAGACCATTGCCATGGCGTTTCTGTCCGGTTTGCTGCTGACCGCTTATACGATCACGGGCTTCGATGCTTCCGCGCATACCTCGGAGGAGACGCATCAGGCGGCGCGCAATGTGCCGCGCGGCATCGTTGGCTCCGTGTTCTGGTCGACGACCTTCGGCTATGTGATGGTGTGCGCGTTCGTGCTGGTGATGCCGGATATCACTGCGGGGGTGAAGCAGGGCACCGGGTTCTTCGAAGCGATTCTTGCGCCGATTCCGGGACCGCTGCGCATCCTGATCGAGTTGCTGATGTTCTTCATCAACTACGTATGCGGTCTCGCAGCCGTGACGTCGACCTCGCGCATGATGTTCGCGTTTGCCCGCGACGGCGGCTTGCCTGGCTCGAAGTGGCTGCGCAAGGTGAATGCGGCACACCGCACGCCGGGTGCTGCAATCTGGACCTCGGCGGTGCTGGCGATCGTGGTGACGTTGTACGGCGACGCGTTCACGGTGCTGAGCGCGGGGAGCGCGGTGTTTCTGTTCATCTCCTACGCGATGCCGATTGCAGCCGGCATTTTTGCCGAGGGGCGCACGTGGAAGGAAAAAGGGCCGTTCCAGTTGGGCATGCTGTCGAAGCCGTTCGCGGTGGCGGCGGTGTTCGGCGCGCTCGTGCTCGCCTATGTCGGCATGCAGCCGCCTAATCAGAAAGTGGTGTACGTCATTGTTGGTTTGCTCGCGATCCTGCTGGCGATCTGGTACGGCGCCGGTGTGCGCAAGAGCTTTGCGGGCCCGCCGATCGGCAAGGTGTCGAAGGAGCGCGAGCAGGAGTTGAGCGGGCTCGAGGGGCGACTGGGGGAAAGCTGACGCACTGCGAGTGCGCGGCCAGGCGCCGCCATCCATGTCTGAAAAAAATAACGTCAGCCGGCCCTGAAGCCGGCTGACGTTTTTACGTCTACCGCATGATGAGGCGGTTGCTAATTAGATACCGACGTATCCCACCGGCACCGTCGCATTCGACTTCGCAACCGAAGCGTTGTTAGACACCACATACACCGGCGATTCAGTCAGATTAAGCGTCAACGTCCCATTACTGTAACTCGCGCTCGAAGCATTCCCCATCATATCGACCACCTTCACGGTACCGCTCGTGCCCGGCGCATCCACAGTGAGGCTATACGGCACGCTATAGCTCGAGCTGAACCCAACACTCGCATCCCACACGCTATTGTTGTGCGCCCACAAAGCGGTGATCACCGCCCCATTCCCCACCTGCTGGAACGCGTAGGCGTAGACCCCGGTCGGTGTGCCGTTCACCGCTCCAAGCGTGTGCGTACCATCGAGCGTATGCGTCATCACGCTGATTGCCATCGCGACTGGCTTCGGACTGATATTCGTCGCGCCGAAGGCACCCTGCGCATCGCTCAGGTCGAAGAACGTGCCGTAGCCGACTTCGCCCGGATAGTCCGCACCGTAGAACACATAGGTCTGATCCGCGCCTTCACCCAGCGTGATGATGTGCATGCGCGCCGCGACCGCCGCTTGCGCGTACAGCACGTTCGCGGTCGGATAGTTCGGACCGTACGAGGTGCCGAGGTCGTAGCTGATGCCGGCTTCCGTGGAGAACAGCTTCATGCCCGTGCGGTAGTCGGTAGCCATTTCATTTCGCAGAGCGCGCATCTGGCCGCGCAGCGAACCTGAGGCTGTCGACGGGTCACTGTCGTAGCGCTCCGGCGGATGCGACGGCGAAGTGCCCGCGTCGTAGTAGCCGTGCGTTGCCACCGCGTCGATGTATTGGCCGAAGCCGAGCGGCGCGAGGCGCTTCAGACGCGTCGTGGTCAGGCTCGGGAACGCATCGGCCGGGCCCATCACCACCGCGTTCGAATCGGTGGAATGGACGCCTTGATAGACGGACTGATACAGCGCGATGAAATTGGCATCGGTGTCGGTCCAGAACTCGTTGGGCTCCCACGTCACCTGATAGTAGTTCGCCGACTGGGTCGGGAAGTACGCCGCGCGAATCGCGCTCGATTCCGTGCCGACGCGGCTCATGTAGTTCTGGTAATACGAAAGGTTGGTCGGCACGCTCGTGTCGTCCTGGAACGCGCCGGTGCTGCTCGCCCAGGCAGGGATGCCGTCGAGACGGATCAGGCGCATCACGTTGCCGCTCTTGTAGAACGGATCGAGATTGTTCGCGGAAGGGTTGAAGGTGTTCGCGCCGTTCGGCTCCATCGTCGAAAGCTGGCGGTCGTCGATCGTCGACGAGATGCCGAGGTCGGCCAGCAGAGGGCCGTTGTCGTTCGCGCCCTGCATGCCGAAGCGGTGCTGGTCCTGATGCGCGTAGGTGACCGCAGGCACGACCTGAGACAGGTTCGGCAGCACACCGAAGGTCGCAATGCCGACCGGACGCGTGCCGGCCTGTGGCAGTTGGCCGCCGTTCTGCGCGAGTGTGCCCGTCGCGGCGAAATAGCCGGCGAGCGTCGAGGTGCAGTTGAGCGTGATGGTCTTCGAACCGCTCGGGACGGCGGTGCTGCCGCTCGCCGCCACTCGGCCGATGGTGTCCGTGACGGCCCAGTTCAGCGTGTCGGCATTCGGCACGTTGGTGCTGAAGGCGAGCTGGAAGGTGGTGCCGGAAGCGAAGATGCGTGTGCCGTCAGCACTCGGCGTGTCGGCGGAAATGGTGGCGCTGCCGGAGCCCGCCGAGACGGCCGGCGATGCACAACTGAGCGTCGCGACGGTGGTGCCCGCGCCGTTCACCGTGGCGGTGCCGCCGGTGCTGCTGTTGCCCGCCGCAGTCGAGTTGGACGAGCCGGAGCTGCCGTTGAGCTGGCTTGTTGCGTTGTTGCTGGCGCCGTTACCGCCGCCGCCACCACCGCAGCCCGCTAGCGCGAGAGAAAGTGTCGAAAGTAGGAGTAGTTGCGATTTCATCAATCTAACCAATGCGTTCTGTGACTATTCGCTTGCCTCTTCGCGCAAGGCGCGTAGGGAGACAGAGCAAACATCGGGGTTCAATTGCAAGCCAGCCGATGACCGAGGCATCGACACTGGCCGTCCTGGATGCGCAACCATTCGGTCGCGCGAAGGTGTGATGCCTTCCCGGGTTGTCGGCCCCGAACGCATTTCTCTGCAGAGAAATTCTTATCGTACGAATCCATGCCACTCGTCATGGCAGATTTGGCGGAATCGGACGACCGGGGAAGGTGTGACGAATACAACGAACGTCTTGAGGAACAGCGCAATCCACATCGAAGTGCTTGAGTTCATCGCGCCATTCGATGAACTTTTTACTGTCCTGTAAGCAAGAAAGGCTCTGATGGGAAGAATCGACTGCAACAATACTCATTAGTATGTTTAAAAGAAGTAACGAGTCGTTACGTATGAACAATAAGGCAGTACTAATTGCATTGATCGCACAAAAAAATACGTATGAGGAGATTAGTCTTTGTCCGCCAAACAGAAATGGGGTCGAAAAGATTTGCAACGGATGCCTAACTATACGAATCGGGGTAAACCGCTGAGAAATGGGCGATAGCGCTCATTGCATAGCCGAAGGAGCCTTGCAGATGGCGGAAAAGTGCTGGGCCTTCGGTGTAACGTTTCCTCGCGATAGTGACTTCGCGGCGGAACTGTCGCTGTTTTACGGAGACGAGGCCGCGTCCCGCGAAAGGGGCGCGCCAGATGAACGATGATGGATGTCGACGGTTTTTGGGGGCGGTACTTGCTGGTCGGCTTGTCCATCCGCTGCGCAAAAAAGGCGGTTATCCAGAGAGATAAATCGTGAGAATTCTTCAGTTGGTTCATGCCCCGCGACTTTCCGGGGCAGAAGTACTTGTAAAAGGTCTCGCGATTCAACATCAGCGCGGCGGCCATGAGGTCTGCATAACGTCACTGCTTCCTCAGCAGGACGATTTCGTCGGCATTCGTGCGGAGCTGGAAGCAGCAGGCGTCACCTGCCTGTTCCCGACCAGCCGTCACGGCAGGGTAGGCAAATTGCTGCACCTGTATCGCGTGGTGCGCCAGTTCCGTCCCGACTTCATCGTGGCGCATGCCACGCTCGCCGCACTCTATGTGCGTCTTCTGCCCGTGCATACGCCGATCGCCTGGGTGATGCACTCCGGCGTCAATGACTTCGAGAACGGCGCGCTCAAGCAGGCGGAGCGCCTGCTGTCACGGCGGGCGAGAGCGATCATCGGCGTGTCGCAGCAAAATATCGACGACTACCTACGAGAAATCGGCAAACATCCGGCGATGGTCGTGATCCCGAATGGCGTGGACGCGTCGCTGTTCGCCGAAGACAGCAACCCATCCGTACCGGATATCGCCGTGCCTGCGAAGCAGATTGTTCAGCTAGGCCGCTATATAGAAGGGAAGAGTCAGCTGGACACGATCCGCGCGTTCGAGCGCGTCGTGCAGAGCGAGCCTGAAGCGCGCCTGCTGCTGTGCGGAGTCATCGAGGAGATTCCCTATTACGAGGCGGTGGTGTCGCTGGTTCATCAGCTTGGCCTCGACAGCCGCGTGACGGTATGCGGGCCGCGCCTCGATGTCGCCGCGATTCTTCGCTCGTCACGTGTCTTTGCCATGCCTTCGCGTTTCGAAGCGCAGAGCATCGGCTTTCTGGAGGCGCTCGCCTCGGGCATTCCTGTCGTGGCGAGCCGGATTCCGTCGTTCGGTTTTGCCAGTGGATTTGCCGGCGTCAATCTCGTCGACACGGCCGATCCGGAGGCCTATGGCCGCGCCTTGCTCAAGGCGCTCGATATGCCGCGAGCGAACCGGCAACTGGCGGGATACACGTTGCACGACACGGCAGATCGCTACATGACGATCGCGCGGCAGTTCGTTCAGCCGCTGCGCGTGTCGACCTGAACCGCGTCGGGTCGACCGGCTTGCGCTACTGCGCCAACCGGTCGATCCGCACCGTCTCCGAGAACAGTCCCGGGAGTTCACCGAGATCCTGGGCTGCACCCAAGGCGAAACCATCGCCTACCGGATAGCGCGTCAGCGCTGGTGCGCCGCCCGTGAAATAGAAATCGCCGAGCGTGGCGTCCGTTCTTCGATAGAGCACGAGCGCGGCATTGCGCTTGTCACGCACGAAAGCCGGAAAGACATCCGACCACGACATGCCACGCAGCGTCGCCGCCTGGACGGGCACGGCGTTCGCGTCCGCTGTGTCGAGCGTGGCAATGTCGATGACCGCGTCCTCGTTCGTTCCGTCGAGATGCGGTGTCAAAAGAATCAGCGTATTGCTCGCTTTGCCGTGCACGGCCCCGACCGTCACTTTGACGAAGTCGGGCAGGAAACTCGCCGGCAATAGTTTGCGTTCGCCGATGGTCATGCGTGTGCCGTCATTGGAAATTGGCGTGAGCGCGAGCCGGCCGTCCGCACCATCCACCGCGACCAGCGACGTGCGTGAACCTGCAGTTTGGACTGGCAGAAGATTGGCGTTTTGCCGCAGCGTTTTTGCTTGCGCCATGAGTGTCGGCGCTGAGCCCGTCGAACCCGTGGAAGACGCCGTCCAGAGGTCAAGCCCGCTATCGGCGCGTTTCTGTGCGATCAGCACGCCGGCACGTCCCATTCCGCCGAAGTCCGCCGCCACATATTGCTGCGTCAACGCGGGCCTGAACTCACGGCTCGTCTGAAGCCAGAGACGTGGAGCCTCGAAGCGCTCGCCTGTGCTGCGAAGCAACCAGAACGCGGTGCCACCCTGGCGCGCGGTGATGACCATCAAGTCGGTCTTGCCGTCGCCGTCGAAATCGCCGAGCAGGAAGCGCGCGCTATCGAAGCACAGCTTGTCATCCGTGCAACTGGGCGCGGTGGCGCGGGGATCGAAAGCAACGAGGCCGGCGTACCAGAGCGCAGGGGGCGACGCTTTCACGAGCGACGCCGCATACACATTAAAGCCGGGCCCGTCGTGTTGTCGTTGCACGTAGACCGCGGCTTGCTCGCCCGTGCCGGCGACGTCGCCGACCATTGCGGTTGCGAGGCGCAAATCGGTTGCCTGGGTGCGCTGCTGGGTTGCCCACCGGTAGCGTGTGGTGAGCTGGGTGCAGCCGCGCATGGTGAGCTTGCCGTCGTTTTCGCCGAGGCAGTGCCGCAGCGGCGTATAAACGAGGCCGAAGTCCCACGGCGTCCAGCGCTGCGCCATGTCCCATTGATCACAGGTCTCGGAGATCAGATAGCCGTCGCGTTCGGCGATGCATTGCGAAGTCGCGACGCTGACGAGTGCGGCGTTGCGCGCATTGCCGGGATAGACCGTCACGGGATCCCAGCGCCATTGTTGCGTGGACGAGCCCGTGCATGCGGCGAGTGTCGGCGCCTGGCCGCTGCCTGCGGAGGTCAGGCAGCGAGTTGCCGCCGCATTGAATAGCTGAATGGGATGCGGCTGGAAATCCGCGACGTGGCGATCGCTGCGATCGGCGAAGGCATAGCGGCGCGCGACCCAGTTACCGTCCCACTGGAACTCGCCGAATACGTGCGAAAACTCGCTACCGTCGACAGAAAAATAGCTGGCGACGATGTCGCGCTTGCGTTGAACTTCGGCCGCCGGCACATTGCCCGGCCAGTCGCCGGTCGGATAGGTGATGTGGTATTCGATCGGCACGCTTTTGTTCAGCGTCTGGGCGATGTGGCGCGTGATGCGCGCGGCGTAGATGTGATCGGGGTGCTCGAGAAACGGTACGGTGTCCGGATTGAGCGTGTAGATCTGCGACGCCCCGGCGAGTATCACTCTCAGTGTGGCCGACAGCGAGGCCCGATCGTATTGCACACGCACCGAACCGTCGGCGTTCATCGGATAGGTGGAAAGCGTGGCGCGCTGTTCCCACAGCAGGCCAAGCGGTTCGCGGCCGCCGCGCACAGCGCCGCCGGGCAGGCGGAATTCGAGCAGACGGACTTGTGGCTTGGCCTTCAGCACCATCTGATGCACTAGCTTGCCGGCGATCGGAATATTCGTTTCGATCCATTCGTCAGGCACCCCCGCCATGCGCGCGTACGCGAGCCGCGAGGCCCGCTCGCGGGTCTGCACGTAAGCGAAATCCGCACCGTTGGCGCCGCCGATCAGATGGACGGTGGTGATGCACCAGCCGGCGTCGAGCCGTTCGCTGATGGCTGGGTCGACAAAGAGCAGATCGTCGTCGAGGTGAGCGACGACTGTCACCAGCGTGCCGGCGCCGCAATCGGCCGCGCGCGCCGCACCCGGAAAGAGAGCGAAAAAAAGTAGCGCTAGAAGAGCAATGGATGAATCGCGAACGAGCCTGGCTGCCGATGATCGCATGTCTGATTCGAGCCCTGACGGTGAGCTCGATCATACTGTACCGGCGTGAGTTGCCGCGTTGGTGAACTCACAGTAGATATCACTTTGCGCACCGGCAATGGGTCATGCGGGTGGCGGGGCTGTTGGCGCTAGCGGAAATAAGCCTTGGTGTTCTCGTGGACATCGGCGCGTGCGAGCAGCTCAGAAGGTGTTAGCCAGAGATAGTCGCTGTGCTGGTCGAGCCGGCCGACCGAGATGGTGCTAGTGAACTGCAGACCATAGGCGAGCACGATGTAGTGCGTCGACACGTCAGGCTCGGCGGCGAAATTGTCTTTGTAATGGTGCTCGAAAACGCCCTCGAAGCGCGCGGTCGAGCGCGTCAGCCTGCCGATGCCCAATTCGGCGTCGGCGATGCGCGTGAACGCTCTGTCGAGTGTTTCGTCTTTGAGAATTCGCCCGCCGGGAACGAACCATGTGCCGCGGGCGGGGCGATTGCGCCGGTGGCCGATCAACACGCGGCCTTCGGCGTCGCTGACGATCAGATCGATCGCGACCAGCGGCGTCAGACGCACCACGTCCAGGAAATCGATCTCGGTCAGCATTCCATCTCCTGCAGGGTGCGCGTCGCGTTGAGCGCAGGGTGATCGTGAGGCGATGCTGAAGGCACTAGTAGTCGCCATGATGTTCATCATCCCGGGTGAGACGGCTTGAGACATTCGCCAGCAGCAGTGCGACCAGAATCGCGCCGACCGTGGCGAAGACAAACGCCCCAACCATCCCGGCCAGCACCAGCATTGTCCATGCGAGGCCGTTCATTTCTCGGTTCCGGCGCGTTGATATGCGTGCGAGGTAGTCTTCTTCTGGATTTTACGGGTGTAAGAAACGACTTGCCCTGTCACATCACGCCGAAGTATCGCCGCGTCTCGACAGCAAGCGGTGCCTATCGAGGGGTCTACGGCGGCCGCTACGCGCACCCCGCGCCTTGTGCGGTACATCTAGCGAGGCACGTAACCCTCCGGCGTCATGACCGCGTCCTTGAACACGCCGGCGTTGGCGGACACCACATAGATGGGCGCCGGCGACAGCTTGAGGTTCGCGACACCGTCGCGATACGGCAAGCTCGATGGGTTGCCCATCATGTCGAACACGGTCACTTCGCCTGACGTGCCGGGCGCGTCGACACGCAGACGATAATCCGCGCTCTGGCTCGCGCTGAAACCGGTTTTGGCATTCCACGCGTCGTTGTCATGCGTCCACAGCGCCGTCACGATCTTGCCGCCGCCGAGCCGGCGGAACGCGTACGCGTAGACGCCTTTCGGCAGAGCTTTGAGCGGCCCGAGCGTATCCGTTCCGTCGATGATCCGCGTCATCGCCGCCACCGCGAGCGCGGCAGGTTTGGGGCTGATGCGCGCGGCGCCGTAGGCGCCAGTCGGATGATCGAGTTCGAAGAAGACCCCGTAGCCGGGCGCCGCGTCCGGCATGTCCGCGAGGTAGAACACGTAGGTCATGTCAGCGCCTTCGCCGAGCAGGATGAGATGCGTGCGCGCCCCAACCGCGGCTTGCGCATACAGCACGTTCGCGCCCGGATAGTTCTTGCCATACGCCGCACCGATGTCGTAGCTGATGCCGGTTTCGGTAACAAACAGCGGGGCGCCGGGTTTCAGGTATAGACGCAACTCGTGACGCAGCGCGCGCATCGCGGCGGGCAGCGCGCCCGGCACGGTGCCCTGATTGCCTGAGTCGGCGACGCGCTCGGGCGGGTGCGATGGTGTGGTGCCGATGTCGTAATAGCCGTGAATGGTCATGCCATCCATATAGCGGCCGATCCCGAGCGGACCGAGACGGCGCATCTTCTCGACATTAACTTGCACTGACGCGTACGTCACCCCCATCACTACGGCATGCGGGTCCGTCTGATGAATGCCCTCCCAAACCGCCTTATACATTGCGACGAAATTCGCGTCGGTGTCGCGCCACGGCAGTCCGCCGTCGGCGTCCGGTTCCCATGTCACCTGATAGTAGTTGTCGCGCTGTTTGGGGAAGTAGGTCATCCGCGTACGGTTGGACTCGGCGCCGACTTTGGCCATGTAGTCCTTCATTTGTGCGAGCGAGGTCGGCGCATAGCTGTGCGTCTCCTTGCCGGTCGGACTAGCCCACTGAGGAATACCGTCGAGCTGGATCAGACGCATGATGTCGCCGCGCCGGAAGTAGGGCAGCAACTGCTTGCTCGCGGGATCGAACGTGCCTGCGTTTTTCGGCTCTTCCATATACCAGTTGCGATTGTCGTTCGCCCACGAGAGGCCGAGCGCGGTATAGGCCGGCCGATAGCCGTCGCCATCGCAGCAATGCTGCCCGGGCGCAAGGTATGCAGTGCCCTGTCCGCCGAATCGGTGCAGGTCTTCGTAGGGAAAGCGAACGGCGGGCAACGCAGCGGAGGTGTCGGGCAGGACGCCGAAGGTGGCGATCCCCGCAGGACGTGTGCCACGCGATTCGAGCTGGCCATGTGCGCGTTCCAGCGAAGCGGAGACGGCGAAGTAGCCGGCAACGGTCGAGGCGCAACTGAGCGTCGACAGCGTGGCGCCCGCCGCAACGGGGAAGCGGCCGCTGGCACGCACGGCATTCCAGCTGTCGCGGATTTGCCAGTTGAGCGTGTCGTTTTGCGCAGGTCGTGTCGTGAAGACGAGTGCGAACGGTTTGTCTGCTGCGAACAGGCGCGTGCCGTCGCTCGGCGTGTCCGCTTCCAGCAGATCGCCGTTTGCGGCCGCGCGTACTTGTGAGGTGGGCGCGCCGCAGCGCAGACCCTGCCCGGGCGGCGCCTTTAATGAAGTGGATACCGTGGCCGCAGATTCCTGCGCGGCGGCAGGCGCTGTGTCTTTTTTCGCCGAGGCAGCGGCTTCAGCCTTGGCCGCCGTGCTCGAGTCGGTCGCAGTGACCGCAACTGCGCAGCGCTTCTCCACACCGGGTGCAGGATCGCCGAACACACCGTTATTGCAATCGGCGCTGGTCGTGAACGTCTTGATGACATGTTGCTCGACGGTGCCGTACAGCACGTCGCGCGTACCGTTGAACCGGCAGGTTCCATATTCCGCCGCGCAAGGTGTCCACTTTCTGCCGTCGACCGTCAGATCGGCATTGCTTGCGCTGTCAGGACCGGCTGAAGCCGCTGCCGCACTACACGAGGAGGCCATCATGGCCAGCAGGATAAACACCGCCACCGAGGCGGCAACGCGCAGCACTGACCCGTGGGCGACACAGGCGCCGGAGCGTGGTTGCAGCGAGCGATATTCACATACATCAGACATGTGTTCCCCGTGTCTTTCGACGCATAGGTTGCGGCCTGTTGCAACGATAAGGCGTGACCAGATGGCTAGTTGACCAGGCCAGACCCGCCTCAGGCCACCTCGTGTCGCAATGTGTTGCGGAAACCGCATAGGCCATTTCCGCAATTCTATGGCGGAAACATACCGGCTCTCATCCGACAGAATCCGCCATTGGCCCGTCTATTGCCGGGCTGGCTAAAGCTGTCTTATTGCCGTGTTTCACGTTTGAAACATTAATCGTCATGTTTATATTCTCCAGATCCAATAACAACGAATTAAATAATTTTCTCTCTCGAAAAGTGCTTATATTGGATACTGTTTTATATGTCTCTGCCGACCAAATATATCGTCAGAAGAAAGCCCCGCGGGCATCCGGTAAGAACAATGACTGGTGCAAACAAGGGGGCTGCTCTCATTCTGGCGATGTGACGGAAAGAAGTCACTTCGAATCTGCAGAATGCCGGGCAGATCAAATTGCAACTCAAGCATTTCGAGTGGCGGTTGTATGTGCGCCAGCACACAAAAAATCACATTAATTAGCATTAGGATTCGCGGAATGTGAATTCATTCATATGCAGAATCGGCAATTAATTCGTTGAAAAATAGTAGCAGAGCAATTGTTCCGAAAATCACTGGCTGGCCACCATATTGAAACGCCAACATGTCTGCACTTTCGGTCATGGCGGCTAAATGCTTGATTGCGGATGGCTATGATGCACTGCACAGAGCATTCCTCTGTGTGGGCGTTCAAGGTTGAAAAGTAGATCCGTTTTCTGTTGAGAGGATGACTATGACCTGCGCGAGTCTCGAGTCTGCCATGTTGCGCTGGGTGCACGCACCGAACAAAGGTATGCGTCGCATCGCAATCCTGATGTTCAACGACTGCTCGCTGCAGGGCGCGGGCGTGGTTGCGGAAGTGTTTCAGGCTGCTAACGAACTGGCATCGTCCGGATCCGGTGGCTGGTTGTATGACGTTTCCTTCCTGTCGGCCGACGGCGGCATGGTGACCTCGTCATCGGCACTGCGGGTCTGGACCGACGGGCTCGACGCGCGGCATTACGGCGGCTTCGACGCGTTGTATGTGGCCGGCGGCAAAGGCGCATTCGCCGCAGCCGGCGACGAGCGGCTGATCGCCTGGTTACGGCGTGTGCGCCGCAACACGGGCATGATCCGGCCGATCGCGGAAGGGCGCGCCTTGCTCGAAGCAGCCTATGTGCCGGACAGCAAGGACAGCGGCGAATTTCACCAGCCGCAGTCGATGTCGTCGCGCCAGACCGAGCAGAACGGCGACGCGGGTGACCGGCTTGAATCGATGAGAAGCGCGCTCGCCATGATCAAGCGCGATCTCGGCGGCGCGACTGCCCGCACGGTGGCCGAGCGTCTGCTTGCCGATTCGTGCTCGAACCTCGCACCGCTGCTTGGCGAAGACGGCGGCTTGAGTCCCGGCGACAAAGTGCGCGCGGCGGCTCGCTGGCTGCAAGAGAATTGCCAGCAATCGATTTCGATTGCCGATGCGGCTCAGTTCGCCGCGATGAGCGAGCGCAACTTCCTGCGCCGCTTCAAGATGGAAATGGGTATCACGCCCTCGAGTTTCCTGTTGCATGAGCGCCTTGCGGTGACCTGCAGCCTGCTGACCGAGTCGGAATTGCCGGTGGACAAGATTGCCCGGCGTACCGGCATGGGTAACGGTGACCGCCTCGCGAAGGTTTTCCGTAAGCGGATGAGGATTTCCCCGACTGAGTTCCGGATTCAAAGCCGCCGCATGGTCGGCGGATAGCGCGCGCCGCGAACCGCGCTGAGCGCGCCCAACACGTAGTCGTCTCGTACCGCGCTTCGGTAAGTATTTCCTTGATCTCAAAAAATTATAAGGAATCCGAATATGTTGACTAAGGGAGTTGTGAACGCTGCGTCGGCGAATCCGGACGGTGCCAATGCCGGGACCGCCGGTGCGCATTGCGCGCGCATCGTCCCGGTCATTCTTGCCGGCGGCTCGGGCACGCGGCTGTGGCCGGTGTCGCGCGAAAACTATCCGAAGCAACTGATCGACGTGGTCGGTTCAGACTCGCTGTTGCAGGCGACTGCCCGGCGTATGGACGGCTTTCCCGCCGGCTGGAACGTGGACGCGTCGCCGATCATCGTGTGCGGCGAAGAACACCGGTTTGTGATTTCCGAGCAGCTTCTGGAAAACGGCGTGAACGCGCGTCTGATCGTCGAGCCTGCGCGGCGCGATACGGCGCCGGCGTTGACGCTCGCGGCGTCGCTCGCGTGCGCGGACGGCGACGACGCGATTCTCATCGTGATGCCGGCCGACCATTCGATTGCGGATGTGCCGGCGTTGCAAGGCGCGCTGGAGCGTGCGGCCAGGTATGCGGAGCGCGGTTTGATCGCCACGCTGGGTGTGCCGCCCACGCGCCCCGATACGGGCTTCGGCTATATCCGTATCGGCGCGGAATTGCCCGATGGAGGTTATGCAATCGACGGCTTCGTCGAGAAGCCGGCCGAGGAAATTGCCGCGCAGTACGTCGCTGCGGGCACGTATTGGTGGAACGCAGGGATCTTCGTCGTGCGGGCACGCGTGTGGCTCGATACGCTGCAACGCCTGCAGCCGGAGATGCACGCAGCCTGCGAACGCGCATTCGCGAACGGCCGCAGCGAAGGCGCGTATTTCCGTCCGCTCGTGGACGCTTTCCTGAGTTCACCCGCTGACTCGATCGACTATGCCGTGATGGAGCGCCTCACTGACGTGAGCGACGTGAGTGACGCGAGCGCCACGGACGAGACAGCCGCGCCCCATGTCACTGACCCGCAAGACTCCGCTGCAAATCCGTCCGGCGTCGTTGTGCGGCTCGATGCGGGCTGGTCGGATCTCGGTTCCTGGGACGCCGTCTGGGCCGCAATGGATAAGGACGCCAACGGCAACGCCGGGCGCGGCCGCGTAACGTTCGAAGGCGCGGTGTCGAGCTATGCGCATTCCGAAGGCCGGCTTGTCGCCTGTGTGGGCACGACCAATGTGGTGGTCGTCGAAACAGCCGACGCCGTGCTGGTGGTCGACCGCTCACATGTGCAGGACGTCAAGGGCCTGGTGTCGCGCATCAAGGCGCAACACGCTCCCGAGGCCGATGCGCATCGCAAGGTGCGGCGCCCTTGGGGCTTCTACGATTCCATCGACCACGGTGAACGCTTCCAGGTGAAGCGCATCGTCGTCACGCCGGGCGCGAAGCTTTCGCTGCAACTGCATCACCACCGCGCCGAACACTGGGTCGTCGTGCGTGGCACGGCGCTCGTCACGCGCGGAGAAGAGCAGTTCCTGCTGAGCGAAAACGAGTCGACCTACATTCCACTCGGCACGCGTCACCGGCTCGAAAACCCGGGGAAAGTACCGCTCGAAATCATTGAAATCCAGTCAGGCACCTATCTCGGTGAAGACGACATTGTGAGGTTCAACGACAACTACGGCCGCTGCTCCTAACAGCGCCCCCGGAATCATGTGTGGAAAAGAACGAACGGCAAGAACGAGGTAAGCAAAATGCGCAAGTTTCAGGATTTGCTCGCGCGAGTTTTCGATGTCGCGTTGGTACTGGTGGGTGCGGCGGTGGCGTCGCAGATCCGCTTTGATTACCTCGCTCAATCAGGGTTCTATTGGGCGCTCGTGATGTTTTCCGCCGCCTTTGCGCTGGCCACCTTTCCAGCGTTCGGCGTGTATGAATCATGGCGCGGCCGTTCCAAGCTCTCATTGGCCGGGCAGGTGTCGCTTGCGTGGTTGATGGTGCAGGGCAGCGCGCTTGTGCTGATGTATTCGCTGCATCGCATCGACTTCGTCTCGCGGCTGTGGTTCTCGTATTGGACGGCGGTGACGGGCGGCCTGTTGATCGCTGACCGGCTGATCATGCATGCGGTGCTGGCGCGTGCGCGCAGTGCCGGTCTGAATCTGCATCAGGTTGCGATCGTCGGTAGCGGCTCGCAGTGCGATGCGATCATCCGCAGGATCGATTCGGCGCCCGGCACAGGCTTTCGCGCGACGGCCGTCTACAACACGCGCCCTGACGTGTCTGCTGTGACCAGCCCGCGGGTACCTGTCTGCGAGACGGTGGATGCGCTTGCCGACTACATTCGCACCAACGATGTGCACGAACTCTGGCTCATGTTGTCGCTCACCGAAGAGCCGCTGATCTGCAAACTGATCAACGAGTTCCGCGACGATCTGGTGAATATCCGCTTCATGCCCGACGTGCGCAGCATCGCATTGTTCGATGGCAGCGGCGTGATCGATCTGCTCGGCATGCCGGCGATCAACCTGGTCGCCTCGCCGCTGTCAGCCAGTTCGATGCTGAAGAAGGAAATCTTCGACCGCCTGTTCGCCGCTTCGGCGTTGATTGGCCTCGCGCCGATCCTGCTCGCCATAGCGATCGCGGTGAAGCTCTCGTCGCGCGGCCCGGTTCTCTTCAAGCAGAAGCGCAAAGGCGCGGACGGCCACGTTTTCACGATCTACAAATTCCGCTCGATGCGACTGCATGCCGAGCCGAAGGGCACGCTCAAACAGGCGACGCGCGACGATCCGCGCGTCACGCGCGTCGGTGCATTTCTACGCCGCACGAGCCTCGACGAACTGCCGCAATTCTTCAACGTGTTGCGTGGCGACATGTCGGTCGTTGGACCGCGTCCCCATGCACTCGAGCACGACGACCTCTATCAGAAAGTGGTCGCCGGCTACATCAATCGCTATCGGATCAAGCCGGGCATTACAGGCTGGGCGCAGATCAACGGCTTTCGTGGCGAAACCGACCGCATCGAGAAGATGGAGCGTCGCGTCGAACATGACCTGTACTACCTGGGGCATTGGTCGTTCGCACTCGACATGCGGATTATCGGCGCGACGATCGTTGCCGGACTGGCGCATCGAAACGCTTACTAAGTACTAAGTAGTTAACAAGCACGCTGGGCTCTACCTCCCCCGAGGACAGTCCCTGGCGCAAGGAGGAAACACCATGAGCTCGCTTGGTATACGCACGGGAAGTCTCGTGATTTTCACAGTTGCAACAGTGCTTTCCGGATGCGGAATCGTACCGGGTCAACAGATGATTACCCCAGCCGCGGTTCAGGACACGGGTGGGGACTACAGCACGGAAGCGTCGCAGCAACAGCAGATTCCGATTACTGACATCAACCTCGCGCTGCTGCGCAAGATGAACGCGACGCAGACGGCCACGACGCTGCCGCCGCAGACAACCGCGCTGTTCGGCAAACCGACCTCTTACAAGGTCGGCCCGGGCGACGTGCTGCAGATCGTCGTGTGGGACCACCCGGAGCTCGCCGCCGCGCTGGGCCAGCCCGCGCAGAACGCGAAGACGTCGGACGCCGCGCCTGGTTTTCTGATCGACGAAAACGGCGACGTGCAGTTTCCGTATGCAGGCACGGTGCACGTGGCCGGCAAAGACGTCGGGACGATCCAGAAGGATCTGCACAAGCGTCTGAGCAACGTGTATCAGAAGCCTGAGGTGACGGTACGGGTGGCCTCGTTCCGCAACGCGCAGGTTTATGTCGACGGTGAAGTGCGCACTCCTGGCGCGCAGTCGGTCACGGACATTCCGTTGTCGTTGACGAGCGTGATCAACCAGGGCGGCGGCTTCAGCCCGAACGCGGATCGCAGCCGCGTTGAGCTGATCCGCAACGGCGTGACGTATCCGCTCAACGTGGACGACCTGATCAAGCGCGGCCGCAATCCGTCGGACATCTATCTGCAAGCGGGCGACATCGTGCGGGTGGCTTCGCGCGAAGACAGCGGCGTGTATGTGATGGGCGAAGTCAACAAGCCGGCGACCATCCTGCCGATGCGTAACGGCACGCTGACGCTTTCGCAGGCCATTTCCGATAGCGGCAGCTTCGACTCGAACACGGCGGCGGCCAGACAGCTGTTCGTGATCCGCAATTCGACCAGCGAATCGCCACAGGTCTACCACCTCGATGCGACCTCGCCGGTGTCCATGATCCTCGCCAATCAGTTCGAGCTTCAACCGAAGGACGTCGTGTATGTCGGTCAAGGCGGGCTGGTCCGCTTCAACCGTGTGCTGAACCTGCTGCTGCCGGCGATCAATGCGGCTGTAACGGGTGCCGTTCTTGCGAAATAACAACCGTGCAACGTGACCATGAACCGCCGGGCTTTGTTGGGTGAACAAAATGGCAATTAATTTCGAAAACCGCTATACCGACGTGTCCGGACCGGACGAGCTGCACCTGTCGGACTATCTGCGCACGATCGTGAGAGGTTGGCGCACGATCGTGATGGTGACGCTGATCGCACTCGCGCTGGGGTGCGCGTATGCGTTCCTTGCGCCGCCGACTTACCGCGCAGATGTGCTGTTCCACGTCGAGGACAAGACAGCCAATGCCAATGCGAACGGCAAGGATTCCTTGCCGCCGCTCACCGGCATGTTCGACACCAAGCCCTCGACGGCGGCGGAGATCGAGTTGCTGAAGTCGCGTCTCGTCACCGAGGAAACGGTCAAGAATCTGCACCTCGATATCACAGCTTCGCCGCGTTATATGCCGTTCATCGGCGGGATGATCGCGGGCCTGGTGAACGGGCAATGGGGCTTCAAGTTGCCGTCATTCATCAACGTGTCGGGCTTCGCATGGGGTAACGAGAGCATTGCCGTGTCGCGTTTCGACACGTCGAAGGACTATTACGACACGACCTTCACGCTGATTGCGGGCGATGCGGGTTCGTACGTGCTGCGCGACAAGAACGGTATCGCGATTCTCTCCGGCCACGTCGGCGAGACCGTGCAAACCGACACCGCCGACGGCCCGATCGCGTTGCATGTCGACAAGCTGGTCGGCGAACCTGGCGCGCGTTTCGAGCTGCAGCGCGCTTCCACGCTGGGCACCGTGGACCGCCTGCAAAAGGCGCTCGTGGTGGCCGAAACCACGCTGCAGTCCGGCGTGATCCGCACCAGCCTCGAAGGCGGCGACCCTGCGCTGACGGCGGCGATCGTCAACAGCATGGCGCGCGAATTCGTGCGTCAGGATGTGGAAAGCCGTTCGACTGAAGCGGAGCACATGCTGGCCTTCCTCGATCAGCAATTGCCTGGCTTGCGCAAGGAACTCGACGACGCCGAGCAACGCTACAACAAGTTCCGTAACGCGCACGGCACGGTCGATCTCGGTGAAGAAAGCCGTCTGTTGCTTCAACAGGTCGTCGATAACAAGACGAAGCTGCTTGATCTGCAGCAGCAACGCGCGGAGATGTCGCAGCGCTTCACGGCGAATCACCCGGCAGTAGCCGCGCTCGATGCACAGATCGCGGCGTTGCAGGGCGCAGCGGCCACCATGAACCGCAGCGTGGCCGTGATGCCGGATACCGAGCAGACCGCATTGCGTCTGCTGCGCGACGTGCACGTCGACACGGAGCTCTATACCAATCTGTTGAATAGCGCGCAGCAACTGCGGGTGGCGAAAGCCGGCCAGGTGGGCAACGTGCGGGTGGTGGACTTCGCCGAAACGCCGGACGAGCCGGTGCGCCCGAAGCGCGTGCTGGCGATCCTGATCTCGCTTGGCGGCGGCTTGCTGATCGGCATCATGCTGACCTTCTTCAAGCGCGCGATGTACGGCGGCGTGGAACGTCCGGACGAGCTCGAAGCGGTGCTCGGCGTGCCGGTGTTCGCGATCGTGCCGCGCAGCCAGACGCAGCTGCGTTTGCAGGAAAACGTCATGCTGCGCCGCCGCGGGCTACATGTGCTCGCACAGCAGGCGCCAGAAGACATCGCTGTGGAAGGCGTGCGCAATCTGCGGACCTCGTTGCAGTTGTCGCTCGATCATGCTGAGAACAACGTCGTGATGATCACGGGTTCGCGGCCCGATACCGGCAAGTCGTTCCTGTCGGTGAATCTGGCGGCGCTGGTGGCGTCCGCGAACAAACGGGTGCTGATCATAGACGGCGACATGCGGCGCGGCGACGTCCATTCGCATTTCGGCATCGCGCATCAGCCGGGGCTCTCGGACGTGCTGAGCGGTGGCGATCTCGCGTCGATGGTCCAGCGCGACGTGCTGCCTGGACTCGACGTGCTCGCCAAGGGCACGCTGCCCTCGCATCCGTCTGAATTGTTAATGAGCAAGCGTTTCCAAACGATGCTCGACGAGTTGAAGTCGCACTACGACATCGTGATCGTCGACACACCGCCGGTGCTTGCCGTGACCGATTCGACGGTGATCGGCAAGTACGCCGGTACGACGCTGCTGGTGGTGCGCCATGGCCGCCATCCGCTGAACGAGATTGCCGAGACGGCCAAGCGGCTGCTCAACGGCGGCGTATCGCTCAAAGGCGTGCTGCTGACCGATGTGCCTCAGGAAGGGGCATTCCTCGGTTCCGGCTATCAAGGCGGTTATTACGGATACGACAGCATTGCGGGTTGATGTGACGGCCCCAATGACGGGGCCGCTCATTCAATCGTGATGTTGCACTGGCATTGCAAAGTTCAACGAAAGGAGGGGTTCATGAAACGCAAGGTCGCGCTGATCACCGGCATTACTGGACAGGACGGGTCGTATCTTGCCGAGCTGCTGCTCGCCAAGGATTACGACGTACACGGCATCAAACGCAGGTCATCGCTGTTCAATACGGACCGGATCGATCATCTCTATCGCGACCCGCACGATCCCGACCAGCGACTCTTCCTGCATCACGCCGACCTGACCGACTCGACCAGCATTCTGCGCGTGATTCAGCGTGTGGAGCCCGATGAGATCTACAACCTCGCGGCGCAGAGCCACGTGGCGGTTTCGTTCGAGGAACCGGAATACACCGCTAACGCGGACGGCCTCGGCGCGTTGCGGATTCTGGAAGCGATCCGCATTCTTGGGCTTCAGCACAAGACGCGTTTCTATCAGGCCTCGACCTCGGAGCTGTACGGCCTCGTGCAGCAGGTGCCGCAGTCCGAGACCACGCCGTTCTATCCGCGCAGTCCGTACGCGGTCGCCAAGCTGTTTGCGTACTGGACCACGGTCAATTATCGCGAAGCGTACGGGCTCTATGCCTGCAACGGGATTCTGTTCAATCACGAATCGCCGGTGCGCGGCGAGACCTTCGTGACGCGCAAGATCACGCGCGCTGTGGCCCGCATCGCGGTGGGCATGCAGAAGACCTTGTATCTCGGCAATCTGTCGGCGTTGCGCGACTGGGGTCATGCGCGTGACTACGTCGAGATGCAATGGCGCATGCTGCAACAGGAACGGCCAGAGGATTACGTCATCGCCACCGGCGTGCAGTACAGCGTGCGTGAGTTCGTTAAGCATGCCGCCGCTGAGTTGGGCGTCACCGTGCGTTTCGAAGGCACCGGTGTGGACGAAGTCGGCATTGTCGAAAAGGTGGAAGGGCGCGAGATCAAGATGTCGCCCGGCGATGTGATCGTGCGAGTCGATCCGCGCTACTTCCGGCCCGCCGAAGTCGAGACGCTGCTGGGCGATCCGTCGAAAGCCCATGCGCAGCTCGGCTGGAAGCCGACCACGCCATTCAGTGCGCTCGTCAAGGAAATGGTGCGCTCCGACTATCAGATTGCGAGACGTGACGCACTTGTCACGCTGGCCGGTTTCACGGCACTGGAACATCACGAGTAACGGCGATGAATAAACAAGCACGCATCTTCGTGGCGGGCCACCGTGGCATGGTCGGCTCTGCGCTGGTCCGGCGGCTCAATGCCGAGGGTTATCACAACGTCATCACACGCTCGAGAGCTGAGCTCGATCTCAAGGATCAGGCTGCCGTGAACGGCTTCTTCGAGCGGGAAAAGATCGACGTAGTGCTGCTCGCGGCCGCGCGCGTGGGCGGCATTCTCGCCAATGCGTCGCAGCCGGGTGAGTTCATCTATGAAAACCTCGTGATCGAAACCAACGTGATTCACGCTGCGTTTCGCGCGCAGGTAGAGCGGCTGGTGTTCTTCGGTTCGTCGTGCATTTATCCGAAGCAATGTCCGCAGCCGATCCGCGAGGAGTATCTGTTGACCTCGCCGCTCGAGCCGACCAACGACGCTTACGCGATTGCGAAGATCGCCGGCCTCAAGCTGTGCGAGGCGTACAACCGCGAATACAACACCCAGTACGTCTCGTTGATGCCGACCAATCTGTACGGCCCCAACGACAACTACGACCTGAACAGCAGCCATGTTTTGCCGGCTCTGCTCAGGAAGGCGCACGAAGCGAAGGTGAACGGCTCCGCGACCTTGACGGTGTGGGGCTCGGGCACGCCGCGCCGCGAGTTTCTGCATGTCGACGATCTCGCCGCGGCGACGCTCTTCGTACTCGAACACAACGTGACAGAAGGCCTGTTCAACGTCGGAGTGGGTGAAGACCTGTCGATTCGCGAGCTGGCCGAATGCATCTGCAAGGTGACTGGCTTCGAGGGTGAACTCGTGTTCGACGCGTCCAAACCCGACGGCACGCCGCGCAAGCTGCTGGACGTATCGCGGCTCGCGCAAATGGGTTGGCACGCGACCATCGGCCTCGAAGAGGGCATCGCGTCCACGTATCGGGAATTCGTTGAATTACACGCCGGCTCGACCGCCGCCGCCGTCATGCACGTTTAGGCGCGCATTGAAGGGCTGCTGGGCGCGATTCCGGCAATGAGGAAGCGCGTGGAGCGTTTCGCACGAATAGCGTGCAACGCACACAGGGACGATTTTCGAGGAGTGGCATAAAAATGACTGCGTCAGTCACGATCTTCCACAACGTCGTATGGTCGCGTCACAAGGGTGTCGTGTTTTCCGCCTTGCATAAGATCTCGGCATCCGGCGCGATTCGCTACTCGATGGTGCAGATTGCGGATACGGAGCACGACCGGGTTGGTTTTTCGGACGTCGACTATTCCTACCATCGCTATCCGATGCAGAAGCTGTTCGACGGTTGCTACGAAGATGTGCCGACGATGAAGATGATCGCGCGGCTCACGTGGGAAGTGTTGCGGACGAAGTCGGATCTGATCGTCCTGCCGGGCTACCACCGTCCGGAATACTGGGCGATGCTGGCGGCGTGCATCGTGACCGGCAAGCGGCGCGCGGTGTTCTGCGATTCGACCGCGCGCGACCGGCCTAAAAAATTGCTGACGTCGATTCCGAAGCGCGTGTTCTTTTCACTCTGTGATGGCTATTTCGGTTTCGGCGAACGTAGCCGCGAGTATCTCGAGTCACTCGGCGCGAAGCGTGACAAGATTTTCGTGCCGTGTCAGGCCGCGGCAATGCCTGGATCGTTTTCGCCGGAGCGTGCGCTGGTCGAGCGGGTCGCGGCACGCGCCGGCAATCAGCCGGTGTTTCTGTACGTCGGCCGTCTCTCGGAAGAGAAGGGCATCGGCACGCTGATCGAGGCGTTCGCCGGGTTGCGGCGCCGCATTCCTGCAGCGAAGTTGCGCATTGTCGGCACGGGGCCGATGGCGGACGCGCTGCAGGCGAAGGTGGCCGATCTGGAACTGGGCGACGCCGTCACTTTCGCCGGCAGTTTGCAGGACGAGCCGCTCACTCGCGAATATTACGGCGCGACCTGCATGGTGCTGCCGAGCTATAGCGAACCGTGGGGACTCGTCGTCAACGAGGCGCTCGCGCATGGTTGCCCCGCGGTGGTCAGCGAGAGTTGCGGTTGTGTGCCGGAACTGGTGATCGATGGCGTGAGCGGCTATGCATTTACGGCAGGCGATGTCGCCGGATTGCAGCGCACGATGCTCAAGGCGATGGAGGCATTCGCCGACGCCGGCGGCACCGCACACCGTTGCATGGATGTGATTCGCCGTTTCGATCCACCTTCTGCCGCCGCCAATATCGCGCGTGGCTGCGCGCTGATGCTGAGCGACTGAGGCGCCTCACGGCCCCGTCGCGCATGCGAAGCTCTAACTCGTCCTGGCAGTCACAATGAAGATCCTGATCTACGGCATCAATTACGCGCCCGAACTGACGGGGGTGGGTAAGTACACCGCAGAGATGGCCGTGCTTCTGGCGAGGCGTGGCCACGAGGTTCGCGTGGTGTGCGCCCCCCCTTATTACCCTGAGTGGCGCGTGGCGGCGAACTATGTGTCCTGGCGGTATCAGCACGAAACGCGCGACGGCGTGACGATCTGGCGCGCGCCGCTATGGGTGCCGGCGCGTCCGAGCGGGCTGAAGCGGATGCTGCATCTGGCGAGCTTCGCGGTGAGTTCGTTGCCGCTGCTCGCCCGGCAGATGCTATGGCGCCCCGATGCCGCGATGCTGATCGCGCCGACCCTGATGTGCGCGCCCGCTACGCTGGCGCTCGCGCGTCTCGCGGGCGCGAGTACGTGGCTGCATATTCAGGACTTCGAGGTCGATGCCGCTTTCGATCTGGGTCTTCTGAAAAGCTCGCTCGCAGCACGCGTGGCGCGCTGGATCGAAAGCACGCTGCTGCGCCGCTTCGATACCGTGTCGTCGATTACGCCGCAGATGAGTGCGCGCGCGGTGGTCAAGGGCGTTAAGCCTTCGCGGGTTGTGTGTTTGCCCAATTGGGTCGACGTAGCGACCATCTTTCCGCTGACGCGCGCGAGCGACTATCGGCGCCTGCTGGGCATTCCGGCTGGCCAGAAGGTGGTGCTGTACTCGGGCAACATGGGCGCGAAACAGGGTATCGAAACGCTCGCCGATGCGGCGGCATCGCTCGCTGCACGTACCGACCTCACCTTCGTTTTCTGTGGCAGCGGCGCGGCGAAAGAGAGTTTGCTCCAGCGCTGCGCAGGATTGACGAACTGCGTGTTCATTCCGCTGCAACCCGTGGAACGTTTGAACGAGTTGCTCAATCTCGCCGACATTCATGTGCTGCCGCAACGTGGCGACGCCGCGGATCTGGTGATGCCGTCGAAGCTCACCGGCATGTTCGCAAGCGGGCGCGCAGTGGTGGCGATGGCGCGGCGCGGCACGGCTCTCTACGACGCAGTGGTGCCGCGCGGCGTGATCGTGCCGCCGGATAACGTCAAGGCGTTGGCGGCAGCGATCACGGTGCTGGCAAGCGATCCCGAACGCCGTGCGGCGCTGGGTAAGGCGGCACGCGATTATGCGGAGCGCGCGCTATCGCCGGAGTCGACGATCGGTACCTTCGAAGCGCGGCTCGCGACCCTGATTTGTGACACATGTGGCACGAATGCGCGTGGCAAGCATACGAACGTGGAGACGCCGTATTTCGGCGGCCCGAGGCCGTCAGCCACGGTGGCCCGGCGGCGCAAGCCGGCTACAACGGAGGAAGCCGCGCCGGATTGATCCGGCACGCGGCCATCTCATGAATGCGATATCACCACGGGGATTTGTAGACGGCGTGCTTGCCCGCATCGAACGGATCGGCGTAAGTGGTTTTCGCCGCGCCATCGGGCATCAGGCGCTCGGCTGCATTCGTACCGCCCGGCTGGCCGGCCACGCGCACCTTACCGTTGCCGGCGGCCTGCGCCTTGTTGGGCTGCTTGCGCACGGCAGGCTGCGCTCCGCCCAGCACCGTCATGCGTTGTTCGTCGAGCAGGGCTGCCTGCTGGGCGTCGGCGGTATTGCCTTGCTGCGCGTCTGGCGAGCCGTAGTCGCGTGGAGCGCCGAGCAACTGCGTTTCGCTGTTGCGATTCGCCGCCCGCGGCTTGGCGCGCGCTGCAGGAGCGGGGGTGCCGTAGCTGGTCGCAGCGGTAGCGGCAAGAGCCGGTGCAGCGGGCGCGGGCGCTGCTGCGTTCTGCGCGAGCGCCGGTACGGCATAGGTCGCGATGGCGAGAAGCAGAGCGGGTGTTATGTGCCGGAACGGAATGGTCATCGGATGCCCCAGGAAGATGCGGTCGCAATAGAGCTATCGTGCGCCAACCGGTACGCGTGCAGCCGCCAAAACGCTTGCTCGTACGGCCATGAAGGCGGGTTCAGTAAGGAGTCGAAACATAATGTAAGCGTGATGCGCGGGTATGTCGATTGCCGTTCGTGGACTGGAGAAATCTGATGGGTAACGCTGCCGACGATCCGCAGATCGGGCGTATGCCGGAAGTCGAAGGCGTTCGCGAGGATGGCCGTGTCATCGATCTCAGTCTGGCTGGAAAGGGGAACTATCGCGCGAAGCGCGGCGCCCTGATCGAGCTCATCTGGTTTGTCGTGGAAGCCTGCCTCATCAACAACAAACTGCTGCCGCTCTCGTCGGTCCGCGTTGCGCTATTACGCCTCTTCGGCGCGAAGATCGGCACGGGTTGCCGCTTCGTGCATCCATTGCGCGTGAAGTCGCCGTGGAACCTGGAGGTAGGGGATAACTGCTGGTTCGGCGTCGACGTCTGGATCTACAACCAGGCGCTAATCCGCATCGGCTCGAATGTCTGCATTTCCCAGGGGACGTTCCTCAGTGCCGGCTCTCACGATATGAGCACGACGATGGATCTGCGCGTCGCGCCGATCGTCATCGAGGACGGTGTCTGGATCACGTCGAAATGTGTTGTGCAGATGGGTGTGACGATCGGCCGGTCGGCCGTAGTGACGCCCTTGTCTGTCGTGCATCGTTCGCTTGATCCAGAGGGTGTGTATGGCGGAAATCCATGTCGTTTTATCCGGAACCGTTTCGATTCCGTGACCTGAAGCACAGAGAGAGAACCGCAGCGTTTGTACGCTGAGGAGGCCAGGTCGTTGACAAGCCGGAATGTCGATCGATGCCTTTGATCGACACCTGCGGCGACGCCGGAGATGCGTTCGGCAACGACGTGTGCGTGGTTTGCTTGCCAGCCCCGGTTGGATAAGTAGCCGGTTTGACGCACTCAGACATGCATGAAGAAGATGGGAGTAGGGATGTTCATCGATACTCGCACTGTTGAACACAATACGGTCATTGAAACGACGGTCTGCATCATCGGCGGAGGTGTGGCCGGCATTACGCTTGCGTTGGAGATGTCGAGGGCCGGGGTCGACACCTGCATGCTCGAAAGCGGGGGCTTCGGGCCTGATGACGAAACCCGCGACCTCTATCGCGGCGAAAACGTCGGACTTCCCTATTCGTTCGCGGACGGCTCGCGCAGCCGTTATTTCGGCGGCAGCAGCAACTGCTGGGGCGGCTGGTGCCGCCCGCTGGATCCGTGGGACTTCGACAAGCGCGACTGGATTCCGCACAGCGGCTGGCCGTTCGGACTCGACGAACTGGCGCCGTACTACGCGCGTACGCATGAACTGCTGAAGCTCGGCCCGCAGAATTTCGACCCTGCCTACTGGGAGCGCGAGATCGGACGCCATGACGTGCGCCGCATACCGCTTGCGACCGGCGATATGCGCGATACCGTCGCGCAATTCAGCCCGCCTGTGCGTTTCGGCAAGGCCTATCGTGACGAACTCTCACGCTCGGCGCGGGTGCGCGTGTTTCTGTATGCGAATGTGCAGAATATCGACGCCGACGCTGACGGCACGTCCGTTTCGCGGCTTCAGGTGGCGACCATCAGCGGACGCAAGATGACGGTGACCGCGAGGATTTTCGTGCTCGCCACGGGCGGCATCGAAAACGCGCGGCTTCTGCTTGCTTCGAACAACGTGCAGGCGGCGGGCCTCGGCAATGCCAACGATCTGGTGGGCCGCTACTTCATGGATCATCCGCGGATGATGTCCGGCAAGGTGCGTTTTCGCCCGGGAAACGCACGCAATAAGCTGTACGACATCAAGTATCACTATCAGAACGCCGCGGTGTCCGCGCACGGCACGAAGATCTCTTCACAGTTTGCGCCGAAGCAGGAGTTGATGGAACGCGAGAAGCTGTTGAATTCGCGCGTGTGGCTCTATTCGCGCTGGTACGGCGAGGGAACCGCAGGGTCCGAGGCGCTGATCCACTGCAAGGAAGCGCTGTTGCAGAAGGATCAGCCAGGCCGCAGCCTGAAAACCGATGTCGCGACGATGATCGCGCATCCGCTGCACACCGTGGGCTACGGTTTGACGCGGCTGTTGCAATGGCCGGCGTTGATCACCGATGTGACCTTGCAGGCGATCGTCGAAGCGGTGCCCGATCCCGATAGCCGGGTCACGTTGTCGGCCGACAAACGCGACCGCTTCGGCATGCCGCGCGTGAAAGTGGAGTGGCGTCTGGGTGAACAGGTGCAACGCACCTTCGACAAAACGTTTGCGTTGCTCGCGCTGGAGTTGCAGATGGCGGGCATTGCTGATGTCGAACTCGACGCGCCGCTCGAAGGCCGCCGTTGGCCGGCAAAGCTGGAGGGCACGTGGCATCACATGGGCACTACGCGCATGCACGATTCGCCACGCGAAGGCGTGGTCGATCGCGATTGCAAAGTGCACGGCATGAGCAATTTTTATGTGGCGGGCAGTTCGGTGTTTCCAACCGTCGGCGCGAACTTTCCGACCATCACGATCGCCGCGCTTGCGTTGCGCCTCGCGGGTCATCTGGTGCGGCAGCTCGATGTGCCGGATATCGTCGGCAATACGCGGGGTGACGCCGCCAACAGTTCCCTGATGTCGATGCAGACCCAGCAGCCTCAAGTCGAAACGCTGCCGATCGCAGCCTCGACCTTGACGCCGTTGATGAAGGAGCAGTGAAGAACAATCGGTGACAGGGCGCCCCTCGCGGCGCAGTCACCGGTGATATTGATTTTGACCGATGCAGCCTGCCGACCGCAGCCTGCATCGCGGCAAAGCGGTCGTCCGACTGCTTTTGCCGCGACGATATTCCGTCATCCTGCTCACATAGCGGGAAACACCTCCTGAAGCTCATTCACTCCTTACCGGTTATTTCGACGTTCCCGCCCGTGCACCGCGAGCGTTTTGCAGATGCACAAAACGCTCGCCGGACCGATCACGTATGTCTCCCCGCCAGACCGACAGCCCAATTTCGGTGCCGCTTTGCTGCGCGCGTACCGAGGGAAAAGCCTAATGTCTGGAGAATCCCTCTTAAGTGCATATTTGCACAAAATATTTATAGGTGGATTTCTCGGGGAAACTTCGCGAATCAGGAGACAGGATGAAAACGTCCGTAAACCAGAAGCGTCGCAGGCTCCTCAAACTCGGCGGTGCAGCCGCCATCCTGCCGGTGGCAGGCGGCGGCACCGGCAACTATGCGGCGATCAGTTCCGCATACGCCAGCGAAACCGGCACTTCCCCGAGCACCGATTCCCTCCCCACTTCCGCACAAGCCGCTTCACCGCTCCTCTCCGCCGATCAGGCGCTGCTGTTCCAGTACGATCAACCCGCCGTCGAATCCAGCATCCAGTTTCAGGGCCTGCCGGTCGGCAATGGTCGTCTGGGTGCGCTGGCAGGCGGCGCAAGCGAGAGGGAAGCGCTTTACCTGAACGAGATCACGCTATGGTCGGGCAGCAAGGACGTCGTCGACCTGGCCTATACGACAACCGGCATGGGCACTTACCTGTCGCTCGGCAAGCTCTATATCGATCTGCCTGCTCACGCCGGCGCCACGAGCTACCAGCGCTCGCTCGACATCAGCAATGCGCTCGTGCGCACGCAGTACAGCGTCGGCGGCAGGACCTACCGGCGCGAGATCTTCAGCAGCTTTCCCGACAACGTGATCGTCGTGCGGCTCACCTCGGACGGCGGCACCTATAACGGCACCGTGTCGCTGATCGACGGGCAGGGTACCCAGACCGTTGGCGAGTCGAATCATGCACTGTCGTTCTCGGGTTCGGTCAGCGGTAGCGGAGAGCTGTACGCCACGTACCTGTCGGTCATTCCGGATGCGGGCGTCGCGCGGTTCAACTCCGCCACTGGGCAGATTACGCTGCAGAATTGCCCTGCGCTCACGATCATCGTTGCGGCACGCACCGACTACACCGGGCGTTACGTCGACAGTTACCTGACGGGCATCAACCCGCGCAGCGCCACGATCGCAGACGTGACGAACGCCGCGGCTCGGGGCTACTGGGATCTGCTGTGGCGCCACGTGCGCGACTATCGCGGTCTCTTCGGACGCATGGAGCTGAACCTCGGCACCTCGAGCGCCGCGCAAAGGGCGCTGACAATCCCGGCCCGGTTGCAGGCACGCGGAGCGAACCCTGCGCTGGCCGATCCCGAACTCGAAGCGATGTACGTGCAGTTCGGACGCTACCTAACGATCTCGTCGTCGCGCGGCTCGATGCCTGCGAATCTGCAGGGCTTGTGGAGTACGACGAACAATCCGCCGTGGATGGCCGACTACCACACCGATATCAACGTGCAGATGAACTACTGGCTCGCCGATCGCGCGGGATTGCCGGAGTGCCAGTTGCCGTTTGCCGATTACGTCACCGGGCAATATCCGTCGTGGGTCCAGTCCACGCGGAATCATTTCAACGATGCCGCCAACGTGAATTACAGCAATTCGAACGGCAAGGTGGCGGGCTGGACGGTGGCGATTTCGACCGGCATCTACGGCTCGCTCGGCTGGGACTGGAGCCCGCCGGCGAGCGCATGGTATTGCCGCACGCTGTGGAATCACTACCAGTACACGCTGGACAAGCGCTATCTGGCGAACATCTACCCCGTGATGAAATCCGCCTGCGAGTTCTGGCAGGCGCGCCTGATCCGGGACCCGGTGACGGGGCTGCTCATCGACGACAAGGACTGGTCGCCGGAGCAGGGGCCTCACCAGCAGCTCGGCATTACCTATGCACAGGAACTCGTTTGGGATCTGTTCACCAACACGGTCGCGGCGAGCCAGTTGCTCGGCAAGGATGTGGATTTCGCGCAGACCCTCGCGACTCTGAAGGCGAACCTCTATCTGCCGAAAGTGAGCCCGACGACCGGGCAGCTTCAGGAATGGATGAGCGACAGCGTTGTCGGCGAAACGGGACACCGGCACCTGTCGCCGTTGATCGGGTGGTTTGAAGGCGAGCGCATCACGCTCGACAGCGATCCGACGCTCGTGGCCGGCGTGAAGGCGCTGCTCACCGCGCGTGGCTTCAACTCGTTCGGTTGGGGACTGGCATGGCGCATCGCCTGCTGGGCGCATTTCCACGATGCCGCCACCTGCTATTCGATGATTCCGAAGCTGTTGAACTACTCGGCGGGTAACGACGGGGTGAACGGCACGTTTGCCAATATGTTCGACGCCTACGCGCTGTCGAGCAACTCTTCAGCATTCCAGATCGATGCGAACTTTGGCGGTCCGGCTGCGATACTGGAAATGCTGCTGCAAAGCAGGATGGATCGCATCACGCTGCTGCCCGCGTTGCCGTCGCAATGGGGCACAGGGAGCGTCAAGGGGTTGCGGGCGAAAGGCGGGTTTGCGGTGGACCTGGCGTGGAGCAGTGGCGCGTTGTCGTCCGTCAAGCTCACCAGCGTGGGAGGGACTCGGACAAACCTTTACTACGGCAACGCTTCGCGTGCGGTCGTGATCCCTGCGAATGGCACGGCAAAGTTCGACGGCAGACTGCAGCCCGTTTCCTGGTAGCCTCAAGTCGAAACGCTGCCGATCGCAGCCTCGACCTTGACGCCGTTAATGAAGGAGCAATGGAGAGCAGCCTGTGACGGTGCGCGCCTCGCGGCGCGCGCCGTTATCCCAACGTCACTGGCTTGGTTGAGTCGTGGCTCCGCGCAGCGTGCTGAGCGTGTTTTCGCGCGTTTCGCCAATGCTGCCTTTCGTTTCCAGCAGCGCGGTCAACGCGTTGACCATGGTCTCGACCCGGAAGCGTGCTTCGAAAGTGTGAACTGCCTGAGCGCGCATGGCGGCGCGCGCGGTGTCGTCGAGTTCGAGCCAGCGCATGAGATTCTTTTCCGTACCGTCGACCGTATCGGCGGCCACCATCCCCGCACCGTCCGCTTCGATCTCGCGCCACACGTTGACCTTGTCGGAGATCAGCGCCGGCAGTCCGCAGCCGAGCGCCTCGGCAACCGCAACGCCGAAGTTCTCCTGATGCGAGGGCAGAACGAACACGTCGCTTGCATGGAACGCGCCCCACTTGAGATCGCCTTGCAGCATGCCCGGTAGGCTGAGGCGGTGCGCGATGCCGGCTGCCTGAGCCTGGGCGCGCAAGCTGGCCACCCAGCCGGTCTCGTCGGGACCCGCGATCATGAGATGCAGCGACGGGTCGCGGCCGGCGATACGCGCGAACGCATCGATCAGCAGATCGCAGCCTTTCTTCGCGTGCACGCGGCCGAGAAACAACACGATGCGTTTGCCGCGTAAGCCGGGCACGGCTTGCAGGAACGCTTCGCGCACAGACGCTGCGTCGAGCGGCGGCACGGTCGCGCCGTACGGCACGATCTGCTCATGCGCGCGGTACAGCCAGAACGATTGACGAGCACGCGTACGCTCTTCCTCTGTCGTAAAGATGACGGCGCGTGCATCGCGCAGCACGCGGTATTCGGCCCACGGCCAGTACAGCCACTTCTTCAGATGCTTGAGCGGGTAAGCCTGTTTGAACCAGGGGTCGAGCATGCCGTGCACGTACACGTAATAGGGCACGTCGCTTTGACGCAGCGCTTTCCATGCTGCGAAGCCGTGGTATTGCCACAGGCCGTGCACGATGACCGCATCGAAGCGCTTCGCGTTGGTCGCGATCCACGGTGCGAGTTGCGCGCTATAACTATAGCGGCTGGTGACGGGGCCAAACGCGTGGACGGGAAACGGAAAGGACGCGAGGTAGGTGTCGCCGGGCGCGTCGCAGGTGGCCACTTCAATTTCGTGTCCAGCGTCCTGCATCGCCGCGCCGCTGCGGCGAACGCCTTCAACCGGGCCGCCGGCGCGGGGATCGACGCTTGCAAGCAAATGGAGAATTTTCATCGGACGATATTCCGTCGATTGGTATTTCGCGTCGACGTGGTGTGCGACACGAGGGCACCGAACTGGCTGGAGCCGGGCGCGGTACTTGCCGCGTGCGACATGCCGAGGGTCGTCGCGAGATCCGCGCGACCCATGCCGGGCTGGATTCTGCCCGGCAATTCAGGCATGGCGGCCGGGTGCAAATGCGGGGGCTTAGGTGCGCGCTTCACACGAGCCGGCAGTGCGCGCTGCAAGCGCGCGTGCGTGGCGATCATCAGGCCGAGGGCAATGCCGAATATCAGCCCGGAAAAACGCGGCCCGAGCGGATTGCCGCCGATCGACGTAGCCGGCAGCGCGGCGAACAGCATGATGGCGCGGCCCAGCACCGGAAGCATGGGCGCGTCGGGAACCACCGCGCGCCAGTAGCGGTAAGAGAAAAAGCAGATTACCAGTGCGGCCAGGCTCGCCAAAGGCATGGCGATGCCGAATAGCAGTCCACCCGCGAAGAGCTGATAGACCCAAAAATTGTGACCCGCCGGCCATTCGTTGATCGCGTAAAAGTCTTTCTCGCTGATCTGGCCGGCAAGGTCCGGCAGATAGACGGGAGAGTAGCGGTAGTAGTGTCCGTAGCCTTCGCCGAACAGCAGCGTTTCCGGCGAGGACGTCACCTGGTCATACTGATCGCGCATCTCGGCGAGACGGGTGATCGTGGTTGGATCCTTGCCGGTGACGGTTTCTTCGGACGCGAAAATGCGCTGCGTCCAGTGCTCGGTGACAGTCGGAAAACTCACTGCCACGATGCCGACTACACCGGCCAGCACCGCGCCGGTTATTACGCTGCGGGCGGCCGTGCGCCAGATAAGCTGGATCGACGGTGCGCTCAGTGCCATCGCGATCAGGAACAGCAGGACCGTGCCGACCAGCAAACTGCGCGTCACGCTCAGCAGCTCGACGATCACGCTGACTGCGAACACTGAGACGGTGAAAAACGAAAAGCGTTTGGCGACGACGAATTCGTGCAGTAGCACGCCTTGCAGCCCGAGCAACGTCACCGAGATGATACGAAAGCGCGCATCCTCGAGATCGCCGCTTGTGGCGAGGCCATAGACGAAGGTAAACAGGAGACAGATCACGTTGGCGACAAACAGCGCTTTCTCGAACTGCGTGATTCTGTATTCGCTCCACGGACGGCAGGCTACGAGATAGCCCAGCAAAAACAGCAGGAACGGCAGAAGAACGCGCAGATAGTTGCCGGTGTCGTTATCCTGAACAAACTGGGCGACGATGCTGCCGAGCACGCATAGCAGCACGCTAAAGGTGACCACCGAGCGCAGCCGCGAGCCGTTGTGAAAGCGTGGCGCGATCAGGGCGAGAGCGAGCCCCGCGGCGATCACGGGAATGACGAATATGAACTGGACGAAGTGGCCTACGTTGGCGTCGGGCGCTTTATAGTCCAGCGCAAGCGGTAACAGAAATAACCATATCCAGAGCGTCGCATACTGATGGCGCATTGCTGATTCCTCCCCGTGCTGTCGATCCGCCGTCGGTCTAAAGCGGACGGTCTCGCATCGGGTCATTGTGCGGGAATATCCCCGCGTGGCCGCTCTGCGCACCCCTTTTCGTCGCCGTTTGCCTGGGTTCTGGCGACAGTGGCAAGGGCGCTCCCTGCAAGACGCGCGCACACTTGCTGATGTTGTCGGCCAATGCCTTGATGTTGGCGCGCACGCACGCGTGCCGCCACCGAAGATGCAAAAAGGGACATGCGCCCACGAATGGCGACAGGGGAGAACAACATGAAATTATTCGGCGGGGCGAGACCCTCAACAGCCGGGCGAGCCATCGAGCTGGATTTCGTGCGGGGCATCGCCATTATCATGGTGATGGGGTTTCACTTTCATGCCGTTCAGACCGGCAATTTCCTGATTGAGATCGTTGAATATCCCCTGAAGAATTTCGGGCGGGAAGGCGTCAATCTGTTCTTTACGCTGAGCGGTTTTCTGGTTGGCGGCCTGTTGCTTCGACAGTACGCCGAAACCGGTAACGTCGACGCCAAGCGCTTTATTGTCCGGCGGATTTTCCGCATCTGGCCCGCGTATTACGTGTTGATCGCGTTTCATGTGCTGGCCGGGCGCCATCCGTGGAATACCTTTCTGGTCCAGAACCTGACCCACCTGCAGAACTATCTGGGCACCTCGATTACGCAGACCTGGAGCCTCGCGGTCGAAGAACACTTTTATCTCGTCCTGCCGGCACTACTGTTGCTGTTCGCGCGCTGGCGCCTCAGTGCGTGGACGATCGTCGGCGTGCTCACGGGAATCTGCGCGGTGGTGCTCACCGCGCGCTGCTTCGCGGTGGCGGGCGGTAACCTGGAAGGAGCATTCGCGTACACGCAATACCGCATCGACAGTCTGCTGGTCGGCGTGATTCTGTCCGCGATCTACTGGATGAAACCGGGCGTCTATCATCAGATCGCGAAGCGCAAATGGCTGCTGATCGCCAGCGTCGTGGTGCTGTGCGCGTGGCTCGCCCTTGCGACGAGACACATCGCGCTCGACGAAAGCATCGGCTATACGATTCAGGCGCTCGGTTTTGCCGCACTGATCGTATTCGTGCTGGAGTATTCCGGATCGTTCAAGACTTCGTGGGTGTATCGCGGGATTGCCTGGATCGGCCTCTATTCGTACGGTATTTACCTGTGGCATTCGCTTGCGCTCGCCCCGGGCGACATGCTGATTCGAAAAATGACCGCCATGGGTCTCGCGCCGAGCGTCATCTGGATCGTGGCGCTTGCCGCGCAGTTTGCGTTCGCGATTGCGATCGGCTACGTGACCACGCGCGCGATCGAGTATCCGTTCCTGCTGATGCGCAATGCCCTGTTCCCGGCAAAGCGCAACAGCTCGGTGCGGGAAGAAGTGCCTGTTGCTGGCGGCCAGTTGTCCTGAGTACGTTCGAGTTCAACCATGAGCGGCCTGGCCTCGCGCCAGGCGCTCTGAGTTTCTGCCGAAGTGAGGGTGTCTCGAAGAAGGCGTGTTGCCGGATCAGGCTATCAGGCCATCTGCTGCAGCAAGGTCTGCTTGAATTGCCCGAGCGTATGCCGTGAAAGCAGATCTTCGCGTGCGGCCGGAACGGCCTCGGGCTCGTGCGGCCACGAGGTCATGGTCTCGGTGATCGCCTTGCCGATCGAGGCGGAGCTCAGGTCTTTCAGAATCGGCCCCAGTTCGCAGCGCCGGCTGAACCAGCCGATCAGTCCATCTTCCGTTGCAATGACGGGCTTGCCGAAGCGGTACGCCTGCACGAGCACGCCGCTCATGCCGTAGTGTCCCTTGTAGCCTAGCCAGACTGCGTCGCAGGCGGAGAACAGATCGCGCTCGACGTCGTTTGCAATGAACGAATCGAGCACCAGCGGCGCGGGCGTGAGGCTGCGCACATGATTGCGCATGAAATGGCGCGTGCCCGCATCCTGCTCACCGGCAACGATCAGCGTGGGCGCATGCTCCAGACGCGTCAACGCGTGGACCAGTTCGTAGATGCCCTTTCGTTCGGTGATCGAGCCGTACACCAGCAGATAACGTTGCGTGGGGTCCAGCCCGAGACGCTCACGGGCCAGCACGGGATTTTCCGCACGCTCGTCCGGAAACGGGTCCGCGACATAGGCGACCGCAGCGCTGTTTTTCGAAGTATTGTGGGCGGCCCATTCCGGCAGAGTCGGGTCGATCGTCAGCAGTGTGCGCAGCCCGGCAGAGCGGATTGCACGCTTGAAAAGGAGCGCCTTGACGGCATTCACAATCGGCCGATCAGGCGACTTGATGCCGACCTTGTGATGATGGAAGGTCGAGCGCATCGTGATGCCGATCCAGGGTGTCTTACGAAACGGCGAACCGAGAAACGGCAATCCATAAAAGAAGTAGTCCACATAGGGCACGACCACCAGCCTGATCGGCTGCGCGTGGCTGACGATGCGATGCACGCGCTTGAAATAGCGGTGAAAGCGCGAATACTGGTTCGACTGGGGCAGCAGCCCGCGGGGCCGTTCCTCAGGGTCGACGAACGCGATCTGCAGATCCGCGCGGTTCGCGGCGACGATCTGTCTCGCGAGCCGGTGGTCCTCGTTGGCGGATTCCGTCGCGAGGATGCACGGATAGCCGGCTTCCGTGCAGGCCTGCATGGTCCATTCGACATAGCGCCAGCGGTGGCCGGTGAGGTTGGGTTCCACAATCAGGACGTAGTCTTGTTCCATCGATTCAGTGGTCTTCAGTGGTCGAATGCGTTGTGGAAAAGCACCCTTGCGCCGGCTGTCTGAGGCGCTAGCTGAACAACGTTAGCATCGGCGGCGTCAGTGAATCCGTCTATTTGACCCGTTCTGTGGGTAAACGTACTAGCGCGCAATGGCTTCGGCTGAACTGACCTAGCTGATGGCGGTTGTTGCCGATTCTCTCGCTGTAAGGTCGTATATGGAATTCGATGAAAAAACTCGCCAGCTTGCTGGTGCAATCTAACAATTTATGCGCCGGCGGCGTTTCGCAGCGATGTATTGGATCGCTGCTTATGGCCGACTCAACGGCGCTCCGATTCGACGGAGAAACAGCTTGCGGGCGATCAGGCTTCCGGCGCTCTCGATAGCGGCCAGCTTCGGCGCGAGCGCGGCGACGTGGGTGCTATTGCAGCAGTTCGCTGTGCGTGGACTTGTAGCGATCAAATTTCTTGCGATCGGCCGGATGCTCGGGCCGGCGGCGATCGGCAGCGTGAGCGTGGCTTTGCTCGCGGTGGCGATTGCCGAGGCGTTGTCGGACACCGGTCTCGCGCAGGCGGTCATTCAAGGCGAACATCCACCGTCGCGTTCACAACTCGGCGCGGTGTGGACGACGCTGACCGCGCGCGGCGTGCTCATCTCACTGCTGCTGGTCGCGCTTGCACCATTGTTGAGCAGTCAGTTTCATCTGAACGGCTCACTGGTGCTGATTCAGCTTGCCGCGCTGCTGCCACTGTTACGCGGTCTCGCCTCGCCTACCTACTACCTCGTGCAGCGCGAACGGCGCTTCCAGCATATTGCCGGCGTCGAGGTTGGGGCGGCCTTTGTCGATTGTTCGGTCGGACTGGGGCTCGCGTATTTCGGCGCCGGTGCGGCTTCGGTGTTGCTCGGCCTCGTGGCCGGCGAGAGCCTGAAAAGCATCCTGACCTGGGCGACGATGAAACCGCGTCCGCCGATGCGCGCCGTGTGGTCGGGTATCGGTCACTACGTCGGCTTCAGCCGCTGGATCTGGGCGAGCAGCGTGATCAACCTGCTGCTCAACCAGTTCGACAAGGTCGTGGTCGGCAAACTGCTCGGCCCGGCGCAACTGGGTGGCTATCAGATGTCGTCGCGGCTCGCGCAGATGCTGCTCGCCGACGCCGCCATCGCGATGTCGCAATACCTCTTTCCCACCTTCGCGGCACGTCATCGGCGGAGTCCGCAGGCCGCATCGCGGTTGATCAAGATTTATCTGCTCGTGATCGCGATCGGGCTGACGGGGTTCGTCGCGGTGCTGAGGTTGATCGCCGAGCCGCTCTTCTCGCTGATTCTCGGCGCGGCCTGGTTGCCTGCGGTGCCGCTGTTCAGGATTCTGGTGATCAATATGGCGATCGGCGCGTTGATTGCCGTGCTGGTTGCTTATCTGCGCGCGGTGGGTGACGCGAAGGCGACGGTGCATGCGTCGCTGATTCAGGTTGTCGTGCTGCTGGCAAGCGTGCCTGCAGCGGTTCACTGGTGGGGCGTGACGGGTATTGCCTGGTCCATGACCCTTGGCCTTGGCTGCGCCGCGGCGTGGATGCTGTTCAGAACGCTGACCGCAAGGACTTCGTGATGCGCGTTTTACATCTGGTTCTGGCGCCGCGTTTGTCGGGCGCCGAAGTCCTCGCCAAGGATCTCGCTATCGATCAGAGCGCCGAAGGCATGGCCGTATGCATGGCCTCGCTGTTGCCTGTGCACGCCGAATTCCTGCCCTTGCAGGACGAGCTGCAGCGGCATGGTGTGCAGTGCTGGTTTCCTTCACGGCGCAGGCGCCTCGCGGGCAAACTGTGGAATCTGTTCTTCACGGTGCGGCGATTTAAACCGGACGTGATTTTCGCGCACGCCACGATCCCTTCGTTTTATGCGCGCGCGTTGCCGCTGCGAGTGCCGGTCGTCTACGTCATGCATTCGGCGACCAACGATTTCGAGCGGCCATTGTTCAGGCGCGTCGAGCACATTCTGTCCGGACGTGCCCGGGTCGTGATCAGCGTGTCGCAACAAGGCATGACCGATTACGTGCAGGCCATCGGACCGCATCCTGCGATGACCGTGGTGCCCAACGGGGTCGACCTCGGCCGCTTCGCGTTCACGGACGGCGCCGCGCACAACGGCCGGGCACCTCAGGTCGTGCAGATCGGGCGCTATGCGTCGGTGAAGAATCAGCTTCTGACGGTGCGTGCCTTCGGCCAGGTGCTCGAGCAGGTGGCGGACGCGCGCCTCGTCTTGTACGGCGTGGTCGAAGATCCGGAGTATCAGCGCACTGTCATTGGCCTCGCGCAGGAGTTGGGGATCGCGCACCGCGTCGTGGTGGCCGGTCCGCGTACCGATGTGGCGAGCGTGCTGTCGGAGTCGAACGTGTTTGTCATGCCCTCGCGTTCCGAGGCGCACAGCGTCGCGTTTCTTGAGGCGTTGGCTTCCGGTATCCCGATCGTCGCGAGCCGGATTCCGTCGTTTGCCTTCGCGAACGGCTTTCCCGGTGTGCAGTTAGTCGATACGGACGATGTGCCGTGCTATGCGGATGCCGTGGTCGCGGCGCTAGGGCAGGCGCGGGCGCAACGCTCGCTTGCCGGTCTGACGCTCAGGGATACGGCGGCCCGTTATCGGGCAATCGCGCATCAGGTCAGCAGCCGTCTCGCCGTGCCGGCCCGATAGTTCTTCGGTTTGACCCTGCCTGTTTCCGGCCTGTTGCTTGCGCCGGAACCCCCGACTTTCAATGGTGGCTGATTGAGAGGCCGCGTTCGTCGGGCGTCGATTCGGGCGCGGGTGTCGACGGCCACGCGCTTGCCAGTTCGGACTCGCGCATCGCGAGAGTCAACAGGCGCTGGGCTTCCTTGCTGCTTGAGTCGACCTGCAGCGCGTCGCCGGCTTTGTGCCAGACGCACGCCCATCGTGCGACATAGCCACAACCTCGCGCCACGCTCAAAAGAGCATCCCGCTGCTGTTCCCGCGCGGTCACGGTTTCGCGCATGCGCAGCGCGTCGGGGTTGTCCGGCTGGACCACCATGGCTGCCGCCAGGCGCGCTTTCGCCGCCGACAGATTGTTCTGCTGCAGATTGGCGCGGGCGGACCTGATCTGCTTTGAAGCGTCTACGTTAGGTTTGACGGATGGGTTGTAAGTCTGGCCACCCGGGTTGCGCTTCGCCTCGGCCGATGCCGTCATCACGCGCCGCTGAGCCGGCGGCGGCGCAGCAGTTGGCGGGACCGGAGCCGATCGCACGGGCGCGGGCTTCACGGGCCGTTGAGCAACGAAGACCGGTGCGGACCGCTGAGCGACGACAACCGGCGGCTTGACGTGCTGGGTCTTCACTTTGCCGGACACCGCGATAGGGGTGCCGTCGTCCGAGTCGTTGGTGTGAATGAAGCCCAGGTACACGGCGGACGCCACAAGCAGCATCGAGACGCTGAGCACGAGCGGCTGGCGCAGCCTGTGCACGACGGGGGCGGCGACCGGTGTCTCGCTAATGACGGAATACGGATCGGTTAGCGCTCTCGAAGACGGGCGCCAGATTCGCGGCGTCATGAGCCGGGTGGCCAGCATCGGCTGAGGGTCGCCCAGCGGTATTTTCAAGGAGGGAGGCGGCGTGCGGCGCGCGCCGAGCGAATCGACCGGACGCGCGCCGCACTCGGTGCACGGCGTAAAGCGACCGGCTAGCGACGCACCGCAGTGCTCGCATTGGGGGTAATCATGCTGATCGGAAGTAACGTCGCTAAGCATTGCCGTTTCGCAAAGGGGCGTCGAATGCCGGCGCCACAATCAAAAAGAACCAGGCACGGCAGCGAGGCTTGCAAGCGGGATTACTGTGCGACGACGTAACCCCGCGCTTGCATGCACGCGCCATAAGCGGCCCAATACTGTGTCATTGGCGGTTCAGGCGCCGGCAGCGGCGGCAGCTTTACGCCGGATGCCGCGGCCGTCTGTGCCGCGCTGGCTGCTGCCGTCTCCGAGGCGCCGTTATCCGCGCTGGTTGCCGATGCCGGCGTGGCCGCCGTCGTCGTCGTTGCTGTTGCCGTGGTCGAGCTTGCTGACTTGGTCGCTGCAGCGGTCGTTGCCGTGCTCACGCCGGCCCCGCTTGCGGCAGGCGCGGTTGCGGCTGCGGGCATGCTTGCGCCAGGCGGGGTCGCCGAAAAACTGCTTTGTGGCAAGGGTGGCCGCGACGGGGCACCCGTCGACGACGTTTTGGTTGCCGCAGGTTTGCGCGGTGGAAGCTGCGATTCGTGCGCGATGTTGATCTTCGTCTGCTTGTTGGCAGTGGCGTAGCACATCGCGGTGTCGATGCTGCGCTGATAAGCGCTTTGACTTCGGATGGGGTAGACGAGCGGCTGCCATGCGAAAGCAGCACTGCTAAACACCCATAGTGTCAATGCCGTATATGTTCTGATTCCCATCGCAGTCGCTCCCGCAGCGATGTTTCGCCGTTCGCCGGCAATCGCGCTTCGCGGTATGTTCTCGTAGCTGCTGATTTTGCCGCTGAACGGCGGCTCACTTCCGCGAAGGCTGCTTTCTTGAGGGTAGCACCGGGGAACGTCGGCGCAAGACGTCGTATAGCGCGCGAAAACGCCATCCTGCAGTCGAATCACGACACTCCAGCGTGAAAGGGCGGCAAACGCGGCGAAAAGCCAGGGGAATTCCCTGGACGCCGCGTGCCGCCACGCTGACTGAAAGACCAGATTGTCAGATCGCCTTTCTCACCGGTTGGAAGTCCGCCTGGTCAGTTGCGTTGCGATATTCGGCCAGCCATTTTTCGTGTTTCGTCGCGGCGGCCAATACGTTGCGCTCCTTGACGTGACCGAAACCGCGAATCTCGTCAGGGAGATTGGCAAGCCGCATCGCGACGTCCAGACGGCTGTTGTCCAGCGTGCGACAGAACTCGTCGATCAACGCGATGTACTGGTCGATCAGGGCGCGTTCACCGCGCCGCTCGGCGGTCTTGCCGAACACGTCGAACGCACTGCCGCGCAGGAATTTGAGCTTCGCGAGCACGCGGAACATCGGGAGGGTCCATTGCCCGAAGCGTTGCTTTTTCAGGTGACCGTGTTCGTCGCGTTTCGCCAGCAGGGGCGGTGCGAGGTAAAAGCCGAGCTTGTAGTCGCGGCCAGGTTCGCCTTCGAACTGTGCCCGCAGTTTGTCGAAGTACGCCGGGTCGGCATAGAGACGTGCAACCTCGTATTCGTCCTTGTAGGTCATCAGCTTGGCCAGATTGCGCGCGACCACTGGCGTGAGGCGTAGCTTCGAGCCCGCGGCGAGCGCGGTTTCTTTGGCTCGCATCTGTTCGATTACCGCGCGATAGCGCGCGGCATACTGCTCATTCTGATAGAGGCCCAGCAGTTCGACGTTACGCTCGATGAGCCGCTCAAGCGACTCCGGCATCTGCACAACGATTGCCTGTTGCTGATTGGCGCGCGGCGCGAATGCATCGGCCGCTGCTTCGCCGTTCTGTGCGACAAAGCGGCCCCATTCGAACGCGAGGCGATTCTTGTCGACCGCGACGGCATTCAGTTCGATCGCACGGTCGAGGCTTTCGTAGCTGACCGGCAGCCAGCCGCGTTGCCATGCGAAACCTAGCAGTAGCGGATTGGCGTATAGCGTGTCGCCAAGCAATGCGAGCGCGAGGCGATTGGCGTCGATGAAATCGCAGTCCTCGCCGATGCTGTCGCGCAGGTCGCCCTGGATCTGGTCGCCGGGAAAGGCCCACTGCGGATCGCGCACGAATTGCGCGGTCGGCGTTGCGCCGCTGTTGATCGCGGCCTTGGTGACACCGCGTTGCGTGCGTGCCAGGACTTCGGCGGACGCCGATACGATCGCGTCGCAGCCCAGAATCAGACGCGCTTCGCCGGTCGCGATACGGGTTGCGTGCAACTCGTCCGGCGTTGCTGCGATCTGCACGTGGCTCAGTACAGCGCCGCCTTTTTGCGCGAGGCCCGCCATGTCGAGCACGCTCACGCCTTTGTTCTCGAGATGCGCGGCCATGCCGAGCAGGCCGCCGATCGTCACGACACCGGTACCTCCGACACCCGTGACGAGCACGCCATAGGGTTTGGCAAGGCCGGCGATCGCCGGGCGCGGTAGCGCGCTGAAGTCGGGAAGCGCGGAGCCACGATCTGCCTTCGCCGGCTTCTTCAACTGCGCGCCTTCAGCGGTAACGAAGCTCGGGCAAAAGCCGTTCACGCACGAGAAGTCTTTGTTGCACGACGACTGATTGATCTTGCGCTTGGTGCCTTGCGGCGTTTGCAGTGGCTCGACAGACAGGCAATTCGATTTCACCGAGCAATCGCCACAGCCTTCACAGACGGCGTCGTTAATGAACGCCCGCTTGGCCGGATCCGGGTAGGTGCCGCGCTTACGGCGCCGGCGCTTTTCGGTCGCGCAGGTCTGGTCGTAGATCAGGATCGTGGTGCCCGCGACCTCACGCAACTCGCGTTGCAGACGATCGAGTTCGTCGCGGTGATACACCTTCACGCCTTCCGGCAAGCGCACGCCCGTAGCGTATTTTTCGGGTTGGTCGGTGACGACGAGCACCTGCTTCGCACCTTCGGTCGTCACCTGGAACGCGATCTGCGGCACGGTCAGCACGCCGTCGATGGGCTGGCCGCCGGTCATCGCGACCGCATCGTTATAAAGAATCTTGTAGGTGATATTGGCACCGGCCGCGATCGAGGCGCGGATTGCCAGCAAACCCGAGTGAAAGTAAGTACCGTCGCCCAGGTTCGCGAACACGTGACGTTCGTTGGTGAAATGCATCTGGCCCGTCCACGCCACCCCTTCGCCGCCCATCTGGCTGAAGGTCTCCGTGTTGCGGTCCATCCAGATGGTCATGTAATGGCAGCCGATTCCGGCGAGCGCGCGTGAGCCTTCGGGGACGCGCGTCGATGTATTGTGCGGGCAGCCCGAGCAGAACCACGGCTGCCGTTCAGTGACAGTGCGCGGCGTGGCTGCGTCGCGTTCCTTCGCTTCGATGATGGCGATGCGTGCTTCGATGCGGGCGCGTACGTCCGCAGGCAAATCGGCTTTCGCAAGACGCCGCGCGATCGCCTTCGCGATCAGCGCCGGCGACAGTTCATATTGCATCGGCAACAGCGCCTGGCCGCGCGGGACCGACCACTCGCCGCCTGCGTCGTCGCGTTGATCGAACTTGCCGAATACTTTCGGGCGCACGTCGTCGCGCCAGTTGTAAAGCTCTTCCTTCAGCGCATATTCGAGGATCTGGCGTTTCTCTTCGACCACCAGAATCTCGTCGAGTCCTGTAGCAAAATCGCGTGCGTTCTGCGCATCGAGCGGCCATACGCAACCGACCTTGAGCACGCGAATGCCGATCCGTGCGCAGGTGTCGTCGTCGAGCGACAAGTCCGCCAGCGCCTGACGCACGTCGAGGTACGCTTTGCCCGCGGTCATGATGCCCAGACGCGGCGTTGGGCTGTCGATCACCACGCGGTTCAGTTTGTTCGCGCGCACATAGGCGAGCGCTGCATACCACTTGTGGTTGAGCAGACGCGCTTCCTGTGCGAGCGGCGGATCGGGCCAGCGGATGTTCAAGCCGCCTTCGGGCATGTCGAAGTCATCCGGCAACACGATCTGCAAACGGTCCGGATCGATGTCGATCGACGCGCTGGCTTCGACGACGTCCGTCACGCATTTCATCGCAACCCACAGACCGGAATAGCGGCTCATGGCCCAGCCGTGCAGGCCATAGTCGAGATACTCCTGCACGCTCGCCGGATAGAGCACCGGAATGCCGCTCGCGACGAACATGTGCTCGGACTGGTGCGCAACGGTCGACGACTTCGCCGCGTGGTCGTCGCCCGCCAGCACCAGCACGCCGCCATGCGGATCGGTGCCTGCCGAGTTGGCGTGCTTGAAGACGTCGCCGGTGCGATCGACGCCCGGTCCCTTGCCGTACCACATGCCGAATACGCCATCGACTTTCGCGTCGGGCCACAGATTGAGTTGCTGCGTGCCCCACACCGCGGTGGCGGCGAGATCCTCGTTAACCCCTGGCTGGAACACGACGTCGTGTTCCTTCAGATGCTTCTTCGCTTTCCACAGTGCCTGGTCGAATGCGCCGAGCGGCGAGCCGCGATAGCCCGATACGTAACCCGCCGTGTTCAGTCCCGCGCGACGATCCCGTTCTTTCTGCAGCATCGGCAAGCGCACCAGCGCCTGGGTACCGCTCATGTAAACGCGGCCTTTCTCAAGCGTGTACTTATCGTCGAGTGAAACGGTGGCGAGGGCGTCGTGCAGCGGGGGCGATAGGGGGGCGTTCATGGGGCGGCGTCTCCGGAAGCTTTATTGTCCTGGCGAGTATAGGAAGCCGAATTCCCATCGTAAAATCACAAATACCGAACCCTGCTATGCGAAAAACACATGTCAAAAGACGTCACATTGCGGCAGATGCGTTATTTCGTTGCGGCCGCGCAAAACGGGCAGTTTTCGATGGCGGCGGCGACTGAGCACGTGTCGCAATCCGCGATTACCAATGCGGTACTTGCGCTGGAGGAGACGCTGGGAACCCGGCTCTTTGAACGCCTTCCGCAAGGTGTCGCGCTGACGCCGGATGGGCAGGACTTTCTCAATCACGCGCGTCACATCCTCGATTCGGTACGCGACGCGATCTACAAGGCGCCGTTTCGTTCGCACGACCTTAAGGGCACGGTGCGTATTGCTGCCTCGTACACCTTGCTCGGTTATTTCCTGCCGGAACTGTTGGGGCGGTTTCGTGCGACTTACCCACACGTCGAGCTGGATCTGCGCGACGCCGATCGTCCCGAAATCGAGCAGGCCATACTCGATGGCGACATCGATCTGGGCGTGGCGTTGCTATCGAATGTGGATCATCTCAAGCGGTTTCAGCATCACGTGCTGATCCGTTCACGGCGTCAGTTGTGGACCGCGCCGACGCATCCGCTGGCACAGGTGAACTCGCCGTCGCTCGCGGACATTGCGGCGTATCCGTATATCCTCATCACCGTCGACGAGAGCGAACGAGCGACGCTGCGTTACTGGAAAGAAAACGGCGTCGAGCCGAATATCGCGTTTCGCACGAGTTCAATGGAGGCGTTGCGCGGACTGGTGGCGCATGGCTTCGGTGTGACGATACTCTCGGACATGGTGTTTCGGCCATGGTCGCTGGAAGGGAAGCGGATCGATGCCCGGCCGATTCTCAACGCGATCCCGCAGATGGACGCGGGGATGTTGTGGCGCAAGGGTGCAACGCTCGATGCGCCAGCGTTGGCGTTCCAGCAGTTCCTGATTCATGCGTGCGGCAGCTAAGCCGGCGCTTATCCGTTTTTCGCATACCACTTCAGTTTTCCGACGCCGCCCGCGTAGTCCCGCTTGCAACCGCAAGACGACATGGGACACGGCCAGATAAGCAATTTTGCATTCCTGATCCGGACCCCAGTCGCGGCGGGGCAAACCCCATTGCAACTATTTTTTTCCCGTGAAACACTGCGCTTCATCTGCTGTGTCGGACATCAGTCCGGTATATCGGACGATCGAATATTGGCGTGCATGCCGCGAAGGGCTCGCTAAGCGCCGCTTCCGTCCACGCACGGACTTCTCACACCAGATCGGGACTGAAAAATGAAATTTGTCAGGGAAAGCGCAAAGTTCACTTGTTTGTTCGCCTTAGCCGGTCTGTTGGTGCTCGCCGGCTGCACGAAAGTCGCCCCGCCGGAACAGGGGGCTGCGGTTGATTCGACGCTGAAGCAGGTACTGCAACGCGGCACACTGCGGGTAGGCGACTGCTTGACCTTTGCCCCGTTCGGTTTCTACAACAAGGACGGCCAACCCGATGGTTACGACGTCGACCTGGCGAAAGAACTGGCGAAGCAGATGGGCGTCAAGCTCGAAGTCGTGAACACGACGAGCGCGAACCGCATTCCGAATCTGCAAACCAGCAAGGTTGACGTGGTGTTCTGCAACTTCACCCGCAACCTCGAGCGAGCGAAGGAAATTGCATTCACGAATCCCTACGTGGTCGCGAGTGAGGCGCTGCTGGTCAAGAAGAGCAGCGGCATCAAATCCATCAATGACATGTCGAATCGCACGATTGCAACCGTCAAGGGCTCGACGAATGGCGACGAAGTGCGCTCGCTGAACATGCAGGTCAAGATCCAGGAGTTCGACAGCTCGCAGGCTGCAATCCTCGCCGTCAAGCAGGGTCAGGCCGACGCGATGATCGAGGACAACAACTTTCTCGCTTACCAGGCATCGCTCGATCCGGAGCTGACTGTCACCAATGAAGCACTGGTTCCGCTCGAATACAACGCGTTCGGTGTGAAGTCCGGAGATCAGGTCTGGCTCAACTACCTGAACCTGTTCCTGTTCAACATCAACGCATCGAAGCAGAACGCGCAGCTATACAAGAAGTGGTTTGGCGCCGAGCCGCGCTTTCCGCTGAATCCGCAGTACTGAAACCCCGCTAGCGCCGCACTGCTCGACCGACGGAGGAGCCATGAGCTATGAATGGGTGACCCTTGCGGGTTATTGGAGCGATTTCGTTCGCGCAGCGTGGCTGACACTCCAGATCACGCTGCTGGCCTTCCTCCTCGCGATGCTGCTCGGCTTGCTCACCGCTCTCGCGAGCGCATCGCGCGTCGGGCTGCTGCGAGCGATCGCGCGGGTGTATATCGAAGCGATCCGCAATACGCCGGTCCTGCTGCAGATCTTCATCGTGTTCTTCGGGTTGCCGTCGCTTGGCATCACCCTCAATGCGTATACGGCCGGCGTGATCGCGTTAGGGGTGAATGTCGGCGCATATCTGGCGGAAGTGTTTCGTGCGGGTATCCAGTCGGTACCGCGCGGTCAGCTTGAAGCGGCGTCGATTCTCGGTCTGGAACGTTCGCAGATTTTCGTCGAGGTGGTTCTGCCGCAGGCGGCGCGCGCCGTCTATCCGGCGATCGTCAACAACCTGATTCAGTTACTGCTCGGCACGTCGCTTCTTTCGGCGATCGCGCTACCCGAGTTGAGCGGAACGGCGACGGTGATCAACGCACGCACGCTGCTCTATATCCAGACTTTCTCTATCACCCTGATTGCCTACCTGTTCCTGAGCAACCTGCTGTCATGGGTGGCGAGCCAGATCGGCGTGCGTGTCTTTCATCCGCCGCTCGTCATGAAGAAACGCACGCGCCGGTGGTTCCTTGTCGCACGACAGGCCGATCGCACCTGAGCACCCAACCGGAGACCGGCCATGTCGCAAGAATTGTTAATGACCAGCCTGGCGATCCTGTTTCAGGGACTGCTGGCGACACTGCTTCTGTCCGCAGCGTCAATCGTTGGTGGAACGCTGATCGGACTGCTGGCGGCGGTATTACGCTCATTCGGGCCGTGGGGTACGCCGCGCATCGCCAGGCTCTATACCGAGCTGTTTCGCGGTACGCCGGTGCTGATCACGCTGATGTTTATTTACTTCGGCGTTTCGTACTTCGGCTACGCGATCGATGTGTTCGCAGCGGGTGTGGTGGGCTTGAGCATCTATCAGGGTGCCTATATTTCCGAAGTGTTCCGCTCAGGCATTGAAGCAGTACCGAAAGGCCAGTGGGAGGTGTCGCAGATCCTCGGGCTTAGCAAGATCCAGGCGTTCTTTTCCGTGATCTTGCCGCAGACCGGAAAGATCGTGATTCCGCCGCTCGTCGGCCAGTATTTGTCGCTTATCAAGGACACGTCGATCGTCAGCATGATCGGTATGTCGGAACTGATGCATGGTGGTCAGGCTATCGTCGACCGGGTGGGCAAACCGGTGGAAATCTATGGACTCGTTGCCGTGCTTTATTTCATTGTGTGCTTTCCACTGTCGCAGTGGGTGCGGCACCATGACCGAAGAAGGAGCCTGCTGTCATGACCAGCGTCACTACGTCGAAGCCCATCATCAATCTCACTGGCGTCAGCAAGTCATTCGGCGCTACACAGGTCCTGAAGGAGATCAACCTTGATGTGCGGCCGGGCGAAGTACTCGTGCTGATCGGGGCGTCGGGCTCCGGAAAGAGCACGGTGCTGCGCATCATGAGCGGTCTGGAGACGGCCGATGCGGGCGAAGTCTGGGTCAACGAAGTGCCGCTGCACGATGCGCGCCGGGCGAAGGAAATTCGGGGGCATGTCGGCATGGTGTTCCAGCAATTCAATCTGTTTCCGCACAAGAGTGCGCTGGGTAACGTGACGCTTGCCCTGATCAAGGCACGCAAGATGAGCGCCGCAGACGCACGCAAACGTGCGATGGATGCGCTCGACCGCGTGGGACTTGCCGATCGAGCCGAGCACTACCCGAGTCAGCTCTCCGGTGGCCAACAGCAGCGTGTCGCGATCGCCAGAGCGTTGGCCGTCGAGCCGGGCATCATGTTCTTCGACGAAGCCACGTCCGCTCTCGATCCGGAACTCGTCGGCGAAGTGACCGAAGTCATGCGCGGATTGGCGCGCGACGGGATGACCATGGTCGTCGTCACACACGAGATGGGCTTCGCGCGCAAGACCGCCGACCGCGTCGTGTTTATGGACAAAGGCGTCATCGCGGAGCAGGGCGCCCCGGAGCAGATTTTCGTGAACCCGCAGAACGAACGTACGCGACAGTTCCTGCATCGTGTGCTCGACCATTGAGCACCCGTGAAGGGCGTCAGGCGTCTTCGTGCTGCGTGATGGCAAGGCGTCGCCCTTTACGCGCTAAACTCGCGTCACACAAAAGATAAACTGCGATCACTATCGCCGACGGAGTTGAAGGAATGTCTGCATCGGAATCATCGAGGGCCAGGGGGGTGGACCGCGTCATCGGCATTCTCAAGCAGTTGCATATCGCGCGGCGTCCGATGACGATGCGCGAGTTGATTGAAGCGACCGGCGCGCCACGCTCGAGCATCTACGAATTAGTCACCATGCTGACTGAAGCCGGATGGCTCGAGACGAGTGTCGACGGGAGCGTGTTTTTTGGCCGCGAGATGCATTACTACGGCTCCGACTATGCCGTCCATAACGACCTGATCAGTCGCGCCCACCAGGCGATCCTCGCGCTCGTCCGAACGCACGACGAAACCGCGCAGTTGTGCATGCTCGAAGGCAACAAGTACACCGTGGTTCTATCGGAGAACAGCTCGCGACCATTCAACATCAGTTCCGACATCGGCGTGAAGGTGCCGATTCCGTGGACCGCATCGGGCCGCCTGCTGCTCGCCCATATGCGGGCGGAGGAAATTCGCAGCTTGATCCCAGACGAAGACTTTATCCTCGACAACGGCAGACGCGTTGAATTTCAGGACTTTCTTTGCGATGTCCAACGCGCCGCTGATCAGGGCTACTGTTGCACCGAGGGTCTGTCCCATACTTTTCGACTCTGCATGGCGGCACCCATACGCGATCGCACCGGTCTCCCTGTTGCAGCGCTCTGCTTCATGACAAGCCGCGATACCGATCCGGAGAAGCGGGCGATGATGCTGGAAGACCTCATCAGATCGGCGAAGGCGTTGTCGCAACCTTATACCCGCTTGTAAATGCCGAGTGGTCTGCTCGCGGTCGGAAGGGGTGAGGGAAGGGTGGGAAGTTTTGGAAATGAAGTTACCCGTTTCGGCTATTTACTTCCCGGAACTCGGACATTAAATTTGCGGCCGTCTGGATGACTTTTCTTTTGTTGTAATCCACGCAGGTCCAGACCTTAGCTATGCGAAGTTGCATAGCTTTTTTTTTGCCTGCGAGAAAGATGCGGAAAGGGAAAGATGCAGAAAGTTCCCATTCCTAATTTTTGGTCGTGTTTACCCAACACTATTTTCAATCACGTTTTACCGCCAGTTATTCTGCGCTCCGCAGGCTCATCAACACAAACTTAAGGACGCAGATGAAGAAGACCACACTGGCAACTCTTTCGCTGGTAATGCTTGGCGCAACCGGCGTAGCTCACGCACAAAACAGCGTCACGCTGTACGGCATCATTGATACCGGCCTGACCTACGTTTCGAACGACGGCGGCAGCAAGTCGATCAGCATGTCGTCGGGTAACGAGTCGGGTAGCCGCTGGGGCCTGAAAGGCTCAGAAGACCTCGGTGGTGGCCTGAAAACAATCTTCCAGGTGGAGAACGGCTTTAATTCGACGAACGGCAAGCTCGGCCAGGGTAGCCGCATGTTCGGTCGCCAGGCGTTCGTTGGCCTGAGCAGCGACAAGTGGGGTACGCTCACGGCCGGACGTCAATACGATCCGCTGGTTGATCTGGTGCAGCCGGTGCAGGGCGATGGCTTCCTCGGTGGCGTATTCATCTCGCCGGGCGACATCGACAACGCCGACAACAGCGCGCGGGTCAATAACTCGCTCAAGTACACGTCGCCGACCTGGTCCGGCTTCCAGTTCGAAACCATGTACTCGCTGGGTGGGGTGGCTGGTGCAACGGGCTCGGGTCAGAGCTACGCAGCCGCAGCGGCATACAGCAATGGTCCCGTCAACCTGGCCGCAGGTTACTATCACCTGAGCAACGGCAACGGCACGAACCGCGGTACGACGACGTGGGATTCGCTGTTCAACACATCGGTCAACGCGGCGTACTCCACTGCGGCGTCGATCAACAATGCCCGTATCGGCGGCAACTACGTGTTCGGCTCGGTGACCCTGGGCGGCTACTTCAGCCATGCCGAATACACTGCAGACGCCAGCTCGACATTCACGCAGACGGAAAAGTACAACACGGGTTCGGTGTACGCCGTGTGGCAGGTATCGGCACCGCTGCAGACCGAGATTGGCTACGTGTACATGAAGTCGAGCGGCAATTCGTCGGCAAAGTACAACCAGTTCGCTGTTGCAGCGGACTACTCGCTTAGCAAGCGTACGGATGTCTACGCATTTGCTGGCTACACGACCGCATCGGGAACGCAAGACTCGTCGGGCACGGCCGCTGTTGCTGTTATCGGCTCGGCAACCGGCGACTCGGGTTCCAACAAGCAGGCTACTGTAACTGTTGGCATTCGCCACAAGTTCTAATCGATAGATGCACTAAAGAAAGCCCGCGTGATGCGGGCTTTTTTTGTTTGCTCGACGGAACTCTCGACAAAGTTAAAGCGGCGCATTAGTCCTGAGCGGCCGCATGGGTAGCGTCGGCCTGTACCAATGCGCGCACGAGCAGGTACACGGCTGGCAAGTTGTCGTCGTCACGTCGCCAGTCGACGGGTTCGTCGAGATCCATTCCGGACAAACGACTGTCCTCAAACCGGATAAACGTAGAGCGCACTGCCTCGCTGTGCCGCGCCTGGAAGCCCCGATTCTCAAAGACCTGTTCGTCGATTGTCAGCAACGTGCGCCAGGTCGGCAATTGCGCGCTGCTTGAGTAACGGCGACGGCCACTGTCGAGGTGACGACCTGCGACCGTGGCAATGATCTGCTGGAGGTCGAGCGACGCACTGCGAAGTGCGCGTTCGAGAGCGACAGGATTGATGTCTTGGACATCCATATCAAGAGCGGAGTCGTTATTCATACTGTTATTTTCCTGAGGACTCGCTGCAATTCGCAGCATCAAATTTGATGCTTCAACAACGCCTGGTTTCGCTGTGCCAACAACTGGCGGATCTGGGCAAGATAGTTATCGCCGACCGTACAGTCTTCAACGGGCCGGATATGTTGATGAGGCGTTGGTGGACGTACGCCGAGGTAGCGGCACACCGCTGACAGATAGGGTTTGCCGTTGCTTCCCAGATGTCGCGCGGCGGCAGCCACGCGTACGTCTCCGACATGCTTGCGCAACCACGCAAGCGTTTCGCGATCACCGTCGTTCAAGATGCGGATGAGCTGGTTCATGACCGATCCTGTATGTAAACACAGTACTGTAAATCTATACAGTATTTGATCGGGATGCAAGTCAATTTGCAGGTCTACTCCATTAGCCGAACGGCCATCGTGTCCGAGTTGGAGCGAGATATTTCGATTGCCGGCGGGTCAAGGGATTTCCCTGGTCCAGGGATTACGCACATATTTCGCGTACGTAGCTGAGGAATAGCCGTCCGGAAGCGCGCAGCGCGCAACCTGATGGCGGCGAGTGCGCACGGATAACCTGCTGTATTTAAAGGTGATCCTTCAGGCATCTTCAGTTTTCGCTGCGGTGCAAGGTTCAGGCGTGAGCGAATGTCGACATCGTCAACTGTCAAAGCGACATCCCTTCTTGAATTTGTCACCACCCGTCCATATAATTAGCACTCGCTGCACGAGAGTGCTAACAACATCGCCGGTTGGCTCAGCCAGCCGGGTTTTCTCAGCGTTCTTCAGTCTCAATCAAGAGAGGAGTATGTATGAACCTTCGTCCTTTGCATGATCGCGTGATCGTCAAACGTCTGGATCAAGAAACCAAGACCGCGTCGGGCATCGTGATCCCCGAAGCCGCAGCAGAAAAGCCGGATCAAGGCGAAATTCTGGCAGTCGGCCCGGGCAAGCGTGACGACAAAGGCGCACAAATCGCCCTCGACGTGAAAGTTGGTGACCGCGTCCTGTTCGGCAAGTATGCGGGCCAGACCGTCAAGGTCGACGGCAACGAACTGCTCGTGATGCGCGAAGAAGACATCATGGCCGTGGTGCAGAAGTAAGCGCCAGTCGCTACTTTTCCCGGTCATATCCCAAAGAATTCAAGGAGTTAGAAGATGGCAGCTAAAGACGTCGTATTCGGTGATTCCGCCCGTGCCAAGATGGTTGAAGGCGTGAACATCCTCGCGAACGCTGTGAAGGTCACGCTGGGCCCGAAGGGTCGCAACGTTGTCCTGGAACGCAGCTTCGGCGGCCCGACGGTCACGAAGGATGGTGTTTCGGTCGCGAAAGAGATCGAACTGAAAGACAAGCTCCAGAACATGGGCGCACAAATGGTCAAGGAAGTTGCTTCCAAGACCAGCGACAACGCAGGTGACGGCACCACGACCGCAACGGTTCTGGCTCAGTCGATCGTCCGCGAAGGCATGAAGTACGTTGCATCGGGCATGAACCCGATGGACCTGAAGCGCGGTATCGACAAGGCTGTGTTCGCAGCGATCGAAGAACTGCGCAAGATCAGCAAGCCGTGCACGACCAACAAGGAAATCGCTCAAGTCGGTTCGATCTCGGCAAACAGCGACTCGTCGATCGGCGACCGTATCGCTGAAGCGATGGACAAGGTTGGCAAGGAAGGCGTCATCACCGTTGAAGACGGCAAGTCGTTGCAAGACGAACTGGACGTTGTCGAAGGTATGCAATTCGACCGCGGCTACCTGTCGCCGTACTTCATCAACAACCCGGACAAGCAAGTTGCAGTGCTCGAAAACCCGTTCGTGCTGCTGCACGACAAGAAGGTTTCGAACATTCGTGACCTCCTCCCGGTCCTCGAGCAAGTCGCTAAGGCTGGCCGTCCGCTGCTGATCATCGCAGAAGACGTCGAAGGCGAAGCGCTGGCTACGCTGGTTGTGAACAACATCCGCGGCATCCTGAAGACTGTTGCTGTCAAGGCTCCGGGCTTCGGCGATCGTCGTAAGGCCATGCTGGAAGACATCGCGATCCTGACCGGCGGTCAAGTCATCGCTGAAGAAACCGGCCTGACGCTCGAAAAGGCAACGCTGGCTGAACTGGGTCAAGCGAAGCGCATCGAAGTGGGCAAGGAAAACACGACGATCATCGACGGCGCTGGCGAAGCTGCAACCATCGAAGCACGTGTGAAGCAAGTTCGCACGCAAATCGAAGAAGCTACGTCGGACTACGACCGTGAAAAGCTGCAAGAACGCGTGGCCAAGCTGGCCGGCGGTGTTGCAGTGATCAAGGTCGGTGCTGCGACCGAAGTCGAAATGAAGGAAAAGAAGGCACGTGTCGAAGACGCACTGCACGCAACGCGCGCAGCTGTGGAAGAAGGCATCGTTGCTGGCGGCGGCGTCGCACTGATCCGTGCACGTACGGCAATCGCTGGCCTGAAGGGCGCTAACGCCGATCAGGACGCAGGTATCAAGATCGTGCTGCGCGCGATGGAAGAGCCGCTGCGCCAGATCGTCACGAACGGTGGCGAAGAAGCCAGCGTCGTGGTGGCAGCTGTTGCTGCTGGTACGGGCAACTACGGCTACAACGCTGCAACCGGCGAGTACGTCGACCTGGTTGACGCAGGTGTCGTGGACCCGACGAAGGTGACGCGCACGGCGCTGCAAAACGCAGCTTCGGTCGCTGGCCTGCTGTTGACCACCGACGCAGCTGTTTGCGAACTGCCGAAGGAAGATGCTCCGATGGGCGGCGGTATGCCCGGCGGCATGGGCGGCATGGGCATGGACATGTAATTTCCGATTGAGCCTCACTTGGGCCTCGTTTGAGGCTCAGTTGGAAACACATGGGGAGGTGCGTCGCGAGGCGTACTTCCCAAAACAAAAAACCCGCAGAAATGCGGGTTTTTTGTTTTGGGGCTGACGATAAGCCGGTTCGATATGACTAGCGCTCCATGCAATCGGTGTTCATCAGGCAGTTGTCGCGCAAGTAGCTGAATATATGCGCTACGCTCTCGGCCGGCGTCAACATGGCCGTATCTATCTTCAACTCAGGATCAGCCGGGACTTCATAGGGTGCCGATACGCCGGTAAACGACGCAATCTCGCCGGCGCGGGCTTTGGCATAGAGACCTTTCGGGTCACGACGGGCGCAAGCGTCGACCGAGGCGGAAAGATAAGTCTCGATGAAATTGCCGGGCCCAACGATTTCGCGCGCCATCGCTCTGTCTTCACACATGGGTGAGATAAGCGCCGCGATAACGATGAGGCCTGCGTCGTTCATCAACTGGGCCACGTGCGCCACCCGGCGAATATTTTCACGCCGGTCTTTCTTATCAAAGCCGAGATCGGACGCCAAACCATGGCGGACATTGTCCCCGTCGAGGACGTAGCATGCATGGCCTAGCGATGCGAGTTGCTGCTCAAGTGCGAAAGCGATTGTTGATTTACCCGCCCCGGATAGCCCCGTCAGCCAGATCGTGACCGGCTTGTGGCGGAACATTTGCATCCGGTCGCGGGCAGTCACTTCACCATGGAAGCGTTGCAGAAAAGGCAGGGGCTGTCCCATTGTTTTCTCTCGACTCAGGCGGCGCAGTGCCAACCTTGCCGCCAGACGCCTGCGTTGTGCAGGCGCTCCAGCGAATTTTCGATCGTGACGTGAAAACCGTCGGACACGCCCGCAGGCAGAGGAATTGAAAATCCAGCGTGGGAGCTTGGGTATCCCGCGCCAGCAACGTCGGGCCGATACTCACCACTCGAACCTCTCGCGACGACCTCCGTACCAACGCGGACTTCGAGCGGAACTCTTTCTTCCGGCCGGGTGAGATTGACGGCCCAGCCCGAAATCACGCCGTTATGGACGGCGTCGACAAAACCGTCGTACATGTCGGCGGTAGTGTGCGGTTGGCTCTGCGCGAACTCTATGTATTCCTTGATGGGAGTGAGATCAAACTGGTTGATCACGCTCACCACTTTCGAGAGGAATTTTTCGTCAAAACCGAAAACGATCGAACTGTGCGCGTACGGATTTTCGAGCTGATTGATCGCCTGCTGAATGGTGCGTACCGATTCCAGGGCTTTTGAAAATGCGTCGCCTGCTTGGAGGGCATGTTGCGCTATCGCCTGGTTGACGTCCTGAAATATCTCGTAATCGAAACGATTCTCTTCAGCAAACGTTTGCCTTGCTGTTTCACTCACATGAGTTCTGTTTTTCGGCGAGCCACTCGTTTTGTTGGTTTCGAAAAAAAAGGGCAATTCGAGCCCGGTCTTTCCGCAGAGCCGAAGTAAAAACTCGCTCATGTCCTCGCAGACGCCGGTTGCCGCGAAATGTTGGAGAACATGGGTCCGTGCGACTTCGAGGCTGCTTTCGTCAACCACGGAATGACCGCTCAACATCTGGGTAAACAGGTTTTTTCCCGCGAGTGATTCGCTGACCCATTCGTCGAGCGAGATGGTGCCGCGCCGAACCAGGGCCTCGGTTGCCGACACGCTGGCGCCTCGCACAACGTCGCCGTTCTTGCCGTTGGCTGCGTACCAGTAGTGCGATATCTGACGTGCAAGTGGATCGCGCAGAATCGTGCAATACGTTAGCGCGCTCTTCAGGTTCCTGTGCATGCCATAGGGTTGATGGCCTCCGCCAATCCTCGTGGTCATCAATTTGGCGTGACTGCTTTCCCAGCCTTCTCGATCCCATTCGAAGTTCACGAACTGATCTTTGCCTTTATTCAGATCAAAAAATGAGATAACAGTTGATCCGCCGCTCTTAGGCGGATGGATGAAAAAAATTGGTGAGGCCATGGGGGCTTATGACAGATTTACGAAATAGAAAGCTTAGCTCGGAGATAAAACCGGTGCTGTAACGTTTAATTACAAGTTAAAACGCATGTTGGCGTTGTGAAAGGAGCGGTAGTTCCGTTGGGTTTCGCGAGGAAGTCGAGCTCAGCCATGTGCTGAGGCGAGGCCTGAGGAAGAGATCACGGACAGGGCGTGTCCGCTGGCGCGGAGCTTTCCCCATCGAACATCGGCTAAGACGGGGAAAGGCGCGTTGGGGGCAAGCGGCCGAGAGGCGTGCTTCCCAAAAACAAAAAACCCGCAGCAATGCGGGTTCTTTACCGGGGCTGTCGGGCCGCCGCTGAAGTGGAAACGCTCGCCAAGCGCCTGCCGCTTGCGCAGCAGACGCTTCGAGCCGTCAAATCAATGCCGTGCTTCGCCCGGTGCCGCGTCCTTGCCGGTTGCCGGCGGCGTGTCGTCGTCGCTGCTGCGGGCCCAGAAAAAGCGATCCGGCAGATAGGCGCCCATTCCCGGCCGAAACGCGTTGCGCATCGCCTGATACAGATACTCCTGCGCCTCGCGCACGGCCTCCGCCGGCTCCTGGCCGTTGGCCAGCAAGGCGGCAATCGCGGCGCCGAGTGTGTCGGTAATGCCCATGATCCGATGGGCGCCACGGTCCCACATATCCTGGCGCAGTTGGCCGTCTTCGCTGAACAGCGTATTAACGAGCCGGTGCGTGCCGGTTTCCGTCGACAGAATGTATTCGCAGCCTTGCGACAGCAGATGCGAGATTGCCGCGTCGAGGCTCGGCGCCTCGGCGTCGCCATCTGGCTGGGCGAGGGCGAGCAGCGTGGCCGAATCGGCGACCAGCAGGGTGGTTTGCGGGGCCAGCAGGTCGGCGATCGCTTCGCGCAGTTCGTCGGCGGCGAGCACGTGTTCGTCGTCGAGCGTGAAATCGGGGGCGAGGATCAGCGGGATGTCGTCGTAATCGGCGACCACCTCGGCAATTGCGCTGACCACTTCCGCGCGTGTGCAGGCGCCGACCTTGAAGGCGGCGATCGGCATGTCTTCGAGCAGCATCCGGGCCTGGGTCGCAACCACTTCAGGATCGAGCCCGGTAACTTCATCGCAGCTTGCCGAGTCGCGCACGGTATAGCCCGTGAGTACGGAGACGCCATGGCAGCCCATGCTGGCAAGGGTCATCAGGTCTGCTTGCAGGCCGGAGCCCCCGGTGGGATCGGAAAGGCCGAAGGTGAGGACGATCGGAGGCGTATCGCTGGGCATGAAGATTTACAAAAAGGAGCTGTATTTAGGCGCAGACGGTGCGCAATCGGCTCAATTATGCGGCCTAAACTGTCATGAGGGCGTTTTTTCGCATTCTTCGGCGGGTTGCCGCAAGCGAGCAGCACGTAAGCGGCAACCAGGCGCGACCCCACGCGCAAGCGCCGGCCAAACCGACGCAACCCTCTAGCCAAAGGCCGCCGCACACCGATTGCGCGTTTCTGATTGCTAGGCATTGGGGCGGCAACACGGTACCATCATGGCTCCCGTTTCCACGGACTCTACGACGCGACACAAGAATGGAATATCAAAGCTGGATGTGCCTGATTTGCGGCTGGATTTACGACGAAGAAGCCGGTTTGCCGGAGGAAGGCATTGCGCCGGGCACGCGCTGGGAGGACGTTCCCATTAACTGGACCTGCCCGGAATGCGGCGCGCGCAAGGAAGACTTCGAGATGGTCCAGATCTGAGGTCCGAGGGGCAAACGGCGGTCTCCAGCTGAGCGCCATGCCGTGTGGTTGCGGCGCGGCGTTTTGCAGGCGGCGTCGGCCGGATCGAATGCGGTCCACGCGCTCGGAGCGCAGCCCCAACGCGGCGGCGCGGAACATCCCCGGTTGCACCGTGTCGCAGCGGTAATCTGTCATTGTCCTGTCGCCAGTTCGCGCGTTAGCCGATCAGTCTCTCGTGCAGCGCCGAAGCGGCGGCCCGTCAGCTTCCTGTCGCCTGCCCATGACTCTTCGATCCGCTGCACCCGATTCCTTCGATGCATTGCCCAATCCGCGCGGCGGCGCTGTCCGACCTGCGGAGCTGGCGCTGGCAGAGGCGTTGCTGGCGTTCGAACAACATAGAGAGAGCACCACGGCGCTGCTGCGTGCGTCACATGCGTTGCGCGAGGCCGGCTGGCTGAGCGCGCAGCGCTTCGCGGATGCGCTGGTGCGGCTCTCGCCTCTGGCCGAGGGTGATCCGGCTGACGCAGACAGCGCGCGGCCCGTGTTCGGCGCCGCATTGCACGATTTCCGCGCGGCGCTCGAGCGCCACAATCTGCGCGAACTGTCCTGTTCATCCACGCTGTTCCATCACTATCACGCGCTGTGTGCTCATCTGTCGGAGCACACGCCGGGTTCGACCGTTGCATTCGAAGATCTCGCGCTGAACGCGCGTCCGGTGCCGCCGGTGTCGCTGCATACCCAGTCCGCGGATCAACTCGCCCATTTGCGGGCGCGCTACGAGCGCGCGCTGTTGCCGGTGTTGCGCTCGCAGCCGGATAGCAGTGGTGCTGCGCTGGCGTTCACGAACGCGGCGCTCGACGAACTGGACGCCGTCTTTACCGAACTCGCCGGCCCGGACCCCTACGATTTCTGGCGCCTCGCCAAAGCTTGTGCCAAGGCGCTGCGCGTCAGCGGCCGCGCCACTGGCGATGCCGACGCGCGGCGTTTCTATGCGCGCTGCAATCTCACGCTGGCCGACCATGCGCACGGCATCGAGCGCGCGCCGCGTTCGCTGGTGCGCGCAACGCTGGCGCTGCTGTGGCGCGATTACGCGCTGTTCGGCGCTGCAGCGGAAGACGCCGATCAGGTCGAAGTGCTGCACGACTATGGCTTGACGGTCGATTGGCACGTCGCGGGCACCCAGGCATCCGAAATGCTTTGGGAAGCGGGCGCCGTACAGGCGCAGGCGGTCAGCGCGACCCGCAGCACGCTGACGCGCGAGCTGGGCGTGTTGGCCGTCAACGCGCATGCGTATGAAGATTTCCTGCAAACGGCCGATGCCTCGATTTCGGCGCTGACCGAGCACGCCCGCGCGGCGGACCAGCCCGAGAAAGCCGATCCAAGCGAAGCGTTGCAGGCGGGCGACGCCGCCTACCGGCTCGGCGCCGCCGCGTGCGCGCTGGGCCTCGGCCATGTGGCGCTGGTTGCCGATGCGCTCGGGCTCGCCTGGCGCCGCCGCGCGCACGCCGGCGTATCGACGCCGGCGGTGCGCTCCCATGTCATCGTCGGTGCACCAGCGGCGAGCACGCTCGAGCAGGCCGCCGAGGCGTTGCGTGCGATGCTGCACAAAGTCGCTGCGGGCGTCGCGCCGACAGGCAGCAACGCTGCGCTGGCCGCATTGACGCGTTCGATCGAGCAGGGCGGCGCCTGAACGGCTGGCTGCGGTATCAATCAGCAGCACGCCCTGCGCACCGGCATACATCCTCAGCTATCAACAGCGAGGCGCAATGTTCGAACCCGGAGGCACGCGATATGCGTGTCGTAAACACCGCTGAGCGCACCATGGACAAGGTCTGCGTGCGTGATAGAGTGCAACTTGATTCGCCGTCGATGGCTCGCGGCGCACTTCATCGCGCACATCGCGGTCACGCGCTCAAAGCCCGCCATCCCGCACCGTCTTTGCTAAAATCCGAACTATGTCCAAGAGTACCGATCGCATCAATCTGACCAACCAGTTCCTGATCGCCATGCCGAGCATGGCCGATCCCACGTTTTCAGGAACGGTGGTCTACCTTTGCGATCACAGTGAGCGCGGCGCGCTCGGCCTCGTGATCAACCGGCCGACCGATATCGACCTTGAAGCGCTCTTCAGTCGCATCGATCTCAAGCTCGAGATCGAACCCCTTCTCCATGTGCCCGTGTATTTCGGCGGCCCGGTGCAAACCGAGCGCGGCTTCGTGCTGCACGATCCGAAAGACGGCAATGCGTATACGTCGTCCATGTCGGTGCCGGGCGGGCTCGAGATGACCACGTCGAAAGACGTGCTCGAAGCCGTTGCGAGTGGCACCGGTCCGGAGCGCTTTCTGCTTACGCTCGGCCATGCCGGCTGGGGCGCGGGTCAGCTCGAAGAAGAGATTTCGAAGAACGGCTGGCTCACGGTTGAAGCCGACCCGAAAATCGTCTTCGACGTGCCCGCCGAAGAGCGTCTGGAAGCCGCGCTCGCGCTACTCGGCATTTCACTGTCGATGCTGTCGGGCGAAGCAGGTCACGCATGAGTCTGGCAGCCGGACGTGAAGCGACGCTGCTTGCGTTCGACTACGGTGAAAAGCGGATCGGCGTGGCGGTGGGCAATTCGCTCACCCGCAGCGCACGGGCGCTTGTGATCGTGCAGAACCGCAGCCGCGAATACCGTTTCGAGGCGATCGGCAAGCTGATCAGCGAGTGGAAGCCGGACGCGCTGGTGGTCGGTTTGCCCATGCACCCGGACGGCACGCCGCATGAAATGACCCAACTCGCGAAGCGCTTCGGCAATCAGCTGAATGGCCGCTTCAATCTGCCGGTGACATGGATCGACGAGCGCTATTCGTCGGTTGAGGCGAAGGCGGAAATCCGCGCCGGCAACGGCCGCGCCGACATGCTCGACGCCGAAGCCGCCAGCATCATCCTCCAGCAATATCTAGACGGACTTTCCGACGATCATGAGTTCCATTGACGCCGAAGCGCTTTATCGCGCCGTGCTCGAACAGGTTCGCGCGGCGTATGGCGACGCCTTCAGCGCTGCCGATGGCCCCGTGCTGGCCGGCATCTACAGCGGCGGCGCGTGGCTCGCCGAGCGCCTCGCGCGCGATCTGAAAGCGCCGAGCTTCGGCGTGGTGAATGTCGCGCTGCATCGCGACGACTATGCGAAAAAAGGCCTGCACTCGCAGGCAAGCCCGACCTCGCTGCCATTCTCCGTGGACAAGCGCCGCATCGTGCTGGTGGACGATGTGCTGTACACCGGCCGCACGATTCGCGCGGCGTTGAATGAGCTGTACGACTACGGCCGTCCGGCATCGGTCGAACTGGCGGTGCTCGCCGATCGCGGCGGACGTGAGTTGCCCGTGGCGGCACGTTTTGTCGGCGGCGTGGTGGACGTGCCGGCCGATGCGACGCTCGTGCTTGCCCGCGAAGCAGGCGGCGCCGATGGCACTCAGCGTTTCACCTTTCACACCGAAGCACGCGTCGATTGAACGCAGCTTTGCGCATTGAGCAAGGCGTCGACGCCGAACACGTTGAAGCCCGTATTTGAAGCAGGTACTCCATGAACACCGCCACCCAGGCCTCGCAGAATTCCACCGACAGCGCCACCGAGCGCTTCCGTTATGGCTTCCTGAAGGGCAATCCGCAGCTCACGAAGAACGGCGAGCTCAAACATTTGTTGTCGATCGAAGGTTTGCCGAAGGCGATCGTCAATCACATTCTCGATACCGCCGACCAGTTCGTCAGCGTGACCGATCGTGAAGTGAAGAAAGTGCCGCTGTTGCGCGGCAAGTCGGTGTTCAACCTGTTCTTCGAGAACTCGACGCGCACCCGCACGACCTTCGAAATTGCCGCGACGCGTTTGTCGGCCGACGTGCTGAATCTGAACATCAATGCTTCCTCGACGAGCAAGGGTGAGTCGCTGCTCGACACGATCAACAACCTCTCGGCGATGCATGCCGATATGTTCGTTGTGCGTCATGCATCGAGCGGTGCACCGTACCTGATCGCCCAGCACTGCGCGCCGCACGTGCACGTGATCAATGCCGGCGACGGCCGTCACGCACACCCCACCCAGGGTCTGCTCGACATGTACACGATCCGCCACTACAAGAAGGACTTCACGAATCTGCGCGTGGCGATCGTCGGCGACATTCTGCATTCGCGGGTCGCGCGCTCGGACATTCATGCGCTGACCACGCTCGGCGTGCCGGAAGTGCGCGCGATCGGTCCGCGCACGTTGCTGCCGGGCGGTCTCGAGCAAATGGGGGTGCGCGTGTTCCACAACCTGGACGAAGGCCTGAAAGACGTCGACGTGATCATCATGCTGCGTCTGCAAAACGAGCGGATGAGCGGCGCGCTGCTGCCGTCGGCGCAGGAGTACTTCAAGAGCTGGGGTTTGACGCCGGAGCGCCTCGCGCTCGCCAAACCCGATGCGATCGTGATGCACCCGGGGCCGATGAATCGTGGCGTCGAAATCGATTCGCAGGTGGCCGACGGTCCGCAATCGGTGATTCTGAACCAGGTGACGTTCGGCATCGCAGTGCGCATGGCGGTGATGGGAATCGTCGCGGGCAATCACGATTGATCTCGCCACGGCTCACACACGCACACGCACACGCACACGCGACAAGACACGCAGAACTTAGCTGAACGCTTGGCTAAACATTAAGGCAGCGCATGAAGATTCATATTCAAGGCGGCACGCTGATCGATCCGGCAGCGGGCACCGAACAGCAGCAGGACATTTTTATCGAAGCAGGCAAGATCGTCGCCATCGGCAACGCGCCTGCTGATTTCACCGCAACGAAGACGATCGACGCCAAAGGCCTGCATATCGCGCCGGGCCTCGTCGACCTGTCCGCGCGCTTGCGCGAACCGGGCTATGAACACAAGGCGACGCTCGAATCCGAAATGGCCGCGGCGCTCGCAGGCGGCGTGACGAGTCTCGTGTGTCCGCCGGACACCGATCCGACGCTCGACGAACCGGGCCTCGTCGAGATGCTCAAGTTCCGCGCGCGCAATCTGGACCAGGCGCATGTGTATCCGCTCGGCGCGTTGACCGTTGGGCTGAAAGGCCAGGTCATCACCGAGATGGTCGAGCTGACCGAAGCGGGCTGTATTGGTTTTTCGCAGGCCGATGTGCCGGTGGTCGACACGCAGGTGTTGATGCGTGCGTTGCAGTACGCAAAGACTTACGGCTACACGGTATGGCTGCGTCCGGTCGATGCGTATCTAGGCAAGGGCGGTGTGGCCGCGAGCGGTGCGCTGGCATCGCGGCTCGGGCTGTCGGGTGTGCCGGTGTCGGCAGAGACGATCGCGCTGCACACGATCTTCGAACTGGTCCGCGTGACGGGAGCACGAGTGCATCTGTCGCATGTGTCGTCGGCGGCGGGCATCGAATTGATGCGCGCGGCCAAGGCCGAGGGCTTGCCGGTGTCGTGCGACGTCACCGTGAATCACGTGCATCTGATCGACGTCGACATCGGCTACTTCGACGCGCAATTCCGCCTCGATCCGCCGCTGCGCCAGCAGCGCGATCGCGAAGCGATCCGCGCGGGCCTCGTCGACGGTACGATCGACGCGATCTGCTCCGACCACACGCCGGTCGACGACGACGAAAAGCTGCTGCCGTTCGCCGAAGCCACGCCGGGCGCAACGGGCCTGGAGCTGTTCCTGTCGCTAACAGTCAAATGGGCCGACGAAGCGGGCGTGCCGTTGGCCAAGGCGCTGAACCGCATCACCACGGCGCCGGCCGACGTGCTGAAGCTGGAGGCGGCTGGCCGCATCGCCGTGGGCGCCGTCGCCGATCTCTGCGTGTTCGACCGCAACGCGTATTGGCGCGTCGAGCCGCGTGCATTGAAGAGTCAGGGGCACAACACGCCGTTCCTCGGCTACGAATTGCCGGCGCGCGTGCAGGCGACGATCGTGTCCGGTCACGTTGCGTTCGAACAGCGCTAATATTCGCGGCATTGCCCAGTTACGGAAAGCTCCGACAATGAAGCTCGCGTTACGCAAGGCCCGTCTCGTCGCCCATCTGCTGCATGGCATGTGGATCGTTGCGACGCGCTTTTCCAAGGTCGGTGCGGAGGGGCGGCAGACGCTCAACCGCGAATGGTCACTGAAAATGCTGCGTCTATGCGGCATGCGGCTCGTCGTGCATAACGACAGCGCGCGGCTCGACCGCGGCGCGCTGGTGGTTGCCAATCACATCTCGTGGATCGACATCTACGTGATCAATGCGTGGCGGCCCACGCCGTTTGTCTCGAAGGCCGAGATCCGGCAGTGGCCGGTAGTCGGCTGGCTGGCGCAGCAACTGGACACGGTGTTCATCCAGCGCGAGAAGCGCAGCGACGCGAAGCGGATCATGCACGAACTGTCCGACCGCCTGAGCGCGGGCGAGCTGATGTGTGTGTTTCCTGAAGGGACCACAACGAACGGTCTGGCGCTACTGCCGTTTCACGCGAATATGTTCCAGGCCGCCGTGTCGGCCTCGGTGCCGGTGCAGCCCCTGTGCATCATGTACGAAGATGCGCAGGGCCGGCAATCCACCGCGCCCGCGTATATCGACGATCTGACGCTGGCCGATTCGCTGAACATGCTGTTGAGCGGCGGCCCGTTGACCGCGCACGTGTATGTCGGCGCGCCGCTTGCACCAGGTGCGGATCGGCGCACGCTGGCGGCGGAGGCGGAAGGGGTGATTGCTGCGGCGCTGCGGGAGATGCAGGGCGGCATGACGAGGTCGGGTGCTGCGATCGCGGCGTCGATTTCATCGCCTGGTGTCTCTGACGCCTCCGACACGTCTCCGGCAATGATCGAGCCGGTCGATCAATCCGGCCGGTCGGCTTAGCAGCGCAGCTTAATTACCGCCGCCTGCTACGCGGCAAGTCTCGCAGTCGACCTGCGTGAGCGTACGCTCCGCGGGATTCTGCGCAAGGCGTACGGCCGAGAGTTTCTCACCCCACACGCAGCCGGAATCCAGCCCGATCAGGTTGTCGCGCAAGGTCAAACCGAGCGCGGCCCAATGGCCAAACACCACGGTGATGTCCGCGGTCTTGCGCGACGGCACGTCGAACCACGGCATGCTGCCCGGCGGCGCCGAATTCAGGCCAGCGCTGCTGCTGAAATCCATCACGCCTTCGGCAGTGCAGAAGCGGATGCGCGTCAATGCGCTGCACGTCACGCGCAACCGCTCGATCCCCTTGATGCCGGGCGTCCAGCGATTCGGCTCGTTGCCATAGAGCCCCGCGAGCGTTTCCTTCCAGTTCGGTGCACGCAGTGCTCGCTGCAATTCATCGGCGAGTTCCATCGTCATGGTGGCATCCCATTGCGGCAGCACGCCCGCATGCACCATCAGCATGCCGTTATCGAAATGCGCGATCGGACGGTGGCGGACCCAGTCGAGCAGATCGGCGGCATCCGGTGCGGCGAGGATGTCGTCGATCGTGTCGCCTTTCTTCGATTTGCGAATCCCCGCCGACACCGACAGCAGATGCAGGTCATGGTTACCCAGCACCGGCACCGCCTGATCTCCCAACGCGATGATGTCGCGCAGCGTGGCAAGCGATTCGGAGCCGCGGTTGATCAGGTCGCCCGCGAACCATAGCGGCGTGCCTTCGGGCGGCGCGGCCTTGGCCAGCAGTTGCTGGAACGGCGTGCGGCAGCCTTGCAGGTCGCCGAAAGCGAGCGGTAGCGGGTGCGCCTCTGAAACGGCAGCGGATCCGGCACCAAACGCAGCAGGAGAAGCGACGGTGGAAGCGGTGGAGGATGTCATCGGAAAGTCGGTGCAGTTCGATACACGCGGTTACGAACAAGGCGTGCCGCGTTGGGCGGTGCAGCAAATTAGCGTGACATAATAGCCCGTTTGAAGCACGTATATCGTGGCAAGCGCCGTCGGGAGCCGCAAGCAAGTGGCATTCCCAGGGGCGTTGTCAGGCGCACCGCAAGGGCCGCGCGCGATATTGCACTACAACAGGATGACCCTCGTGAACGGAGAAAGCATGTCGTCTGCTGATGCGAAGCAACCTATTCGCACCCTCGTTACTGGGGCGAGCGGCTTCACTGGGCGCTATCTGGTCGACAACCTGCGCGGCCGCGGCCATACGGTGATCGAAACGGTGGCCGGGCGCGACGAGCCTGAAACGCCGACGCGCCTCAGGCTCGACATTACGTCGCCCGACGCCTGCCGGCGCGTGATCGAAACCGCGCGGCCCGACTACATCGTGCATCTGGCGGCCATCAGCTTTGTCGGCCACAACGATCCGCTCGACTTTTACCGCGTCAATGTGATCGGCACGCTGAACCTGCTTGAGGCCTGTGCGGCCGTCGGCCATACACCCCGCAAGCTGTTGATCGCGAGCAGCGCGAATGTGTACGGCAACGTCACTAGCGACGCCATCGACGAAACCTTCCCGGTCACGCCGGTGAACCACTACGCCGCCAGCAAGGCGGCCATGGAAACGATGGTGCGGACCTGGTTTGACCGGCTGCCCATCGTGATCGTGCGGCCGTTTAACTACACCGGCCGCGGGCAAGCGTCGAACTTCCTCGTGCCGAAGATCGTCGAGCATTTCGCGCGGCGCGAACCCGCTATTGAGCTCGGCAATATCGACGTGGCGCGTGATTTCTCGGATGTGCGCTACGTGGCGAACGCTTATGAGGCTTTGCTCGAGTCAGATGCCGCTTCCGAAACGGTCAACGTCTGTACCGGCACGCCTTACACGTTGCGAGAGATTCTCTCGGCAGCGAGCAATCTGACTGGGCACGAACTCGAGATTCAGGTCAACCCTGCTTTCGTGCGCCAAACTGACGTGAAGATGCTGGCCGGGTCGCCGGCCAAGCTGCGCTCGATGGTTCCGACGGTCGAGGCAATTCCGTTTATGGATACGCTGCGCTGGATGTTGGCGGCTTAACTGACGCAATCGGCGGTATCTTGAGGTATCTGCCGTTATCTTGCGCAGTAGGTCCGCTCGCCGGCGCCGCAACGTGGACGCCGGCCCAAGTGGCCGGCCGGTTCATCTCCCCTTGCGCCAGTACCCTCTGGACGCGGCGCTCGCCGTCAAACTCCCCCTCAGTAATGAACGGAAACCAAACTTGTCAAGCTGTTTCAAGTTGTTAGGGTTCTGGTTTTTGCCCCGAGCGGCTTTATAATCAGGGCTTTATAAGATTGGCGTCTGAGCGCCTGCCTGCTGTGCGAGGGGCGCCGCCGGGCGTCGACAAAAATCGGATTCCACCACGCGGGATGCGTAGATCGGTGAAACGATGCCGATCTGCCGCCAACATCTAGAAGGGAAATTCATGATCCTGGTAACGGGCGGTGCCGGCTTTATCGGCGCCAATTTCGTGCTCGACTGGCTCGATGCGTCGGACGAAGCGGTGCTGAACGTAGACAAACTGACCTACGCCGGCAATCTGGGTACGCTCAAATCGCAACAGGGCAACCCCCGCCATGTGTTCGCGCGGGCCGATATCTGCGATCGTGCCGCGATGGATGCGCTCTTTGCCGAGCACAAGCCGCGCGCCGTGCTGCACTTTGCCGCTGAAAGCCATGTGGATCGCTCGATTCACGGCCCGGCTGATTTCGTGCAGACCAACGTGGTCGGCACCTTCACGCTGCTCGAAGCCACCCGTCAGTACTGGAATACGCTCGGCGAGGCCGACAAGGCCGCGTTCCGTTTCCTGCATGTCTCGACCGACGAAGTGTTCGGCTCGCTGTCCGCTACCGATCCTCAGTTTTCCGAAACCACGCCGTACGCGCCGAATAGCCCTTATTCGGCCACCAAGGCGGGTTCCGACCATCTGGTGCGTGCCTACCATCACACGTATGGCCTGCCGGTGCTCACCACGAACTGTTCGAACAACTACGGTCCGTACCAGTTCCCCGAAAAGCTGATTCCGCTGATGATCGCCAACGCGCTCAGCGGCAAGGCGCTGCCGGTGTACGGCGACGGTCAGAATGTGCGCGACTGGTTGTATGTCGGCGACCATTGCAGCGCGATCCGCGAAGTACTCGCGCGCGGCACGCCGGGCGAGACGTACAACATCGGTGGCTGGAACGAAAAGAAGAACCTCGACGTCGTGCATACGCTGTGCGACCTGCTCGACCAGTTGCGTCCGAAGGCAGGCGCCTCGTACCGCGACCAGATCACCTATGTGAAGGATCGTCCCGGCCACGACCGCCGTTATGCGATCGACGCCCGCAAGCTCGAGCGCGAACTCGGCTGGAAGCCGGCGGAGACGTTCGAAACAGGCCTCGCCAAGACGGTCCAGTGGTATCTGGACAATCAGGTGTGGTCTGACGAAGTCGCTTCGGGTGAGTATCGGAAGTGGGTTGAGACCAACTACGCGCAACGCGCGTAAGGGCACGGCAATGGCGCGCAAAGGCATTATTCTCGCGGGCGGATCGGGCACGCGCCTGTATCCGATCACGCATGTCGTCTCCAAGCAGTTGCTGCCGGTCTACGACAAACCGATGATCTACTACCCGCTGTCCACGCTGATGGTGGCGGGGATTCGCGATGTGCTGATCATCTCCACGCCGCAGGATACGCCGCGTTTCGAAGCCATGCTCGGCGACGGCAGCCAGTGGGGCATGAACATTCAGTACGCAGTTCAGCCTTCGCCGGACGGCCTCGCGCAGGCGTTCATCATTGGCCGCGACTTTGTGGGCAACGATCCGTCGGCGCTGATTCTCGGCGACAACATCTTCTACGGCCACGATCTCGCGAAGCAGCTGGAACGCGCGAATGAGAAAGACGAGGGCGCTACTGTCTTCGCTTATCACGTGCACGATCCTGAGCGGTATGGCGTTGTCGAATTCGACAAGCAGTTCCGCGCGTTGTCGATCGAAGAGAAGCCGGCCAAGCCGCGCTCGCACTACGCCGTTACCGGCTTGTACTTCTACGACAAGCAGGTCTGCGATATCGCGGCGGACATCAAGCCGTCGCCGCGCGGCGAGCTCGAAATCACGGACGTCAACTCGCGTTATCTGGCCAACGCCGCGCTCAATGTCGAGATCATGGGCCGTGGCTATGCGTGGCTCGACACCGGCACGCACGATTCGCTGATCGAAGCGGCGACGTTCATCGCGACGCTGCAAAAGCGCCAGGGTCTGGTGGTTGCGTGTCCGGAAGAGATTGCTTACCGGCAGGCATGGATCGACGGTGAACAACTGCTCGCGCTGGCCAAGCCGCTGGCGAAGAACGCGTACGGCAAGTATCTGCAAAACCTTCTTACGGACCACGTTGCATGGCCATCCAAGTAACCGCTACGGCGCTGCCGGAAGTCAAGATCATCGAGCCGAAAGTGTTCGGCGACGCCCGGGGCTATTTCTACGAAAGCTTCAATGCGGTGGAGTTCGCGGAGCACGTGGAGAAAGACGTGACGTTCGTGCAGGACAACCATTCGCGTTCGGCGAAGGGCGTGCTGCGCGGCCTTCATTATCAGATTCAACACGCGCAGGGCAAGCTGGTGCGCGTGGTTGAAGGCGAAGTGTTCGACGTTGCAGTCGACATTCGCAAGAGTTCGCCGAATTTCGGCAAGTGGGTGGGTGTGACGCTGTCGGTGGAGAACCATCGGCAGTTGTGGGTGCCGCCTGGTTTCGCGCACGGCTTTGTCGTGTTGTCCGAATCGGCGCAATTCCTCTACAAGACCACCGACTACTGGTTCCCCGAACACGAGCGCAGCATCGTCTGGAACGATCCGGCGGTCGGCATTGAGTGGCCGATCGACTTCGAGCCGTTGCTGGCTGCGAAGGATGCGGCAGGCAAGCGCCTTGCCGATGCTGACGTCTTCGCCTAAGGGGTTGCCGCATGAGCGCACATGATGCCAAGCGGACGATTCTCGTCACCGGTGTAAATGGCCAGGTTGGCTTCGAACTTGCGCGTACGCTGCAAGGGCTCGGCAACGTGGTCGCGGTTGATCGCGCCACGCTGGATCTGTCCAATCTGGACCAGGTCCGTGCGGTTGTTCGCGACGTGCGGCCTGCCCTGATCGTCAACCCGGCGGCCTACACCGCGGTCGACAAGGCAGAAGAGGAGTTCGATCTCGCCATGCGCATCAACGGCGAAGCGCCGGGTGTGCTGGCTGAAGAAGCGAAAAAGCTCGGCGCAGCGTTGATTCACTTTTCGACCGATTACGTGTTCAACGGCGAGAAAGACGGCGCTTACGTCGAAGACGATCCCACCGATCCTCAGAACGCGTATGGCCGCACCAAGCTCGCTGGCGAGCAGGCCATCGCCGCGACTGGCGTGAATCACTTGGTGCTGCGTACTAGCTGGGTGTACGGCACCCGCGGCAAGAATTTTCTGCTCACCATGCTGCGTCTCGGCGCCGATCGGCCCGAGTTGAAGGTCGTTGCCGACCAGTTCGGCGCGCCGACCTGGAGCAACACGATCGCGACGTTGAGCGCGCATCTGAGCGCGCAGGCTTTTGCCGCGGAAGACAGCGCGACGTGGTGGAGCGAGCGCTCGGGCATCTATCACCTGTGCGCGGGCGATGCGACTTCGTGGCACGGCTTCGCGTCGGCCATTTTCGAGCTCGCGGACCTGCCGAACCGGCCGAAGGCGCTGCCGATTCCCGCTTCCGACTATCCGACGCCGGCAAAGCGTCCGTCCAATTCACGCATGTCGAACGAGAAGCTGGCACAGGTGTTCGGGCTTGCCGCGCCGCATTGGCGTGATGCCTTGAAGCTGTGTCTGACCGATGCTTTTCCTCGGTCGCCTGCAGCCCGTTCTTAACGCATAGCACGCGCCCTCGCTCGAAGCTCGCCTGGCGGCGTAGCGCCTTTGCTGTCTGACGATAGTGAAAGGGGGCGGGGGTAGAATATCGGTCAGTCTGGAAGGCTCGCGCCGGCCCTGAATGTGGGTTTGGCGCGTCAACGTTCAGGGCGCGCGGATCGTCGCACGGCCCATTGATTTTCTGGGTTGTGCTGACTATTCGTGGTCATGGCGCTTCCGTAATAAATACGGTACTGAGAGGACTCTGTGAGTTTGTTACCGATCATTCTTTGTGGCGGGGCGGGTTCGAGACTATGGCCGGTCTCGCGCGAGTCGCACCCGAAACCGTTCATCCGCCTTGCGGATGGCGAAAGCTTGCTGCAAAAGGCGTTCTTGCGCGCAGTGGCACTGCCGGGCGTGAAGGAAGTGCTCACGGTAACGAACCGCGATCTGTTCTTCAAGACCGAAGATGATTTCCGCGAAGTGAACGCGAAAGGCTGTGCAACCTCGTTCATTCTCGAGCCGTTCGGCCGCAACACGGCTGCGGCGGTTGCCACGGCGGCGTTGCATACGGCGAAAGTGCACGGCGACCAGACGGTCATGCTGGTGCTGGCCGCCGATCACCTGATTACCAACCAGCAGGCGTTCGGCGCGGCTGTTGCTGCTGCGCAGAAGCTGGCGCTGGCGGGCAAGGTGGTGACCTTCGGCGTGCATCCGGAAACGCCTGAAACCGGCTACGGCTACATCGAGGCGGATGGTGACAAGGTGGTGCGTTTCGTCGAGAAGCCGTCGCTCGAGAAGGCCCGCGAGTATCTCGCCTCGGGCAAGTTCGTGTGGAACTCGGGCATGTTCTGCTTCACCGCAGGCACGATCCTGAAGGAAATGAAGCAGCACTGCCCTGAGATTCTCAGCGCGGCTGCCGAGTGCATGGAGAAGTCGCCTTCCGCTGCAGGTAAGGATGGCGCGCAGGTTCGTCTCGAGCCGGGCTCTTTTGGCGCGGTGCCGGACGTGTCGTTCGACTATGCGGTGATGGAGAAGTGCGAGCAGGCTGCGGTGGTTCGCTGCGACATCGGCTGGACGGACGTCGGTTCGTGGACGGCGCTCAGCGATCTCTCGCCGGCGGACGGCAGCGGTAATCGAATCGAAGGCGAAGCGCTGCTGCTCGACGTCAAGAACTGCTATCTGCGCGGCGGCGACCGGCTGATCGGCGCAGTAGGCGTCGAGAACCTGATCGTGATCGATACGCCGGACGCACTGCTCATCGCAGACAAAGACCGGGCGCAGGACGTGAAGCAGATTTTCGCCGAACTCAAGTCGCGCGGTCACGAAACGTACAAGGTGCATCGCACGGTGCACCGGCCGTGGGGAACGTATTCGGTGCTTGAAGAGGGCCCTCGCTTCAAGATCAAACGCATCGAGGTCAAGCCGGGCGGAAGTCTCAGCTTGCAGATGCATCATCACCGCAACGAGCATTGGGTCGTGGTCAGCGGTATGGCCAAGGTCGTGAACGGAGAGAAGGAGTTGTTCGTTTCGACCAATGAATCGACCTACATCCCGGCGGGTCACAAACATCGCCTCGAGAACCCGGGCGTGGTCGAGCTCGTGATGATCGAAGTGCAGAGCGGCGAATATCTTGGCGAAGACGACATCGTCCGCTTTGAAGACATTTACGGACGTACTTGAGATGGATATTAGTTTTAGCAACGATTCTGAAGATCTGACTCGTCACAATGAAAGCGACGATCTGATCGTAGGCATGAAGGCGGTGCGGGTGTGGGGTACGCTGGGCTGGCACGATATCCGGCAACGGTATCGCCGTTCGGTGCTGGGGCCGTTCTGGTTCACGTTGAGCACGATCATCATGGTGGTGGTGCTGGGTGCGCTGTATTCCACCTTGCTGCATCAGGAAATCTCCCAATATCTTCCGTACCTCGCGGTCGGTCTGGTCGTGTGGGCGTATCTGTCCGCGGTAGCTAATGAGGGCTGCGTTGCCTTTATTAGCGCCGCCTACCTGATCAAGCAGATCCGCTTGCCACTTACCGTCCACGTATGTCGCATTGCGTGGCGCAATTTTGTGATTCTGCTGCACAGCTTGCCGGTGGTCGTGGTGCTGCTGCTCATCTTCGGACGCTGGCCCGGTTGGGAATTCCTGCTGGTGCCGTTCGCGCTCGCCATTCTGCTGCTGCATGGCGTCTGGCTCGGCGTGACGCTCGGTGTGCTGTGCGCGCGCTTTCGCGACATTCCGCCGATCGTGACCAACCTGATCCAGGTCGTGTTCTTCTTTACGCCTGTGATGTGGTCCCCGGAAATTCTGAAGGACCGCGCGTGGGTCGCTGAATACAACCCGCTTTATCACCTGATCGAAACGGTGCGTGCGCCGCTGACCGGTCGTCCGACGCATTGGCAATCGTGGGCGTGGTCGATCGGCCTGTTGATCGTCGGTTTTGCCTTCGCGCAATTCCTGATGAAACGTTTCCGTAATCGCGTTCCTTACTGGCTTTGATATTGTGAGTTCTTCATCGATTGTTGCTCGTAACATCTCCGTCGAATTTCCGATCTACGAGAACTCGCATCGCTCGTTGAAAAAGGCGGTGCTCAATCTCACGACGGGTGGCCGGATCGGTCAGGATGCCGGTCGTCATGCGATCGTCAAGGCGATCGACGACCTCAGCTTCAGCTTTACCGAAGGCGAGCGCGTGGGTTTGATCGGCCACAACGGCTCGGGCAAGACAACCTTGCTGCGCACGCTCTCTGGCGTGTACGCGCCGGTACGCGGCGAGCTCAAGGTGAACGGCAAGATCGCCTCGCTGCTGGACGTGTCGATGGGTCTCGACCCCGATGCAACCGGCTTTGAAAACATCTATCTGCGCGGCATTCTCGACGGCCTGAAGCCGGTGCGTATCCGCAGCAAGATCGACGAAATTGCCGATTTCAGCCAGTTGGGCGACTACCTGAATCTGCCGGTGCGCACCTATTCGAGCGGGATGATGTTGCGTCTTGCGTTCGCGATTTCGACCAGCGTCGAAGCCGACATCCTGATCATGGACGAGTGGCTGAGCGTGGGCGACGCGGAGTTCAGCATCAGGGCGGCCGAACGTCTCGAGAGCCTGGTGGGCAAGGCATCGCTGCTGGTCGTTGCTTCGCACGACCCGGGTCTGGTGGCGCGAGTGTGCAACCGGAAGATTTCCATGGAGCACGGCAAGATGGTCTCCGACGAACCGGTGATCGCGCCGGAAGTCAACGAGGGGCCGTTGATTAGCGAAACTGCGCGGTTGCCGCACTAACGCCGCAAGCGGGCGTGCCTGAACGGGTCGCGTGACCACGGCACTCCCAGGTGTGACCATTCAGAAGAGTGTGATGCGGGTGCCGAGCTTCGGTCCGTAGACAGGCTTCGCGCCCAATACAACAGTGACAACAATGCCACTGAACGCGCCCGCGAACCTCCCGCAGCGCGTTTGGCGGGAGCCACACAGGCGCAACAAGGTTCGAATTTCATGCGAGCTAACCATCCATTTCTGCGGTATTCCGAGTCCCTGCTGGTGCGTCAGCCGTTTCGCACGTTAAAGGGTTTCGCGGGCGGCTACATTGCGTATCCGATCGCGGAGAGTCGCGAAAAGCGCAGCGTACGTCCGAAGATCGAAGAATTGCGCCAGCACTACACGTTGCCGATGCCGCACCGTCGCCGCATCGCGCTCGAGCGGCTGGCCAGCATCCTCGAATTCGCTGGTGCGCAGGTGCCGTATTACCGCGACCTGTTCCAGGCGAAGCAGTTCGATCCGGCCAAGGTCAAGCAGGACCCGCGGTATCTGGAAGAGCTTCCGTATCTGACCAAAGACATCATCCGCGAGCAGGGTCCGCGCATGCTGTCGATCCCGCTCGAAGCGGGCCGCCATCACGTGTGCAAGACCGGCGGTTCGACGGGACTGTCGACCACGATCTACTACGACCAGGAAGGTGCGGACTATTCGTCGGCGGTCACCTCCTACGCGCGCGAACGGATCGGCAAGCTGCGCCACCGCTCGGAACTGCACTTTGCCTGCCGTTTCCCAGATCAGGTGATGCCAGAATGGCCCTCGCGCGAAGACTTCAAATGCTTCGCGATGAATCGCAGCAACATTTTCTTCGACCGGATCGACGATCAGGGTCTCGAAGAAATGTGGCAGACGCTCAAGCGTCGCAAGCCTTATCTCGCGCACTCGCATCCGTCGACCATGTATGCGCTCGCTTGCTACGTGCAGCGCAAGTACGGCGGCGGTAAAGCGTTCGCGGTGTTCGAGTCGAGCGGCGAATTGCTCGAGCCGCACGCCCGCGAAATGATCGCGAAGGCGTTGCGCTGCCGGGTGATCGATCGCTACGGTCTCGCCGAACTCGGCGTGATGGCCTACGAACTCGACGGCCATGAAGGCGGTTTCCAGATTCTCGAATCCGAAGGGTGGCCGGAAAGCCGCGTGTCGGAAGGCAATCCGGATGGCGCGCATGAGCTCGTATTCACGGGTTTCCGCAACCGCTTGATGCCGTTGATCCGCTACGCAACGGGTGATCTGGCGCGTGTGCAGGAGACCGAAAAGGGTTTCTTCCTGACGGACGTTGTCGGACGCATTCACGACGTCGTGCCGATCAACGGCGTGGCGCACCCGACACACCATATTCAGGACATGCTCGACCATCGCGTCGGCGGGATTCAGGAGTTCCAGATCGATCTGCGAACCGAGCCGCCCACCTTGCGAATCGTGCTTGAACCGACAGCGAACGCGGAAGAAACGACCAACAAGCTGCGTCACTTCTGGCAGGACGCGTTCACGATTGCCTATGTTGGGCACGACGATCTGGTGCGTGTCGGCAGCCGGGCCAAATTTCGTCACGTGGTCACTGCATGATCGGCATTCTCTTCTCCGACGCGGCAGCGGAAGCCGGCCAGTATGTGCTGGCGGCTGTGCAGCGCTCCGTCAGCGCCACCCAGGCGCAATCGATCTCGCGCAGCACCTTGCGTTCGATCGCGCCGGACGTGGTCGTCGCGGTCGACGCACCGGACGGCTGGAGTGCGGACCTGATCGCATGGTTGACCGCGCGGCCCCGCAAGCTCGTCGTGTTCGGCCGGATGCCGGTAGCGCTCGCAGACTATCTGCGCTATCAGTCGACGGACGTGCCGGCCGAGTTGGCGAGCGCGAGCCGCAGCGCGTCGGCGTCCGCGGGCGAAGCGCGCGAGAGCGCCGCAGTGGTGCGCTATAGCGAACTGGCGCAGACGCTGGGCGGCCAGCCGTGGCATCGCCCGTTCGAGCGTTTCGACTTCACCGACGAGTGGAACAACCTCGGTTTCGGCGCGATTCGCAGCGACGGCTCGATCTGGGCAGTCGCGCAAGCAGCCCAGGTGCCTGCCGAGGCGGAACTCGCGGCTGTCGTCGTAGACGGCGAGCGGCAGTTTTCGTATGCCGCGCTGTGGGACACCGGCGCATCGAGTGTGCTGTGGTTCAACCGCCCAGTCGGCCCGTGCGATTCGTTCGAATGGCGCATGGTCGAGAATTTTCTGTCGGGCTACCGTTCGGACACGCTGCCGTGCCAGCCGGTGCTGAGCGAGTTGCCGTGGGGTTACGACGCGGCGATTACGTCGCGGCTCGATTGCGACGAAGACGTCGAATCGGCGCGTCCGTTGTGGGAAGCCTATCGGCGCCTGGGCGTGCCTTTCTCGTTGGCGGTTCACACGCAGAACCTGAGCCGCACGGAGCATCACGGCATTCTTCGTGAACTGCTGGCCGACAGGCAGCAGGGCGCGGTGCTGTCGCACACAGCGACCCATGCGCCGAACTGGGGTGGCAGCTATGAAAGCGCCCTTGCTGAAGGCGCGCATTCGGCGGCCTTGCTCGAAGCGGTGACGGGCGTTCCAGTGCGTTACGCCGTGTCGCCGTTTCACCAGTCGCCACCGTATGCGATGCGCGGCCTCGCCGACGCCGGTTATGAAGGTTGCATCGGCGGGATCATCCGCAATGATCCGGAGTTTCTGACGGCGCGTGGCGGCGCGTTGGCCGGCTTGCCGGCAGGCTTCATCGGACACAGTCAGCAGTGCATGCTGCACGGCGAATGCATGCTCAACGAGGGCGACAAGCTTGCTATTTTCAAGCAGGCTTTCGACTACGCTTACGCCACCAACACGCTGTTCGGCTACCTCGACCATCCGTTCTCCGAACGCTACGCATATGGCTGGCCGGATGAGGCATTGCGCATCGATGCTCACGAGAAATTCATCGCGTACATCAGAAGCAAGGCGCAAAAACCGCTCTTCATGCATGAGGACGCGGCGCTCGATTTTCTGAAGTTCAGGTCGCTGACCCAGGTGATTGAAGAGGGTGGTACGTTCCGCATTCTGACGCCGTCGAATGGCGCCTCGCCGTTGACGCTCGGCGTCGAGTTTCGCGGTGCTCACGTGCAGGTCGAGGCAGGGAAGCCATTGCAATGAAAGTCATGGTGGTAATGGGCACGCGGCCCGAGGTCATCAAGCTGGCGCCAGTGGTGCGGGCCTTGCGTGCCGAAGTGGACACCATCGTTTGTGCGAGCGGTCAGCACAAGGACATGGCTGCGCAGGCGCTCGAATTTTTCGGCATCGAACCGGACATTACGCTCGATACGATGAGTCCCGGGCAATCGCTGAACGCATTGTCCGCGCGGCTTTTGTCCGCGCTCGATCGGGCGCTCGAGCAGGTGCGTCCCGACTGGGTGATCGTGCAAGGCGATACGACGACGGCGTTTTGCGCGGGTCTCGCAGCTTTTCATCGCGGCATTCCCGTGGGCCACGTCGAAGCCGGATTGCGCACGGGCGATCTCAAGAGCCCGTTCCCCGAAGAAGCGAATCGCAGCCTGCTGAGCCGCATCACCACGCTGCATTTCGCGCCGACTGAGCTCGCGCGTGAGAACTTGTTGAGCGAAGGTGTTGCCGCGGAAAAAATCGTCGTTACCGGCAATACGGTGGTGGACGCGATTGCCGCAGTGCGCCGGAGCTGGGACGCGACGCCGCCGCAAAGTCCGCTGCCGCCATGGACGGGCGCCGAGCAGCAGCACATCCTCGTGACCTGTCATCGGCGCGAAAATTTCGGTGATGTGTTGCAGGACATTTGCCGCGTGCTGCGCGACCTGTGCCAGCGCTATAGCGAATATCGCTGGATCTTCCCGGTGCACCTGAATCCGGCCGTGCGCGAGCCAGTGCTGCGTGAACTGAACGGCATCCCCAACCTCGCCTTGATCGAGCCGGTCGATTATCCGACCAGCCTCTATCTGATCAGCGGCAGCGCGGTCGTCGTTAGCGACTCCGGCGGCATTCAGGAAGAAGCGCCGACCTTCGGCGTGCCGGTGGTCGTGATGCGCAATCACACCGAGCGGCGCGAAGGCGTGGATGCAGGTTTTGCGACACTGGCCGGCCAGGCGTCGGACAGCATCGAAAGCGCGGTGATTGGCTGGCTCGACGATCCGGCGCGCCGCGAGGCGCTGCGCAATCGCGCGAACCCCTACGGTGACGGGCTGGCCTCGCAGCGTATTCTCGACAGTCTGCTGGGTCGGCCGGTCGAGGTGTTCAGTGGTTGAAGGCAAGGACACGGCGTTTGCCGCGCGGGACTGCGTGTTGTTTTCGACCGCTGATTGGGACGAACCGTACTGGACGAACAAGCAGCATACGGCGAGCATTCTGGCCGCACGCGGCTGGCGGGTGCTTTACGTGGAGAGCGTCGGTTTCCGTTCGCCCAAGGTAGGTAGCGGGCGCGACTGGGCCCGCTTGTGGCGTCGTCTGTGGCGCGGCGTGCAATCGCTCGTACTCGGGCCGCCGCGGCGTGCTGAGAACATCTGGGTGTTGTCGCCGTTGATGGTGCCGGCCGGGCACCACCTGCCGTTTGTGCGCTCACTGAACCAGGCGTTGCTGCGCTTTTCCGTGACCCGTTTCGCGAAGTCGCAGCGCTTCAAGGATCCTGTCGTCTGGACTTATCACCCGTACATGCTCGATGCGATTGCGACGCTGCCTCGCGGGCCGCTCGTGTATCACTGCGTTGACGATATCGCGGCGATTCCCGGCGTCGACGTGGCGGCGTTCCGTAACGCGCAGCAAGCGTTGGTGGGGCGCTGCGAGGCAGTCTTCACGACGGCGATGTCGTTGAAGGAAACGTGCCAGCCGTTTAACCCCAACACGCATTTTTTCGGCAACGTGGTGGACGAAGCGCATTTCGGCGAGGCGCGTGCAAAAGGGGCGCTACCGCCCGAGCTTGCCGCGATTCCGGAGCCGCGGCTCGTGTATCACGGCGTGCTGTCCGACTTCAAGGTCGACTTTCCGTTGCTCCTGCAGACCGCGCAGGCCCGGCCGCAGTGGCAATGGGTGATCATCGGCGAGGAGCGTGAAGGGCAGCGTAGCGAATTGCTCGCGCAACTGGCGCGCTTGCCGAACGTGCATCTGCTCGGCTATCGCAGCTATCAGACTTTGCCGCGCTATATGCGTGGCATGCAGGTCGGCGTGCTGCCGACCTTGCTGAACGAGTACACCCGTTCGATGTTCCCCATGAAGTTTTACGAATTCCTCGCGGCGGGCTTGCCAGTGGTCTCGACGCCGCTGGACTTTGCGAAAGAGCCGCGTGCGGGTCTCGAAGTAGGGGGCGACCTCGAAGCCTTTATCGCCGCAATCGAGAAACAGCTTGCACGCGGCAAGCTGAGCGCGGATGAGTCGCGGGCAGCGGTGGGCGACAACACGTGGGAGCGCCGGCTGGACAAGATGCTACAGATCACTTTCCATGGCCGTGAATCGGGCAACGGCAGTGTGCAACAGCACCACGGCGCGGAGGTGCGCACGTGAAAGTGGTTCATGTTTACCGTACCTATTTCCCCGATCCGCCAGGTGGCTTGCAGGAAGCGATTCGCCAGATCGCGTTGTCGACGCGCGAGTGCGGCGTCGAGCCACGCATTTTGACTTTGTCGCCGACACCCGAGCCAGGCGAGATCGATTATCCCGAGGGGCGCGTCGTACGCGCGAAATCCTGGGCGGCGCCGGCCTCGTGCGATCTGGGCGGCCCGGGTGCGTTGATGAAGTACCGGCAGATGGCCGACTGGGCCGACGTCGTGCATTTCCACTTTCCGTGGCCGTTCGCCGATGTACTGCATCTGCTGGGCCGAACGAAAAAGCCCACAGTGATGACATATCACTCGGATATCGTGCGGCAGAAGGCGCTAGGCGCCGTCTACGGGCCGTTGATGCGACGCACGCTACGCAGCATGTCCGCGGTGGTTGCAACCTCGCCTGCCTATGCGCAGACCAGCGAGGCGCTGACGGAATGCGTGACGAAGGAACGGTTGAAGACCATTCCGCTCGGCATCATCGATTACCGCGACGAGCCGCATTCCGTGGATGCGCAACGCGACATCGCAAATCGTCTCGGTCTTGCGGCCGGCGAACCGTATTTTCTCGCGCTCGGCGTGTTGCGCTATTACAAGGGCCTGCACACGCTGATCGAGGCAGCAAGCCATGTGAATGCGAAAATCGTGATTGCGGGCTCCGGTCCGGAACGGGAGCGCCTCGCGGCGCTGGCGCAGCAATTGGGCGCGACCAATGTCGTTTTTGCCGGACAGGTGACGCACGAAGAAAAGGTCGCCCTGCTTAAAGGATGCCGCGCGATGGTATTGCCGTCACACTTGCGTTCTGAAGCATTCGGCATGGTGCTGGCCGAGGCCGCCATGTTCGGTAAGCCGATGGTGTGCTGCGAAGTGGGATCGGGAACGTCCTACGTCAATCAACACGGTGTGACGGGTTTTGTCGTCGCACCGGAACAATCAAAAGAACTGGCTGGCGCAATGAATGTGCTGCTGAGCGACGATGCGGTAGCGGCGGCTATGGGAAGCGCCGCTCGTGAGCGATACGAAACGCTGTTTTCGGGCGCGGCGCTTGGCAAAGCATATAGTGCGCTATACCGGGAAGTCGCGTGAGGCGGCGAGGGGAAGGATTAGCGAAATGCAATGGAAAACACTGGCAGTAGATCTGGACGGCACGCTGATACGATCGGATATGCTGATCGAGACGGGTTTTGCCTATCTGAAGGCGAACCCGTTGCGCTTTTATCGTCCGCTGGTCTGGATTGCCCAAGGTGGCAAAGCGCACCTCAAGGCAAAGCTTGCCGCGGCTACGCACGTTGACGTCTCGACCTTGCCCTATGACCCGAAAGTGATCGAGTGGCTCAAGCGCGAGCGTGCGGCCGGCCGCTCGCTAGTGCTTGCGACCGCCAGCGATGCCCGCTACGCCGAGGCGATCTCCGGGCATCTCGGCTTGTTCGACAAGACGCTTGCCACCGACGGCAAGGTCAATCTGTCGTCAGGCCGCAAGCGTGATGCGCTGGTGCGCGAGTTCGGCAACAAGGGCTTCGATTACGCCGGCAACTCACACGACGATATCGCGGTTTGGGAAGCGGCTGAGCGCGCGTATGTTGTGAATCCCTCGCCCGGCGTAGCGCGGCGCGCGCAGAAAATCGGCAACGTCGAGAGCGTGCTGCAGACTCGCAAGAACCCACTCCGCGTGTGGCTCAAAGCGCTGCGCGTGCACCAGTGGCTCAAGAATCTGCTGATCTTTATCCCGCTGCTGGCGTCGCATCAAGTTTCATCGCTGGAACTCGACCTGCGTGGCGTGCTCGCGTTCGTGCTGTTTGGCCTCTGCGCGTCGAGTGTCTATCTGCTCAACGACCTGCTCGATCTCGACGACGACCGGCATCATCCCACCAAGCGGCGGCGCCCATTCGCCTCGGGTTCGTTGTCGATCGTCTGGGGCATGGTGGCGTTTCCGGTCCTCGCGATCGGTGCGTTCGCGGGGGCGCTGATCTGGCTGCCGTGGCGGTTTGCCGCCGTGCTTGCAGGCTATTACGTCCTGACGATGTTGTACTCGTTTGTGCTCAAACGCCGCGTGATTCTCGATGTCGTGGTGCTGGCGATGCTCTACACCGCGCGCATCATCGCCGGTACGGCGGCGTTCCGGATGAACCTGACGTTCTGGTTGCTGGGCTTCTCGATGTTTCTGTTTTTGAGCCTGGCGCTGGTGAAGCGCTATGCCGAATTGCATGCGACGCGCGTAGCAGGCGGCGCGAAAGCGCGCGGCCGCGGCTACATAGCCGACGACCTGTCGATGATCTCGTCACTTGGCGCCGCCTCCGGTTATCTTTCGGTGCTGGTGCTCGCGCTCTACATTCAGGACTCAAAGACGACGCATCTCTACAGTCATCCGCAGGTGATCTGGCTGGCGTGTCCGTTGTTGCTCTACTGGATCAGCCGCACATGGCTCATCACGCACCGCGGGCTGATGCATGACGACCCAGTGGTGTTCGCTGCCAAAGACCGCACGAGCTTGTTGACCGTCGCGCTGATGGGACTGGTGTTCTGGTTCGCCATATGACGAAGCCGCTCAAGTCCTGGGGGCGTTACCCAGATCATCCGCAGGCGGGCCATGCCGTGCAGTGGCGCGACCGCCTGCAACCGGTACTGGCGCAGGTTGCCGGCGCCAACGGTACGACGCTGGCCTATGGCAATGGCCGTAGCTATGGCGACAGTTGTCTCGCTGCGAGTGATCAGGTTGTGTATACGCGGCCGCTCGATCGATTTATTGCGGCTGACTGGCAAACTGGCGTGGTGCGAGCAGAGGCTGGTGCGACGCTCGACGACATTTTGCAAATCGCGGTTCCGCGCGGCTGGATGCTGCCCGTCACGCCCGGCACAAAGTACGCAACGCTGGGCGGCGCAGTAGCCAACGACGTGCACGGCAAGAACCATCACGTGCGAGGCACGTTCGGCCGTCACGTGCGCCGCTTTGCGTTGTTCCGCTCGGACGGTGGGGCGTTCGAATGTTCGCCCGAGGAAAATGCCGAGTACTTTGCCGCAACGATTGGTGGCCTCGGACTCACCGGCGTGATCGCCTGGGTGGAAATTCAGTTGATGCCGATTCGCTCGAGCCGCGTCTCGGTGACGAGCATCCGCTTTGGCAATCTCGACGAATTTTTTGCGTTGTCGGAAGAGCTCGACAGCAAGCACGAATACAGCGTGGCATGGATCGATTGCCTGAGCCGTGGGTCATCGCTTGGGCGCGGCATCTTCATGGTTGGCGATCATGCGGAGCGGGGCGGTCTGCAGCTTCCGGTCAAGAAGAAGCGTGCCGTGCCGATCACGCCGCCGATCTCGCTGATCAATCCGCTCACGCTGCGCGCATTCAATGCGCTGTACTACAACCGTCAGCAGCAGAAAACGGTGCAAAGCGAAGTCGATTACGACAGCTATTTTTATCCGCTCGACAGCCTGCTCGAATGGCACCGGATTTACGGCAAGCGTGGGTTCCAACAGTATCAATGCGTGCTGCCCCAGGTTAACTCCCGCGACGCCATGCACGCCATTCTGGAGGCAATCGGGCAAAGCGGTACGGGCTCCTTTCTGGCCGTGCTCAAGCGCTGCGGCGATGCGGTCTCGCCGGGCCTGTTGTCTTTTCCGATGGAAGGGGCGTCGCTCGCACTGGATTTCCCGCAGCACGATGAAAGTAATCGTCGGCTGTTCGAGCGGCTCGACGCGATTGTCCGGGAAGCCGGTGGACGCTTGTACCCGGCAAAGGACGCACATATGTCCGCGAGCGATTTCCAGCTCGCGTATCCGGCGTGGCATCAGTTGGAGGCATTGCGCGATCCCGCGCTGATGTCCCGTTTTTGGCAACGAACAACACAAACATGAAAAAAGTCCTGATAGTCGGTGCGACTTCCGCAATTGCCATCGCCTGTGCGCGCCGTTGGGCGTCCGAAGGCGCGACGCTGTTTCTCGTCGGGCGGCAGGCGGAGCGCCTGGAACAGATTGCCGCGGATCTCGTGGCGCGTGGCGCCAAGGCGGCAACGGGCCACGTGCTGGACATGAATGACTTCGATGCGCATCAGGCGATGCTCGATGCGTGCGTGGGTACGCTTGGCGGTATCGATGTCGCGTTGATCGCGCATGGCACATTGTCCGATCAGAAAGCCTGCGAACAGGATGTGAAGGTCGCGTTGCGTGAGCTGTCTACCAATGGGTTGTCAGTCATTGCGTTGCTGACGCCGTTGGCGAACCTTATGGAAAGCGCGAAGACCGGTGTGATTGCGGTGATTTCGTCGGTGGCGGGAGATCGGGGCAGGCCTTCGAACTATGTCTACGGTACCGCGAAGGCTGCAGTGTCTACGTTCTGTGAAGGCTTGCGCGCAAGGCTGTTCAAGTCGGGCGTGCATGTGCTGACCATCAAGCCGGGGTTCGTGGATACGCCGATGACGGCCGGTATGCCGTTGCCGGGACCGCTTGTCGCCACGCCTGAGCGCGTTGCGAACGATATCGTTCGTGCGGTCGAGAAGAGGAAGGATTCGATTTATACGCCGTGGTTCTGGTCGGGGATCATGTTGATCATTCGGTCGGTGCCGGGGTTCTTGTTTAAGAGGGCTTCGTTGTGAGGGAACGTCTGGCAGCAATTGCTGCCTGCGCGCTTGGGCTTTGTGGTTTGTTCGTGATTGTCAGTTGTGTCATAGGCGTCGTAGGTAGCTATTCTCCCGTTCCGTACTGGGATCAATGGGATGGCTCCCTAGGTAGTTATATGCGCTTTGCAGACCATTGGTCGGTACTGTGGGAGCAACACAACGAACATAGACTGCTATTGCCACGGTTGATTTTCTGGACGGACATTCGATGGTTCGGCGGGCGTAATGTCGTCGATCTCGTGGCGAATCTTGTCCTGCTTGGGGCTCTGTCAGTAACGGTCGGCCGCATCGCGTCGCGTGGTGTGCGCCTGAACTGGACCGAAGGGATTGCGCTTGCCGGCGTCACAGCAACGATGGCCTTCTCCTGGATGCAGGATGAGAACCTGACCTGGGGGTTTCAGAATCAGTGGTTCGGCGCCTATCTGTTCGCGATGCTGGCGTTTGATGCATTGGCACGTAGCCGTGACACGTCTGGGCTAAGCCGTCAGTTTTTGCTGGCCTTGCTATATGGGTCGTTTGCCGCGTGCTGGATGGCCAGTGGACTGTTGGTGCTGCCAGTACTGATTGCGTTCTCACTCTATCTCGGTCTCTCAAAGCGGCGCGTCGCGCTGCTAGGATTCGCAACCGCCTTGGTTTGGGCCGCATACTTCAGGCACTATGTGTCGCCACCGGCGCACGGAAGTCTGCTGAGTTCTGTACGCCATCATCCGATAGAGATGGCCGAGTACGTGCTGCTTTATCTTGGTGGTCCGGTTTGGGCCGCGACGGCGCAGCTTTCGCTGACATATCTGGCTGGCGCTATTGTTTTGGTCGCGACACTGATTGGTTTGTGGTTCGGGCGAACCCGTGAGGTTCGCGCGCCTGCGTTGCTCGCTTTCGCCGTCTTTGTATGCGGCTGCGCGTTCATTACTGCCGGGGGGCGCTTGCCCTTTGGCGTCGAATCAGCGTTCGCGCATCGTTACACCACGTCGTCACTATTTGCGTGGTTGTCGCTTCTGCTTTACTTTTGGGTCAACGCACGGCGCCCGCAGGCTCGCGCCGTGAACGCCGGGCTGTTTGCCTTGTCGCTCGCGGTGGTTTTGTCGTGTCAGGGAGCCGCGTTTAGCCCGGACCAGGATCAGTTGTTCGCCGTGAAATCGGCCGGACTCGCCATGCGCGAGGACGTATACGATAGCGAATGGACATATGCTGTGTATCCCCAAGCCAAGCCGCTTCGGGTTATTGCGCAAGCCGCGCGGGCGCGGGACCTGTCGATCTTTAAGCGATGCACGTCAGACTACCCGTGTGCGCCGGAACAACCTGCGGTGAGTCGCTCGTGCGAAGGTGCGATCGATCGGATCAAGCTGACCGGTACACCGGGTCGGTATACGGCCACCGGCTGGATTTTCGATCGGGATGCGAAGGTGCAGCCGGCCGACGTTGTTATCGTCAATGCGCAAAACGAGTTGCGCGGTTACGGGGTCGTCGGCAGTCGTCGCCCAGATGTCGAGGCGGCGCTAAAGCTCAACGATGACCGTGTTGGCTGGACAAGTTTTTTCCGTGCCGATGACAAGACCATCCGCGTCCTGGCGAAACACGGAGGTACCTACTGTGCGTTGACAGTGACAGGCAAAGTGCCGGAGCAAGTTGCGCAGTAGTGTGGATGCTGCTGCCCGAACCGGGCAGCAGCGCTGAATTTGAATTGCAGCCCCAATTCAGAAGGGGCGTTTCACAAAGCTTAAAATGTCGCGTTATCTGACGCGAGCATGTGCTGGCCCGTGTGCGGCGCATTACCTAAACTCGAGTAATCTGAACGATAGATCAATGAACGATACGCGCATCATTCTCCCAGGCGGCGCCGGCCTTGTCGGCCAGAACCTTGTCGCTCGTCTCAAGCAGCGCGGGTATACGAACCTGGTCGTACTCGACAAACACCGCGCCAATATCGAAGTCCTGCGCAGCGTGCACCCTGACATCACGGTCGAGTATGCTGATCTGGCTGAGCCGGGCGACTGGACTCGTTATTTTGAAGGCGCGGCCGTTGTCGTGATGCTGCAGGCCCAGATTGGCGGTCCGACGATCGAGCCATTCATCCGCAACAATTTGACGTCTACGACTCACGTGTTGGCGGCGATCAAGCAATTCAATATCCCGTACACGGTGCACATCAGTTCATCTGTCGTGGAATCCGTGGGCGACGATTTCTATACCGACACCAAGAAGCAGCAGGAAGAGATGGTGCTGGCGTCAGGCATTGAATGTGTGGTGCTGCGCCCGACACTCATGTTCGGCTGGTTCGACCGCAAACATCTTGGCTGGCTTTCGCGCTTTATGCAGCGCGTGCCGGTCTTTCCGATCCCCGGAAGTGGGCGTTACATGCGTCAGCCGCTCTATGCAGGGGATTTCTGCAACGTGATTATCAGTTGCATCGAATCGCGAATCAGCGGCAAGGTGTTCAACATCACGGGGCTGGAGCAAGTCGACTACATCGACATTATTCGTCAAATCAAGGCGGCTACGAATGCCCGTTGCGCGATCGTGCGCATTCCGTACGGACTGTTCTATGTGCTGCTGAAGGTGTACGCGCTGTTCGACAAGAACCCGCCTTTCACGGCGGATCAGTTGAAAGCGTTGACTGCCGGCGATGAGTTCGAGGTGATCGACTGGGAGGGCATATTCCAGATCAAGGCCACGCCATTTGCCAAGGCGATGCATGAAACCTTCAACGACCCTGTGTACAGCCAGATCGCGCTTGAATTTTGAAGTAGGAAATAGTGATGACAGACGAAAAGATCGCGGTGTTGGGCGCGGGCCCCATGGGCCTTGGGGTCGCCTACCAGTTGGTTAAAGACGGGCGCAAGCCCGTTATATTCGAAGCAGACGACCGCGTAGGCGGCATGGCCGCGTGCTTCGATTTCGGTGGGTTGTCGATCGAGCGCTATTACCACTTCCACGCGATCTCCGATCACGCGTTCTTTGAAGTGCTGCGTGAACTTGGTATCGAGGACCAACTGAAGTGGGTCGAGACCAAGATGGGCTACTACTACCAGGGGCATGTGCAGGCTTGGGGAAACCCGATCGCGTTGCTCAAGTTCAAAGGGCTGAGTCTGACGGCGAAGATTCGCTACGGCCTGCACGCGTTCCTGTCCACCAAGCGCGACGACTGGCGTCCGCTCGACCACGTTGAAGCGTCCGGTTGGATTCGCCGCTGGATTGGTGAAGAGGCGTGGGAAGTATTGTGGCGCCGGCTGTTCGACTACAAGTTCTACGACTATGCGTACAACTTGTCGGCTGCGTGGATCTGGAGTCGCATCCGCCGTATCGGCCGGTCGCGCTACGACTTGTTCCGCGAGAAGCTTGGCTATCTCGAGGGCGGCTCGGATACATTGCTCGAGGGCATGCGCCGTTACATCGAAGCTAACGGTGGTGAATTCCGTTTGGGTTCGCCGGCACAGAAAGTTGTGATCGAGGACGGCGCCGTCAAGGGCGTGCAGGTCAACGGGGAAGTGCTGCCCTTCGATAAGGTTATCAGCACGATTCCGTTGCCGTATGTCCCGCGCGTCATTCCGGATTTGCCCGCTGACATTTCGACCGCGTTCCAGAGCGTGAAGAACGTGGCGGTGGTTTGTGTGATCGCCAAGCTGAAGAAGGCAGTGACGAAGAACTTCTGGCTGAACGTCAACGATCCGGATATGGATATTCCTGGCCTCGTTGAGTACACCAATCTCCGCCCGCTCGATGAGCACATTGTGTATGTCCCGTTTTACGTGCCAGGCGAGCATGCAAAATATCAGGAAGCGGACAGTGTTTTCATCGACAAGGTGAAGCGCTATCTGATGAAAATCAATCCGGCTTTGACCAGCGACGATTTCATCGATGTACGCGCGAGTCGTTACCGCTACGCACAGCCGATTTGCGAGCCGGGCTTCCTTGACCGGCTTCCGCCGATCCAGCTTCCTGTGAAGGGGCTTCTGGTGGCCGATACGTCTTATTACTACCCGGAAGATCGCGGTATTTCTGAAAGCATCGGTCTGGCGCGAAAGATGGCGAGGATGCTGTGACGATGCCCGCAGGGACCGCGAAGGGGCGACTGGTGTCACCCCGTTTCCTCAAATTCCTTCTGGCTGGCGGGGTTGCGGCCGGAGTGAATTTCGGCAGCCGGATCATCTTCAATAACTGGATGCCGTTTACCGCGGCGATCGTACTTGCGTATATCGCAGGCATGATCACCGCCTTCATTCTGACGAAACTATTCGTCTTTACGGAGAGTGTTCACTCCACATCGCGGTCTGCGATGTTTTTTACGTTGGTGAATCTCGTCGCCGTGTTGCAGACGTGGGTGGTGAGCGTGGTGCTGGCGTTTCATCTCTTGCCGTGGCTCGGAATCGTGTGGCACAAGAAGGAAATCGCTCACCTCGTGGGTGTGATCGTGCCCGTATTCACCAGCTACATTGGTCACAAAAAGCTATCGTTTCGATCGCACTAGGGCTGCATTGGCTACGCCCTTTGCCTCTTTCGGCGCAACGTTGAACCCAGCGACCGCAGCGGTCCAGTCACTCTCCACGAAGTGGAGTCCTGGAGCTCTTGGATCGTCCGGTGTGCCGCTTCCAATTTCCTCAAGGCCGCGAGATTGCGTGACCGCTCAAGGTTGAGTAGGTCTGCGAGCGGCTCGCTACTTGAGGCGGCATCGCGCGGCACGGACGTCTTCGTCGCGTTCTTCATGCCCGCCCAGCTGTTGACGATCTGCTGTTGATCTTCAGAAGCTTTTAGCGTGACGAAGAATTCGATCTCGTAGCGCTCTGTGTCGAAAAAATTATCACAGGCGAAGTGGACGAGTCCGGCGCGCGCCAGACTTTCAAACAGACTCGCGAATGAGCGGGGTGTGAACGTCCAACAGTGCACATCGTGGTACGTGCCGTTCTGGAACGCATCGGTTGCAGGCGGAATTGCGTCGGCAAATGAATGGCAGCGCTCGACAGATTCTGCGCTCAATTCGGTATCCCACGCGCGTTTGGGATCGACGTGGGAGACGTTGAGTAGATGGTCAAGAATGCATATGGGTTGCGGTACACGGGCATGCGCAATGTAGGCGCTTAGAACGTCACATAGCTCCGTTTCGCGGCGGATGAGATCAAAAGTAAAGCGCTTATCGGGGACGACGAGTCTCAGCTCTCCCTGCTGATTCAGAATGGAGTGGAGTTCCTCCAGCCATGTGATCAGATCGGGGACGTGTTCGATTACGTGAGACGCTATGACGTAGTCTACGGTCCTGTTCTTGAGACACTCACGCAGTGTCTGGGCGCCCCATACGGCGTCGATCTCGACAATCGCGTTGATGTCGACCGCGGAATTGGACCGATATTTGTCCCTTAGAGATTCGGTATCGGCATGATCGATGTAGATAACATCGCCCTCTGATTTCGTCACTACAGGACGAAATAGAGGCCCGATCTCAATGCCAGTCAGTTGTTTCAGATTCAGGCCGTCGAGCAATTTCTGCTTGCGATTCATCAACTATTTCCTCGCGAAGTGAGCACTGAAATGACGCCGTCCACCTTCCTTGGCTAAAGCTGATACTTGAGCGTGAAATCACCGCATGATTTGTATGCAGACTGGAAGCATTCGGGATCGCCCCGTGAACGGATGTGAAAACGATCGGGACCTACATGTGAGGTTGGTTTGGGTAAACACCTAGGTGCAGAGATGTTGCAGGGTAGCGGGTCCACGATTCCGACCTCGTTCGCTAATTTGCCCATGATAGTGCCAGGATCGACCAGAAGCGATTTGTTTTACTTGTCATACTACGAACTACTGTCAGGAAGGGCGATTAAAAGGTGATATCCGGCAATGCGGACATCAGCGGACTGCGTTGATTTTTGGGGATCTGGCAGAAGTGGCCGAGCTGACCGATATAAGCTGAAACAGGCCGCTCCTTTGTGGCGTTGGCGATCTGATTCAGTCCGCGTCTGGCGAAGTGCCATTGATCGCCTCGGGAACGTCCGACACGCGCTGGAGGCCTCTCTTCGACTCTTAAGTGAGAATGTCCGAGCGCGTCTTACAGCGTTATCAGCCTGAATCAGCTGTTACTTCGCGGAGGAAAAGAATTTTTGTGCGTCTGCTTGTGGCTGCACGTGAAGGGTCTCTAGCGTCACATGAATATTCTTTTTCCAAAGGAGATTGCTTGGTGAAACGAGACGAATCTCTTTGACGCTCGCCGTAGCATGTCCGGCCGCCATCGCAACGAAATCATCGTTGGATACCACCAGGGGAGACAGCACGAAACCGGTTTCTCCCATCTCTGGGATATATCGGTAACGAAGGGTTTTGCCAGTGGTCAAGGTAACTTCGATATATACCAGAGGCAACTTATAAGCCATTAGTGTCGCTTGACCTAACAATGTGGGGCGCATGTGTATGCGCGCGATCACTATGCCGTCGTGAGCAGGAACGACGATAGGTTCGTCAGTCTTCGCATCTGTATCGACGAGAGGTGTCGTACTGGTTGCCCTTGGAGGCAACGTCTTTTCCATCTGAATGAAATTCTGCTGCCGCCCGATGATCGAGTAATTCGTCAGCAGGACTCCCCAACTCAGCGCATCTTCTTGCGCACGGAATCGGTCGTCGATCGCCCCGACGGAGAAGAGAACATTCTGTGGAGCAAATTTGCCAGTCAGATGGTCCGCGTTTGCTTGGTCAAGTTGCGGGCGATACACTGAATAGCTTTGCAGGATGGGACGCCCAGACCACGGAATATCATTCGCGAAAAGCACGGACAGATCAGTTGGATACACGTCCGTTGTACCCTGGATTCCGCTTACCGGTTCGGCTTGCCTAACCTTCATGAGACCATTTGTGAACTCATTGCCGAAATAGGCTGGATCATTGAGGCGGCGCGCCAGTCCATCTGACGTCATTACGTATGACCAGTGAGGGCGGTGGACTATGTATCTGAGTGACCCTTCCCCCATAGAGAACTCAAGCGATAACCAAATGACAATGGACGCACACCCCAAGACAACTGCATCGCGCTTGCGCAGCATTGTAGCGAGCGAGAGAGCTACAAACAGGAGTGAGGCTGAGGACATGCGCTGATGACCGTCCTGGCGCACAAAACCGGCCTTGAATACAACAAAGAGGTAGAAAGTAAGGCCAAGCATTGGCAACAGACGTCGGTGTCCCCGCCCCGAATTTGCGAAAAACATCCATAGCGCTACCAGGGCAGGCAGGATCCACAAGCCTACTTCGAAGAAGGGCCCATGAACTGACATTGCCTCGGAATAGCCAGAGATGATGGGTCGTTGGGCCGCGAAGAAATTAGGCAGGTTGACGAGGGACTGCCCGCTCGCGCTCCAACCGATGCACAAGGATGCGATTGCGACAATGACTGACCCTGCGGCTAGCGCTATTTGGCGCGCCAGGATAAGCATTAGAATCGCACATCCGAGTTCGCCAAATGCCAGCCCAGCAAAGCTTCCTTTGATAAGCGGCAGTGTTGAAACCCCGCAAACCGACACCAGAAAAAGGATGACGCGTGCCGGAGTAAGCTTCAGGAAATTGGGGTGATTTTCCGCGCAAGTTAGGCGTGCCGTAGCGAGCAGAACGACCAAAGGCACCGCAAAGAAAATTGTGTCACGGAGAATTGATTCGGAAATCGCAAGTGGTAGAAGAAGAAGTAGCGCGGGCCGTCGATCAAAAGCGAGGAGCGCGAATCCGGCGCATAAACCCGCTGCGGTGATCGCGCTACCAACCAGCATGATTGCGTCAGTCGCTGGATGATAAAGCGTTGTGTAGACGGACGCCCATGGACCGAAGGTGAAGATCACATCCTTGCCAAACACCATGTGTTCGGCAACAGCAACATTCATCGCGAAGGCCCAGGACATGTCCAGGCCGGGAGCTTCGGCAAACCACGGCTGGAATGGCACGATTATGAGACCGGAGATCAGAAGGGCGACCACAGCCAACGATCGAATCAGCCAATCTTGCGGTGTATAGCGGGCACCACTGGTTTGCGTTGCGATCATGATTTCCTGGCGAATTCGATGTTGTTTTCAGCCACACTCATCAGAAGCAGGCCGGCGCCGAGCAGCGCTATAGGCATAAGAAGTGAGAAGATGATCATGTCAAACATGGCGCGCCAGTCAATGTCCATGACTGGCTCCGCAAGTCGTTGGGTAAAGATGGCCGAATGGTAGCAGAATCGGTAAACGCTGTTTTTAGTGCGTAACGGTGAGGGCATCGCGAAAGAAGCGAGCGGATGCCGTATCAAATCTGACATTGGCAAGCAGCAACCCAAAAAGAAAGGATGCGCGACTGCGTGCTCTTCGAAAATGGGCGCGCGCGAGTGCCGTACCGAATCCCTCGCTGACCTTTTCGCCCGGCTCGTGGCGCTTACGACGTAGCCACGAGAACCCGGTGCCGTGTTGTTGGGAAGCTTGTGCGCCGAAATGCTGTACTTTGGGCTCGGATTCTGAGCCAGCACCCTTCAGGGGTAGGCGATTTCATATTTGGATATACTGCCGGGTACATCCGTGCCAGCAGTTCAAAATTCAACAGAGGTCGGATATTTCTGACTCAAACCCACGCTAAAAAAATGCTCAAAAAAGTTGAAAAACAGAAGCGATTTTATGACCATCCAGTATCACCCGAGATTCCGCTGGATTTAACGACGCAGAGATTCCGACACAAAGACTTTCCCGCCTCGGGCCCCCATCCATGGCTCGATCTCCCAGACGCCAAGGAGCAAATTGAGGCACGTCTACGGGCGGGCGAGATAAACGAGCAGGAAGCCGAGTTGTGTCGCAAGTGGGAGCGCGACGGCTATGTGATCCTAGAAAAGTTCTTCGATGACGCGCAACTTGATGATGCGTGGAATGCGTACGAAGATGCGATCGCCGCCGGAATCGTGAAGCCGCCGCATGAGCCTCTGTTCGACGGCGATACCACGCATGGGCGCATTCTAAATCCGCATTTCTCCGTGGGGAACATCAAACAGATGCTTTTCGATGAGCGGATGGGCGAATTGGTTAGCCTTCTCTTGGGCGTCCGCGCATTGCCTTTCCAGACCATCATCGGCCATAAGAGCAGCGAACAGCTTCAACACTCCGACTCGATTCATATGTCGACCTATCCGACCGGCTACCTGGTCGCGAACTGGATTGCATTTGAAGACATTCACTCGGAGTCGGGGCCACTTGTCTATCATCCAGGGAGCCACAAGCTTCCCTATCAGATGGCGGACGATTTAGGCATCTCTTATGACGTTGGATACTCGGCATATCACAACGTCTACGAACCTACAATTCAGCGCCTGATCCGTGAGCATGAACTAGAAACAAAGTACTTTCTTCCCAAGAAAGGTGACATATTGCTTTGGCACGCCAACCTGCTGCATGGCGGAAGCAAGATGCAGAATCCGGAGCATGTCAGTAGAAAGGCACTCGTTTGCCACTTCTTTGCCAAGGGCTGCACGTGCTATCACGACCTGATCGGCATGCCGGCATCCGTAACGCCTGCAGTCTTTGATGCGCAAGCTTATCTGGCCGCACACCCTGACGTTGCCGAGGCGGGAATTGATCCATATCTCCACTACGCCCGGAACGGAAAGCATGAAGGCCGCGGCATGTCCATGACACAGATTTTTGACGCTGCAGCTTATTTTCGGGCGAACCCTGATCTAGATCCCGATGTGGTAGATGCCTATCAGCATTTCATCCACTTTGGTCGCGCAGAAGGTCGCCCTATGGGTGCTCCTGCCAACGACTGATCAATGAAGCTGTCTGACCCGAGACCAGCGTCATTTCATACTGGTCTCGGTAGATAGTTAATGGTCGTCGTTACCAAGTGTGACAAAACAACATTGGCGCGCGCCTTGTACAATTGCTCCTCCTGCTGTTGCCCAAACAAAGATGAGGAGATAACCGATGCACGCCGCGCCGATCCACCCTAACGACGACATGTTCCACGGTTCGCTGGAACACTACGCTTCGGTCGGCAAGCAGATGGCTGACTTCGTAGTACATGCGGCTGAACTGGCGGGCGCCGAATCGCCAACGATTCTCGAACTCCCGTGCGGATATGGCCGTGTAACGCGTCAGTTGGCGGAGCGATTTGACCCCTCCCACATTCACGTGGCGGATATCATGGCCCCGTCCGTAGATTTCTGCGTTGAAACCTTCGGGACCATTGGGTACCACATCACTGATCCTGTTTACGAGTTCAAAAACGTCCCTGGAGAAACATTCGACGTTGCTGCGCTAGGCTCGCTCGTTACCCATTTATCCAGTCACAATGCGCGCTCGGTCATCGGACATTTTTTTTCGAAGATCAAACCAGGAGGCGTCGGTGTAGTCACCACGCACGGTGAGAAATCTCGCGAACATCTTGGTATTGGGGATTGCTATCAAGTGGGCGAGGACGCACGTCAACATCTGTTGAACAGCTACGACGCAAATCAGTTTGGTTTTGTGAACTATCGAGTCGATCACTCGCTTGAGGCAAAGACCGTAGATTACATTGGCGATAGCTACGGTATCTCGCTCACACCCGGCGATTGGGTGAAAGAGGTCTGCGCGGAAAACGACCTGACTATCGTCGAGCATCGCCCGGGCGGCTGGGACAATCACCAGGACGTATTTCTAATCAGGAAATAATCTGGTTTAAGCCGCCTGGCGTCGTTAGCACCCGACGCTAACCTCGAGTAACGACATTCATCGTATGTGGATGCGGTCGCAAAGCATAGTAGTCGAAGAAATGCTGTTGCCACAGCGCGCAGACCGTATCCATTTGTTCGATGAGATCTGATCCGAAAGCATGGCCAGAATCTGCGGCGTCAATTCTGGCTCGCATGCGGTCCAGTAGCAATCGCTCAAAATCGTTGTTGCAATAGCCCTTTATTTGCTCGTGCGTGAGCGGATAGGCCACGGTGTTCGTGTTCGCATGCGTCGAAACGAAAGTACTAAATAGACGCTCGACGATGAACGGCAGAAAGGGCGCTGGATCCGTATGGCTGGTTTCCTCCATGACGTTTCGCGCAGCGACGTGAGTCGGCTCAGACTCCAGAAACTCGGCGATCGGAACCAGAACGCCGCCTACGTAACGTTCCCAGAACTGCTGGGATCCCACCCAGAAATTGCTATAGGCGAGGTACCGGGAATCGTGCCTCGGCGTCTCGCCGAGCTTCCAACCCAACTTGCAAGCGTTGATCAGTTCTTGCGCCGCACGGGTAAGTCCAGGATGGGCATACTCGCCCTGCATCCAGACGTTATACGACCAATAGGCAATCTGCGGAAATGGATTGATGAAGCAGACGTCCGCATCAGCCTGTGTGCGCACGAATTCGAGGAAGCGTGCGCCTGATATCTTTGCCTTCAGGTTGAACTTCGGAGAGAACAGGCCCGTGAAGTCGTGGCGTAGATGAACCTTGTTGCGATACATGTCGACAAGGATCCCGAATTCACGCCACTCCGCCCGCGCGTTTTCCGCCCGCACTAATGGAATAAATTCAGGGTCGGCGAGTGCCTGATCCTGCGCATAAAGCGGTTCGTAGATCGCAACGCTCTTGTTCATACCTGGCCTACGCGCTCCACGCAATAGCGTTTCAGGTCGCTGCGCCACTTCAGGTAGGTGAATGACGCGTTAGGTACGGTGAAGCTCGGGTAGCGCGTTTCGATAGGAATGCCCAGCAGGTGCTGTAGAACCACGCTAATGGGTCCGCCGTGTGCAACTGCGGCAGTCAATCCCGGCTCCGACGCATGGGGCAGTACTTCGAGATCTACCCAGTTGCGCACGCGATCGGCCATATCCAGATGCGACTCACCTCCCTCATAGCGATTGGTGATGTCCTCGTTGAACGTCGGATACGCGGCGTTAAAGTCAGCTTCACGCCACGTGGCGTAGATGCCGGGATTGGTCTCGGCAAGCCGGGCGTCAAGCTTCATGGGCGCTGATTCACCGAAGACGATTTGCGCTGTCTGATGGGCACGCTTCCACGGGCTGGAAAAGAGGGGGGACGGTTGATAAGTAAACCGCTCCAGTGTCTTCGCAAGCCGTGTGGATTGTGTTTTGCCCAGGTCCGTGAGTGGGTCCTGGTTGGTCGAAATGAGCAGTCCTTGCGCATTCGCGGTCGACTGGCCGTGCCTGATCAGTAGAAGGTCCATAGTTCGGATTGAGTCGACTAGATTGAGTTTTCGCTGGTTAAAAGTGTCATCAGCGTCTGCGCAGGTGCCGCAAGTCCAAACCGCTGGTGCACATCGTCGAACGCATTGCGTTTCATCTCCTGTCGCAACTGGCTATCCTGATACATCTGTTCCATGGCTTCAGCCCACTCGTCAGCTGTATTGTTCACGAGATAGCCCGTCACTCCGTGCGTCACGGCATCTTCGTATACGGGGCTTTTCGAATAGATGCCCGGAATGCCGAGGCTGCCATAGTCGATGTATTTGATACATGACTTGCAACTATTGAAGAACAGCGCTTCAGGATCTTCCCGACCGCCAAGCGGAACAACCGAGAACAGATAACCCGCGTCGCGTATGGCGGACTTATACGCCGCGTTGTCGAGAAAGCCCTTGGCCGCCAGCCGCGGAATTCGGGACATCTCTGGAAAGCCGTCGCCCCAAAATTCCAGCGACACTTCCGTATGCCGATTCATGAAGTCCACAAGGACCTTGAAAAAGTCCTTTCTGAAGTGGACAAGCTTGATGCCGTCAGTGTTCGAAAACATGATCTTTGGCGGTTGGACTTCTCGCCAATCGCTCGGATCCGACGGAATAGCGCTGTGATCAAACCCGTTGGAAATGATGGACACAGACGAACGAATACGCTGCAATTTATTGCGCAGTGCTTCGTTGGACACTGTCGCCACGGAAGCATGTCGCAGCAGCCAGGTTATGTTCGCCAACAGGTCGTCGTTCAGATCAGTGACGCTGTACATCGGCAAGTCAATGATCCAGTCGTCCATATCATAGATCGTACGCAGGCCTAGATCGTTGGCCATGCGCATCAAATCTACCGCCCGGTTGGAGGTGTGCTTGTTGAACAACACCGCGTCAAAACGCCTGAGCTGGCCGATGGTAATGTCGCCTTCGACAATTTCCTCCCATTCGATCATGCCGTGATTGGCCATATAACCGAGCAGGGGACCAAAGCGGGCGGCAATCGACCTCGACATCAATTTGTCGTGTGATAGCGAAACTCGCTGCACTACCAGTAATCGTGGGATTCTTGGCATGTCAAATACTTTCTCTTGCTAGCATCTCGGCGAGTTGTGGTCCAATGGTTGAAGCTGAATGCCGGTCCAGCACACGCTCGTACGTCTGCAAGATTTTCGATTCACGATCCGCGTCTGTCATTGCGCCTTCGATCGCCTTTGCTAATCCTTGTACCGAATCGGTGGGCGCATACCAGACACCGTCTGCGAAATGCTCCCTTTGCCAAGGGCCGTCTCCAATAACAAGTGGTTTCCGCATGATCGCGCCCTCGAGGCTCGAACGCCCTGGAGGATCGATGCTGGCTTCTACTATGACTGCACAGTTGGAAATGATCGAACGCAGGAGCGCGCTGCATGGCTGCACGAAGGGTAGGAAGGTGATGCCGGGGTGTGCTTCCTTTACGCATTGCCGGTAATACTCGTCGTCTCTCGCACCGCCGACGAATACGCCTTCGAGCTTAAGTTCGTTCAACGCCCGGATCAGTTGCAACTGGTTTTTGATCGGTTCAATCAGGCCGAGACATAGTGCGAAGTTAGTCGCGTTGCAGATCGTCGACAACAGATCGTTGTCTGCCGGCGCGAGAAAGCGATCGGAAACGCATGTCGGAACCACCAGGAGTTTGTCCTCCGGCACGGAGACATACTGCGTAAAGTTGGCGAGTTCCGCTTGTGATTTGAATAACAGCTTGTGCACGCCACGAGTGATCTCGGCAATTCTCGCAACCTCGTTAGCGGTTGGTGCGTCGGTCCACCAGACATTCGGCCAAAGAAAGACAGGCTTGTTCTTAAGTTTGGCCTCTCGGAGAATGGCTTCTCCGTCGGCGTGTACCGAGAAATGGATGATGCCGTCGTAGAAACTGAGTGGCCGGCTGCCGATGCCGTAAATGTCCGTATGAACACCGGAAGCCTTCATGATTTCGGCGACCTGTACGAGCTCGGACTCGCCTCCGCCGCTTACAGTGAATGCTGTGCTGTACGTGGTGAGCAGGAATTTCAAACCCGTCATGTCGTTCTCCCGGTCGCAAGCTGTGTGAACAGATTGCGCCACACTTCATCGCTGGTCTTCAGAAGGATATCCTTGGCGCGATTCAAGTAGATTTCGCGCGACTGCCCGGCCTTGCCCCCGGTGACATCGACCAATTGCGCGAGCAGCGTTGCCCATGAATCGGCAGGCGCGTCATCCGGCAATACGCTTTCGGCGAGACACAACTCTTCGGCTGCCGTGCCCGCACGCACGAGTACGGGCTTCCCATAATGCATCGCTTCAAGTACGGGCACGCAAAACCCCTCGTGACGACTGGTCACCAACAGAACAGCTGATCGTTCGAAACAATCAAGCAGATCGCAGTCATCGAGCGTGCCCTTGAAATCGACGTGGTCGAGCACGCCGAGTCTGCGAGCATAGTTAATCAGGTATTTCGAGTAGTCATAGTTCGGCATGCTGCCTATGACGGACAACGTTGAAGGCACGCCGAGGTTGCGTAACCTGTGCAGAATCTCGATGCCATCTTCGATCCGCTTGTGTGGAACGACGCGGCCAACCATCAGCAATTCGGCGTTCGCGCGCGGTGCGCTGCGCGAGTTCGGATTGCGGCTGAATGCGGGCATGTCGGCGAAGACAGGCGGGACAACTTCAATCGTTGCATGCCCAGCTACGCCTTCAAGCGCTTGGGCCGAAAAATGCGAGTTCGCAACGAGTAAATCGAAGACGCCGAGGGCGGGTAACTGCGCGAGCGCGTCCTGGCACAATTGAGCAGTGCGTGGTTCGAAAGCGCGTAGTAGTTCCGGATCTGTTACGCCATGGAAATAGCCAATCTTCTTGCAATTCAACTTCGTTATCTGATCCAGGTTCGGATCAAAAATTGAATAGCTAAGGAAGAGGACATCGTCGGGCTGAACCGCGGAAGATAGTTCGCTGAGAGGATGCACTCTCTCGTTAGCGGCATCGTGGTTCTGTGCGTACAACTCCGCGGAGAAGCCAAGCCGCCGCGCAGCTCGAGCCACGCCGAGGCAATGGTTTCCGACAGCGTCGCCGCTGAAGATGTCTGGCGCGCAGATCAGCACTCTCATGGAGACACGACTCCTGCTTTGATTTCCGCCAGTCTATCGGCGTATGCACGAGCGACTGCCTCAATAGAATAGTCGCGGACAATACGCGCCTGGCCGGCCTTGGCAACGCGTTTCCGGCGGTCTTTGTCTTCGAAGACCGTACGGATCTGTTCCGCCGCAGTCGACACGTCGGGATCGCACCAGTACTGACCCTCGTAAAACAGATAGTCGCCTGCGCGCAGGGGGACGAGGTCTCCATCCACAAGAAAGGATGTCTGCTCGTCGCAGAAATCCACATTCCCAGAGAAGTTCGTTACTACGACAGGCTGTCCCAATAGCATGGCTTCAGCAATCACGCGCCCGAACCCTTCGCTGCGATGGAGCGAGATATAAGCGTCGCATGCGGCCATAAAATCGACCGTATCCTGACGGCTCAATCGCTCCGAGACGATACGGATTCGAGGATCCTGTGCAGCGAGTTCGCACACTGCGCGCCACGTCGGATCGCTGTCTCGCACGTTCATCGCTTTGACGATCAGACTGACGCCGGAGGTCTGGGCGCCAAATGCTTTCTGAAACGCATGGATACCGGCGATTGGATTCTTGCGCGTCAGCCACGAATTGCCGTCGAACATCAGGTAGAACAGGAACTCGTTGGACGGTAAGCCAAACCGGCTGCGGTCGGGATTCACCGGCGCTGGGATGTTCACTGCCATCGGAACGTGATGGACTGCAGTGTCCCCTTGTCTCGCGAATGCCGATTGTACGAACCTGCTCTGCGCCCAAATTTCGTCGACGAGCCGATGAAGCTGGCCGAAGGCGCTCGGCCACTGTGGCAATTCCCACGGCCACGCGCCGATCTTGTACGTGTCAGCCTCGATGAGGTTGCGTCCGCCCTCGAGCGAAAGTCGCAGCATTTCGGGCGGCGGCAGGCAAAAGACGCTCAACCCGTACTTGAGGTTGACGCTTAGGAGGTGGTCGACGGACGTATCGAGTTTCGCTGGGCCTGCCATGGGCGCATTGATCAGCGCGCATGGGATCGCGGAGAGCCCAAGAGCTTTCGACGCCATTCTTGCGTCTTCGCCGAGCCCGAGCACTCCCTGCGGAAATCCGACAATGTTGACCCCGAACGGGCGGGCGCGCCAGGCGCGCTCGATCGACATAACGTATTGATTGCCGCTGCCGTGAGAATTGGCGCTAACGGTAGCAATGGAGATCGAACCCAGCGTTGGATATTCGTTTCTGCCGTGGTTTTGCCACCAGCGTACCAGCTCGGTTGCTCCGGCCTCCGTGCTGGTGTCAAATGTCGCGGTCAGGTCAGCGCGGTCCTGCCGGATCGATTCGAGGAATCGGGGGACGGCAGACGCGGGTGTTCCGGGGGCCGACTCTGATGCCAGCAAGGTCGGCAAGAGGGTGTTTGTCGACCATTGGATAACCGGGTAGGCGAACTGTCCTTCGCTATCCCACCAGGTCAGCGCGGCCAGGCGTCCAGTCAATGTTTTCAGATCGAACGCCTGCCGCAAATCAGCCCGGTCGCGACACATCAGAATCAGAAAAAGGGGAAGAGGGATCCCTGTGGCGTTATCGGAGTCCTCGAGCTCAAAGAGACCCTCAGGCACGCCAGAAAGTATCCATCTGATGCTCGGGTATTGGTCCTTTCTGTGATCGCGCCACCAGCCCAGAAATGCGATTCGACCGCCGAAGGTCTCGAGGTCGTAAGCTTGCCGCAAATCGGCGCGTTCGTTTCTGATGAGGTGCAGCAGACGCGGGCACGGCACTTCGTCGGCATTACTGCTTTCGTGTGTTTCGAGAAGCGCGTGAAAGATCTCTGCCGGAGACCAGGCGATCCTCGGGTATTCGACTTGACCGCGCTCTTGCCACCAGCTCACGCACCCCAGTCGACCGGCAACGGTCGTCAGGTCAAAAACCTGTTTCAAATCGGTTCGGTTTTCGACGATTACCGAAAGGAACGCAGGTAAGTCGAAACCACTTGGCCCGTCGATATCGGCCGGCTCGAGCAAAGTTGCGGTCAGATGCTTTCCGTCCAGAATGCTCGGCGCTGTGCTCTTCAGCCAATATGCAATGCTTCGGGGGTGTTCCGAGATCAGCGTTGCGTTGTCGAGTTGCTCGACATAAGCAAGGTCTTGCGATCGGGGTTTCCAGTCGAAGTCCGGGTAGTCTGTACGCGCGACGGATTCCCACCACAGATACAGTGCGATCCGGTCGGTCAGCGTCTTGCAGGAAAACTCAGCGAGGTCCGCACGAAACTTAAGCAAAAAGTAAACGGCGCTGGGCAACGCGAATCGTTCGCTTTCGGACGGGTGTCGTGCTTGATCCAGCCACTCGGTTGTTTTTGTCATTTCTTTACTGGATCAGGTCGGCAACTCGGGAAGGCCACGCAAAGGAGAAGTCCTCGTGTTCCAGCGTCAGGTTCGGCGAGTAGCATGGGTCGTTCAACAAGAAATCACCCCAGCGGTTCTGCACGTACGCGACTTCCCGATTGAATCGGGCGATCTTCTCCGGATTGTCTTCGTATCCGCGAGTCGCAGACTCGTGGTGATACAACTCGGCATAAGGGGTCCACACATTGCGATACCCCTCTTTGCGAACGCGCAGGCAGAAGTCGACGTCGTTGAACGCGACCTGTAGCTGTTCGTCGAGTCCGCCGACCTGCTTGAAAATCGATTGCCGTACCACGAGGCAGGCGGCGGTCACTGCGCACATCGAACTGCGCAGCAGTGTTCTCGAGAAATAACCCGGCTGAGGCTTGGCGCTATGTTTGTGCGAGTGACCGGCAACACCCCCGACACCGATAATGACGCCGGCATGCTGGAGTGTGTCGTTCGGATAGAGTAGTTTTGCGCCGACACAGCCCACGCCGGGTTGCAGCGCGAGCGATACCATTTCGCTCAGCCATTCCGGTGTGATGACTTCGATATCGTTGTTCATCAGACAGACGAAATCGGCTGTACTCGCAAGCCCTACGCGATTGTTCAGTGCCGAGTAGTTGAACGGGGCATCATCCCGCTTCACTGTCACGACGCCGTCTGCCTGCAAGCGGGCAAAGAGTTCGTGCGTTGCCGGCTCGACCGAACCATTGTCGATGATCGTGATGCGAAAGTTCTTGTAGGTGGTCTTTTCGCGAATCGACGCTACACATTGTTCAACCAGACGAGCAGCATCGCGCGTCGGAATGATGATCTCGACCGACGGTTGTGCGTCCGGGAGTTCGTAGCACACCTTGTTGTAACCGCTTGCTCCGGGCGCCGGTTCGACATGGCCCTTTACGCCTTTTCTCTGCAAGTGCTCGTCGATTGCACGCATCGCTGCGATATGTGCATACGGCTTGGCTTCATGCGTGGATGCCGTGCTTTGCGGGTGTACGCGCCAGTGATAGAGCACGCGCGGAATGTGATGAATCGCGCCTTCGCCGCAGTAGTCAAGGAATCGCAGCGCCAGATCGTAGTCCTGCGAGCCGTTGAACTCGTCGCGGAATCCTCCGATTTCTCGCATTGCCGAAGCACGGTACACACCGAAGTGCGTGATCATGTTCTGGCTAAGGAACAGGTCGTAGTTGAACGCCGGCTTGAAGTACGGTTCGGAACGTACGCCGTCCACCGAAATCTTGTCTTCGTCCGAGTAGATCAACGAGGCTTCCGGATGCTCCTGTAATGCTTCTGCGACGCAAAACAGCGCGAGCGGGTGAAGTTCATCGTCGTGATCCAGCAGGCCTACGAATTCACCCGTGACCAGTTCGAGCGCGCTGTTGCTCGCAGCACTGATGCGGCCGTTCGTGGTGCGGTAGGTCACCTTGATGCGGGGATCTTTGCGCGCGTACTCCGTAAGCGTTTTTCGAACGCTGGGGTCGGAGGAGTTGTCGTCCGCGATGCAAAGCTCCCAATTGTCGTACACCTGGTTGATGACCGAATCGATTGCCTTGCGAAGCCAGCGCTCCGGCGTGTTGTATGTCGGCATCAGCACGCTGAATAGCGGCTTGTCCTTCCAGCCCGACACACGCTTGCGCAGCGCGGTGTATGCGGAGCGTTGTGGCTCGTGCGACTTGATCCACTTCGGATAGTCGCGACGGCCGTCGGCCACAGGCGCGGGTGTGTTGGCGACAACGCTTGGTTGCGAAGCCAGCATGTGGCGTGGCCGATGCAGAACGAACGGCACCTCACGCGCCAGAAGCTCGATGTTGAAATTGCTAATGGAGAAGGGACCGGCCTGTGCGATCGGATCCAGGCGCAACGCGTTCGTGGTGAAGGGCAGAAGCAGATCCTGCTTGACCGTGCCGTCCGAACCGACCGTCATGTAGATGGCCGTTGCTTCGGACATGCCGTGGCCTGCGTCGTAGTAAAGGACGCAAGGCGACGCCGGCAGCTTGTCAGTCTGCAACTGAAAGGAGACCCGGACATGTCTGCCCACCATCTTCTTCCAGCCTTTGATCCAGAACTGCGGATCGTTATTGATCGCTAGCCACGGGAAAGCCGCACTCGACGTTTTTTCAACGTTCTTTAAAGGACGCAACTGAAATTTCATATTCTCACACCAGGGAGCGGTAAGTCGTTTCTAATTGAGTGAGCACCGTTTGCCAGTTCAGGTGTCGACGGTGAGCCTCAGCGGCGTGCGTCGTGCGCGAACCTCGCGGTTTTGCTGCTCGGCGTATCGCGTCAACAATGCTGTCGACGTTTGAGGGATCCAGATACTCCACCTCGTCGCCGAAGTATTCGCGTGTCGACCCCACCTCGGTCACCGCGGCGGGGCATCCCGCTGCATGAGCTTCGAGTGCAGCGAGCCCCGGTGTTTCCAACGTGCTCGGCAAAACGAACACTTCGCATGCCGCGTACGCGGAGCGAAGTGCCGGCGAATCATGGGCTAACGTGCCTGCGTAAATGAGCTGGTCGCCACCCTCCGCGAAGCACGCCTTCGCGTATTCCGGATCACGCTGGTGGCCGATCAGAACGAGCTTGAGTTCGGGGAACGATTTCATCGCCTTGACCAGCGCCAACTGGTTTTTGCGTGGCTCGATGTTGCCCACGTTCAGCACGAAGCGATCGTGAATTTTGAACTCGTTGCGAAACAGCTCGGGCGCGACCGGCTCGTAAAAGCTTTCCTCGACGCCGTTCAGAACCGTGACGAATTTTTCTCGTGGGAGGTCAAAGATCCGTGCGAGTGTCTCGCACTCGATGTCGGAGTTCGCAACAACGCGGTCCGCCAACGAAAACTGGTGATGGATCTCGCCGATCGGATAGAGATGCTTGGTCTCTTCCGTCACCCACAGACTGGACGAGACCACTAGGGGCAAGCCCAACTGCTTAACGAAGTTGCAGAAATGGACTGAGCCGCCGACGCACGAGAAGAAGTGGACCACGTCATGTTCGAGGAACCGTGGGTTCCATTGATCGAACAGCGTGACGTCCACTCCGTGCGCGGGTAGATGCTTGCGATACGCAAGCAGCTGTATTTCTCCGCCTCCGGGGGTGTGGAAGGCCATTGGGTAAGTGGCGAACAGCACTTTCATGAATGGGACTCTATCTGCTCAAACTTTTAATCAGATCGACAATCTCTGCCAGCGCACAGGCGCGCATGATGCGCTCGCGATCACGCGGCGCGGAACGGCGATCCGTAAGATGCCTGATGGCGATCCGGCCGGTACGTCGCAGGACGTACGCGCGGCGGTGCGATGCAAAGCCCAGTGGTAACAGTGGTAACTAAGTGTCGACTCACCGGAGCGCGGGTCGCCGCGCCTCCACGTCGCTCTGGAGCGAAGTTGATTGTGCTGTCGTCGAGCACGTCGGACCTAAACTGCGAATTCCACATGCGCGAATATGTTTGAGATGTTAAGAAGTGTTCGAGCGGGCGTCTGAGGGGCCCGTCCGTTTTATCATCACGACCCGAGACTCCGCCGTGCTTTCAGCCTGTTTGCTACTCGCGCATTTTAGCGCCTAACGCTTACGAGAAACGGGTTGCAGCGGAAGCTGCCCGCATACAATACGCTTCCCAAACAGACTTCCACAGAAGCATCGCCGATGCCAGATTGTATCGTGTCTCATCAGCCTGTCCCGCCGTTTGTAGGCGCGGTAATCCATGCCGGAGCGTGGTCACTTCGCCAGTTGGACGCTGCCCGATGACTCAACGTGTGCTGATTACCGGCGCCAACGGTTTCGTCGGCCGTGCGGTATCCCGGGCATTGCTGCAGCGCGGCGACAGCGTCGTCGGCGTAGTACGCCGCCCGCAAACCACGGTCGAAGGCGTCCGCGAATGGCTCTTCGACGCTAACGACTTCGAAGGCATCGACCAACGCTGGCCGGTGGCAACGCGCTGCGACGCGGTTATCCACCTCGCAGCACGCGTGCACATGAAGCACGAAACGACGGCCGATCCTTTCGCCGCCTATCGCGCCACCAACGTCACAGGCGCTTTGCGTGTCGCCGCTGCCGCCCGCCGCGCGGGCGCGCGCCGCTTCGTTTTTGTCAGCAGCATCAAAGCAGTAGGCGAAAGCAGCGCCGGCCGGCCCATTACCGAAGCAGACGAACCCGCGCCCACCGACCCTTACGGCATCTCCAAGCTCGAAGCCGAGCGCGCGCTGATCGACTACGGTCACGAATCGGGCCTCGAAATCGTGATCGTGCGTCCGCCGCTGGTCTACGGCCCCGGCGTGCGCGCCAACTTCCTGCAGCTGATGCGCGCCATTGCTAACGGCGTTCCGCTGCCCCTCGGCTCAATTGCAGCCCGTCGCAGCCTCCTGTTCGTCGACAACCTGGCCGACGCGCTCGTGCACTGCACAACCGACCCACGCGCCGTTGGCGAGACCTTCCACGTCACTGATGGCCGCGATCTGAGCGTTTCAGAGCTGGCCCGGGCACTCGCCACCCAACTGCACGCGCCGGTGCGCCTGATACCCGTTCCCGTGGGTTTACTGAGCCTTGCCGGCCGTCTGACCGGCCGCTCGGCCCAGGTCGACCGGCTGATCGGTGAACTACGCCTCGACAGCTCTCATATCCGCGAGCGCCTCGGTTGGTACCCGCCTTATACCGTCGAACATGGCTTGCTGGAGACAGCCGCCTGGTACCGCTCAACGCACTGAACCATCCTCAATGCCGATCGCTTCGTTCCTTACCGCTCCTTTCGTGCACCTACTCCTTTGGGGCTTACTAGCGCTGTGTGCCTGTGCGGGGATCCTATGGTTTCTGCTCCGCACGGGCCTGGCCTGGCGCCTAGCCACCGACATCCCCAACGACCGTTCGCTGCACACACGTCCAACGCCGCGCGTAGGCGGCTGGGGCATCGTGCCGGTGGTCGTGATCCTGATCTGGCTCGCGGCGCCCGTCCTATGGTTGCCCGCACTGCTGGCGGCGCTGCTGGCCGCGTTGTCGCAAATCGACGACCGCCGCGGTTTGCCCGCCCGAGTCCGGTTCGGCGGCCACGCCGCGGCCGTGGTTGCGCTGATCGTCGTCTACCCGGCCGCAGCGCCTTGGTGGGCCCTGGCAGCCCTGGCGTTCTTACTCATCTGGCTGGTCAATTTGTACAATTTCATGGACGGTTCGGACGGTCTTGCCGGTGGTATGGCCCTGTTCGGCTTTGGCGGCTACGCAATCGCCGCGTCCATTTCGACCCATCCGGACCCCGCGCTGGCGCTGGCTTGTCTGGTGGTGGCGGGGGCGGCAGCGGGGTTTCTGCTGTTCAATTTTCATCCCGCCCGAATTTTTCTCGGCGATGCGGGTTCGATCCCCTTGGGCTTTCTGGCTGGTGCCCTCGGCTACTGGGGTTGGCGCGAAGGCGTGTGGCCAATCTGGTTCCCGGCGGTAAGTTTTTCTCCCTTTATCGGTGACGCGTCGGTTACTCTGCTTAAACGGCTGCTCCGTGGTGAAAAGTTTTGGCAGGCGCACCGGGAACACTACTATCAAAGACTGGTGCAGGGCGGTTTCGGGCACGCATCAACGGCCCGAATTTGGTATTTGTTCATGGTCGCGGGCATAATGCTTGCTTTATGGGCACTAGGTATTGCTGTGGTTTATCAATGGCTTGTCGTCGCCGCATGGGCTGCTGTGCTCGTGCTCGCCGGGCTTTTCATTGATCGCTACTGGCGGCGCCATGTGTCCCGTTCCGGGCAATCTTGAGGTTCTGCGCAATGAAAAGATTCAAAGCCCGATGGCTTTCGTTCAGTGCGTTTGCGTTCGACTTGTGTGCGGTGGCGCTGGCCTGGTTGCTGGCCTACGTGATCCGTTTCAACGGACCCGTGCCCGCCCCGTTCTGGTCGAGCGGACTCCATGCACTGGTGTGGGTCCTGGTGATCTATGCCGTGATGTTCCGCAGCTACGGGCTGTATCGGGGCATGTGGGTCTTCGCCAGCCTGCCCGACCTCGTGAGAATCGCCAAGGCGATTGGGGTCGGTGCGGTAGTGGTCGTCATTGGCTCGGCGCTATTGCAGCCGGCCCCGGTCGTGCCACGCTCTGTCCTGATTGTTTCGCCCATGCTGCTTTTCCTGTCAATGGGCGGCTCGCGCGCGTTGTATCGCGCTGCGAAGGAGTTCTATCGCTACGGCGGCCTCGTGGGGCAGGGCAAGCCTGTGCTGGTGCTCGGCGCGGGTAACGCCGGCGCGAATCTGGTGCGGGAGCTGAAACGTTCCGGAGAATGGCGCCTCGCTGGTCTGCTGGACGACGACCCGGTCAAACAGGGTCGCGAAATCTACGGCTACCGTGTGCTTGGCGCTATCAGCGATCTGCAGAAGATCACGGCTGAAATGAAGGTCGAGCACGTCATCATTGCAGTGCCTTCGGCTTCGGTGGAAGCACATCGCCGTATTGCCACGCTGTGCGTGCGCGCAGGCGTACGCGCGATGACGCTGCCGGCGCTCACGCCGCTTACTCAAGGCCAGGCTTTCCTGTCGCGCGTACGGCAGATCGATCTCGAAGACCTGCTTGGCCGCGATCCGGTCATGATCGACACGCAGCACGTCGAAGCGCTGCTTAAAAACCGTGTCGTGATGGTGACTGGCGCGGGCGGCTCGATCGGCTCCGAACTGTGCCGCCAAATTCTGCGCTACGGGCCGGTCCAACTGGTGGCGTTCGACGTCTCCGAGTTCTCGATCTACCGCCTCAACGAAGAGCTGCGCGATAAATATCCCGAAGTATCGGTAGTGCCGATCATCGGCGACGCGAAAGATTCCTTGCTTCTCGATCAGGTGATGGGGCGTTACTGCCCGCATATCGTCTTCCACGCCGCGGCCTACAAGCACGTGCCGCTGATGGAAGAGGTGAACACCTGGCAGGCGGTGCGCAATAACGTGCTCGGCACGTATCGCGTGGGACGCGCGGCGATTCGCCACGACGTCGCCCATTTCGTTTTGATTTCCACGGACAAGGCGGTCAATCCGACCAACGTCATGGGCGCGAGCAAGCGTCTTGCGGAAATGGCTTGTTCAGCGTTGCAGCAGGGCGCAAAACGCACGCAGTTTGAAACCGTTCGGTTCGGCAATGTGCTCGGCAGCGCCGGCAGTGTGATCCCGAAGTTTCAGGAACAGATTGCTCGCGGCGGCCCGGTGACGGTTACGCACCCGGAAATCACGCGCTTTTTCATGACGATTCCGGAAGCGTCGCAACTCGTGCTGCAGGCGTCCAGCATGGGGCACGGCGGTGAAATCTTCATTCTCGACATGGGTAAGCCGGTGCGGATCGCCGACCTCGCGCATGATCTGATCCGTCTTTACGGCTTTACGGAAGAGCAGATTCGTGTGGTGTTCACCGGTCTGCGCCCCGGCGAAAAGCTGTACGAAGAATTGCTGGCGGACGACGAAACCACCACCCGTACGCCGCATCCGAAGTTGCGTATCGCGCGGGCGCGTGAAGTGCCGGACAGCTTCATCGACAACCTTCTGCCCTGGCTAATGCAGCATCGCGTGCCGAGCGACGACGAAGTCCGCCGCGACCTGCGTCGCTGGGTGCCGGAATATCAACCGGCCGCTGCACCCGCTTTGCGCAGTGTCGGTAGCGTCACGCAAGTCACGCGGGCCTCCTAGATCGTATGTGCTCTTGGGGGGGGGGCGTGTCCCGCGGATGCCCCCAGAGCGCGCCGTCCCTTCCAGCCTCGTTTACCGCAGCAACTCGCGACAATAATCAGTCACCTCGCTGGCGATTCTCTCGATCGGAACGCTGTCGATATCCTGCTCAGCGGAAACGGTCCGTATCGTCGATTGGGCATGGAGTCGCCACTCGGGCTTGATTTGACAGAAGATCGCGACACCGGGCTTTCCGAGTGCTGCGGCGATATGCATAAGCCCCCCATCCGCGCCGATAAAAAAGGAACTCTGCTTTATCAACTCGGCTGCCGCGGCGATATTCGGCAGGTCTACGTAAGACTCGACATGGCCGCAAGCAATGTCGTCACGGACCGCTCTCACCGTATCGAGCGCAATTTCTCCCGTGCCGATCAGAATGAACCGCGGGCTCGGGACCTGCTTAGGCCAACTCGACGAAATCTGCTTGATAAGCATCGCCCAGTTTTCGTACCTGCGTCGCTTGTCGCCGCCCCCCACCGCGACCGCAATCGTAAATATTTCAGCGCTTCCGGCGCCCTGGTCAGAGATCGTCAACGTGGGTGCGATCGGGCCAGATTCGAGCGTCGATTTGAACACGCGCTTAATCTGTTCGTACGAAAGCTGAATTCTCGAAAAATTCTCGTCCCTGCGGTGCCCCATGATCGAAAACCATGGAGTGAACGGATGGTATTGAATCTTCTTTAAGATGGTTTTCGTAGTGAGGCTTTGGACGATCACCATGTCGTACCGCGCATCGCAATCGTCCAGCGAACGGGACACGCGTCGGAACCGGGTATCCCTCACAAAAAGTTCCACCGGACCGTGTGGCATGCATAGATCGATGGATATGCGCGGGTCGATCAGAAGCCTCTGTGACAGATCCATAATGGAGTCACCGATCGTGGCCCAGTCGTAATACCAGAGTAATTTTTTGACTTTCTGTGGCGCGGCATGAGCTATCAAAAGCTGCTGGCCGGAGAGAAGCATCAAGGCGATTCGCTTGACGGACGAAATAGATATCATGTCGATCGGGATAACGCCAAAAGTCCGGTTCATTTCGGACCCTTGGCGATTCATGGATGCAACTGATGATATTCGTGCCGCCTGCGTTCAGGCAGATATGTGCTTCGACTATCGCTTCCCTTTCCTTACCACCATCCACCTCGGTGACTTGAACCGCACGATGCTCATATAGAGCCACACATAAGTCGCCGCAAACACCACCACAAAGCAGAACAGATGCAGCGTGTGCCGCCAGAACAACGTCGCCGGCACGACTGCGATCAGGCATAGCAGCCACAGATACGGCGACGTCAGCGAGTTCCGCCGCGTCAGCTCACGAGCGGTACGGGCACCCACCGCCCAGCGCATCAAGCGCTTGTAAACCAGCATGTGCAGATGCACGCCGTCGGGAATCCCAGGAGACATCCCGCGAATGAACTTCTTCCGGTAGATCGAGAAACAGGTCTCGAAGATCGGGTACATGAAAAGCAGCACCGGATACCACGCCGACACATCGCGATTGCGCATCACCAGCATGATCGAAAGCTCGGCGAGCATGAAGCCGATGAAATACGCACCGCCGTCGCCGAGGAAAATCAGCCCCGCCGGGAAATTCCAGATGAAGAAGCCGAGCACCGCGCCCATCATCATGAACGAAGCCGACAGCACGATCGGATCGGACACCTGGAACGCCACGTAAGCGAGCGAAGCGAACATCATGAACGCGACCATCGAAGCGAGGCCGTTGAAGCCGTCGATGATATTGATCGCGTTGGCGAGCGCCGCGACGGCCAGCACGGTGACCGCACAGGAGATCACCGCATACGAGAGCAGAAAGTCGAGCGGCGGCACGCTGATGCGCGTCACGGCGATATTCAGCAGGAAGTAGGCGAGAGCGGCGGCCGCCATCGTGCAGACGAGCCGTGCGAGCGGCGAGACGCGCTTGGTCAGATCCTCGACCAATCCCGAACCGAATGCCGGCATGCCGCACGCGATCAGCCCTAGGATGCCGCCCGACACGGCGGGATACGCGTGATGCAACTGCACGGCAGACACGATCAGCCCGACCAGAATTCCGGCCCCGCCGATGCGCGGCACCGGGCGCACATGGAATTTCTGCACGCCGGCCAGATCGGTATCGGTCGAGAATTTTTCATGCAAATGCGCATAGCGCACGATCAACAGCGTGATCAGCAGTGAAACGAGGAAGCCGAGCGCAAAACTAAGCATGAAAGTGGGCCTGAGCGAAGACGCCGAATTATACAAACGAAACGCATGAGGCCCAGAAAAGCAGCGCTCGTGCCAAACCGGCGAAAAATCCCAGATAGTGAAGCTTTGCCAGCCCGCAAAGCCACGCCTGTCATGGATTCCACCTATGCAGCGAGGTCTCGCGAGGGCCGTTAACCTAGATGCGGTGAGGTGTAGGTTGCTGGCGAAAAAGACGATCGCCGGCGCATCACGGGGTTCGCCGCCGATCAATGAGACGTTCCGGAGAACCAATGCTTAACAACATCACCATTCGTGGCGGCCTGACGCTAGTGATCAGCGTATTCGTCGTTTTCCTGCTGACCGTGATCGGCGTCGGCTACGGCGCGCTCAAACTGGCGAATAGCAGCCTCGACGAAACCCAGCACAGCGCCGCAGCGCTGTCGCATCTGAAGGCGAGCTCCGAGAAGCTGCTGCAAGTACAGCTTGCGCTCGGCTCCTATCAGACGCTCTTCAGCGTCGGCAAGCAGACGGACGACCTGTTGCCGGCCGCGCATAAGGTGCTGGTCGAGTCGAACAAGGACTTCGCCGATTACATGACCGGCCCGTTCGCAAGCGAGGACGAGAAGAAGCTCGCGCAGAACGTCGAGCAGGCGCGCAGCGCGCTCGTCGATAAGGCGATCGAGCCGGCGTTCAAGGCGCTCAACGACTTCGACTTCAATACCTTCCGCAACATCCAGGGCGAAACCGCGAACGCCTTCTACACGACCTATTCGAAGGCCATCGACGCGCTGCAGCGCTTGCAGACGGACAGCCAGCACAAGCAGGCCGAGAAGGGAGCTCAGCGGTTCCAGCTTGCGACGCTACTGTTCGCGGGGATCGGCGCGATTTCTATCGTGATCGGTGTGATGGCGCGGGTCGGCTTGTCGGCGGCGGTGGTCAAGCCCGTCAATGCGACCATAAAACACTTCGAACGCATTGCGGCGGGTGACCTGACGATCTCAATCAAAAACAAGTCGCGCAACGAGATGGGCCAGTTACTCGGCGCATTGACGAAGATGCGTGACGGTCTCGTCGAGACGGTAGCGAAGGTGCGCGGCAGTACGACGGCGATTACGCAAGGTGCGAACGAGATTGCGGCAGGCAATGCCGACCTGTCGTCTCGGACGGAGCAGCAGGCGGCGGCGCTTCAACAGACCGCGGCGAGCATGGAGCAGCTCTCCGCGACCGTGAAGCAGAATGCAGATAACGCGAAGCAGGCAAACCGGTTGGCGCAGGGTGCGTTAGATACGGTAACGCGTGGTGGCGCTGTAGTGTCGCGCGTCACTGAGACGATGGATGGGATCAGCGAATCGTCGCGCAAGGTGGCTGAGATCATCGGCATGATCGAGGGGATTGCGTTTCAGACCAACATCCTCGCCTTGAACGCGGCCGTCGAGGCAGCCCGTGCGGGCGAGCAAGGGCGCGGCTTTGCGGTGGTGGCCTCGGAAGTGCGTAGCCTCGCGCAGCGCTCCGGCTCGGCGGCGAAGGAAATCAAGGAATTGATCGGCGAATCGGCCGCCAAGGTAGAGCAGGGGGCATCGCTCGTGTCCGACGCACAGAAGACAATTCACGAAGCCATGGACGCGGTTCAGCGCGTCACCGGCGTCATGAACGAGATCGAGGCTTCCGCGCATGAACAGAGCGACGGTATCGAACAGGTCAACAAGGCCATCACACAGATCGACGAGGTGACGCAACACAATGCGGCGCTCGTTGAGGAGGCCGCTGCCGCAGCAAAATCCCTCGAAGAGCAGGTCATCATCCTGAAGGATGCCGTTGCGGTGTTCCATCTCGATGAGGCTTGATAAGGCGGTCTAATTTACAATCCTGTTTTTCCATAACCGTTTTCGCTTGCGGCTGATTTCGCGAGGCTATTCGAAGAGTTGCGTAGCCCGAACGACGTCGAAAGACAGCTCCGCATTCGAATAACATGAAAACAGGTGCGCCGTGCTCAAGGGGTGGGTGGCTTTTGTCGTCTCAGCGATTTGCGTGGCGCTGTTTATCATCGTGTTCGGGCAGACCTTCTCGTCCGTCCAGCTTCATGAAACCGGGGATTTTGCGGCGAATTCCCTGCTGGTGCTTCAGGCCAAGCAATTCAGCCTGTTAGTCGGCAATTATTCTCGAATCGGATTCAACCATCCGGGCCCGGCGTTCCTTTATGTGCTTGCAGCAGGCGAGGCCGCATTTTTTGATCTGACGCGCTGGGTCACTTCGCCGTTCTCCGGGCAGATTTATGCGGTGGCGTTGCTTTCCGGATTCTGGATTGCTTCGATCGGTGTGCTTTTGCGAAGGATGCAAGGGTCGATGCCGGCTGCCGTCACTACCACGGCTCTGTTTGTCGGTGTCACCGCGTACATCAACTATCAGGCGTTCGCGGGCACCTGGTTCCCGCATCTTTACTACTTTGCGTTTGCCGCCTTTACGGTGGCCCTTGCTGCTCTGATCATGGGGCGCAGAGACGGACTCGTGCTGCTTGCAGTCAGCCTGGGGTTCCTTTTGAATGGTCATGCGTCCTTCTTCGGGATAGCCGCAATCATGCTCGCATGTGCGGTCGTTGCGAATACGTGGCTTTATGCTCGGACCGGCAACACGCGGGGCAATTGGGTATTGAGTCGTGACTATCTCGTAGGGAATTTTCGGGCGATTGCGATCGCTGTCGTGATTGCAGCACTGTTTCTTGTCCCGCTCGCGATCCAGACCATTCTTCATTTTCCTGGACCAGTGGCTGAATATGCCGCTTTTGGCCATGCGCATCACGCGAACCATCTCGGGGACGCGATACGTTTCGTTGGTCTGTTCTGGAGTAACGGCCTCTTTGGGATTCTGTTCGGCGCCGCTGCCTGTGCCGTCCTCGCGACCAACAATTCGGGGCGGGAGAGTGAAGATCGCATTGGGGCGGAGAGAGCAATCGTGCTGTCATTGGCGAGCGCGACGGTTGGCTTCCTTTTTTATTCTGTCTTCGGCGTCGACAATTTTTCGTTCATCTACGTCGGGATTTTCTATTACGCGGTGCCAGCGCTTGCACTGACGTTGCTGTTGAAGCGCGTTTTCGACAACGTGACGGGCGTGCCAATCCGTGTGACGGTGGTCGTCTGTGTCGCGGTGGCTGTTTTCGCCGGAGTTCGTATCCATCAGCCGCCTGAATACGTTTCTCAATACAACGACCCGGAGATTCCAGCCGTCTACGCGGCGATCAAGCAGCTTGGAGCCGATGGTCTTGTGTTCGATCTCGACGGTTCTGCAAACTGGGAGCACCTCTGGGCGACCGTGGTGGGCACGCGGGTTTATGCGCTGCGTCAGGGAGCCACGCCGTTTTGCATCGCACAGAACTGGCAGCTTGTCTTCTCGCAATCGGCGCGTTGCACAGCGGCGCAAATCAGCGCCGCGCATGGACGCTATCTTGTGTCAGCGGTGCCGAAGGAAGGATTGGTCAGTGCGGCAAATGTCGCGGGTTTGTATTTCTACCCGGAAGGCGCCGTGAAGTAACTGAATCGCTGCTGTAGTGAGGGTGCTGCCTTCGCCATTCAACGACTTCTGCGTGCGCAAAAGTAAAAACACAAGCGCACGCAGAAGCGTAGACGTATATCCGAGGTTACGCCTGCGCAAACCCCTGCGGATTCGCCGACTGCCAACGCCAGTGATCCGCACACATCCGCTCGATCCCAAACTCAGCGCGCCATCCAAGTACATTCAAAGCCGCCGCCGGATCCGCAAAACACGAAGCCACATCGCCCGGCCGGCGCGCCACAATCTCATAAGGCACAGGGCGCCCCGAAGCCTTCTCGAACGCCTTGACGACGTCGATCACGCTATACCCCTGGCCCGTCCCAAGATTCACCACCAAACTGGCATCACGCTTAACCAGCGCATCCAGTGCCGCCAGATGCCCACGTGCCAGGTCCACAACGTGGATGTAGTCGCGCACGCCGGTGCCATCCGGCGTCTCATAGTCGCCACCGAACACCCGCAGCTTCTCGAGCTTGCCGACAGCAACCTGCGCCACATACGGCATCAGGTTATTCGGAATACCCGCCGGATCCTCGCCAATCAACCCGCTCTCATGCGCGCCAACCGGATTGAAATAGCGCAGCGTCGCGATCCGCCAGGACGCATCCGCCAATTCCAGATCACGCAATACCTGCTCGGCAATCAACTTCGACTGCCCATAAGGATTGGTTGCCGACAGTGGAAACGATTCGTCGATCGGCGAGCTCTTCGGCACGCCATACACCGTTGCCGATGAACTGAACACGAACTGCTTCACGTTGCGATCGCGCATCACGCCGAGCAGCGCCAGCAAACTGCCGACGTTATTGCTGTAGTACTCGATCGGCTTCGCGACCGATTCGCCCACCGCCTTCAGCGCGGCAAAGTGAATCGCGCCGGTGATCGGGTGTGCGTCGAAAATACGATTGAGCGCCGCTTCGTCTCGCGCGTCGGCTTCGTAGAAGCTCACGGCCTTGCCGGTGATTTTCTCCACGCGCCGCAGCGATTCGCGGTTGCTGTTCACGAGATTGTCGATTACCACGACGTCGTAACCGCCGTTGAGCAGTTCGACACATGTGTGCGAGCCGATAAATCCTGCACCGCCCGTTACCAGAATCGTACCCTTCGTGGTCATGCTGTTGCTCCGTTAAAGTAAAACGCCCGTCATTTTCTGCACCAGGTCTTTATACGTTTCGACGACCACGCGTTCGTCGAATTCTTCCGCGACTTTCTGTCGGCCGCGTTCAGCCATTGCACGGCGCTCGGCGCCACTCATGTCGAGCATCTGCGCCAGCTTCTCCGCGAGACTCGCGGCATTGCGCACTTCGCACAGCAATCCATTGACGCCGTCCGCCACCACTTCACGGCAGCCGGGCACATCCGTCGTAACAATCGGCCGGCCCATCGCCGATGCTTCCATCAGCGTGCGCGGCACGCCTTCGCGATAGGAAGGCAGGACGACGCAGTCCGCATCGACGATAAAGGGCCGCACGTCGTGCGCCTCGCCAAGATACTCGATGATGCCTTCCTGCTCCCACGCGGCTACTTCTTCGCGTGTGATCGCGCTGGGGTTGTCGACGCCGACCGGACCGAGCAATTGGAACCGCGCCTGAGGATAACGTTCACGCAAGCGCCGCGCGGCTTCGACATATTCGGCCACGCCCTTGTCCCACAAGAGCCGCCCGATCAGCACGAACTTGAATTCCGCCCGCTCCGGCAGCGGCGTGAAGGCGAATTGTTCGAGATCCACGCCTTCGCCATGTAGGAGACGCGCACGTTCAGGATGCACCAACAAATTCTGCTCGACAAACGCGGCCTGGTCGTCGCGATTCAGAAACCAGATTTCGCGCGGGAAGCGGAAGGCGAAACGGTACAGTTTTTTGGCGACTTGCGCAGCGCGGCTCTGCTGGATGAATACGTAACCGAGCCCGGTCGTCACCGCCACCGACTGCACACCCGCCAGTTTCGCGGCGACCGAGCCGTAAATGTTCGGCTTGATCGTGTAGTGGAACACAACGTGCGGGCGGATGCTTCGATACAAACGATACAACGACAAAAGTGTGCGCAGGTCCTCGCGCGGACTGGTGCCTTTGGAGGCCACCGGCAATTCGATGCAGCGGCACCCCATCGCGGTGAGCAGCTCGAACGTGCGGTCGCGCGGCGCGAGCACCGTCACGTCGACGCCGCGGCCAACCAGCATGCGGATCAGCCCTTGCCGATACGTATAGATTGCCCAGGCGGTGTTACAGACGAGTGTAATGCGTAGCGCGGGCGTCGATTTAAAGGCAGGCTTCATGCGGGAACGGGCTCGACGGTGAATGACAGGGTGAATGACGGTGTAGCGGAATCAGTGGCCCACACGCGGCGCGAGCAGCGTGCGTTTGACCCGCTGCAAGGCGCGGTAAGGCGTCACGAAGTGCAGCAGATTTTTGGCGAGACCCAGCCAGTCGTACAGATTGGTGACGTTGAAGTAGCGCAGTTGCAGCCGCAGCGTCGAGCTGACCTGGCGGCGCCGTTTGGTCGCGCTGATGCCGCCTTCGTTCAGCTCGTAATAGAGCCCGAGTTCCGGCAGGTTCGCGCAGTCGTAGCGTGCCATCAGGCGCAGGAACAGATCGAGGTCTTCGGCGGAAGGATAGGCCGCGCGATAGTTGCCGACCGCACGAACCGCGTCAACGCGCAGCATCATCGAAGGATGCGCGAGGCATGAGCGGAAGAAGCGCAGACGCCGGATCTCGTTCGGTTCCGCGGGCGGCGTCAGCATGAAAAGCGGTTTGCCTTCACGCGTGACGACCTGCGTCCACATGCCGAGGCCGGCCACTTGCGGATGCAACTCCATGAACACGCGTTGCTTGGCGAGGCGCTGCGGCACGCTGCGGTCGCCCGCGTCGATGCGTGCTGCGTAGCGAAAGCCGCGCTGCGCAAGGGCGTCGATGCCGGTTTGCAGCGCGCGCTCGATGCCGCCGTTCTGCGGCATGCGCAGCACTTCGATCTTCATGTTGGGGATCGACGGTGCGACGATCGGCGGCGTGCTGCCGTCGTCGACGATCAATACGTGGATCAGCGCGCTTTCGCTGAACGAGGCCAGCGTGAGATCGACGTCGGCCTGGCCGTTGTACGCGGGCATCAGGACGGCGACGTCGTCGAGAGAAATTTGCGCGGCGGCGGATGAATTCGTCATGGGCGCAATTTGAAACGAATGTAATAAAGATTAACTGACGCGGCGGCGAGATAACCGGCCGCGAGACCGACCAGCGCACCGTAAGCGCCAAGCCGCGGAATCGCCAGCAGATTGACCACGAACGCGACGGCCAGCGCCAGCAGCCACTTCGAGAGCAACACGAATTTGGCCTGATATTTCAGCACGATCAGATTGCCGATCGCTTCGATGCCGGCCGGCACGGAAAGCCAGACGGCCCAGCGGAAAATCTCGATGGCGCCTTCAAAATCCGGTCCGAACACGCGGCGGATGATGATCCCCGCCAGCAGATCCAGCACGATCGCACCGCTCACCATCAGCGCGGCGGTCATGGCCGTTAGCCGCCACACGTTGCGGCGCAATTGTGCGGCGTCTTGCACGCGGTAGATGAAGGCGGGCGCAATCGTCTGCGCAAGCATCAGCGCGAGCGTGATCCAGTTTTCGTTGAGCTGTTGCGCGGCGGAATAGCGTCCGAGGTCGGCGAAGGAAATCGCCCGCTCGAGCATCAGTCGGTCCAGTTTCAGGAACAGATACATACAGATCAGCCCGATCCAGAACACGGTGCCTGCGGTAGCGAAGTGCTTGAAGAGCGAACGGTCGACGTGCCAGCCGAGCTTGCCGCCATGCCGGCGGGTGTAATAGATCAGGAGAACCGCGCCAATGAGCGCCGATTCCGCGGCCCACAGCCAGCCGAAGCGCGCGGGCGTTGCTATGGCGCGTACCATCAGATAGACGATGCCGGCCTTCAGCACCGCGGTGCTCATGCTGGTGAGCAACTGCGGCTTGCTGTAAGTCATGCTTTGCAGCCACGCATTGATCACGCCGACGAACGGTTCGCGAAACAGCATCGTCACCGCAAGTCCGGCGAGCATGGCGCCCACCAGCGGGTCGAAGAAGTGCAGCGCAATGCCGAGCCACGTGAGCAGCAGCGCCGCGACGGAAACCGAAAAGCGCAGCGCAAAGGCGCTGCCGAGCACCGTGCCCAGCTGGGTGGGCGGCCGGCTGACGATGGTCGGAACCAGAATTTCCGCCCCGCACACCCAGGTAATCGGCGACAGCACCAGCAGCAGCGTGTTCGCGTACTGCCATTTGCCGAAGGTGTCAGGCCCGAAGTAGCGCGCCAGCATGCCGCTGATCGCGATCGCCACGCCGATCTGCGTGAGCCGCTCCAGCCCGAGCCAGACGATGTTGGTGAAGGCGCGGGTGACGTCGGGATTGGCGAAGCGTTTGAGCGTCAGCATCCGGTCGACACTCGCCTATGCGGTTGCACGCGTGGTAGGTGTTGCAGGTGTTGTGCGGGTGACGCAACGTGCGCCAGGGCGCAATGTGTAACAGCCGACCTGGCCGACTGTCGCGGCAACATTGCAAAAGCAGGGCGTCTAAGCATTAGAATGGGCGTCTATTAGGGCATGTCCGGAAGGCGCAATTATAAGTTGGAACCGGATCGCTTCCGGCAAGGGCGCATCGCTCGGTTTAGCAGGTAGTTTTACCGATCCCTCGGCTATACGCCGGTCAAAATTTTCCATTGCACGCAAGTGAGCCATCATGATCTCCAAATCTATTTTCAAGGCGTATGACATTCGCGGTGTGATCGGCAAGACGCTCGACACTGATGCAGCGCGTTCGATCGGTCTCGCTTTTGGCAGCGAAGTGCGGGCGCAAGGCGGCGACGCCGTGGTGGTGGCGCGTGACGGCCGCCTGTCGGGTCCCGATCTGATCCAGGCGCTATCGGACGGTCTGCGTGCGGCGGGCGTCGACGTGGTCAACGTCGGCATGGTGCCGACCCCGGTCGGCTACTTCGCGGCTAACGTGCCGTTGCAGCTCGACGGCGGCGAGCGCCGCGTCGATTCGTGCATCGTCGTGACGGGCAGCCACAATCCGCCTGACTACAACGGCTTCAAGATGGTCCTGCGCGGCGCGGCCATTTACGGCGAACAGATCCTCGCGCTGCATCAGCGCATCGTCGACGAAAACTTCTCTGCGGGCAGCGGTACGTACACCGAGTACGACATCGCCGACGCCTATCTGGATCGCATCACCAGCGACGTCAAGCTCGCGCGTCCGATCAAGATCGTGGTCGACACCGGCAACGGTGTGGCTGGCGGCCTCGCGCCGAAGCTCTTCAAGAAGCTTGGCTGCGAACTGGTTGAACTGTTCACCGAAATCGACGGCAACTTCCCGAACCACCACCCGGACCCGGCTCACCCGGAAAACCTCCAGGACGTGATCCGCGCGCTAAAGGAAACGGATGCTGAAATCGGTTTCGCCTTCGACGGTGACGGCGACCGCCTCGGCGTCGTCACCAAAGACGGCCAGATCATCTATCCGGACCGCCAACTGATGCTGTTCGCCGAAGAAGTGCTGTCGCGCAACAAGGGCGCGCAGATCATTTACGACGTGAAGTGCACACGCAATCTGGGCAAGTGGATCAAGGAGAAGGGCGGCGAACCGCTGATGTGGAAGACCGGCCACTCGCTGGTCAAGGCGAAGCTGCGTGAAACCGGCGCGCCGCTGGCAGGCGAAATGAGCGGCCACGTGTTCTTCAAGGACCGCTGGTATGGTTTCGACGACGGCCTGTACACAGGCGCGCGTCTGCTGGAAATCCTCACGCGTGTGGCGGATCCGAGCAAGCTGCTGAACTCGCTGCCGAACTCGAATTCCACGCCGGAACTGCAATTGAAGCTCGAAGAAGGTGAAAACTTCGAGCTGATCGCGCGTTTGCAGCAAAACGCGAAGTTCACCGGCGCGGACGATGTGGTGAAGATCGACGGCTTGCGTGTCGAGTACCCGGACGGCTTCGGTCTGGCGCGTTCGTCGAACACCACGCCGGTGGTGGTCATGCGTTTCGAAGCCGATAGCGACGCAGCGCTCAAGCGCATCCAGGAGGACTTCCGCCGTGTGATCATGGCTGAGAAGCCGGACGCGAAGCTGCCGTTCTAAAAGCTCTAGCGGCGGCGCGGTTCTTCGTGAACCGCGGTTGCAGTCGAACGCGGCGCGGGTTTCAGTTACCGCGCCGCGTTTTTTCGTGCCATTTACCTGTGTCGCGATAGAATTGCCGTCCTCGTGAGAAAACGCCGGGCCGCCCCAAGTTTTCTCACTCCCCCTCGGGGGGCCTGGCGCGAAGCGACAGGTTTGGGGGCTTTCTCAACGCATCTTCGGGCCGGATAGCCGGTTTTCCCACACTTGAGCGTGCAAAAGATACTAATCGTGAGGGTGTCGTCATTGGGCGACGTCGTTCACAACATGCCGGTGATCGCCGACATCCGACGCCGCCATCCCGAGGCCCAGATCGACTGGCTCGTCGAGGAAAGCTTCGTGGGGCTCGTGGAGCTCGTCAGCGGCGTGCGGCGGGCGATTCCAGTGTCGCTGCGGCGCTGGCGCAAACGCATCCTCTCGGTCGACAACTGGCGCGAGATCGGCGCGTTTCGCCGCGCGCTCGCCGCCGAGAACTACGACCTCGTGATCGACTGCCAGGGGCTCATCAAGACCGCGTGGGTCGCGAGCATGGCGCGCGGGCCGCTGGTCGGCCTCGCGAACCGGACCGAGGGCGCGGGCTACGAATGGCCGGTGCGCTTCTTCTACGACAAGCGCGTGCCGATCGAGCCGCGCACCCATGTGGTCGAGCGCACGCGCCAGCTGGTGGCCGCCGCGCTGGACGACCCGCAGCCGCAACCCACCGACGACATCGACTTCGGCATCGACACCGGGCGCGCGGCGCTGGCGTTGTCGGAAGCGAATCTGAATCTGCCGGTGCCCTACGTGGTGTTCGTGCACGCCACCTCGCGCGCCGACAAGCAGTGGCCCGACACCGCCTGGATCGAGCTTGGGCAGTCTTTGGTGCGGCGCGGCGCGTCGATCGTGCTGCCGTGGGGCAGCGAGGAAGAACGCGTCACCAGCGAGCGTCTGGCGAAGGAATTCGGCGGCGCGGCGATCGTGCCGCCCAAGCTCTCGTTGCCGGCGGTGGTCGGCCTCATCGACGGCGCCGCCGCGACAGTCGGCGTTGACACAGGTCTAGTTCACATTGCGGCGGCGCTGAAGCGTCCGACGGTCGAGTTGTACAATTTCGCCACCGCGTGGCGCACTGGCGGCTACTGGTCGCCGAACGTTGTCAATCTCGGCACCGCTGGCAAGCCGCCCACGCTGCAAGAGGTCAAATCCGCGTTGGCCGGATTCGGCCTGCTCTAATGTCGTAACGCTGTAATGCGGTGTGCTTCGCCTTACGCTCCATCCGTTTTTAAGGGCGACCATGAACGAAACCCAGATCATCGAAGTAGCGAACGCCGACTGGCACGGACGCAATCTGTCCGTGCCGCGCGAGACGCTGCTGGCCGGCGTCGAACGCGGCAAGGTGCTGTATTTCCCGAATCTGCGCTTTGCCATCGAAGGCGGCGAACAGGCCTTGCTCGATCCTGCATTGGCCGATCCGAATCGCAAGAACATCAGTCTTGAGCCGAATGGCGGCGCGCTGCATGGGGTGGCCGGTGATGCGGTCACGCAATCGGCCGTGCGCGCGTTGATCGCGCGTTATCAGGCCAATGCGCGCACGCTCGTCGATGGGCTCTTTCCCGAATACAACAGCAAGTTGCGCGTCGCGCCGACGAGCTTGCGGCTGCATCAGGTGGAAGGGCGCGAGACGTCCTGGCGTAAGGACGATAGCCGTCTGCATGTAGATGCCTTTCCGTCGCGGCCGAATTACGGCGAGCGCATTTTGCGCGTGTTCACCAACGTGAATCCGCACGGCGCGCCGCGCGTGTGGCGCGTCGGCGAACCGTTCGAGGATATGGCCAAGCGCTTCCTGCCGCGCATCAAACCGCAGATGCCGGGTTCGGCGTGGCTGCTGAACCTGCTGCATGTGACCAAATCGCCGCGCAGCGAATACGACCATTTGATGCTGAATCTGCACGACGGCATGAAGGCCGATCTCGAGTATCAGAAGTCGAGCCCGCAGGAGACCATGCCGTTTCCGCCGGGTAGCGTCTGGGTGTGTTTCTCCGACCAGACTTCACATGCGGTGATGTCCGGCCAGTTCATGCTGGAGCAGACCTTCTTCCTGCCGGTCAAGGCGATGGTGCAGCCGGACTGCGCACCGCTCGGCATTCTCGAGCGCCTGAAGGGCAGGGCTCTCGTTTGAGCGCCGCTGTCTGGTTCGATCGCGCGGTGAAACGCGCGTTTGCTTTCGGGTTCGCGCTCGGGCGTGCGGAGTCCCGATGCTGAGGGCGATTTATAACGCGCTTTGGTGGATCGTCGCGCCGCTTGCCGTGCTGCGCTTGCTGATCCGTTCGCGCAAGGAGCGTGGCTATCGTGAGCATATCGCCGAGCGTTTCGGTTACTCGCGTGGTCGGTTGCCGGAAGACAATGCGCCGCTGATCTGGGTGCATGCGGTGTCGGTGGGCGAGACGCGCGCCGCGCAACCGTTGATCGATGCGTTGATGAAGGCGCGTCCCGATGCGCGAATTCTTCTCACACATATGACGCCGAGTGGCCGCGCCACCGGCGAGCAGATTTTCGGCGATCGTGTATTGCGCAGTTATCTGCCGTACGACATGCCGCATGCGGTGCGGCGGTTTTTGCGCGCGTGGCGGCCGTCGCTGGGTCTGGTGATGGAAACTGAGGTGTGGCCCACGCTGATCGACGAATGTCGTCGCGCGGATGTGCCGTTGGTGCTCACGAATGCGCGGATGTCGGCACGCTCGTACAAGCGTGCGGCCAAGTTCGGTCATGCGACTAAAGGCGTGTTCGGTGGATTTGCGCGAGTGCTGGCGCAGAGCCCTTCGGATGCGGAACGGCTCACTGCACTCGGTGCGCGTAATGTCGCCGTGCTCGGGAATTTGAAGTTCGATATGAGCACGCCGCCGGAACTGGCGGCGCGTGGCCATGCGTGGCGTGCGGCGATCGGCACGCGGCCGGTGTGGGTCGCGGCGAGTACGCGTGAAGGCGAAGAGGAACTGGTGCTGCAGGCGTTCGCGGCGCTGGGTATCGAGGATGCGTTGCTGATCCTGGTGCCGCGTCATCCGCAACGGTTTAATGAAGTCGCGGGGCTGGTTGAGAAGGCTGGTTTGCGTCTTGAACGGCGCTCGGCTTGGGCGCCTGCTGCGACGGTGGCGTCGGGTGCTGCTTCAGCTGTGGGCGGTGGGGTGCCTGCTTTGCCTTCCAACGTCAATGTGCTGCTCGGCGATTCGATGGGCGAGTTGGGCGCTTACTATGCCGCCTCGGATCTGGCGTTTATCGGTGGGAGTTTGCTACCGTTGGGCGGGCAGAATCTGATTGAGGCATGCGCGGTTGGGGTGCCGGTGCTGATCGGGCCGCATGTGTTCAACTTTACGCAAGCGACTGCGGATGCGGTCGCGGCGGGTGCAGCAGTGCAGGTGCAGGATCCGGCTGATCTGGCGCGGGCGTTGCGCGAGCTGTTCGGCGACAAAGCGAGGCGGCTCGCGATGGGCGGCGCGGCTTCGGCGTTTGCCGCGCGCCATCGTGGCGCGACGGCACGGACTGTTGATGTGTTGATGGCGGTGTTGCCGGAGTAGTCGTTCGAGAGCGCTGCCAAGGCGATGCTGGCGTTATCGCTTCGCGCGCCGACCACAGGGATAGCCTGAGTCGGCTCTTGGACCAACGGCGCTGTGTGACGCGAGCAACTTGACTACGGCCTGCGATGACGCTTTTCACAGACCTCGGATTTCGATGGGACCGTGGTGCGATGCCACAAAATATCCCAACTTATTCGATCAACCGGGCGTGCTTCCGTTTTCATCGGATGCTTGCGGAATTCGTGTGGGATGCGGGCGTACTTGAGGGAAATCCACTCACCTTCACGGAAGTAAAAACGCTGTTGGATGGTGTAACGGTTGGTGGTCGGCAGATATCCGACCAAGGGCAAATATTAGGTCTGATCCGCGCGTCCAAACACCTGCTTGCAATCGTTCGGGACGGCCGGTTCACGCTCGGCAAAGCGACGTTCTGTGACCTGCTCCGCCTTGTCACGTCAGATGAGATATCAAGGTGCGGCGGCGCATTCCGCGGTGAAGGCGAGGAAACGCGATACACGCCGGATGTGGCGTTAGGTGAAGCAGGACGGCACACACCGCTACCGACCTTGGCGGGTGCCCCTGAACTCAACCGGGTTTTTGCCGCTGGCACGCGCGCGCTGACCGATCAGGTTTCTAATGCATTTGAACGGGGTTGCGCGTTCTTCCTGTTTGGCGCGTTGCAGCAGTTCTTCTTCGACGGCAACAAACGCACGTCACGTTTCATGATGAACGGCGTATTGATGTCGAATGGTATCGACGCCATCAGTGTCCCAGCGCAGCGCGCTGGGGACTTCAACGAGAAGATGGTGCGATTTTATCTGTCGAAAGACGCGACGGAGATGATGGCATTCCTGCTTGAATGCCATCCGGGTGAGTGAGGCCTTAAGCCTTCAACAGCCCCTTCTTCTCGATAAACTTCACCACCACATCCAAGCCGTCGAGCGCCTTCAGATTGCACATCACGAAGGGGCGCTCGCCGCGCATCTTCTTCGCGTCTGAAGCCATTACCTCCAGGTTTGCGCCGACCATCGGTGCGAGATCGGTCTTGTTGATCACCAGCAGATCCGACTTCGTAATGCCTGGGCCGCCTTTGCGCGGAATCTTCTCGCCGCCTGCTACGTCGATCACGTAGATCGTCAGGTCCGATAGTTCCGGGCTGAATGTTGCCGCGAGGTTATCGCCGCCCGATTCGATGAATACAATGTCTGCGTCAGGGAAGCGCGTCAGCATGCGGTCGACGGCTTCGAGGTTGATCGACGCGTCTTCGCGAATCGCCGTGTGCGGGCAGCCGCCCGTTTCCACGCCCATGATCCGCTCGGCCGGCAACGCACCCGCTACGGTCAACAGACGCTGATCTTCCTTCGTATAGATGTCGTTGGTGATCGCGACGAGGTCGTATTGCTCGCGCATCGCCTTGCAGAGCATTTCGAGCAACGTGGTCTTGCCCGAGCCGACGGGGCCGCCGACGCCCACGCGCAGCGGCGGCAGTTTCTTCGTGCGGACAGACGAGTGAGCGGGGTGATGAGGTGCGTTCATGATGGATCTTTTTAAGAGCGAAAGAGCCGCGAATACTGCGACTCGTGACGCGCCGACAGAATGCCCAATTGCGGCGCGAAGGTGTTGATGTTGTCGGGTGAAGTGGCCAAGGCGCGTGTGACGGCGGCGTCGATCGGCTCGCGTAATGCGACGATGATGCGTTGACCCGCGAGTTGACCGAGCGGCACCGCCTTCAATGCGGCAGCGGCCTGGTTTTCTACCCAGCTGAATGCGTAGGCGGCAAGAGCGGCGTCAGGCGCTGCGTCGTGGGCGAAAGCAGCGAATGCGAAAGCCGTGGGTTGGGCCAAGGGTTTGAGCGATGCCAGCGTCATACGTCGGTCTGCGCCGCCCCATTCGAGCGAGACGCACAACTGACGCAGCGACCAGCCCATCTGTTCCGTTTCGCGTCGTAGCTCAGCGGACTCACGGCTTGCCAGGAACTCGCTGTTTGCTTCGCGCAAGCCGTCTGCGTCATGCGCGCGCCAGCGTTCCATTTGATGTGCGAGAAACGGCAATTCGCCACGCGCGAGCACGTCGGTTAAACCGCTTGCGATCCAATCGCGTGCGGAATCCGCATCGGTGATGAGTTGCGCTTCGATCGCCGCTTCGAGACCCTGCGAGTAGCTGAACGCGCCGATCGGCAATGCCGGCGACGCGAGATGCAGCAGCGCTGTGAGTTCAGCGATGCGCATGGTGATGATGCCCGTGGCCGCACGATTCGTCGTGGACGTGATCGTCGTCTTTGGGATCGTGCGAATGGTCGTGGCCGTGGTCATGCGAGTGACCGTGCGCGTGGCTGTGCCCATGCTCATGATCGTGCGGATGCTCATGCCCATGATGCTCGCCGAACACCTGCTGAGCTAATGCATAGTCTTCAGCAAAGGTCTCATCGTGACCATGCTTGTGACCACCGCCGTACGCGCCAGATTCCGGCTGGAACGGCATCGACACCTGATCCACGCTTGCGCCGATGCGCTTCAGCATATCGGCCAGCACCGGATCATATTCAAGCTTCAGATAATCCGCACCGACTTCGACCGGTGTATGACGATTGCCGAGGTGATAAGCGGCGCGCGTCAGAGTCAGCGCATCTTTCGCGCGGACAACCAACACGGCTTCGGGAGCAGCGACTACGCGCACCAAACCACCATCATCAGCGACCAGAACATCGCCGTCGCGCAGCACCGTGCCGCGCGGCAACAGCAGCGCGACCTCCTCACCGTTATCCAGCGTTGCCGCGAGACGGCTCTTACGGCGGTCATCAAAAGCAAGCGTCAAAGTCGGTGCACGCTTCACCAGCACAGGCGCCAACTTCAAATGCGGCGCAATCAGTTTGTCGAGAGTGCGCATGGTTTAGAACAGAAAGTAACGTTGCGCCATCGGCAGTACAGTTGCTGGTTCGCAGGTCAGCAACTGACCATCAGCAATAACCTGATACGTCTCAGGATCGACGCTGATCGCCGGACGCCACGCGTTGTGAATCATGTCCGCCTTCGTGATCTTGCGGCAGTTCTTCACAGCAACGATACGCTTGTTCAGGCCATAGCGTTCGCCGACACCCGCGTCCGCAGCCAACTGCGAAACGAAGGTCAGTGAAGTACGTCCCAACGCACCGCCACGCGTCGCGAACATCTCGCGATAGTGGACCGGCTGCGGCGTCGGAATCGACGCGTTCGGGTCGCCCATCTGCGCCATCGCGATCATGCCGCCCTTCAGAATCAGCGACGGCTTGATGCCAAAAAACGCCGGCTCCCAGAACACCAGATCGGCCCACTTGCCCGGCTCGATCGAGCCGACTTCATGTGAGATGCCATGCGTGATGGCCGGGTTGATCGTGTACTTGGCGACATAACGCTTCGCACGGAAATTGTCGTGTCGCGCATTGTCTTCAGGCAACGCGCCGCGTTGCACCTTCATCTTGTGCGCGGTCTGCCACGTGCGGATGATCACTTCGCCCACGCGCCCCATCGCCTGCGAATCCGACGACAGCATCGACAACGCGCCGAGGTCGTGCAGGATGTCTTCGGCAGCAATGGTCTCGCGACGAATGCGCGATTCGGCAAAGGCGATATCTTCCGCAATCGACGGGTCCAGGTGATGGCACACCATCAGCATGTCGAGATGCTCTTCGAGCGTGTTGACGGTGTACGGGCGCGTCGGATTGGTGGAGGAGGGCAGCACATTCGCTTCGCCGCACACCTTGATGATGTCCGGTGCGTGGCCGCCGCCTGCGCCTTCTGTGTGATACGTGTGGATCGTGCGGCCCTTGAACGCGGCCACGGTCGCTTCCACAAAACCCGCTTCGTTCAGCGTATCCGTGTGGATTGCGACCTGCGTGTCGGTATCGTCGGCGACGGAAAGACAGTTGTCGATCGCAGCAGGCGTCGTGCCCCAATCTTCGTGCAGCTTCAAACCGATCGCGCCCGCAGCGATCTGCTCCAAAGCAGGCTGTGGCTGACTTACATTGCCCTTGCCGAGAAAGCCGAGATTCATCGGATAACCATCGGCCGCTTGCAGCATGCGTTCGAGATGCCACGGACCCGGCGTGCAAGTCGTCGCGTTCGTACCCGTTGCCGGACCCGTGCCGCCGCCGAGCATCGTCGTCACGCCGCTCGCGAGTGCTTCTTCGATTTGCTGCGGGCTGATGAAGTGGATGTGCGTATCGATGCCACCCGCGGTCACGATCAGGCCTTCACCCGCGATCACTTCAGTAGACGCGCCGATCGCGATCGTCACGTTCGGTTGAATGTCGGGATTGCCCGCTTTGCCGATCGCGGCGATGCGGCCGTTCTTGATACCGATGTCGGCCTTGACGATGCCCCAGTGATCGAGAATCACAGCATTCGTCACGACAGTATCGACCACGTCGGCATGCACGCGTTGCGACTGGCCCATGCCGTCGCGAATCACTTTGCCGCCGCCGAATTTCACTTCTTCGCCGTAAGTCGTGAAGTCGCGTTCGACTTCGATCAGCAACTCGGTATCGGCGAGGCGCACGCGGTCGCCGGTGGTGGGGCCGAACATTTCCGCGTATGCGCGGCGGCCGATGCGTAATGTCATGGTGTGGGTCCGGAAATGAGCAGGGTGGTCAGAGCAAGCGTGCGCGGGTCGCGCATCAGAGTTTGCCCATCACCTTGCCGTTGAAGCCGTAGACGACGCGGTCGCCCGCCAGTTCGACCAACTCGACGGTGCGTTCCTGGCCGGGCTCGAAGCGTACGGCTGTGCCCGCTGCGATGTTGAGCCGGAAGCCGCGTGCCGCTTCACGATCGAAGGAGAGCGCCTCGTTCACTTCATAGAAGTGATAGTGCGAGCCGATTTGCACCGGACGGTCGCCGGTATTCGACACGACCACCGTGACGGTGGCGCGGCCCGCGTTGAGTTCGTGTTCGCCGTCGTCGGTGAGGAGTTCGCCGGGAATCATGGGGCTGCCTTGCGTGATTAGGGGATCGGGTGATGAACGGTGACGAGCTTGGTGCCGTCGGGGAACGTGGCTTCGACCTGGATGTCGGGGATCATTTCCGGCACGCCTTCCATCACGTCGGCGCGCGTCAGCAGCGTGGTGCCGTAGTGCATGACCTCGGCGACCGTTTTGCCGTCACGGGCCGCTTCCATCAGCGCGGCGGTGATGAAAGCGATCGCTTCGGGGTAGTTCAGTTTGAGGCCGCGAGCACGGCGCCGTTCGGCGAGCAGCGCGGCGGTGAAGATCAGCAGCTTGTCCTTCTCGCGAGGTGTCAGCTTCATCGGATATCAGGTTGGGTTACGCCTGTCCCAGCGAGGACAGGCGTTGGATGCGATCGAGGTCGCGCTTCGTTGTGCGCCATCGCGGCCGCATCGAAATACGACGCGAAACAAACCGCGACAAGCTTACTGCCAGATCAGCTTACAAAGATATCAAGCTGAATTAACGACCCGCTTACAGACTGGTCGGCAAGGGCGCGCCGAACCACTTCTTCGACATCGTGTTGAGCGTGCCGTCCGCCTTCGCTTGGGCGATGGCGGCGTTGACCTTCGCCTGCAGCCGGCTTTCATTCTTGTTCATGCCGATGAAACATGGCGAATCCTTTATAACGAACTTAGGTTCCGGACGGCGCGGCGGATTCTTCGCATTGATCGCGGCGGCGACGATATTGCCGGCAGCGATCAACTGCACCTGGCCCGAGAGAAACGCGGCGATGGTCGCGTTGTTGTCTTCGAAGCGTTTGATGGTGGCGTTCGGCGCCATTTGCGTGAGGCCGATTTCTTCGAGCGCGCCGCGCGTGGCGCCGACCGTCTTGCCGGTGAGATCGGCGGGGCCGGTGACCTTGATGTCGGCGGGACCGAACACGCCCTGGTAGTACGGCGCATAGGCCGTCGAAAAGTCGATGACCTTGTCACGCTCAGGCGTTTTGCCGAGCGACGAAATCACCAGATCGACCTTACCCGTTTGCAGATACGGAATGCGGTTCGCGCTATTGACCGGCACGAGTTCGAGCTTCACGTTCATCGACTTCGCGAGCATCGCGGCGGTATCGATGTCATAGCCTTGCGGCTTCATATCCGCGCCGACCGAGCCGAACGGCGGATAGTCTTCGGGAACTGCGACTTTCAGCACGCCGGCTTTGGTGATGTTGTCGAGCGTATCCGCGTGGGCGGCGGGCGCATTGATGGCGAGGACGGGCGAGAGCAGCAGTGCGGCGAGCCAGGCGCGACGCGCAGGGCGAAGGGTCGATCGGGTCATGTTGTGCGAGCGGTGGTGGCGGGTGGTCGGCTGTCGTCAGGACGCGGCAGCATCGTGGGGGATTCGACGCAAGGTATGTGCCATGGCGGTGCAGCATGGCTTCGCGGGGCGAAAGACACGATGACGCACCGACTTGGAGCGGTCGGATGCGCTGGATTGGTGCTTGTGACGTCTTACGAAGGTGAAAGGTGCGCTCGCGCTGCAAGGCGCCGTTGCTGATGCGCGGATTAGGTTGACCAGATTCGGAGTGGCATCGCGTCTACACCATGCACGACTGGGCGCAACTGAAGCCAGCATTGAGTCAGCGCACGCTGCAGCGTCTCCATTGACCGCGACACCGCTCGCACGAGTAAAACCCCTTCAGTGACACAGGAAGCGGCCGCCCGCAACGAATCATCAAACGGTAGCTGGGCAGTGAGCTTTTCAGTGAGCGCGTCATCGCAGGCCGCCCCGACAGCCCAGAGCGTCCCATACGCAGGAAACCCGGCAAGCCCTTGCGCGGCATCGCGCAATGAATCTTCCGCGCTGAGGCTCGCACGCTCGAGCCACAGTGCCTCGCCATTCGCGCCAACGATCCGCGATACGGCTCGCAACTGCCCGTTTGACCATCGCTCACCGGCCGCTTGCCGCCCGAGCTGAGTCGCGTCCCACCCAATCGCGGTAGCGCCTTCGCCAAGCGTCAGCGAAAAATCCAGCATCGCGTTGGCTTGATCGAAAACGATATTGTTCTGCGGCAGCCAGTCGAGTTTCGCCTGCGGGCCGACACGCACCGCAATATTCTGTCGTGCCGCACGGCCATTGGATTTGTACCACTTGGTTGCGCCGGGCGTAGTGATCACGGCATGCGCGCTTTCGCCGACATCCACTTCGATATCGAGTTGATCGCCGCCCGCGATTCCACCCGGCGGATGCACGATCACGGCGTGGCAGATCGCATGGCCTTCCGGATAGAGCGGCCGTTGCACGCGCAACGGACCGTCATGCAGCCGATGCTTGAGCGTGGTCCGTTCGCCGTCTTTGACGAAGCCGAGTTCGAGGCGCGCGCGCCATTGTGAGTGCGCGGTGGGTTGCGCGGTGGCGAGTGCAGCGTGGTTTTCGTGAAGCGACATGCGAGCGGACTTGCGAATGAATGAGCGGCTGGGCGCGGTATTGGGCACAGTAGCGGACGCGGCAACTGACGCGTCAATGTGCAGCGTGCCCGCACGCGTTAGGCAACGACGAGCCGCGTTGCCACAGGATGCGGCGAGAATAGCACGCTGCGCTGTTTGTACTGCTTGTGCCGCTCAGACGGCAATCAATGCACGCACGCCATCCGTATCCATGTTGGCGCCTTCACCGCCCGCGACGATTTCACCGCGGCTCATCACCCAATACCGATCGGCAATCTCTTTGGCGAAGTCGTAATACTGTTCGACGAGCAGCACGGTCATGCCCATTTCTTCGACCAGCTGACGCAGCGTGCGGCCAATGTCCTGAATGATCGACGGCTGGATACCTTCGGTTGGTTCATCGAGGATCAGCAATTGCGGATCGCTCATCAGCGCACGGCCGATCGCGAGCTGTTGTTGCTGACCACCTGAGAGGTCGCCGCCGCGGCGGCTGCGCATGTCCTTCAGAACGGGGAAGAGTTCGTAGATACGATCCGGGATTTTCTTCGGGGCTTTTTTGCTGGCCGCACCGACCAACAGATTTTCTTCGACGGTCAGCCGCGGGAAGATGTCACGGCCTTGCGGGACGTAGGCGAGGCCTTTCTCAACGCGCGAGTAAGTCGGCAGCTTGGTGATCGGCGCACCGCGCCAGGCGATCGAGCCGCTCTTGGTTTGGACGACGCCCATCAGGCATCGAAGCAAGGTCGTCTTGCCCACGCCATTGCGACCGAGCAACACGGTGAGCTTGCCGTCAGGCACGGTGAGTTTCACATCACGAAGAATGTGGCTGCCGCCGTAGTACTGGTTGAGGTTTTCTACTTCTAGCATGTTGGTCGATCCTTGAATTCTGGTGGCTTGCTGCGGCCGTGGTTTGATTGCGGCCATTACCGCCCGAGATAAGACTCGATCACCGTCTCATCTCTCTTCACCTCATCAAGCGTGCCGTGGGCGAGCACTCGCCCTTCGGCCATCACCGTGACTTTGCCCTTCTCACCCGATAGCGCCGCGACAAACTCCATATCGTGTTCGACAACCATCATCGAACAACTCCCGCGCAAATGATTGAGCAGTTCAGCCAATTGCATGGTCTCGTCGTCGGTCATACCTGCGGCGGGCTCGTCGAGCAACAGCAGCGCCGGTTTCTGCATCAGCAACATGCCGATCTCGAGCCGCTGTTTCTGTCCATGCGACAACTCACCGGCAAGCCGCCGCGCTTCGCTCTCCAGGCCAATCAAGGCCAACGTCTCTTCAATTCGCGCTTGCGCCTCACGATCCAATCGCGCACGCAAAGAAGCCCACCATCCCTTGTCAGCCTTCATGGCCAACTCAAGGTTCTCCCACACAGGATGCTGTTCAAAAACAGTAGGCTTCTGAAACTTGCGCCCAATCCCGGCGCGCGCAATAGAAGGCTCATTCATCCGCGTCAGATCAATCGACTGCCCCAGAAAAACCTTCCCGGAATCCGGCTCCGTCTTCCCGGTGATGACATCCATCATCGTCGTCTTGCCGGCCCCATTCGGCCCGATGATGCAACGCAATTCACCCGCGTTGATCGATAGAGTCAGCGCATTCAACGCGCGAAATCCATCGAAACTCACGGTCACGTCGTCAAGGTACAGAATCGTCCCGTGCGAAATATCGATCTCGCCCGGCACCACCGCGTGCCCCATGCTCGCGACACCGCTCAGCGACCGTTCAGCAGGCTCTTCGGGCAATGCAAGATCAGGAACCATCGGGTTTTCGTTCATGAGCGGTTCCTCTTGCGCGTGACCATCTCGATCAGGCCCATGATGCCGTTCGGCAACAACAGCGGGACCAGTACGAAAATCAGACCAAGAAAGAACAGCCAGTATTCGGGGAAGTTCGCTGTAAAAAAGCTCTTCGCGCCGTTCACCGCAAACGCGCCGATGATCGGTCCGATCAACGTGCCGCGTCCGCCCACCGCGACCCAGATCGCCATCTCGATCGAGTTGCCTGGCGACATCTCGCCTGGGTTGATGATGCCGACTTGTGGCACATACAACGCGCCGGCAATCCCGCACAAAACAGCGGAGACGGTCCACACGAACAGCTTGTACGCGAGCGGGCTGTAGCCGAGGAACATCAAACGCGTTTCGCCATCGCGCACCGCAGTGACCACGCGGCCGAGCTTCGACGTGACGATTGCCCGCGCGCCGATGAAGGCCAGGATCAACACTGCGAACGTGATCAGCAGGAGGGCAGTGCGCGTGCCCGGATGCGTAATCGGAAAACCACTGATACGTTTGAAATCGGTAAAGCCGTTGTTGCCACCGAAACCTGTTTCATTGCGGTAGAACAGCAGCATGGCGGCAAACGTCATCGCCTGCGTAATGATCGACAGGTACACGCCCTTCACCCGCGAACGGAATGTGAAGAAGCCGAACACCCATGCGACCACCGCCGGCACCAGCACTACCAGCAGCAGCGCATACCCGAGATGCTGCGTGCCTTCCCAGTACCACGGCAGTTGATGCCAATCGAGAAACACCATGAAGTCGGGCAGGTCGCTGCCGTATTTGCCTTCGTGGCCGATCGAGCGCATCAGGTACATGCCGATCGCGTAACCGCCCAATGCAAAGAACAACGCGTGACCCAGACTCAGAATGCCGCAGTAGCCCCACACGAGATCGAGTGCCAGCGCAGCGATTGCGTAGCACATGAACTTGCCAGTGATCGTCATCGCGTACGCGGACAGGTGGAACGCGCTCGTTTCCGGGACCACCAGCGTGGCGAATGGCACGCCAAGACCGAACACGATGATCAGTGCGATTAGCGCGAGCCACGCGCGTCGTGACAGCAGCGCGGGACGCGGCGGCAAGCCGAGCGCGAAGCCGGACTGCGCTTCGCGTCCGGCAATAGCGCCACTGCTCGCTGAGCCGACGTGAGCCGAAGAGGTAGCCGATGTCATCTCATGCCTCCGCGCTGCGGCCCTTGAGGGCGAACATGCCCTGCGGACGCTTCTGGATGAACAGCACGATCAGCACGAGCACCGCGATCTTGGCGAGCACAGCACCCCAGAACGGCTCGATCGCCTTGCTGATCAACCCGAGACCGAAGCCGCCGATCACCGTGCCGGCGAGTTGACCGACACCGCCGAGCACCACGGCCATGAACGAATCGATGATGTAGCTCTGGCCGAGATCCGGGCCCACATTGCCGATCTGCGACAGCGCACAGCCACCTAGGCCGGCAATGCCCGCACCGAACGCGAACGCATACGAATCGACACGCGCGGTCTTCACACCGACGCATGCTGCCATCCGCCGGTTTTGCGTGACGGCTCGCACGAACAGACCCAGGCGGGTTTTAGTCAGGACAGCCCACGCAATCCCGACGACAATCAGCGAGAACGCCAGAATCGCCAGCCGGTTGTACGGCAGGATCAGATTGGGCAGCACCGTCACGCCACCGCTCATCCAGGCCGGGTTGATCACCTGCACGTTCTGCGCGCCGAACACCATACGTGTCGCCTGAATCAGAATCAGGCTGACACCGAAGGTGGTCAGCAAGGTTTCGAGTGGACGGCCGTACAAATGCTTCAACACCAGCCGTTCGAGCACGATGCCGACGAGTCCTGCTGCAGCGAAAGACGCCGGCACGGCCAGCAGCGGATACCAGTCGAACGCACCGGGCGCAAAGCGCTGGAACAGGTTCTGCACGACGTAGGTGGCGTAAGCGCCGATCATCAGGAATTCACCGTGCGCCATGTTGATCACGCCGATCAGCCCATACGTGATTGCGAGACCCAATGCGGCGAGCAGCAGCACGCTGCCGAGCGACAAGCCTGCGAACAAGGTGCCCGCGATCTGGCTGCGGCGCTGGATCGAATCGAGTTCGTCGATGCCGCTTTGCGCGGCGGAGCGCACGCGATCGTCGGCTTCGTTGAAGGTGCCGTCTGGCTTCTTCGCGACGAGCGGGCGCAGCAGTTCGTTCATGTCGAGATCGTGCCGCGCGGCAACCAGTTGCACGGCTTCGAGACGCTTGGCCGGGTCGGCGTCGTGCAACGCGGTCATTGCCCACAGCGTGTCGAGGCGCTTCTTCAGCGCCGGGTCGGTTTCCTTCGCGCGAGCTGCGTCGACGAGCGGTTTAATCGACGGATCGGGGTTTTGCAGCAGTGCGGTGACGGCGGCGTCGCGCGTGGCGGCATCGGGCGAGTCGAGTTGCAGACCCGAGAGTGCGCCCGCTACTTTCGAGCGCAGCAGGTTGTTCAGAGTGACCGGCTGCGCGTCGCCCGCGGCGACCGTTTTACCAGTGACGGCATCGCGTGCCGTGTCGCCGTCTTGCAGCAGCACTGCGCCGGAATCGGTGGCGAGCGCGCTGTCTTCGGACAGGGCTTTGAGCACCGCAAGCGATTCTTTGTCGTGGTTGGCAATCAGTTTGTCGATTGCCGCGGATTTCGCATCGAAGTCGTCACCGGCGAGCGGCGCGACATCGGCCGGCGTGAGCGCGAAGGCGGCAAGCGGCGCGCTAACGATAAGCGCGAGCGCAAGGCCGCCGATGCTACGTCGTGCGAATTTCGGAAATGAAAACGCCATGATGGCCTTTGAAGAAAAACCGGCGAGGCGGCGCGGCATCGAGGTGATGCACCGGTGCCACGCCGTTGTCTTGCGTCTTGCAGTGTCCTGCCGGACAGAGCCGTGGTTCAGTTCCGGCTCTGCCCAGAAGGTTCAGACTCAGGCTCAGGCGACTCGCGAGCGCTTCAGGAATGCCGGAATCGAACTGACCACATCCGGCTTGCTCGAATTGCCGGCAATGAATGGGCTCCACGGTTGCGCGCGAACCGCGGTCTTGGTACGCCACACCACGTTGAACTGGCCGTCGGCACGCACTTCGCCGATCATCACCGGCTTGTGCAGATGGTGATTGCCGTCCATTTCGAGCGTGAAACCCGACGGCGCCGCAAACGTCTGGCCGACCATCGCCACGCGCACCTTGTCCACGTCCGTGCTCTTCGCTTTTTCGACGGCCTGCTTCCACATATGGATGCCGACGAACGTCGCTTCCATCGGGTCATTCGTCACGCGCTTGGTGCCGCCCGGCAGGTTGTTGTCCTTGACCCATGCCGCCCATTGCTTCTTGAACTTCTCGTTGGCCGGGTTGCGAAGCGACATGAAGTAGTTCCATGCCGCGAGATTGCCGACGAGCGGTTTCGTATCGATGCCGCGCAGTTCTTCTTCGCCGACCGAGAATGCGACGACCGGCACGTCCGACGCCTTCAGCCCCTGGTTACCCAGTTCCTTGTAGAACGGCACGTTCGAGTCGCCGTTGACGGTCGAGATCACCGCGGTCTTGCCGCCCTGCGAGAAGGTCTTGATGTTCGCGACGATGGTCTGATAGTCGCTGTGGCCGAACGGCGTGTAGACCTCCTGGATATCGGCTTCCTGCACGCCTTTCGACTTGAGGAACGCGCGCAGGATCTTGTTGGTCGTGCGGGGGTACACATAGTCGGTGCCCAGCAGGAAGAAGCGCTTGGCGCCGCCGCCTTCCGCGCTCATCAGGTATTCGGTTGCCGGAATCGCTTGCTGATTCGGCGCGGCGCCCGTGTAGAACACGTTGCGCGACATTTCTTCGCCTTCGTACTGCACCGGGTAGAACAGCAGGCCGTTCAGTTCTTCGAACACCGGCAGCACCGACTTGCGCGACACCGACGTCCAGCAGCCGAACACGACCGCGCATTTTTCCTGAGTGATCAGCTGACGCGCTTTTTCGGCGAACAGCGGCCAGTTCGACGCCGGGTCCACGACCACCGGCTGCAGTTGGCGGCCCATGACGCCGCCGTTCTTGTTGATGTCCGCGATGGTCATCAGCGCGGTGTCTTTGAGCGATGTCTCCGAGATCGCCATCGTGCCGGAGAGGGAATGTAGAACGCCTACTTTGATCGGACCGCTGCCCGATTGCGCCTGAGCAAACGGAACCTGACCTGCAAGCGCCAATGCGCCCGACATGGAGCCGAACTTCAACAGACTACGACGTTTCATGTATTTCCCCTTGCCATTGATGGTGAATGTTTATGGGCGTCGATTTCAGCCAGCAGGGCTTATCCCGCATGACTTGCCGCTTGTGTACTGCAAGGCACATGCCATGTAGTAATTTCGACTTGAAGTCCACGGATGCCGTGCTGTGAGGCGGTGATGTGCCGCCTAAGTTATGCGCAACGCGGCGCAAAATTGGTGCAGGAGCGGGGCGTGCGCCTCGTTCAGGTGCGTGCCGCGCCGCAACGAAGCGTGTTGATCGGCCAGCGGGCGTCGGCGGTGCATGGTCGCTGCGCCGTTGTGCATGGGCGTGCTCTGCCTACGCTGCGGGTGGTGATGGGCAGCGCATGAGGTTTATCGAACGCGAGCGTGGATATCGCGGTGTGGATTCGGCGGGAGTGGTAGCAAGAAAAGAGGCCGGCGCCTCACGGCGCCGGCCTCATGTGTCACACGTACACGGTTTCGGAAATCAGAAGGCGGCGAACGGCCCCATCTGAGATCCGGCACGGGCGCCGTCCAGTACCGTGTATACGTCACGGCCGAAGAAGAACGGCAACCCCCAGAGGAACAATCCAGAGTATGGAGTGGCGAGGTTGTCGTAGGCCGCATTCTGATTCGCCGTCAGGGCCCATCCATTCGCTACCGAGAATGGCACCGTGACTGGTGTTGCGCCTTTGACAACGCCTGTTAGGATTGCCGATAGGCTGAGCGTAGTCGAAGGCGTATACATATAGCCCGTTCTGTCGGTGCCCCAATAGGGAATCGCTGTATCCCAGAGATAGGTTGTATTACTGCCACTGTCAATCGTGCTGCTATACGAGACGCCCTTATACGTGGTCGTAAAGTAGCCGTTCTGATCAAGCGACACGATGTTTGCCTTCGATGGCAACGCGTTGTTCTGCTGTGTGCCGACGCCGAATACCAATTCGCCGGTGACTCTCGCCTGACCATCTGCGGGCAACGCAGGCAGACGGATGATCGTGCCGTTGTTGTCCGAAGTGAAATTGGCGACTGGGTTCATAACCTGCGTGTCGAGCGGTACTCGCGTGTTAGTACACGAGCCCGTGGACGTACAATAGTAGTAGGTTGCCGATAGAACATATTGAGCCGCGCGCGGAAAGTCGCGGACCATGGATCTGATACCAAGCACCCCATTGGCGCCGAGATCGGCCGCCGCGCCGATATTCCCGAGGCCTCTCGACGCGCAATCCGATGGGACGGCATACGAGCCGTCGCTGATGACCTGGATCGGCAGATTGCCAGCCGCTTTACCGCCGATCGTCACGTCGGCACGCTTGATAGGGCCCCACGTGTAGCCCGACGCAAATGGTGCACATTGGGCTATAGGCGCGCCGCTCGTTGGGTCGTCGGTTGCTCCGGTCTGCGCCGGCAAGCGGCCCGCGAGCGCTGAGCCCAACGCGCTTGCCAGGACACGCACTCCGGTTGATCCAGTGTCGATCAACATGTGGTCGATCGTCGCGCATTGGTTGGCACCCTGCATACCAGGGACGCAGATAGTAACGGTCACGTACGGCTGGTTGGCGAAATTTCCCGCCCACCGTTCGATCGTGATCGGGACGGTGTTTATGTCGGCGACCGGCGTTGGTGTCGGAGTTGGTGTCGGAGTTGGTGTCGGAGTTGGTGTCGGGGTTGGTGTCGGGGTTGGCGTCGGGGTTGGCGTCGGGGTTGGCGTCGGTGTCGGAGTCGGTGTCGGTGTCGGAGTCGGAGTTGGAGTTGGAGTTGGAGTTGGAGTTGGTGTCGGAGTCGGAGTCGGAGTCGGAGTCGGAGTGGGAGTCGGACTCGGACTCGGACTCGGACTCGGACTCGGACTCGGCGAAGGCGCAGGACTCGGCGCCGGCGTCGCCGGCTTATCGTTGTCTTTAGTCGCGTCCGAATTGCCTTCGTCGCCACCGCCACCGCCGCATGCTGATAGAGCCAAGCTAGCCGTTAGCAACGCGAAGCAAAGTTTCTTATTGAGGGTTGTCATGTTTCTTGTGTTCCGTGAAATCGATGTGCCGTGTCACTGCAGATCGTCAACACGAACATTCGCGGGGAGGAGGCGCGGCAGAACGGCCTTGCCGAAGAAGTTTCCTGCCCTGCCCGCCGACTCGATCTGAAAATCGCCATTGCGTTCGATCAACGGACCGGTGCCGCGCGCGCGGCCCGCACCGGCGGCGACAGCGTTCGGAAAATAGCTACCGAGTAGCGCAACCATGTCGGGGCGCACCGGCCCTTGCCACGAGACGGCAAATACGACATTGGTAGGCAGCACGTATTCGCGAATCCTGACGCCGTCGGTGTCACGTGACTCGCGCACGGTATAGGCCGTGGTTGCAGCAGAAGGGGAAGTGGGCGCTGCCGATTGGAGCAAGGACTTCGGGGCCGAACCCGCACCCGGTGCCCCACCCAACGCCGCATGCGACGCGAGCGGCAAAAGAGCCGACACGGCCAGCACGATCTTTACAAATCTCATCACATTGCTCCAAAAATCAGGTCGGAGCATGTTGCCTGCGGGCGATTAATGAGAGGCTCTGAAACGTCCTAACGATAAGTAGGAAACACCGATGCGATTCGGCTACTTCCGCGCGGCGGCAGGAGGTAGGAAAGCGGGAGGCAGACGTCTCGCAACGCTGCCTCCCAAACAAGACACGACGCAATCGTCAGAACGCGACGAACGGTCCAGTCAGTTTGCCGATCTTGGCGTTTCCGATGACCGTATATACGCTGCGGCCATAGAAGAACGGCAAGCCCCAGAGGAACATGCGGTTGTGCGTGGAGTACGCACCGACGTTGTTGTACGCAGCGTTACCGCTTGCCATCAGATTCAGGGCGTTGTCGATCGGGAAGGTCACGCTAACCGGCGGACTGGAACCGTCGGTGGGCTCCATTGTTGCCGTCAGGTTGAGCGGGCTCGACGGCGTGTACCACTCCCACTCGGAAGTCGTGGGAATCGTGTCGTCGGGAAACACGTACGCATTCGTGCCGCTATCGATGGCGCTCCAGTTAAGCACGGTGCCGTGATACTGGGTCGTCATAGTGGCGTACTCGTCGAGCGCAAAGATGTTGGCATTGGCCGGCGGCGTATTGTTCGATTGGGTGCCGACGCCAAATATCAACTGACCTGAGACACCCGCCTGGCCGCCCGCTGCAATCGCCGGCAAGCGGATGACCGTGCCGTTGTAGTCGGCATCGAATGCCGCAACCGGGTTCATCACCTCCTTGGCAACAGTCATGCGTGTACTGACGCAGGAATTCGCCGATGGGCAGTAGTAGTAGAGTCCAGGTACCGCCTTCTGCAGCGCGTCCTTTGAGTCTTGAACGCCGTGTCCAATTCCCAGGATACCGTTGGCGCCGAGACTTCTGGCGGTGCTGAGGTCCGCCCCACCGCGTGCAGCGCAGTCAGCTGGCGTGCTAAAAGCGCCGTCGCCGGTCACCTGGATCGGGATGTTGCTCGCCGTCCGGTTGCCGATCGTGATGTCAGCGCGCTTGACCGAGCCCCATGTGAAGCCGGAGGCAAACGTCATGCATTCAGCGATCGGGAAGGCGCCGGTATTGTCGTCGGGAGCACCGACTTGCGTGAGCAACTGTGAATTGAGCGACTGCAGCGCGCTCGCCGCAATGCGTACTCCGGTCGACCCCGTGTCGACCAGCATGCGGTCGACGGTTACGCACGGCCCCTTGCCCTGCGTGCCGGGCGCGCACACCTGGATCGACGCGTACAGCATGTTGATGCTGCCCATCGAGTTGTCGACGCGGACGGTTACCGTATTGTTCTTGTCGGTTTTGATGTTGCTCGTATAGCCGGCGTTACCCGAGCCGCTGGTGCCGCCGGAGCCGTTAGGCGGGGTGATCCAGTCAGGCGTGGCGTTCCAGCCGATGGAGCTGCCGTCACCGCTGCTCCCACTGCTTCCACCGCCGCAAGCCGCAAGTAGAACGCTGGCGGCCGTCATGGCCGCCCAGAACGTTTTGCGAATGGTTTTCATATTCTCAGTAACTCGTTGGCCGTCTTATTTCAGATCGCCCGGGCGGACGCCGGCGGGTTTCAGGCGGGGGAGATAGGCGACGCCGAAGAAGTGGCCGAGGCGGCCGGCGGACTCGACGCGAAAGTCGTCATTGCCTTCGACCATGGGGCCGGGTCCGCGCACACGGCTTTCACCGGCGTTCACGTAGTTGGGGAAATAGCTGCCGAGCAGCGCCTTCATATCCGGCCGTATCGGCCCTTCCCAGGTGACCGCGAACACGACATTGCTGGGCAGCACGTATTCGCGGATCGTGACGCCGTCGGCGTCGCGCGACTCGCGCACGGAGTAGGGAGCAGTGGCGGTTGTGTTGGCTGCGCCGGTGCCCGTGCTTGCAGCGTCGGTAGACTGCGGCGTGGCACGCAGCATCACCGGCAAGGATGAACTGGAGCTCGGCGCGCCGCCTAAAACCGCATACGATGCTGGCGGCAACAGCGTTGCCGTCAGCATCGCGATCTTCAAAACCTTCATCACCTTGCTCCTCCAAAAATGGTCGGAGCATGGTGCCCGGGTTGAGCTCAGGAAACTTTAGGAAAATACTGCGGCGCAGACCGGAAGGAGCGCAATGAACGGGTGGTGTCAGGGAGGTCGAAAGCGATCAGCGCCCTGAGGATGTGCGAAGAGTCACATGCGTCGGCACGCAGCGACAAGCAGCAGACAGCACGCGCAACGAATGAAATGTCGCGCGCAGGCAGAGGGTCAATCGGAGAAGGAAAAAAATAAGCGCGGCTTACTGAGGAGCCGCCGCATTCGGCATAGCCCGTCTTCCGAGCTTCCCGGCAGCACCTTTAACCGCAACACCCGGATGCGGCACGGCCGGCACTTGTGGAAGCGCAGTCAACGAACCATCATCGACCGGCGACAGCAGCGCGCTTAATAAGTGGGAACGGTCGGATCGACCTGACGCGACCACGCGTCGATCCCGCCTTGCAGATTGAAGACGTTGGTATGGCCGCGCGATTCGAGGAACATCGCGACCTGGGCGCTGCGCGCGCCGTGATGGCACACGCAGACGATTTGCACGTCGTCGTCGAGCTCTTCGCTGCGCGCGGGAATCTCACGCATCGGGATCGACACGGCGCCGGCGATCGACGCCGTCTGGATTTCCCACGGTTCGCGCACGTCGAGCAGCACGGGTGCAGGGCGCGATTGATCGGCGAGCCATTCAGCGAGTGCGGGAGCGGTCAGATTTTGCATCAGCAGGACATCCAGTTCAGAGGACGGCGGCGTGCCGGCCGTCCGGAAAAACGTGCGAAACGTGCGATTTAAAACTTGAAGCGCGGCGGCTGCACGGCGTTGATCAGCGGTTCGACATAAGTTTCGAACACGTCGGCAATGCGGTACTGCTTCTCGTCGATACGCGTGATGATCTGCGCCTTCATGACCGGCGCGGTGCCGACGAACGCCGCCAGGCGGCCACCGATCTTCAGGTGTTCGAGGATTTCCTGCGGCAGCACCGGCAGGCCGCCGGAGACGCAGATCACGTCGTACGGTGCGGCGTTGGCCCAGCCGCGCGAGGCGTCGCCCGTGACGACTTCGGCGTTCAGCACGCCGTTGGCGATGAGGTTGTTCTTCGCCAGTTCAGCCAGTTCCGGTTCGATGTCGACCGTCAGCACGTGCTGCGCGCGGTGCGCGAGCAGGGCGGCCATGTAACCCGAGCCGGCGCCGATTTCGAGCACGCTTTCGTGTTTCTTCACCGCCAGTTCCTGCAGCACGCGCGCTTCTACGCGCGGCGCCAGCATGTGCTGGCCGGCCGGGAGCGGCACTTCGAAGTCGACGAAGGCCAGATCGCGGTAGGCGGTGGGGACGAAGTTTTCACGCTTGACGATCGAGAGCAGATTCAGCACGTCCTGGTCGAGCACTTCCCAGGGGCGGATCTGCTGTTCGATCATGTTGAAACGCGCTTGCTCGATGTTCATGGTGGATTCGGCAGTGTGGTTTGGCGAGTTTGCGATTCTTTGCCACTGGCCGGCGGCCTCGGGGGGCGACTCCGGGTGTAACGCCGGGGTACAGCCTCCGGGGTACAGCCTCCGGGGTATAGCCTCTCGTATGGCAGGCCACGGCAGGGTAACTGCGGGATTGTACCAAATGGCGGCGCGAATCCACGCCGTCGCGGGCAGTGCGCCGCCGTGTCGCGCCTCGGACCGCTCTCGCCATGCCTGCTCGACCCCGTGTTAATCCCTAGCGATCCGTCCTTGCGATTCCTGCCTCCATCGCGCAAAAATGTAATCGATTACATTTTCGAGGCTGATTCCCTTGTCCAAGTCGGTGTCCAAAGCGGCCCGAGCGACTTCGTCGCCGTCGTCGAAAGCGCGCCCGCAGCCTGAGGCTCAGCCGCAGCATCCGGCTGAGGGCCTTTCGATTGCTCAGGTGGCGGAGCAGGCGGGGGTCTCGGTGGCGACGGTGTCGCGCGTGCTGAACGGACACGAGAACGTGCGGCCCGCCACGCGCGACAAGGTCTTGGCGGCCGTCGACGCCAGCGGCTATCGCGTCAACGAACTCGCGCGCAACCTGCGCACCGCCGAAAGCCGCCTGCTGCTGACGATGGTGCCCGACGTCGGCAACCCCTTCTACGCGGAGATCGTGCGCGGCATCGACAGCGTCGCGCGCCAGCACGGCTATTTCATGCTGCTGTGCGACACGGGCGCCGATCCGGGACGCGAGCGCAGCTACTTCGATCTGCTGCGCCGCCGCCGCGCGGACGGCGCGATCTGCCTCGATCCCGCCACCATCCAGCAGGCGCTCGGCGAGGCATCCAGCGCGCTGCCGTGGGTCGCGTGCTGCGAGTTCGATCCGGAGATGGGCGTGCCGTATGTCGGCATCGACAACTACAAGGCAGCGGGCGACGCGGTGCGGCATCTGCTCGCGCGCGGCCACCAGCGCATCGGCCTCATCAATTCGGATGTCGACTATCTGTACGCGCGGCAGCGTCAGCAAGGCTATCTGGATGCGTTGACCGAAGCGGGCATCACGCCGGACGAGCGTTGGCGCATGAACCTGAACAGCCTCGACTACGAAGCAGGCGCATCGGCAGCGGCCTTGCTGGTGCAGCAGCCTCACGCGCCGAGCGCGATCTTCGCCGTCTCCGACACGCTGGCGATCGGTGTGATCCACGGTTTGCGCAGCGTCGGCAAGCGTGTGCCGGACGACGTCGCGGTGGTCGGCTTTGACGACATCTCGCTCGCCGCGCAAGTCGATCCGCCGCTGACCACCATCGCCCAACCGATGCGCGAACTCGGCGAAACCGCCGCGCGCCTCCTGCTGCAACGGCTCGCGAATCCGTTGGCGAACGTGCCGGGCGTGCTGCTGCCGCATCGGCTCGTAATTCGCAGGAGCGCGTAAGCCATGAGCCTCGCCATCCGCTTCGACGATATCCGCAAAGACTTCGGGCCAGTGCGCGTGCTGCACGGGGTGAGCTTTGACCTGGCGCCCGGGCGTATCTACGGTTTGCTCGGCGAGAACGGCGCAGGCAAGTCGACGCTAATGAAAATCCTCGCCGGCTACGAAACGGCGACCTCGGGCACCTTGCTGGTAGACGGCCACGCGCAGCAGTTCATCGGTTCGCGCGACGCGGAAGCGGCCGGCATCGTGCTGATTCACCAGGAGTTCAATCTCGCCGAGCATCTGACGATCGCGCAGAACATGTATCTCGGTCATGAGAAAAAGCGCGGCTGGTTCGTCGACGATGCTGCGATGCGCGCCGAGGCGGCACGTTTTCTGGCACAGGTCGGTCTCGAGAAGGCGCCGGATACGAAGGTGCGCGAGTTGATCGTCGCGGAAAAGCAGATGGTGGAGATCGCAAAAGCGCTGTCGCGGCGCGCGCGTTTGCTCATCATGGACGAACCGACTGCCACGCTCACGCCGTCCGAAACCGAGCGCCTCTTCACGCTGATGGCGAAGCTGAAAGCCGATGGTGTGACCATTGTCTACATCTCGCACAAGCTCGACGAAGTCGAACGCATCACCGACGAAGTGATCGTGATGCGCGATGGCCGCTTCGTCGCACGCAGTGAAACGGCGGGACTTGCGCGGCAGCAGATGGCGAATCTGATGGTCGGGCGCGACGTGTCCGATATGTTCCCCGACAAGATCACCGTGCCTGCCGACGCGCCGATCGCGTTAAAGGTAGAAGGCCTTGCTGTACCGGACTGGGTCGAAGACCTGAGCTTCGACGTGCGCGCTGGTGAAGTGCTGGGTTTTGCGGGCCTCGTCGGCGCAGGCCGTACCGAGGCCTTCGAAGCGCTCATCGGCCTGCGCAAACGCACGGCGGGTCGCATCGAAATCGCCGGCCGCCGCGCCGATCTGAAGAGCCCGCGCGACGCCATGCGCCACGGCATTACGTATCTGAGTGAAGACCGTAAAGGCAAAGGCCTGCATGTGAACTTGAGCCTGCAGGACAACGTCACGCTGATGACGCTCGAACGCTACGCGCATCCCCTGCTCGATATGAAAGCGGGGCGTGCGGCTTTGACTCAGGCCGTGCACGACTTCGGCATTCGCACAGGCGATCTGTCGAGCCGCGCACGCATGCTCTCTGGCGGTAATCAGCAGAAGCTCGCGCTCGCCAAGTTCCTGCAACCTGATCCGAACGTGATCGTGCTCGACGAGCCGACTCGCGGCGTCGATGTCGGCGCGAAACGCGACATCTATTTCCTGATCCATCGTCTCGCTGCGCAGGGCCGCGCGGTGATCGTCATTTCATCCGAACTGATCGAGCTGATTGGTTTGTGCCATCGCGTAGCCGTGATGCGCGCGGGACGCCTGCAAACCACGCTCACGCTCGAACACCTGACCGAAGAGGAGTTGATCGCCCATGCGACCGGCACCCACTGAAGCCGTCCAATCCGGCCGCGCGTTGCGCTTCGCGCATCGTCTGTATGCGCTCGGGCCGCTCGTTGGACTGATCCTGCTGTGCATCGTCGGCACGCTGCTCAATCGCGATTTCGCGACGCTCGACAACATGATGAACGTGCTCACGCGCACCTCGTTCATCGGCATCATCGCGGTCGGCATGACCTTCGTGATCATTTCGGGCGGCATCGATCTGTCGGTCGGGTCGATGGCGGCGTTGATCGCGGGCAGCATGATCTGGCTGATGAACGGACTCGCTGCGGGTGTCGGCGGTCATACGTTTGCGCCCTTGCTGATTCTCACGCTCGGCATTGTGTTCGCGCTGGTGCTCGGCGGGTTGTTCGGCTGCGCGCATGGGCTGCTGATTACCAAAGGGCGCATCGAGCCGTTCATCGTTACGTTGGGTACGTTGGGCATTTTTCGTGCGGTGCTGACGTGGCTCGCGGACGGCGGCGCGCTGACATTGGATAACTCGCTGTCCGATCTATACGGACCGGTTTATTACGCGAGCTTCTTTGGCGTGCCCGTTCCGATCTGGGTGTTCCTCGTCGTTGCGGCGGGCGGCGCGTTGATTCTCAATCGCACGGCGTTTGGCCGCCACGTGCAGGCGATCGGCTCGAACGAACAGGTTGCGCGCTACGCGGCGATTCGCGTCGATACCGTGAAGATCGTGACGTACGTGCTGCTCGGTATTTGCGTCGGCGTCGCGACGGTGCTGTATGTGCCGCGGCTCGGTTCGGCCACGCCGACCACGGGTTTGCTGTGGGAACTCGAGGCGATTGCGTCAGTGGTGGTGGGCGGCACTGCGCTGAAGGGCGGCGAAGGGCGCGTGGTCGGCACGGTGATCGGCGCGATCCTGCTTTCGGTGATCGCCAATATTCTGAATCTGACCAGCATCATCAGCGTGTATCTGAACGCGGCGGTGCAGGGCGTCGTGATTATCTTCGTCGCGTTTGTGCAGCGCGGACGGCGGTAGGTGGTGGGCGTTGAGCTTCAAGGAATACAGCGGCAAGTTCGAGAATCGGGGCGCATGAACGCCTCACAATAGGAGACACAACCATGAAGCAGGTCATTCGAACGGTCGGCGCCGGCATGCTGGCGTTGGGAATACTAGGTACGGCAGGCGTTGCGCGTGCCGATGAAAAGGTCACGCTGGGCGTCGCGATTCCGACTGCCGACCACGGCTTTACGGGCGGCATCGTCTGGTGGGCGAACAAGGCGAAAACCGATCTGGAGAAAGCGCACCCTGATCTTAAGGTGATCGTGAAGACCGCGGCCGGCGCGCCCGAACAGGCGAACCAGCTGCAGGATCTGGTGACGGTGAACAAGATCAACGCATTGGTGATTTTCCCGTTCGAATCGGCCTCGCTCACGCAGCCGGTGGCTCAGGTGAAGAAGAAGGGCGTGTACGTGACAGTAGTGGATCGCGGCCTGACGGATACCAGCGCACAGGATGCGTACGTTGCGGGTGACAATACCGCGTTCGGCAAGATTCCCGCCGAGTATCTGGCGAAAGCGCTCGACGGCAAGGGCGACATCGTCGCGCTGCGCGGCATTCCGACGACGCTCGACAACGAACGCTGGACCGCGTTTACGGGCGTACTGAAGGCGTATCCGAACATCAAGATTCTCGACGGTAAGTATGCGAACTGGAATCGCGACGACGCCTTCAAGGTGATGCAGGATTACCTCACGCGCTTCAAACACATCGACGCGGTCTGGGCCGCCGACGACGACATGGCCGTGGGCGTCATCAAGGCGATTGAGCAGGCCAAGCGCACCGACATCAAGATCGTGTTCGGCGGCGCGGGTTCGAAGGGCATGGTGAAGAACGTGATGGACGGCGCGCCGATGATCAAGGCAGACGTATCGTACTCGCCGAAATTCATCTACGACGCGATCAAGCTCACCGCAGAAGCGCGTCTGAAGGGCGAAAAACTGCCACCGACCACGATCATTCCGTCGGTGCTGATCACGAAAGAAAACGCGCAGCAGTTCTATTTTCCTGACTCGCCGTTCTGATCCTGGGCATCCGGCGCGCGCTTGCCATGTCTCTGTCGTAGAGGCGTGACAGGCGCGTCACAGTTCGAGGAACCGTACGATGAAAACCATCAAAGGGCCGGCGATCTTTCTCGCTCAATTCATGGGCGACGAGGTGCCGTTCGACAACTTCGCGCATCTGGCCGGCTGGGCCGCGAGTCTCGGCTTCAAGGGGATTCAGGTGCCGTGTGATACCCGTCTGATTGATCTCGAGCAGGCGGCAGCGAGCCAGACGTATTGCGACGAGTTGCGCGAGGTCGCGGAAGTCGCGGGCGTGACGATCACTGAACTGTCGACGCATCTGCAAGGGCAACTGGTAGCCGTGCATCCGGCCTATGACGTCTTGTTCGACGGCTTTGCTGCACAGCATGTGCGCGGCGATCCTGCCGCGCGTACGCAATGGGCTGTCGAGCAGATGAAGCTCGCAGCGAAGGCTTCGCAGCGTTTGGGTCTCGATACGCACGTGTCGTTTTCCGGCGCGCTGGCGTGGCCTTATCTTTACCCGTGGCCGCAGCGTCCTGCAGGTTTAATAGAGGCCGCGTTTGAGGAACTCGCGCGCCGTTGGACGCCGATTCTCGATGCGTTCGACGAAGCGGGCGTGAACGTGTGCTACGAACTGCATCCGGGAGAGGACCTGCATGACGGCGTGACCTTCGAGCGCTTTCTGGACGCCGTGAAGCAACACCCGCGCGCGAACATCCTTTATGACCCGAGCCATTTCGTTTTGCAGCAACTCGACTACCTTGCGTTTATCGACATCTATCACGAGCGCATCAAGGCGTTCCATGTGAAGGACGCGGAGTTTCGTCCGAATGGCAAGCAAGGTGTGTATGGCGGCTATAGCGGCTGGGTCGAACGCGTGGGGCGTTTCCGATCGCTCGGTGACGGACAGATCGATTTCGGCGCGATCTTCTCGAAGATGGCGCAATACGATTTTCCCGGCTGGGCGGTGCTGGAATGGGAGTGCGCGCTGAAGCATCCGCAGGATGGAGCGCGTGAAGGTGCGGAGTTCATTCGCCGCCACATCATTCGCGTGGCTGATCATGCATTCGATGATTTCGCGGGCAGTGGCGTGGATGCAGCGCAGCTAAAACGCGTGCTAGGCATTTGACAACGAGTTGGCTGCGAGCTAACCGTGAAGTGGATGAAGCAGATCGCAAAGGAGTGAGTGCGATGGCACAAAGAAGACTCAGGCTCGGCATGGTCGGTGGCGGCCAGGGCGCATTTATCGGCGCGGTGCATCGAATCGCGGCGCGGCTCGACGACCGGTTCGAACTGGTAGCGGGCGCGTTGTCGTCCGATCCGCAGCGCGCACAGGCGAGCGCCGCTGAGGCCGGCATCGCGCGCAGCTATGCAGACTGGCGCGAGATGGCGCGCGCCGAAGCCGCGCGCGACGACGGTATCGACGCGGTCGCGATCGTCACACCGAATCATCTGCATGCGCCGGTGGCGACGGCTTTTCTCGAAGCGGGCATTCATGTGGTGTGCGACAAACCGCTGGCGATTTCGTTGGCGGAAGGCGAGGCGCTCGCGAAGCTCGCGCGCGAGAAGAACAAACTGTTCGCGCTGACGCATACGTATTCCGGTTATCCGATGGTGCGCCATGCTCGCGAGCTCGTCGAACAAGGCGAGCTCGGTGAAATACGCGTGGTGCAAGTCGAATACGCGCAGGACTGGCTGGCTGAACCGATAGAAGCGAGCGGTACGAACAAGCAGGCAGGCTGGCGCACGGATCCTTCTTTAGCGGGACCTGCCGGCTGCCTCGGCGATATCGGCACGCATGCCTATCACCTCGCTGCCTTCATCACGGGGATGACGCCGTCGTCGCTATCCGCCGAGTTGCATACCTTCGTGCCGGGACGCCGTATCGACGACCACGTGCAGGCGATGCTGCGCTATTCGAACGGTGCGCGCGGCATGCTGTGGGCGAGTCAGGTGGCAAGCGGCGCGGAGAATGCGCTGCGTCTGCGGGTGTATGGGACGAAAGCGAATCTCGCCTTCGATCAGGAGAATCCGAACGAATTGTGGTTCACGCCGCTCGGTGGGTCGGCTGAGCGACTGACACGCGGACGGGTGAAAAGTGCGATCGCGGCGCATGCGACGCGTGTGCCTCAGGGGCACCCTGAGGGCTATCTGGAGGCGTTCGCGCAGTTGTACAAGGATGCGGCGTTACAGATCGAAGCATTGAATGCAGGTCAACCGTTGCCCCCTGAAAGCCTGTTGCTCACGACGGTGGATGACGGTCTGGCGGGCCTACGTTTTATCGACGCCGTGTTGGCAAGCAGCGCGGCAGACGGTCAGTGGCAAGAGATTGCGAATGGTTGAGCGTAGTAGCCGAGCTACCTCCGCCGCCGCTAATAGCCCGGTGTTGGCGTCGCGTGCCCCTCGGCCTCAACCGCCCTTGCTCTTCTTGATCTGCTCTTCAAAAGCAATATCGAGCTTGCTCGCTTTGCGCGGCTTCGGCGGTCCGAAACCATCGACGAATTTGACGAAATCGTCGAGCGTCAGCGGATCGGAGACTTTCTTATCGGTACCGCTCGATTTGTCGACCAGATAAAACAGGCCGCCGGACAGGCTGATCGCCGCGAACTGCGGGTTGCCGCTGCGGGTTTTTAGCCGCTCGACGGCGTGGATGGCTCGGGTGGTGCGCATGATGTGGGACGGCTGGTCGGGGAAAGACTTCCACTGTAGCAACTTCGCGCGGGGCGTGCGAAGTTGCATCATTGCGCGGTCTTATCCCTGATGGCGTGATCCTTCACGGTGTCCACTTTGCGTCCGAACTTGCGCCGCAACCCTCACTGGCTCAAATAAACGAACTTGCCGTTCTTGATGATGCCCATCACGCTCGCGCGCTGATCCAGACCAACGTGGTCCTTCGGGCTCGTATTGACCACACCGTTCGGCACGACCAGTTCATGCGCATGCTCCAGTTCGTCACGCAATGCGGTGCGGAAAGCCGGCGTGCCCGGCTGCGCCGTCTTCAACGCACGCGCAACTGCATCCTGCAAACGCGGGTACACACCCGCCGCATCGCCCGCAAATTGGGTCACGCTGCCCGGGCCGTACTTCGCCTCGTATTCGTTGGTGAACGCAAGCGCCGCCTTCTTCGCCGGATGATCGGCCGGCAACGTGCGCGCCACCACGACCGGCTGCGTTGGGAATAGCGTGCCTTCCACGTCCTTGCCGCCCAGCTTGATGAACTCGGGCGTGGCGATGCCGTGCGTCTGATAGATCGGGCCTTTGAAGCCGCGTTCGATCAGCGTGCGCTGCGGTAGCACGGTCGGCGTGCCGGCGCCGGCGATCAGGATCGCGTCGGGCTTGGCGGCCATCAGCTTGAGGATCTGGCCGGTGACGCTGGCATCCGTCCGGTTATAGCGCTCGGTGGCTACCAGCTGAATATGCCGCAAGGCCGCGAACTTGCTGAACTCGTTGAGCCAGCTCTCGCCGTAACCGTCCGCGAAACCGATGAAGCCTACCGTCTTCACGTTGTGGTTCGACATGTAGCGCGTCATTACGTCGGCCATCGCGCTGTCGGTCTGCGCCATCTTGTAGGCCCACACCTTCTTGCCTTCCTGGGGCTCGACCACGCTTGCCGAGCCGATCAGCGTGATCATCGGCGTCTGGCTTTCGGCGACCGGATCGAGCGCGGCCATTGCCGCCGGCGTGATATTCGGGCCGACGATCACGTCGACGTGGTCCTCATTGATCAGCTTGCGGATGTTGCGCACCGCCGCGCCCGGGTCGGAAGCGTCGTCGAGGAAGATGTAGTCCGCTTTCTGGCCGGCGATCGTGGCCGGCCACATCAGCATCGCGTTCTTGCTCGTGATGCCGATCACGGCCGCGGGGCCGGTGCTCGACAGATCGATGCCGACCTTGATGTCGGCCTGTGCTGCGGTAGCGAGCAAGAGCGCGCCGAGAGCGGCGAGGCCGCGAAGTTTGTTCTTATGCGACATCATCAAGGGTCTCCGTAGCAGGAAGCGTAGTCAGTTCAAAGTTCGTAGGTTTCGTGTTCGCCTTTGAGCGCCTGTTCGATCAGCTTGCGGTTCATGCTCGGCGACAGCAGTTCGACGAGCGTATACACATAGCTGCGCAGATAGGCGCCCTGTTTCAGCGCGACCCGCGTCACATTGCTGCCGAACAGGTGGCCGACCGGCATGGCGCGCAAATGGCGGTCGCGCTCGGCGTTGAACGCGATATCCGCCATGATGCCGACGCCCAGACCCAGTTCCACATAGGTCTTGATCACGTCGGCGTCGATCGCCTCCAGCACGATGTCCGGATGCAGCCCGCGCAGGCGGAACGCCTCGTTGATCTTGGTGCGGCCGGCGAACGCGTTGTCGTACGTAATCAGCGGATATTGGGTCAGATCATCCAGCGACAAAAGTTTGCGGTCGAGCAGCGGATGATCCGGTTGCATCACGGCGACGTGGTGCCACTGGAAGCAGGGCAGCGAAACCAGCTCCTTATAGTTAGCGATCGCTTCGGTGGCGATGCAGAGGTCGGCCTGGTCGTGGATGACCATTTCGGCCACTTGGGTCGGGCTGCCTTGCAGAATTGAAAGGTGAACTTTCGGGAAGCGCTTCTTGAATTCGGCGATCGCGGCCGGAAGTGAGTAGCGCGCCTGGGTGTGGGTGGCGGCGATCACCAGGTTGCCCTGATCCTGGGCCGCGTAATCTTTACCGACTCGCTTGAGGCTCTCCACTTCCTGCAGAATCTTCTCAACCGACTGAAGAATGATGCGCCCCGGCTCGGTCAGCGAGCGCACGCGCTTGCCGTGTCGTGTGAAGATTTCGACGCCCAGCTCGTCTTCCAGCTCGATGATCGCCTTGGAGACGCCCGGCTGGCTTGTAAACAGTGCTTTGGCCGCTTCGGTCAGGTTGAAATTCTGCCGCACAGCCTCGCGGACGAAGCGGAATTGATGCAGGTTCATATATAACCTCTCCGCATATCAAAAGAATTTTTTAGTCGTTTGAAATATAAGGCGAGTTTATTACGATCTGTCCATCTTTTTCAATATGGATATCTGTATTTGTCATAAGCAAATGAGAGATGGGTCTAAACCCTGACTCGGCTGGACTGACAAATAGAGATATCCAGGGCGCGACGTAACCGGAACGTCGTGTGTCACGCAAAAAAATTGGGGTCCCCGAATGTACCAATACGATCAGTACGACCAGACCATCGTCGATGAGCGGGTCGCGCAATACGCCGATCAGGTTCGCCGCCGCTTGTCGGGCGAATTGAGCGAAGAGGAGTTCCGTCCGCTGCGCCTGCAGAACGGCCTGTACATGCAGCGCCATGCGTACATGCACCGCATCGCGATTCCGTACGGCAACCTGCGCAGCGACCAGATGCGCGTGCTGGCCCAGATCGCGCGCGAGCACGACCGCGGCTACGGTCACTTTTCGACGCGCTCGAACATCCAGTACAACTGGATCCAGCTCGAAGAGACGCCGGAAATCCTGCGCAAGCTTGCGGCTGTGCAGATGCACGGCATCCAGACCTCGGGCAACTGTATCCGTAACATCACGGCTGACCAATTCGCCGGCGTAGCGCCGGACGAAGTGGTGGATCCGCGCCCCTGGGCAGAAATCCTGCGCCAATGGTCGACGTTCCACCCGGAATTCGCGTGGCTGCCGCGTAAGTTCAAGATCGCCGTGTCGGGTTCGAAGGAAGACCGCGCCGCCGTGCAGATTCACGACATGGGCGTGTACCTGAAGACGAACGAGCAGGGCGAACTGGTGGCCGACATTCTGGCCGGCGGCGGCATGGGCCGTACGCCGATCATCGGCGCGATCATCCGCAAGGATCTGCCGTGGCAACACCTGCTGACGTACTGCGAAGCCGTGCTGCGCGTGTACAACCGCTACGGCCGCCGCGACAACATCTACAAGGCGCGCATCAAGATTCTCGTGAAGGCGCTGAGCCCGGAGAAATTCTCGGCGCAGGTCGAAGAAGAATGGCAACACCTGAAGGACGGTCCTTCGACGCTGACGCAAGCTGAAGTCGACCGCGTGTCGCAATACTTCCAGCCGCCGGTGTATGAAAAGCTGCCGGATACGGATGCTTCGTTCGAGAACCATCTGCTGGAAAACCGTGCGTTTGCCCGTTGGGTCGAACGTAACGTGCGTCCTCACAAAGTGTCGGGCTATTCGTCCGTCACGCTGTCGTTGAAGCCGACCACGATCGCCCCGGGCGATGCAACCGACGCGCAGATGGAAGCGGTCGCCGATTGGGCCGACGAGTACTCGCTCGGCGAAATCCGCGTGTCGCACGAACAGAACCTGATTCTCGCGAACGTCAAGAAGCGTGACCTGTTCGCGCTGTGGGAAAAGGCCAAGGCGCAAGGTTTCGCGACGCCGAACATCGGCTTGCTGACCGACATCATCGCGTGCCCGGGCGGCGATTTCTGCTCGCTCGCGAATGCGAAGTCGATTCCGATCGCGCTGGCGATTCAGGAGCGTTTCAACGATCTCGACTACGTGTACGACCTCGGCGACGTGTCGCTGAACATCTCGGGTTGTATCAATGCTTGCGGTCACCACCACGTCGGCAACATCGGCATTCTGGGCGTCGATAAGGACGGCTCGGAGTGGTATCAGGTGACGCTCGGCGGCGAGCAGGGCACGGGTGCAACTGGTGCGCATCTCGGCCGCGTGATCGGCCCGTCGTTCTCGGCGGAAGAAATGCCGGACGTGATGAGCAAAGTGATCGACACGTTCGTGGAGAATCGCCACGAAGGCGAACGCTTCATCGAAACGTACAACCGCATCGGCATGGCCCCGTTCAAGGAACGTGTGTACGCCTCGCGTCAACCGGCTCACGCGTAACCGCGAAAAGGATACTGAACAGATGGCTTCTATTATCAAGAATCGCGCGATCGTCAACGATGACTGGACGGTGGTGCGCGCCGCTGAAGACGGCACGCTGCCCGCAGTCGACGCTTTGCCGGCCGGCAAGGTGCTGGTGCCGCTCGCGCTGTGGCAAGCTTCGCGCGACGCGCTGATCGCTTCGCGCAGCACCGCTGAAATTGGCGTGTGGCTTGCGCCGGATAGCGAACCGGCGGATATCGTCGGCGACTTCGACACGATCGCGCTGATCGGCGTGGATTTCCCGGTGTTCCGCGATGGCCGCGGCTATAGCATTGGCCGCCTGTTGCGCGAGCGTTATGGCTACAAGGGCGAACTGCGCGCGATCGGCGATGTGCTGCGCGATCAGCTGGCGTTCATGTTCCGCTGCGGCTTCGACGCCTATGCACTGCGCGAAGACAAAGACTTCGACGACGCGCTCAAGGCGTTCGACGAATTCAGCTTCAACTATCAGGGCGCGGTGAACTCGTCGCCGCTGTTCCGTCGCCGCGAAGCGGGCGAACTGGCGAAGGCCTCGGCATGAGCGGCGCACAATTGCTCACGCCGGAACTCGCTGCGAAGGTCGAGCGCCTTGATGCGCTGCTCGATTCGATCGCCGCGCGTCACACGAACGTGAAGCTCGCCAGCAGCCTCGCAGCGGAAGACATGCTGCTCACGCATGCGATTCTGTCGCGTGGTGTGAAGATCGGCATTTTCTCGCTGAACACAGGCCGTCTGCACGCGGAAACGCTGGGCATGCTCGATCGCGTGAAAGAGCGCTACGGTTACGATATCGAGCAGTTTCACCCGCAGGCTGCCGCGGTTGAAGAGTATGTCGGCTCGCATGGTCTGAACGCGTTTTATGAAAGCGTCGATCTGCGCAAGCGTTGCTGCGAGATTCGCAAAGTCGAGCCGTTGAACCGCGCGCTGTCGGATGTCAGCGCATGGGTGACGGGTCAGCGCCGCGAGCAGTCGGTGACGCGTGCTGAACTGCACGAGGAAGAACACGACGCCGCTCGCAATATCGCCAAGTTCAATCCGCTGACGGACTGGACCGAAGCCGAAGTGTGGGACTATCTGAAAGCATTGGACGTGCCGGTCAATCCGCTGCATGCGCGCGGTTATCCGAGCATCGGCTGCGAGCCTTGTACCCGCGCGATCCGTCCTGGTGAAGACAGCCGGGCAGGGCGCTGGTGGTGGGAATCGCGCGATACGAAGGAGTGCGGCCTGCACATCACGACGATTACGCCGATCACTGTCATCAGCAGCGAAAACGCTTCGGCATAAAGCATTCAGGTGGTTCAGGCCTTGGTTTCCGACCTGAACGCCTCACATACCGATTTGAATACTTCCGCGACGCAGGCAACCGTTTGCGACGCGAATCAACGAAGGACCCAAACATGAGCACCACGCTCGATTCCACTGTGAATGCACCGCTTACCAACACGGCGAACCGGATGGATCACCTCGATTGGCTCGAGGCCGAGTCGATCCACATCCTGCGCGAACTGGTCGCCGAATGCAGCAAGCCCGCATTGCTGTTTTCGGGTGGCAAGGATTCGGTCGTGGTGCTGCACCTCGCACTGAAAGCCTTCGGCATTGGCGCAAATCGCAAGACCGTTCTGCCGTTCCCGCTCGTGCATATCGACACCGGTCACAACTACGACGAAGTGATCGACTTCCGCGATCGCCGTGCGAAAGAGATCGGCGCTGAACTGGTGGTGGGTCACGTTGAAGATTCGATCAAGCGTGGCACCGTGCGTCTGCGCCGCGAACTGGATTCGCGCAATGCTGCGCAAGCCGTGACGCTGCTCGAAACGATCGCCGAACATGAGTACACCGCGTTGATCGGCGGCGCGCGCCGCGACGAAGAAAAGGCCCGAGCGAAAGAACGGATCTTCTCGTTCCGCGACGAATTCGGCCAATGGGATCCGAAGGCGCAGCGCCCGGAACTGTGGAGCCTGTATAACGCGCGTCTGCATAACGGCGAACACCTGCGCGTGTTCCCGATCTCGAACTGGACCGAACTCGACGTGTGGCAATACATCGCCCGCGAACAACTTGAGCTGCCGTCGATCTATTACGCGCATCAACGCGAAATCGTGCGCCGCAATGGTTTGCTCGTGCCGGTTACGCCGCTTACGCCGATGCGTGAAGGCGAGACCAGCGAAACCGCGCTGGTGCGTTTCCGCACGGTGGGCGATATCAGCTGCACGTGCCCGGTGGAAAGCGATGCGGATGATCTCGAGAAGATCATCGCCGAAACGGCCGTGACCGAAATCACGGAACGCGGCGCGACGCGGATGGACGACCAGGTCTCCGAAGCCGCGATGGAACAGCGTAAGAAGCAAGGTTATTTCTAAGCACACGAACCAAGGTAAAGCAATCATGAGCGGTATTCACCAACCAGAAGACCTCGGCGTGCTGCGTTTCATTACTGCGGGTAGCGTCGACGATGGCAAGAGCACGTTGATCGGCCGCCTGCTGTACGACAGCAAAGCGGTGTTGAGCGACCAGCTCTCCGCACTGTCGCGCGCGAAGAATAAGCGTACCGTTGGCGACGAAATCGATTTGTCGTTGTTGACGGACGGCCTCGAAGCCGAACGTGAGCAAGGCATCACGATCGACGTCGCCTACCGTTACTTTGCAACGGCTAAGCGCAAGTTCATCATCGCCGACACGCCGGGCCACGAGCAGTACACGCGCAACATGGTGACGGGCGCATCGACCGCACATGCAGCGATTATCCTGGTCGACGCAACGCGTGTGACGTTCATCGATGGCGTCGCGCAACTGCTGCCGCAAACCAAGCGCCACAGTGCGCTGGTGAAGCTGCTCGGCTTGCAACACGCGATCGTCGCGATCAACAAGATGGACCTCGTCGACTACAGCGAAACGCGTTTCAACGAGATTCGCGATGCGTATGTCGATCTCGCGCGGCAACTCGGTCTGAACGATGTGCGCTTCGTGCCGGTGTCGGCGCTGAAGGGCGACAACATCGTGACCGCTAGCGAAAGCATGCCGTGGTACGCGGGCGAGCCGCTGCTCGATTTGCTCGAAGCATTGCCGGTGGAAGTTCCGACGGGTCAGGCGCTGCGTTTCCCGGTGCAATGGGTGGCGCGTCAGGACGGCAGCCAGGCTGACGATTTTCGCGGCTACATGGGCCGTGTCGAAGCGGGCGAGGTGAAGGTCGGCGATACCATTGTCGTGCTGCCGGCGAACCGTGAAGCGACGGTTGCCGAGATCATCGCGCCGGTGACGGGCGGAACGGCGGCGGTGGACCGCGCGTTTGCCGGCCAAACCGTGACAATTCGCCTGGCGGAAGACGTCGACGTATCGCGCGGCGACACCTTCGTGCTGCGCGAAGCAGCGCCGGAACCGGCGAAGAAGCTGGAAGCCGATCTGTGCTGGTTTGACGACACGCCGCTGTCGACGCAACGCAAGTATCTGCTGAAGCAGACCACCAACACGGTGTTCGCTCGGATCGGCGCGATCAAGGAAGTGCTCGACGTGCATACGTTGTCGCAGGCAACCGATCGCAAGGACCTGACGATGAACGACATCGGCCGCGTATCGCTGACGTTGCAAAAGCCGCTGGTGTGCGACGTGTACGACTCGCATCAGGGCACGGGCGCATTCGTGCTGATCGACGAAGCGACGCATCACACCGTCGCGGCCGGGATGATCCGGGCATTTTCGGCTTGAGTCACCGACTGGGCAACTAACGCGCGCTCGCGGCTTCGGGTTTCGCACGAACTGGACGAATGGGGTTAAGGCGAATGGGTAAGGTGTATCTGATCGGTGCAGGGCCAGGGGCCGCGGATCTCATCACGGTGCGCGGCGCGCGGCTGCTCGGCACGGCGGATGTCGTGTTGCACGACGCGCTTGTCGAGCCGGCAATGCTCGACTACGCACCCTCCCACGCGCGGCGGATTGCGGTTGGCAAGCGGTGCGGGCAGTTGTCGACCGCGCAGCAGTTCATCAACAAGCAGATCGTGGATGCGGCGCTTGAGCACGACGTGGTGGTGCGGTTGAAGGGCGGCGATCCGATGTTGTTTGGGCGTGCTGATGAGGAGATGCGGGCGCTTGAGGCGGCGGGTATCGAGTATGAGGTGGTGCCTGGGATTACGGCGGCGCTTGCCAGTGCGGCGACGTTGAAGCGGTCGTTGACGCTTCGCGGCGTGTCTCGCAGTGTTGCGTTGGCTACGCATAGCCGGGCGGCTGATACTGCGGCGATTCGGGAGCAGGTGAATGCGGATTCGCTCGTGTTCTATATGGGGCGGGATAGCGGGCCTGAGATAGCGCAAGAGTTGATTGATGCTGGGCGCGATGGCGCGACTCCTGTGGCGATTGTGGAGGCGTGTAGTACGCCTCGTGAGCGGATGCTTACTCTTACGCTTTCGGGCCTCGCTTGTGGCGAGGCTCAGCAGTGGCTTGATGCTTCGCAGCCTAGTCTTTTGATGATCGGGGAGGCGTTTGCTGCTCGGCAGCAGGTGGGGCGCTCCGCGGATGGGATGTTGGTGGCTGCTTGAGGTTTTTGTTTTGCCTTTTGCGGCGCTTGTTTTGGCCGTGTTCTTAGGGCTTTGGCCTTTCCTTGTTCTGGCTTTGGTGCCTTTCCTTGATTTGTTAGTGGTCTATTAGTGTTGCCCCTGTGCGGGGCGGCACTTACTTTCTTTGCCGCCGCAAAGAAAGATAAGCAAAGAAAGCGGCTAGAAGCCCCTGCTAAGTGGGCTCCGTGGTCTGCTACGGGTAGTGGCGCATCTGGAATCTGTGCTCTCTCGCATTCGGCGTTAGTGACAAGGGCGTCATACTTCCCGTCTCACACTTCGTGCTCGCCGGAAGCGTTTGCCCCCTCGCGCTTCGCGCGACGTCGCGTCGGTTGTCTATCAATACTCCGTTTCTTTGGTGAAGTTTCTTCGGTGCTGTAGTCCTGTGTTTGGGCGCGCGTTTGGGAAATTTCGGAAATGATGGTTTCCCACGCTCTTTAGCCTAGGCAGGCGATCACTCGCGAAACGATACGTTTTAAACTCAATTCGCCGTCAAAACAACGACGGTCAGGCTTGGCGGCCTGTTGCCAAACGCAGACCTGCCTCAGCAGGTCTGTGTCGATCTCTGCGCGTCTTATGGGCGGGCCGTGATGGGGAGGCCTTCGGGCCTGCCGGTTTTCGTTTGGCACCGGTCGCCAACCTTGTCATTGAGCCCGCTCACCACTTTGCAAACTACAAGCTAGTGCGTCGGGCGGTCCAGATAAGTTTCAGGGAGATCGCGCCATGAGTAAATCCGTCAAGAATTCACGAACCACATCGCGCCCACCTGTTGACGCACTTCAGTACGAAAAACTTGCCCTGTCCGCTTTCGGACTTGTTGACCGGCAACTAAGCCAACTGGACAAGTTGGTCACGCTTGCGGCCTCGATATTCAGGAGTCCGGCGGTAACGAGGGAAGAGCGGCATCGTCAGCGAAAATTGCTGGAAGTACTGATCGACACTGGTGAGGATTATCGGCGAGAAGTCGAGATTGATCGCGAGTTGTACCAGATCATCGCGCTTGATGCGAAGGGAGTGCCTCAAAGCTGCATTACCGCGCGTCGCGCAGCGAACCTTCTGGCGAAGGCCACGCAGAGGGCACCGGAGAACTGCAGAGGCATGCGCGCAATGGGGACACTGCGCAACAGGCAGGGACGCTTTAAAACGATCACGCGCCCTATTGCAACAGCACACTGACAAAAACCCGCGGTACTAGGCTACGAACATAAAAAGGCGCTAGCGCCTTTTTATGTTGTAAATAGATGGTTTTGCCGTGACTGGCTTAATCTGGAGATATGACTGCGTTGCTGCCAAGGCGGAGTGTGCGAGAACACTGTTGGAACGACAACCGCAACCGCAACCAAGATTCAGCACAACCGGACATGTCATTTGAGGCGGCGGGGGCACTGGAGAGCGCAGAGGCGTGTCGCCGAGGCGAAGCCGACGGCTCCCATAGATCTTGAACGAAGCCCTTGGTTTCCAATGCAAACCCGTCCGCGACGCACGTAGTGCGGAGTGGGAGCTGATGAGTCCCTTGTCACTAACGCGGAACGCGGGAGGACACGGATTCCAGTCGCACCACTACCCGTAGCAGACCACGGTGCCCACTTAGCAGGGGCTTCTAGCCGCTTTCTTTGCTTATCTTTCTTTGCGGCGGCAAAGAAAGTAAGTGCCGCCCCGCACAGGGGCAACGCTAATAGACCACTAACAATGCAAGGAAAGGCACGAAAGCCAGAACAAGGAAAGGCCAAAGCCCCAGACAAACAGAAAAGAAGCGCCGCACAGGCAAAAAATCAACCTTGCCGAAGGCAATACCCAGCAACAGCATCCAACACCCCTTCATCCTCGCCAACGGCAACAGCACACCGAATCTCGACAGCCGGATACACCCCCCGACACCTCTCAATCACCTCCGGCAGATCCCTCCGCACATGCCCACCTTGCCCAAAAAACACAGGCACAACAGTCACAACAGAGCACCCGTCGGAGACAAGATCCCCAACAGCAGTAGGCAAATCCGGCTCCATCAACTCAAGAAAAGCCAACAAAACCGCCCCGGCATCAGCGCCGCGCGCAGCGCGAACCTTCTCAGCGAGCCTCTCAAACGGCTCCCGCCACCGCACATCCCTTGCGCCATGCGCAAACAAAACAAGTCCATGCGTAGCCATGACAAAGGCCCCTAATGGCGATCAACCCACTTCAACCCGACCAGCCCGAGCACGAGATAAACAAGCCCAGGCGTAGCCGCAGTCAACGGCGCAGGCCACGTATTCAACGTGCCGATATGCGAGAACAGCGTATTGAACAGCTGGAAACTCATCCCCAGCATAATCCCGCCGAAAACCTTCACCCCCACCACGCCGGCACGCGTATGCAGATACGCGAACGGCAATGACAACACCAGCATCACGAACACCGCAAACGGATACAGCAGCTTGCGCCACAGCGCAATTTCATACCGCTGCGTGTCCTGATGATTCTCGGTCAAATGCTGGATGTAGCGGAACAGGTTGAACATCGACATCCGGTCCGGCGACACCAACAGCACCGACAAGATCTGCGGCGTCAGTTCCGAACGCAGCGAATACGCCGGCAACGCCACCTGCTTTGCACGGTACACCGGATTCAATGCATCTGCCGGCGTGCCCGCAGGAGGGGGGACGTCGATCAGTTGCGTGTCCGTCACATCGGTCAGCTGCCAATGACCCGGCGGCTGATACGTGCCGCTCTTCGCGATCCGCACGTTAGAGAGACGGAACTGCGAATCGAATTCGTAGATGCGCACGTTGCTGATCGTCGCGTCCGGCTTCAATTCGCCGACGTTGACGAAGCGCGTCACCTGCTCGCCGTCCGCGCGCGCGGTTAGCGTGTCCTTCACCCATACACCGGACTCGAAGTTGCTCGATACCGACGACCCCAACGCCTCAAGCCGCACGCGTTCCGACAACTGATCCGTGTACGGACCGACCACTTCGCCGATCAGGTAAGTCAGGAACACCAGCGGAATGCCGATCTTCATGAGCGAGCGCAGCGCCTGATTGGTGGCGAGGCCGGACACTCGGAAAATCGTGTATTCGGAGTTCGCCGCCATCTGCGCGAACACGTAGATCGCGCTGATCAATGCAGCAACCGGAATGATTTCGTAGAAGCGCGACGGCGTTTGCAGCGCGACACGCAGCACCGCGTACTGGAACTTGTAGTTGCCGTGGCCGACGGAATTCAGTTCGTTGATCAGGTCGAAGAAGAAGAACAGACCCGAAAACGCAAACAGAATGAAGATGAACGTGAGATAGATCTGACGCGCGAAGTACCTTTCATAGATGCGCATCGGTCAGCTCCCCTGCGAACGGCTGAACATCGCCCGCGTGAATAGCGGCCGGTTGCGCACGCGCAGCCAGAAGATGAACGCGACGATCACCGCCACGACAACGTGCAGGCCCACCAGTCCAGCCGCGAACGACATCCTGCCTTGCTCGATCCACGATTGCACGACGTTCAACAGATTGGAATACGTCAGATAGATCAGGACGGCCATCACCAGATTGATCGTGCGGCTGCGCCGCGGGTTCTGGTGCGCGAGCGGAATCGCCAGCAGCATCAGGTTGATCGCGATCAGCGGCAGCCCCGCGCGCCAGGCGAACTCGGCGAGATTTTCATCGGTAGGGTTACGCAGGAGCGTCAGCGTGGGCAGGCTGGTGGTAGTGGGCGTATTGACGACTGGCTGGCTCTGGATCTTCAGGCCGTAGCGTTCGAATTCCATGATGCGGAAATCGGGGTGGCCCGGTTCGCCGTCATAGCGGCGGCCGTTTTCCAGCACGACAAAGCGGTCGCCGTTCTTATGAGTCTCGGTGTGGCCGGTTTTCGACACGACCACGTTGACCTTGCCGTTCTCCGTACTGGTCACGAAGACGTTCTCGACACGCGCCTGGTCGGGCGACATCTTCTCGATGAAGAACACGCGGTGGTTGGTGGCCGACTCGCGGAATTGACCCGGCGCGAGCAGCGAGACTTCGTCGCGCTGCTGGAAGCGCGCGCGCAGCAGCTTGTTCTGCTGGTTCGACCACGGCCAGCCGACGAACACGAAGAACATGATGAGGATGATGATCGGCGTGGAAAAAATGGCGATCGGCTTGATGAATTGCGTCAGGCTGACCCCGGAGGACAGCCACACGACCATCTCGGAGTCTTTGTACCAGCGTGTCAGGACGAACAGGATCGACACGAACAGGGTCGCGACGAGCATGATCGCCAGGTAGCCGATCACAGTCAGGCCGATCAGGACCAGCACGTCGCGCGGGTCGATCTCGCCTGAGGCCGCGAGGCCGACGATGCGGATCATCATCGTCGTCAGCACGAGCGTGAGGAGAACCATGAACACGGCACCAGCCGTATACGCGAGTTCGCGCTGGAGGGAGCGTTCGAAGATCATTATTGATGATGAGGTGGGGCGCTCTCGGTGACGTACGGATTGGTTCCCGTCACGCCTCCGGTGCAGCCGCCGCGGGAAAAATAGCGGATAATTGCGGCTTTCATCCTAAGCCCAGATTTTATCCGAGGACAAGCGCGATGGACTTTAGCATAAAAGCCTGTGATTGGACCAAAGGCTCGTCAAACGGTTTCCTGACCGGGAAATCCGATTGCATCGTAATCGGCGTGTTCGAGTCGCAAACGCTCTCGGGCGCTGCGCTGGAGATCGACGCGGCCACCAAGGGCCTCCTGACCCGCGTCATCAAGGCCGGCGACATGGACGGCAAGGCCGGCACCACCCTGTTCCTGCATGAAGTCTCAGGCATCGGCGCTTCGCGCGTGCTGCTGGTCGGCCTTGGCAAGCAGGATGCTTTCAGCCAGAAAGCCTACGGCGAAGCCGTGCGGGCCGCCTGGCGAGCACTGCTCGGCACCAAGATCGTCCAGGTTACGTTCACGCTCGCCCAGCTGCCAATCCTCGAGCGCTCGGTCGATTGGGGCGTGCGCGCCGCGATCCTCGCGCTGCGCGAGTTGAGCTACCGCTTCACGCAGATGAAGAGCAAGCCGGACAACGCGCCGCGCGCCCTGAAGCGCATCGTGTTCAGCGTCAACACCGGCGACGAGAAGGCCGCCAAGCTCGCGGCCAAGCAGGGCGCGGCGCTCGCCAATGGCATGGATCTGACGCGCGACCTCGGCAACCTGCCGAGCAACGTCTGCACGCCGACCTATCTTGCCAACACCGCGAAGAAGCTCGCCAAAGACTGGAAGCTGAAAGTCGAAGTGCTCGGCGAAAAGCAGTGCGAAGCCCTGAAGATGGGCTCGTTCCTGTCGGTCACGGCCGGCTCGGTCGAACCGGCCCAGTTCATCGTGCTGCAGTACCAGGGCGGCGCCGCGAAAGCCGCGCCGGTGGTGCTGGTCGGCAAGGGCGTCACGTTCGATACCGGCGGCATTTCGCTGAAGCCGGGCGAAGGCATGGACGAGATGAAGTACGACATGTGCGGCGCCGGTTCGGTGCTGGGCACGTTGCGCGCCGTCGCCGAAATGGGCTTGAAAATCAACGTGGTCGGCATCATCCCGGCCGTCGAGAACATGCCGTCGGCCACCGCCACCAAGCCGGGCGACATCGTCACCAGCATGAAGGGCCTGACGATCGAAGTGCTGAACACGGACGCCGAAGGCCGGCTCATCCTGTGCGACGCGCTGACCTATGCCGAGCGTTTCAAGCCGGCGGCGGTGATCGACATCGCCACGCTCACCGGCGCCTGCATCATCGCGCTGGGTCACCACAACAGCGGCCTGTTCTCGAAAGACGACGCGCTGGCGGGCGAGCTGCTCGATGCCTCGCGTGAAGCCTCCGACCCGGCCTGGCGCCTGCCGCTCGACGACGAGTATCAGGATCAGCTCAAGTCGAATTTCGCGGATCTGGCGAACATCGGCGGCCGTCCGGCGGGCAGCGTGACGGCGGCGTGCTTCCTGTCGCGCTTCACTGACGCGTATCCGTGGGCCCATCTGGACATCGCCGGCACAGCGTGGAAGAGCGGCGCGGCGAAGGGCGCCACCGGCCGCCCGGTGCCTTTGCTCGCGCAGTTCCTGATCGATAGGGCCGCGGACGGTCGCGCTGCACAATGACGCATTGCAGTAAGGTTGCAGGCATTGCTGTAGACGCAAAGCGGAGCCGCCGATGACGAGAATCGATTTTCACTCGAACGTCGGCGATTCGCTGCTGTATGCGTGCCGCCTGATCCGCAAGGCGTATCAGGCGGGCCAGCCGACCATCGTGCTGGCCGAGCCCGCGCGTCTGCGGGCTTTCGACGAGCAGTTGTGGACCTTCTCACCCCTCGACTTCGTGCCGCACTGCATGGCGGGCACGGCGCTTGCCGCGCAAACGCCAATCGTGCTGGCCTCGAACCTCGATGATGTGCCGCATCATCAGGTGCTGCTCAATCTCGGCGCCACGGTGCCGGCGCAATTCGCCCGCTTCGAAAGATTGCTGGAAGTGGTCGGTAACGCACACGACGAACTCGCGGCTGGCCGCGAACGCTATCGTTTCTATCGCGATCGCGGCTATGCTTTGAACAACTACAAGCAAGGCAGTTAGGCCCCCAGCCGGGTCCTATTTCGCCCGCGTCGCGTGATGTTTTTGTCGGATGGATTCGACGCGCGCGCGGCCTGCCTCGGCTTGGACTCAAACACGGAGAGCGCGCGTGTCCGATCCTAACGATAGTTCGATCCCGGTTTTGAACGAGATTCTCGTGCCGGGCAATCCCGCCCAGGCGCGCCAGGCGGAGGGCGGCGCAGCGGCGCCGGCTACCCAGCCAGTGTCCGATCCCGCCACTGCGCAAGAACCGGTCCTTACGCCGGAACCCACACACGAGCCTGAGCCGGTGCCTGCGCCTGCGCCAGAATCCCAGCATGCGCCAAAGGAGCCGACGCTCGCGCCGGAGCCCGCGCACGTGTCGGAGGAAGCGCATCCTGCCGAGCACCACGCCCACCCGAAAAAGCGTTCGAGGGCACACCACGCTTCCGATCACCGGCACGGGCATGAGCCGGCCATGGCGCCGTCAGCAGGCGTCTTCGATCGGGCTGAACCGCATGCGCCGATCGAGGCGGGTACGATCGTGCCGCCGGATATCGCTTACGAAACGCAGCCGCAACCGAACCTCGATGCCGATGTCATCGCCGAACGTCTGCGCGGACGGTTCGCGGGTTTTCTGACGGGCGACGGGCGCGGCATCATCGAAGCGCGTTGCCGCGATGCGTTGCAGGATCACACATCCTGGCTCGTCAACCAGATCACACGCGAAGTCGCGTTGGCGCTGGAGACTGAATTGACCGGTTGGGTCAGGGAAGCGGTCGATCAGGAGATCGCGCGGCGCTCGGGCAGCGCCTGATCGTGGCTGAGGGCGCGCCGCGCTACGGGCGCGCTCACCGCTTTCATCAAGCGGCGTTCATTTGAGTCTTCGTTTAAGTGTGATTATTTGAGCGTCAGCACCCAGCTCGCCAGCGTAGCCGCCTGATCGGGCGTGAGTTGCGTATTCGCGGGCATCGGCACCGCGCCCCACACGCCCGTGCTGCCGTCCAGAATCTTGTGCTTCAGATAGGTCGCGGCATCTTCGCGGCCGGCATATTTCGAGGCGACGTCATGCAGTGCCGGTCCCATGAACGGACGCGTCACCGAGTGGCAGCTCATGCAGTTCTGTTGCTGGGCAAGCGCGAGGGCGGCGGGCACCTCCGCGTGCGCCGCCGGACTGCCGGCACTTAACATAGCGCTCAGCACGCTGGCCGACGCGAGCGCTGCATACGACATTGATTTCATTCTGGTCTCCGTCGGTGCAGGTGCCCGACTCGTGGTGCACGCATTATAAAAGGAAAGGGGCGCACGGTTTCCCGTGCGCCCCTTTGCGCTTTTTCGTAACTGACGCAACCGATGTGGCGTCGAGCGATGCTAGGCGTTGGCCCCGGCGACTCGAGGTGAATCGAGGCGGATCAGCGTAGTGCGCTCTGCCCGCTTAGCCCGTCACTGCGCCCTTGTTGGCCGGCAGCGCCAACGCGGAGTACTTCGCCAGCACGCCACGCGTGTAGCGCGGCTTCGGTTGCTGCCATGCAGCGCGGCGGCGTTCTAGTTCGGCGTCGTCGATGTTCAACTGCAGGAGCAGCTTGTGCGCGTCGATCGTGATCGAGTCGCCTTCCTGCACGAACGCGATCGTGCCGCCCACGAACGCTTCCGGCGCCACGTGACCGACCACCATCCCCCACGTGCCGCCCGAGAAGCGGCCGTCGGTGATCAGGCCCACGCTTTCGCCGAGTCCCTTACCGATGATTGCGGACGTAGGCGCGAGCATTTCCGGCATGCCGGGGCCGCCCTTCGGGCCGAGGTAGCGCAGCACGACCACGTCGCCGGCGACGATCTTGTCGGCCAGAATCGCTTCCAGCGCGCTTTGCTCGTCGTCGAACACGCGGGCCGGACCCGTGATGACCGGGTTCTTCAGACCGGTGATCTTGGCGACGGCGCCGTCGACGGCCAGGTTGCCCTTCAGGATCGCCAGATGGCCTTCCTTGTACAGCGCCTGCTCGATCGGGAAAATCACCTGCTGGTCGGCGCGCGGCTTGCTCGGCACGTCCTTCAGTTCTTCGGCGATCGTCTTCCCGGTGATCGTGATGCAATCACCGTGCAACAGGCCGGCGTCGAGCAGGATCTTCATGACTTGCGGAATGCCGCCGGCCTTATGCAGATCGGTCGCCACGAACTGGCCCGACGGCTTCAGGTTGCAGATCACCGGCACCTTCTTGCGCATGCGCTCGAAGTCTTCGATGGTCCATTCCACTTCAGCCGCGTGGGCGATGGCGAGGAAGTGCAGCACGGCGTTGGTCGAGCCGCCCGTGGCCATCAGCACGGCCACGGCGTTTTCGATCGCCTTTTTCGTGACGATGTCGCGCGGCTTCAGATCCTTCTTGACCGCTTCGACCAGCACGCGTGCCGATTCGGCCGCCGAGTCGACCTTTTCCTGGTCCGGATTGGCCATCGTCGACGAATAAAACAGCGACATGCCCAGCGCTTCGAACGACGAGCTCATCGTGTTGGCGGTGTACATGCCGCCGCACGAACCCGTAGACGGGCACGCGTTCTTTTCGACCCCTTCAAAATCTTCCTGCGACATGCGGCCGGCCGTGAACTCGCCCACGGCTTCGAACGAGGACACGATGGTCAGGTCGGTGCCCTTCCAGTTGCCCGGACGGATCGTGCCGCCATACACGTAGATGCTCGGCACGTTGGTGCGCAGCATGCCGATCATGCCGCCCGGCATGTTCTTGTCGCAGCCGCCGATCACCACCACGCCGTCCATCCACTGGCCTTGCACGCACGTCTCGATACAGTCGGAGATGACTTCGCGCGACACGAGCGAATACTTCATGCCTTCGGTGCCCATCGACATGCCGTCCGAAATCGTCGGCGTGCCGAAGATCTGCGGATTCGCGTCGGCGCCCTTGACCGCGGCGACGGCCGCGTCGGCCAGTCGCTGCAGGCCGGCGTTACACGGCGTGATGGTCGAGTGGCCGTTGGCGATGCCGATCATCGGCTTGTCGAAGTCGGCCTTTTCGTAGCCGAGTGCGTAGTACATCGAGCGGTTCGGTGAGCGCGCCACGCCTTGCGTGATGTTCTTCGAACGACGGTTGTATGCCATGGGGAACTCCAATCTGTTTTGTTTTGATCCGTGCTGCGTGTGCGGGACTTAGGTGCTGCCGCAGAGGCTTGCGGTGACGCTGCAATGCGTTGCCGGCGGCGTCGGCCGATACGGCGGTTCTGGTCAGTTCAGTTTAGTTCCGACGCGTTGCGCAAGGGTGCAGTTTTGCGAAGCGCGTGTCCAATATATTATTCAGGCTCGATTAGGTCGTAAAATATATTAATCATGTTGCCTACGACTCCTGACCTGCGCCAATTGCGCTATTTCGTGACCGTCGCTGAAGAAAAGCACTTCGGGCGGGCGGCCGTGCGTCTTTCCATGACGCAGCCGCCATTGTCGCAGGCGATTCGGGCGCTGGAGGACACGCTCGGCGTCGAGTTGTTCGCGCGCACCAAGCGCTCGGTGGAGCTGACTCCGGTGGGCGCTGACCTGTTGCCCGAAGTGCAGCGCCTGCTGGCGAGCGCCGAGGGGCTGCGGCCGCTGGCGCAGAGCCTCGCGCGAGGCGAGGCCGGGGCGCTCTCGCTGGCCTTCGTCTCGACGGCCGATTACGGCCTGCTGCCGCTGCTGCTGCGCGATTTCGGCGCGCGCCATCCGCGGGTGCGCCTCGAACTGACCGAAGCCACCAGCGACGTGCAGATCGACGAACTGGTGGCCGGGCGCATCGACGCAGGCCTCGTGATCGCGCCGCTACCGTCGCGCCATGCCACCCAGCTCTCGTGGCTGCCGATCGCCCGCGAGCCGCTGGTGATCGCGATGTCGACGGACATGGCGAAGCGAGTGGGCAGCGCCGCAGGTTCCAAGGCTGACTCGCCCGCGGAGTGGCTGGATACGCCCATCAGCCTGCGCGACGTCGCCGACGAGCCGCTCGTGATCTTCCCAAGACGTCTGGCGCCAGGCTTTTATGACATCATTATGGATTGCTACGGCGTGGCGGGCCTCGCGCCCCGGGTCGGCCAGGAGGCGATCCAGATGCAGACGATCGTGAGCCTCGTGTCGGCCGGGATGGGCGTCGCACTGGTGCCGCAATCGTTGCGTAATCTGCGCCGCACGGGTGTCGTGTACCGGCCGCTCTCCGAATCGGTGCCGGCGATCGAGACGGGGCTGGTTTGGCGCACGGCGGAGGTGAGTCCGGTGCTGGCCGGCTTCATCGAGATCGTGCGGGCGCACGCGGCCACCATGGAGGCGCAGTTCTCGGCGCCTCGTGTTTAGGCGAGCTTAGGTGAGCCGCTGCCGCGAACGCATTGCAAGCGGAACCGTCCAACGCATGCGCCGCATGACGCGCACACCGCCGGCTGCTACTTGAAACCCGACTAGAAATCCGCTTCTGAACCTGAACTGCCCATAACAACACGATGCTCATTCACCCGAATTTCGACCCCGTTGCCATTCATCTGGGGCCGCTTGCTGTGCGCTGGTATGGACTGATGTACCTCGTTGCGTTCATCGCGGCGATCGTCGTCGGCCGCTTGCGGCTGCGTTTGCCGTACGTCGCCGCGCAAGGCTGGACCGCTAAAGATATCGACGACATGCTGTTTTACGGCGTGCTCGGTACGATCCTCGGCGGCCGGCTCGGCTACGTGCTGTTCTACAAGGCGAGCTTTTACTTCGCGCATCCGCTCGACATCTTCAAGGTGTGGGAAGGCGGTATGTCGTTTCACGGCGGCTTCCTCGGCGTCACGCTGGCAATGGTGCTGTTCGCCTATCAGCGCAAGCGCTCGTGGCTGCAGGTCACCGATTTCGTCGCGCCGATGGTGCCGACCGGGCTCGCGGCTGGGCGCCTCGGCAACTTTATCAACGGTGAGTTGTGGGGCCGTGTGACCGATCCGTCGGCACCCTGGGCCATGCTGTTTCCCGGCGCCGCGCCGGACGACGCCACGTGGCTCACCACTCATCCGCAACTGGCCGCGCAATGGCATCTGAACGAAGTGTTCGCGCAATATCACATGCTGCCGCGTCATCCGTCGGAGTTGTATGAGATCGCGCTCGAAGGCGTGGCGCTGTTCTTCGTGCTGTTCTTCTTCTCGCGCAAACCGAAGCCATTGGGCGCGATTTCCGCAATGTTCCTGATCGGCTACGGTCTCGCGCGTTTCACGGTGGAATTCGCGCGTGAGCCGGACGATTTCCTTGGGCTCCTGGCAATGGGTCTCTCGATGGGCCAATGGCTCTCGCTGCCAATGATCCTCGTGGGCATCGGGATACTGGTGTGGTCCTATCGCCGTGCGCGGCGTGAACCGGCGCAGCCAGTCGGCGCAAACTGAGCGCTACGTTTTATCGTAGTGAGAAGCCAACAAAAAAAGCCACGGCATGCCGTGGCTTTTTCTTTTACAGCAGGACATCTGGTGTAAAACGCGTTACTTCATCTGCACCGAGCCCGACACATTGACCGTGACAGTCGAAGTTCCGCCTTCAATCGGCACCGGCGCGGATGCCTTCGCATCGGCACCCATTGCGCGTGCGCTCATCATCATCATTGGGCGCGGCATGACACCGTTGTGCCCGACGTTGACCTCGCGAATCGAATAGCCGTTGTAGCCGAATGCCTGCGCTGACGAAGCGGCTTGCTCACGGAACGACTTGATGGCTTCGCCGGTGAGCTTCTGCTCCGCGGCACGCTGCGCTTCTGGCGACAACGAGAACTGCACGTTGCCGACCTGCATGATCGATGCCATCTGGCCCGCGAGCTTCGACGCCGCGGCGAAGTCGTGCGATTCAAGCACAACTTCAGTACGGCCGCGCCATGCGGAAATGCGGCCGTCACGATCGGTGGACGGGTAGATCGAGAAGGAGCCAGTGCGAGCCGTTACGCCGTTCACGCCCTTGGCTTTTTGCAGCGCCGCATCGGCGCGCTGATTCAGCGTGGAGGTGAGCACGGACGGATCACTCGCTTCCTGCTCATAGAACAGCGTGATATCGACGACGTCTTGCGGCACTTCCGAGCTTGCTTGCGCATTCAGCGACAGCACGCCCGCGGGCTGATATTGCGTCACGCCCTGCGCGCGGGCCATGGCCGGCGTCAACGCGAGCGCAGCAGGCGCGGCGCATACGAGAGCGAGAGCGAGTGCACGTGCGGTGTTTTTCGTCATTCTTGGACTCCTTGCTTGAACAGGTTGTGCACGATTGGAGCGAACGTCATGCGGTGGCACAACGTTTGCGAGTCCGTTAGGCGCTTGTAACCTGAGCTTGGTTCCCTAATTTGACGTTTGCTGAACGTTTGTGTTCATCGGCGCACGGACATGCGCGTGACGCAAGCGGCAACGGGTCACATGCGCGTATGCAAGGTCAAACAAGACGTTTGGTGATGAAGCGCCATTCAGCTTCGGTCACCGGTGTGATCGACAGGCGGTTGCCTTTGACGAGCACACGCATGTCCTTCAATTCTTCATGCTCGCGCAGCGCGGCAAGCGGAATCAAGGGGATCTTCTTCTTGAACACAACATCGACGAGTAGCCAGCGCGGCGTTTCCTGCGACGACTTCGGGTCGTAGTAGGGGCTCTTCTTGTCGAATTGAGTGGGGTCCGGATACGCGGTGGACGATACCTCCGCGAGCCCCGCAATGCCCGGCTCCGGGCAACTCGAGTGATAGAACAGCACACCGTCGCCGACCTGCATCATGTCGCGCATGAAGTTGCGCGCCTGATAGTTGCGCACGCCGGTCCACGGCAACGTGTGGTGCGGTGCCTCTGCGAGATGGTCGATGCTTGCTTCGTCCGGTTCGGACTTCATTAGCCAGTAGCGCATGAATCGAGTTGAACGTTAAAGGTTTGATACAGCAAGAAAAATCGAGGCCCAAAAAAAAACGGCACCGAACCGAAGTCCGATGCCGTTTGAATAAGGTCCCCGCCTTAGCCGCTAGGCCGGCATCCTGAACCGGGAGTTCAGAATTGGTCGCAGTTAGCAGCACTTCGGGTACATCAGACAGAGTGACGCGCACACCCGTGCTACAAATTTCCACAACCGTGCACATGGCATTGGTTCAAGGAATATATGACCTTGGCGAACCAGGCAGGGAAGTCAAACCGATTGAATTCAAGACGTTTGCATGAATCTTTGCTCATGCACCTCGTTTGAATCCGCAGCCGATCTCAGGACCGGCTACAAGATACTTTTACATGCTGTACTGCTGAATCACAGTACCCAGTTGCTCGTTCATTTGGTGCATTGTACGCCGGATTTCTTCAGCGGGAAATGCTTCTCCGTGCCGCACGCTGCTTTGCAGCTTAAGCAGTTCTGATGCCAGCGACAGCGCGGCCATGACGGCAATGCGATCCGTGCCGCGCACGTTGCTGCTATTGCGGATCTTCGACATCTCGGCGTCGACGCGAGCAACCGCTTCAAGCAACGCGCCTTCAGTTTCCGGCGAGCAGGCGAGACGATAGGGCACGCCGAGAATCGATACTTCGATCTGCTTGGTGGTCATGCATTTTCTCCATGGCGGGTGACGTCGCTCTCCGCTTCTTCCTCATGCGGCGCGGCCTCGAGCAGATCGAGCTGATTATCAGGCTCGCTGTGCGCGCGGGCCCGCGGCAGTTTTTCGAGGATCGCATTGAGGCGCACCTGTGCGTCGTCGATCTTTGCCGACAGCGCGTCGCGTTCCGCCTGCAGCGCATCGCGCTCCTCGCGCATCAGCGCGAGTTCCGTGCGCGTGGCCTCGGCTTCGGCACGCGTTTGGGCGAGCTGATCTTCGAGCGCGAGCCGCGCTTCATTGTGGCGTTGGCTGATCGTGATCAGCTTGCCGATATTCTGTGAAAGTGTTTCGAGTTCGGTGAGCATCTGCTGCGTCCTCTAAAGACATCGCATTTTAGCGCGGAATGTCGCAGGTTCCGACAATTGTCTCGTTTCGAGACGTAACAACATCGCTTTGTGCCGCCTTTTATCGACCATATGATGAAAAACAACTCATGCATCGGACAATAACCTGCACTTAACAGAACAGTTTGCGCACGGATTAACCATTCTTGACGGACCCGAGGGCCGCTCCTAAACTGGCCGCACTTTGGTGCCCGCGCGCGCTTTTCCACAGCGTGCGCAGTTAAACGGGAAGCAGGGCGCGCGCTTCGCCTGAACGCGCCAACCTGCGCTGCCCCCGCAACGGTAAGCGACCGCATTCGTCATGCAGGTCGATCCTGATCGCGTGTTTGATGCTTAACACGCGAGTGTGCCACTGCGCGTCACGCGTGGGAAGGCGGGATCGATGTGTCGCCAGCCCGGATACCGGCCAGAGGGAGAGGCTCGTTCCCGCGCAAACGTAAAACAACGCGGGCGCCTCGTTACGCATCGGCCCGCGGGGAAGCGGGCCGCGCACGCTATCCACAGGAATGTCATCCCATGCTGTCCCCTATCGCTCGCGCGGCGTTGCTCGCCTTTGCGAGCCTGCCGCTCGTCGTGCATGCTCAAGCTACTGCTTCTTCTGCGTCACCGTCCTCGTCGTCATCTTCTTCTGCCGATACGGGGGCGAGCGGTTCGTCAGCCGCGGTGTTGTCGCCCGTTGTCGTGACCGCGGAGCGCGGGCCGCAACCGCTCGCCGATGCGATCCCGCAGACCACGCTGTTCGACCAGCAGGACATCGCCGATACGACCGCGACCGATTTGCCCGGCCTGCTGCAACTCGCGCCCGGCGCGCAAATCTCGCGCACCGGTGGTCCGGGTTCCACGACGAGCCTGTTTCTGCGCGGCGCGTCGTCGACGCAATCGCTTCTGCTGATCGACGGCGTGCGGGTCGATTCCGTGAGCCTGGGCGCGCCGCAACTCGCGCAGATTCCGCTCGACCAGATCGATCACGTCGAAGTGGTGAATGGCAACGTGTCCGCGCTTTACGGCTCCGGCGCAATTGGCGGCGTGGTGCAGGTGTTCACCAAAGACGGCGGCGACCATCCGCCGCGTTTCAATTTTTCGGTGGGCTATGGCAGCTATCACACGCAGACGCAGCAGGCCGGCGTGAACGGCTCGCTGGATAAAGACGGCAACACCACCTTCAGCATTTCGCTCGCGCGTTCGAAAGACGACGGCTTCTCCTCGCTCAATCCGTCGCAGGCGCCCAACGCGAATCCGAACGCGAACGGCTATCTGAACGAAAGCATCTCGGCTTCGCTGCGTCACAAGTTCAGCGACAAGTGGGACGCGGGCGCCACCTATTTCCAGTCGAACGGCAATAACAGCTATGACAACGCGTACGGTGTGCCGACCGATCTGAACAACCTCTACAGCAAAGTGCGCCAGATGTCGGTGTTCGCGAACGGCAAACTGACCGACTGGTGGACCACGCACTTCATCGTTTCCGAAGGCGACGACCGCAGCGTGTCGAATACCAACGGCGTCTACAACGGCCGCTTCGATACTGACAATCGCCAGTACACGTGGCAGAACGATTTTGCGCTCGCCGCGCAGCAGAAACTGCAGGTCGGCTATGAGCATCTGGATCAGAGCCTCGACTCGGATACATTCACTGCGCCCGACCGGCATGTGGATTCGGGCTTTGTCGGCTACACGGGGCGCTTTGGGCGCAATCAGATTCAGGCCAACGTGCGGCGCGATCAGTATTCCGATTTCGGCGGGGCGAACAGTTACTATCTCGCCTACGGTTTCGACATCACCGAGCATTGGAAGGCGACTGCAAGCTATTCGGATTCGTTCCGCGCGCCGAGCTTCGACGATCTGTACTATCCGCTCAGCGGCAATCCGTCGATCCAGCCCGAGCGCAGCCATTCGATCGAAGCAGCGTTGCAGTACGCATCGAACGCGCTTGGCGTGATGCGTCTGAGCGCGTTCCAGACGCGTTATTCGAATCTGATCGACTACGAGCAGGTTACGCCCGGCATCTTTTTGGCCGAGAACGTCGGCCGTGCGAAGGTGCAGGGGCTTGAGGGATCGTGGAGCGGCCATGTGGGCAAGACGGATGTGCGTGCGTCGGTGACGCTGCAGAATCCTGTCGACCTCGATAGTGATACCGATCTCGTGCGGCGTGCAAGGCGCTTCGCGTCGCTGGCGGTGAATCGCAGCATTGCCGGGTGGCGTGTCGGCGGCGAGTGGATTGTCAGCGGCGCCCGCGAAGATAGCAGCGGCACGCTGGGTGGGTATGGCGTGGTGAATCTGTCGGCGCGCTACAACATCACGAAGGCATGGTACGTCGCCGCGCAGATCCAGAACCTGTTGAACAAGGACTATGAAACGGCCTACTCGTATAACTCGCCGCGGCGCGGTGCGTATGTCACGGTCGGTTGGCAGCAGCAATGACGAACGTACTTGCATGAGAACGTGCCGATGAACCGTAGCTCGAGCCCGATGCCCACGACCACGTTGCGCGTGATGAGCGCAAAGCGCGCGGCCGCGATCTGGCTCGTGCTCGCGGCAATCGCGCTGGTTGTGCTGATGGCGTCGCTCGCACTGGGCAGTGTGTCGCTCGCGCCGGCGCGCGTGTTGGCGGCGTTGCTGCCGTCGCACGCGTCGCATGTGGCGTCCGGCGATCTTGCCGGCGAGATCGTGCGCACGCTGCGTTTGCCGCGCGCGCTGGCCGGCTTCGCGTGCGGCGCGTTGCTTGCGCTGGCCGGTGCGCTGCTGCAAGTGCTGTTGCGCAACCCGTTGGCTGAACCCTATGTATTAGGCGTGTCGGGCGGCGCGGCAACGTTCGCGCTGGTCGCGATGATCGCCGGTTGTGCGTGGTGGATCGTCGACGCCAGCGCATTCGCCGGCGCATTCGTGTCGATCCTGCTGGTGCTCGGACTCGCACGCCGTGAATTGTGGCGGGGCGAGCCGCAGGATACGTCGCCGCGTTTGCTGCTGACTGGTGCGGTGATCGCGGCCGGCTGGGGCGCTGTCATTACCCTGTTGCTTAACCTTGCGCCGGACAATCGGCTGCGCGGCATGTTGTTCTGGCTGACCGGCGATCTGAACGGCGGCGCGGTGCCATGGACGGCGCTCGCCGCGCTCGTCGTCGTGCTGATGGCGATCGTACCCGCTGCGCCGCGTCTGAACGTGCTGCTGCGGGGCGACGCCGCCGCGCAGGCGCTCGGCGTTGCGGTGATGCCGCTGCGCCTGCGCGTGTATCTGGTGGCGTCGCTGGCGGCAGCCGCGGCGGTGACCACAGCCGGCACGATCGGTTTTGTCGGGCTCGTCGTGCCGCATATGCTGCGGCTCGCCTTCGGTAACGATCAGCGCATGCTGCTGCCCGCAGCGGCGCTCGGTGGCGGTGTCGCGGTGATGGGCGCGGACCTGATTGCGCGCACGGTGATCGCACCCGCGCAATTGCCGGTCGGCGTGATCACGTCGATCGTCGGCGTGCCCGTGTTCCTGTGGATGCTGTTGCGCAGGCGCCGATGATGAACGCACACAACGCTCCGCATTCGGCGCTTAGCGTGCAACGCCTGACCTTGCGTGCGGGCATGCGCACCTTGCTCGACGCATTCACGCATACGTTCTATGCGGGCGAGATCTGGTGCATCGCGGGCCCCAACGGCGCGGGCAAGACGACCTTGCTATCCACGCTTGCCGGTCTGGCGCCGCCATCGGCGGGTCATGTCGAACTCGACGGCGTGCGTCTCGCCGACTGGCAGCCATTGCCGCTCGCGCAGCGTCGCGCGCTGATGCCGCAAAGCGCTGCGGACGCCTTCAGCGCGACCGTGCTCGACATCGTGATGCTGAACCGCTTTCCGCATTTGACCGGCTGGGGTTGGGAGGGCGAGGCCGATCGCGCGGCCGCGCATGCCGCACTGGACGTCTTGGGCCTCGCCGCATTCGCTGCGCGCGACGTGCTGTCGCTTTCCGGTGGCGAACGTCAACGCGTTGCTCTCGCGGCGGTGTTGTGCCAGGAGGCGCCGTTGTTGCTGCTCGACGAACCGCTCTCGCATCTGGATCTGCACCATCAGATCGACTGTCTCGAAGCGCTGACCGCCTGGACACGCGAACCTCGGCGTACAGTGATGTTTTCGTGCCACGACTTGAACCTGGCGCGGCGCTTCGCAACGCATGCGTTGCTGCTCGACGGCAACGGCGGTGCGTATGCCGGGCCGGTGCACGACGTGCTAACGCCGACGCTGACGAGCCGTGCGCTCGGCTATCCGTTGATTCTGATTCGCGACGGCGAGCATGAGGCGCTGATTCCCGCGCCGCGCTCGCGTCACGAATCGCCTGCGGCGCATGACACGTCAGCAGGCTAAGCGCTTGATAAAAACACTCCCTTTTCTAGAAACGTCTATGACTTCTTTACCAGGATTGCCGGGATTGGCGGGATTGACCGAAGTCGAACCGCTCGATCAAACGCTACGTGCCGAACTGCAACACATCATCGATACCAAGACCAAGCCGCCCGGCAGTCTTGGGCGGCTGGAAACGCTCGCGCGCCAGATGGGGCTGATCCAGCGTACGACGCACCCCACAGTCGCACGTCCTGCGATGATTGTGTTCGCCGGTGACCACGGTATTGCGCAGGAAGGTGTGAGTCCGTATCCGCAAGCGGTGACCGCGCAAATGGTCGCTAACTTTCTCACGGGCGGCGCGGCGATCAATGCGTTGAGCCGCGTCTCCGGCGTCGAACTCGAAGTGGTCAACTCAGGCATTGCCACGCCGCTGCCGTCGACGGAGGGGCTCATCGACATTCCGGTCGCAGCCGGCACGCGCAACTTCGCGCATGAACCCGCCATGACGCATGAACAGGCGCTGACCGCGATGCAGGCGGGCGCGGCTCGCGTGCGGCATCACGCGGCGCTCGGCACCAATGTGATTGGCTTCGGCGAAATGGGCATTGCGAATACGTCGTCGGCCGCGTGTCTGATGAGCCGCTTGTGCGGCGTGCCGATCGACGAATGCGTAGGCCGCGGGACCGGTCTCGACAACGCGGGGCTTGCAAAAAAGCGCAACGTACTCGCCTCTGCAGTCGCGCATCACGCGGCGTCCAGCGATCCGCTCAACGTGCTCGCCACCTTCGGCGGCTTTGAAATCGCCATGATGGTGGGGGCTTATCTCGCTGCCGCGCAAGCGCGTATGACGATCCTCGTCGATGGTTTCATCGCGACCTCGGCGTTGCTGGTGGCCGATGCGTTCGCACCGAACGTCCGCGAGTATTGTGTGTTCGCGCATGCGTCGAACGAGGCGGGGCATCGGCGCATGCTCGATCATTTCGGTGCGCTGCCGTTGCTTTCGCTCGATATGCGTCTCGGCGAAGGCACCGGCGCGGTACTCGCGGTGCCGTTGCTGCGCGCAGCAGCGGCGTTCATTAACGAAATGGCCAGCTTCGAATCGGCCGGTGTCGCCAATCGCGATGCGTGAGCCGTTATACGAAGCGCAGTCATACAGAAGCGTGCGTCCGGCTCACTCATGAATCCGCTCGCTGAACTCCGCTATTTCTTCACGGCACTCGGCTATTTCACGCGCGTGCCTGTGCCGCGCTGGGTCGGCTATGAGCCGCACTATCTGAATGCGGCGGCGCGTTATTTCCCGCTCGTCGGTCTATTGGTCGGTGGATTGAGCGCGCTGGTCTATCTCGCGGCGTTGCATGTCTTTCCCGCGGGCGTGGCGGTGCTTCTGTCGATGGCGGTGTCGCTTCTCGTCACCGGCGCCTTTCACGAGGACGGACTCGCCGATTGTGTCGATGCGTTCGGTGGCGCCTATACGCGCGAGGACGTGTTGCGCATCATGCATGATTCGCGCATCGGCGCTTTCGGCGCCATCGCGCTCGTGATTGCGCTAGCACTGAAGTGGCAAACGCTCACCGCGTTGCCGCCGATGCGCGCCGCAAGTCTGATGATTGCAGCGCATGCCGCGAGCCGTGTGTTCGCCATCAGCTATCTGGCCACACTCGACTACGTGCGAGCCGAAGGCAAAGCCAAACCGGTTGCGCAACGCTTGAGCGGCCCCGCGTTGCTCTGCGCCGCGGTGTTCGGTCTGCCGTTGTTGCTCTGGCCGAACTTGCTGGATTCGCCGAATTGGCGCTTCGCCTGCGTGACGCTTGTCATACTGGTGGCGTTGCGCTTTGCATTGGGCCGCTATTTCGTCAGACGCATTGGTGGCTACACCGGCGACTGCCTCGGCTTCGCGCAACAGATCTTTGAACTGAGCATCTACCTCGTGGGGCTCGCATGGATATCGTCCTGATCCGTCATCCTGCCGTCGCGCTCGATTCAGGGGTGTGCTACGGCCACAGCGACGTAGCGCTCGCCGAAGACGTCGAGATATCGGCAAGTGCTCTTGCGCTGAAACTGGCGACCTTGCAGATACCGCCGCCGCGTGTGCTGATGTCGAGTCCGTTGACGCGTTGCGCGACACTAGCTGCGGTCATGGCGAACGATTTCGGTTGCGCGCTCAGTCACGACGATCGTCTGAAGGAAATGAATTTCGGCGATTGGGAGGAGCAGCGTTGGGACGCAATCGATCGCGAACTGCTCGACGCCTGGGCGGCCAACTTCGAGCACGCGCGTGCGCATGGCGGCGAGAGCGTCGCGCAATTCGTCGCGCGGGTGCGAGCGTGGTTCGACGCGTTTGCGCTGACGCGCGAGTTGTCGCCCGCGTACGTGGTCACGCATGCCGGCGTCATACGGGTGATCGCTTCGCTGGTGCTGGAGGTGCCGGTGGAAAGCTGTCTGCGCTGGTCGTTGGAGATGGCAGGGGTTGTCTGGCTGCGCAGGGATGATGAGACGCAGCAGTGGTCGTTGGTGAGGTGGAATGTGTGAGGGAAGAAGCTTGGTTCCCGCAGTCCGCCGAATCGCGTCAGTCCAGCCTTATTCGTGACACTTTTTCAGGGAATTTGTCGCGAAAACAGAAATAGTGACACTTTTAGACGAAAAAAGTGTCGCGATTCGCGCGATTTGTGCCACAATGCCATGAAAAGTGTCGCGATTAGGGGTTATCGCGACACATTGGCAAGAGGTGGCGCGTGTGAACAGCAGTGGCATCAAGCAGGAACTGGATCTGATCGAGCAGCTCATCGCGGCAAGCGCCGAGGGGCGAGGCGTTCGTGCGCTTGCCGCGGCACTTGCCGGGCGCCGCCATCCCATGCAACGCCGTACGCTGCAACGTCGTCTTGACGTGTTGCTCGAAACGGGCCGGATCGTCTCGGAAGGTGCCGGCCGGGCAGTGTCCTACAAGCAGGCTGCGGCTCCTGCCGTGGCTGTTTCCCCCACCCAGCCTATCGCTGGCGCAAGCACTTCCGGCGAGGCCTACGTGCCCGTATCGAGTGCGGGCCTCGAGGTGCGCGCGGAAGTGAACCGGCCGCTGCACGAGCGCCGGCCGGTCGGCTATAACCGTGCGTTTCTCGAAAGCTATCGTCCGAATCAGGATGCGTATCTATCGCAAGCGCAGCGTGAACGGCTGCATGAATGGGGCCGCACGTCGGCGGATGTGCGGCCGGCCGGCACATACGCACGCGACATCATGAGCCGGCTTCTGATCGATTTGTCGTGGGCGTCGTCGCGGCTCGAGGGCAATACCTACACGCGGCTCGACACCGTGCGGCTGATCGAGCAAGGGCATATTGCGGAAGGCAAGGACGCTCAGGAAACGCAGATGATCCTGAACCACAAGGCCGCGATCGAAATGATCGTCGAGAGCGCGGACGAAGTGGGCTTCAATCGATTCACCGTACTGAATCTGCACGCGATTCTCTCCGACAACCTGATGTCCGACCCGTTCGCCAGCGGCCGTTTGCGCGCGCGCGAAGTGGAGATCAGCGGCACCGTATTTTTTCCGCTCGCCGTACCGCAGCAAATCGCGGAATGCTTCGAGGCGGTGTTGAACAAGGCCGCCCAGATCGACGATCCTTTCGAGCAGGCTTTCTTCAGCATGGTGCATCTGCCCTATCTGCAGCCGTTCGAAGACGTCAACAAACGGGTCTCGCGTCTGACCGCGAATATCCCGCTGATCCGGCAGAATCTGTGTCCGCTGTCGTTCATCGACGTTCCCGCAAAGGCCTACGTCGACGGCACGCTCGGGGTGTACGAGGCCAATCGCGTCGAGTTGTTGCGCGATGTCTTCATCTGGGCGTACGAGCGCTCGTGTCAGCGTTATCTGGCGATTCGACAATCTATCGGCGAGCCGGACGCGTTTCGCCTCAAGTATCGCAATGCGTTGATACAGGTCGTGCAGGAGGTGATTCGCGGCGGCCTTGCTGGTACGCGCGGTGAGATTGAAACGCTCGCACAGAATCAGGTGGATGCGGCGGAGGTATCTTCGTTCGTCGATGCGATTCAGTCCGATCTCGATCAACTCTACCTGGGTAATGTTGCGCGCTATCGGCTGCGGCTTTCCGAATTCGAACGCTGGCCGTTCAAGCGGGCGGACGCCGTCTCGCGCTAACGCGGCGCTGCCTGCTTCACAGCTTTCGCAGCGGTATCACTGCGTGCCGTTCTTCCTGCGCGAGCGCGCTAGCTCCAGGTCTTCGCACATTTGCTTTGCCCCCTGCGCTATACGAGGCGCCGGCCGGTTGATCAGATCGCCGTCGATGGCGAACAGATTGTTGTTCGCCACTGCTTTAAGGCTCGGCCACGCGCGCCATGTATCGAGTTGCGGCAAGGCGGTGTCCGGTTTGGTTGCGCCGGGTGCCGCGGTGACGATCGCTTCCGGATTCGCGGCTAGCACTGCTTCGGTCGAGACGGTCGGCACCAGCGGTTCGAGTTTCGCAAACACATTGCGGCCGCCGCATAGCGCGATCACGTCGCTGACCATATGTTCGCCGTTGAGCGTCATCAACGGCTGATCCCACACCTGATAGAACACGCCGACAGGCGGGCGGCCCGCATAGTGCGTACGCAGTCGTGCGATGTCCTGACGGTATGCCGCCGCTGCGGTATCGGCGGTCGGCGAGGTGCCGAGCAATTGCCCGAGCTTCGATAGCGACACGGCAACATCGTCGAGATGATGCGGCTCACTGAAAAACAACGGCACATGCATCTCACGAAGGCGATCGAGCTGGCGCTGCGCATTGCCATGCCGCCATACGACGATCAGATCGGGCTTCAACGCGACGATTCGTTCGAGGTCGAGCGCCTTGTTGTCGCCGACACGCGGCAGTTGCTTCGCTTCGGGTGGATAGTCGCTGTAGGACACGGCGCCGACCAGTTTCGCGCCACCGCCCGCGGCGTACAGCAGTTCGGTGACGTGCGGCGCGAGACTGATGACGCGTTGTGCGGGAGCGGACAGCGTGACGGTCGCGCCGGTGTCGTCGGTGACGGTGATCGCGGCGTGCGCGTGCAGCGTGCTCGCTCCAAGTGCTGCGGCGATGACGAAGCGCGAGAGTCGAATCATCGAACAGCCTCGCGCAGACTCTCTTCAAAGCGTGTCCATTCCGTGTCGCTGGCAGGCAGCCCGAAACGCACGCTGCCCGTTGCTGTGAAGATGCGTGTCCACACGCCGCGTTGCGCTAACGCTTCATGCAGGGCGGTGGCGCGTGCGTCGTCGGTCCATGCGAAGAGCGGTGTGCTGTGCGTGGCGAAACCGTGTGCTTGCAAGAGACTTACCAGACGGGCGCTCTCAGTATCGAGCTGCGTTCGCATCTGCTGCTGCCATGCCACATCTTCAAACGCGGCTTTGACGGCGTGACGAGCCGGGCCGCTGACAGTCCATGCCCCGAGCGTAAGCCGCAAAGCGTCGAGCAAAGACGGCGCACCGAGTACGAAACCTGAGCGCACACCCGCGAGCCCGAAGAATTTCCCCGGTGAACGCAACACGATCAACCCGTCGCGATGGGTGCTTGCCGCGAGCGACGCTGAAGGCATCGTATCGGCGAAGGCCTCGTCGATCAGCAGCGTGCCGCCGCGTGCGGTGAGTTGCGCGTGCCAGTGCAGCAGCTTGCCGGCGCTGAGATGCTCGGCAGTCGGATTGTTAGGATTCACGACCACCACATGGGTGAGCGCATCGGGCAACGTGTCCCAGGACACATCCAGTGGCACGACCTCATGCCCCGCACGCTCGAATGCGGGGGCGTATTCGCTATATGTGAGCGGCGCGATGCCAACCCGGGCACGTGGCAAAAGCACCGGCAGTGCGCGAATCGCTGCCTGGCTGCCCGCGACGGGTAGTACATGGGCTGCATCGGGCGCGCCATAGTAACGCGCTGCGCAGGCTGCAAAACCGTCACCGTCGTCGGGCAGGCGGCGCCAGGCATCGGCGGGAACCGGTGGCACTGGATAGCCGTGCGGATTGATACCCGTCGACAGGTCGAGCCATTGCGCGTACGGAATGCCGTAACGCTCAGCCGCTTCGTGCAGATTGCCGCCGTGAATCACGGCATTGAAGGTGATGCCGGAATTGGTCGTGCGCTCAATCATTCGATCAACCATGAAAGGGCACACTCAGCAACGCCAGCACGATCAGCACAGCTAGCCAGAGAATGACCGTCCGTTCGACCAGCATCAATGCGGCCGTAACGTGACTGGCCTTCGCAGCGTGTCCGAAACCAAGCGTCGGCCTGTGTTCAAGCGCTCCGTGATACACCGCGGGTCCGCCGATCAACACATTCAGACTGCCCGCGCCCGACGCCATGACCGGCCCGGCATTCGGACTGTCCCAACGCGGCGCCTGTTCGCGCCAGCAACGCAGCGCGGTGCGCGTGTCACCGAGCAAGGCATAGCTCGCTGCGGTAAGGCGCGCGGGAATCCAGTTGAGCACATCGTCGATGCGCGCCGCGGCCCAGCCGAAGCGCAAATAGCGCGGCGTGCGGTAGCCCCACATGGCATCGAGCGTATTGGCCAGACGGAACCCCAGTGCGCCCGGACCGCCCGCGATCGCGAACCAGAACAGTGCGCCGAAGATCGCATCGTTGCCGTTTTCGAGCGCCGATTCGACGGCGGCGCGTGACAGCGCCGCTTCGTCGGCATGAGCGGTTTCGCGCGACACGATGCGCGAGGTCAAGAGGCGCGCTTGCGCCAGATCGCGCCGCGCCAGCGCCTCGGCGATCGGCGCAATGTGATCGTGCAGACTGCGTGCGCCGAGCGCGAACCACAGCAACACGACATGCACCGCGCAGGCCGCAAAAAAAGGCAGCACGGAGACGAGCCACCAGGCGATCAGCACCGGCGGCATCACCGTCAGCGACCAGGCGAGCAGCCCCTTGAGACGCAAGCGCCGGCCGGTGTTGTAGTGCGTTTCGAGGCGCATCGCCCATTTGCCGAAGCCGACCAGCGGATGCGCCGTGCGCGGCTCACCGAGCCAACGGTCGACGGCGACCCCTGCCGTTGCCAGCGTAACGATCAAAGGCAGCGACAGCATCACGCGCCTCCTGCTGTCTTCAAGGTGAGCGGCAGGCCCGCGACCATCATCGTGACGTGGGTGCTCAATGCGGCGATGCGCTGATTGAGCCGCCCGAGTTCGTCGACATAGAGGCGTGTTTCGGCGCCGAGCGGCACCACGCCCAAACCGATTTCATTGCTGACCACGATGATCTTGCCTCTGGCGTTGATGAGCGCTGCTTCGAAAGCGGCAAAGTGCGTGTGATAGTGATCGACCGGCAAGCCGTCGCCGTCCGGTGGGCATAGCAGGTTGGCGAGCCACAGCGTCAGGCAGTCGATCAGAATGCAGTGACCCGGCGCGTCGATTTGCGTGACGGCGCCGGCGAGATCCACGTCTGCTTCGTGCAAAGCCCAATGCGCCGGACGCCGCTCGCGATGATGCGCGATCCGCGCGCTGAATTCGGCGTCGTCGGCTACGCGCGCGGTGGCGATGTACGTGACGGGTAGGGCGCTGTCGTTCGCCAGTTTTTCGGCGTGCACGCTCTTGCCCGAACGGGCGCCGCCGAGAACGAAGGTGAGGTCGCGGGAAATCATCGCGTGATTGTACCGGCGTGCAGCGCGTGCCGGCACGATGGGATAATGCCGCGTTCATCGCCCGCATTCGTTGTCCGCATTTGCCTATTCACCGTCCAAGCCGATATTCCGTGACCGCCATTTCGAACCCGCATGACGCCGTACCTGTGCCGCGTGGCACGCTGATGATTCAGGGCACTACGTCCGACGCAGGCAAAAGCACGCTCGTCGCGGGTCTGTGCCGGCTGGCGCGCCGCGCCGGCGTGCGGGTCGCACCGTTCAAGCCGCAGAACATGGCGCTCAATAGCGCGGTGACTATCGACGGCGGCGAGATCGGCCGTGCGCAGGCCTTGCAGGCGGTGGCCGCGGGCATTGCCGCTCACACCGATCTGAACCCGGTGTTGCTCAAGCCGACGAGCGACCGTGGCGCGCAAGTGATCATCCACGGCAAGGCGCGCATGAATCTCGATGCACGCGCGTATCACGACTACAAGCCGGTCGCCTTCAAGGCTGTGCTGGAATCGTATGCGCGTCTGCAAGCGGCGTACGACACGATTTTTGTCGAAGGCGCGGGCAGTCCCGCCGAGATCAATCTGCGCGACCGCGATATCGCCAACATGGGTTTCGCTGAAGCGGTCGATTGTCCGGTCGTGCTGGTGGCCGACATCGACCGGGGCGGCGTGTTCGCGCATCTGACCGGTACGCTCGCGTGTCTGTCGGACAGCGAGCAGGCGCGTGTGCGGGGCTTCATCATCAATCGCTTCCGCGGTGATGTCAGTTTGCTCAAGCCCGGACTCGACTGGCTCGAAGCGAAGACCGGCAAACCGGTGCTCGGCGTGGTGCCGTATCTGCACGGTCTGACGCTCGACGCTGAAGACATGCTGCCGCCCGAGTTGCGTGCGGCGCACAGCGGCCAAAGCGACGATCCGAACCGGATGTTGCGGGTAGTCGTGCCGGTGCTGCCGCACATCAGCAATCACACGGATTTCGACGCGCTGCGCGCGCATCCGCAGGTCGATTTTCATTACGTGCGAAGCGGCACGCCGCCTCCGCCGGCCGATCTGATCATCCTGCCGGGTTCGAAAAATGTGCCGGGCGATTTGGCTTTTCTGCGTGAGCAAGGCTGGGACACGGTGCTGCAACGGCATCTGCGCTACGGCGGCCGTGTAATCGGAATTTGCGGCGGCATGCAGATGCTCGGACGTGAAGTGGCCGACCCGCACGGCGTGGAAGGCGCGCCAGGAACGAGCGCGGGCCTCGGCTGGCTCGACTACTCGACTGTGCTGACGCGCGAAAAAACGCTCAAGAACGTGACGGGGCATCTCGCGCTGCCCGGGGCGCCCGAGGTAGCCGGCTACGAGATTCATATGGGCGAGACGCAGGGCCCGGCGCTCAACTCGCCCGCGCTGCAACTGGGCGAAACGCCAAATGCGCATCCGGACGGCGCGATCTCGGCCGATGGCCAAATTCTCGCGACCTACGTGCACGGGCTGTTCGACACGCCGGCCGCGTGCGCCGCACTGCTGGCGTGGGCGGGACTGAGCGACGCCGAGAAAATCGACTACCCGGCGTTGCGTGAGGCCTCGCTGGATCGCCTGGCCGACACGCTTGCCGAGCACCTCGATCTTCCGAAGCTTTTCGCTGCGATTGGTTAAGCGAGCTTGACCGGATGGTGGTGATTAAATCCCATTGGGAAATAATCAAAGCCTAAGAGGCGGTTTTTCACCTCATTTGGTTCGAATACAGTCGTGACGTCGACGCCCGATGCGGGGCGTCTCCCTCTCGTAAAGGACTCGTCATGAACTCGAACCGCTCCGCCGATCTGGCCGCCTTGATCCTTCGTCTTGCCTTGGGCGTTCTCTATCTCGCGCACAGCTTGCAGAAGATCTTTGTTTTCACGCTGCCGGGAACGGCGCAGTTTTTCGTTTCGCTCGGCTTGCCAGGCTGGCTCGGCTATGTGACGGCGTTCGTCGAATTGATCGGCGGTATTGCGCTGCTGCTTGGCGTGCAGGTCCGCTGGGTCGCGCTGGTGCTGCTCCCGTTCATGCTCGGCGCAACGTCGCAGCATCTGCAGAACGGCTGGGGGTTCGCGTCGCCGCACGGCGGCTGGGAATATCCGGCTTTCTGGGCGGTGACTCTGGTTGTGCAGTCGCTGCTCGGCGCCGGTGCGTTGGCGCTGAGCGGTGCGAAGGCGCCGCGCGCAGTGGCCGCCTGATACGCCTCACCTAGGCACGAAACCGCGCCGGCGCTTCAGCGCGCCGGCAACAAAAAAGCACGCGCCGTGTGGCCGCGTGCTTTTTTTATTGCGTTGAGCGAGGCGTACTTCAGGCGTTCCGGGCATTCCGGACCCTGCGCCGCATCCCCCCGCGCCAATCAATCAATACAACACGATCTGCGTGCAGCGAAACAGCGCCATCGTTTTGCCGTTCGGATCGGTGACGGTGGCGTCCCACACCTGCGTGCTGCGGCCCAGGTGGACGGCCTTGGCGACCGCGCGGATCGTGCCTTCCGTCGCCGTGCCGAGAAAATTGCTTTTCAGTTCGATGGTCGTGAAATTGCGCGCCGTCTCGGGCAGGTGGGCGAGGCATGCATAGCCGCAGGCGGTATCGGCGAGGCCGATCACCGTGGCGGCATGCAAAAAGCCGTTCGGCGCCAGCAACTCCTCGCGCACGGTCAATTCAGCGGTCAGCGTGCCTTCCTCCAGCGCCAGAACCTGCACGCCTAGCAAGCCGGGCAGCTTGCCCTTCTGACGTTCGTGCAGGCGCTCGATGGAGTATTCCGGGCGAAGTTTGCTCATGAGATTCGGGTCCTCGATGGAAAAAACAGCGATGTAAGGCGGTCAATAGCCGTTTGGGGGCTTCGGCCCCAGTGAATTTGTCGATATTATCAACGGCTGGATCGGCGGGTGAACCTGAAACGGGCACGGATCAGGGCACATCTGGGCAAGTCAGAGCAAACTGCGCGGTAAACCGGCTGGCGGCGCCCAGCCTTCTTTCCGGGAGAATTCATGACGGTAATCGTGGTGGCGAATCCGAAGGGCGGCGTGGGCAAAAGCACGCTGTCCACCAATCTGGCCGGCTATTTCGCGTCGCAAGGGGAATGGATCGCGCTGGCGGACATGGACAAACAGCAGTCGTCGCACGCGTGGCTGTCGCTGCGGCCGCCTGCGCTGCCGGCCATCGAGACCTGGGAGGTCGACCTTGAAAACCCCGCCAAACCGCCCCGAGGTCTTGAACACGCGGTCATCGACACGCCCGCCGGCTTGCATGGCAACCGCCTGAATATCGCGCTGGATCTGGCCGACAAGGTGATCGTGCCGCTGCAGCCGTCGATGTTCGATATTCTCGCCACCCAGGAATTTCTCGAGCGGCTGGCTAAGGAGAAGGCGGTCAGGAAAGGCGCGATCGAGATCGGCGTGGTGGGCATGCGCGTCGACGCGCGCACGCGCTCAGCGGAGCAACTGCATCGCTTTGTCGAGGGCTTGAAGCTGCCGGTGCTGGGTTACCTGCGCGACACGCAGAATTACGTGCAACTGGCGGCGCACGGCCTGACTTTGTGGGACGTCGCGAAAAGCCGTGTGGAGAAGGATCTGGAGCAATGGCAGCCGATCATCCAGTGGACCAACGGCGCCGTTAAGAAGGCTTGAAATGAATGGCAGGCGGCGTGGCCGCCCGCTACCCGGAACCGTGCCGTGCGGTGAAAGGCCGGTTCAGATCCGGCTCAGGTCCAGTTCTGGGTCGGCACGTGATCGCGGCTGCCCTTGATCTTGTTGTTGTCGTCGACGAACACCAGATCCGGTTTCCAGCCTGCCTTCAATTCCGCTTCGTCGACTACGGCGAACGCCGCGATGATCACCAGATCGCCCAGTTGAGCACGCCGCGCGGCCGAACCGTTTAGCGAAATCATGCCGCTGCCGCGTTCACCCTTGATCGCGTACGTCGAGAAACGCTCGCCGTTGTTGATATTCCAGATGTCGATCCGCTCGTTTTCAATGATGTTCGCGGCTTCCAGCAAGTCTTCGTCGATCGCGCACGAACCTTCGTAGTGCAGTTCGCAATGCGTGACCGCGACGCGATGAATTTTCGACTTCAGCATGTTGCGTTGCATGACCAATCCCTTGTGCTTCTAATGCGTGTTTGCGCAGCCTAAGACGGCTTCAGATTTCGAGGTTGTCGATGAGACGGGTGGTGCCGAGCTTGGCGGCAGCCAGCACGACCAACTCCGCATTCATGTCTTGCGCGCCCGGCGCCAGCAGATTCGAGCGCTTGCGCACCGCGATGTAATCAGGCTGCCAGCCGCGCGCGGCCAGTGCCGCCATCGCCGCCTGTTCGAGTTTTGCGAAGTCGCGATCGCCGGCAAGCACCGCATCGCGCACGCGATTGAGCTCGGCAGCCAGCATCGGCGCCTCGGCGCGTTCGGCCGTTTCCAGAAAGCGGTTGCGCGAGCTGAGCGCGAGGCCGTCGCTATCGCGCACGGTTTCCGCGGCGATGATGTCGGTTGGCAGCGCGAACTGGTGGCACATGCTGCGCACGATCATCAACTGCTGGTAATCCTTCTTGCCGAACACCGCGACGCGCGGCTGCACGCACGACATCAGCTTCATCACCACCGTGCACACACCCTGGAAGAAGCCCGGCCGGAATTCGCCCTCGAGGATGTCGCCCAGATCGTGTGGCGGATGCACGCGGTACTCCTGCGGTTCCGGGTACAGATCCCGTTCCGTCGGCGCGAACAGCACATAGACGCCTTCTTTCTGCAGCTTCTCGATGTCGGCTTCGAGCGTGCGCGGGTATTTGTCGAAATCTTCGTTCGGGCCGAACTGCAGGCGGTTGACGAAGATGCTCGCCACCACCGGATCGCCGTGCTGGCGCGCGAGGCGCATCAGCGACAGATGGCCCTCGTGCAGATTGCCCATGGTCGGCACAAAGGCGGTGCGATTCTGGCCGCGCAACTGGTCGCGCAATTCATGGATCGAGCTGATGACTTTCATGATCGGACAGGGATTTCCTCGCGCGGCGCGAGACTCGGTTGGCGCAAAAACTCAGGTTTTCGCGTGGCCCGCGGCCTCGCTGGTAATGACAGGTTCGGAGCGCGGGATTGTAGTGGATTTGTTCCCGGGGTGCACCGAAAGGAGGCGTCTGCGGCAGCGCTGGCGCATGCAGGCCCCGTTGTGCGGCATCAGGCCGGCAGATAGGCGAGGCGCACATAGATCGGTGCGAACGGCTCGGCCTGCGTGATTTCGATGAGCGACTCGCGGCACAACTCGAGCATCGCGATGAAGTTCACCACGACCACCGGCACGCCTTTGCTCGTGTCGAACAGGTCCGAGAACTCCATGAAGCGCGCGTTCTGCAGTCGCCGCAGGATCGTGCTCATATGCTCGCGCACCGACAACTCCTCGCGCGAAATCTTGTGATGCTGAACCAGTTTGGCGCGCTTGATCACGTCGGCCCACGCGGCGCGCAGGTCTTCGCTGTCCACATCCGGGAACCGCGGCGTGATGCTTTGCTCGATATACACCTCGGCGCGCAGGAAATCGCGGCCAAGCTGCGGCAGATGGTCGATGCGCTGCGCGGCGAGCTTCATCTGCTCGTATTCGAGCAGGCGGCGCACCAGTTCGGCACGCGGATCTTCGGCTTCGTCGCCGCTATCGGCCTTCTTCACCGGCAACAGCATGCGCGACTTGATCTCGATCAGCATCGCGGCCATCAGCAGATACTCGGACGCGAGTTCGAGATTGGTCTGGCGCAGCTGGTCGACGTAGCCGAGATATTGGACTGTGACATCCGCCATGGGGATGTCGAGCACGTTGAAGTTCTGCTTGCGGATCAGGTACAGCAACAGATCCAGCGGGCCTTCGAACGTTTCGAGGAACACTTCGAGCGCGTCCGGCGGAATGTACAGATCCGTGGGCAGCTTGAAGAGCGGCTCGCCGTACAGGCGTGCGAAAGCGATACCGTCTACAGTGTCCGGCGTCGAATCGGTGGCGGGCGCGGCAAGCGCGGCGTCAGGCGCCTGTGCGGCGCCCTTTGCCTCGTCGGCGTGACTCACGCGCTTAGAAGTTTTGATAGTACGAGTAAGGCGTTTGCTCCACGCGCGAGGCTTTCTGCTCGGCGCGTTCTTCGAGGTCGATCGGCTGTTTGTCCCACAGCAGCGACCGGCCACGGCGCTGCTCAGCTTCCAGATTCGGTTTTTGTTGCTTGAGCTGGTTCAGGAACTGCGTGATGTCCGATTGATACATGGCTAGACGTCCGTGGTTTGGGGAATGGCGGCTGCTTCGCGGGAACAAACGGGAACAAGCGCGAACCCGCGCGGCATCGCTCCTATTCCATAATTTTACCGCATGCGCCGCGCGTGGTCGAAAAACGATGACCGGCGCGAGCGGCCCGTCTGCAAAAACGCCTGGAACCCGCGCTGCCGCGATGCGTCAAAGGCGGGCGCGCGGTCGGCGAGGCGGTGTGCGAAGCGGAACCGTGCGTCCATGTGGAAATCACTACGCATGCGGCATGGGGCGCGGCACACCGGGCCAAAACGCCTACCGGGTCTCATACGGCAAACGCCCTTTTAAGAGATGGCGCGGTCTCGCCGATGTGGTCAAATAGCGAGCTTCGGCCGCCGCGGCGAGCCCGAGCGACAGAATTCATCAACCACGGCCGGAGGTCCTGTTTGGCGGGGTGTGCGATCGAAGAGCCGCATAGGCGGCGCGGCAAAACCGGTGACGAGCGAGGGCCGCTGACGCCCATTCGGCGCTGGCTGCACGCGTGGCTCGCGTTCGGCATCGTCATGCTCATGCTTGCCTCGGTCGACGCGCACGCGGCGCGGCGGCCGCCCGCCAGCTACAAGGTCGATATCGAAGCCACGCCGCGCTCGTTGTGCAAGCTGCTTGAAGCGCATCTGGACGTGGCGCGCTTTGCCAAGCGTCCCGACATCAGCGACGACCAGTTTGAATTTCTGATTACGGCCACCCCGCAGCAGGTGCGCGATCTGGCCGCCACGCAGGGTTATTTCTCGCCGGTCGTGCGCACCGACGTGCGAACCGTCGACGACCAGAAGCGTGTGACGGTGAGCGTCGATCCCGGCCCGCAAACCCTCATCACCTCGATTTCGCTATCGTTTCGCGGCCCGGTGCTGACCGAAGACCCGGCGCAGGAAAATGCCGCACGCTTCGCGTTTTCACTGCACGAGGGCGACCCGTTTTCGCAAGGCGACTGGGACGACGCGAAAAACGCTTCGCTCAAGGCGTTGCAGTCGCGCCGTTACCTGGGCGCGAAGATCTACCACTCCGAAGCGCGGATCGACCCACGTACGCACGAAGCGAAATTGTCGGTGACGTACGAGAGCGGCCCGACCTTCACGATGGGCAAGCTCGACGTATCCGGCACGCGGCGTTATCCGGAACAGATCGTCGATAACGTGAATCCGATTTCGGAGGGCGATATCTACGACGTGCAACGCATCGCCGAATTGCAGCGGCAGTTGCAGAACACGCCGTACTACGCGAGCGTGGCGATCGACGTGGACAGTGATCCCGCCAAACCGGTCGAGACGCCGATGCACGTGAAGGTGTCGGAGTATCCGTACAACAGTATCCGCGGTGGTGTCGGTTATTCGACCGACAACGGCCCGCTGATCCAGGGTTCGTATTCGTATCTCGACACCTTTGGCAAAGCGTGGCCGTTCACGGTCGACGGCCGTATCGACCAGATCCAGCAGTACGGGCAAATCCAGCTCGCGATGCCGCCGGGGCCGCGCGCGTGGACCAATAGCGTGCTGGCTTCCTACACCACGACCGACGTGTCCGACACACGCATCTACAGTATCCGCGGCGGCGTGCAGCGGGCCCGGACGTCGCAGTTCATCGACTACAACTACGCGATCCTCTATTACCAGGACCGGCTCGACCAGAATGCGGCCGCACCGACCACCAGTCGCGCTCTGGTGCCGTCATGGTCGTGGACCCGTCGCAATACCGACGATCCGCTGTTTCCGCGTTCGGGCAACCTGATTCACGTTGAAGCAGGCTTCGCGGTCAAAGGCGCGCTGACCGACCAGACGTTTGCGCGCGCCTACGCCCGTGGCCAGCAGTACCTGCCGATCGGCAGGGAAGACCTTGTGCTGATCCGTGCCGAACTCGGCGGCGTGTTCACAAGCGGCAGTTCGAGCGGGATTCCGGCTTCGCTGCTGTTCCGCGCGGGCGGCTCGAATTCGATACGTGGCTACAGCTACCAAAGCATTGGTAATAACGTCGACGGTTCGGTGCTGCCCACCAAGTATCTCGTGACCGCGTCGGCGGAGTACCAGCATTGGTTCAATCACGACTGGGGCGCCGCCGCGTTCTTCGACGTCGGCACCGCCACCGATACCTGGGGCGAGAAAGTCTTTTATCCCGGCGTCGGCGTTGGGGCGCGGTGGCGCAGCCCGGTCGGCCCGGTCAACGTCGATGTCGCCTACGGGATCCGCAACCGGAGCGTGCGGCCGTACCTGACCCTCGGCATCGCCTTCTGATGGAAAGCCGCTTTTACATGATCCACGCATGACCACGGACGTTTCCGCCCAACCTCCCGCGCAGCCGCCCGGCGCTCTTCCGCCTGGAGAGCCCGGACAGCAGCCTCCGTCCGATGCGCCGCCGCCCAGGCGCCGTCGCGGGCGGTTGTTGCTGAAAACGCTTGCCTGGATGGTCGCCGTGCTGGTGCTGCTGGTCGCTGTGGCGATCGGCCTGCTGTACGGCGCGCTGACGACTGAGCGTGGCACGGCTTACGCGTGGCAGGCGGCCGTCAAACTGCTGGGCGGCAAGCTGACCGGCACGCTCGAGAGCGGCGCCATCGCCCACGGCGTGCAACTTCGCCAGGTACGCTGGCGCAGTCTCGACGGCAGCGGCACCGATATCCAGATCGACCGCGTGGCCGGCCGCTGGGAACTGACACACAAGCCCTGGCGCTTCGCGATCGACTATCTGCATGTCGGTACGATCGACGCCCGTATCGGCTCGTCGTCGTCGAGCAGCAGCGGGCCGCTGAAACTGCCGCAAGACTTGCGCTTGCCGATGCAACTTGAGGTGCGCGACGTGCAGGTCGACAAACTGCTGTTGCACGAGGGCGGGTCGACGACCGAGCTGTCCCGTTTCATGTTCCATGGCCGCAGCGACGGCCGGCACCACGAGGCCGCGATCGAGCGGCTCGACACGCCGTTCGGCGCCGTGACGGCAACGGCGAAGCTAGATGGGGTGCGTCCGTTTCCGCTGACCGGCGATCTCGGCTATTCGGGCAAGGTCAACAACGAGGCGGTGCAGGTGGGCGGCCATCTGAGTGGGTCGCTGGAGAATCTCATCGCCGAACTCGATGCTAGCGGCATGAAGCTCGCCGGCCATGCGCGAGTCGAGGCCACGCCGTTCGGCGACGTGCCGTTGCAACGCGCCACGCTGACTTTTGATCACATCAACCCGCAGGCGTTTGCACCAGGCGCACCGCTGGCGGATCTGGCCGTGCGGGCGGAACTGCAGCCGGTGGGGCCGGATGCGGCTGGTGGCGTGACGTTGGGTGCGGCTAGTGGGGCTAGTGCGGTGAGTTCGGCCAGCGCTTCCCGCGCCGCGAGCACCGCCGGCGCCAGCAGCGCTACTGGTATTGCCGAGCCGCAACACGTTGTCAAAAACGGCAAAGGCGGCGTCAACACCGATGCAGCAGCAAAAGCCGCAGCGGGGTTCGCCGTCGCAGGTCATATCTCGATCGTCAACGCCAAACCTGGTGCGATCGACCAGAACCTGCTTCCTGTGATCGATGCCAACGCCGACGTGCGGCTCGACGCGCAGGCGCAGCGCATTTCGAACCTGATGGTGCGGCTCGTGAAAAGCGCCACGCTTACTGGCGGCGGCGCGCTGACCGGCAAACGCGGCCAGTTCGATCTGCAAGTTGCCGGACTCGACCTGAACGCACTTGAAGCGACCGTGCGGCCTACCCAGCTTTCCGGTCCGATCGGCATCCGTCTGAACGACGACGTGCAAAGCCTGACACTCGATCTCGCCGACCCGAAAGCGGGGTTGCGCGCGCAAGGCAAGGTGACCTTCGATCCCGCGCGCTTGAGCTTCAACGACGTGCGTGTCACGTCGGGCAAGGGCCGCATCGATCTGTCCGGTGCGCTTAAGCACGACGCGAATTCCACCTACAACCTGAAAGCGCAGCTGACTGATTTCGATCCGTTGACGCTGACTTCGCAGATGCCGTCCCGCACGCCGGTAACGGGCCCGGCGCCTGCGGCAAGTACTGCCAAAAACGTGAAAGGTGCGAAAGTCGCACAAGGCGCGGCAGAAGCGGGCAGCACCGCCGGTGCGAAAAGCGCTGCCCCTGGCGACAAGGCCGCCGCCGTGGTGAAGAACACCGCCAAGGCCGCCGTGCGGACCGAAGTGGTTCAACGTAAAACGCCGCCGCCCAGACACACTGCGCCGCCTGCCCACAAGATCGAGGCACGCGTGAACGGCACGCTCACCGCGGCCGGCATGCTCGGTCCGGTCTTCACGACCAAGGCCGAATTCAAACTCGGCCCGAGCGTCTACGACGGCCTGCCGTTGACGGGCGGCGGCGTGGTCCAGTTGTCCGGCTCGCGGATTCTGCCGAGCCGCGCGAATCTCTCGGTGGCGGGCAATCAGGTGGATTTGCAGGGCAGCTTCGGCGCGCGCGGCGACCGGCTGCGTTTCCGGGTCGATGCGCCGGAACTTGAACGCCTTGGTTTCGGGCTCGCCGGTCTTATCGCCGCGGATGGCGACGTCACCGGCTCGTTCGCGCATCCGAATGTCGTGCTGAACTACAAGGCGGACAGTGTGGTGTTCAGCAGTAACCGCATCGGCCATGCGGAAGGTCACGCCGAACTGCGCGACGGCGCAAACGGCGCGCTCGTTTTCACGACCGACGCGCGCAATCTCAGCGCCGGCGGCGTCGATCTCACCACGCTCACGGCGCGCCTGTCGGGCACGCGTGCAAACCATACACTGGAGGCGGCGGCCACCGGCAAATTGCAGGATCGTCCGCTCGATCTGACGCTCGCCGCCAACGGCAAATTGACTGAAGCACGTGACGGCACGCGCTGGGACGGCACCGTGACCCGTCTGCAGAATCGCGGCACACCGGCGTTGAATCTCGAGTCGCCGCTCGCCGTGAGCGCCGGGCCGAACCGCCTGACGCTCGGTGCGACCCGCCTCACGCTCGAAGGCGCGGTGCTGAGCCTGAAATCGTTCGCGTTCGACCACGGCAAGATCCAGTCCGCGGGCACCTTGACCGACATTTCGCTCGCGCGCCTGCAGGATCTGCGGCGGCAAATCACCGGCGAGCCACCGGCCGTCAAAACCGATCTGGTATTCGACGGTGACTGGGATTTCGCGCTCGGCAGCACCGCGAGCGGCCACGTCCAGCTGAAGCGTCGCAGCGGCGACGTCACGGTCGAGATCGGCCGTGGTCTGGCCTCGCTGGGCATCACGGATATGACCGCGCGCGCTGAATTCAGCGGCGGCAACCGGCTAAATGCGACCGTGCACGCGCAGGCCAGCCGGATCGGCGTGATCGACGCCGACGCGCACACCACACTCGTGACGCGCGACGGCTTCCTGACCGTCAACGAGGAGGGCGCGGTCAGCGGGAATGTGAATGCGAACGTGCCGTCGCTGAAAACGACCGGCGGGTTGTTCGGGCCGAGCTATCTGCTCGACGGCCACCTCGCGCTGAAACTCGCGCTCGGCGGCACGGTCGCCAAGCCGAACCTGACGGGGTCGCTGATCGGCGATGGCTTGTCAGCGACGATGGTCGACCAGGGCGTGCAGTTGAAGGACGGCGTGGTGCGCATCGCGCTCTCGCAAAATCTGGTGGACTTCCAGCAGGTCGAGTTTCACGGTGCAAGCGGCACGCTGCGCGCCACCGGCCGTGTGCGCCTGGATGGCGCGGAGCCGGATTTGACCGCGAGTATCGTCGCGGACAAGCTGGAATTGTTTGCGGCGCCGGACCGCAATCTGTCGCTATCAGGCAGCGCGAGCGTGGCGAACGCGGGGGCACAGGGCGGCATGGCGATCAACGGTAAATTCGTGGTCGATCACGCGCTGTTCGATATGCCGGAGCAGTCCGCGCCGAAGCTTGGCGACGACGTGGTAGTGGTGCGTCCGGACGGCACGGTGGCGGGCGAGCGGCCACCGCCGCAAGTGGCAGGCACCAACAAGCCGATCGGTCCGTTCGCGCCGCGCGCCAATATCGATATTAGTCTCGGCAACAGCTTCCGTTTCCGCGGCATGGGCGCGGATCTCGGCCTGAGCGGCACGATCACCGCGATGAGCGCGCCGAACCTGCCGTTGCGGGCGGTCGGCAATGTCCGTGTGACTCAGGGTTCGACCTATACCGCGTTCGGTCGCAAGCTCAACATCGAGAATGGCTTCTTCACGTTCAACGGTCCGGTGGCCAATCCGGGGATCAACATCCTCGCTATGCGCCGCAATCAGCAGGTCGAGGCCGGCGTGCAGGTCACGGGCACCGTCCAGTTCCCGGTCGCGAAGCTGGTGTCCGAACCGAACGTGGCGGATAACGAAAAGCTCTCGTGGCTGCTCTTCGGACACGGCACGGATCAGGGCAACAACCTCGGTCAGCAAAGCACCATGACAACCGCGCTCGCCCTGCTCGGCAGCGCGAGCGGCAAACGGATCGCGCAGACCTTCGGGCTCGACGAATTCTCGATCGGACGAAGCGAAGTCGGGCTGACCGATCCGCAAGTGGTGATGGTGTCGAAGGCGATCAACGAGTGGCTCGTGGTGGGCTACGAGCAGGGTCTGCAGTCGGCGAGCAATGCGATCAAGGCGACGGTAAACCTCACGCGCTATTGGTCGGTCGCGGCGTATGGCGGCACGTTCGACGGCATAGAACTGCTGTACACACGGCGCTTCGATCAGATTCGGTGGTGAGCTGATCAAGGCGACAGCGATGGCCGTGGTCTGAGCGAGGCTACGACACAAAAGAAAACGGCACGCCTTTTAAAGCGTGCCGTTTTTTGTTGATGCCTGCAGCGTTCGACGCCGCGCGCTTTACTTCACGCGCATGCCCGGCTTCGCACCGCTATCCGGCTCGATCACGTAGAGGCCCGGTTCGGCTTTCTCGTCAGTGGCCGAAGCCGCCAGCACCATCCCTTCGGACAGACCGAACTTCATCTTGCGCGGCGCGAGGTTCGCGACCATCACCGTCAGCTTGCCGACCAGTTGCTCCGGCTGATAGGCCGACTTGATGCCCGAGAACACGTTGCGTGTCTTCTCTTCGCCGATGTCGAGCGTGAGTTGCAGGAGCTTGTCCGAGCCTTCCACCGCCTTGCAGTCGACGATCTTCGCGATGCGCAGGTCGACCTTGGCAAAGTCGTCGATCGAGATGATGCCAGGCGTTTCATCCTTATCGGCGCCGGCTGCTTTCGCTGCCTTCGACTTGGCCTTCGCATCCGCCGGCGCCGCGGCTTCCGGCGTGGCTTGCAGCGAGTCGCGATTCGCTGCGATGAGCGCTTCGATCTGCTTCGGATCAACGCGCGTCATCAAATGCTTGTACGCGTTGATCGGGCGCGAGGAGGAGAGCGGCACGTTCGCGTCGGCCCACACCAGCGGTTCGATGCCGAGGAAGGCTTCGACCGCTTCCGCCAGCTTCGGCAGCACCGGCTTGAGCGCCAGCGACAACAGGCGGAATGCCTCGATGCTTACGCTGCAGGTTTCGTGCAACGCGACCGCATTCGCCGCGTCTTTCGCCTGATCCCACGGCTTGGCGGAGTCGACATACGCATTGACCGCGTCGGCCAGTTCCATGGTCTGACGCAGCGCGCGGTTGTACTCGCGCGCTTCGTAGTTCGCGGCGATTTGCGGCACGGCGGCGCGCAGCGTGGCGAGCAGAGGGTGCTGCATCGCGCTGTCTTGCACGCGGCCCTCGAAACGCTTGATCAGGAAACCGGCGGCGCGGCTCGCGATGTTCACGTACTTGCCGACCAGATCGCTGTTCACGCGCGCCTGGAAGTCGTCGAGGTTCAGGTCGAGGTCTTCCATCGTGCTGTTCAGCTTGGCCGCGAAGTAATAGCGCAGCCATTCCGGATTCAGCCCCGTGTCGATCACGCTTTGCGCGGTGATGAACGTGCCGCGCGACTTCGACATCTTCGCGCCGTCCACCGTCAGGAAGCCGTGTGCGAACACGTTGGTCGGCGTACGGTGGCCCGAAAATTCGAGCATGGCCGGCCAGAACAGCGTGTGGAAATACAGAATGTCTTTGCCGATGAAGTGGTACTGCTCGGCGGTCGAGCCCTTGCGAATCCACGCGTCGAAGTCGAGGCCGCGCTTGTCAGCGAGGTTCTTGAAGCTCGCGTAATAGCCGATCGGCGCATCCAGCCACACGTAGAAATACTTGCCCGGCGCGCCCGGAATTTCGAAGCCGAAATACGGCGCGTCGCGCGAAATATCCCAGTCGGCGAGCTTGGCTTCGCCGGCGTCGCCGAGCCATTCGCGCATCTTGTTGGTGGCTTCCGGCTGTGCCAGACCGCCCACCCAAGCGCGCAGGAAATTCTCGCAGCGCGGATCGGACAGGCGGAAGAAGTAGTGCGTCGAAGTCTTACGAATCGGTGTGGCGCCTGAGACGACCGAATACGGATTGATCAGATCGGTCGGCAGATAAGTCGAACCGCATACTTCGCAGCTGTCGCCGTATTGATCTTTCGCGCCGCACTTCGGGCATTCGCCCTTGATGAAGCGGTCCGGCAAGAACATTTCCTTGACGGGGTCGTATGCCTGTTCGATGTCACGCGCTTCGATCAGGCCGGCTTCCTTGAGCGCCAGATAGACCGATTCGCTCAGCACGCGATTCTCTTCGGAATCGGTCGTGTAGTAATTGTCGAACGAAATCCCGAAGCTGTCGAAATCGCGCTTGTGTTCCTGCCAGACGCGGTCGATCAGCTGCTTCGGCGTCAGACCTTCCTTTTCCGCGCGCAGCATGACCGGGGTGCCGTGTGTGTCGTCGGCGCCCACGTAGTAGACCTCGTGCCCGTGCATTCGCAACGTCCGGACCCAGATGTCCGTCTGGATATATTCAACCAGATGGCCGATATGGATTTGCCCGTTCGCATACGGAAGGGCCGACGTGACGAGAACCTGGCGACGGCCTGACGGCGCGCCTGCGGAGAGATCGGTTGCGGGTGCTGACATAAGGATGGTGGGAGCCTGCGGTGGGACGAAACGTTGATTCTAGCAGGGCCGGCGTTTGGCGCGGGCTGGGCCGCCTGGGCCGCGGCTGGGTCGCTGCAAGGGTAGGGTGGTGTGTCCCTTAGGGAGATTCCTGCGGAACGAAAACCGAGCGCCCAAAAAAAACCGGGGCTATTAACCCCGGAGCAACAACGACAAGAGGAGAATGGTGACGCGGCGGCTTCGCCAGCCACGTACCGTAAAGACAGACCGCGGATTTTCGGCAGAGTTCGAAATTTTTTTCGTTCTCGTGCGAGATTTTGTTTCCCGCGCTTTTTACGGCTTGCCGGACGCCGCCGGCCAAACTGGCAAATGCAGCCGCCCGGCGCCCGGTTGTTTCTCCCTCTTCAGGTTGTGCCCTTATTGCGTGGCGTGCTGAGCTGTGGCGCGCAGATAGATTTCCACGCGACGGTTTGCGGCACGGCCGGCTTCGGTGTTGTTGTCAGCGACCGGCTGGTTCTGGCCCATGCCTTGTGCCGACAGGCGTTGCGGCGCGACGCCGCGTTGCCCCAGGTAGCCCGTCACGCTTTCCGCGCGATTGACCGACAGCGTCTGGTTATAAGCCGGCTGACCCGTGCTATCCGTATAGCCGATCACCTGGGCGATCAGTTCCGGATTTTGCTGCATGGTCTGCGTCAGTTGATCCAGCACCGGCGCGAACGACGGCTTGACCGCATAGCTGTTGGTGTCGAACGTGACCGAGCTCGGGATGTTCAGCTTGAGCGAGCCGTCGGGCTGCTCGGTGATCTGCGTGCCGGTGCCCTTGGTGGCGCCCGACAGCTTGTTGTGAATCGCTTGCCAGTTGTAGCCGGTGATGCCCCCCACCGCCGCGCCGACGCCTGCGCCGATCGCCGCGCCCTTGCCGCCGCCGAAGATTGCGCCGAGTGCCGCGCCGGTGCCGGCGCCCACGCCCGTACCGACGGCCGTGTTAGTGCCTTGTTGGGTTGCGCAGCCAGCCAGCAACGAACCGGCAACGGCAAAAACAGCCAGGCGAGTCATGAGTTTTGCGTTCATTTTCTGTGTCCTCTTGAGTGAAGCGAGTAAAGCGGGTGGAAGCGATAAATCTATCCGTCGGACGTGACGGCCGTAAAGCGCGCAAGTCGACAATATGAGAATCCTGCGTCTTCCCTGGTCCCGGTCCGACAGCGGAGAAGGGTCTTCCGGCAAGGCTTGGCGCCAGCCACTACAATGATGACTGAAGTACGCAGCGATGCGACCCCATGCGTTCCGCCTGCCCGAAGGGTGCACGGCACGCCTGGTTTTAGCAATGCTGCCTAACAATTTTTTTCAAATTCTGGCGCGTGGCGGAGACTTGGATTCCACCGCGCCGCAAGTGTTCCCCACGGAGTGTCAATGAGTATCGATCGGGCTTTGGTCGACGCTGCCCTCGCGGCCGTCACTGACCCCAACACGGGCAAGCCCTACGCGGCTGCCAGGAACATCAGGAACGTGGCCGTGGAGGGTGACACGGTTAGCCTCGAGGTGGTACTCGGCTATCCGGCCAAACGGCAGTTTGAAGCGATTCGCACGCAATTCACCGATGCGCTGAAAGCCGTTTCCGGCGTGGCAAACGCGCGCGTCGAGGTGTCCCAGCAAATCGCCGCGCATACCGTGCAGCGCGGCGTCAAACTCTTGCCGAACGTTAAAAACATCGTCGCGGTGGCGTCGGGCAAAGGCGGCGTCGGCAAGAGCACGACCGCCGTGAACCTCGCGCTGGCACTGGCGAGCGAAGGCGCGTCGGTCGGCATTCTCGATGCGGACATCTATGGCCCCTCGCTGCCGATGATGCTCGGCATTACCGGCCGTCCGGAATCACCCGACGAAAAGTCGATGAATCCGATGACCGGCCACGGTCTGCAGGCCAACTCGATCGGCTTTCTGATCGAGCAGGACAACCCGATGGTGTGGCGCGGCCCGATGGCCACTTCAGCGCTCGAACAGCTGCTGCGGCAGACCAACTGGCAAGATCTTGACTACCTGATCGTCGACATGCCGCCGGGCACCGGCGACATTCAGCTGACCTTGTCGCAGCGCGTGCCGGTGACGGGCGCCGTGATCGTCACGACGCCGCAGGACATCGCGCTGCTCGACGCGAAGAAGGGGCTCAAGATGTTCGAGAAGGTCGGCATTCCGATTCTCGGTATCGTCGAGAACATGGGTATGCATATCTGCTCGAATTGCGGCCACGAAGAGCATATCTTCGGCGCGGGCGGCGGCGAGCGGATGGGCAAGGAATACGGTGTCGACGTGCTCGGCAGCCTGCCGCTCGACATCGCCATCCGCGAGCAGGCCGACTCCGGCAAACCCACCGTCGTGGCGGACCCGCAAGGGCGCATCGCGGAGATCTACCGGTCGATCGCGCGCAAGGTTGCGATCCATATCGCCGAGCGGGCGCGCGACATGACCTCGAAGTTTCCCAGCATCGTCGTCCAGAACACCTGACTCGCCGTTCGGACAAGGGGTTAAAGCGGGGCCAAGTCGCCAATTTGCGGCTGGTCTCGCGGTATCATGTCGACTTCACAAGTTCGGCTCGGCGGCCGCAGGGGCGGCCACCAGGCCGGCAAGAGGATCGCATGGGAAAACGAATCGACGGGCAGGCGGTGCATGCGTTCATCGTCCTGGCTGCCAGCAGTGTGCTGTTATGCGGCTGTAGCACGTTCCTGAGACCACAGGAAAAGCGTGCTGACGCGCAGTTGCTGCCCACCGTGGGCAATCAGGCACGCGGTCTCGTCACGTTCATCGAGCGTTCGGACGGTGTGCAGGTCACCTACAATCTCTCCGGCTTGCCGCCCGATAGCGACCATGCGTTGCAGGTGCATGAGCGTGGCGACTGCAATGCCGCCGACGGCTCCAGCGCCGGCCCGGTGTTCTCGCCGGCAGCCGAGCGTCTGAAAACCGGCGCCCGGGTCGAAGGCGATCTCGGCAACATCCATGCGGACGCGAACGGCGTGGCCACCGGCTTCATCGTTGCGCCGGACGTGTCGCTCGACGGTATCCGCTCGGTGCTGCAACGCGCGGTTCTGCTGCATCACGACGCGACCGACCCTTACGCGTATCCGCAGCATGGCGCGGGCCCCGCGCTCGCATGCGGGTTGATTCGCCAGTGAGGGCAATGCCCTGCGGGTTCATCCGGCGCAAGCGGTTAGCCGTTTGAATGGCCTTGCGGCAAGCCTTTCGCGGTGCCGGGGACGACTCTCAGGTCCCTTCCGCGGCAGCATTCTCCTGATCGCGTAAAATAAGCGCCTTTCGGCGGGGGCGCGTAGCCGGGGGCGCCCAGCCCGGAGCGCGTAATCGGCGGCGCCCGGCCCGGACCTTATGCCGGATCGTTACCCGTCACACATCTGTCACTCAAGTCGAGCAGCGTTCACCTATGACTATCAAATCCGACAAGTGGATCCGGCGCATGGCCGAGTCGCACAACATGATCGAGCCGTTTGCACCGGATCAGGTCCGCGTCTCCGAAGACGGCCGGAAGATTGTCAGCTACGGCACCTCGAGCTACGGCTACGACATCCGCTGCGCCGACGAATTCAAGATCTTCACCAACATCAACTCGACCATCGTCGATCCGAAGAACTTTGACGAGAAGTCGTTTGTCGACTTCAAGGGCGATGTCTGCATCATCCCGCCGAATTCGTTCGCGCTGGCCCGTACCGTCGAGTATTTCCGCATTCCGCGCAGCGTCCTGACCGTGTGTCTGGGCAAATCCACGTATGCGCGTTGCGGGATCATCGTGAACGTGACGCCGTTCGAGCCGGAATGGGAAGGACACGTCACGCTCGAATTCTCGAATACGACACCTTTGCCTGCGAAAATCTACGCGAACGAAGGCGTCGCCCAGGTGCTGTTTTTCGAAAGCGACGAAATTTGTGAAACGTCGTACGCGGATCGCGGCGGCAAATATCAAGGTCAGCACGGCGTCACGTTGCCCAAGACGTGACGTCGGCAGCGTACTGACCCACCAGCTATTCGGGTGACCGCTGCTTAGTCAAATGCAGCGGTCGTTCTTTTTGGAGAATCGCCCATGAAGTTTCGTTTTCCCGTCGTCATCATTGACGAAGATTTTCGCTCCGAGAATATCTCGGGTTCCGGCATCCGGGCTTTGGCCGAAGCTATTGAGAAAGAAGGCGCGGAAGTGCTCGGGCTGACGAGCTACGGCGACCTGACTTCGTTCGCGCAGCAGTCGAGCCGCGCGTCGTGCTTCATCCTCTCGATCGACGACGACGAGTTGCTGCCGTACGTCGATAACGTAGTGGTGGAAGGCGAGACGCCGGAACTGGCGGCCGCGATCATCGCGCTGCGCGCGTTCGTGACCGAAGTGCGCCGCCGCAACGCCGATATTCCGATCTTCCTGTACGGCGAAACGCGCACCTCGCGCCACCTGCCGAACGACATCCTGCGCGAACTGCACGGCTTCATCCACATGTTCGAGGACACGCCGGAGTTCGTCGCGCGCCACATCATCCGCGAGACCAAGGTGTACCTGGATTCGCTCGCGCCGCCGTTCTTCAAGGAACTGGTGCAGTACGCGGACGAAGGCTCGTATTCGTGGCATTGCCCGGGGCACTCGGGCGGCGTGGCGTTCCTGAAGAGCCCGCTTGGCCAGATGTTCCACCAGTTCTTCGGCGAGAACATGCTGCGCGCCGACGTGTGTAATGCCGTCGACGAACTCGGTCAGCTGCTCGATCACACCGGCCCGATTGCCGCCTCCGAGCGCAATGCTGCGCGCATCTTCAGCGCGGACCACGTGTTCTTCGTGACTAACGGCACCTCGACCTCGAACAAGATCGTCTGGCACGGCACGGTTGCACCGGGCGACATCGTGCTGGTGGACCGCAATTGCCACAAGTCGATCCTGCACGCGATCACGATGACCGGCGCGATTCCGGTGTTCCTCACGCCGACGCGCAATAACTTCGGCATCATCGGCCCGATTCCGCGCAGCGAATTCGAGCCGGAAAACATCAAGAAGAAGATCCTCGCGAATCCGTTCGCGCGCGAAGCGTTGGCCAAGAATCCGGACCTCAAGCCGCGCATCCTGACCATCACGCAGAGCACTTATGACGGCGTGATCTACAACGTCGAGATGATCAAGGAAATGCTCGGCGACTGGCTCGACACGCTGCACTTCGACGAAGCGTGGCTGCCGCATGCCGAGTTCCACGAGTTCTATCAGGACATGCACGCGATCGGCGCCGGCCGTCCGCGCATCGGCGCACTGGTGTTCGCCACGCACTCCACGCACAAACTGCTGGCCGGTATTTCGCAGGCTTCGCAGATCGTCGTGCAGGATTCGAAGAACAGCCGCTTCGACAAGCATCGCTTCAATGAAGCCTATCTGATGCACACGTCGACCAGCCCGCAGTACGCGATCATCGCCTCGTGCGACGTGGCCGCGGCCATGATGGAAGCGCCGGGCGGCACGGCTCTGGTTGAAGAGTCGATTGCCGAAGCATTGGATTTCCGCCGCGCGATGAGCAAGGTCGACGCCGAATACGGCGACGACTGGTTCTTCAAGGTGTGGGGCCCGGAGACGTTCGCGGAAGAAGGCATCGGCTCGCGCGAAGACTGGATGCTGCGCCCGAACGATGCATGGCACGGCTTCGGCCCGCTCGCCGACGGTTTCAACATGCTGGACCCGATCAAGGCGACCATCGTCACGCCGGGTTTGGATATGGACGGCGGTTTCGGCGAATCCGGCATTCCGGCTGCGATTGTCACGAAGTATCTGGCCGAACACGGCATCATCGTCGAGAAGACCGGCCTGTATTCGTTCTTCATCATGTTCACGATCGGCATCACCAAGGGTCGCTGGAATTCGATGGTGACGGAGTTGCAGCAGTTCAAGGACGACTACGACAACAACCAGCCGCTGTGGCGCGTGCTGCCCGAGTTCGTCTCGCATCATCCGATGTACGAGCGTGTCGGTCTGCGCGATCTGTGCGAGCAGATTCACAGCGTGTACCGCGCGAACGACATTGCGCGCCTGACGACCGAGATGTACCTGTCGAGCATGGAACCGGCAATGAAGCCGTCGGACGCGTTCGCCAAGCTCGCGCATCGCGAGATCGACCGGGTACCGATCGACGAACTCGAAGGCCGCGTCACGTCGATCCTGTTGACGCCGTATCCGCCGGGTATTCCGCTGCTGATTCCGGGCGAGCGCTTCAACAAGACCATCGTCAACTATCTGCGTTTCGCGCGCGAGTTCAACGAGCGCTTCCCGGGTTTCCACACGGATATCCACGGGCTTGTCGGCGAAACCATCAACGGGCGCATCGAATACTTCGTCGATTGCGTGCGCGCCTGACGATGTGGGTGGTGAAGTCCCTGCTGGGTGCTGACGGCTGGCGGCGCGCGTTTGGCGCGCTGGCCCTGACATCGGCGCTGTCGGTGGCCGCGCTCGGCATCGCGCCGCTTCAGGCGCATGCCGAAGTCGCCGCTGCCGACCCGATCGACGCGTCGATGCGCACCTGTCTGGCGCGCAGTGACATGTCGTCGACGGCGGGGCAGGTGCAGTGTATGGACAACGCGCGGATCGGCTGGAAGGCCGCGTTGGACGGCGCATGGCAGCAGCTTCAGGCGAAGTTGCCGCCGGCGCAGCGCAAAGCATGGGAAAAGAGCCAGGCAAGCTGGCTGGCCTCGCGCGATGTCGAGAAGCAGTTGCTCGCTGCCGTGTTCGAGACGACGCACGGCACGATGTATGTGCTGGCCGAAGCCGATATGCAATTACAGCCGGTGCGTGACCGCGCGCTTGCGCTGCGCAGCGCCCTGGCCAAGGTCAGCGCCGGCGGCGGAGACTCACCGCGCCGTCTGCGCGCCTGTACGGCGGACGCGCAATGCGAGCACGCGATGTTCGATCTGAACCGCTATTACCGCCGCTTGCAAGCGAAGATGCCGGCGCGCTCGCGCCCGACGCTTGCACGTGCCCAAAAGGCCTGGACTGCGTATCTCAACGCCGCCACGCCGGTGATCGATGAAAACAGCCGTATCGATATCATCGGTGCGCGGGTGGCGACGCTCAAACGCTTGTCGGAGACGGTCGGCAACAGCTGAGTGTTCGCGGCTTACGTGAGCACATGGCTTTCGGCTTGCGACGCGGGCCGCGCAACGGCCGGCTCTCCTAGCAGATCACGCATGGCGTCTTCGATGCCGAGCGACATCGATTCGAGCGCGAGGTCGTTGTCGTCGATGCCGAAGGGCTCTTCGATCTGCGCGGCGATCGCTTCGTGCGCCATGAAGGTGTACGCGACGAACACCGCGAAGACTGGCGTGAAGATCCCGATGCTGTCGACCAGTCCGAACGGCAGGGACGCACAGAAGAAATACACCGTGCGGTGAATCATCACCGAGTAGGCGAAGGGCAGCGGCGTCGACACGATGCGCTCGCAACCGCCGATCACATCCGACAGACCATTCAGATTCCGATCGAAGGCGAGCACTGCCATCGGATCGATCGCGCCTGTTTGCGCGTGGCGCTGCACCCATTCCCCGAGAAACAGCAGGAGTGTTGCCGGTTTGTAGCGCGACGCTATGACGCGGTCAAACAGCGTCTTGGGCAGGCGTGCGGCGAGATCTTCGCGCGGATCGCTGTCGCGGAGCTGGTGGCGTAGGGCATGGGGGAGGGCGCTGAGGGCGGCGACGAACTCCTTGATGTCTTCCTTTGGCAGCTGTTTATTTTGCAGCGTGAGGGCCTGGCGGGTAAGCGAGCGGGACTCGTTCAGGAGCTGGCCCCAGAGCTTGCGGGCTTCCCACCAGCGGTCGTAGCTGGCGTTGTTGCGGAAGCCTAGAAACACGGCTAACGCTATGCCCAGCAGGGAGAATGGGGTGGTGGTGTTGAGATTGAGCGAGACCGGCAGCAGGTGGTCGTGGGCGGCGACTGCCACGATCGCGATGCAGAAAATGAGGAATAGCCTGGGCAGCAGTTGCGGGAGGACGGAGCCTCTCCAGGCAAGCAGCATGCGGAACCAATGGAGGTGGGGGCGGATGATCATCGCAGCGGGGGTTTTGCCTTCGGCGGGTGGGGGTCTATTATCGCTAATGGCAGTGGGGCATGGTTTTTTTTGCCTTTGGCGGCGGCATTGGCCGTGTTCTTGGGGCTTTGGGCTTTCCTTGATCTGGCTTTGGTGCCTTTCCTTGAATTGTTAGTGGTCTATTAGCGTTGCCCCTGTGCGGGGCGGCACTGTAGTGGTCCAATGACTATGGACACCTCTAAAGGGGATAATTCTCCAAACGAGGTGAGAAATGAGCAGACGGAACATACCCGAAGAATTCAAGGCAGAAGCGGTACAACT
>NZ_CAJNBA010000006.1:0-401051 GCF_905220735.1 Paraburkholderia aspalathi
TTCTTCAGGAATGTTCCGTCTGCTCATTTCTCACCTCAGTTGGAGAATTATCCCCTTTAGAGGTGTCCAGGTTCATTGAACCACTACAGTGCCGCCCCGCACAGGGGCAACGCTAATAGACCACTAACAAATCAAGGAAAGGCACCAAAGCCAGATCAGGGAAAGGCCAACGCCCTACGAGCACTGACAAAAGCGCCGCGCAGCCAATCCTCCGCCTGAAAGGGCAAAAAACCTAAATCCCGCGCCGTCAGGCAATCCCCCGCCTGAAAGGCAAAAACCAGAGATAGCCCTCAATAACCCTTCTTTTCGACCCATCGCGCCGCAGGCAAATCAACAACAATCACCATCACCAGCACTAAAGGCAAGCAAAGCAAACCTCATGGCAACCACGACCGCAAACCAGCAAGCCGCGCCCGCTTCCCCGGGCCCCTTGAAGCGCATCATCCTGATCGTCCTCATCGCGATCATCGCCGCAGGCGCTGCCGGCGCGGGTGTGTGGTTCTTCATGTCCAAACGCACCCCGGCCCCCGCGTCAGCGACAACCGCCGCCGCACCGGCGCCGCTCCCCGTGCCGCTCTTCTTCCCGCTCGAATCGATGACAGTCAACCTGCAATCGGACGACGGCCAGCAACACTTCCTGCGGATCGGCCTGACGCTCAAGCTCAACGACCCGAAAACCCAGCAGGAACTCTCCGACCATATGCCGGAAGTGCGTAGCCGCATCCTCCTCGCACTGTCGAACAAACATCCGGAAGAACTCGCACCGCTCGAAGGCAAACGCGCTCTCGCCACCGAACTCCAGACGCTGATCGAAGAGCCGACCGATAAGGGCGCCGCGCCGATCCACGTCCAGGACGTGCTGTTCACCGAATTCGTCGTGCAGTGACGTTATTTAGCGCTGCCATCATTAACCGCTTCGGGACGCACGAGGAATAAGGAATGGGCCACGAAGAGTTCATGTCCCAGGAGGAGGTCGATGCCCTCCTCAAGGGCGTCACCGGCGAGTCCGACTCGGAAACCGAGCAGACCGACCGTGCGGGTGTACGCCCGTACAACATCGCGACGCAGGAACGCATCGTCCGCGGCCGGATGCCCGGCCTCGAAATCATCAACGACCGCTTCGCGCGTCTGTTGCGCGTCGGTATCTTCAACTTCATGCGGCGCTCGGCGGAAATTTCCGTCGGCCCGGTGAAAGTGCAGAAGTACAGCGAGTTCACCCGCAACCTGCCGATCCCGACCAACCTGAACCTGGTCCACGTGAAGCCGTTGCGCGGCACGTCGCTGTTCGTGTTCGACCCGAACCTGGTGTTCTTCGTGGTCGACAACCTGTTCGGCGGCGACGGGCGTTTCCATACCCGCGTCGAAGGCCGTGATTTCACGGCAACCGAGCAGCGCATCATCATGAAGCTGCTCAACCTCACGTTCGAGCACTACGCGGCGTCGTGGAAAAGCGTGCGTCCGCTGCAGTTCGAATTCGTGCGCTCGGAAATGCATACGCAGTTCGCCAACGTGGCGACGCCGAACGAAATCGTCATCGTCACGCAGTTCTCGATCGAGTTCGGCACGACGGGCGGCACGCTGCACATCTGCATGCCGTATTCGATGATCGAGCCGATCCGCGACATTCTCTCGTCGCCGATCCAGGGCGAGGCGCTCGAAGTCGACCGCCGCTGGGTCCGCGTGCTGTCGCAACAGGTGCAGGCAGCAGAAGTGGAACTGACCGCCGACCTGGCCCAGGTACCGGTCACGTTCGAACAGATCCTGAACATGCGCAAGGGCGATGTTCTGCCGATCAACATCCCCGAACACATCACGGCGAAAGTCGACGGTGTGCCGGTGATGGAGTGCGGCTACGGAATTTTCAATGGTCAGTACGCGTTGCGGGTCCAGAAAATGATCAGCGCAGCCGACACGATGAAGGATGGTGGATATGAGTGACCTGAACGCAAAGACTGAGGCCGAACTGGCCGCTGGCGAGCCGCAACTGGCCGCCGACGCAACCAGCGCCGAAGACGAAGCGGCGATGGCCGACTGGGCCAGCGCGCTGGCCGAGCAGAACGACAACACGGAAGTCAGCGCGACCACGGCCGGCGTGTTCCAGCCGCTCTCGAAGGTCGAACCGACCTCGACGCGCAACGACATCGACATGATCCTGGACATCCCCGTCCAGATGACCGTCGAACTCGGCCGCACCAAGATCGCGATCCGCAACCTGCTGCAACTCGCGCAGGGCTCAGTCGTGGAACTGGACGGCATGGCAGGTGAACCGATGGACGTGCTGGTCAACGGCTGCCTGATCGCCCAGGGCGAAGTGGTGGTCGTGAACGACAAGTTCGGCATCCGTCTGACCGACATCATCACGCCGTCCGAACGTATCCGGAAGCTGAATCGATGAAACGCGTTGCCGGTCGCGCCATGCTGCATGCGTCGCGCAATGTTCTCAATCGCGCTGTGCTCGCAGCACTGGCAACGACGGCAGCGGCCACCCCGGCGCTGATGTTCGCAGTGACCTCGGTGGCGACACTCGCCCCTTCAGCCGCCCACGCGGCCGACATGAACGCGGTCAACAACGCCGCGAAAATCGCCTCGGGTGTGGGAGCTGGTACAGCCGTTCCGGCGCTCGGCGTCGGCGCGGTGCTGCAAACCATCGTCGGCCTGCTGGTCGTGATCGGCCTGGTGTTCGCCTGTGCATGGCTCGCGCGCCGCTTCGGCTTGCAGCCGGCCAATCGCGGCGGCCTCGTGAAAACGATCGGCGGCGCCTCGCTCGGCGGCAAGGAGCGGGTCGCGGTGGTGGAGATCGGCGATACGTGGCTCGTGCTCGGCACGGCCCCCGGCAATGTGCGTCTGCTGCACACCATGCCCGCCGGTTCGGCCGCGCTCGATCCGGTCGCAGGCACGCAACCCGGCGCATCGGACGCATCGAGTAAAGGCTCAGCACTGCCCGGCACCTTCGGCCAACGCTTTCGCGATGCTTTAAAAGGCGAAGTGGGCAAACGTTTCAACGGGCAAGGCAACGGGGATCGGTAATGCAGTTCAGTCTTCTATCAGCGCACCCCGTGCAATCAGCACATCAAACGCACGCCACTCGCATGTCCCGCGCCGCCTCGAAAGTCATTCCCGTCCTGCGCCGCGTCGCGCCAGTCGTGTTGCCGGCGCTGATGCTCGCGCTGCCGACGCTGTCGTTCGCGCAAACCGCCGGCTTGCCGGCCTTCAATACGAGCCCGGGTCCGAATGGCGGTACGACGTATTCGCTGAGCGTGCAGACGATGCTGCTGCTCACGATGCTGTCGTTCCTGCCGGCGATGGTGCTGATGATGACGAGCTTCACGCGCATCATCATCGTGTTGTCGCTGCTGCGTCAGGCGCTCGGCACCACCACCACGCCGCCTAACCAGGTGCTGGTCGGTCTCGCGCTGTTCCTCACGCTGTTCGTGATGTCGCCGGTACTCGACAAGGCCTATAACGACGGCTACAAACCTTTCTCCGAAGGCTCGATGCCGATGGAGACCGCAGTCAGCCGCGGCTTGGCGCCGTTCAAGACCTTCATGCTGCGCCAGACCCGCGAAAGCGATCTCGCCCTGTTCGCCCGCATCTCGCATGCAGCGCCCATGCAAGGCCCGGAAGACGTGCCGCTGTCGCTGCTGGTGCCGTCGTTCGTGACGAGCGAACTGAAAACGGGCTTCCAGATCGGCTTCACGATTTTCATCCCGTTCCTCATCATCGACATGGTGGTGGCGAGCGTGCTGATGTCGATGGGGATGATGATGGTGTCGCCCGCCACCATCTCGCTACCGTTCAAGCTGATGCTGTTCGTGCTGGTCGACGGTTGGCAACTGCTGCTCGGCTCGCTCGCGCAGAGCTTTGTTTAACGGGCTCACTCAATTCTTCTCGCTTCCGGTACTACGCCATGAATCAGGAATCCGTCATGACGCTCGCGCACCAGGCCATGTATGTCGGCCTGTTGCTTGCCGCGCCGTTGCTGCTGGTCGCGCTGGTGGTCGGTCTGGTGGTGAGCCTGTTCCAGGCCGCCACGCAGATCAACGAAACCACGCTGTCGTTCATTCCGAAGCTGCTCGCGATCGCCGTCACGATGGTGATCGCCGGTCCGTGGATGTTGACGACCATGCTTGACTATCTGCGCCAGACGCTCACCAACATCCCGTCGCTCGTCAACTGAGCGCGGCCCCGGCCTCAGCTCGGCGCCTGCCCCCTTCCCCACTGCCATGTTTTCCGTCACCTACGCCCAACTGAACGTCTGGCTCACGGCGTTCCTGTGGCCGTTCGTGCGGATTCTCGCGCTGGTGGCGACCGCACCGGTGCTCGGCAACCGCTCGCTGCCCACGCGCGTGAAGATCGGCCTCGCGGCCTTCATCACGATCATCGTCGCGCCCACGCTCGGCGCGCTACCGCAGGTCACCGTGTTTTCCGCCGAAGGCGTGTGGATCATCGTCAATCAGTTCCTGATCGGCATCGCGCTCGGCATGACGATGCAGATCGTGTTCATGGCAATCAGCGCCACCGGCGATTTCGTCGGCCTCGGCATGGGTCTCGGCTTCGCGACATTCTTCGATGCGCAGGCCAGCAGTTCGAGCCAGGTGCTGTCGAGCTACATGAACACCATCGCAATGCTGGTATTTCTGGTGATCGACGGCCATCTGCAAATGATCAGCGCGCTCCTGACCACGTTCCAGTCCGTGCCGGTGTCGGCGAACATTCTGGGCGCGCCCGGCTGGCGCACGCTGGCGAATTTCGGCAGCACGGTGTTTTCGGCGGGCCTGTTGCTGTCGCTGCCGGTGGTCGTCGCGCTCCTGATCACTAATATCTCGCTCGGCATCCTGAACCGCGCCGCACCGCAAATCGGCGTATTCCAGATCGGCTTTCCGCTGACGATGCTGATCGGCATGCTGCTCCTGCAACTGATGATCCCGAACATGATTCCGTTTTTCATGCGCCTGTTCGACGTCGGCCTCGATCAGATGGGGCGCGTGGCGGCGGGGTTGAAGTAGCGCAGCCTACCCAAAACGAAGAAGGGCGGAACCGGCTCACGCCGGCTTCCGCCCTTCTTCGTTTCAGACTGCTCGCTTAATTCAGGTACTGGAACAGCGAGACGCTCTGAATCTTCACAAACGCCTGCTGCGCCGCTTGCAACGCGTTCTGCGTCATCGTGTACTGGCCGATCGTCTTGGCCATGTCGGTCTGCGTCAGATCCGCGAGGTTGCTCGACGTCTGCAATGTGTTGGTTTGCGTGACCGTCTGCAATGCCTGCACTTCCTGCTCGCGGCCACCTACTGCCGCCTGCGCGGTCACGACGTTGTTCATCGTGTTTTCGAGCTGGGTCATGCTGGTGGTCAGCGCGCTCTGGTAGCTCGCCGTCGAAGCGCCGCCCGACACCGGCGTTTGCAATGTGGTGATCAACTGGCTCAGGTTGGCGAACACATCCGTGCTGCCTTGCGTGGCCGGCGTCACCGTGAAGCTGTCGCCCGCGTTCGGCGCGCCGGTGATGTTCACCGTCTGGCCGCCGAGCGTAATCGCCGAGCCGGCCGTGAACGCTTGCGGCGTGCCCGTGGTCACCGTACCGGTCGGCGTGGTCTGGGTCACCGTGTAGGTAGTCGCCGACGAGAAGTTGATCTTGTACGTATCCGCATTGGCCGGATTGGTCGGGTTCGTCAGGCTCACCGTGCTGATCACGCCGGTGCCCGTATTGCCGGTCGTCGCCGCCGGCACGGAGCTGGTGCCGATCGCCGCCACGCTGCCGAAGATCGCAATCCCGTTGTCACCCGTCTGAATGGTGTGCGAGGACGTGATCTGCATGCTCGGCGTGCCGGTATCGCCCGAATAGGCCACGACGCCGGCCGAGTTGGTGGTGTACGGCTGCGCGGTGCTTTGATATCCGCCGAACAGGGCGTTGCCCTGCGGGTCGGTCGCATTGGCGAGCGTCATCAACTGGCTGCGCAAGCTCTGCAATTGCGTCGCGATCGAGCCACGGTCGCCGTCGTTCAGCGAACCGTCGCCAGCACGCAGCACCAGTGTGTGAATGCTCTGCAACACGGTGTTGACGCTGCCGAGCGTCGAATCTTCCTGCTGCAGCGACGCGAGCGCCGTGCTCTGGTTGGTCGTGTACTGCGACAGGCTCGTCGCCGTCGAGCTCAACAGCACTGCCTGCGCCGCGCCGAGCGGATTGTCCGACGGCGTGGAGAGGCTCACACCGCTCGAGATCTCTTGATACAACTGCGACAACTGAGCTTGCTGATCGCTCATCGTCGCCACGTTCATATTGAAGTACTGCGTACTGGAGATGCGCATGTTCAACGCCTCACTGGAAGATGCCAAGTATCGTCTGGAACAGGGTCTGCGCAGTCTGGATGACTTTGCTGTTCGCCTGATAGAGCTGCTGATACTGAAGCAGGTTGGCTGCTTCTTCGTTGATGTTCACGCCCGAGACCGACTGCTGCGCGGTGGTGATCTGCGTCACCAGCGAGGTCTGCGCCGTGCTCGAGGTCTGAATCTGGTTGGTCTGGTTGCCGACCTGGTTGACGTAGTTCGCATACGCGCCCGTCAGCGTGACCGTGCCGCCGGCCAAAGCCTTCGCCGAGGACAGGTTCGACAGCGCCAGCGCATTGCGGCCGTCGTTGTTCGCGCCGGTATTCGGGCCGATGGTGAACGTGTCGCCGCTAGCCGGTGCGCCGCTGATCGTCACCGTCACGCCGTTCATGCTGCCGGCTGTCGCGTTGTTGATCGTCAGCGTCGCGCCGGTGGTCGCCGAATACGGAATGACGGGCGTCGTGGCGGTGTTGTAGGTGGTGGTGGTCGGCGGCGTGCCGGCCGTCACCGTTACCGTCGAGTTCGCCGGGAAGCCGGTCAGGCCCGTGCCGTTGTACGACAGCGTAGTGGTCGCATTCGGCATCGTGTAGCCGGCCGTCACCGTGCCTTGCGTGATCGTGCCCGTGCCGGTATTGCTCGCCGTTGCGGTACCGAGTACCGGTGCGGCAGCGGCGATCGCCGAAGGATCCGTGGTCGCGGTGTTGAAGCTGTTCAGCGCCCCACGGGTCGGTTCGACCGTGAACGAATCGCCGGGGTTCATCGTGCCGGTGGTCGAGAAATTCAGGCCGTTGATCGGCTGGCTCAGATTGGTCGCCGAGCCCACCACCGCGCCGCTCGAATTGTCGGTCAGCGTGTAGGTGGTGCCGTTATAGGCCAGCGTGTAATCGCCGGTGGTCGGCTGCGCGGAATTCGCGAACGAGACGCTCAGCGACGCGTTGCCGGTGTTCTGCGTATTCGCGTAGACGGTCGGGCTGCCTACCGAGAACAGCGCGCCGCCCTGGGCGCCGGCAAGCGTAATGCCGAGGCTGTTCTGCGCGTTGACCTGCGAAGCGAAGCTCACCGCAATCGCGCCGAGCTGCGCTTCGGCCGGATCGAGCGTCTGGCTGCGGAATGCGAGCAGGCCACCGAGTGTGCCGCCCGTGACTTTGCTGTCAGGCAGATCTTGCGGCGCGGCGGCCGGGTTCGCACCGGCGAGGCCGAGATACTGCACCGACAGTTCGCTGGTGTCGCCAGTCGAAGGCGCGGTGCCCAGGTTGTAGCTGTTGGTGGACGACACGAGCGGCTGGCCGTTGCCCATGAACACGCTATAGCTGCCGTTGCTGTTCACGACGTTCACGCCGATCAGTTGCGACAGGTTCGACACAGCCTGATCGCGTTGATCCATCAGCTGGTTCGGCGGTTGACCTTGCGAGCTGGCGGCGGCGATCTGCCCGTTCAGCTGGGCGATCTGCTGCGTGTAGCTGTTGATCTGCGAAACGGTGTTGCTGAGCTGCGTGTTGACGCTCTGGCGCAGCGAGTCGTATTGCTGACCCGCGGCATTGATCTGGTTCGCGAGCGTCTGCGCGCCGCTCATCGCGGTCTGGCGGGTGGCCAGACTCGAGGCGTTGTTCGAGACGTTTTGCAGACCGGTGAAATAGCTGGTGATCGCGCTCGCAATGCCGGCAGTCGGGCTGCCGATCAGATTGTTCAGCTGCGAGATCATCGTGTTGTACGCCGACAGCGAGCTGCCCGAGCTCTGCGCATTGTTCAGCTCAGTGGTCAGGTACTGGCTGTACTGGCGCGTCACGGTGACGGTCGAGACGCCCTGCGGCAAAAAACCGGAACCCGTGTATTGGCCACCGGCTTCCGCATAGACCGGCGTTTCGATCGTGTAGCCCGGCGTCGACGCGTTGCTGATGTTCTGGCCGGTCGTCGTAAGTCCCCACTGGGCTGCGTTCAGTCCACTGAGTCCGAGATTGATGAGGTTGCTCGACATGCGTCATCCTGAAGGGCGACACCGACCACTTGCCGCCGCGTTACTTGAACATCCTGTTTAACGGCCCCCGCGAAGAAAAATTGAGGGCCATTCCGATGCTTGTTTCAACGTTTGCGAGGCGCGTGCAGCAAGGTTCTTGCGCCGTTCAGCGCACCAGTGAGCGGCGCTTCATTTCGAGTTGCGTAATCAGTCGTTGCAGCGTGTTTTCGGCGCTGCCCGGCAGCGTCAGAAAACGGAAGCCGAGTTGATAGCGCTGCGTGCCGTTCGGCAACGCGGTGGAACGGTGCGACACCAGTTGCAGATCGAGCGAAAGGCGGCCGAGCGAGCCGAGAAACAGTTCGCAATCCTGCAGCCGCGTGCCCATCGGCAATTCGGCCACGCGTTCGTCCGCGGTGCGCATGCCGACGCCGCCGAGCGACAGATCGTGCACTTCGAAGCGGAACGTATCGCCTTCGGGCAAACGGCCGGAGCACATATACGGATCGAGAATCGGCGCATCGACGCGGAAATACTCGCGGCGCTGCACGTAGAACAGCACTTCGGGGAAGTCGGACTCGAATGCGGGCAGTCCTTCATAGCGGGTTTCGCGCGGGGTGCCGGTGGCGAACTCGACGCGCACGCCGTCAGGCGAAGCGTGGAACTGGCAGCGCGGCGCGCCCAACAAGCCTCTGTTCTGTTCGGAGAGCGCGCCCCAATCGAAAGTGAAGGTGCGTGCGCGCACGTCGACATCGAGCAGGCGCGTCACGAGCTGACCGCCCACATATTCGACGGTTAGGAAATCGCCTCGATTGACTAGGTTGCGTAACTGAACGCCAATCTCCAGCGGATTGCGGCGGCCGAAATCGGGCGCGCTTTCATCGAGCGTGGCGTGCGACTGGCCGTGTGCGTCGGTCTGGGCGTGCGACTGGGTAGTATCCATGGGCTTGCCGGTATGCATGTTCTTGCGGGCGCGTGCCAGGGCTCCTGCCGGGGCTTTCGCGCGGTCTTCATCGAAGCCGCAGCACGCGCGTTCAACCGGACATTAAATGCTTTCCGGTATCGGGTCTAACTGATTAGCGGCAGCATTCAGCCAAAATTTAGGGCCGTGTAATGAAATATTTGCCGCAAACGTTAAACGCCGATATTCCGGCAGTGGAATCCGTGTGCATTGAATACCGGCAGCCATCACGCCGGTTATGCGGGTGGACCGGCCGCCCGTAGGCGGCCGGCCTCCTCCGTCTTGTTATGCACCTGGCCCCGTCGCGTGCATACTTTATTCAAGAAAATCAAACTGCTTAAACTCACCGGCTGCGCAGCCGAGTGCGACTGCGCACCTGCATTAACGGCAGGTCAGCCCATTTTCTGCATGATGGACATCAGCTTTTTCGCGTAATGCGGATCGGTCGCGTAACCCGCGCGTTGCATGCCGTTGGCAAAGCCATTCACGTCATGCGCGGAATTGATCACCTGAGCATAACGCGGGTTGCCCTTCAGCATGCTCGCGTAGTCGGTCATCGCTTCCTGGTACGAATCGTACGCACGGAATTTTTCGACGGTGCGCTGCGGCTTGCCGTGCACATACTCAGTCGTGACTGTCGAGACGGTCTTGCCGGTCCAGTCCTTGGTCGCCTTGATGCCGAACACGTTGTGGCTGGTCGTGCCGTCCGACTTCCTGATCTCGCTCTTGCCCCAGCCCGATTCGAGCGCGGCCTGGCCGATGATGAAGCGCGCCGGAATGCCGGTTGCCGCGCTGGCCGCTTGAGCCGACTCGGCGAGCTTGTCGACGAAGGCATCGACCTTCGGCGAACTGCCGTCGCCTCTGATCGGCGGAGTCAGCGCGCTGTTGGCCGAGTAGCCCTTGCCCATCGCCAGTTGGCCGTTGGCTTGCGCGTTGCCGTAAGCCTTCGCGAGCGCGTTCAACGCCGCGGTCTGGCCTTCGTCGCCGCCGCTGCCGCCACCAAGCGCATTGGCCATGCCGGTGAGTCCGCCGCCTGCGCCGCTCGCGCCGCCCACCTGCATGCCCTGATTGCGCATCATCTGCTTGAGCATCGCGTCGGCGACACCAATGCCCTTCTGCGACAGCTGTTGCGACAACTGCTGATCCATCATCGACGTGAAGGTGGCGCTGTCATGCGAATCGAACGGGCCATCCTGTGGCGTCGCATCGCGCATGCTCTTCAGCATCATCTGGGTGAACACCGCGTCGAACTGCTGCGCGGCCATCTTCATGCCGGCTTGCGGCGAAGCCTTGGCCTGTGCGCTCAGCTTGCCGAAGCCCTGCACGTCGAGCGCGAAGCGCTGGGTCAGGTCGTTCGCCGCATTGGCGGAGTTGGTCGTATCCGAATTCATCTGTTGTCTTCCTTAGATGATTTCCAGGTCGGCGCGCAAAGAGCCCGCCGCTTTCATGGCCTGCAGGATCGACATCAGATCCGCGGGCGTCGCACCCAGTGCGTTGAGCGCCTTCACCACATCGGCGAGATTGGCGCCGGCGGTCACCATCTTCAGTGCGCCGTTGTCCTGCTTCATCTGAATCTGCGACTGCTTGGCCACCACCGTCTGGCCGTTCGAGAATGCACCCGGCTGACTCACCACCGGCTGCGTATTGATCACCACCGAGAGATTGCCGTGCGCCACCGCGCAGGTTTGCAGCGTGACCATCTGGTTCATCACGATCGAGCCGGTGCGCGCGTTCAGGATCACCTTCGCGGCGGCCTGCGCCGGCTTGACGTCGAGGTTCTGCAATTGCGCCATGAAGGCGACCTGCTGCTCCGGATCGGACGGCGCGCGCAGTTGGATCGTGCGGCCGTCGAGCGCCATGGCGGTGCCGCTGCCGAACGCGTTGTTCACCGCGGCCACGACGCGCTGCGTGGTGTCGTAGTCCATGTCGTTCAGGTCGAGCTGCATCGTGCCCGCTTGCGATACCGAGGTCGGCACCGCGCGTTCGACGATCGCGCCGCCGGCGATGCGGCCCGCGGCCAGCGTATTCACCTGCACCTTGCTACCGTTCGCGCTCGCACCGGCGCCGCCCACCGCCAGGTTGCCCTGGCCGAGCGCATACACCTGGCCGTCGGCACCCTTGAGCGGCGTCAGCAGCAGCGTGCCGCCGCGCAGGCTCTTGGCGTTGCCGAGCGAGGAGACCGTCACGTCGATCGCTTCGCCGGGACGCGCGAACGGTGGCAGCACAGCCGTCACCATCACCGCGGCGACGTTCTTCAACTGGATGTTCGATAGCGACGACTGCTGGTTGGTCGAGCCCGCCGCCTGGTTGTTGATCGAGATGCCGAGGTTCGCCAGCATGTTGGCGAGCGTCTGCGTGGTGAACGGCGTCTGCGTGGTCTGGTCGCCCGTGCCGTCGAGACCGACGACAAGGCCGTAGCCGATCAGCGGGTTGTCGCGCACGCCCTGGATCTGCACGAGGTCCTTCAGGCGTTCGGCATGCGCGGGCGTCACCACCGGCAACGCAGCGCAGGCGAGCGCGAAGAACGCCACAGCACGGCCGAGCTGAACGAGTCGTGTGAAGCGGCTGAGGCGGCCGGAGCGGAAGGAGACGGTACGCATGATCACCACGGCGACACGTTGAGGAAGAACCGCTGCAACCAGCCCATGTTCTCGGCTTCGTTGAGATAGCCCTTCGCGGAGTATTCGATCTTTGCGTCGGCCACCTGGGTCGAGTAGACGGCGTTCAGGTTGGAGATCGTGTTCGGATTCACCACGCCGGAGAAGCGCACGAATTCATCGCCCTGGTTGATCAGCATCTGCTTTTCGCCGCTCACCATCAGGTTGCCGTTCGGCAGCACGCCGGTCACCGTCACGGTGATCGTGCCGTTGAAAGTGTTCGACGCGTTCGCGCCGCCAGTGCCCTGGAACGCGTTGCCGCCGGTTGCGCTCAGGTTGGTCTTGCCGAACAGGCCGCCGAGGAAGCCCGCGGTCGGCACGTTGAAGTTGGTGTTGCCCGAGCGATTCGCGTTGGCGCCCGACGACTTCGTCGCGTTGACGTTTTCCTGAATCACGATCGTCAGGATGTCGCCCACATTGCGCGGCCGCTGATCTTCGAACAGCGGCCGGCCCGCGTAACCCGGATTGAAGATCGAGCCCGGCGACTGTGCTTGCGGCGGCATCGGCGGAACGGCCGTCATCGGCTGCTGGGTGATCGGCTGCTTCGGCACGAGGCCGCAGCCACCCAGTGCCGTGAGCAGCGTGAGCTGCACGAGCGCCTGAGCGGTACGCGAGTGAACCGGATTACGAGTGAAGTGCGACATCTTTGATTACCGCCTGTTAATTCCCAGTCCCTGGCCTTAAACCTGCATCTGGCTGAGGGTCTGCAGCATCTGGTCGGAAGTCGTCACGGCCTTGCTGTTGATTTCGTAAGCGCGCTGCGTCTGGATCATGTTCACCAGTTCCTGCACCACATTCACGTTCGATGCTTCCACGTAACCCTGATTCAGCGTGCCGGCGCCGTTCAGGCCCGGTTGCGCGACGTTCGGCGCACCCGACGAAGCCGTTTCCGAGAACAGGTTTTCACCCTTCGCATCCAGACCGGCCGGGTTGATGAAGGTGGCGATCTGCATCGAGCCGAGCTGCTGGCTGTTGGTCGAGCCGGCGACGGTGATCGACACCACGCCGTCGCTGCCGATGGTCAGCGAGGTCGCGTTGGTCGGAATCGTGATCGCCGGAATCACCTGATAACCACTCGACGTGACGAGCTGGCCTTGCGCATTGGTCTGGAACGAACCGTCACGCGTGTAGGCGGTCGTGCCGTCGGGCATCTGCACCTGGAAAAAGCCCTGACCGTTGATGGCGACGTCTTTCGAGTTGCCGGTCTGCTGCAGGTTGCCCTGCGTGTAGAGACGTTCGGTCGCGACCTGTTGCACACCGGTGCCGAGCTGGATGCCGGACGGCAGTTCGGTGTTTTGCGTCGAGTTCGCACCCGGCTGACGGATGGTCTGATACAGCAGATCCTCGAACACCGCGCGCGAGCCCTTGAAGCCGTTGGTGCTGACGTTCGCGAGGTTGTTCGAAATCACGTCCATCTGCGACTGTTGCGCATTCATGCCGGTGGCGGCGATGTAGAGCGAGCGATTCACTATTCTTCTCCTTTGTCGACCGGAGTTGGCGCTTTAGCGCTTACTCCGGTCCCATCCCGTTAGCTAAAGCTGAGCAGCTGGTTGGCGGACTGATCGTTCTTGTCCGCGTTTTCCAGCAGCTTGGTCTGCATCTGAAACTGGCGAGCGTTGGTGATCATCGCGACCATCGCGCTGACCGGATTCACGTTGCTGCCTTCAAGCGATGCCGGCGCCAGCGTGACGGCCGGATCGGCGTCGGCGGCATTGCCGTCGGCGGTGCGAAAGAGGCCGTCGTCGCCGCGCGTCATGGTTTGCGGATCCGGATTCACCAGCTTCAGCTGATCGACCGTCACCACCGCCGTCGGCGGATCGCCCGGCGTCAGCGCGGACACCGTACCGTCCTTGCCAATGGTGATTTCCGCACCCGGCGGCACCGATACCGGACCGCCGTTGCCGAGCACCGTCTGGTTCATGGCGTTCACCAGTTGACCGTTCTCGTCGACGTGCAGATTGCCGGCGCGCGTATAAGCCTCGTTGCCGTCAGCGGTTTGCACCGCCAGCCAGCCCGGCCCCTGAATCGCCACGTCGAGCGGGTTGCCCGTCTGCTGGATCGGCCCCGGCGTGTAGTCGGCGCCCGGCGTCGACGACAGCACGAAGGTGCGCGTGGTGTCGTCGTTGATCGAACTGCCGTCGCCGAACCCCATCGGCACGGCGCGGAAAGTCGCAAGCTGCGCGCGGAAGCCGGTGGTCGAGGCGTTCGCCAGGTTGTTGGCAACGATAGCCTGCTGTTCGAGCGCTTGCGTGCTGCCCGACATCGCGGTGTAGATCAGCCGATCCATGATGGGTTAGTCCCGGTCGCTTACAGGTTAATCAGGGTCTGGTCGACGGTCTGCTGGGTCTTGATCGTCTGCGCGTTCGCCTGATAGTTGCGTTGCGCGGTGATCAGGTTCACCAGTTCGCTCGTCAGATCGACGTTCGAGTTTTCCACCGCGCCGCCCTGCAGCACGCCGTGGTTGGTCGAGCCCGGTGTGGAGATCTGCGCGACACCCGATTGCGAGGTCTGCTGGAACTCGTTGTTGCCCAGATTCACGAGGCCATTCTGGTTCGAGAAGTTCGCGAGCACGACCTGGCCGAGCGCCGCGGTTTGCTGGTTCGAGTAATTACCGGTTAACGTGCCGTCGGCGCCGATCGTGAAGCTCGTCAGCGTGCCGGCTGCGAAGCCGTCGGGCTGCAGCGAGTTCACGCCGTCCTTGCCGCCGTATTGCGTCGTGCCGGCGATGTTCAACGTCAGGCTCTGCGGCGTCGACGAACCGTCGGTGGTCGGAATGTTGAAGTTGAAGACGAACGGGGTGGTGGTGGCCGTACCGGCCGCGTTGGTCGTGCCGAGCAGCGTGCCCGACGAGTTGAAGTTCGCGTGACCGACCAGGCTCGCGGTGCCGGTCGAGGTGCCCGCGTACACGTTCCACGTGCCGGCCGAGGTCTTGGCGAAATACATGTTGACCGTTTGCGAACCGCCAAGCGAGTCATAGACCGTCGTGCTGGTCGAGTAGTTGTACGTCGACGAGCTGTTCTGGTTGAATGCCACCGGGGTCGGCGCGATCGCGTAGCTGTCGCCGGTCGCCGGCGTGCCGCTGAACGTGATGGTTTGGCCGTTGCCGAGCTGGATCGCGGTGCCTGCTGTGTACGTAGCGGAGGCGGTCGTGGTGCCGAGCGTGCTGTCGGTGACGGTGTAGGTCGTCGGGCTTGTGAAGTTGACGGTGTAGTTGTCGTTGTTCGTGCCCGACGCGGTGTTCGTGATGGTCGCGCCGGTCGTCGTGAGCGTGCCCGCGTTGGTGCCGCCGGCCGTCACGGCGGGCGTGCCGAGCATCAGCGGATCCTGCGCATTCAGGTTCAAACCGGCGACGATCTTGGTGGTGGCTTGCGGCGCGATGTTCGCGGTCGGCACGCTGAGCGGCACGGTTTGCGCGGTGTTGATGACGCCCGCGCTGTTCGCGGCGTAGCCCATCAGTTGCAGGCCTTGCGCGTTGGTGATGTTGCCGTTCTTGTCGAGCTGGAACACGCCGTTGCGCGAGTACACCAGCGAGCCGTTGTTCGACAGCTGGAAGAAGCCGTTGCCGTTGATCGCGACGTCGAGCGCCTGGTTCGTGCTGGTGATCGTGCCTTGCGAGAACTGCTGTTGCACTTCAGAGAGCTTGGTGCCGATGCCGACCTGGTTGCCCACGGCGGTCGCCACCGAATTGGCGTACATGTCGGCGAATTGCGCCGCGCCGCTCTTGAAGCCAACCGTGTTCGCGTTGGCAATGTTGTTGCCGATCACGTCGAGGTCGCTCGACGATGCGGACAAACCACTCAAACCTTGTTGGTAACCCATAACGGTCTCCGTATCTGGAAAGTCGTAACTGACAGAATCTGAATCAGAGGATGGCGGCGACGCTGGTCAGCCCCACGGTCGTGCCGTTCGACAGCACGAGGCCCGGCGTACCGCTGCTCTGCATGACGACGCTTTGCACCGTCGCGCCCGTGAGCGTCGTGGCCGTTGCCTGCTGACCGTTGATCGTGCCGACCGCGCTGATCGTGTAGCTCCCGTCGGGCAGCGTGTTGCCGGCCGAATCGGTCGGCGTCCAGCCCACCGGAATCGTGCCCGCCGACTGCTTGCCGAGGTCGATCGTGTTGACGATCGTGCCCGCCGAGTTCTTCACGACCACCTGCAGGTCGCTCACCGAGTTGGCGAGCTGCACGCCGAACGCGCCGGCCTTGCCGCTTGCAACCGACACCGAGCTGCCGGGCGCGAGCACGGTCGAGCCGATCAGCAGCGCGGCTTGCGACTGCTGGCCTGCCGACATCTGCGTAGCGAGCGAGGTGAGCGTCGTGTTCAGCTGGCTGATGCCCGACACCGTATTGATCTGCGCCAGCTGCGAGGTCATCTGCGAGCTGTCCATCGGATTGGTCGGATCCTGATTCTTCAGCTGCGCAACGAGCAGCTGCAGGAAAGTATTCTGCAGATCGGTCGCCGAGGTGCCCGACGTGCTGCCGCTGGAACTGGTCGAGCTCGAGGCGCTGCTCGTGCCGTTCATCGTATCGAGCAGCGTTTGCGACACGTTCGTGCCGCTGCTGCCGATGGTGGTGTTGGTGGTCAAGGAATTCTCCTCAGGTTCCGATCGTGAGCGTTTTCAACATCAGTGTCTTGGCGGTATTCAGGGTCTCGACGTTGGCCTGGTACGAGCGCGAGGCCGAGATCATGTTGACCATTTCCTGCACCGGGTCGACGTTAGGCAGCGTGACGTAACCGTCTGAATTAGCCGCCGGGTTGCCGGGGTCGTAGGCGGTCTTCATCGGCGTCGGGTCGTCGACCACACCGGTAACCTGCACGCCGCCGATCTGCTGGCCGGAGCCCGTGCGTGCGCCACCGATCGGGCTGACCGCGAACACGACCTGCTTGGCCTTGTACGGCTGGCCGTCCGGGCCGGTCGTGCTGTCCGCGTTGGCGAGATTCGACGCCGTCACGTTGAGCCGCTGCGACTGCGCTGACATCGCGGAGCCTGCAACACCAAAGATGTTCATTAAAGATGGCATGTTTCCTGACCTCTCCTGTGTCGACCAGAGTTCGCGCTTTAGCGCTTACTCTGGTCCCATGCAACGCAGTTGCACGGTTCGACCCGATTTCAAGTTAAATCCCGTAGCGATTTGTTCCTGCGTACTGCGTATCTGGTACTGCGCCGATCGTCGTGCCGGCTATTTACGAACCCGACTGGATTGCCGCGAGCATCGTCTTGATCTGGCCTGACAGCACCGTCATGCCCGATTCGAAGTGCAACGTGTTGTCCGCGAACTGCACGCGCTCCGTATCGATGTCGACCGTGTTGCCGTCGAGCGCGGGTTGCGTCGGAATGCGGTACTGCAGATTGCCGTAGTCGTCCGGCGTACCGCCGGTCGGCGTCAGCGTCGTCTTGCCGGACATGTGACCCGGCGCGGTCGACACCATCGACATGCCGCTCGTCACCCCTGCGGGCTGCGTCATGGCGAGCGTCGAGTTGTTCGAGGCGCCCGTGCCCGCACCGCCGCCGGTCTTCTTCAGCGCGCCGGCCAGCGACGAGGCGAAGTCGACGTCGCGCGCCTTGTACCCGGGGGTGTCGGCGTTGGCGATATTCGACGACAGCAGTTCCTGCCGGTAAGCGCGTACATCGAGCGCCTGGCGGCCAAAGGCGAATTCGGCATCGAGTTTGTCCAGCATAGAAATCTCCGGAGAACGTTCCCGAGGCTTCCCGTTTTGTGCGTCGCGTAAGGATTGCGTCGGCCGGGAAGACCTTTTTGCATGAAGTGCATCTTATGGGCCGAACGCAAGTGGCAATCGGACGAATAACCGGGAAAGGGGGCTTCTATTCAACGTTTGCGCAATGGGCCCGCTCACTAGAATGCAAGGCGTACCGATGCATTCGATGGAGAAACACGATGGACCAGCCCACCTTCGATCCGACGCGCCGCGCAAGCTGCGTGGCGGCGCATCGCGTGAGTGCGGGCCCGGTGCGGCGTGCTTCGCGTGGTGCATCCCGTCTTCTGACGCGTCTGGTTGTGAATCTCGTCGTATGGGTCGCCGGCGGCATCGTGCTGCTGCCTGCCTCGACCCAGGCCCAGCAGGCTCAGGACGCCGGTGGTCCGATCGTGATTCCAGGTCCAGGCGAAAAGAATCCGGCCGCGCTCAACGATCTGGCCGCGCAGATGGAGGCAACGCCCGCGAAACGCACGGGCTCCGCCGCGACGCTCGCCGCCGCTACCGCGCAGTCGCTGACGCCCGGGCCGGTCGCGCGCGACGCCGATCAATTCACGCGCGCCGCCAATGCGAGCGGCTCGATCGTCATTCCGGGCGCAGGCGAGCCGCCTGCCGCGCCGCAAATGATCCGTACCAGTTTCAAGCCGGACGCGAACGGAGTCGTGACGATTCCCGCGCCGGGAAGCGCCAATGCGGCCGCGGCTGCGACTAACCCGCCGGCCGGGATTGCGCGTATCAATGTGACGCCGGGCACGCGTCAGGTCGTGCCGGTTGTGGTGACGCCGGCGCTCAATGCCGGGCGGCAAACCGGCGGTGTGCAGTCGGTCGTCGCCAATGCGCCTAACGGCGTAGCCGCCAGCACGCCCGCGTCCGCATCCGGTGGCTTCGACAGTCTTGCTTCGCGCGGCGAGCCGCCGCAACTGGGCGCGAACGGCAAACCCATCGTGACCACGGCGGTAGCCGCGCCGACATCCGCGCCGATGCCGACGCCGCCGGCCACCATCGCCCGCACGCCGTCGATGCGTCAGGTGGCGCCGGCTGTCGCGCAACAGAATCTGCGGCCCGCAGCGGTGGCGCAACCCGTCCCGCTGGCCGGCCAGCAAGACTCCGAGGCGATTCGCAGTGCAGCGCTCGCCTTCCTGCAGCAGCAATCGGCGGGCTTGCCGGGCAAGGTCGAAATTACCGTCGCGCCGGCGTTTCCGCGCGGACTCGCGGCCTGCACGATGCTCGAACCTTTCATGCCCAGCGGCGCGCGCTTGTGGGGCCGCATGACCGTCGGGGTACGCTGCGCCGGCGAACGGCCCTGGACCATCTATCTGCAAGCGCGCATTTCGCTGCGCGCCACCTACTATCTGGCCGCCCGTGCAATGGCGCCAGGCGAAGTGTTCACCTCCGCCGACCTCGTCGCACGCGACGGCGACCTGACCGGTTTGCCGCAGGCGATCGTCACGGATCCGTCACAAGTAGTCGGGTCGGTGTCGCTCGTGCGCATCGCCGGCGGCATGCCGCTGCGCCGCGACATGCTGAAAAGCGCGTCGTCGGTGTCGATCGGACAAACGGTGCGAGTGGTCGCAGCGGGCGACGGTTTTGCGATTTCGGCCGAAGGCAGCGCGATGAACAACGCGTCGCCGGGCCAGCAAGTGCGGGTGAAGACGGCCAACGGCCAGATCATCTCCGGCATCGTCAAGGATGGTTCGACGGTGGAGATTCAGTTGTGAAGCGGGCCGACTGTAAGCCAGGCAACCCGTCCGCTAGCGTGGATTCACGCGCGGCGGCCGGCACGGCTGGCGCAGTGGATGTCGAACCGGTCGTGGGGCCGGATCGTCTTGAAAGACGAGGCAAAACCTGGAGCGATTGCGCTAAAGTTTTGATCAGCGCTTGCCGTTATCAAGATCAAATCGTTCAGGAAGCCCATCGTGAAAGTCGATTCCACAACCAATTCGAATCTGCCGACGTTGAAAGACGCCCTGTCGCGCTCGCAGCAAAGCGACGCGACGACCGCGAACGGCAACGCACAGACTGCGGGCACGACCTCGCAGCCCACCACCAGCGGTTCGGGCGACGCCAGCGTCAGCCTGTCGGGTCTGTCGCAGCATCTGCGCAGCCTCGCGGCGTCCGGCTCGGCCGATATCGACACGGCGCACGTCGAGTCGATCAAGGCAGCCATCAAGGACGGCTCGCTGAAGATCGATTCCAGCAAGATCGCCGACGGCGTGCTGAATACCGCGCGCGAACTGTTGCAAAGCAAAACCTCGTCGACCGGCAACTAATCGACGCATCGAAGTACGGTGAATTGCCGGGCGGCATTCGACAAACCCGGCTCGTGAATCATGCGCGAGCCGTCGTGTTCAGCGAGTTGTTGAGATGAAAGACGCCCTGCTTGCCACCCTCATCGAAGAATATTCGGCTGTCGAGGCGTTTGCCTCGATTCTGACGCTCGAGACCAAGGCGCTGACTGCCTTGTCGCCGCTGGAACTCCTGCCGCCGATCGTCGAGAAGAAAACCGAACTGATCGGCCTGCTCGCCAGGCTCGAGACCACCCGTGACACGCTGCTTACGGAAATGGGCCTTCCGGCCGGCTGGCCCGGCATGGAGCTCGCGGCCAGCGCGGATACGCGGCTCGCCGACCAATGGGCGCTGCTGCAAAAGGCCGCCGAGCGGGCGCGACGCTTCAATACGAGTAACGGTGAACTGATCCGCGTGCGGATGGACTACAACCAGCGCGCACTGACGGCGCTGCAGGTGGCCGTGCCGCAGAAGGTCGGTTTCTACGGACCGGACGGCCGGATTCCCGCGCGTCCCGCGGCCTGAAAATTTCGTTGGAGCGGTACGTTTCCCGCCGACGCACTTGAGTAGATTGCTTTGAGCAAAAGGGCTCGTCTTTGACGAGCCCTTTTTTGTTTTCCCCTTCCCGCACAGGGCGCCCAAGCCCGCCTCCAATGCGCGTTAGCCATCCGGCCAGGTAGCGCGAAATCCTCCGCCACGTTGAAATCACGGCTTCCCCCACTGGGCCCATCCGCCGTCACGCGCAGCTTTCAAGGCTGCCTTCGACGAACCAGGCGGAACGTTACCCACTAGCGAGGTTGTGTAATCGTGTGTATAGTTCGAGGAGTGCAGTATGAACAGTGCCGAGGTCGTCAAAGTAATTCAAGCGGATGGTTGGCGGCTGATCCGCATATCGGGCAGCCACCACCATTTCCGGCACGCGGTAAAAGCCGGTCTCGTGACCATCCCGCATCCGAAGAAAGATCTTCCGCCCGGCACACTGAACAGCATCTTGAAACAGGCAGGCCTGAAATGAAGAACCTGATTTTCCCGATCGCGATCGAACCCGGTGACACGCATCAAGCGTTCGGCGTGGTCGTTCCCGATATTCCGGGTTGTCATTCGGCGGGAGATTCGCTGGAAGAAGCCTACGCGAACGCGAAGGAGGCGATCGAGGCGCATCTGGATACGCTGCTCGACGAAGGGTTGCCGATTCCCGAACGGCTGACGCTGGACGAGCATCGGCGTAATCCGGACTACTCAGGTTTCACGTGGGGTTTCGTGACAACGCGGAATATTCCGGCGTTGAAGAAGGCGGTGCGTATCAACATCTCACTGCCTGAGGCACTGGTCCAGGATATTGACACCTACGCCCAGGCGCGTGGCATGTCGCGTTCAGCGTTTCTCGCGCTGGCCGCGGAGCATGAGATGGCAGACGCGTAACAGGAGAAAAGACCAGGCGGACGTTGTGCGCACCGCCGGCCAGCCATCCATCTCAGCTCAAGTCGCCTCGGCGTTCGCCCAGGCCATTTCGCGCAGGCGCGTGCGCAAGCGCGCCACGGCCTGGCTGTGCAACTGGCACACCCGCGATTCGCTGACTTCCATCACCGCGCCGATTTCGCGCAGGTTCATACCGCGCTCGTAGTACAGCGACATCAGCAGCTTCTCGCGTTCCGGCAGGCGGTCGATCGCCTCGACCAGCGCCGAGCGCAGGCTGTCGTCCAGCAGCGCCGACAGCGGGTCCGAATGATCGACGCAGTAACGGTCGAGAAACGGTTCGTCGTCCGCGGAGCGGTCGAAGTCTTCGTAGTAGATCAGCTGGCTGCCGTGCAGATCCTGGAGCATCGACTGGTACTCGTCGAGCGGCATTTGCAGATGCTCGGCGATCTCCGTTTCGCTCGCCGAGCGGCCCAGATTCTGTTCGACCTTGTGAACGGCAGATTCGACTTCGCGCGACGTGCGCCGCAAGCTGCGCGGCAGCCAGTCGTTGCTGCGCAACTCGTCGAGCATCGCGCCGCGAATCCGCTGGCTGGCGTAAGTCTCGAACTGCGCGCCCTGGTCTTCCTTGTAGCGGCTCGCCGCGTCCAGCAGTCCGATCATGCCGGCCTGGATCAGGTCGTCGAGATCGACGCTTGCCGGCATCTTGGCAACGAGCTGCAAGCCGAGGCGACGCACGAGAGGCGCGTACTTCGTCAGAACTTCGGCTTGGGAAATCTTTCCCTGAGCGTTATACATCGTGCTCCCCTTGTCCTTGTGCCGCCTCTCAGGCGTGCTGCGCAGACGGTTGGTCGGCGTGTTGCGCCGCTGTAACTGTCGCAGGCGCCATCCACGGCGCTTGCGACGACATCGCTGGCCGCATCGGCCAGTACTGCAATTCGGCGGCAAGGTGCCGGAAGTCGCGCGCGGCCGGTGTCGATGGGAACGCATCGACGACACACCGCGACAACTCCAGGGCTCGCGCCATCCGCACATCGGCGGCTATGCAACCGGCGTCTTCCAGCGCCACCGTCAGGTAGCGTCCCGCCACGCCGGCCAGGTTAACAAAGGCGGTGTGCGCGTCTTCCACGCTCTGCACGTGGTTCACCAGCACGCGAAACTGCGCGGTGGCGTGCGCGTAATGCAGACGCTTCATGCACGCGTACGCCTCGGTGATCGCTTGCGCGGCCACCCTTGTTACGATCATCAGGTCGTGCGCCTGCATCGCGAGCGGCGACAGGTGGCCGTGCTCGTCGAGTTGCGCATCGATCAGCACGATGTCGGCGGAACCGCGCAGCAGCACGTCGAATTGCGCGGCAGTGCGGCCTTCGCGGTTGTTGCGCGAGGCGGCCAGCACGGAGAAGCCCAGCGCGTGGCGCGCGGCGGCATCGTCGAGCGTCATCTCGCCGCGCATCACCGCCGCAAAATTGCCTGCGCCGCGCACGCCGCCGAGCATCGCGCTCACCGATTTCTCGCCGAGGCACTCGTCGATCACCAGCACGTCCTTGCCTTGCTGCGCGAGCGCCGCGGCGAGGTTCACTACCGTCGTCGTACAGCCGACGTTGGCCGAGCCGCCCGTCACCGCAATCACGCGCGAGCCGCTACGGGCCAACAACCGCCGCAGTCCTTCTGCCTGATCCGACATGAACTTATCCAAAGCGAACCTCGTGCAGTTCGGCCGTCGAACGCGCCGACAGCGCGGACAGCAACGCCGGAATGTCGTCGTCGTGCGGCACGAATGGGGAGTTGTCGCGCGGGATGCAGAACGTACTCTTGATCAGGAATTTCTTCGTTGCGACGTACAGGTTTTCCGGCACCTTCTGACCGGTCGACACGTAGTGCACCGGCAGCTTGTAGCGGATCACCGTATCGAGCACGCCGCCCAGATTGGTGGCTTCGTCGAGCTTGGTCAGAATGCAGCCGGCGAGCGGCTGTTGATCCGGTGCGCGCTGATAGGCCTGCACGACTTCGTTCAGCGTATCGCCGTGGCTCGTTGCGTTGAGCAGCAGGAGACGCTGCACCGGCTGACCGGCGCGGCAAAGCATCGCGATCTGGTCGGAGACCAGGCGGTCGCGCTGGCTCATGCCGATCGTGTCGATCAGCACGATGTGTTTGTTGCGCAATTCGGAGAGCGCGAGTTGCAGATCGCCGCCGTCTTTCACCGCGTGAACCGAGACGCCGAGAATCTTGCCGAAGATGCGCAGTTGTTCGTGGCCGCCGATCCGGTAGCTGTCGGTGGTGAGGAGCGCCACCTTGCTGGCGCCGAAGCGCATCACGCAGCGCGCGGCGAGCTTGGCGGTGGTCGTGGTCTTGCCGACGCCCGTCGGGCCCATCAGCGCGAACACGCCGCCGCGCTCCATCAGCGCGTCTTCGTCTTCCATCACCGGCAGGTTCGATTCGAGCACCGAACGCACCCACTCCATGCCGCCTTCCATGTTGTCGACGTCGTCGGGCAGGTTGTCGACCATCATCTGCACGAGCTGCGCGGAGAAGCCAGCGGCGAACAGGTGCTTGGTGAGCGCGGCGCGCGCCGGGCTGCGGCGCTGACGATCGCCCCACAGGAGGCCGGCGAAGTGTTCTTCCATCATCCCGCGCATCGACGACAGCTCGCTCATCACGGTGTCGTTGACGACCTGCTCCATGCGCGTCTTGATCGCTTCGGCGACCGAAGCGGGCGAGCGGGCGTCGTCGGTGGCAGGCATCGATGCGGCCACTTTCTGAGCGGCGCGGCGCGCGGCGAGTTGCGCGCCTTCACGCGCCCACTCGGGCGTATCGGTGACTTGCTGCGCGGCGGGTTTCGAGGCCTGTTGGCCGGCTTCCACTGCGGCGCCGAGGCCCTTGGCCATGGCAGCAGCGGGTGTCATCGCGGCGGGGCGCGCGCTGTACGCGCCCTGCGGTTGCTGTTCGGCGGCGATGCGGCGAGCGTGGTCGATCAGCCAGGGGTTCGATTCGGCCATCGTGCGCGGCGCTTGCGCTTCGGCGGCTTTGAGCAGATCGGCGCGGATGTCTTCGCTGAGACGCGTTGCAGCGGCGCGGGCGCTCGGTTGCTCGGTGTTGACCGCTTGCGGCAGCGACGCGGCAGCGGGTGCGGCCAGCGCCGCTTTGGGCGCGTTCGGCAGCGTGGCCTTCGGCGCGGCGGGGACGGTGGCGGACTTCGCAGTTGCCCCTGAAGCAGTGCCGACGGTGCTAACGACGTTCGGCGTCACATTCTCAGCGCCCGCTTCCGGGCTTGCGCCGAACACCGACGAGAACACATCGGGCATGCCGCTCGCATACGGATTCGCCTGCATCATCGGATTGGCGCGCGGTGCGGCGAGCGCGGGCTGTTGTCCGGCCATGGCATTTATCGGCGTGGCCAGCGGTGCGCCTGCGCTACCGCGCGGCGCTTTCGGCGTAATGGCGGCGAGGTCGCTATCGGCCAGGGCGACGATCTCGACGCTGCCGTCTTCCATCGTGCGGTTGGACAAAACGACGGCATCCGGGCCCAAGGCTTCGCGCACGAGACGCAGAGCATCGCGACTGGTAGCACCGACAAATTTACGAATGTTCAAGCTGGACCCCCGATGAGGTATACGGACTTACTGACTAACGGATTGGCAACATACCGCTTCCCATTGAGATCATTATTGCGAAACCCGTCGAGTGACGATCGATGGATAAAGACCGTTAAAGGCGGGCAATTCGGGCGATGGAAACGCACCTCAATTCACACGCGCGGCGGTTTGAAACAGGCTCTCCGGCGGTGTACGGCGGCGCTTTCGCCGACACAGCATGACCTCCGCCGGTCGCCTGCAGGGCGAAAAGTTAGGCGCGGAAATGAAAACCGGCGCTCGAGGGGCGCCGGCGGAAACCATCGGTCTGGAACGGCTGCGGCTACCTGGCAGGCTTAGCCGCACGGGGTTTAGCCATGCGCCCCGATCAGATTCACCACCTTGATATTGCGCGTATCCGGCACTTCGGCATAAGACAGCACCTTCAACTGCGGCAAGCTGCGGCGCAGGAAGCGCGCGAGCATCGGCCGCAACGCATGCTGCACCAGCAGCACCGGCGAGAGCCCGAGGTTCTGCTGACGCGTCATCGCCTTTTGCGTTTCGTTCAGCAGCGTATGCGCGAGACCCGGTTCGAGGCCCGGATTGGCGCCTGTGGAGAGCGCCTGCGACAACACCCGCTCCAGATTCGAATCGAGGCCCATCACCTGCATGTCGCCTACACCCGGGAACCACTGCTGCGTAATCGCACGGCCCAGCGCGAGGCGCACGGCGGCGGTGAGATCGTGCGCGTCGGTGACCTTCGGCGTGTGTTCGGACAGGGCTTCGAGAATCGTGCGCAGGTCGCGGATCGGCACGCCTTCTTCCAGCAGGTTTTGCAGCACCTTTTGCAGCGTGGTGAGCGGCAGCGACTTCGGTACCAGATCGTCGACGAGCGACGGCGTGTCCTTCTGCATGCGCTCCAGCAGCGCCTGCACTTCGCGGCGACCGAGCAGTTCGGACGCATGCGTGACCACCAGGTGATTCAGGTGGGTGGCCACCACCGTGCTCGAATCGACCACCGTGTAGCCGTACACCTGCGCCTGTTCGCGCAGATTCGTATCGATCCAGATGGCCGGCAGACCGAACGCCGGGTCCTGCGTCGGCGTGCCCGGCAGCGCGGCGGACACCTGCCCCGGGTTGATCGCCAGCCACTGCCCCGGATACGCTTCGCCGACGCCCACCTCGACCCCCTTCAGCGCAATCCGGTAGCCGTTCGGCCGCAATTCGAGGTTGTCGCGGATATGGATCACCGGCGGCAGGAAGCCGATTTCCTGCGCGAATTTCTTGCGGATGCTCTTGATCCGTTTGAGCAGTTCGCCGTCCGAATTCTTGTCGACGAGCGGAATCAGCCGGTACCCGACTTCGAGACCGAGCGTGTCGATCATCGTCACGTCGTCCCAACTGGCTTCGGTATTCTCGACCGGCGCGAGCGTAGCCGGTGCGACATCGACCAGCGTTGCGGTGTTCTTGCGCGCTTCGCTGCGCTTTTTCATCGTGCGGCCGAGCTGGATCAGGCCACCGCCGAGAACCAGAAACGCGAAGTGCGGCATGCCCGGAATCAGGCCCATCAACACCAGAATGCAGCCCGTGATCACCAGTACGCGCGGGTTCGTGAAAAGCTGCCCGGTCAGTTGCGTACCGATGTCTTCGTTGGTCGCGACGCGCGAGACGATCACACCGGCCGCGGTCGAAATCACCAGCGACGGGATCTGTGCGACAAGGCCGTCACCGATCGTCAGCAGCGTGTAGGTCTTGCCTGCCGACGCGAAGTCCATGCCGTGCTGCACCATCCCGACGATCAGGCCGCCGACGATGTTGATCACCATGATCAGCAGGCCGGCAACCGCATCGCCGCGCACGAACTTGCTGGCGCCGTCCATCGAACCGTAGAACTCGGCTTCCTGAGAGACTTCCAGACGGCGCTTGCGGGCTTGATCTTCGTTGATGAGGCCGGCGTTCAGGTCGGCGTCGATCGCCATCTGCTTGCCAGGCATCGCGTCGAGCGTGAAGCGCGCGGACACTTCCGCGATCCGCCCCGCGCCCTTGGTGATCACCATGAAGTTGATGACCATCAAAATGACGAAGACGACGATACCGACCGCGAAGTTGCCGCCCACGAGGAAGTGGCCGAACGACTCGATCACCTGGCCCGCCGCGTCCGGGCCGGTATGGCCTTCGAGCAGCACAACGCGGGTGGAGGCCACGTTCAGCGACAGGCGCAGCAAGGTCGAGAAGAGCAGCACGCTTGGGAAAGCAGCGAAGTCGAGCGGCTTCATCGTGTACATGCTGACGAGCAGCACCATCACGGAGAGCGCGATATTGAAGGTGAACAGCAGATCCAGCAGAAACGGCGGCAACGGCAGAATCATCATGCCGAGGATCATGCAGATCAGCACCGGCCCGGCGAGGGCGCGCAAATTGGTGCCGCTCAAGGCATCCGGCCGTCGGGACAGGAATCCGGCGCGAGCGTTCATGCGGAGGCTCCTGAAACGTCGTCGTTATCTGGGTTAAGTACGTCGGCGGCTTCCTGCTCGGCTTCATCGTCCGGCACGCCGCCCTTGTCGAGGTCCGCCGGCACGTCGAACTCGGTCGGTGCGACCGGCGCGACGCCGCCTTCGGTGTTGAAACGCCGCAACTGATACACCCACGCAAGCACCTCGGCGACCGCGCCATACAGCGGGCCGGGAATCTCACGGTTCAGTTCGACGTTGTGATACAGCGCACGTGCGAGCGGCGGCGCTTCCAGCAGCGGCACGTTGTTTTCGGCGGCGATTTCGCGAATTCGCGCGGCCACCAGGTTCACGCCCTTGGCGACCACCTTCGGCGCGCGCATCTCGCCGTCGGTGTACTGCAGCGCGACGGCGAAGTGCGTCGGGTTGGTCACCACCACGTCGGCCTTGGGCACCTGGGTCATCATGCGGCGACGGGCAATGGCGCGCTGTTGCTGGCGAATCCGGCCTTTGACGTGCGGATCGCCTTCGCTTTCGCGGTGTTCGCGCTTCACTTCTTCCTTCGTCATGCGCAATTTCTTGTGGAACTGCCAGAGTTGATACGGCACATCCAATGCGGCCACGACGAACATGCCCGCGACCGTCATGCCGCAGCACACCGCGATCAGATGCACGGTGTTGGCGAGCGCGAGATGCAGCGGCTGGGTTGCCAGCGCGAGAATTTCCTCGCGGCGATTCCAGATCGCCGAGCCGCCGATGCAGCCCACCACCAGCGTCTTCGCGAGCGACAGGCCGAGCTGAACCGGTCCGTTGATCGAGAATATTTTGCCGAGCCCTTCGATCGGGTTGAGCCGGTTGAACTTGGGCTCGAGGCCTTTCGAAGACAACTGCCAGCCGCCCAGCGCCATCGGCGCGAGCAAGGCGGCAGCGCCGGTGAAGGCCAGAACCGGCAGCAGCGCATACAGGCCCTCGCGGCCCGCGGCGCCCGCGCCGATCAGCATGCGGCGGGTTTCGAACACGGTGGCGTGGTCGAACGTGAAGGACGCCCGCAGCATGCCCTGCAAATGCTCGCCGATGCTGTCGGACATGCCCCAAACGCCGAAGAATCCCGCTGCCAGCAGCGCAAACGTCGACAGCTCCCGCGAACGCACGATCTGCCCTTCCTCGCGCGCCTTCTGCAGGCGCCGGGGAGTGGCTGATTCGGTTTTTTCGAGGTCGCTATCCTCTGCCACAAACGCTCTCCAGTCGGCTGAGGCACGGCGCCTCTTTCCAGTGAGAGCGATTATTCCCGCTCGACGCAAGCGACGATCGGCGGATAAGGGCGGAGAAAGGGGGGTATTTCGAGGGATGGAACAGCCGGCAAGCAGCGCCGGCTGCGGGTGCAGTTGCAACTGCGGCTAGCGGACACCCGCGGCGTTTCGCGCGGGTGTCCAGCCGGTTCTTATGCGTACGACATGCGCCTTAGAAGCCGACGTAAGGCGCCTGAGTGCTGGTCGCGAAGCCGTAGTACATGTAGCGGCCATAAAAGAACGGCAAACCGAGATCGAAGCTGCTGTTGCCGCCAATCTGCCCGGCCAGATCGTTGAACGCATAGTTGCTGGTGTTGCTGAACAGCGTCGACGCGCTCAGGATGCCGATGCTGGCGCTCGCTCTCGTGCTGCTCAGGCCGCCCAGCGTGATCGACCGGGTTTGCGCGGACGACGGGCAATAGAACCCGGCGAAATTACTGCCGCACTGCGCGAGCGAGCTGTCGGCGAAGAAGTACGCGTTCGACCCCGAATCGAAGAACGCCTGCACGGTCGTGCCGTTAAAGACGCTGTTGTTCATGTTGCCGAAGGTATCGGTGGTGAACGTCTGCGTAGCCGCCAGCGCATTGTTTGACTGCGTGTTAATCCCGAACACCAGCGTGCCGGTAGCCGACGATGCACCCGTGTTCGACACCGGTGGCATCTGCACGATCACGCCGTTATTGTCAGCCGTGAAGTTGGCGACCGGATTGGCGACCTGCTGGTTGAGCGGCACCGTGGCACGGGTGCAGGAGGTGCCACACGTGAAATAATTGCTGTAGTTGGCGGCCGTCGACGGGGTCGAACAGGTTGCGCCACAATCGGTGGGCGCCGTGCCGATCCCGAGAATGCCGTTGGCGCCGAGATCGCTGGCCGTGTTTTCCGCCGAGCCGCTGCCGCAGCCGCTGGGCGCTGTGCCGGCCGCCGAATCACCAATGATCTGAATCGGAATGCCCGCTGTAGTTGTCGTCTCGCCGCCAATCTGTACGATCGCGGTGCGCACGGTGCCCCATGTGAAGCCGTCGGCGAAGGTCGCGCACTCGGCGAGTTGCGCACCGCTCAGGGTACTGATCGGCAACCCACCATTGAGCAACGAACTATTCAGCACCGAACTGACCAGACGCAGCCCGAACGAACCGGTATCGACCTGGATATTGTCGATTTTCTGACAGTTGGTCGATGAACCTGGCGCGCATACGGTCACGCTCACCGTCGGAATATTGATGACGCCGCTCACACCGCGCGCGACCGTGATCGGCACGGTGTTCGCCGCCGTCGCGGCGATCGGTTGCTGGGTCGGGCTGGCCGGCAGCGAGCCGCCGTTCAGCACGCTCGACGAATTGTTACTTGAACCGCTGTCGCCGCCACCACCGCCACCGCAGGCGGCAATCACCGACACCAACGCCACGGCCACGACGGCCTGCACCCAGCCCCTGAGCTTCACAGCACTTTGCATGGTTCGCATCGTTCGTCCTCGCCCTTACTGGATGTCGGAACCGCTGACGCCGGCCGGCAACGCCGGCGGCAACCAGGCCTGACCGTTGAACCCGCCCATGTGGCCGCCGGAGCGGACCACGAGGTTGCTCTGATCGACCGCAACGGGGCCACGAGCGCCTCCGCGCGCCGCGCGCACGGCCTTTACACCGGCGACGTACTGCGGGAAATAGCTGCCGAGCAGATCGTTCAGATCCGGCATTTGCGGACCATGCCACGCGATGCCGAAGACCGAACCGTCCGCGGCGAGGTATTCGCGCACCACCGTGCCGTTGCCGAGCGTGGTTTCACGCACGGTGTAGGACGCCGAAGCCGAGGTGGAAGAAGCAGCGTTTGATGCAGAACGCATCACGCTTTGGGCCGCCGTTGCCGAACTGGTGCCGGGCTGCACGGTGCGGGAAGAAACCGACGCATCCGTAGGCGGTGTCATCGGGGTGCCGCCCAAGCCCGCATACGCGGACTGCACGGCTGACAACGAACAGGGTAATGCAAGCGCCATAACGAACCCGGCGCGGCGTACGCGACTCCACATGACAAGGCTCCTCCCGAGCTGCTGCTGCTCGGCTCGCACCTCGTGCGAACCGGCCGCATGTATGCAGATCATACGGCACCGCTGCGGTCGCACTCTGGAGGGATGCCTCACGGTGCCACCGACCGGTGACTGTCTCTCACCGGAATGCCATGCCGCTGCTTGAGTCCGTAGTATGCCTGTGGTTTGTGTCGGCAGACAGCAGGCGCACGCCGGAGCGTGGCCTGCCACCTGAACCGATCCGGCGGTCCGACGATCCTGCCTCGCGCCTTTGCAGGCGCGCCGGCAGGTCAGAAGCCGAGGCTCGCTAGCAGATCGTCGACCTGCGACTGGTCTTGCACCACGTCCGTCTTGCCTTCCGGATTGATCTGCGGACCGTTCAGCAGATGTTCGGGGCTGCCGGTGGACGACGGCTCGGCCGCCAGCGCCGCCGCATTCGCTGCGAACTGCTCGCGCCGCTCGAGCGCGATGTTCTCGACCAGCACGCCGAGCAGCTGCTGCTCGATCAGGTACACGACATCCGTGATCTTCTTGATGACCTGTCCGGTCAGATCCTGGAAGTCCTGCGCCAGCATGATCTCCATCAACTGCGAATTGGTCGCGGTGGTCGCCTCGGGCACGCCGCGCAGAAAGGTGCGCGTGTCGTTCATCAGCGCGCGCACTTCCTCGCGCTCGATCGGCGCCGCATACCACTGCTCCCAGCGCGCGTCGAGTTCGCCGGCGTCTTTCTGCAGTTGTTCCTGGATCGGCTTGGCGACGTCGATCGATGACAGCACGCGCTCGGCGGCCTGCTCGGTCATGTTCGCAATGTACTTGAGACGGTCGCGAGCATCGGGCACGGCTTCCGCCGCACGCTCGACATGCTTGTCGATCCCGAGCTCACGCATCGAGTCACGCAGCGTGCGCGTCAGTTGTCCGATACGGGCGAGGATGCGGTCAGACGCGAGGTCGCCGCTCTCGGCCGCCGCTTCGGCACCTTGCGCGTTGGTCGGCAGAGTCACATCAGCTCCCGGCTTTCGCCATCTTCTCGAGAATCTTGTTGAGCTTCTCGTCGAGCGTCGCGGCCGTGAACGGCTTGACGACATAACCGCTCGCGCCGGCCTGAGCCGCCGCGATGATGTTTTCCTTCTTCGACTCGGCCGTCACCATCAGCACCGGCAGATGCGTCAGGTGGGCGTCGGCGCGGATTTCCTTGAGCATGGCCAGACCGTCGAGGTTCGGCATGTTCCAGTCGGAAATCACGAAGTCATACGCACCGCTGCGCAAACGCGCGAGGCCGGCCTGACCGTCTTCCGCTTCGTCGACGTTCGAGTAGCCGAGCTCCTTGAGCAGGTTGCGAACAATCCGGCGCATCGTCGGAAAGTCGTCAACCACCAGAATCTTCATTCCCTTATCCATTTCATTCCCTTTGCTTGATCCATGATGCGGCGCATGACCGCCAGTTCATTCCGATGCGTATTGACCGGAGTGACTTACTCCGGCCCATGCCTGGCGCTCGCCGTCAGGCCCGCGCATCATACCCGCTGTACGCGGTCGCCCATTGACGACAGACGCGCCATCACACGTCGGCTCATTTCCGGCAGCGAAGCAATTTCGTCCGCGGCGCCGAGCGCAATGGCTTCGCGCGGCATGCCGAATACGATACAGCTCGCTTCGTCCTGTGCAAGGGTATACGCCCCCGCTTTTTTCATGTCCAGTAGTCCGGCGGCGCCATCGCGCCCCATTCCGGTCAGGATCACGCCTACCGCATTCTTGCCTGCATGCTGCGCGGCCGAACGGAACAGCACATCAACCGACGGACGGTGCCGGTTCACCGGCGGTTCGTCCGACAGGTGCGCAATATAGTTCGCGCCGCTGCGAGCCAGCAACAGGTGAGCGTGGCCGGGCGCGATATACGCATGTCCCGGCAGCACGCGTTCACCGTGCTCTGCCTCTTTAACGGTAATCCGGCACAAACCATTAAGGCGTTGTGCAAAAGATTTTGTGAAACCCGGCGGCATATGCTGCGCGATCAGCACGGCAGGCGCATCCGGCGGCAGCGGAACCAGCACTTCGCGGATCGCTTCAGTGCCGCCCGTCGACGCGCCGACAATAATCAGCTTCTCGGTACTGAGCAGCGGATTGTTGAAGAGCGGCGCGGCGGCAGCAGGCGCATGCGCGGCATGCGTGGCCGCGTGCTGCACCGGCGCGGCCTGGCGCACCCGTGCGCGGGCCGCGGCGCGAATCTTGTCGGCGAGCTTTTCCGAGTAGTCGAGCATGCCGTCGCGAATGCCGACCTTCGGCTTGGTGACGAAGTCGACTGCACCCAGTTCCAGCGCGCGCAGCGTGATTTCATTGCCACGCTCGGTCAGTGACGACACCATCACGACCGGCATCGGCCGCAGACGCATCAGCTTCTCGAGGAAATCGAGACCGTCCATGCGCGGCATTTCGACGTCGAGCGTCAGCACGTCCGGGTTGTGCTGCTTGATGAGATCGCGCGCGACCAGCGGGTCAGGTGCGGTCGCCACGACAGTCATGTCCGGCTGGCCGTTGATGATTTCCGTCATCAGGCTGCGGATCAGCGCCGAATCGTCGACGCACAGTACTTTGATCTTTTGCACAGCGCTCACGCCTCCTCTGTAGTTCTGGCGTTGTTTGAATTAATCGGGCGCGGGCTTGCGCCGAACAGTTCGATACGCGGCTTCGTTGCGCCCGCGCCCGCACTGCCGCCTGCCGCGCCGAACAGTTCGATCCTGGGCCGCGTGGCGGCCGGCGTCGAGAACAACTCGACCCGTTTGCGTGCCGCCGCGAGCCGCTCGGCACGCGCTTCGGCGCTTTGCCGCACGAGCGCCTGCTCGCGCTCCGCCACGCCCGCTTCCTGCTGCAGGCGCAACTTCTTGACCATCACCTGGCCGGTGCGCGGCATGAAAGCGACCTTGCGCGGATGGTTGCCCTGCAAATCCTCTGCGACGATGCGGATCTTTTCGAGCGCCAGATAGCGGCGCACGAATTCCGAATTGCGATCGCCGATATTCATCGTCGTCATGCCGGCCAGTACCGCGCCGCCGCCGAACACCTTGGCTTCGAAGCGTTCGCGCCGGCCGCCGGCCTTGATCAGTTCGTTGATCAGCACTTCCATGGCGTACGCGCCATAGCGCATCGAATCCGATGCGGGCTGGCCGGCGTCCGCGCCGTCGTCGGGCAGCATGAAGTGATTCATGCCGCCAATGCCGGCCGTGCGGTCCTGAATGCAGGCCGCGACACACGAACCGAGCACGGTGACGAGCACCATGTCTTCGCTCGTGGTGTAAAACTCGTTCGGCAACAGCTTCACGCCGGGGCGCTGGAAGTGGTTGTCGAAGTACAGATTGGAGGCGATCGGCAAGCTGCTGCTCATGCGGTCACCCCGCTCGTCGTTGCGCTGCCGGCATGGCTCGTGGCGCGTGCCGGCGTGCGTGCGGCGCCTGCATCGCGCGTCAGTTCATAGACGGTCTGACCACGCAGCTTGAACGCCTGCGTCACATAGGTGAAGTTTTCCGAGTGGCCGGCAAACAGCAAACCACCCGATTTCATCAGCGGCTCGAAGCGCGCCAGCACCTGCCCCTGCGTCGGCTTGTCGAAATAGATCATCACGTTGCGGCAGAAGATCGCGTCGAACTGCGAGCGCAACTGGTAATCGCGGTCGGTCAGATTCAGCTGTTCGAAGCGCACCATCGCGCGCACTTCAGGGCGCACCTTGACCATGCCGGCGTGCGCGCCGGTGCCCTTCAGGAAGAAGCGCTTGAGCCGCTCGGGCGACAGGTGCTTCACCTGGTCGAACTGATACATGCCGGCTTCGGCTTTCGCCAGCACCTGCGTGTCGATGTCGGTGGCGAGCACGGTGGCCTGACGCGCACCGCTGTCGCCGAGCGCTTCGATCAGCGTCATCGCGATCGAATACGGTTCCTCACCGGTCGAGGCCGCCGAGCACCACACGGAAACCGGCTGCGCGCGGCGCGGCACGAACTCGGCCAGGATCGGAAAATGATGAGCTTCGCGGAAGAACGCGGTCAGGTTGGTGGTCAGCGCATTGGTGAACGCTTCCCACTCGGCCGGATCGTTTTCCGCTTCGAGCAGATCGAGGTACTGCTTGAAGGTCTCGAGGCCACGGGAACGCAAGCGGCGCGCCAGACGGCTGTACGCCATATCGCGCTTGTGATCCGACAGGGAAATGCCCGCGCTGCGATGAATCAGATCGCGAATGCGAGCGAAATCCGCCGACGTGAATTCGAAATCCCGTCCTTGCTCGCCGGCTCTAGCCGGTTCCGCCCGGGCGGGGCGCGCCGGTTGCGGAGGTTGCTGTTCGCGCGTTGCCATTATGAGAGTCCCTGCCTGCAATACGAGCCATCCCGCCTTTCGCCAACCGAATTGCTTCTGGCGAAAGGGGTTGTGTTCGCGGGGTCGCGCCCACCCGCGAGTTCTGCCAACACGCGATCGGCCCGCGACACGCCTTGTAAGCGTGCTTCGATGATTCGCCCGTCATGGAGCGAGATGCCGAATGACCGCATGTCTCTGTGCCACTTCCTAGAACGTTTCCCAGTCCGCGTCCGATCCTGCCGACGCGGCGCTTGCTACGGCCGGACGCGCTGCGGAGTCGGATGCGGCGCGGGCCGTCTTCGGTTTGAGAGCCGGTTCGACGCGCGTAGTGTCGGCACCGTGGGTGGACGAAGCCGGCGTTGCCGCCTTTGCTGCGCTTGCCGTACTTGCTGCCTTGCCTGCTGCCGGATGCGCTGCTGCATGTGCGGTTGCCTGCGGCGCGGACTTTGCGGACTGAGCGTGCTGGCTGGCGCTCTTGCTGCCGTTCGAACGTGCCGCCGCTTGCGGACGCGCTGCAGCTACAGCTGCCGTTGCGACGCTGCGCGTCTGGCCGCCGGCTACTTTCCAGCCGTTCACCACCGCTTGCAGTTGACGCGTCTGGTCTTCGAGCGACGCTGCCGCAGCCGCTGCCTGCTCGACCAGCGCGGCGTTCTGCTGCGTGACTTCGTCCATCTGCACAACCGCGCGATTCACCTGTTCGATACCGCCCGACTGCTCTTCGGAAGCCGCGCTGATTTCGCCCATGATGTCGGTCACGCGGCGCACCGCCTGCACGATCTCGTCCATCGTGGTGCCCGCGCGGCCGACCAGCGCCGAGCCGCTTTGCACCTTGTCGACCGAGTCGCCGATCAGTTCCTTGATTTCCTTCGCGGCGCTGGCGCTGCGCTGCGCGAGGCTGCGCACTTCGCCTGCGACCACTGCAAAACCGCGGCCCTGTTCGCCTGCCCGCGCGGCTTCGACCGCCGCGTTCAGCGCGAGAATGTTGGTCTGGAAAGCAATGCCTTCGATCACGCCGATGATGTCGACGACCTTGTTCGAACTGGTCGCGATGTCCTGCATCGTCGTGACGACCTGGCTCACCACGTCGCCGCCGCGTGTCGCGATATCCGACGCGTTGACGGCCAACTGGCTCGCCTGGCGCGCGTTCTCGGCGTTCTGGCGCACGGTGCCGGTCAGCTGCTCCATGCTCGAGGCGGTTTCCTGAAGCGACGCGGCCTGCTGTTCGGTGCGTTGCGAGAGATCGGTGTTGCCCATGGCGATTTCGCGCGCGCCGGTGTCGATCGATTCGGTGCTGCTGTGAACCGCCGTCACCATCGTCGCCATGCTTTCCTGCATGCGCTTGATTGCGGCGAACAGGCGACCGATTTCGTTACGGCTGAACACGTTGATCTGCTCGGACAGATCGCCCGAAGCGATCCGTTCGAAGCACGCCGTGGCATCGTTCAGCGGCTGCACGATCAGGCCTCGCAGCGCAAAGCGGATACCCAATACCAGCAGCAGCGCGATCACGGTGACGCCGATGATCAGCGAGGTCATCAACGAAATGTTCGATTGCGCGCTCGATTGCTGATCCGTTGCGAGCTGCTGCAGCGACTTGATAACAGCGGACGCGGCGTTGTCGTAGGCAACGAACCACGGGCTGATCTTCGTATCGGCGATGGCGTGATAGGCAGCCAGATCGTTCGCCCGCAGTGCGGCGAATTCAGGCTCCATGCCGTCGCGCATCAGGGTCGTGCGACGGGCCACCAGTTCGTCCAGTTGCGCCTGATCGACGCCGCTCTTCGGCGTGTCGAGATAGGTCTGCCAGTTCTGGTTGCTCTTGCCGTACAGCTCCTGTGCGCGGTCGAGAACCTTCTTGGCCTGCTCCGTGTCGCCGGCAGCGCTCAACGAATTGAAACGATCCAGCGACACGCGCGACCGCAACAGATACGCCGAAGCATCGTCGAGCGCGTGAATGGCGACCAGATCGCCGCGCGCGATACGGTCGAGCGACTGGCTCGCGCCGTTCAGCGCGGTCAGACCAAGCGCGCCAACCACGACGGTCAGCGCAACCAGAATGACCCCCACCATCGTCAGCGATGTGCGAATCGACCACCTGCTCAGCATCTTGATGCTCCCTCTTCGATCAGTCTTTCTTACTGGCGCGTAGTCATACTTACGCGCTGAGCGTTTCGATCAGCGCCATTTCGCGGCTGGTCATCAGCTTCTCAATGTCCATCAGGATCAGCATGCGGCCGTCGACGGTGCCGAGGCCCGTCAGGTACTCGGTCGTCAGCGTCGCGCCGAATTCCGGCGCCGGCATGATCTGGTCGGTGGCGAGCGTGAGCACGTCCGACACGCCGTCCACCACCATCCCGACCACGCGATGCGCGACGTTCAGGATGATCACCACCGTCTGGTGGTCGTACTCGACGCGGCCCAGATGAAACTTGATGCGCATGTCCACGATCGGCACGATGATGCCGCGCAGATTGATCACGCCTTTGATGAACTCCGGCGCATTGGCGATTCGCGTCACGTTGTCGTAGCCGCGGATTTCCTGCACCTTGAGAATGTCGATGCCGTACTCTTCGGCGCCGAGCGTGAAGACGAGGAATTCCTGACCGCCGGCGTCTGCCTGCTGCGCGTCGCGGCGACCATTCGTCGCGTTCGCGACGCTCGAATTGATGGATTGAACTTCTGCCACGTTAGCCCCCAAACGGTTGGGATGAAATAAGTTGAGTGAGTGTTGCGGATGTCATGCGAGGCTCATCGCGCCGTGCGCATGGCGCGTTTCGCGATTCAGCGCCGCCACGTCCACGATCAGCGCGACACTGCCGTCGCCGAGAATGGTTGCGGCGGAAATGCCGTGCACCTTGCGGTAATTCGTTTCCAGATTCTTCACGACCACCTGCTGCTGCCCCACCAGCTCGTCGATCAGCATCGCAAAGCGGCGCCCTTCGGTTTGCATGATGGTGACGATGCCTTGCGTCGGTTCCTGCTTGGCGTCGTCGACGTTGAACACTTCGTGCAACGCGACGAGCGGCAGATATTCACCGCGTACGCGTACCACGCGTTCGCCGTTGGCCACCGTGTAGATGTCCTCGGCGCGCGGTTGCAGCGACTCCATCACGAAGTTCAGCGGCAGGATGAAGATCTCGTTGCCGACCTTGACCGACATGCCGTCGAGAATCGCCAGTGTGAGCGGCAGAACGATGCGCGTGGTGCTGCCCTTGCCGGCATGCGAAGTGATTTCCACGTGACCACCCATCGACTGGATGTTGCGCTTCACTACGTCCATGCCGACGCCACGGCCCGAGACGTCCGTGACCTGCTCCGCCGTCGAGAAGCCCGGCAGGAAAATCAGGTTCCAGACTTCTTCGTCGGACATCGATTCGCTGACCTGCATGCCCTGCTTGGCGGCCTTCGCGAGAATCTTGTCGCGGCGCAAACCGGCGCCGTCGTCGCTCACTTCGATGACGATGTTGCCGCCATGGTGAGCCGCCGACAGCACCAGCTGGCCGGTCGAATCCTTACCCGCCGCACGCCGCGCTTCCACGGTTTCAATACCGTGGTCGAGACTGTTGCGCACGAGGTGAGTCAATGGATCGATGATCCGTTCAATGAGGCTCTTGTCGAGTTCAGTCGCCTGACCGAAGGTGACGAGTTCCACTTCCTTGCCGAGTTTCGCCGCCAGATCGCGTACGAGACGCGGGAAGCGGCTGAACACGTAGTCCATCGGCATCATGCGGATCGACATCACCGCTTCCTGCAGATCGCGCGCATTGCGCTCGAGCTGCGCCATGCCGTTGAAGAGCCGGTCGTGCAGCGCCGGATCGAACGTGCTGGTGGTTTCGGCCAACATCGCCTGCGTGATCACCAGTTCGCCGACCAGGTTGATCAGCTGATCGACCTTTTCGACGCCGACACGAATCGAGCTGCCTTCCGCGCCACCTGCTGCCGCGGCCGGCCGTGCCGCCTTGCGATCCTGTTCGGCGGTCGCCGTCGCAGTTGCTGCCACGCTTGCCGCCGGTGCGCTGGTCGCTGCTGCGGGTGCAGCCGCGGCAGGCGCCGGCGTAGTCGCTGTCGACGCCGGGGCGTTGAACAGTCCGTGCGTGGCGGCGGCTTGAGCGGGCGCAGCGGTGTGGGCCGCCGGTGCCGACGATGCTGCCTGCTCCGCCTGGTGAGCGTGTGCCGTTTGTGCTGCTTGCGCCGGGGCCGAATCGGCAGCGTCGGGCGTTCCAGGTTCGCCTTGCTGCGTCTCGTCCGCCGGTGCGGTGCCGCGGCCGATCGCGATCTGACTTTCGTCGATCACGAAACAGCACACGGCGATGATGTCGTCGGAGGTCACATCGGTCTGGAGCCACAGCGTCAGATCGCCGCCGCTCTTGACCTGCCCGACAATGTTCCCCAGGTTGCCGAGCTCTTCGGACAGCAGTTCCTGGTCCTTCTCACCTACGCCCCGTAGCGTAATTTTCAGATGGGGACCGGCTGCATCGCCGGCGCCCGCGGCTTGTCCGGTCTGTGCCGGTTCGCCGTCAGTCCATTCACCCGCCGCCTGCACCGCCTGTTCGACGACGTGCTCGGGCGGGGTACCGCCTTGTCCTGCTGTTTCTGCTGTTGATGCTTCTACTGGTGCTGTGGCAGCCACCGGTGCGGCGGCTGCCGGCGCCGCGGCCGCTTCGGCGCCCAGGCGGCTTTCCGCATGCAACTGTTCGAGCTTCGCGCAGATCGCCTTGGCCACAGCCGTGTCCGGCTCGGCGCTCGCACGGTAGTCGGCGAGCTGACCCGACAACACGTCCTTTGTTTCGAGGAACGTATCGATCATGTCCTTGCGCAGCACGAGCTCGTTATTGCGCGCGCGGTCGAGCAGCGATTCGAGAATGTGAGTCGTTTCCGTCAGCGCGGTAAAGCCGAACGTCGCCGCACCGCCCTTGATCGAATGCGCCGCGCGGAAAATTGCCGCGAGGTCTTCGGGGTCCGGATGCGCGATGTCCAGATTGAGCAGCAGCTGCTCCATCTGGGCGAGCAGTTCGTCCGCTTCGTCGAAGAAGGTCTGATAGAACTGAGTGATGTCGAGTGTCATGCCTGGGTCACCGCGAGAGTTCCTGTCTACGCTTGGGCTGTCGTGCCGCCGCGTCGAGAGCTTCTATAACTTGTGTAAAGGTGGCGCTTATAGGGCGCTCATGCGTTGTCCGATTCGGCTAGTGCCGCGACCAGTTCGGTCAACATGTCGGGGTCGAGCGGCTTTTCGATCCAGCCGGTCGCCCCCGCGGCCCGCGCCGCCTCCTTGAACGGTTCGCCCGATTCCGTCGTAAGGACGAGGATGGGCGTCGCCTGGTAAGCCGGATTGCCGCGCAGTTCCGTGATCAGATCGAGGCCGGTTTTGCCCGGCATGTGCTGGTCGGTCAGCACGAGGTCGAACGACATGGCGAGCGCGTTTTCGAGCCCTTCAATGCCGTCCGCCGCGAGCGTCACTTCATAGCCTGCCGTCGTCAGCGTTGCGGCGAGGATTTGCCGCATCGATGCCGAATCGTCGATTGCCAGGATGTGCCTGATCATGAAAACCTCGCTGCACTTACGCTATGGACCGGCTGGCCGTCCGCGCCACCTGGGCGCATGGACCGGCCCGCCGGTCGCTGTCTGTTACTGGGCTGCCGGCGCTGCCGCCGGCACCTTCGGTGCAACCGTCACCGGTTGCGCAAGTCTTTGCAGCAGCGGCTTGGAGCCGGCCGCGTCGTCCGACAAGGTGGTCGTGGTGGAGTCGTCATGGTCAAGCGCCTCCTCCGACTTCTTGTTCAGCACGATGATGCTGATGCGGCGGTTTTCCGGGTCCATCGGGTCCGCCTTGTTCAGGTTCTGCGTCGACGCGAGGCCGAGTACGCGCATCACCTTCGCTTCGTCCATGCCCCCGGCGATCAGCTCGCGGCGCGACGCATTGGCGCGGTCCGCGGACAGTTCCCAGTTGCTGTAGCCCTTCTCGCCACCCGCGTATTGCGCGGCGTCGGTGTGTCCTTGCACGATGATGCGGTTCGGCACGTCGTTCAGCGTGTGGCCGATTTCGCGCAGGATGTCGCGCATGTACGGCTCAACCACGTCTTTCGCGGTCGCGAACATCGGCCGCTTCTGCGAGTCGACGATTTCGATGCGCAGGCCGGTCAGCGTCGAGTCGATGCGGATCTGCTGCTTGAACTGGCGCAGCACCGGGTTCGCTTCGATCGCGGCCATCAGCTTGACCTGCAGATCGTGCAGACGGACCTGTTCGCGGCGCTCCAGCTCGCCCTGCGACTGCTTGATCGAGTCGTCGTTGCTATGCGAGACCGTGCGCTCGGCGCGATTGTTCGTGCCGTCAGTCGAGCGCGTCACGCCCTGCGCGTCGGTCGAAATGTCGCGGCCGCCGCCCTTCAGAATGCTCGAGTCCTCTGCGCTGCGATCGCCGCCCCACAGCGTGATCTTCAACGGCTGGTTGAAGTAATCGGCAATGCCCTTCAACTGCACGGTGGAAGCCGAGCTCAGCAGCCACATCAGCAGGAAGAACGCCATCATCGCGGTCATGAAGTCCGCATACGCGAGCTTCCATGCGCCGCCGTGGTGGCCTTTCTTGGCCGGCGCGGAGCGCTTGACGACAATGGCGCGGTCTTTATCCTTGCTCATCGAATCAGTTCCCGGCGCCCATTACTTGGCTTTGACGCGGCGCACGTGCTCTTCCAGCTCGGCGAACGACGGGCGTTCAGTCGAGAAGAGCACCTTGCGGCCGAATTCGACGGCAATCGCCGGCGCATAGCCATTCAGACTGGCGAGGATCGTCACCTTGATGCACTGGAACATCTTGGTTGACTCGGTCACGCGCTGTTCGGCGACGCTCGCGAGCGGTCCGATCAGCCCGTACGAAAGCAGAATCCCGAGGAAGGTGCCGACCAGCGCCTGGGCGATCATCTCGCCGAGCACTGCGGGCGGCTTGTCGGCGGAAGCCATGGTGTGCACCACGCCCATCACCGCGGCCACGATCCCGAACGCCGGCATCGCGTCGCCGACCTTGTTCAGGGCGTGCGCGGGCGCCTCGCCTTCCTGGTGATGCGTCTCGATCTCCTCGTCCATCAGGCTTTCGATCTCGAACGCGTTCATGTTGCCGCCGACCATCAGACGCAGGTAGTCGGTCAGGAATTCGATGATGTGATGGTCGGCGAGAATCTTCGGGTACTGGGTGAAGATCGGGCTCTTCGACGGATCGTCGATATCGGCTTCCAGCGTCAGCGTGCCTTCCTTGCGCGCCTTGGCCAGCAGGACGTAGAGGAGCGCCATCAGCTCCATGTAGACGTCCTTGTTGTACTTCGCGCCCTTGAACAGGGTCGGGATGACGCGCAGTGTCGCCTTGATCGTCTTCATCCCGTTGCCGAGAATGAATGCGCCGACGCCGGCGCCGACGATCATCAGCACTTCGACAGGCTGCAACAGCGCGCCGAGATGGCCGCCTTCCAGCGCGTAACCGCCGAAAACGGACAATAGCGTCACGAGTGTTCCCACGAAAATCAGCACTGCCGAGCCCTCACAAAGAAGCGACGGTGACCGTCGTTAATCTGGTTTACGGCAACGGAGCAGAAAACTTTGGCGGAAAAGCGGCTCGTCGCTCCGGTGTAAACCAGAGGCGGGTTAAACCGGCCCGGCCGGGTCCCGCGTTGGCGGATCGGGCTGGAAAGCCCGCCGAATGGGGATGCGGGCGTGTGAAACGACCTGTGCGCCGGATTGCGGGCTAAAGGCCGGCACCGCCCTACGGCTCAAATTTCGAGCGCGGCGAGGCTTTCGCGGGCCCGGGCGTCGGCAAATTTCTTTGTCTTACCCGCGCGCGACGGCGGCTGGCACAACCCGCAAACAAAGGCGTGCTGCGGATCGTGGGCATGCGCGACAAAATGTCCGCCGCACCGGCAGCAGGCGGTCATTTGCAGCATTCCGGAGTCGAAGAAGCGCACCAGCGTCCAGGCGCGCGTGAGACTGAGCACGGGCTCGTCGTCGTGCAGCTGGACGTGTTCCAGATAGAGCCGGTAGCTCTTCACAATCGACTGGATCGTCGGACAGCCGCCGTGGCCGGCCATGAAACAGTAGATGTTGTAGAAAAGCGATGAGTGAAAGTTCGGCTGCCAGGTCATGAACCAGTCGGTCGAAAACGGCAACATGCCCTTGGGCGGCGACACCCCTTTCAGCTCCTTGTACAGCTTGATCAGCCGGTCGCGCGACAGGCTGGTTTCCGCTTCCAGCAATTGCAAACGCGCACCGAGCTCGATCAGCTCGATGGCGAGGGTAATTTCCCTGACTTCCTGCACAACGCTCTTATAGGCCATCCGCTTGCAATTCCCCAATCCTGATCGCTTTACTTGAACCAAAAGCTGCCATCAGCTGAGTTGCTCGACTGGCTGGCTTGCCATCAGGATCGCGGAATGCGCCTGGGCCACGGCGCTCGATTTGCCTTTGTCCGCAAGGGCGGACAGTACGGCATGGTCATCGAAACGGAAACGGCACAACACCTGATTGGACGCCGCCAGCTTCACGGTCTGCGCCAAAGACAGGTTGGCGAGGACGTCGGCCAGCTGGTCCGAAATCCCCATGCGAAACATGCCCATAGGCTTGTCTTCGCGCAGCAGACGCTGGGCGAGCAGGAGATAAGAAAGATTGACTTCTCTGATCTCATTGAGCATTTCGCTTGTCGCGCTCATGATTCCCCCGGGTGTATCTGGCTGGTCAGGCCGTTACGGAAACGTTTGCTCGAACGCGCGCACTTAAACCGCACGAATCGGCTCGTTTCTGGTCTTGGGAGCATTGTGTCGAAAGGGGGAGCGGACGAAAATCGGACAGACACCCTGCCTGTTTGACGGATTAATCCGTCATTCGTGTAGGAATTATTCCTACACGGAGGGGTCAGAAAGAAGGCTGAAGCAGCGGAAGTGGCGCTCAGCTTGAGGCCGACGATGCGTTTTGGCTATTTCTTCAGCAGAAATGTGAACCAAACGGTGAGTCTTGAGTGACTCACGATCCGCACCTTGTAGTGGTGAGAAAGAATTATAAGACGTTTTCACTTCTGTGCAACGCGCGTGATGTAGGGCGCGTTTCAGCCCCCGGGACCGCCCCTTGCTGATGTTCCTTTAGCGTTCGGATGCCCATCCTGTCGTGCTTGCCGACTATCGGGACACCCTCCTGCCGACCTGTAACGCATCATGTTTCGCGCTGTAACAACATTAAGCGTTTGAAAAATAACTCGAATTAGCGCGGCCGATCCCGATAATGAAGCTAAGGGATTACCCGATGCAGGTTCGGAACACCCCCGGGCGGCGGCTTACCGCGCCCAACCGTCCGTCAGGCATTCGCTCCTCGCTCGACCCGAGCGCCGTTGTGCGAAGCCGTTTTGAACAGGAGAAACGCATGCGAATCGCACAAATTGCGCCGCTGTATGAAGCTGTCCCGCCGAAACTCTACGGCGGCACCGAACGTGTCGTCTCGTACCTGACCGAAGCGCTGGTCGATCTCGGCCACGACGTCACGCTGTTTGCAAGCGGCGACTCGGTCACCTCGGCGAACCTCGATGCGTGCTGGCCGCGGGCGCTGCGCCTCGATCCGACGATTCGCGATGCGCTGGCTCCGCACGTCCTGATGATGGAAAAGGTGCGCAAGGTCGCGCATGAGTTCGACGTGCTGCACTTTCACCTCGACTACATGCCGTTCCCGCTCTTCACGACCATGGACACGCCGTTCGTGACGACGCTTCACGGCCGTCTGGACTTGCCGGAGCTGCAACCGGTGTTCGACGCGTTCTCGAACGTGCCGGTGGTGTCGATCTCGGATTCGCAGCGCGTGCCGCTGCCCCAGGCCAACTGGCTGAATACGATTTATCACGGTCTGCCGGAGCAACTGCTCACTCCGCAGGCGCACAAGAAGCCGGAATACCTGGCGTTCCTCGGCCGAATCTGTCCGGAGAAGCGCGTCGATACAGCTATCAAGATCGCTGCACAAAGCGGTTTGCCGCTGAAGATCGCCGCCAAGGTGGACAAGGTCGACCAGGAATACTTCAAGAAGGAAATCGAACCGCTGCTCTCCATGGCGCACGTGGAGTTCGTCGGCGAGATCAACGAGGCGCAAAAGCCCGAGTTCCTGTCGGGCGCCAAGGCGCTGCTGTTCCCGATCGACTGGTCGGAGCCGTTCGGTCTCGTGATGATCGAATCGATGGCGTGCGGCACGCCGGTGATCGCCTTCAACCGCGGTTCGGTGCCGGAAGTGATCGACCACGGCGTGACCGGCTACATTGTCGAGGACGTTCAAGGCGCGGTAGCCGCGCTGCAGCGTCTGGACGAACTGTCGCGCACCGAGATTCGCGCGCAGTTCGAGCGCCGCTTCAGTTCGAAAACAATGGCCCAGAATTACGTTGACGGCTATTCGGCACTGATCGAAGCGACGCGCCGCCCGATGCTGCGCCGGGTTGCGGTGGGTTGAGCGATGGGCTTAAGTGGCTGAGGTTTTTATCCGCTCAGCCGCTTAAGTCGTGCTTCTGCCGCTTACGCCGTTTTCTCGCCGTTTTCCGATTCGCACGCCAATCATGAGTAAATTTGCCTGGTGAATCGTTTGCGCGAACGCTTAGCTAGAGTTAACCCGCTTCTACTACGGAAAAGCCGCCTCTCAAGGGCGGCTTTTTTAATTCAGCCATGGATGCGCTTCCATCCCGGATTAGCGCGACGCGAATAAACAACCCGGCGCCGTTCAACCTTCAGTTGGCTTTCGCCCGGACTACAGAGCATTCAGGCCGCGCCAATCAGAAAGCGTTCGCGATTCTTACCGACAATCCACTTTGGCGGTTTGCCGCGTCCGCTCCAGGTATTGCCCGATTTCGGATCCTGGTACTTGGCCGGCAGCGGCGCCTTCTTCGGCGGGCGTCCACGCTTGGCGGCCACCGCAAAGCCGAGGTCTTGCGCGGTCAGACCGTATTCAGCGATCTTTTGGCGGATGTCGGCGACAACATTGTCGACTTCAGTACGACGGGCTTCGTCTGCCTGTGCCTGCAATTTGGCAATCTGTGCCTTGAGGTCTGCATATTGAGACATATCGGTTCTCCCCTTTTTAGAACTCATTCGCTCGCAGACTAGCTGCAATTATAAAAATTCGCAATGGACAATAATACCGATTTAGGAAGAAATCATCTGATAATTATTAAGCGTCGATGAATTGTAAAACGAGATCTTTATCGGGTAATAATAGGTAAAGGCGACTCCACTTTGACAATTCTTGACACCTAATCCGGCTGTCTTTCCCTAGAATTGCGCGCTCAATGGCATGCACTAGCGCTTAGCGTTCATGCCACTCCAAGCGTCAAACATTTTAGGATTACCAATCATGCAGTTGTCAAAGCGCCTTGCTGCCGAGCTGTTCGGCACCTTCTGGCTCGTGCTCGGGGGCTGCGGCAGCGCCGTCCTCGCCGCTAACTTCGCCGGCCCGGTCCACGGCCTCGGCATCGGTTTCGTGGGCGTCTCGCTCGCCTTCGGCCTCACTGTCCTGACAATGGCGTATGCGATCGGCCACATCTCCGGCTGCCACCTGAATCCGGCGGTGAGCGTCGGCCTGACCGTCGCCGGCCGCTTCCCGGCCCGCGACCTGGTGCCGTACATCGTCGCGCAAGTGATCGGCGCGGTGCTGGGTGCGCTGGTGCTGTCGTTGATCGCCTCGGGCAAGCCGGGCTTCGACCTCGTTGCCAGCGGGTTCGCCAGCAACGGCTACGGTGAGCGCTCGCCGGGCCATTACTCGCTCGTAGCGGCATTCATTTGCGAAGTGGTGATGACCGGCTTCTTCCTGTTCGTCATCCTCGGCGCGACCGACAAACGCGCGCCGGCTGGTTTCGCGCCGATCGCCATCGGTCTGTGCCTGACGCTGATTCACCTGATCTCGATTCCGGTTACCAACACGTCGGTCAACCCGGCGCGCTCCACCGGTCCGGCGCTGTTCGTCGGCGGCGCAGCGGTCGATCAGTTGTGGATGTTCTGGGTCGCACCGATTATCGGCGCGGTGATCGCAGGTGTGCTGTACCCGCTCGTCGCCGAAAGCCGCCGCGGCAATTCGCAGGAACTGGCGCTCGACTGATCGGCGAGTGCGCTGGGTGTGCCTGGGTGTGCATACCCTGGGCAATCAAAGCGGGCGCTACGGCGCCCGTTTCGTTTTTGCGCACAATGCGGGCAGGCCCACGGCCTGCCGATAACCCGCTGCTAGAATCGTGCGACTTCCCAAGCTCGCACAGGTGCTACTGATGACCCGTTTCCGCGGATTCCTGCATGGCGTCGCACTCTCCATCGGCGGTTTGTGTGCAGGCGTGCTGGCGTTACCCGCGGCCCATGCGGTGGACAGCAATACCGAAACGCTCGTATTCGTGCGCCACGGCGAGAAACCCGCCAAGGGTTACGGCCAGCTCAATTGCCAGGGGCTCAACCGCGCGCTGGCCCTGCCGGCCGTGATCGCCGCCAAGTTCGGCAAACCGGATGCGATCTACGCACCCGATCCCGGCCAGCAAAAGGACGACAGCGGTCATCCCTATTACTATGTCCGGCCGCTTGCGACCATCGAGCCGACCGCCATCCAGTTCCAGATGCCGGTGCAAACGCCATACGGCTTCGCCCAGATCGATCAACTCGGCACAGCGCTCGTCAATCCGGCCAATCGCAACAAACTGATTGTCGTTGCGTGGGAGCACAAGCTGATCGTGAAGTTGCTGCGCCAGATGATGAGCACGCATGGCGGCAATGCCGCCGATGTCCCCAACTGGCAAAGCGACGACTTCGACAGTATTTATATCGTTCGCCTCAACTGGCAAAACGGCACGGCCCACGCCACGTTCAAGCTTGACCGCCAGGGGTTGAACGGCCGCGCTGCGGATTGCCCATGCGCGGCGCTGCCGGGAGCGCCTTCCGCGGCTGCGGCGGGTGCTTCCTCTGGCTCGGCTGATTAATTGGGTAATACAGATGTAAGCCGCGATTACGGGCGCAGCCGTCCGAATGCTGCAATAGACTATGGGAACTGGATGCCGGCTCGTCCCAGGAAGCCGGGGGGCCTTATTTGACGGGGCTTCGGCCGGAAAACGCATACCGCGTGTTGCGTTCGAATGTTCCTTCTATTGCCTTTCAAACCCTGCGACGATGCTTGCAGTCCGTAACATCTCGTCTCACTAATCAGCGACCGGAATGCGTAGATTGGTCCTGTGCGACAAACATACGTCGCCTCACAGGAGAACAACATGAAACGCATCGTCACTCACTTGCTGGTTGCTGCTGGACTCGCGGCGGGCGCATGCGGTGTCGCGCAAGCCCATACGGATCTGAATATCGGCCTGTCGCTCGGCGCACCGGTTTATGCCCAGCCTGCACCCGCCTACGCAGCGCCGCAGCCGGTGTACTACGGCAACGGCGGCTGGGACCACCGCTACGACCGCGGCGGCTACTATCGCGACGACCACCGGGATAACCGCGGCTGGAATCACAACGACCGCCACTGGGGTCACGATGACCACGGCGATCGCCGTGGCGGGTGGCACGGCTAATCGTAGCGCTGGCTCGTAAGGCCTTCGCCTGGGGAGGCGAACAACCGGCCCGCATCCACGAAAGAGGATGCGGGCCGGTCCGTTTTCAGGACATCAGTTCGTCGTCGAGCGAGAACAGTTTGCGCAGATGGTGCGCCACGCCCGCTTCGAAGTTGTTGCCGATGCGCGGCACGTTTGGCAGACGCGTGATGAGATCGGGATTGGCGTTGTTCATCATGAACGGATGGCCGGCTGTCTCCAGCAGGTCGATATCGTTCATGTTGTCACCGAACGCCACGCAGTGCGAGGCATCGACGCCGAGGCGCTCGAGCACGATCTGCAAAGCACGGCCCTTCGATACGTTCGACGTCATCACCTCAAGGCAATCCGGCAGCGAATAGGTGACGTACAGCGCGTCGCCAAATTCGCGCGCCAGGTTGGCCGAGATTTGCGCGAGATCGGCAGGGTCACCGATGTAGAGGACCTTGGCAATGTCGACGCCGTCGTGTTTCAGCAGGTCGGTGACCTCGTAGGTGAAGCCGGAATCCTGATGGAATTTCAGCAGGTCCGGCGCATCGCGGTCGATCAACCACGCCTGGTCGGCGAACAGGTTGACGATCACACGTCCGTGCTCGCCGACGATTTCCGGCAGCACCAACCGCTGCACGATGGCCGGTGGCAGGTCGTCGGCGTGGATCACGGTGTTGTCCGGCGCGTGAATGCGCGCACCGTTCGACGTGATCAGGTACGGCTCGATGCCCAGCAGGTCGCGAATGCCCGCAACGTCGCTATAGTGGCGCCCCGTGGCGATCACGAAATGCAGCCCGTCGCTTTCCAGCTTACGCACGGTGGCGATCGTGAACGGGTCCACCTGGTGATCGGCGTTGAGCAGCGTACCGTCGAGATCCGTGGCAATGACTTTGTACATAGTGTGGGCAGCCGGGCAGCGTCAAAGATCGCATTTTACCGTTGTGCGCCGGATCCGAGAGATCGCTCCCGGCGCGCCCGGCGATTCTCAACCGCCGATGCGAGCCGCTTCGCGCCGCGCCAACTGCAAACCGCCGTGTGCCGAGTCCGCCAACGGCTCGCGCAAACGGGCTTGATAGCTCTGCGGCACGTACTCGCGCAAGGGTGCGCCGAGACCGCCGCACAGCGCGACCGGCAGGGTCTCCGAAGGGTCGAGCGCGGCAATCATCTTGCCCACTTCCAGGCCGGCTTCGCCGAGCAAACGCGCGGCAAACGGATGCGTGCGATGTGCAAAGACGATCGGCGCGAGCCTTGCGTAAGCGGTTTGATTGGCTTCGCACAGCCAGACCACGAGGCTGTCGCTGTCATGTGCGCCGGTGTGGGCGAGCAGCGCCTGCGCCAGATCGTCGTTGGGTACACGGCCGTCGACCGCCTGCTGGGCGTACACGATGGCTCGCAGCCCAAGCCACGCGCCGCTCGCCTCGTCACCCGATGGGTAACCGAAGCCGCCGGCAGTTCGGCACTCGCCGTTGCCGTCAAGCACAGCCGCCTGACTGCCGGTGCCAAGTGCGACGACCACGCCCTGCGCGCCGCCGTGCGCACCAAGCAAGGTGGTGTACACATCGCTTTCCACCGCAAGCCCGGCTACCGTCGGCGCCTGCGCGCGAAACGCAGCCAGCCAGTCGCGATTATTGACCCCTGCCAACCCGCAACCGAGTACGCAGCGCGCCCAGTCCAATGACATGTCGGCCCGTGCGAATGCGGCGGCGCAGCCGGCCTCAATGGCCTGCCACGCGCGTTCCACGCCGAGACCCAGCCCCGAGGGGCCGCTCGCCGCCTGCGCCAGTTCACGGCCCTGCGCATCGCCGAGTACGACTCGCGTACCCGTGCCGCCGCCGTCAATGCCGATCAGAAAGAGGTCTTTATTCATCGAATCGAGTGAGTTCAGGTGGTGAATAACGCATAGCGTGGCAGGTCAGTTTCAATCCCGCAATCGGCCGAATGGCCAGCTTGCGACGCGCACGACTTCCGCTATGCTGACGGACGACATGACAACGCGGGAGCGCAAAAGTGACACAGCGATGCAACTGGGTATCGAGCGAAGCGCTCGCACACTACCACGACACCGAGTGGGGCGTGCCCTCGCGCGACGATCAGCATTTGTTCGAACTGCTTGTACTGGAAGGCGCCCAGGCAGGCTTGTCATGGTCGACGATTCTCAATAAGCGAACCGGCTACCGCCGCGCCTTCGCCGACTTCGACATCGACAAGGTTGCGCGCTTTACGCCCAAACATGTGGACGCGCTGGTGCTGGACGAAAGTATCGTGCGCCATCGCGGCAAGATCGAGTCGGCCATTACCAACGCGCGCGCCGTGCAGCAGATTCAGGCCGAGCACGGCTCGCTCGCCAACTTCGTATGGTCGTTCGTCGATCAGACGCCGATCCAGAACGATTGGGCATCGTATAAACAGGCGCCCGCATCGACCGAAATTTCGGACGCGCTCAGCAAGGGGCTGAAGCGCTATGGCTGCAAGTTCGTCGGCTCGACGATCTGCTATGCGTTCATGCAGGCAGTCGGCATGGTGAATGACCACGAGGCGAGCTGCATGTGCCGCGCGCGATGCGCGGCGCTTGGCAAGAAGGGACGCAATCGCAAGGCCGGCTGAAGCAGCGCAGCGGCAGCGGTTGGTAGCGCCTGGCGTAAAGCGTCTGAGGCGCCGCTCACGTTCCGGGCGAACGCCGGCCATCCGGTAAAGCCCTGTCTACGCTTTTCACGCGGGCAGTCGTTATAGAGATGGTGAGCGCTGGCCGCCACGGTGGCGGACGGTGTCGCCAGACCGGCATAAGCGGCAGAAAGGGCAAACAAGCCAAACCCGGGAATTGAAGGCTTTTCGCATTGCTAGTCCGGGCTTCATTAATTGGCGCTTATCCGATACTGCCGTTCATGCGCTCGAACAACGAATAACCGCTGCGTAACGCATGGGAGACCAACCATGAAAACCCTTAATTTCCTGACCCATCAGGAGATTTTCGACCAGGCCGTGGACCATCTGCTCGGCCAGAAACGCGCCGCCTTGCTACCGCGTGGCGGCGGCGCATACCGCGGCTACTGCGGCGGTTGCCCGGTCGGCAGCTTCATCAAGCCGCGCGACTACATGACTGCGATGGAAGGCGTTCCAGTGCGCTACATCGGCCGCGCGGCCACTGAGGTGCCTGCGTATATGGATGCCGGCATCTCTGCGCTCAAAAAGGCGCTCCTGCGCGCTCGCCTCAATGTCTACGACCCCGCCACAATCGCTCTGCTGAGTTGCCTGCAGAACGTGCACGACGTGTTCGGCACGTGGGAATGGCATGAGCGTCTGAGCTCGATTGCCCGGCAATTCGGCCTGTCCGCCGAGCGCCTGAAGAGCGCCGCGTAACGAGCCTCGGTGCGGCGGCAAAAACCCAACGTAAATCGACTCCCAAAAGCAAAACGGCGATGTGGCTTCTTTCGAAGCTCACACCGCCGTTCGGCGTACAGTGCGCGAAATGCAGCGCGAAAAAGCGTGCTTAGTGCAGCTTTTTCGGCAGCATCTGGCTGCGCAGGCGCTTGTGCAGGCGCTTCACAGCAGCAGCCTTCTTGCGCTTACGTGCCGTAGTCGGCTTTTCGTACGATTGACGCTCACGCAGTTCAGCGATCAGGCCATTCTTTTCGATTGCGCGACGAAAGCGGCGAATCGCCACTTCGAACGGCTCGTTTTCTTTCAGAAGAATCGTCGTCATGTAATTCCTAACTCAATCACTTGATAGGGGTAAATTGCGTGGCGGATACCGCTCACGCGCCGGCCCTCCGGTCGTTCCGATTCATGGCCAGTAACAGGCAAACGCGGGATAAATCCCGGCCAAACCACGAATGAAACGAGAGGCATAACGGCCACGGAGGCCGGAAAAGAGAGGTGGGGAGTTCACCGCGGAACGCGGACAGACGTAACGCATATGCCGCGTCTGCTGCCGTTTCGCCAACCTTTCATCAATGAAAAACATTGACGAAACAGGCAAAGATCTCAATTCACTCCCGATGATATCAGGAAACTCTCCATCCTACCAGGGGTTTAGCGATCGCGCCAGGTCTCTGCGCGGGTCAGGCGCTTGCCTCGTCCAGCTCGCGGATATCGGTGCCGGTCAGCATCAGATGGACGGCGGCGGCCAGACTTTTGAGCTGGTCAACCGAGGTCGCGCTGGCAATTGGGGCCGTTACACTCGGGCGGGCGATCAGCCATGCCAGCGCGACCGTGGCTGGCGTGCTGCCGTGCCGCCCGGCGACCCGGTCGAGCGCGTCCAGAATCCGCAAACCACGCTCGTTCAGATACTTCTCGACCCGGCTGCCGCGCGCCTTGTTGGCCAGATCGGCCTGCGAACGGTACTTGCCGGACAGAAAGCCGCTTGCAAGGCTCCAGTACACCACCACGCTGAGCTGATTGGCGAGCGCCACCGGCTCGATGTCGCGCTCATACTCCGCGCGGTCGTACAGGTTGTACTCCGGCTGCAGCAACTGGTACTCGGGCAGCCCATGTTGGCGGGACACGGCGAGTGCTTCCTCGACGCGCGCGCCGCTGTAGTTCGACGCGCCGATCACCCGCACCTTGCCCGCCTCGATCAGCTTCTGATACGCGCCGAGGGTTTCGGCCAAAGGCGTTTCGGTGTCGTCGTCGTGAGAAAAATAGACATCGATGTAATCCGTCTGCAAGCGGCGCAGCGAATCCTCGACTGCCGCCTGAATGTTCGCCGCCGACAAACCCTTGCGCTGCGGGTGCTTCGAAACCTTGGTGGCGAGCACGATCCTGTCGCGCTTGCCGCTCCGCCTGAACCACTTGCCGATGATGGTTTCCGATTCGCCACCCTGGTTTCCCGGCGCCCACGCGGAATAGACATCGGCGGTATCGATAAAGTTGAGCCCCGCATCGACAAATGCATCCAGGATCGAAAAGGAGGTCGATTCATCGGCTGTCCAGCCAAATACATTGCCACCGAACATAAGCGGCGCGACCTCTAATTCGGAACGTCCAATCCGGCGTTTTTGCATGATTTTTCCAGGGTTTGTCACAAGAGGAAAGGAGAATACGCCGTCTTTTCAATACCTGCAGTGGATCTCCCGAACAAGGCTGCAAGCGGCTTGCAGACGGGTAGCGGCCCAACCGGCTCGAAAAACAATTGGGTCGCTATTGCACAAAGTTCCTCAAGTTTTTTTTAGACGCGCCGTCAACCTTCACTGAGGCGGCCAGCAATGAACGAGTGCTTCCGCCGATGCCAACGTGGCGTATTGGGCTCAAGGCTTATTTAGGAGATTTTCATGCTCGGAATCAATAGCAACATCAACTCGCTGGTTGCACAGCAAAACCTTAATGGCTCGCAAAGCGCCCTTTCGCAAGCCATCACCCGTCTGTCGTCGGGCAAGCGCATCAACAGCGCGGCTGACGACGCAGCAGGTCTGGCGATCTCGACGCGTATGCAAACGCAGATCAACGGCCTGAACCAGGGCGTGTCGAATGCGAATGACGGCGTGTCGATGGTTCAAACCGCATCGAGCGCACTGTCCTCGCTGACGTCGAGCCTGCAACGTATCCGCCAACTGGCCGTGCAAGCATCGACCGGTTCGCTGTCGTCGAGCGACCAGGCAGCTCTGCAGAAGGAAGTGGCAGCACAGATCTCTGAAGTGAACCGTATCGCGTCGCAAACGACGTACAACGGCACGAACATTCTGGACGGCTCGGCAGGCAGCCTGACGTTCCAGGTCGGCGCGAACGTTGGCCAGACCATCAGCCTGAACCTGAGCCAATCGATGTCGGCAGCGAAGATCGGTGGCGGCCTGGTGCAAACGGGTCAAACGGTCGGCACGGTCTCGCTCAGCGTGGACTCGGCGGGTGCTTACACGACGGCTGCCAGCCCGGCAATCACGGCAATCAACGTGCTGTCGGACGGCCAGGGCGGCTACACCTTCACCGACCAGAATAACCAGGCGATTGCCGCGACCGTCGCACAAGCAGTTTTCGGCGCAGGCGCAACGGCAGGTACGGGCACGCAAGGTACGGCTCTGGCACTCCAGGCCGCTGCAACGACGACGGCAGGTGCGGGTTCCGCTGCTCAGGCATCGGCAGTCGCACAGATCAACGCGATCAACAGCCCGCCGACGGTTTCGAACCTCGACATCAGCACGGTCACCGGCGCGAACGAAGCGATGGTCTCCATCGACAACGCACTGCAGACCGTCAACAACCTGCAAGCTTCGCTGGGTGCCGCACAAAACCGCTTCACGGCAATCTCGACGTCGCAGCAAGCTGAGTCGACCGACCTGTCGTCGGCACAATCGCAAATCACGGACGCCAACTTCGCACAAGAAACGGCGAACCTGAGCAAGGCGCAAGTGCTGCAACAAGCTGGTATCTCGGTGTTGGCGCAAGCTAACTCGAACCCGCAGCAAGTCCTGAAGCTCCTGCAGTAAGAGCTGACGCAGTAAGGTGATGCGCCGCCCGCAAGTGCGGCGCATCACCGGGTTTCAAGCAACGGGAGGCATGCCTCCCGCTGTGCATTCCGCTTGAGAAGTGATGTAGCATCGCGCACCACCCAATACAGATTTCCAGACGCCCGGAGCCTCTGCATGTCCTCGATCTCAACCACGTCTACTGCTGCGTCGACCGCCGCCGCCAACTCAGCGCTGCAGTCGGCCGCTCAATCGATCATCAGCGGCTCGACCGGCAACTCGTCGATGGACGTGTCGACGCTCGTTACGGCACTCGTGAACGCGAAGACTGCCGGACAAACGGCGGCTCTGGCGGCGCAACAAACCACGGATAGCACCACGTTATCCGCATACGGTGCCCTGAGCTCCGCGCTGAGCGCGTTGCAGTCGGGTATCACGAACCTCGCCAACGGCACCACGCTGTCGACTTTCTCGGCAACCGCCAGCGGCACCGGTCTGACGGCGACAGCCGGTGCGGGCGCCGTGGCCGGCAGCTACTCGGTCGCGGTAACGCAGATCGCCAGCTCGCAGGCATTGTCCTCGGCAGCCTTCGGCGCCACGACACAACTGGGCGCCGGCACGTTGACGGTTTCGCTCGGCGGCAAGTCGATGGACATCAACGTCGACAGCACCAACAACACGCTCTCCGGCATCGCGTCCGCAATCAACTCCAGCAGCAGCAACCCTGGCGTCACAGCGACCATCGTGACCGGTACGGACGGCGCCCACCTCGTGCTGCGCGCGGCGAACACGGGTGCCGCCAACGTCATCAACGTCTCGACCAGCAATGTCACGTCCGACACCGGCCTGTCGAGCCTCGGCGTGACCTCGACTGCCAGCACCACGGGCGGCCAATCGTCGATCACGTCGGCGAATTCGAGCAGTGCCTGGACGCAAAGCGGGTTTGCCCAGGACGCGGAATTCTCCGTCGGCGGAATCGCGGCCAGCAGCTCAACGAACTCCGTGACGAGCGCCATTTCCGGCGTCACGATGAACCTGACAGCGGCATCCGCGGGCACCACGCAGACGCTGACCATTGCGACGGATACCACGTCGCAGAGCACCGCGATTAACAACTTCGTCAGCCTCTACAACACCGTCGTCACGACGATGTCGACGCTCACGTCGTTCAACTCGTCGTCCTCGTCGCAAGGCCCGCTGCTGGGCGACTCGACGCTGCAGACGATCAAGAACGCACTGGCTTCGATCGTGGGCGGCTCCGTTGGCTCGGGCAGCACCGGCACCACGCTGGCGTCGATCGGCATCACGTTGAAGGACGACCCGGCAGACGGCACGATGGTGGTCGACAACACCGCGCTCAGCACCGCCCTGACGGCCAACCCGGCAACGGTCGCCTCGCTCTTCAACTCGACCAACGGCATCGCCGAGCAGCTGAACAGCAGCATTACCACCTTCACGCAGACCGGCGGCATCATCGATACGCGCAACAGCGCGCTGAACGCCGACCTGAAGAGCATCACCACACAGCAAACGGCGCTCGCCGACTACACGGCGCAGCTGACGAGCCAGTATCAGGCCCAGTTCACCGCGCTGAACACACTGATGGCGACAATGAACAACAACTCGCAGTACCTGACCGCCCTGTTCGGCGGCACCAACAGCGCCGGCGCGCTGGCGACCAACAAGAGCTAAGCCATGGCCCCGATCGAAATGAATCAGACGGAGTTGGTCGAACGCCTGCTGTCGATCACACGGGAAATCGAACAGGCGGCCTCGCTGGCCGATTGGCCGGAAGCGGCCCGCCTGACCGAACTGCGTTCGCCGCTGCTGATGTCGCTGTCGGCCAATCAGGAACCGGCCGCGTTGGAAATGATCCGCCGGATTCAGGACATCGACGCAGCGTTGCTCGCCGATGCGGAAACCACCCAGAACGAACTGCACACCGAGTTCGAAGCCGCGATCGGGCGCACCAAGGCCGCAGGCGAATATCAGCGGATGGCTCGCCTGTAAGCGGGCTAAAGGTTCAGCGGCCGCTCCTCGCCCGAACCGAACCGGCCGAACCGCGGGATCGACCCGCTGAAAAGGCTCCGCAGCATTGAACTGCAGTACCAGACAATAAGAACTACGCGCTGAAGTAAGGGCGCGCTCGTTCCCTCAGCCCGCCTCGTGCGGGCTTTTTTCTTGGCGTCCGGCCTTCCGCCGCCGCGCCCCATGCGCTAAACAGGCGGCTTTTTTACCGTCATCTCCGCGCATCGGAAACACCCTCCCGGTCGCACAATTTCCGTCATAGACCATTCTGCGCTGACACCATGACTCTCCTGTACGAGCAGCCGACCGCTGAACACTTGACGCCCGAACAGCAGTTCGAGCATGACATCGCTCTCGTTTTGCAGACAGCGCTGGCGCATCACCACAAGGGGGAGTTCGACGACGCCGAGGCGCTGTATAAGGCGATCCTCGAAGCAATGCCCAGCAACACCGACGTGCAGTACAACCTCGGCGTGCTCTACGTGCAGCGCAGTCGTCCTGTCGAGGCACTGCCACACCTGGAAGCCGCGCTCGGCGGCGCACCGGACAACGGCCAATTCTGGGTTGCCTACATCAACGCATTGATCGACGCAGACCAGACCCAGGCGGCCTGGCTGGCACTGGAGATGGGACAGCAAAGGGGATTGAAGGGGCCGGCAGTCGACGGGCTGATTACGCGGATGGCGCGCGGCGGTACTGGCTTAGCGACCGCCGCCGTCGTACCTGTCGTTGCATCGCCGGAACCCACTGTGACGGTGGCCATTTCGACAAACCGGGATGCCTCGGAGCCCCCAACGGCAGCACTCGATACGCGCCGCCCCTCTCCACAAGAAATAAGCCGCTTCAACACCCTCTACGCCAGGGGCCACGTTCCGGATGCCATCAAGCTTGCACAAAGCCTGACTGAACGATTTCCGTCGAGCGGCCTCGCATGGCGTTGCCTCGGTATCGCTCTGCATAAGGCTGGCCAATACAGCGATTCCGCCGAGCCCCTGAGAAACGCCATAAAGTTTGGTAGCGACGATTCCGACGTTCGGAAGGCGCTGGCCGACTTGCTGCGCTTGCTCGGTCACTACGCCGAGGCAGAAGCCGAGTGCAGAAAACTGCTCGAACTGCATCCGGACCATTCAGAAGGTCATCGTATCCTCGGCATGGTGCTCGCCGGCCTCGGCCGCACCCGTGAAGGGATCGCCGAGTGCCGTCGTGCAACCGAACTCACGCCCGACTACTCGGAGTCACATAGCACGCTGGGCGTCGTGCTGCTTAACGCCGGCGCCACAGACGAGGCCGAGCTATGCTTTCGCCGCGCGCTCGAACTCGATCCCAAAAATGCACCGACGCGCAGCAATCTGCTCTTTACCATCGCGCACAACCCTCACATCGCCCCTGAGCAAATCTACGCCGAACATCGCGAATTTGCCCGGATTCACGAAGCATCGCTACGCTTGCCGAAGCCGCGTCACACGAATAGCCGCGCGCCCGATCGCCAGTTGAAAATCGGCATCGTTTCCGGCGACTTGTTCCGGCACGCAGTCGCCTCCTACCTGATGCCGATCATGGAGCCGCTCGCAAAAGACGAGAGCCTGCAGCTCCATGTCTACTACAACCATGTGCAAGAGGATGACTATACGCAGTGGTTACGCACCCAGGCTGACCAATGGAACATGGTTACTGGCATGTCGGACGAGCAATTCATCGCCAAGGTTCGCGCCGACAAAATCGATATCCTGATCGACCTGAGCGGACATACCGGCCGTAACCGACTGCAGGCGTTCGCGCGCAAGCCCGCGCCGATTCAGGTCAGCTGGATCGGTTACCCGGCGACGACCGGTCTCGACGCGATGGACTACTACCTCAGCGACCGCTTCTTTACGCCGTTCGGCGACATGGAGCAGCAGTTCTCCGAGAAACTCGTGCATCTGGCAGCCATCGGACCGTTCCAGCCGGACCGGAATGCCCCGCCGGTCAACATCCTGCCGGCCATGCATAACGGCTATGTCACGTTCGGCAGTTTCAACCGGTTGAACAAGTTGCGCCCCGACGTGATCGCTGTGTGGGCGAGATTGCTTCGCGAGCTGCCCACTGCCCGGATGGTGCTCGGTTCGATGAACGGCGACGAAGGCGACGAAAACCTCATCAACTGGTTCGTCAACGAAGGCATTTCACGAAACCGCCTGACTTTCCGTCCGCGTTCCCGCGTAGAGGTCTACCTGCAACAACACTTTCAGGTGGACATCTGCCTCGACACCTTCCCCTATACCGGTTCGACGACCGTTCTGAACTCGTTGTGGATGGGCACGCCCACGCTGACGATAGCCGGCAGGACAATGGCAAGCCGGGCAGCGACGGCATGGCTCGCCCATGCGGGTCTCGACGCGTTTGCGGCCGAAGATGCGGATGATTTCGTGGCGAAGGGCGTCAAGCTTGCTTCCGACATTCCCGCGCTCGCCAGCATTCGCACGGCGTTGCGCGAGCGTTGCATGCAGTCGCCGCCGTTCCAGCCGGAAGTTGTCGCAGAAAGCCTTTCACGCGCATTTCGCACGATGTGGCAGCGCTGGTGCGCCGACCTGGCGCCGGCGGCCTTCAGCGCACACGATCCGCGAGCAGCAAGCGGCGATCCGGTTCATACCGCATAACGTCCGTCAAACGTGACCCGGACTAAAAAACAGTAGCGAGGAAACCATGGGCTCAAGCGCTCCTCTTCGTGCGATCGCGTCGCTGGACGACGAACGCATCTATGTGACCCAGCCGCATCTGCCGCCGCTGGCCGAGTTCATGCCGTACCTCGAAAAGATCTGGAACAGCAAGATCCTCACCAATGGAGGACCGTTCCATCAGCAACTCGAAAAGGCGCTCTGCGAGTATCTGGGTGTCGAGCATCTCGCGTTGTTCGCAAACGGCACATTGGCGCTCGTGACGGCGCTGCAGGCGCTGCGCATCAATGGCGAAGTCATTACGACGCCCTATTCTTTCGCAGCGACCGCGCATTCGCTCCTGTGGAACGGCATCAAGCCGGTTTTCGTGGACGTCCATCCGGACACGCTCAATCTGGACCCGGAGAAGATCGAAGCGGCGATCACACCGCAAACCACGGCCATCATGCCGGTGCACTGCTACGGCCATCCGTGTGATGTGAAGGCCATCCAGAAGATCGCCGACAACTACAATCTCAAGGTCATCTACGACGCCGCACACGCGTTCGGTGTGCAAACCGAAGATGGCAGCGTGCTCAAGCACGGCGATCTGTCGATCGTCAGTTTCCACGCCACCAAGGTCTTCAACACATTCGAAGGCGGCGCGATCATCTGCCCGGATGCGAAGACGAAGCAGCGTATCGACCATCTGAAGAACTTCGGCTTCGTGGATGAGGTGACCGTTGTGGCCGCCGGTATCAACGGCAAGATGAGCGAAATCAATGCAGCCTTCGGACTGCTGCAACTGCAACACGTCGACAACGCATTGGCAAAACGCAAGGCGATCGACGCGCAGTATCGCGAGTTGCTGGCTAACGTGCCCGGCATTCGCTGCCTGTCGGACGCGGGCGAAAAAGTCGCGAACTACGCGTACTTTCCCGTTCAGGTCGAAGACGATTTTCCAATCAGCCGCGATGCACTGTATGACCACTTTAAGCAACACGATATCTATGCGCGCCGCTACTTCTACCCGCTGATTTCCGAATTCCCGATGTATCGAGGCCTGCCGTCGTCGCATAAGGACAATCTGAGTGCCGCCAGCGCGGCATCGAAACGGATCTTGTGCCTGCCGATCTATCCCGATCTGAATCCGGCACAGGTTGAACGCATTGTCAGCATCATCGCCGGCATTCAATGATTTGAGCCGGTCTTAAAGCGGAATATGGGCAATGCAAAACATCGTGCTTGTCGGGTCTTCCGGCCACGCCAAGGTCGTTATCGACATCGTTGAAAAGCAGGGGCGCTACCGGATCGCCGGGCTCATCGACGCTTTTCGGGTGACTGGCGAAGAGACCCTCGGCTATCCGGTCCTTGGCGGCGAGTCCGATCTGGCGAGATTGACCGCCGAACACGATCTGCAGGGCGTCATCGTAGCGATCGGCGATAACAGCGTTCGCGCCAAAGTGGTCGCCAAAGTGGCCGACGTCTGCCCGCAATTACCCTTCGTGAGTGCTGTGCACCCTGCAGCGAGCGTCGGCGAAGGGACAAGCATCGGCGCCGGCACGGTTGTCATGGCGGGCGCTGTTATCAATGCCGACTGCCGCGTGGGTCGGTTCTGCATTGTGAACACGAAGGCATCGCTCGACCACGATTGCGTGATGGAGGATTTTTCGAGCCTCGCGCCTGGCGTGACCACCGGCGGCAATTGCCGCATCGGTAGCCACGCCGCCGTGAGCATCGGCGCGGTGTTGCGCCATGGAATCACGATTGGCGAGCACAGCGTGGTGGGCGCCGGATCAATCGTTCTGAAGGCAGTCGACGCTTTTTCAGTGACGTACGGAAACCCCGCGAAGAAAATCCGGGATCGCCAGCAGGGTGACAAATATCTTTAGTCGGAATCTGCCGCCCCCGCTTCACCGCCTGAACCGCCCGCCTCCGCCGCCAAAATGCCGCTGCGGCTGAAACTGCCCACTCGCTCGCGCATTCCCAAGATCGTGCCCCTGCTTAAGCGAGTCGAGCCGCTGCGTCTGGCTGGCGTTCGGCTGAACCGGCTGCCAGCCATCCGCGCTGTGCTGCTCCCAGCCACCGCCCTGATCATGCCGGTAGACGTTGCCGTCGCTGCCCGCATACACATTGCCGTTATTCCACGCGACAGCCTTGCCCGTGTCCTTATTGCCCACGATGCCTTTCGTGCCCGCCTGGTGATCGCCTGAATACGCGTTGCCGGTCACGCCCGCGTCTGCCGCGCCGTAGCGTCCGGTCTGCGCGTTGTAGCCGGCGCGCTGCCTACCCGCCGCATAGTCGCCGGTGCCTTCATTGCCGACCACGCCACCGCGCGCCGCCCCGCGGCGTCCCGTCGACGGATTGCTGAACGAGCCCTGCCGCCCGGCGGCGAAGTTGCCGTTGTACGCGTTCTCGACCGCGCCACGGCTCGCCTGGAAGTGGCCACCGGTATAAGGATTGAATCCGGATGCTGCCGTTCCGGCCCAGCTATTGCCAGTCCAACCGTTCCAGCCGCTCGCGTGCGTCACGGTGCCCTGCCCCCAGCGGCCGTAGATATTGGCCTGGTTGACGTTCGCGTATTGCCAGCTCCATGGGCCGCCGCCCCAATACGGCCCCCAGTACGGCCCCCAGTACGGCGACGGCGCGCCCCACGTGGCGCCGATCGCAAAGCCGAAGGCGAAGCCCACTGTCGTGCCGAGCGCGAAGCCGGCGCCGTAGCCATAGGTGGCCGGGTAGCCGTAGTAGACGTCGCCGACATACGGCGCGTACACATAGCCCGTGCCGTACACAACGGTGCCGTCCGCATTGACAACCACGCCCATGTAGCCCGGTGTATAACCGACCACCACGGTATCCGGCGTCGCCGAATAAACGTGAACGTAGGTCACGTAATGCACGGGCGAAGCGGCCGGAATCGTATAGATCGCGGCCGGTACGGTATCGGCAACATGCCACGGGCCACTCGCCGCGTTCGCGGTGAACCAGATCCCGTTGGCGACCGCGAAGAATTGCGACGGCGCCGTCTGGATCACCGGCGTCGCCGTGTTCACTGCATACGACAAAGACGTGCCCGCGATCCCGACAAACTTCGGCGCGCCGTCATAGACCACCTTCAACGTGGTGGTCTTGCGCGATACGGTTGCTGTCTGCGGGATGGTCACTGCAATCGCCGCTTCTTTGGCCTGCGGTGTGCCGGGCACGGAGACAAGCGCATTCGCGTGCGGGTCGTCGGCAGCGATCTTTGCGAAATCGGCGGGGAGGCTCTTGCCGTCGACGAAAGTCCAAGGGCCGGAGAGGCCCGCTGCGGTGAACCAGCGGCCCGACAGCAGCAGGTAGTAGTGATTGTCGCGTGGCTCGACGAAGAGCGCGTGGTCGGCGTTAGTGACGGAGAGCAGATTCACGCCCTTCACCGGTTGCAGCGCCGGCTTGCCGTTCGTCACCACCAGTTCGGCCGGCTGCGCGGCGACCACCACGTCCGGCGCCTGCGCTGGCTTTTTGCCATCGGCGGGAAGCATCGGATCGGACTTCAGATTGGTCTGCGCGCTTTTCGCCGCGGCGACAAGCTCATTTGACGGTGTCGCGTTCAGATGCCACGGACCGCCGAGCGAATTCGCCTCGTACCAATAGCCCGTGGCATTCAGATGCAACGCGCCGCTCGCGTCCTTGAGCAGCATCGCTCGGGTGTTGATCAGGCGTTGATAGTGCGTGTCGCCGAGCGCACGCCAGTTCGCGTCGCCATCGACCAGCACGAGCAGCGTGGGACGTTCGGCAAAGATGATGTTCGGTACGTTGTTCTGCACCGCGAGGCCCGGTTCGCTGCCTTCGTGGGTGCTGGCGTAACTGGCCTGCAGTTGTTCAAGTGAGGTGATGAGACCGTCTTTGGGTATGCGGGCCTGCAAGGCAGTTTTCACCCCAGCGGCGGCGGAGGGCGTAGCCGGCATGTCGACCTGGTCGAAGACGATATCGAGCAGTTGCACTGTCGAACTCGTCTTGTCGACTTCAGCCCGCGCGGTGAAATGCGCGACGCCGTAGTTCGGCGTGGCGCTCTTCGCGCCGACCGCGAAAGCGGCGCGGCCTTCGATCCGGTTGCCCTGCCACACTTCCACCTGCGGTTGATACAACTCGATGCGCTGCTGTGCGCTATCGAAGTCGCGCGGCCAGACGGTCGGCAGCGGCTGCACCGCGGCGGCGGCGAGCGCCTGCCCGGGTGTGGCGAGTGTCACCGCAAGCGACGTGCAGACACCCGCGAGCAACTGCAAAGACCGCTTCATCGTAGTTTTCATTGTGCATCGCTCCATGAGCATTGACGGCGGGATAGACCGGTCATCAGACGCGGCGGACCCAGTCGGCAAATCAACTGGGCCCCGCTGATCGGCAAGGATGCGAATTCGCTCCTGCTCGCCGTCCGCATGACCTCCAATCAAGCAATGCCATCCTGCTCGGTGCAGACGCATCAAGTTTTCGTCGCGGCCATCGCCTCAGTGGACTGGCTTTTTGCGCGCAGCAACTCGGTCAGGATTTCCATCGACCGCCCCTCGTCTACCGTTAAGTCAACGAGAAAACGGTCATTATTTTTTTGCAGCCAAGGCATCGACATGTCCCACCATTCAAGTTCAAGAAGCTTCTCGCGGATACGCTCGGAGAAACGGAACCGAACAAGGCGTGCGGGGCTGCCCACATAGATGCCATAGGGTTCGCTTTTGAAATTGGGCGGCACCACGGTTCTTGCACCGATAACGCAGCCATTTTCAATCGTGGAACCGCCAAGAAACATCGCTTCGTCGCCGATCCATACATCGTTACGGATTACTGTGTCGCCGTATTGAGGCGGTGGGACGTTGTTTAGCCCACTGCCGAAGGCGCTCAGCATCGACGTTGAAATCGTCCGCATGTCGTGCTGCCCATTCAGCAGGAACTTCAGTCTCAAGCCACCTGCGACGAATTTTCCGACTACAAGCTTCTGCAACCCTGCGTCATATTTGGCGATTGAGCCGACACCGATTCCCGAACACTTGCCAATCGAGAAAGTCCCAACCTTCGCTTCTTCATCCAGCCAGTCGCGAAAGAAGTTGTTCGGGATCGTCGAGATCGATCCATCCCGATACCCGAGCACGATAAAAGCCTTCGAAAAAGGGTGTTGAGCTTGAACGCCAATAAAGTCGTCTGATGTGGTTACGTTCATGATGGTCCGCAAAAGGTGGTTCGCATCGCGTCGCCAGCCACGCCTCAACATTGAGGTCGCAAAAGCCGACGATGGTCATGAACAGCATATCGGCGAGCACAGAAATGCACTTTGCCGATTAGGACCGCATTTCACGACCAGTTCGGTGCGTAACCACATTGCGCGGATCAGCGCCATGCGCTGCCCACTTGCACATAAAACGCGTTCTGCCCCGGCCCGTGCGCGACGTCGACGGGAAGCGGCACACACGAGGAGCGGCGGATCACCAGATGCATGCCCCGTTACTGGAAGGTCGCGCTGATCGACAGTTCGACCGCATTCCCCTTGGGCCGGTTGCTGACGTTGAATTCATTGACCCAACGCAGCGACGCCGACACCGGCGTTTTCTGGACTTTGCCCGACCACGTGACCATCGGCCCGATACCCACCGAGTGCCCTTGACTTCCGCCGATGACATCGGCTACTCCGCCGCTGTCATGACCGAGCTGCTGGATATAGCCGCCCACGACACCCACACCCCAGCCGCTGCCGAAGCGCTTGAGCGCGAGCAGGTCGAGCACGCTAACCGGTGCGTTGTGATAGTGCGTGTCGCTGTTCGGCGTGTAGAAGCCAACACCGTAGTTCAACGACAGCTCGATCTCTTCTTTCGGGAACAGCTTCGTGTAGGAGACCGTCGGCGTAAAGGTCCATGTGTTCTGTCCGGCATTGGCGAGCCGGCTCGTGCTGTAAGCGCCGGTCGGCGCGTAAATCTGCACGCTGAACGCGATGTGATCGGTCTTGGTCAGGTGATAGCCCGCCACCACCGGCGTGAAGAAGAGATCGGCGAACTGCGTGCCGTGATCATTCGGCAAACGGCCGTGAAACGACGAGATGTTGGTGTACTGGATTGGCACCCCGAACGAGGATGCGAAGTTCCAGCCGCCCAGCGTAATGCCCCACGTCTTGACCGCGTTGAGAATGGTGTACACCGCCGTGACGTCGACGCCCGCCGTGATCTGACCGGCGATCGGAATCGTCTTGCTCGCGCCGAGCGAGCCTTCGTAATAGATCGTGGTGGCCGACACGATCCAGTCGTCCGTGGGCGGTACGACGCCTGCGTACGGCGTAACCTGCATGCCGGTTATCGGTCTGCCGATGCCACCTTCAGTCGCCCACGCTTGCTGCGAAAGACCCACGCCGGCAGTGGTGAGAAGCGCACCCGTGCACAACCTGGCGAGTGACCGGCTTGCGGACAAACGGTTTGTGCGACTCATAGTCATCCTCACGAAATTAACTTTCCGCACTTCCACCTTGCGGAACAAGGTTTTGACAAACCGCGGCGGCAAGCCGCACGCGTGCGCATCGACGTGTTTTCTTACGGTTCACGCTTAACCGGCGGCGGCGTCCAGCTGCCGTCGAGCGCCGGCTGCTGCGGCCAATAGGCACGTACGTACAACGAGAACGCTTCATTGGCTGGCGCCGGCAGCCAATTGGAGACCTTGTCGTCACCTGGACTCGTGTTCTGCACGTAGAGCGTCAACGAGCCGTCTGCATTGAACTTCAGGTCCTTGTTCTTGGTGCCGAGCGAGTAGCGGTTCTGCGCATTCGGCGAGAAGAAGTGATGCGAGTTGTACAGCGTCAGCGACCAGAAGCCCTTGACCGGCGGCAACTGATCCTTGGCAAACGTCACCGTGTAGCGTGCGTTGCCATCGAGACGCTGACCTGAAGCGTCGGCATCGCCGTAGAAATACTTGGTCTCGTTAGGCTTGTTGACGAAGATGTTCGACTTCGCCACCGCCGTGCGCGTGAAGTAGTCCGTGCCGAAGGCGGCGCCGTTGCTAACGGTGTTCCAGTTCGCAGGCAGCCGCTTGCCAAAGGTGTTGAAGTTGAACAACGGCGTGACCAGATCCGCTTCGGCCTTGGTCCCCTCGTCGACAATCGCGGCCTTGATCGCCGGATCTTTCTGCGCTGCCGCGATCAACCCGCGCGCCTGCGCGTAGATCGCCTCTTCGCCGCGTTGCGGCGGCGTCTCGTCGAGCACGGTGGGCAGCATGTCCCAGAAGCGGTTTGGATCGACCCACTTGATCTCTTCGGCGTTGCCGCCCGCAGCACCACCGGCCTCACCGAAGCTCGGCAACTTCGACCAGTCGGTCTCCTTGACCTTGCCGTCGTATTCGGCGAGCGGATACAGGCCAATCTTCGCGAGCACCGGCTGCACGGCCACGCGATCTTCAGGCGTGTCGTCCATGAAAACGCGCGGAATGAAACTGCCGACCCCAGTCGACGAGCGGAACACCTGGCGGATGCCCTTCGGCACCGGGCCGTGCCAGTCAGGACCTGTCAGGAGATAGAAGCCCGGACGTGTGCCGTACATCTTGCCGAGACTCGCGAAACCGTCGGTACGCAGATCGACAGCCTGATAGACCCAGAAGCGTTTGCCGAAATCGGGCACCTGCACGACCACCGGGGTCTTATTCAGATCGAGAATCGACGAGCCATAGACCACGTCCTGGTTCGGACACGCGACAAATCGCTCCTGCGGCTGAATGTAGTCGCGCAGCATCGACAGATGATTCGGTGGTGCGACCGGCACAATGCCGCCGTTCAGGCCCGGCTGCGGCACCTGCTTCATCGCCAGCAGGCGGCCGTAGACGTTAACCATCGGCCACGCCCAGAAGTAGGTCTGGCGCGCTACCAGCCGTGCGTATTCTTCAGAGATCGCGTAGCCGGCCACTGGGCCCGGTACGGACGCCGCGGTGGCCGTTGCATGGACCGATTGGTCTTGCTGGGTCTTCGCCAGAATGGGCGCGGCGACCGACGCCAGTACGGCGGCCGTGACCCATGTCGCGGTTTTCTTATTCATATTGTCCTCAGGTTCGTCCATGCGCGGCTTAGCGCTTTTGGGGCTCGGGGAATTTCCAGTCGCCGTTGAGCACCTTCTCGTCCGGGCCGTAGATGCGCATGACGAGCGTGTACGCACCGGTGGGCGCCGGCAGCCAGTTCGACGTCTTGTCCGCACCCGGCGACGTGTTCTGCACGTAGATATCCAGCGAGCCGTCAGCGCCGTACTTCAGCCCCTTGGTGCGATCGCCGATCGAGTAACGGTTGATCGGATTCGCGACCAGATGGCGCGCAGGCAGGTCGTACAGCGTCATCGACCAGAAAAATTTCGCGGGCGGCAGGTCCTTCTTGTCGAAGTGCAACACGTACGGCTGCGAGCCGAGCAGTTGAGCGTGTTCGCTGTTCACGCGCGTGCCGACGTACACCGCTTCTTCCTTCGTGTTGCCGTAAATCCCCATCGCCGCCGCGACGGCGCGGGTGGTGTAGTCGTCTTTCAGATCCGCACGGCTGCCGAACAGGCTGAACGAACCGGTGGTGTGTTTTTCAGCGTCTGCCAATGCGGCTTTCCCGTCCGCGACACCTGCTTCAAGCGCGGCGCGCGTTTCCGGCGGCAAGGCAGCCTGATCAAACGGCGCGCCTGGCGCAATGCCGATCTTCGCGAAACGCGCCATCAATTCCTGCTCGGACGGCGCCGGCGGCTGCGTGAACTGCAGCATGAAGTTCAGATACGCGATGAAGTCGACCGAAGTCGCCTTCGCTTCATCCCACTTCGGAAAATCAAGCTTCGCGACGGGCGGCGGTGCAGCCGTGTGTTCGAAGGCCGACAGCGGCGTGAGCTTGTATTGTTTCTGGATCGCCTCGACGTTCTTGACGTCGCTCGCACCATTGAGCGCCGTGCGGCCGAGCGTCAGGATCAGGTCCGTCTCGGAGCGGAACACCTTGTCGATGCCCTTGGGCGTATCGCCGTGCCAGTTCGGGCCGGCGAAGAGATAGTGACCCGCGCCGTTGCCCGTGGCGCGCGAACCGACGTACGCGAAGTTGTAGGTATACAGGTCGATCCACTGGAAGACGTAGTAGCGCTCTTTCGGCACCGCAGGCACCGTCAGCACCCACGGCTCGCGACGCAGATCGAGCCACGCCCACGAGTACGGCGTGTCGTTGTTCGGCGTGACGATGTCCTTGTTCTCAGGACCGTACGGATGCGAGTAGTTGCGGAACTTGCCGAAGCCGCCCACATAAGACTTCGAGCCGGAATCGATCGCCTGCTCGTAAAGCGTCTTGTAGTTGAACAACATCGGATACGCGTAGAGGAACGCGTCTTTGGCGATCGCTCGTGCTTCTTCAGGCGAGGCGGTGACAGCCGCTGTCGCCGCAGTGGGGGCGCTCGCTTGAGCGACGGCTTGCGTATGCGGCAATGTGGTCAGTGACACGGCCGCGATGACTGCGCAAATACGCAGGCGGTTGAACAAGGTCATGGTTAAGCCCTCTGTTTCTATGCTTGGTTTTTTGTGCTTACTTGCCGAACGTCATGTTCAGCCCGGCGAAGATGGTGAACTTCGGCACGCCGGCGCCGGAATGCGCTACCGAGTATTGCGGCTCGATAAACGCGTTGTAGATGGTCGAGCCGCCTTTCCACGCCTTGCCGGCGCCGAGCCCGACCGGGATGTAATAGCTGCCATGCTGCAGATCGAAGGTCCAGGTGCCGGTCGAGCGGATGTACCAACCACCCGGCAGGTTGAAGATGCCGAACGGCTGCGCGGTGAGCGATTGCGTGGTGGGCCGGCTGCTTTGCCCGGCGAACGAGTGTTGCCACTGCACCAGTGCGCCGAGGAGCCGCGCCTTCGTCGCGCTGACGGCGACAGCGGCAAGACCGGCCTGCCACTTGCCGGTGCCGAGGCTAGGGTCCGTGGCAGTCGGCATCGTCACGAGCGGGCCGACGCCGACCTGCACATCGCCTTGCGAGAGCAGGAAGATGTCGAATAGATTCAGGTCGCCGAGACCGGTGTTGTAGCCGCCGCTCGGATCGGGCCGCGTACTGACCGGCACTGTGGCGCGGAAGATTTCCGGCACGCCAATCAGGCTGTTCGGGCCGATCGGCACGGTGGGGCGCAAGAGCAGATCGTTGGTATGCGCACTGGCGCCGAACACGCTCGGCGTGTAGTAATTCTGGATGTTGAATGAGGCTGCCAGATTAAGCGGGTTATTACTTTTATTGGCCTCGTCGGCCGAGGCCTGAGCGAACGCCGGCGACAACATCGCCGAGGCAGCGTATAACGCAGCCGAACTAACCACGCCTTTACAACCCATTCCCGCACCTCGTCTATGGGCATTTCTTATAGGCGAACGCATTCTTTTGCCCAATGCATATAAAGCAAAAGCAATGGCATTCGTATTTTCGAATTGTGTCGAACTAGCGCGAACTAATTCGAGCTAATCGCGGGTGTAAGTTCGCCCGCCCCGGCGGCTACGCGCAACGGGGAAATATGCAAAGCGAATGAGATACGCGATTAATTCGCGCTAAGTCTCTCGAGCAAGCTGGAAAGACAGTACGGCCGGATACAGGGCTTGCATGGACGCTCCTTTCAGACTCAAGAGACGCCGCACCAAACGACGCATGCGGAGGTAAGAAATTCACAATCTGGGAGTGTTGTGGCGGAATGGTAGCAAACGTTTCACGAGATTACAGAGATAAATTTGTAACACGATAGAAAGCTACGCAATTTCGGACGGAGTTAGATTTTGGCCGCCATTCTTATTCCACACAATTGCCATAGTTTTGAGCATTTGTTTGCTTACTGCATAAAAGCCGCATAGCGGCATACACCATTTGCAATTACCGGCATTGACGTCCCCGCTCAAAAAAGCAACAAAATGGGCTGCAACAATCGCCGTGTCCCATTAGACTTGCGCTCGCTCAAAGTTCGATCCACCGCTTTTGATGAGGCTTTCATGATTCGCACGATGCACCGGTACTGCATTGCTTTGACCGTTGTGGTTCTTTCCGCTTGCACCGTTACACCGCACCATGACGCGAGCGAGTCGCCAGCCAGCGCATCGACCGCCGCAAGCCTTGCGTCGTGGAACGACTCCGCGACCAAACGCTCGATTGTCGATTTCGTCACTCTGGTCACCACGCCGGAGTCGAAAGACTTCATCCCGCGTGCGGACCGGATCGCCGTGTTCGACAACGACGGCACGTTGTGGCCGGAGCAACCCGCCTCGGTCCAACTGGTGTTCGCGCTGCAACGCGTGAAGACAGTGGCCGGGCGGCATCCAGAATGGAAACGGCAGGAACCGTTCCGCTCGATTCTGAAAGGCAATTTGAAGAGTGTCGCGGCGAGTGGCGACGCCGGCTCGATGAAGGTGCTGGCGGCGGCACATGCAGGCATGACCAGCGATCAATTCGCCGCGCTCGTGCACGAATGGTTCGACTCCGCGAGCGACCCGCGCTTCAATCGCCCGTACGCCGACCTCGCTTATCAGCCGATGCTCGAGTTGCTCGCCTATCTGCGCGCCAACGGCTTCAGGACCTATCTGGTGACGGGCAGCGATGTCGAGTTCGTCCGTGAGATCGCGCAGCGCGTGTACGGCATTCCGCCCGAGCAGGTGATCGGCAGCACCGTCAAATACAAGTACAGCCAGACGAACAGCGCCGTCGCATTGACCCGGCTTGCGCAGGTCGACACGCTCGTCGACGGCGCGGCCAAACCGCTCGCCATCGACCGTGCGATCGGCCGGCGTCCTGTGATCGCGTTCGGCAACGCGGACGGCGATGTGCCGATGCTCGAATGGACTTCGGCCGGCGACGGTCCGCGCCTCGCGGCGCTGCTGCATCACACCGACGGTGAACGGGAGTATGCGTACGACCGCGTTGCGAAAAGCGGCAAGCTCGACAAGGGGCTGGACGAAGCCGGCACGAAAGGCTGGCTCGTCGTCGATATGAAGGATGACTGGACAACAGTGTTCAAGCCGGATAGCGCGGCAACGGCTGCGGCACCGTCCAACTAAGGGCGGCTTGTTGGGAAGGCCGCGCCTGGCAGCGGCCTTCCCGGCCTTTCATCACTCGCTTAGCGGGTTAGCGTGATGACCAGATAGCTGGCGTACAACACGCCGCACACCAGCAGCGCCCACACCGGCACGCCACGCTCGCGCACGTTGATCCGCAGCCACGCAGCGGCAGCGAGCGTGATCACGATGCCGGTCACCACTTCGATACGCGGCGCCCACGGCGTCAGCAGAATCCCGATCGCGGGCAGCAGCGTGCCCTGAAACACCATCGCGCCGGTGATGTTGCCGAACGCCAGTGTGTCCTTGCCACGGCGAATCCACAGGATGCTGTTGACCTTCTCCGGCAACTCGGTGGCGATCGGAATGATCAGCAGCGACAGCAGCAACGGCGAGACGCCGAGCACCTGCGACACGCCCCGCACGCCGTGGATGAAGCCTTCTGCTCCCCACACCAGCAACGCAACTGCGAGCACCAGTTGCACCGCGATGGTCACGAGATTGGTGGGCAAACCAAGACGCGACAGCAGCATCTTGCCCGGTGCTTCGGTGCCGTGACCGGCGTCGACCAGTTTGTTCGACGCACGGAACGTCATCACCACATAGGTGATGTACACACCGACCAGCGCCGCGCTGAACAGCCCCCGCACGAGCATCTGTTCGTGCGGCACGTACATCGCCGCGGCCGCCAACACAAAGGCGCACAGGAAGTAGTTCAGATCCCGTGTGAAACCCGTGCGTTCGGGCGTGACCCAGCCGCCGGCGCCGCGCGTACCGAGAATCGCCAGCGTCATCAGGAAGGTGGAGAGGGTGGAAAGCATGAGCGGCGCGCCAAGAATCGCGCCGACGCCGATTTCCTGATTGACCGCGCTATCGGTCGTGCCGCCCGCAATCGCAAGCAGCGGGACAAGCGTTTCGGGCAAGGCGGTGCCGACCGCTGCGAACAGCGAACCCGTCACGCCCTCGGAGATTTTGAGACGCTCGCCGAGATGTTCGAGTGCGTTGGTGAAGAGCTCGGCCGCCACCAGAATGACGACCAGCATGATGGCGAGTTCGAACAGGAGACCGGTCATGCGTGGCTCCCTGCAAATGCAAAGGGGAAGCGGCACAGCGGACGGGCAAGTGGGGAGACTGGCAGGGCACAACGATGTTTCACAGGGCAACTCCGCGGTCGGACGCAAGTAACGAACCAATGACGCACCGCGACCCGTCCGACCAGAACGAAGCAGTGCGCCAATGGTCTCGCCAAACCGACCCGGTCGAACGCGCCATGACCCGTAGGCCAAGTATGTTGACGCGCTCTCCTTCAATGGATGAAGGAAGGCTACTCCCCAATGACCGGAGGATTCTAACGGGACGGGCGGCTTTCAACAAGCTTGGAATCTGGCGCCTGCGCCGCTCCCGGTTTCACCGCGCACGTCCAGCGCTGCGACGTCAGGCGGCCAAGTGCGTGATCGCCCCGCTGGTAAGATCACTCACCGTCTACGACAGCAGTGAGTCCTCACATGAACTACCAGAATCGCCAGTGGTTTTACGTCAAGCGCCCGGAAGGACGCGTTGGCGACGAGCATTACGAGTTGCGCGAAAGCGAGCTCGACGACAATTTGTCATCGAATGAAGTGTTGATCCGGGCGCGTATCGTCAGCGTCGATCCGTACATTCGAATCCAGCAGCATGAACGCAATACTTACGACGTGCCGCATCCGCTCGGAATCGTCCAGCGGGCGGGCGTGGTGGGTGAAGTGGTGGCGTCGGCGAGCCCGCTTTTCAAGCAGGGCGACTGGGTGTCGGCCTATAGCGGCTGGCAGCTCTACGCCAAATGCCATCACAGCGAGCTGACCAAACTGAACCCCGACGCGGCGCCGGTTTCGACTGCGCTCGGTGTGCTCGGCATGCCGGGACGCACCGCGTGGTTCGGCTTGATGGAAGCGGGCAAGCCGCGTCCTGGCGACACGCTGGTCGTGTCCGGTGCGGCGGGCGCGGTCGGCTCGCTGGTCGCGCAGTTCGGCAAGCGTGCCGGCTGCCGCGTCATCGGGATCGCCGGCGGCCCGGACAAGTGCGCGTTTCTGACGGACACGTTGAAGCTCGACGGTGCGGTCGACTACCGTGCGCATCCCACACTTGAAGGCTTGCAGTCGGCTCTGCAGGCAGCCACCGGCGGCGTCGATGTCTATTTCGACAACGTGGGAGGCATGGTTACCGATGCGGTAATCCCGCTCATCAAGCGCCGCGCGCGAATCGTGATCTGCGGCGCGATCGCTCAGTACGACGGCGGCCTCGACACGCCGGACCTCGCGCCGCGCTTCCTGCAGCACATGCTGTTTCAGCGCGCGACGATTCAGGGGATTCTCGCCCGCGACTTCACGCACCGGATGGACGAGATGTTACAGACCGTCGCGCCGTGGGTGAAGAACGGTGAAATCGTTTACCAGGAGACATACGTCGACGGTTTTGACGCGTTGCCGAACGCTCTCAATAGCCTGTTCGAAGGGAAGAACCTCGGGAAGCTGCTGGTCAGGGTGTGAAGGCGTGAGTTTCTGAACGACAACCCCGACACTGGCCGGGGTTGTCGTTTGTGGATTGTTTATTTCCGTTTGCTGCGTCTTTGCAGCAACGCGGAACGCCCATCCATGTGCTAAAGGAACTGGGAGGGTGGGAAACGATGGAAATGGTGCAGGGGTACGCGTACCTGTTGGCCGATCACCTGGCGCAGTGGGTGCAGCCGATGACGGCGATGCCAGCGAAACCGCAGTTAGTTGCAATTCGAGGGGACGCGGGAACAGGTGAATTCGCGGGAACCCTTGTCAGGATTGGTGCCCGGCTGGGATCGAAAAAAACGGCAGGAGGCACGCCAGATAAGGCATTGAGCGCCGCCCACTTCCTAACGGGTACAACTCAGGGCACAACCGTCGTGTCATTGCAGTTTTTTGCAACGAATTATTACAAAACAACGACAGCGGACCTTCAGCGCTCCGTCGATCGTGATCAGCGGCACTACGGCTCACGACCCAAGGCGGAAATTCGGTTGTGACTTCTCAAAGACCTCTTTCCAGTACCGCGGACGGCCGGTCGCAACGAAGCGGAAAATGACGCGTCTTCGCGGGTCAGTGATCGCGGCGGATGCTTAATGCCTGCAGCTCGCAGATGAGAAGTGCCTGTTTTGTCGTGCGCGAGCAGCGCATACCATGCACGTGACGCTCGAACAGTGCCGCGCACGGCAACTGCCCAAACAATATCGCGTTGCATCTGCGACCGACGCGATCGTGCCGGCGTCTGTCTTGACCATCGCGCCAAAAAAAGTTGGTGTGTCCGATTGGCGGCTGAATGGAGTCCCGATGACGGCCAGCGATGGCGCTTGAACAGTTCAATTTCGGCACGGGCGCATGAACCGGTCAAAGCTGTCCGCACAACAGTAGACTTACCCGTCGCAAGTTCAATCGTCTCAGGATTTGCGCAAGTTTTCCGTTTACGATGATTGAGAGAACGGCAACGCTCCGTGTCGTGCGACAGGGGCCGACGGACAACACAATGGGGAAATAAGATGGCGAGAAGCTACCGCCGCCTGAACCTTTTTATGGCAAAGCCACTACGCGACGGCCAAACGTTTGGGGACCTGCTCGCTGACGCACCAGTGGACAACTATCCAATGGCAGGCAACTTGGGTATCGACGGGGTGCTCTATGTGAGGCAAAGCACTGAAACGAGGCCTAGTTGGGGTTCAGTGCTCGACGAGGTTACGGGCCGCGTCATACCGAATCTCGCAAATCGATCAAGTTCTGCGGTGCTCCTGCTTCGAGTGGACGGCGACGTCTTCGCTTTTACGTTTGGCTATGGCCGGTATCTGATCGAGCAGTCGCTATTCGTTCAGGACTTTGGCCTCCGCACAGCGCTCAACACGCTCGACGAAAAGTCACTGCGCAGCGTCGACTTGCATACCCTCGAAGATCAGCCCGTTCAGAAGAAGTCTCAGGCTGCTCGCGACTCGGAGGTAGGCGTCTTTGGAATCGACATCCTACGGGATGTTCTTCGCGCTGTGACGGGCGTCCCCAAGCGCGGAGTTGGCCTTATGCAGATCGCCGGTGGAGACGCGACGTTCTCCTTCAGCACCGAAATGGAAGCCGCAAATTTCCCCGAGTTGGCACGCCGCATCAAAGGCTACTACGCCAATGACGACTACAAGACGTCTTTCTCGTGGGTGGACAACGTCCGCAAGGTCAAGGACGATGCATCTATCGATGCGCTGAACGTGCAGCTGGTTCGAGCTGTCTCCGCGCGCAATCCAGGAATCATGGTAACGCTGCCGGAGATCGGCGCATGGGACACAATCCTAGGCTTCAGCTTTACGCGAAATAAGGATGGTGTGCGCCCCATTATTCAGCCTGCCGATTACATCGACACCATTCCTGATTTGGCAAATTTAACCGTCGAGGGCCTGAAGCGCGACCGGCTTTTCGTCCACGATGTCGATGGCAACATTACCGAGCACTCGGTGTATCGCTGTATCTACTTCGAGATCGTCGACGGCGACAAGACGAAGATCATCTTCGATGGCAAGTGGTACGAGGTCGATGCAACATTTATTGGCCGAATTACCGCGACATTGGACTTGGTTCAGATATCCACCCTGACTTTCCCGGCAGTTGAAGTGTGGGACGAAGAAGGCAAATCGAAAATTGAGTCCGAGGGCGACTACAACACTCGAGCGGCCGCGGCGCATGGATATTTTCTGCTGGACAAGAAGCTAGTCAAGACCGACCGGGCCACATCGTCCATAGAACTCTGCGACTTGCTGACTCCTGCCAAGCAGTTGGTACACGTAAAGCATCGCAAGGGCGGATCGGCCGGGCTGAGCCATCTCTTTGCTCAGGGCGGTGTGGCTGCCGAAATCATGCTCGGCGACAAAGCGTTCCGCAAGAAGGCGCGAACGGTGTTACGCGGAGTAAATCCGGCCGCACGTGATCTCGTTCCCTTGGACAACCTCAGAAGCGCTGACTATGAAATTGTTTTCCTGATCCTGGGCGAGGGTAACGCGACACTCAAGCAAAATTTACCGTTCTTCAGCAAGGTCAACTTGTCGAAGGCGTTTGAAAACCTCACCCAACGAGGATTCCGGGTTTCGATCGCCGGTGCTCCGACAACACCTCGTCCGCCCCCCTGATCGGGAAGCCTTCGCAGGTCGGCAAACGGAAGTTAAAGAGGCACTCCGATGCTGGTGCTTCACACCCACGCGCTATCAGTCGACCGTTGATGGCAGTGCGTAGCAACTGCTGTCGATGGCCGACCGGCGGCTCAGCGCAAAGAACGGCTAGTCGGTGGTTCTGCTGCGAAGAGCTCCATACATCCCGCGAAGCGGTCAGTTAAGGAAATGCGCTGGTCGACTGCTTCTGGCCGGGCTGCGTCAGAGGCAGCGGGCACTTCTCGACCCCTATGCTGTCGTTCACCGAATGAGTTTCGACACCGCAAGGCGGCCGTTCGACGAAGCCACTTTTAAGCGGGTAGTGCTTCCTTCTCATGGATTCAGATCACCCGCTCCGAGGGCGAGCAGAATCATGTCGAAGCTTTTGTCGCATTGACCGGCAAGATGCTTGAAGTGGGCTCTTAGGGTCCCATGCGTTGCGCGCGCTTGCCGCTCCTCCTTGTTCTTTTCCTCAACGGAACTGTGTGCCTTCAGGATGTTGCGCAGAGCGTGAAGCCTACTAAACGGCGTGAGGATTGACTTGGCATCATCGACAGCCTTTCCTGAGGCAACAAAAATTTCTGCGATTACGCGTAGAGAGGCCCAACTTGACTCAGCTTTCCTTCCCTTAGCTTCAAGCAGCTTTCGCAAAGGTCTGAGCTGAAATCCCTCAACGAGCAACTGATCGAAGGCCATGATTTCGTTTGCCCATTCAAGGGTCGAGTCCGTGGCCGGATAGCGCACAGCATCCATGTACGCTTCGCTTCTTGGCTGCCACCAGTCAGGTGGCGCGGCATTGAGCTTCCCGATTTTGTACTTCAATAGATGAAGCGGGTCGTATTCGGAACTGAACTCGCCGAGGATGTCGTTTTCATGTGCCCGCTTCGAGATTGTTCCTTTCGGCCACTCGTTGAAAGATTGCCAGTAACGCTGCTCTTCGATCGGAAGGCGGGCTAAATCGCCAATATAGGCATGCACCTGTCCCGCTTCATTGATGTCGTAGCTCCGGAGATACCACGCGTTGCGACAACTGATAGACCGGTCATCAAGGCTGTATTTCTCGGGGTCCGCCTTGAAGCGGTGCAAGACATCAGGACGGAAAAATGCCGGTGAAATCTCCCAAGGCAGGTCCGATTTCTGGAAGTAATTCGAGAGAAACTCCGGCGCACACGACGTTTCGATTTCGACGTTGTTTTTGCGATCAAATATCTTGAACGTCGCATATTGCTTTGTCCTCGTTGGATTCGATTCCTCTTTCCATTCGTCGATGATTTGCTGCAGCGGAATGGTCGAGCGGACGATCATCCGACCGTTGATGTAGCTGGCATTTCCAATGCTGCCCCCATGATAGAAGAGGTCGGGGGCCTTTCTGTCGATGCGCGGATGGTCCCCCCAACCGTTGAACCCTCCAGATTTGAAGCGGGTGAAGTCGAAAAAGTAGACCACGGCCATGTCCGCAAGAGTCATGTATGCGGAAAGGTCCTTGGCCAGGATCGTGACCGCGGTAAGGCTGTCCCGTCCAGGGCTTAGCTCTGTGCGTATCACACGAATAACATCCTCGATGTCTCCGTACTTATCCAGCCGGCAGTACGCGTTGCGTTCTGGCACGAAATGCAGGCCGAGCGCATGCACGAGCTTTTGGCTCAGTTCGACCGGGCTTTCGCCCTTTTGCACGCCGTCAAATGAGCGGCGGAAGATGAGCTTCTCACCACCCGACAGCGATTTTCCTGAGCGCAACGGCGCTTCGAGGTAGACACGATGGCCTTCGCCGCCGCCGTAACTCTTTTGGATGACCCAGCTTTCATCTGTCTGCACGAAAGCGCGCATGAGGTCCTCTTGGTCCGCAGGCGTGACCTGCTTCAGCGGCGCAAGCACGGCATGAATGAGCGTCGCCGGACCACTGGCGTAGATCACAATCTCCTCACTCTGCACGTTCTCCTTCAGAAATACGACAGAGTCTTCGGCCGCGATCAGCCACTCCGTTTCGTCGGTGGTTGGCGCTTGCGAAATGGCCTTCAGGGCTGCGATGTTGAATCGTCGCGTCATAACGCGCCTCCATTCTGATTCTGCACTTATAGCCTACCGTAAAGCCGGCACTGGCTTCCGGCAGTTTGTGGCCGCACTCTGCCCCGACGCCACCATCTCCTGCGGACGGCGCCCCCTTGCATCCATTCGGGCTTTGGCTGTCAACGTCTGCTTCGCAGCGATTGCCGGCCCTCCCCGCCAAAGATCCACGGGCAGCTCTGTTCATCGCCTCCCGGTCATTCGCTAGCCACTCGGCGCCTCTTGCTCAATGGCCGGTATCATGGCGGCCTGAAGGCGAGCCCGTTCATGTCTGAAATCAAGAACACCGCGATCACTGCTGCTGGCTACATCTACCAAAACCGGCAAGGCCTCAGGGTTCTGTGCGACTGGCTTGACGCGCCGTCTCGCTACACCCGAGTGAAATTTGAGTGCGACGACGAGGCCGTTGCGCCGACTGGGCTAGACGACATCGTCGCCGAGCGTGCAGACGGGCTGCTCGACCTTCAACAGGTCAAGTTCACGCCGGCCCCAGACGCGTATCCGCTCTGCTGGGATTGGATGCTCGAGAAGACGGGCAAGACGGCGCGAGCTCGGTCGATGCTGCGCAAGTGGTTCGACGCCTTCAAGGCGCTAGATCCGGCCCGGATTGGCGAGTTCACCTTGACGACCAACCGCCGGCCGGACGCCGATATCGAAGTCTGTCTGGACGGCGGCAAGATCTCCTTCGCCAAGATCCCCGAGCCTAAGCGTTCTGAGGTCATCGCTGAACTTGGGGGCGAGCAAGACTGTGAGGCATTTTTCAGCCAATTGCACATTCTTCACAGCGATAAGGGATTTGAAACACTGGAGCAAGAGGTCGATGCGCGACTTCGCAAGCACGGCACTCTTGAGGGCATTGCCACCCTCAAGAACGCAGCGTTGAACTGGGCGACGCGGAAGAACTTCCCGCCCCCGGACGGTTGGATCGCCTTGGAACAGGTCCGCACCATTCTGCGGTCAACGCCGCCGGCGCCATTGCCCGAGGACTTCGTTGTCCCGCTAGGCTACGAGGTACCCGACGAGACATTCCATCGGGAATTCGTCCGGGACGCCATCGCCGCCACTGGGCGGGCGATCGTGCTCACAGGGCCGCCTGGCCGTGGAAAGAGCACCTACCTGAGCGCGCTGTGCGACACGCTCGCCGAGCGAGGCATTCCCACGGTCCGCCATCACTACTTCCTCTCGACGACGGAGCGGGGGCGTGATCGGGTCAACAGCTACGTGGTCGAGCAGTCCATCGAGGCGCAGGTCAATCGGTTTCATCCCGATGTCGTAGCACCCTCTGGAAGCCTGCGCACGCTCCTCGAAGCATGCGCTTCCCACTACAAGGCGCTGGGCAAGCCGTTCGTACTCGTCCTGGACGGACTGGACCACGTCTGGCGCATCAACGCTACGGACAAGCGGCCACTAGACGACGTGTTCTCCCAAGTAATCCCATGCCCGGACAACATGGTGCTGCTCGTCGGCACTCAACCTGTGGACGACGCCCAGTTGCCCACGGACCTGCTTGCCATCGTGCCAAAGGCCGAGTGGCGCACGCTGCCGGCGATGTCGGAGAACGCAGTCCTGTCTTACCTCCGCAGGGCCGTTCAGGAGGGAAGGCTTACCACTGGCTTCGAGGGCGAGGATGAGGCGGCAAGGCAGCTGCAGGAGGCTGCAACCGCGCTCCGCACGAAGACCAACGGCCATCCTCTGCACGTCATCTATGCCACCGCTGAACTCGAGCACGCCGGTCGCAGCCTGTCGAAGTGGGATGTCGAGCATCTGAAGGGAGACTTGAGCAAAGACGCAAAGTTCTATTACGCATCGCTATGGGAAAGCCTTCCTCCAAGCCTCAAGGATACGCTGCGGCTCGTCTGTGCCTTCTCGTTCTTCTGGCCTAGAGCAGCATTCGGAGAGATCGCCGCGAAAGTCGGCGCGGTGGAGCCTGACGTCGCGAAAGTGGAGCATCTGCTTCACTCTTCGGCGGCCGGCCTGAAGGTTTTCCACGAGAGTTTGGCCGTCTTCGTGCGAGCAACCCCAGACTACGCCGACCGTATCAACGAGCTGATGCCTGCAGTGGCAAGCTGGTTGGAGAGTACCGCACCGACCTCGCTGCGCGTGAACTGGCTCTGGACGGTTCAGGCGAGGCTGGGTGACGCCAAGAACCTCATCGCCGGCCTCACGCGGGACTGGATCATGCTCCGCCTCGAGGAAGGATATCCAGAGTCGCTTTTTGACACACTGCTGTCCGATGCTCTGGTCGCGGCGCTGGATACCAACGAGTTCGCTCAAGCCTATCGACTGGAGCACCTCAAGGCACGGATGGTCGGCGGCAGCCAGTTCCAAATGCAGAACGACGACATGGCCAGGCTAATCTCGTTCACGTTGGCGCTGACTGCAGAGGACGGCGTCGTGCGTGAGGCCGTGGCCTCCAGGCATGAGGCGGACATCCTGCGGGTTGCCGCGCTCGGACTGGCCTTGCGTGCTCGAGGCGACACGGTTCTGGCCGAAACGTGCGGTGAAGAGGCGCTTCGTCGGTTCAGAGGCCTGAGCCGTTTCTCCAGCAGGTACTCGTCGAACGCCGGCTCTGGTGAGTTCAAGTTTTTGGTCGACGCATTTGCGCGGCTTGGTGCCATCGGTGCGACCCCGAGAGCGCTGGTCAAGCTGGTTTCCGACAACGGGCCGGTCGTGTGGCTGCCGCGAGTCCAGATGCTGGTTGAGGAAGGCAATTTGGATGACCTGATGGCGGCCGCTGCGTTGCTTGCCCCCGGTGAGAGTAAGAACGTCCTCAGCGATGCGTGCGTTCGCGCGGCAGCGACCGCTGCAGTGAGCATCGCCGAGCGCGATGATTTCAGCGAGCTTGCCCGGACGCCCTTCGTCGCTGCTGTGGAGGCGGCGCGTACGCGGGTCTCTAAGCCGTTGAACGAGCCTATCCCCATTGAGTGGCTCAAAGGCGACTACTACGAACGTAAGGAGGATCTGGCAACACTTGCGCACCGCTGGTTCTTCAGCGCCGTTCATCTGAGTCTGTGCATGGCTGCGGAAGGGCAGATCGCTTTCGAGTTCTCGCGGGCTCCCGTCTACGAACGCAGGAGGAACATCACCCAATTCCTAGACGCGCTCTCTGCGGTCGGGGCGCAGGTTGCGCATCGCTGGTGGCACGGGGAGTTTGTGGACTTCCATGAACTGTTCGAGTTGCTTAAGACGGTGGAGTTCAGGCGTTTCAGGCAAAGCCATGACGAGAGCTCTGCAGCCGAGGACTTCCGGAGCGCGCTGCATCGCATTGCCTGCGACATCCGGCTGGGCAGCATCCTGTTGGACCACTTCGACGCGGTGGCTCTGACCGAAGAAACCATGACGGCGGCCAGACAGTGCGCCTGGTTTGACAGCGAGTCCTTCCGCACTCAGTACGCGGCCGGGTTGCTGACGAAGATGAGCGACGAAGCGGCGGCGGCGTTCGTTCAGTCCCAGCGTGTCCTGCTTGATGCAGAGATTCGCCAGGAGACTAGCGTACACCTTCAGACGCCTCTTCAGCTCTGTGCCATTGCGTTAGCCCATGGGTTGAGCACCGGCGCTCGCGAGCTATGCAAGCAGACGTGGGAGCTGACGACCGGCTATGCGCATCGCAAGGACCCCACGCTGAACAACACGGTCGACGCCATCGGCTACCTGGTCGATATCGCACCGGACGACGCTCGCCGGTTAATCGGTCTGATTGCGCCGCAGGTCCACCACGTCCTGGACTACACCGACGGGAAGGGCACCAGACATGTTCTGGCGGCCGCTGATCGGTTGCTTGCGAAGTTGATGCCATTAGCGCTAGTGGTCAAGTACGAGGAGCACACGTACGCGGGCGACTGGGCGCAAGCAGAAGACAGTCTGCGGGCATACGTGGAGCAAGGCGTTAGAGATGGTTGGCCCTTGGACGCATTGATGCAAACCGGTCTGCATCCTGAAATCTATGAAGTGTTGAAGCGACTCGCACAAGAAGGCAGTTCAAGCGCTGCGGAGCGGCTTCGTGTCCTTCGGGAGCACGTCGGTTGGGACATCGGCCTACTGGAGCGATTGGAGCATCCCGGCAGCGATAGCGAGAGCAAACCTTACACGGGCGACGTTACAACCTTCGCGCCGGAACAACTAGGCGCCCTGCTCGTCAGCTTGTCGACCAGCTACAACGAGCGAATCAGGCTCCTTCGCGCCTGGTATAAGCACTGGGACGAGGCCGGGCAGGGAAAGCGACTGCTAGCGACGCTCGACGGCTTGCTTCTATCGGAAGAGGGTCGACGCAAGGGCGTCCTGGTCCTGTCTGACCTTGCCTTTGAGACGAGGCGCAAGCTGAGCGGGGTGAACGCGGCATGGAAGTACCTTGTCCGTGCACATATCAACAACGGTGCCTGGATCGGATTTACGGAGAATGAAGAGAATACTCGCAGCAGGCTCGACTTGATCGCCAAACACTACCCGCGACGCTGCGACGAATTTGTGACTGCGACGACCTATGGCATGTTCGGAAATCCTGTACCGCCGCGAGTGGCACCCACGGAACTGATGGTCTACTTCTATGCACGACAGGGGCAGATCGCGAAGGCCGTGAAGTTCGCAGAGACGATGGTCAACTGCGTCATTGAGGACACCCGCACCCTGCCGCTGGCGCGACCGCGCTGGGCGTCGGAGCTGGTCTACGGCGTCGGCGGCTTGATGGACGAACTTCGCATCCTCGTTGCCCGACTTGGATGGCCCTCGACGTCCGCAAGGTGGTGGACCATGCAGGAGCTGGCGGCTCGGCTGGGCAAACAAGCTTCGAGGACCGAGACCGAGGCCGCGCTGCTCGAACTACTCAGCTCGCGCAAACTCGAGGCTGAAGTGGTCGAGGTCCTGTGTATCTTCTGGATGGCGGCACACGCGTACGGCTACACCCCCGTCGCCCAGTTGGCTGAGAGCATCCCGAGGTCATCTATCCTCTCGAACTTGCTGACGGACAGCCTCGGACTATTAGCGGAAGCCGACGACGAAGGCCTAGTAGTGGTGCCCGAAGAGTTCGAGATCCCTCAGGACTTCGACGGCGTGCAAGGCTCCGATTTGCCCAGGATATTCCGTACGTCTCTGAGCCGGCTCGGGGACCATACTGGGTGGCCGTTCGTCCGGCAGATGGCCTTTGAGTGGGCGGCGAATAGAGCCGCTTATCCAGACGCGCCGTTCCAAGGAGACCCCTGGCACTTCACGCGACCACTGGGTGATGGTTTTGTCGGTCACCTCTCCTCGCGAACTGCCCTTCGCGCCATCTCCTCTTACCTTCGCACGCTGGCGGTTGCCGAGGAGTTCTGGGCGATGCCCCCGGATCTGGCGGACGCAAAAGCACTTTTGGCGTTGCCCGTCCATCCGACCTTGGCCTTCCTCAGACCTCGACGCCCGACTTGGTTTCCGGAGAACACCGACTTCGATGGCGATACCGAGGCGATTGAAGCATCCTTGGTAGCCTTGATTGGCCGCGTACAAGCAGCGCGGCCGGGTGACGAACTGATAGCGTTCAGCTCGCCAATCGTGATGTCGATGGATCGGTGTGTGGAAGTTTTGATTGTTCGATGGTCGCAAGCGGAAGGCAGCAAGATCGTCGACACGGACTTGGCTGCGCATCTGGAGGCCGTCTGGACCCGCGACCGGACGCTTCCCAGTGCAGCTCCAGAACCACTGAGTACGACGACGCTCCTGGTTCTTCCCCGTCTTGACCGAATAATGCTGGGTGAGTGCAAGGCCTGGCCGCTTGCCGCACCGCTCGGTTGGGACCGCCTGGGCTACCTTCAGCACGACCTGTATCCGGGTCGGCTCTTTCTTCCAACGCTGCCCGGCTCCGACGAGGCCGAAGTCAGCCCCCATGGTGGGCAACTGGAGATCAAGGTGGACGAGCAGGTCGTCGCGGACCTTTGTTACTGGAATGCGGGCTGGGGAGCTGCGCGTCCGATGCAGTTCGGCGGGAACTGCGGTACGGCGCTCATTTCGCGAGGCACGGGCTACCGTGAAGGGCCAGTTTCGAAGGGTGGGCCGGTGCGCTCGTTCTATCTCTGGCAGGTGCGAACGCTGCACCGAAGCAACACCTTTGACGAGTTTAGCCAAACACTGGCTATGGGTGTCACGTACGTGTAGGTTGCTCGCCAACGAAAAGTTGGTAGCGGCCAACGCACCTAAGCGACCACCAATCTAGCCGGTCCTACCGGCCCTGAAGTTTGGGCCGGTGACTGCTTTTGTTGTCAGCGGTCGTTTTGCGGCAACAACCGAAGGGTCCCCAGCCTGAAGTGGACCATCGACCGAGCTATGCCGATAACCGCTTCCGGCCGCACACGGTCGGTCGCGATGCCGCGAAGCGCAGTCGCCCCCATTCCGACCATTCGCCTGCTTCGCTCAAACATCAGAAATCAAGCTGGAGATATTTGGCCGCGTTAATAGCCACTGCATGCTGTGCGAGTCCAGAATGCGCGTGCTACGGCGTAGTGAGCGCAGCAAAAATCTCACCATAGTTTCTGGCTTTACCGACATGTCCGATTAATCGATCGAAAATGCCAATCGTTCCTCTTGCCCGACGAACACCCTCCAGCGTGCGCTTGTCCACATAGGTACTATCAGCATAGGGAGCAAGACACAGCAGAGAGATATCGTTCAGGTCACTGCCTTTACGTTCCGGCTGGTCGTGAGCATGGATCCGCATGCCCTCCTGAATCACCATGGCTGGAAGGCGGTCCTGTGTCACCGTCCTCTTGAGTTTTTGCCAAGGCAATCCGTTGGCCTCGCAAATAATCCGGAGACGCTTTTGGAAGATCAGAAGGTCCATCGTCTTCCCGAAGGTGGCTGCCGGGTTGATGTCATCAAGTTCGAGGCCCGCATTCACCAAGAACTGGATGGCTGGCGGAAGATCGCCAGTTCCCGCAGCGACTGCATGGCCATCGTGAACAATCATTGAGAAGAACGCATCTGCTATCCCGCCGGGGTCTACAATGCGTTTGTCCCCACGCGTCGCAATCTCGACGGCCAGTTTGTCTCGAAGATGTCCCAGCACCTGAACCGCTTCCTCGCCTGCTCGCAGCGGCTTGTCCAGCCAGTCAGCGATACGCGTGTGGTCGATGTCCACTGCACGCCATCGGGAGATAGCGGCGGTCCTGCGCGCGTTCTCTTGGCGTTCGGCCAATGCCGCGCGAAGAACTCGCCAGTCCAAGAACTCATCGGGAATTGCCTCGATGCCCGGCCCAAACGAAAACAAGCCGTCACGCGCAAGTTCGCGAACCCGGAATACGTCGGCGTCAGGATGTTCATAGGCTGCTACAACCTCAGCCTTCAGCACGTCGAGAACTGATCCAGGGCCAGCGCCCAGATCCGATGGTCGGATCCAGGCCATCAACGGCCAACTCCTGAGATAACGAAGCCGTGTATCAACCAGTTGGTCGTCCTGGTGCTGCAGCAGTTCCTCCAACTGGTGCCAGCAGAGCAGCGGCAGCCATCCTCGTTCAACAAGGTCTGGAACGAATGTCTCCGCGGCACGTCGCCGGTCACAGTTGGCCGAAACCCAGTCGGTCACCAGCCCTGTCAGATGCGATGTGTCAAGAACAACAAGGTGAGGTCGGTTGATCATCGTAAGGACCATCAGTGTGAGCGCATTTCTTTGAATCTCGGCCCGATACGTTCTACCGAGTTCGACCCAAACCCGCCATTCGCCCCTCCGAATTTCGAAGATCAAATAGACCATCGAAAACAGACGCTCAAAGGCCGCTCAACTAAGAAACCTCGAATTGATCTCGCTCAACAGCTCCGGCGCACTCTTAACGGCCATGGCATTTTTTGTACTTTACGCCACTGCCACACGGACACAGATCATTCCGCCCCAGCTTTTTGGTCTTCGCAGGAGGTGCGACATTTTTCGGCTGGTTGAGATTCACTGTCCGCTTGGGTTGAGCCATTCGCGTAGCGTCTTCGTAAATATGGGTGTTTTCTTCCGTTCGCTCAGTCGGTATGTGGACCACGAAAGACTGCGCCCGATGGTAGGTTCCGTCGGCACTAGCCTCTGCCACGACTCCAACGACATTAGAAGCCTTGACGGCCAAGGCGGCGGCACTGGCCTTGTCATTCACTTTGCCCCAATCAACATGGTGGTTGTGTTGTTGAAGCCAGACGAAGAGCGGCCCGCCGTCCCCGCACAGAACAAAGTAACGAGCGGGGTGCTGGTTCAGGGTTTGGCGAAGGTCGCACAGCATCTTAGCCAAGTTACTCCGACCTTCCTCCCCCAAGTCTCGGATATGACTCTCCGCTGAAAGCCATCCGCGTGCTCGGGTGGCGTCAAGCGCTCCGAGCAGCATCAGTACCTCCTTCGGGAAGTCCTGCGTCGGGAACGGCCGGCTTTCCCAGTCCTCACCCTCGAAACTCTTGTCGACGATGTCGCTCATGCCGTTCCAGATGACCATGTTCATCTTGCCATCCTTCAGTTGGTCGGCAATGTCCTGATCGAAGCGGTTCTTCTTCAGATACGCGCCCAAGTGGTCGAACTCGTCAAATAAATGAGCGCGACGCATCCCCGCCACGGCCTGCCGCACTTCCATGTAGTGGGCGAACTCGCCCGGTGTGGGCAGGAAGCGCTTGAGGACAAACAGGTCATCAATGGAAAGAGAGATGAAGGCATGCCGTCCAAGCAACGGCTCAACCTGTGGTAGCTCCTTACAGTACGTGGAAAAAGGTGAGAACGACTCGACCGTCAGCCCGATCGGTACCATCACGCGGTAGTCAGCGCGGCGGACTCGGCCGCACTCTTCGTATTTACCATCCGCCAAGTGATAGAGGGGTACTTCGTCCGCCGAATTCAGATAATTGAAGAAGCGCTCACATTGCTTGTAGGCCTTGAGTACCAAATCCTGTACGGATTGAGCATGGCGGCCGAAATCAAGCGCTGGCGATGCGATGGTGGCAGCCGCGCCGGCCTTGGCTTCAATTAGGAACAGCACGTCATCGATCAGGATGAGGGTGTCGTTTTCGGACCACTGCTTGCTGGCCGGATCTTTGTAGTAGACCTCTTGGAAAACCGTGGCACCGGGAAGCTGGGCGGCCAAAATGTCCACGAACGCAGCTTCGCTCATCGTCTTCTGCCAAGCTTCAAAGGTCTTCTTGTAGTCCGGTTTACGCTGAAGGAGATTGTAGAGAAGCGCACGATACCCCGCATCGCGCGCAAAGCACGGATCGACGGCGTAGTAGTCCGATCCAAGCTGGATTAGTGGTTTCTTCCGGGCAGGCAGCGTCCGGTAGGGTGTCCCAGCAAAATCGCCGGCTGCGAAGAACTCTGTCTCTTCTCCGCGCCGATACGCCAGGTCAGCCAACAACATAGGCGGCAGCTTCGTGTGACGGCTCACGTTGGCGATACCGCCCCGAACGATGTCATCTATCGCCCACCCGGCGGCTCTCGATTGTTCCGCATTGGTCGCTGCCCACGCATCCATGACGTCTTTCAGCGGTTTGTCCTGTGCCTCAGCGAAGGCCTGTGCCGCCTCAATCTGATTCATCATCACCGCGATAGCGTCGGCACGCCCAGAACGTGTAGCGTTGGCCATGGCCTGAAAACCTTCCGCGATAGTGGCAGCATCGACGCCGTACACTTCTTTCAGGACATTATTGTGAGGCGCCAGAACGTAGCGGTAAAACTCGCCTTCCAAGACTTGGTAGCGGTTTCCTCGCAGTACGACCCAGGTGATTTTCGCCTGGAATTCAATATCGGCAGTGCCCGGGCCGAAGACACCGTCTTTGGTATCGGCGGACGAGGCCATGGCAAAAAACAACGCCTGCTCTCTCAGTTTGCGGCCAAGTTCATACAACTCCGTGCACTGGGCTTCGTCGAATTTCATGTCCGCAGGGACGACATCTGACGCGAGAACCGCGTGCACATACTCCAACAGGAACTGATTTTCGTTGATCAGATCCTCCGGACCGTCCGCTTCGTCTGGCTCTTGGGTAATGTTTTGATCTGCCATCGCTTTGATCACATGCTGGGCGTAGATGTAGCCGAGCAGATCATGCGGAGGCATGGAGATAATCAATTCTCGCATGCGAGCTGCAGTGTCTTCCATGTCCTTCAACAGGGAAGCAACGGCTTCTTTCGGCTTCTTTCGGTTTTTTTCGTCCATAACTGCTTATGCCTAGTATTGGCCGAAGCCTTGAACCATGAAGAGTCAATACGAGCGTCGCGAAGTGCGCGACGCAGGACTGTCGCCGCATATTGCCGTGACCGCTGGTGGCTACGGAGCTGCTGCCTTAAAGACGGTGCACCAGAACTGGCAATTGCCGTATCTTGGCCGATCTCGGAAAACTCGACTGGCATATTAGCAATCCAACTAAGCCGTTTCCCTCGTCACGCCTAAGCACATATGGCGCCCAAAACCGGCGCAAGCCTATCCTGCCATACTAAATTTTCATGTTGTTTTTGGTGCCGAGTGTGACTTTGGTGTGCTCGATGTACAAGCCATATGCAACAGCAATGCGCTTCCGCGTAACGGCCGTGCGTTGAGTGTTCAAGGTTTTGGTGCAACGAGGCGGGCAGTGTTGCGCATGGCCTGCGACGGCTACGCGCTCCAAGTGTGATGCATGGAGAAAACCCGTTGACAAGCGGTTGATCTCCAATGTGTTCGACGTGCCACCTAGTACAAGTAAACATTCGATCTGCCATCGCATAACAGCGAACATCCGTACAAGTCGGGTGAGCGCGCGTTGAGGTGGCATGGCGATGGTGAAGCAAGACGGTGGCACGCCGCGTTCGTCCGTCGGTGACTTCAAATGAGTCGCGGTTGTCTTCCGACGTAAATCGATGAGCGCACAGTGTTCAGAACTGTTGATGTCTGTGTGCTTGAGCGGCGCACGCGTGTACTTCCATGTGCGCGGACGAGACGCCGGATAGCAGCAGAAAAATATTTTTCGTTCCGTCATGTTCCTCTGAATTCCGATGTATTCCGCCTATGCCAAGAATCGCCAGCAGCGGGTGTTGACGACGTGTTAACACCTGTTCAAGATGCAAATAAGGTCGTGCGTCGGAGCAAATCATGCATGTCATCAGAAGTTACCCACGAGGGCAATGGGAAGCGCTTGGGCGCAGACTGGATGCGCTTCCAGAAAAACCAAAGGAAGTACAACCCCTCAAGGTAACAGATGGGGTGAGCGCCATTCAGACACAGATGCAGATGGCGCGTGAAAAGGGATACACGCTGAGCGAATTGATCGAGCAAGCTGCGAAAGAAGGTATCGACGTCAGCCTCAATTCCTTGCGATATGCGATGCGTCGCACGGACGAAATGAGACAAGTACAACGTAAAAGCTCTGGCGCCTCCGACAAGCGACCGCGCCGAACAGCCCGCCCCAAAAAAACTCAGTTGCCAATCGACAATCACGCGGGCTCTATGGTGATCCGGGATTCATTCTCGTTCGAGATAACGCCTGACGTTGAGAACCTATAGAAAAGCCAGATGGTAAAAATTCGCCTCGCCTCATGCGGCCCTGGACACCAAGCTCAGCGTTCTAACAGGTTTAGGAATATTTCCCGCCGCTAGTTCATCAAGAAAATCAGCCCAGCACTGAACCATCTCGCGGCGCTGTTCAAGAAACGTTGCACGATCGTAACTGTCGCCCAACTCCTCGCTCGACGCGTGGGCTAGATGACGCTCGATCACCTCCCTGTCCCATCCGAGATATTCCCGGATCAGCGTGCGGGCCGTCGCACGGAAACCATGACCGGTGATCTGCTCTTTAGTGTCGTAACCCAACGTACGTAGCGCACTGTTGATCGTGTTCTCGCTCATGTAGCGCGTCGCCTCGGAGCGCTTGGCTATACTGCGAAAAATCGGCCCCTTCGGCCCGGTTAGCGGATGCAAGTCCCTCAGGATCTCCATGGCCTGTGATGGAAGCGGCACCAAATGCGCTGGCGTGCGGCTATCCCGCTTCTTCCATTCCCGTATCTTCATTTTTTCCGGCGGACAGATCCAAACTTCGCCGTCAAGATCGATATCTTCCCAGTGAGCGAAACGTAACTGGCCAGGTCGCTGGAAAAGCAATGGAGCAAGCTGCAATGCCGCACGGGTAATCACATGGCCGTTGTAGGCTCGGATATCGCGCAGCAGCTGTCCAAGCTGCTTCGGATCGGTGATAGCTGGGTAATGGCGGCTACGTACTGCGGGGAGTCCGCCGGTACGGCCATTGACAAAATTCCTGACTGGTTCCAGAACGCCGGTATCCACTGCGTACTGATACACGTGCTGAATCGTCTCGCGTACCCGCATCGCAGTTTCAAGATTGCCGCGCTCTTTGATGCGGTGCAGACAACGCACAACTTCGGTCGGCTTGATATCCCCCACAGGAAGTTGACCCACCCAGGGAAACACGTGCAGTTCCAGGTAGCGGATGATTTTCTGAGCATAACCGGCAGACCATTGGCGATCCTTTTCTGATGCCTTGTGCCATGCCCGAGCCACCAGTTCAAACGTGTTGAGCCGATCTGCCTGCGCTCGCTCGTGCTTCTCGCGCCGAGCTTCTTTGGGGTCGATCCCGTCTGCTCGCCGCTCCATTTCCTCACGGGCCTTTCGACGAGCCGCGGCAAGCGAAACAACGGGGTACCGGCCGAGCCCTAATTTGATCTCTTTTCCACTGCGCTTGTAGCGGTACAACCAGACCTTACGCGTCTGTCGAACCCGAAGGTACAGCCCATCACCATCCGCCAGAAAATATTCCTTCTCGCGATGCTCTGCATTCTTGATCTGCAAATCGGTGAGCTGTCCCATGGTGTACCCCAAAATCAAAATCGAGGAAAAACCATTTTGGGGTACACCGCCGGGGACATGCAACCGCCGGATTTCCTTGGATATGCTCGGCTTTCCCCGGACGCAAATTTCCCGCAACGCCTTTACTGGCGGGGGCTTTCAGGATTTCAGGGGAGTTCAGCGGAAAACCAGATGGTGCGCCCGGCTGGGATCGAACCAGCAACCCCTGCCTTCGGAGGGCAGTACTCTATCCATTGAGCTACGGGCGCTTCAACACGAAAGCGCGGCAACCTGAACAGGAGCGACGCCAAAGCGAGACCGAAAGAATACCCGGTTTCGGCCGAACCGTCCACCGGGCGGCCTATATGGCGGGATCGCGCGCCTCCTGCCCGCCATCCCGGCGGCGCCGGCCGCACCCCGCGATGCGGGTAAACGCCTGCTGAACACCTCGCCGCGCCCCTCGCCGCCGCCGAAATGTTGCGTCTATAATCGTCCGTGCCTGATTAAAGAACAAGAAGTTGCCGTCACGCTGTACCGCTCACATACCCACGGAGACGAGACAAGCATGAGCGAAGCACCACACGGAGCCCCAATCAAAACCCCCGGGCAGCTCATCGCCGCGATCATTGCCAGTTTTGCGGTACCGATCGTCATCATCGTTCTGCTAGTGATCTACGTCGATAATTCGACGCGCACGGGCGCCGGCACAGACAGTCTTTCCGACGCCGAGGTCAGCGCGCGCATCAAGCCGTTCGCGCAAGTCGACATTCGCGATGCCAACGCGCCGCGCGTCTACAAGACCGGCGAAGAGGTCTATAAGGCCGTTTGCTCCGCGTGTCACGCGTCGGGTGCGGCAGGCGCGCCGAAATTCACCAATACCGCCGACTGGGCGCCGCGCATCGCGCAGGGCTTCGACACGTTGTTGCACACGGCGCTGACTGGCAAGGGCGCGATGCCCGCGCGTGGCGGCACCAGCCCGGACGACTACAGCGACTTCGAAATCGCCCGCGCGGTGGCTTACATGGCGAACAATTCCGGCGCGAGCTTCCCTGAACCGGCACAGCCGGCAGCGGGTGCGGCAGCCGCCGCGTCCGGCGCTGCCGCCGCGGCGCCGGCGGGTGCTTCGGATGCTGGCGCCGCACAAGCCGCTGCAGCAATGGCGGCCATGGCAAGCGTGCCGCAGGCGGCTGCGCCAGCAGCAGGCGGAGCACAAAGCGCGGACGCCTCGCAAGCCGGCAAGGCGCTGTACCAGCAGGTTTGTCAGGCGTGTCACGCGGCCGGCGTGCTGAACGCACCGAAGTTCGGCGACAAGGATGCATGGGCGCCGCGCCTGAAAGAACCGATGGACACGGTCTACAACTACGCACTGCACGGCAAGGGTGCGATGCCGCCCAAGGGTGGCTCGACTGCGTCCGACGCGGACGTGAAAGCCGCCGTCGACTACATGGTCAGCGCGGCGAAGTAAGGCGCTTCCGGCCCCTGTCGCAAAACAAAAAGTCCCTGCACCGTGGCGACACGGGCGGGGATTTTTTATGCGAAATGCGTTTACGCGCCGTCGGGTCAGCCGCCTGCCGATGCAACTGCGGGACGGCTGAACGCCTCGACAAATGCCAACGCCGGCGTGCTACGAGCCAGCGACGTCAAATGCATGTGCAGGTCAGCGGGGACAAGCCACGGATAGCTCAGTCCATCTTGCAACGCTTCGAGCAATTTGCCGTCCACGTCCGCCACAACGTCCATGCGTGCGATGTGGATATGAAACCCCGTGACGGCCGACGTCGCGTCGAAAGTCCACCGATACACCCCATGGCCGACGCGCAATGCGCCAGTTACCCGTTCGCGCATCACAACCAGCCAGGGCAAGGCGTCGATCGTGCCGTTCTCTACCGTAAGCGAATCGCACACGTAATAGGTGCGGCACTGCGCGTACTGCGCACCGAAATCGGTGACGAGCGTTTTAGCAATCGCATCCGTACCGACTGTGCGCGCCGGAAACGCGATATTCGACGTAGCAAGCGAAATTGTGAGAACCGCATCCGGTGCAAAAGCCTCGGCAATGCGATTAGCACGCGTGTTGTCTTTCGCGTCGATGTAGGTTTCGAGCGCGCGACGATAGTGCGCGAGCGGTGGCGGGGGCATGCGAGCGGTCTCCGATTGATGGGCCGTGCCACTGTAGCGCGCGTACGTCGCAAAACCGCCGATGCACCTGCCGCGCCCGGGGTCTTGCATCCACTCCCACGTTCAGGGCTTCTGCAGCAACGCCTTCAAACTCGCAAGCCGGTCTTTCGGCGACATCGGCGCTTCTTCGGGTGTCGGCGGCGGAGCGTCGTCGAGCAGCATTTCGGGGATGAAGCGCGACGGCTCGCACACCACGGTTTCGCGCGCGCGCTTGCGCTTCTTGCACCAGTTCAGATGCAGGCTGCGCTGCGCCCGCGTGATTGCGACGTACATCAGACGACGCTCTTCCTCGATGCGCGCGTCGTCGATCGGCTCGTCGTCCGGACCGCCGCGGTGCGGCATGATGCCTTCTTCGACGCCCACCAGAAACACGTGCGGATACTCCAGCCCCTTCGACGCATGCACCGTCGAAAGCCGTACCGCATCCGGGTCTTCTTCACGGCCTTCGAGCATCGACATCAGCGCGACGGTCTGGATCAGGCCAAGCAGGCTCTTACCGGTGTCGCCGAAGCCGTCGGCGGTGTCGTAGCCGGTTGCCTCGCTCTTCTCCGAACCTTCCGGCTCAGCCTTGGTGCCCTTGCGCTTCAACCATTCCATGAACTCGAGCACGTTCTGCCACTTGGACTGCGCCTGACGTTCGTCGAACGCGTCGTACAGATAGGCTTCGTAGTGAATCGCGTCCATCAGTTCGTCGAGCAGCGTGCCGGCGGCATCCTTCTCGGCGCGATCGGTGAGGCGCTGCATGAAGTCGCAGAACACGCGCATCGGTTCGATCTGACGCGGCGACAGGCGCGCCTCGATGCCGCCCATGTACACCGCTTCGAACAGCGACACCTTCGCCTGGCCCGCGAACGAGCCGAGCGCTTCGAGCGTCGTATTGCCGACACCGCGGCGCGGCGTGGTGATCGCGCGAATGAACGCCGGGTCGTCATTCGCGTTGGCAATCAGGCGCAGATACGCGCAGATATCCTTGATCTCGGCTTTGTCGAAGAACGACTGCCCACCCGACAAAACATACGGAATCCGCTCACGACGCAGCACCTGTTCGAAGATGCGCGCCTGGAAGTTACCGCGGTACAGGATCGCGTAGTCGCGGAAATTCGCGCGCCGCTCGAACTTGTGCGCGGACAGGCGGAACACCACGGACTCGGCCTCGTGCTCTTCATCGTTGCAAGGTGTGACGGTGATCGTGTCGCCCATGCCGTGTTCGGACCACAGCTTCTTTTCGAACAGCTTCGGGTTGTTCGCGATCACGTTGTTCGCGGCGGTCAGAATGCGCACCGTCGAACGGTAGTTCTGTTCGAGCTTGATCAGATGCAGCTTCGGAAAATCCTTGCTGAGCTGCCCGAGATTTTCGAGCGTCGCGCCGCGCCAGCCGTAAATCGCCTGATCGTCGTCGCCGACCGCCGTGAACGCCGCGCGCTTGCCGGCCAGCAGTTTCACCAGTTCGTACTGGCACGCGTTGGTGTCCTGATACTCGTCGATCAGCAGATAGCGCAGCTTGTTCTGCCAGCGATCGCGCACCTGCTCGTTCTTCTCGAAGAGCTCGGCGGGCAGACGGATCAGGTCATCGAAATCGACCGCCTGATACGCATGCAGCGTCGCCACGTAATTGCGGTAGACGATCGCGGCCTGATGTTCGTCCTCGTTCGCGGCGATCGCGATCGCCTGCTCGGGCATGATCATCCCGTTCTTCCACAGCGAGATGATCGACTGGATCTTGCGGATGAAGCCCTTGTCCGTCGAGCCGACCTGCTCCTGGATCATGCCGAAGCAGTCGTCCGAATCCATGATCGAGAACTGTGGCTTCAGGCCGACGTGTTCCGCTTCCTGCCGCAGAATCTGCACGCCGAGCGAGTGGAAGGTGCAGACCGTCAACTGATTGACGGGCACTTTGCGGCCTTCCTTGCCGGGCGTGGTGAGCGTCTTGCCTTCGAGCAGCTTGCCCACGCGCTCGCGCATTTCCAACGCGGCCTTGTTCGTGAACGTGACGGCGGCGATGTGGCGCGGCTCGAAGCCTTTGGCCTCGATCAGGTGGGCGATCTTCTGCGTGATCACGCGCGTCTTGCCGCTGCCTGCGCCGGCGAGCACGAGACACGGACCGTCAAGATAACGGACCGCTTCATTTTGAGCGGGGTTCAGGCCTGCGGACATCGTCAGTGGATGGGTAATGCGGTTGAGGGCGCTTGGGTGCGGAATCGCGAGACCGAAGGCCCGGGGGCATGCTGCGCGGGGCTAGCGGCTGGGACGCTCGACTCGGTGTGAGGGGCATTCCGGCTCGCTGCGCTCCGCGCGAGAGGAGCGATGTTAACACGGATGCCCGAAGCCGATGCCGTGACAGACGCGCTGTCGGACGGCAAGGAAAGGGGGCCGCAATGGCAGCTCGCCAGACGACAAAAACGGAGGCTCAACCGGGCTGCCCGGAACACGGCCACAGCTGCCATCCGGACGCCGCCGACAAACGCCTGCGACGATGCTGACAGCCCGCCTTCGGGACATGCCACAATTACGCTGTTGCGCGCCGCCGCCGCGGTGGCAAAGCGGCGCGCCGTTTTTGCAGGAAGACACGCATGTCCGCATCGCTGAAGATTGGATTGATGGGTTACGGTTTTGCTGGCGCGACCTTTCATGCGCCGGTGATCGAGCACTGCGGGCGGGCCAGCATCGCAGCCATCGCGACGAGCCAGCCCGAGCACGCGCTGGCCGATTACCCGCACGCAAAGGTGGTGGCCGATCTCGACGCCCTGCTGGCGCTCGAAGAAATCGACTGCGTCGTCATCGCGACGCCCAACGACACGCACTTCGACCTGGCGCGCCGCGCGCTGGAAGCAGGCAAACACGTGGTGGTCGACAAACCGGTCACGCTCACCGCCGCCGACGCCCACACGCTTGCCAACATTGCACTGGCTCGCAGCAAGCGGTTCGTCCCCTTTCATAACCGCCGCTGGGACGGTGATTTTCTGACCGTGCGGGATCTGCTTGCCAGCAGAGAATTGGGGCGCATCACGCAATACGAATCGCATTTCGACCGTTTCCGGCCGGAAGTTCGGCAGCGTTGGCGCGAGGAAGCTTCGCGCGGCGGCGGCCTGCTATTCGATCTTGGACCGCACCTGATCGACCAGGCGCTGGCGTTGTTCGGCGCACCGCAGACCGTGTCCGCGACGGTTCGGACGCATCGCGATCAAGCCAGTGCACCGGACTACGTCCATATTCAGCTGGGATACGGTGAATTCGAGGTGGTGTTGCATGCCAGCGCGTTGACTGCGTACGTCGCACCGAGGTTTACGATTCACGGCACGCAAGGGAGCTACGTCAAATACGGGCTCGATACGCAGGAAGATCAGTTGAAAGCCGGCTTGCGGCCGGGCGATGACGGGTTCGGCGCCGGCAATGCGCCCGGTGTGTTGCGTGTGCTTGAAGAGGGTCAGGAAGTCGAGCGGGAGGTGCCCACACGCAACGGCGACTACGTCGGCTTTTATATTGCCTTGGCGGATGCCATTCAGAACGGCGCGAAATTTCCCGTCAGCGCTCAGGACGCAGTCGACGTCATGACGATCATCGAGCTTGCAGCCCGGAGCTCAGAAGAAGGCGTCCGGCTGCCGTTTGAACGCATTCGCTGACGTTTTCCTGCGCTACGGGCCGCTTTCTGCGCCATTGGCGGCAACACGCGAACCATGCCGCCGCCAATGGCAAAAAGCCTGACAAACCCGAAAGGAACATAACGTTACAAATAACCCCGTCTCCGCGGTCAGCGTGAATCCTCGGCAATCCGTTGCTACCCCAGTAGCACCACAAAACGACAACGACTTCCCGGAGTGTCCATGCCCCGTATCGTCCGCGCACTAGCAGCATGCGCATTGCTCAGTTCCCTCGCCGCCTGCGTGGTGGCCCCTCAGCAACCCGCGCCGGCGCCGCGTCCTAACCCGCAACAAATTGCGGATCAGCGCTTCAACCAGGTCAACGGCCGGATCGACAACCTGAGCCGCCGCATCGACGCTCGCGTCAACCAAGGCTACTACCCGCCCCCGCAAGGCGGCGCGTTGCACCATCGCCTCGATGTGATCCGTCAGGAAGCTCACGACATGGCGGCGCAACACGGCGGCGGCCTGTCCGGCGACGAACAACGCGTGCTGAACCAGGAACTGGACAACGCGGCACACGCCATCGGCGAATAATCGCGCCGGTTCAGGCACCAAAGCAAAGAAGCGCGGGCATCACGTCCCGCGCTTTTTTTGACTTTCGCGAAGCCGCAGCGCCAACCCCCATGCCCCTTGCGGGCCTTTATTTGACAAGCCCCCGGCCCTCGCGTACATTCGCCGCACGCGTCGGGAGAGCGTGCTGGCCGCAGAAAATCGCAGGCCGCGCCGCCGAAGGGGCACACCCGCAAACTCTCAGGCAAAAGGACCGACTGCGTCGAAGAACCCGCGCCCAGGCAACATCAAGGCACCGGTTTTTCGCACTCTGGAGAGCGGCAGTAGCCGTCTGCATCGTTTAATCGAGCAGATTCTGGCAAGCTGCCCACCGAAGGGGCGCGCGTTTCACCGTAGCGATCACGGCTTCACCATCGCACGGCAGCGCAATCTCTCAGGTATCGAGGACAGAGGGGTCATGCAACGCAATCGCTCGCAGGCATCAGCCGCGAGGCGTAGCGCCGCATGGCCTTTTTTGTTTCGCGAGACGCCTGAGGCCCCATGACCGAACTCAAACACACCCCGCTCAACGCCACCCATCGTGCGCTCAACGCTCGCATGGTCGATTTCGGCGGCTGGGACATGCCCGTCAACTACGGCTCGCAGATCGACGAACACCGCGCCGTGCGCACCGACGCCGGCATGTTCGACGTCTCGCATATGTGCGTCGTCGATTTCACCGGCGAGCGCGTGCGCGCCTTCTTCGAACACGCGCTGGCCAATAACGTCGCCAAGCTGCAAACGCCGGGCCGCGCGCTCTACTCCTGTCTGCTGAACCCGAATGGCGGTGTGATCGACGATCTGATCGTCTATTACTTCAGCGAGACGCACTTCCGCCTGGTCGTCAACGCCGGCACCGCAGAGAAAGACGTCGCCTGGTTCACCAAGCTCAACACCGAAGGCAGCTACGGCCTGACCATCACGCCGCGCCGCGATCTGGCGATCGTCGCCGTGCAGGGCCCGAACGCCCGCGATAAGGTCTGGCAAGTCGCGCCGTCCAGCCGCACCTCCACCGAACTCCTTAAGCCGTTTAACGCCGCCATCGTCGACAACACGCCGTTTGGCGAATTGATGATTGCCCGCACCGGCTACACCGGCGAAGACGGCTTCGAAATCGTCCTGCCCGCTACGTCCGTCTGCGAATTCTGGGACGCATTAGTGCGTCAAGGCGTGCGCCCCGCGGGTCTCGGCGCGCGCGACACGCTGCGTCTCGAAGCCGGCATGAACCTGTACGGCCAGGATATGGACGACAACGTCTCGCCGCTGGACGCCGGCCTCGCCTGGACCGTCGACCTGACCTCGCCGCGCGACTTCGTCGGCAAGGCCAAGCTTGAGGCCGACGGCTCGCAGGCCTCGTTCGTCGGCCTGATCCTGCTGAAGGAAAACGGCAAGGCGGCAGGCGTGCTGCGTGCTCACCAGAAAGTCGTGACGCCGCAGGGCGAAGGCGAAATCACCAGCGGCACTTTTTCACCCACGATGCAGGAATCGATCGCCTTCGCGCGCGTGCCGAAAGGCGTGCAGCCGGGCGACACCGTTCACGTCCAGATTCGTGACAAAAACGTACCCGCAAGCGTGGTAAAACTGCCGTTCGTACGCAACGGCAAAGTGCTCGCAGTTTAAGCAGCCGGCGCGTGCGTCAATCTTTTTAAGTTCATACCGAATAACACCGCATAGGAGCATCCGATGAGCATCCCGGCCGATCTGAAATACACCGAATCGCACGAGTGGGTCCGCACCGAAGCAGACGGCACGCTGACGGTCGGCATCACCGACCACGCGCAGGAAGCGCTCGGCGACATCGTCTTCTTCGAAGTCCAGGAACTGGGCAAGACCGTCAACGCCGGCGACACCGTCGCCGTGATCGAGTCGGTGAAAGCCGCTTCCGATATCTACGCGCCGGTCTCGGGCGAAATCATCGAAGCGAACCCGGCCGTCGCCGACACGCCGGATGGCGTCAACAGCGCGCCGTACGAGAACTGGCTCTTCAAGATCAAGCCGGCTGCGGACGCATCGCAGGATCGCCTGATCGACGCAGACGCGTACGCAAAGTCCGTCGGCGCCTGATTCACCGCAAGTTGCACCATTACGTTTAAACCCGACAGGCGCGGCGCGTCCGATTCGACAGTCGAACGGACGCCCGCACCGCCAGGAACACCTCATGAAGCTCGAACACCCGGATCGTCTGATGAACCGCACTCCTCTCTCGCTCGCCGCGCTCGAAGTGCATGACGCCTTCGCTGAACGGCACATCGGCCCGGATTCGGCCGACCAGCAAGCGATGCTCGAAGCCCTCGGCTTCGCATCGCGCGCCGCGCTGATCGACGCGGTCATTCCGAAGACGATCCGCCGCACCGAAACGCTGCCGCTCGGCCCCTTCGCCCAGCCGAAGAGCGAAGCCGAAGCGCTCGCCGCGCTGCGTGAGCTGGCGGACAAGAACCAGGTGTTCCGCTCGTATATCGGGCAGGGCTATTACAACGCACACACGCCGACGGTGATCCTGCGTAACGTGCTGGAAAATCCGGCGTGGTACACCGCGTACACGCCGTATCAGCCGGAAATCTCGCAGGGCCGTCTGGAAGCGCTGCTGAACTTCCAGCAAATGATCGTCGACCTGACCGGTCTGGCGATCTCGAACGCATCGCTGCTCGACGAAGCCACCGCCGCCGCTGAAGCGATGACGCTGCTGCAACGCGTCGGCAAGCCGAAGTCGAACGTGTTTTACGTCGCCGACGACGTGCTGCCGCAAACCATCGAAGTGGTGAAGACGCGCGCCACGCCGGTCGGCATCGAAGTGAAAGTCGGCCCGGCAGCGGACGCAGCGAACGCGAATGCGTTCGGCGTGCTGCTGCAATACCCGGGCGTGAACGGCGACGTGCGCGACTACCGCGCACTCGCTGAAGCCATCCATGCAGCAGGCGGCCACGTGGTGGTCGCTGCCGATCTGCTCGCGCTGACCGTTTTGACGCCGCCGGGCGAATGGGGCGCGGACGTAGCCGTCGGCAACACGCAGCGTTTTGGCGTGCCGGTTGGTTTCGGCGGCCCGCACGCGGCTTACCTTGCCGTGCGCGATGAATTCAAGCGCCAGATGCCGGGCCGTCTGGTCGGCGTGACCGTCGATGCGCAAGGCAATCCGGCACTGCGTCTCGCGCTGCAAACGCGCGAACAACATATCCGCCGCGAGAAGGCGACCTCGAACGTGTGTACCGCGCAAGCGCTGCTCGCGATCATGGCCAGCATGTACGCTGTCTATCATGGCCCGCACGGTCTGAAGACGATCGCGCTGCGCGTGAACCGCATTGCTGCGTTGCTCGCAGCCGGCGCGAAGAAGCTCGGTTACACGCTCGTCAACGACACATTCTTCGACACGCTCACGTTCGAAACCGGCGCACGCACCCAGGCGCTGCATGACGCGGCGACGGCGCGGCGCATCAATCTGCGTCGTGTGAGCGACTCGCGCGTCGGCATCTCGATCGACGAAACCACCACGCGCAGCGATCTGGCCGATCTGCTCGCAGCGTTCGCGCAAGCGGCATTTGTCGACGAAGTCCCGCAGATCGACACCCTCGACGCAGAACTCCCCGCAGAGAACACGGTGCCTGCCTCGCTCGAACGCACCAGCGCATACCTCACGCACCACGTGTTCAACCGCCATCATTCTGAAACGGAAATGCTGCGTTACCTGCGCAGCCTCTCCGACAAGGATCTGGCGCTCGACCGCTCCATGATCCCGCTCGGCTCCTGCACGATGAAGCTGAACGCGACCTCGGAAATGCTGCCGGTCACGTGGCCCGAATTCGGTCAGATTCACCCGTTCGCACCGGCTGAGCAAACGGTCGGCTACCGCGAAATGATCGATCAGCTCGAACAGATGCTGGTCGCTGCCACCGGCTACGCAGCGGTGTCGCTGCAGCCGAACGCCGGCTCGCAAGGCGAGTACGCGGGTCTGCTGATCATTCACGCGTACCACGCATCGCGCGGCGAAGGCCACCGCAACGTCTGCCTGATTCCCGCGTCGGCGCACGGCACGAACCCGGCATCGGCGCAGATGGCCGGCATGCAAGTGGTCGTGGTTGCTTGCGACGCGCAAGGCAACGTCGATATCGAAGACCTGAAAAAGAAAGCCGAACAGCACGCTGACAAGCTTGCTGCGATCATGATCACGTATCCGTCCACGCACGGCGTGTTCGAAGCGAACGTCCGCGAAATCTGCGAGATCGTGCATGCGCACGGCGGCCAGGTCTATGTGGACGGCGCCAACATGAACGCCATGGTCGGCCTCTGCGCGCCGGGTCAGTTCGGCGGCGACGTCTCGCACCTGAATCTGCACAAGACTTTCTGCATTCCGCACGGCGGCGGCGGACCGGGTGTCGGCCCGGTTGCGGTCGGCGCGCATCTCGCGCAATTCCTGCCGAATCAGATTTCGTCGGGCTACGAGCGTGCGCCGAACGGTATCGGCGCTGTGTCGGGTGCGCCGTATGGGTCCGCTTCGATCCTGCCGATTTCGTGGATGTACATCGCGATGATGGGTGCGAAGAACCTCACGGCCGCCACCGAAACCGCGATCCTCAACGCGAACTACGTTGCGAACAAACTCGCGCCACATTACCCCGTGCTGTACTCGGGCCCGGGCGGACTGGTCGCGCACGAATGCATTCTGGATCTGCGTCCCATCAAGGACACCAGCGGCATCTCCGTCGACGACGTCGCCAAGCGTCTCGCCGACTATGGCTTCCACGCACCGACCATGAGCTTCCCGGTGCCGGGCACGCTGATGGTCGAGCCGACCGAATCGGAATCGAAGGAAGAACTCGACCGCTTCGTCGAAGCGATGATCGCGATCCGCGAGGAAATCCGCGCTGTGGAAGACGGCCGCTCGGACCGCGAAGACAATCCGCTCAAGCACGCGCCGCACACGGCGGCGGTAGTCATCGCCAACGACTGGAAGCATGCGTATGCGCGCGAAACCGCCGCGTATCCGCTGCCCACGCTGATCGCCAAGAAGTACTGGCCGCCGGTCGGCCGTGCGGACAACGTGTACGGCGACCGCAATCTGTTCTGCTCCTGCGTGCCGATCGCCGACTACGAGTAAGCCGGCCCGCAAACCGCGCAGCGCCTCGAAGGTTGTAAGCAGGCGTTGCGCGGTTCTGTCGCTTGTGTCCGCAAACGGCTAACATCACACACCGAATCAGCCTAACGAGGAGTTTCGCATGGCGCGAAAGGTGCGATTGATGCAAAGCCGGACCGAAATCAGGCGAACCCAAACATGGCAGCAGGCTTGCACGCTATTGCTGGCTGGCGCAGCGGTGCTGCTGCCGCTACGGCAGGCGCAGGCCGCAATGAATTTTTGCGCGGCTCCCGCGCTGCAAACCAGCGAACGCACGAATGCCGATCCAGGCGTCAAGGCGCTGGTGAGCAATGTACTGGCACATTTGAACGATCCGCCGCATGCGCTGGCGAAACTGCATACGGAAGGCACGCTGCCGCACGAGGGCATTTACGATCAAAGCGTCGAGGCGGAGAAGGATCTGGATCTGCTGCGCGACGCCGCGCTCGCCTGGCGCGCGACCAGTGACGACCGTTATCTGAAACTGGTCGACCGCTTGCTGTATGCATGGGTCACGACTTATCAACCCAGTTTCAATCCGATCGACGAAACCCATTTCGAAGGCCTGATTCTCGCCTACGACATGACCGCAAGCGCGTTGCCGGTGAAAACGCGCAATGCATCGATGGCGTTCCTGACGAAGCTCGCGAGCGGCTACATCGAGCAGATCGACGCGCAGCCGCGACCGCTCACGGGTACGTTCAAGAACAACTGGCAAAGCCACCGGATCAAGCTGATCTCGATGGCTGCGTTCACGCTGGATAACCGCAAGATGATCAACGCGGCGCAGCGCCTGTTCGACGAGCATATCGGCGACAACATTGCGCCGGATGGCTCGACGTTCGACTTCGGCGAGCGCGACGCGCTGCACTATGTTACGTACGACCTGCAGCCGCTCGTGACCGCCGCGCTCGCTGCGCGCCGCCACAACCGCAACTGGTTGCCGGAGAAGGGAGCGAACGGCGCGTCGCTGCAAGCCGCGCTGAACTGGCTCACACCGTACGCGGACGGCAGCAAAACGCATGAAGAATTCGTGCATTCGAACGTTCCGTTCGATGCCAAACGGCGCGAGGCCGGTTTGCCCGGCTATTCGGGTCAATGGGATCCGAAAAACGCGACGGAACTGTTTCACCTGGCGGCGCGTCTCGACGGACGCTATACGCCGATCGCGCTGCAGCTCGCACCGACGCCGCCCGCATGGCTCGCCGTGTGCTTACCGCTGCCGGCGCGCTAAACTAACTTTTATCAGCAGGGAGCAGTAAATGGCAGTCAGCGTGTTCGACCTCTTCAAAATCGGCATTGGTCCGTCCAGTTCGCATACGGTCGGGCCGATGCGTGCGGCGCTGATGTTCGCGCAAGGGCTCGAACGTGACGGGCTGCTTGGCGCGACGGCGTCGGTGAAAGTGGATCTGTATGGGTCGCTCGGCGCGACCGGCAAGGGTCACGGCACCGATCGCGGCGTGATGCTCGGCCTGATGGGCGATGCGCCCGACACCGTCGATCCGGATACGATCGCGCAGCGGCTCGAAGCGGTAAAGGCGTCGCGCAAGCTCGCCTTGCTCGGCACGCACGACGTGCCGTTCGTCCAGAAAGATCACATTTCGTTTCTTCGCCAGGCGCTGGCCGAGCATCCGAACGGCCTGAAACTCCGCGCGCTCGATGCACAAGGCGAGACGCTGCGCGAGTCGACCTATCTGTCGGTGGGCGGCGGTTTCGTGGTGACGGCGGGCGCGCCGAACACGAAGGTGCTGAGCGCCGTCGAACAATTGCCGCATTCGTTCCGCAGCGGCAACGAATTACTCGCGCTGTGCAAATCGACCGGCAAGAGCATCGCGCAATTGATGTGGGAAAACGAACGCGTCTGGCATACAGAAGAAGAGACGCGTGCGGGCTTGCTGAAGATCTGGAATGTGATGCAGTCGTGCGTGTCGCGCGGCTGCGGTATCAACAATCCGGATGCCGACGGCCACTTGCCCGGTCCGTTCCAGGTGAAGCGCCGCGCGCCGCAGTTATATCGCGCGCTATCGGGCAATCCTGAGCTGGCGCTGCGCGATCCACTTTCGATGGTCGACTGGATCAATCTCTACGCCATCGCCGTGAATGAAGAAAACGCGGCGGGCGGGCGCGTGGTCACGGCGCCGACTAACGGCGCGGCCGGAATCATCCCGGCGGTGCTGCATTACTACACGCGCTTCATGCCGGGCTCGAACGAGCAGGGTGTGATCGACTTCCTGATGACGGCGGCGGCAATCGGCATTCTGTACAAGCTGAATGCGTCGATTTCAGGCGCGGAAGTGGGATGCCAGGGTGAAGTGGGCGTGGCCTGCTCGATGGCCGCGGGTGGGCTCGCCGCGGTGATGGGCGGCACGCCTGAGCAAGTCGAGAATGCTGCCGAGATCGGCATGGAACATAACCTCGGGCTGACGTGCGATCCGGTCGGCGGGATGGTGCAGATTCCGTGTATCGAACGCAATGCGATGGGCTCGGTGAAAGCCGTGAATGCCGCGCGAATGGCGCTGCGCGGCGACGGCACGCACTACGTGTCGCTGGACTCTGTGATCAAGACGATGATGCAGACCGGCGCGGATATGAAGACGAAGTACAAGGAAACGTCCCGCGGTGGGTTGGCGGTGAATATTGTGGAGTGTTGAGAACACAACGACCCGACCGCACCGATCGCACCCATCGCAATGACTGGAGGCTTCATCGCAATGCCGCTCGCTTCTGAATCTTCTTCCACTGCCCAGACTACCGGCGCACGTCTCGTCGTCGACGCGCTGCTGACGCATGGCGTCGAACGGGTTTTCTGTGTACCCGGCGAGAGCTTTCTCGCGGTGCTCGATTCGCTGCACGACGAAACAGATCGCATCCAGACCATCGTCTGCCGGCACGAAGCGGCGGCCGCGAACATGGCTGAAGCCGTCGGTAAATTGACCGGACGTCCGGGTGTCGCGATCGTCACGCGCGGCCCCGGTGCGACGCATGCATCGATCGGCGTGCACACCGCGTTTCAGGACTCGACGCCGATGATCCTGCTGATCGGTCAGTGCGCGCGTGAGCATCTCGATCGCGAGGCCTTTCAGGAAATCGACTACCGGCGCATGTTCGGTCAGATGGCAAAATGGGTCGCGCAAATCGACGATCCGAAACGCATTCCCGAGTATCTGAGTCATGCATTTCACACGGCGACGTCGGGGCGTCCGGGGCCGGTCGTGTTGTCGTTGCCGGAAGATGTGTTGAGCGAAGCGTGTGATCTTGTTGCCGGCGCACCCGCGTACAAACGTGTGGCGGCGTCGCCGTCTGCGGCGCAGATGGACGAGTTGCGTCGATTGCTGGAAGGCGCGCAACGGCCGATGGTCATTGCCGGCGGCAGCGGTTGGACGCCTGCGGCATGTGCCGATCTGCAACGCTTCGTCGAGAATTGGCAATTGCCGATCGGCCTCGCGTTCCGCTTTCAAGACACGCTCGACAACGAGCATCCGAATTACGCGGGTGATGTCGGGCTCGGTATCAATCCGGCGCTGGCTCAACGTATCCGCGATGCGGACCTGCTGCTCACGCTCGGTCCACGGCTAGGCGAAGCGACGACCAACGGCTACACGCTTCTCGATATTCCGAAGACCAAACAAACGTTGGTGCATGTGCATCAAGGAGCGGAAGAACTCGGGCGTGTGTATGCGGCGGATCTGCCGATTGTCTCCGGCATGCCGGAACTGGCAGCATTGCTTGCCGCGTTAAAGCCGTCGTCCGACAAGCTCGCTTGGAGCGGCGCTGCGGAAGAAGCGCATCGCGCGTATCTCGACTGGCGCAAACCACGCCAGATTCCCGGCGACGTGCAAATGGGCGAAGTGATCCAGCAATTGCGCGCACATCTGCCGGAAGACGCGATCCTTACGAACGGTGCGGGCAACTACGCAACGTGGCTGCATCGGCATTTCTCGTATCGACATTTCCGCTCGCAACTCGCGCCGACCAGTGGCGCGATGGGGTACGGTGTCCCAGCGGCGATTGCGGCGAAGTCGATGTATCCGCAACGCGCCGTGGTCGCATTAGCCGGCGACGGCTGCTTCATGATGTCCGCGCAAGAACTCGCGACGGCAATGCAATACGACTTGCATGTGATTTTCATCGTCGTGAATAACAGCCACTTCGGCACGATCCGGATGCATCAGGAACGGCACTATCCGAATCGTGTGCATGGCACCGGTCTCACGAATCCGGACTTCGCGGCATTCGCAAAGTCGTTCGGCGCACATGGTGAAACAGTTGAGCGGACTGAAGATTTTCTGCCGGCGTTGCAGCGTTCTCTGGAAGCGAAACGCGCGGCAGTGATCGAGATTCGCATGCCGCAAGAGGCGAGCACGCCGGGTGCAACGTTGGAACAGATTCGCGAGCAGGGAAGGAAGCTGCGCGGAGAGACGGCTTAGCGAAAAAAGGCTTGTGGGCAATATCCCTCGGCACCGGCGAGTCTTAAGTCAAATCTTTGATGTACGGCAGACTTACCATGCGATCACCTTGTGCAGCGTTTGACGAATCGGCTACGGTAGCCATCCGTCTGAACGATTCAAGGAGTCGGTATGCTGAAGGCTGCTGTATTTGCAGGTGCGCTGGGATTGTCGAGCGCGGTGTTCGCGATGGACGTGTCCTGTCCAGTTCATCCAACGGCAGAATGGATGAAGGAGAGTGACGCCCGTGCGCAGATCGAAGCGCAAGGTTACAAGATCGCGAAGTTCGAGATCGACGACAACTGCTACGAGGTCGAGGCCTACAACCAGGACGGCAGAAGGATGGAGTTGAACTACGACACCAAGACGCTTGCTGTCATTCGGCAAAAGATGGACTGACGCCATCGGCTCACGCAAGCAGCACAAACCCAAAGCGCCATAAAAAAACCCCGCCGAAGCGGGGTTTCTGACGTCAAAGCGAGCAGCGAAAAAACCGCTTACTTCCCGCCCACGCTTTGCAGCGTCGTCCACTTGCCGTCGACAACCTTGTACAGCGTGATGCCGCCGTTCTTCAGGTCACCCTTGCCGTCGTACGCGAGGTTCGCTGCCGTCACTGCCGGCATCGAGGTCTTCGCGAGCAGCGGCAGATACTTGGCCGGATCGGTCGAGTTAGCCTTCTTCATCGCGTCGAACATCGCCATTGCGCCGTCGTAAGCGTACGGCGAGTACGTTTGCACGTCTTCGTTGAAGCGCTTCTTGTACTTTGCGACGTAGTCCTTGCCGCCCGGCATTTCTTCCAGCGGCAGGCCGGCGAGCGATGCCACCGTGCCGTTTGCTGCGTCACCCGCGAGCTGGATGAAGGTCGGCGTGTGGACCATTTCGCCACCCATCAGCGGTGCCTTGATGCCCAGTGCCTTCATCTGCTTGACCATCGGTGCCGCTTGCGAATCCGCGCCGCCGTAGTAGACCATGTCCGGGTTGACCGACTTCAGCTTGGTCAGGATCGACTTGAAGTCCACTGCCTTGTCATTCGTGTATTCACGATCGACGATCTGGCCGCCTGCTGCCTTCGCTGCCTTCTCGAACTGATCAGCCAGACCTTGGCCATAAGCCGTGCGGTCGTCGACGATCACGATCTTCTTCATGCCCAGGGTCTTCACCGCGAACGTGCCGGCGACCGAACCTTGCTGCGTGTCGGACGTCATCATGCGGAACGTGGTCTTGAAGCCTTGTTGCGTGTACTCAGGCGCCGTCGCCATTGCGATTTCGGGGATGCCCGCGTTCGCGTAGATCCGCGAAGCCGGAATCGTGGTGCCCGAGTTGAAGTGGCCGAGCATGCCCTTGATGCCGTCATCCACCAGCTTTTGTGCAACGGTCGTGCCGGTGCGCGGGTCAGCCTGGTCGTCGGCCGAATCCAGCACGAAGCGAACCGGCTTGCCGCCGATCACCGGCTTGGTGGCGTTCATGTCTTCCACGGCCAGCGTGATGCCGTTCTGGAAGTCCTTACCGTAGTGCGCCTGTGCGCCCGTCATCGGACCAGCAAAACCGATCTTCACGTCTTCGGTCGATTGAGCGTTGGCCGTCCCCGCCAGCGACATTGCTGCAACCAGCGCTGCGCCTGCCAGCTGTTTCATTTTGTGTTGCATAGCTTCTCCTTGGTACCAGGTGTGGATGGAGCGGTTTTTCGGGGTCGCCGTACCGCTTCCGTTTTTTGAAGTAATCGATGAGGTTCGCTCAACCGATCGTCATCAAATTTGCATTGCCGCCTGCTGCTGCCGTATTCACGCTGACCGAGCGTTCCGTCAACAGACGCTCGAGCGCATAGTCTTCATCACCGCTTTCCAGCGCGCCCGCCGCGACGCCCTGCACCGAAACGATCGGTCCCGCACGTTTCGCGACTTCCTTCACCAGCGCCAGCAGTTCATCGCTATCGCCTTCGAACAGCACGGCGTCGAACGGTGTATCTGCGCTCTTCTTCACGCTTGCGTAAGACTTCAACGCGGCGGGCAGCTGCGACACCAATTGTTCACCAGCCGCACCTTCGAACAAGGCGCGATTTCCCGTAGCCAGTGCTGCGGCAAACTGCACGCGCGCACCGCTTGCCGTCGAGGCGATACACAGCACCGTGCCGCGCGCACCCAGCGTGTACGTGTTGCGCTCGCCCGTGGGCCCAGACAATACCGCAGTTGCGCCCGCCGGCACATGCGACAGATAACCGTCGCAGCGCGCAGCCAGCACCGGTTGCTGTTCGCTAATCAGCCAGTCGCGCAGCGCCGTCAAGGCGGCGGACGGATTATCCCCGTTCACGCCGGCTTGCGGCACATCAACGATCAATGCATCGGCCAGCGACTTCGGCAACCCGGCCGGACGCGTCGCCAGCAAACGCTGCAGATACAGCGCACCACCTGCTTTCGGACCCGTGCCCGACAAACCTTCGCCACCGAACGGCTGAACACCCACCACCGCGCCGATCACATTGCGGTTCACGTAGATGTTGCCGACATGCGCGCGGCTGATCACGTGAGCGATCGTTTCGTCGATCCGCGTGTGAATGCCAAGCGTCAGGCCGTAGCCGGTCGTGCGAATCTGTTCGAGCAGCTTGTCCAGCTGGCTGCGGCGGTAACGCACCACATGCAGCACCGGGCCGAACACTTCACGCTTCAATTCGTCGATGCTGTCGAGTTCGATCAGCGTCGGCGGAACAAACGTGCCTTGTCCCGCGCCTTCCGGCATCGGCAGCTGCTCGACCTTGCGGCCTTTCTCGCGCATCGCCGCGACGTGCGCGTCGATACCGCGCTTTGCGTCGAGGTCGATGACCGGGCCGACGTCGATCGACAGGCGATCAGGATTGCCCACCGACAGTTCGCGCATCGCGCCCGTCAGCATTTCGAGCGTGCGGTCCGCGACATCTTCTTGTAGACAAAGAACGCGCAACGCGGAACACCGTTGACCGGCGGAGTCGAACGACGACTGCAGCACGTCCGCGACCACCTGTTCAGCGAGCGCCGAGGAATCGACGATCATCGCGTTCTGGCCGCCAGTTTCGGCGATCAGTGGAATCGGCTTGCCTTCCGGATCGAGGCGATTCGAGAGCGTCTTGTTGATCAGACGCGCGACTTCGGTCGAACCGGTGAACATCACCGCCCGAGTGCGCGGATCGGCCACCAGCGCTGCGCCGACCGTTTCGCCGTTGCCGGGCAGCAGTTGCACCGCGCCCGCTGGCACGCCGGCTTCGCGCAGGATACGCACGGCTTGCGCGGCGATCAGCGGCGTTTGTTCGGCCGGTTTCGCGAGCACAGTGTTACCAGCAGCCAAAGCTGCAGCCACCTGGCCCATGAAAATCGCCAGCGGGAAGTTCCACGGGCTGATACAGACCACCGGACCGAGCGGGCGATGCGTGTCGTTGGAGAACTCGTTGCGGATCTGCGTGGAGTAATAGCGCAGGAAATCGATCGCTTCGCGGATTTCTGCGACCGCGTTCGCCAGCGATTTACCGGCTTCACGGACCACGAGACCCATCAGCGTGTGCATCTGGGCTTCGAGCAGATCGGCGGCACGCGCGAGGCAATCGGCGCGGGCGTCGACCGGCGTCGCTTGCCAGATCGGTGCGGCGGCGACTGCGTGGGCCATGGCGGCGCTCACATGTTCCGAGGTCGCTTCCACCACAGTGCCGACGAGGTCACGATGATCGGCCGGGTTGCGCACATCACGCGCGACACCCACGGCGATTTCGTTGTCTTCGAGCATAGGCGCCGCGCGCCACGGATGATGCGCGCTCGCCAGCAACGCCGACGACAGCGAAGCCAGACGATGTTCGTTCGACAAATCGAGGCCCATCGAATTGAGACGCTCGGCGCCGAACAGGTTGCGCGGCAACGGAATCTTCGCGTGCGGCGCGCCGAGCGGGACGATCTTCGAGGCTTCGTCGGCCGGGTCGGCGATCAGGTCCTTGATCGCAACGCTTTCATCGGCGATGCGGTTCACGAACGAGGTGTTCGCGCCGTTTTCCAGCAGACGGCGCACGAGGTACGCGAGCAGCGTTTCATGCGTACCGACCGGAGCGTACACGCGGCAAGGACGGTTCAGCTTATCGCGGCCGGTGACTTCCTCATACAGCGGTTCACCCATGCCGTGCAGGCATTGGAACTCGTACTGGCCGGGGTAGTAATTATTGCCCGCGAGGTGATAGATCGCCGACAGCGTGTGCGCGTTGTGCGTGGCGAACTGCGGATAGACCGCGTCCGGCGCGCTAAGCAGCTTCTTCGCGCAGGCGAGGTAGGAGACGTCCGTGTAGATCTTGCGCGTGTAGACCGGATAGCCTTCGAGGCCGTCCACTTGTGCGCGCTTGATTTCGGTGTCCCAGTACGCGCCCTTCACGAGGCGGACCATGATGCGGTGACGGCTGCGGCGCGCCAGATCGATCAGGTATTCGATCACGAACGGGCAGCGCTTCTGATACGCCTGCACCACGAAACCAATGCCGTTCCAGCCAGCCAGTTCCGGATCGAAGCACAACGCTTCGAGCAGATCGAGCGAGATTTCTAGGCGGTCGGCCTCTTCGGCGTCGATGTTCAGGCCGATGTCGTAGCGGCGCGCGAGGATCGCCAGCGAGCGGACGCGCGGCAGCAGTTCGCTCATCGTGCGCTCCTGCTGCGAACGCGAGTAGCGTGCGTGCAGCGCGGAGAGCTTGATCGAGATGCCCGGGCCTTCGTAAATGCCGCGACCGCCGGCTGCCTTGCCGATCGCGTGGATCGCCTGTTCGTACGAGGCGTAATAGCGTTGCGCGTCGGCTTCGGTGGTGGCCGCTTCGCCGAGCATGTCGTACGAGTAGCGGAAGCCGCGTGCTTCGTACTTGCGGCTGTTGGCGAGCGCTTCGGAGATGTTCTCGCCGGTGACGAACTGCTCGCCCATCAGGCGCATCGCCATATCGACGCCCTTACGGATCAGCGGCTCGCCGCCCTTCCCGATCAGACGCGTGAGCGCCGACGAGAGGCTCGCCTCACTGTTGGTCCCCACCAGCTTGCCGGTGATCATCAAGCCCCAAGTTGCAGCGTTGACGAACAACGACGGCGCCTGGCCGACGTGCGATTTCCAGTCGCCCTTGCTGATCTTGTCGCGGATCAGCGCGTCACGCGTGGCGCGATCCGGGATACGCAGCAGCGCTTCGGCGAGACACATCAGCGCCACGCCTTCCTGGCTCGACAGCGAAAACTCGTGGATCAGCCCTTCGACGCCACCACCCTTGCTCTTGCCGCGCAGCGTTTCGACCAGCTTGCCGGCCATCGCCTGCACGTCGCCCGCGAGATTGGCCGGCAGACGCGCCTGGCCAAGCAGGAACGGCACACATTCCGGCTCGGGGCGGCGATACGCGGCGGTAATCGCCGCGCGCAGCACCGATTGCGGTTGCACGTTCTGCGCGAATTCGAGGAACGGATGCGACGCACCGTCTTCCTCGTGCTCCACCGCGGCGCCGTCAGCCAGATCGGCCGAGCCGGTATGGCCCGACAATTCCGGCGGCAATTGGCCGTGCTCGATCTTTTCGAGGTACGCGAAGATCGCCTGCTTGATCAGCCAGTGCGGAGTGCGTTCGAGCCGGGTGGCGGCATCTTTCAGCCGGGAACGCAGGAGGTCGTCGACCTTGACGCCAAGGGTGGTGCTAGCCATGTTTCCTTCTTCGGATACCAAACGAATTCGGTGGGAAAGACTAAAAGTTGGGCGAATCGTACGCCTCCAAATAAAAAGGTGCAACCATGCTCAACGCATGGTTGCACCTTTTTGAAAGCCCGGTACGGCGGGGGTTTGCGCCGAATGGCGCTGCGCGTGGCGACGGCGGTTGCGATCAGTACTTTCCCTGGCGTGATTCTTTTCGCTTTTACCCTTATCAGATCGCTCGGCGCGCCGTTATACAGAATATGGATGGTCGCGGCCGCAAGGCACGCACATAAAAACGGTACGGGGTTTTAGAGGACTGGCGAAATGGAAAAGTGGTTAGTGATATTGGGCATCTGGGCGATGTGCGCGACGTGCGGCGTGCTGTTCATCCGCGGCGCGACGCGCGGCCCGGGCAAACGTGAGACGGAAGGAAGGCAGGCGCGTCCGGCATCGCGCGCATCGGCTGGCGATGCGCGGGCAGCTTTGAACGATTGAGGGGCTAAGCCTGGCGGCTAATGATGGACATCAGGACGCCGTTCCTCGACCGACACCTTAAAGCAAGTACGCGCCGCCGGCTCACACCGGGCGGCGGTGCCGACGCGCGCGTCACTGGCGCGGAATGGGGTCGTACTGAGCGCAGGTGTCGTCAGGTGAAACGAGCTGGTCGTGCAGACGGCAAAGCCGGCTGTCCGCCACGCTCGCGCCAAACCCGGAACTGAACACGGCGAGGCCCGGAATGCTCTGCTCCAGTGAATGCCGATCCTCGGCGCGATACCGGCAGTTTGCACAGCGCGGCGCGCACGCATCGAAACGCGCGTGGGCCGTGCCGGCGATGCGGACCGCCTCGCTCATCACGAGCCCTGCCCCAAGCTATTCCAGTACGGTGCGAACACGTGCGCGGACAGCGCGTAGCCGATGGCGATATTGACGACCACGCCCGCCGTGAAGGCCAGAAACGGCTTCAGGCCGGTGGCCGAAAGCGCGCGCAAACGCGTGGTCAAGCCGATGCTCAGGAAACAGAACGTGAACGCCCATGTGCGTAGCGCCGTGATCGGCGCGACGAATTCGGGCGTGACGACCTTGCGGTAGTCGGCCAGCGAGTAGTGGCTGGCGATCCACGTCACCAGCGCCGACGCGATCACGAAGCCGATCACGAACTTCGGAAAACGCGCCCAGATTTCACCGGCGTTGGCCTTGGCTTTGACGCCGCTGTCCTGCGACTCCCAGCGCGTCGTCGCGACGATGGCGAGCGCGAACGCCCAGATACCGATCCAGATATCGCGCCCGACCACCTTCATCAGCGTGAACGCCTGCAGCGATGCCTCGGGAGCGCCCGCAATCGCACCACCCGCGTGCTTCGCGAAGTCGCCGTAGGCTTGCGCGGCGGCAATACCCGCGGCGTCGGCGAATTCCGACGTGCCGATCCATGCGCCCGCCACCGCTGTCGAGAGCCCCAGCGAGCGCGACGCGAAGGGCAGCACGAAAATCATCACGATCGCCCACAAGACCACCAGCGTAATCGCCACCGATGCCTGTTCGCGTTTGGCGCGCACCGCACCGGCAATCGCGATCGCCGCCGACACGCCGCACACCGCGCCGCCCACGCCCAGCACGGCCGCAAAGCGCCGGTCGAGACCGAGCGCCTTGGCGACAAGGAAGATCACGAAGAACGTCACGAGCGAGACGATGGTCGCCTGCCCGACCGCGACCGGCCCCGCCCACACCAGCAAGGTGAACGGCAGCGTCGCGCCGAGCAACACGATACCGACCTTGATATAGAACTCCACGCGCAAGCCCGCAGAAAACCACTCGGGCAACGTGAACACATTGGAAATCAGAAGGCCAAGCGCCAGCGCAACCAATGGCGGCTCGAGGTTGTACTTCGACGCATTGATCCACGCGCCCAGCGTGAAAATCAGCGCCGAGGCGATGAACAGGATCAGGAACGAGCCCAGGAAAATGCCGACCCGCTGCTTCAACGCGGCAAGGCTCACGCCGAACAGCACGGCGAATACGACGAACAGCGCGACATAGTTCGGCAGATGCTTGCCGATGTCCTGCGCGGCCTGTCCCACGCTCGCCCATTTGGCCGGCGCCACCGCCAGCCACTTGATGCTGCTGCCCGAGGCGAACAGCGCCCAGGCAATGACGATCACCAGCAGGCCGATCCAGACAGCCCACCAGTCTTCAGTTGAAAAGAGCCCGCCGCCGTGTGCGCTATGGTCACTGCGCGGTTTGCTGGGCGCGGCGCCAGTCGGCAATGTCTGGTTGGTATCGCTCATCGCAAATGCCCCGAGGAAGTTGAGGTGCGTCGGCGCGGGATTTTTGAGTTTTGCCTGAAGGTGCGCCGATTCGGCGAAATATAGGCGAGCGGTGGCGCAAAACGAAACGACCATTCGCTCTATGAATATGACTTAAAGGAGTAATGCCGCGAAGCTGTCGCAAAGCGGCCGGCAGCGGGCGTCAGATGTCGAGGGGATCGACTTCGAGATTCCAGCGCAGCACGCCTTTCAGGCCGCGCAGCATCGGCTGCCAGGCGCGCAAAGTGGCCTGCAACGCGGCCCGCGACGCGCTTTCGATCAGCAATTGCGCCCGATGCACGTGCATCACCTTGACGATGGTGAGCGGCACGGCGTCATAGACCGTCACACGCGCGGCGGCCGGGATCTCCGTCAGCGCGGCAGCCGCCTGTTGCAGGAAAGCGAGCGCGGCTTCGAGCGTGCGGCCTTCGGCGCGCAGCAAAGCCTGATAGGCGAACGGCGGCAGATGAGCGTCGCGCCGCTCGGCCAGCGTCGAATTGGCAAAGCCGACGTAGTCATGCCGCCCCAGCGCGTGATACAGCGCATGGCGCGGATAGCGCGTCTGCACCAGCACTTCGCCCGGCAAACCGGCGCGGCCCGCGCGGCCGCTCACTTGCATCAATTGCGCGAAGAGGCGTTCGCTCGCGCGGAAATCGTGTGAAAACAAGGCAGTGTCGGCGTTCAGCACGCCGACCAACGACACGCGCTGGAAGTCGTGGCCCTTTGCAATCATCTGCGTGCCGACGAGGATGTCGACCTCGCCGGCGTGGACATCGGAAAACAGCGCCTGCGCGCTGCCTTTGCGGCGTGTGCTGTCAGCGTCGATGCGTAGCACGCGGGCGCCGGGCACCGCGCTCGCCAGCGTTTCTTCGACGCGTTGCGTGCCGCGCCCCATCGGCGCGATGTCGACATTGCCGCACTCCGGGCACGAGCGCGGAATGCGCGATTCCCAGCCGCAGTGGTGGCAACGCAGCGCGCGCTCAGGTTTGTGCAACACGACGTAGGCGCTGCAACGCGGGCAACCAGCCACCCAGCCGCAAGCGTCGCAGGAAAGCTGTGGTGCGTAGCCGCGCCGGTTCAGGAACACGAGACTTTGCTCGCCGCGCTCGAGCCGCACCTTCAACGCCGCGATCAACGGCCCGGACAAACCCTCCACCGAGGCCCGCCCGCGCCGCCGCTCTTCTTCGAGATCGATCAACCTGACGGTCGGCAGGACGGCCTCGGCAACTGCACGGCGCGACAGCGTGAGACGCTTATAGCGCCCCTGATCCGCCTGCCACCAGCTTTCCAGCGACGGCGTAGCCGAGCCGAGCACAACCGGCAAACCGAGTTGCTTGCCGCGGTAGATCGCCAGATCGCGTGCCGAATAGCGCAAGCCTTCTTGTTGCTTGTAGGCCGGATCGTGTTCCTCGTCGACGACGATGATCGCGAGTTTCGGCAGCGAGGCAAGCACCGCCAGCCGCGTGCCAAGCACGATGCGTGCGCGCCCGGTGTGCGCCGCGAACCAGTTGCGGGCGCGTTCGCCTTCCGCGAGGCCGCTGTGCAACGTGACGATCGAGGTGCCTTCGAGCGCGGCAAAGCGCGCACGGAAGGCCGACTCGAACTGTGGCGTCAGATTGATTTCAGGGACGAGGACGAGGGCCTGCGCGTCGGGCTTCGCCGCCAGAATCTCGGCGAGCGCGCGCAGATACACCTCGGTTTTGCCGCTACCAGTCACACCGTGCAGCAGGAAGGGCGCGAAGCCGTTCGCGTCGCGGATCGCTTCGACCGCAGTCGCCTGCTCGTCTGTGAGCGTGGGCAGGATGGGTGCGGGGGTATCTGGCGATGCGGGGGTGGCGAGCACCTCGGCGGCTTCGATCACCTCAAGCGCGATCCAGCCTTCGGCCAGCCATGCGTCCAGAGTTGCCATGGCTTTGGGATGCAGCGCGCGAGCGTCGGCGGCGCTCAGAAACTCGGCTTCCGCTAGCGCTTGGGCAAGCTTGCGCAATGCGCTTGCACGCGCCGGCAATGTTTCCGGCAACGCGGCGCGACCCTCGGCGGTCAGGCTGTAGCGCTCCTCGGGTGCGAACAGGCGCGACCAGCGCGCTGCGTCGCGCAGGGCTTGCGGCAAAGCGGGCAGGGCCACTTCCCCGAGGCCGCGTTGATAGTAGTCCGCGGCGAAGGCTGCGAGCCGCAGCCATTCAGTCGACACGGGCGGGCAGGCGGTACAGACATGGGTGACCGCTCGCAGGCGGTCAGCGGGTACGTCACTGTGAGTGGTCACTTCGCACACAAGTCCCACCACGTGACGCTTGCCGAACGGCACGCTCACCATCATGCCCGGCGCGACACTTTCGGGCGTGTCGCAGCGGTAGTCGAACAAAGTCGGCAGCGGATGATCCAGCGCGACGCGGACGAATACTTCGCTCACGCGGCGGTGTGAATCGGGTGAATGGATGCGGCATGACGCCGCGTCACGGTGCACATTGAGCAAACGGCGAACCCATCGAAGTTAAAGTAAAACTTCAATTTCGGCGCTAAGTTTTGGATTCGGCTGAACAATTGCAATCGGTCCGCTTGCCTGTGGATAACTTTGTTGAGAACTTCGTTCAGATGGGCCGGGAACCGCGCTGCAGCGGCCTTCTGTGGGTTTCCGCACATTTTGCCGTGAACCCTTGAAACCCTTGCCAGACAAGGCTTAGATCAAATGCGCCTGCAATGTGCAAGGGCTAGGGCACGACGAAAGCTTCTACCGCGCCGCAGCGTGATTAATGTGCATAAGTCAAGTCTTGACTTTCACAGGACCGCCATCTGACGGCCTGCCGACTACAAATATTCCCTTAGAGCGAGAGCCCAGTTCGCTGCATTGCAACAAAAATGGCAACGTTTTCGGCGTCAGCTTGGTGCATGCGCGCCGCTGCGAATCGCCCGGCTATGACGATGGACTTCATCCACGAGTTCAGCAACATTCTCCGGCGGCGTGAACTGCGAAATGCCGTGGCCGAGATTGAAAACGTGGCCGGGATGATTACCGAAGCTGTCGAGCACCGCGCGCGCTTCCATGCGGATTGCGGCCGGCGGCGCAAACAGCACCGAAGGATCGATATTGCCTTGCAGCGCCACCTTGCTACCTACGCGCTCGCGCGCCTTGCTCAGGTTCACGGTCCAATCGAGACCCACCGCATCCACACCGATATCGGCGATCTCGTCGAGCCACAACCCGCCGCCCTTCGTGAAGGTGATCACCGGCACTTTTTCTCCGTCATGATCGCGCTTCAGCTGGCTCACGACCTGCCGGATGTACTGCAACGAGAAGCGTTGGTAGATGCCGTCAGCGAGCGCCCCACCCCATGTGTCGAAGATCATCACAGCTTGGGCGCCGGCTTCGATCTGCGCATTCAGGTACGCCGCAACCGACTTCGCGTTGACGTCGAGAATGCGGTGCATCAGGTCCGGACGCGCGTACAGCATCGATTTGACGGTGCGGAAGTCCGCTGAACCGCCGCCTTCCACCATGTAGCACGCCAGTGTCCACGGGCTGCCCGAAAAGCCGATCAGCGGCACGCGCTGACGGCCTTGCGCGTCGGTCAGCGCGGTGCGGATTTCGCGCACGGCGTCGGTCACGTAGCGCAGCGTGGCGTCGATATCGGGGACGGCGAGGCGCGCCACATCGTCTTCCGTACGTACCGGGCGAACGAATTTCGGGCCTTCGCCGGCGACGAACTCGAGACCCAGGCCCATGGCGTCAGGCACGGTGAGGATATCGGAGAACAGGATCGCGGCGTCGAGCGGATAGCGCTCGAGCGGCTGCAGCGTGACTTCCGTTGCGTACGCCGGGTTCTTCGCCAGACCGAGGAAACTGCCCGCGCGACCCCGCGTGGCGTTGTATTCCGGCAGGTAGCGGCCAGCCTGCCGCATCAGCCAGATCGGCGTGTAGTCGGTCGGCTGGCGCAGCAGCGCGCGCAGGAAAGTGTCGTTCAGGAGTTTATGGGCCACGTTGCGTACGACTGAAGGCAAAGGAGCATTTTACCGGACCCGGCTGCCCGCATCGCGCTTGATGCGGGCAATAACTGTGGCGCACCTTGTTTGCGGCCGGCTATTTTGCTGCCCGGTGCGGCGCCATGACTCAGCTGAACGGCCAATGTTCAAGCGTGAATTGCCGGGCTATCATCCGACGGCCTTACCAAACAATTACGCGCAACCAAGGAGACTCGATGAACAAGGCAGCACTCGCACTGCTCGGCGTTTTGACCGGTGTTTTGGTGCATGCAGGCGTGGCTCGGGCGCAGACCGCTGCCACCGCCGCGGCGCCCTCGCGGCTTGACGAAATCCTCGCGCGCGGCACGCTGCGCGCCTGTACGACCGGCGATTACAAGCCGTACTCGTTCTACAAGGCAGACGGCCAGTTCGAAGGTATCGATATCGACATGACCGAGTCGCTCGCCAAATCGCTCGGCGTGAAGACAGAATTCGTCAAGACGTCCTGGTCGAACCTGATGAACGACTTCGTGGCGAAATGCGACGTCGGCGTGGGCGGCGTTTCGCCGACGCTCGAGCGCCAGAAGCGCGCGTTTTTCACGCAGGCGTACATGATTGACGGCAAGACGCCGATCGTCCGGTGTGACGACGTCAACAAGTATCAAACGGTGGCGCAGATCGACCAGCCGGCAACTCGGGTGATCGTCAATCCGGGCGGCACCAACGAGCGTTTCGCCAAGCAGTATTTCCCGCATGCGAACCTGACTGTCTATCCGGACAACGTAACGATCTTCAAGCAGATCCTCGCCGGCAAGGCCGACGTGATGGTGACCGATGCGTCGGAGACCTTGCTGCAACAAAAGCTGAATCCGGGCCTTTGCTCGGTGCATCCGGACAAGCCTTTCCAGTATGGCGAGAAGGCGTGGCTGCTACCGCGCGGCGATGCGGCGTTCCAGCAATACGTGGATCAGTGGTTGCACCTTGCGCGAGCGACCGGCGAATATCAGGCGATCTCGGATAAGTGGCTGAAGTAAGTTGCACGGGCCGGCTGCGTCCCGCTCAATCGGAAAAGCGAAGTAGTTCGATTGATTAATAGGTCCGCATGGCCGGCACAATCATGTAACCAGACCCCAAGGTACTACGCAAAACTCGAACAATGCGGTTGAACAAGGGTCCAACGAACCGGCTGCTTACATGTCGGTTACCCGAGCGCGGGGTGTTGCAGCGCAGCGCACGTGTTCATCCAGGAATCGAGGGAGTTCGTAACGCTGGAAAAGCGCCTGTAATACAGCCGATCCGTCCAGAAAAAGATGCGCATGCAACTATTTCATGCGGAATCGACTGAACGGATTACGCCGCAGTATGCGTCGCGAATAGCATCAATCAAGCGTATGAAATTGCGTAACAGTCATCGGTAAAAATTACGTTTAAAACGTTTCGGATTGGAAATAAGTCCCGCAGCGCCTTATCTGGCGGGCGTTACAACCTGAAACACTTTGTTACCGCGCTCGTAGGTTAATTCGCCCACAATGCCCTCAACGGTTTCAACACGGATGTGGCTGGGTGCGTGGTGTGAGCGGATACGATGCACTTGCCGGTCGGCGTTTGCCGAAGCCCTGTGAAGGGGCATCCCTGCTGGGGCCGTAGTCGACGCAGGGTCGTCGTCTCAGTTGGTTCCATCTTTGGTCTCCTCGCGCTAACCCCGTAGCGTGTGGTTTTTAGCGGGCTCCAGGCCCGCTTTTTTTTCGTCTGGTTAAACGTTTGCGAGCTTCCCGACGGGTCGATTTTCGGCCCACGGGTTCATTCGATGGCAAACGGTTTTCCCCAATATGCCGGCCGGCGCTGCGCGAAAAATCGCGCAGCGCCGAACCCGCTTCGCCATCAGGCTGTCTTGTCTGCCTGAATCTTCAATTCGCTGATCATCCGTTCGCGCATGACGAATTTCTGCACCTTGCCGGTCACCGTCATTGGCAATTCGTCGACGAAGCGGATGTACTTCGGCACCTTGTAGTGTGCGATCTGGCCCTGGCAGAACTGCTGGATTTCCTCAGCTGTGGCCTGCTCCCCTGAGCGCAATACGATCCACGCACACACTTCCTCGCCGTACTTTGCATCCGGCACGCCGAAGACCTGCACGCTCTGGATTTTCGGGTGGCGGAACAAAAACTCTTCGATCTCGCGCGGGTAGATGTTTTCACCGCCGCGAATCAGCATGTCCTTCAGGCGGCCGACGATGTTGCAATAGCCTTCGGCATCGATCGTCGCCAGGTCGCCGGTATGCATCCAGCCGTCGACGATGCTTTCCCGCGTCTTCGCTTCGTCCCCCCAATAACCCTGCATCACCGAATAGCCCTTGGTGCACAGTTCGCCCGTCTCACCGACCGGCACGATCGCGCCGAGCGGGTCGACGATCTTCACCTCCAGATGCGGCTGGATACGGCCGACCGTCGTGGTGCGTTTGTCGAGCGGATCGGTGGTCGAACTCTGGAAGGACACAGGGCTGGTCTCGGTCATGCCGTATGCGATCGTGATCTCGTTCAGATGCATCTTCGAGACGACCTTCTTCATCGTCTCGATCGGGCACGGCGAACCAGCCATGATTCCGGTGCGCAGGCGCGAGAAGTCATAAGTGGCGAAGCTCGGATGATCGAGTTCGGCGATGAACATGGTCGGCACCCCGTGCAGTGCGGTGCACTGCTCTTCGGCGACTGCCGCCAGCGTGGCGGCTGGATCGAAGCCCTCACCCGGGAACACCATATTCGCGCCGACCGATACGCAGGCCAGCACCGCCAGCACCATGCCGAAGCAGTGATAGAGCGGGACGGGAATGCACAGGCCGTCCTGCTCCGATAAACGCATTGCCATCGCGATATAGCGCGCGTTGTTGACGACGTTCCTGTGGGTAAGCGTCGCGCCCTTCGGATTGCCTGTCGTGCCGCTGGTGAACTGAATGTTGATCGGGTCGTGCGAGGAGAGTGTCGCACCGATGGCGTCGAGCCTGGCGATGTCGAGTGTTGCGCGGCCCTGCTCGATCACGTCCGAGAAGCTCAGCATGCCGGGCGTTTCCGTGTCGCACATACGGATCACGTAGCGCAGATCGGGCAAGCGCGCGGCGCGCAGTTCGCCCGGCGTCTGGGTCGCCAGTTCCGGTGCGAGCTCCTGCAGCATCTCGAGGTACATCGACGCCTTGAAACGCTCTGCGGCGATGATCGCCTTGCAGCCCACCTTGTTCAAGGCGTACTCGAGTTCCGCGAGCCGGTAAGCCGGGTTGATATTGACGAGCACGGCGCCGATGCGTGCCGTAGCGAACTGGGTAAGCAGCCATTCCACCCGGTTCGGCGACCAGATGCCGACGCGGTCGCCCTTCTCGATGCCGAGTGCGAGAAGACCGGCCGCCAGCACGTCGATTTCCTCGGCGAACTCCTTCCATGTCCAGCTGATTCCCTGCTCACGAAACACCACGGCTGGGCGCTCAGGGAAACGCGCCGCAGTGTCGCGCAGAAACTGGCCTACCGGGGCTTCGCTCAACGGAATCTCGGTCGACCCGCGAACATACGACAGATTGTCTTTGGGTTCGATGAGTGCGCCTTCGCCTGACATGTGAGTTGCCATGGTGTTGTCTCCGTGAGCAGAAGCTCGCCCAGTCTATTGAAATGAAATTGAAATCGATTGTGCCACCGGCGTGTGTCCGTACGGCATCAAGTCTTACCCGCAGCGCACTTTCTGCCATGGCTGGAGCCTGTGCTAATAGCACACGTCGCGTCGCCTGTCGGCTTACGCAGCGCGGCCACTGCCACGAGTTGCGGACAGCGGGCCGTGAGCGTTAAGAACAAAAACCGAATTTCTCTTACCTTTCCGTAAACGTCAAGTTAAGGTCAAAAAAAAGCAGCCGCAAGGGCTGCTTTCTCTCTGATACGTGATGCTTAATTCTGACCGCGCAGCTTGCGCAGACGCTGGATCGCAGCGAGCTGAGCCGTCGCGTACGCCAGTTCCGCTTGCGCGGTGGCGTATTCGAGGTTCGAACCCGTGTTCTGCAGCGCTTCTTCTGCGCGCTTGCGTGCATCTTCGGCCTTGGCTTCGTCGAGATCCTTACCGCGGATCGCCGTGTCGGCGAGAACCGTCACAGCGCCAGGCTGGATTTCGAGGATACCGCCGGCGACGAACACAAACTCTTCTTCGCCGTTTTCAGCTTCGATGCGCACTGCACCCGGACGAATCCGCGTGATGAGCGGCGTGTGGCCCGGCAGAATGCCGAGCTCACCTGCTTCGCCCGGCAGCGCGACGAACTTCGCCTGGCCCGAGAAGATCTGCTCTTCCGCGCTGACGACGTCTACTTTAATGGTTGCCATATCGACTCCTGTGGCGACCCAAATTAGCGCTTTGGCGCTTACTCGGGTCCCATGCAAGGCTGGATTGAGTGTAGTAAGAGGCGCCGGTTCTACGTTCCAATACTGCTTGGGTATCGCTACGCGCGAGCGGCGCCCGCTTCGTTACACCCGACCTTTACTGGATCTTCTTGGCCTTTTCGAAGGCTTCGTCGATCGTGCCGACCATGTAGAACGCTTGTTCCGGCAGATGGTCGCACTCGCCTTCAACGATCATCTTGAAGCCACGAATGGTTTCCTTCAGCGGCACGTACTTGCCCGGCGAACCCGTGAACACTTCAGCGACGTGGAACGGCTGCGACAGGAAACGCTGGATCTTACGAGCGCGCGCCACGGCGAGCTTGTCTTCCGGCGCCAGTTCGTCCATACCCAGAATCGCGATAATGTCGCGCAATTCCTTGTAGCGCTGCAGCGTTTGCTGCACGCCGCGCGTGATTGCGTAGTGCTCTTCGCCGATCACGTTCGGGTCGATCTGACGCGAGGTCGAATCGAGCGGGTCCACTGCCGGGTAGATACCCAGCGAAGCGATGTCACGCGACAACACGACGGTTGCGTCCAGGTGGCCGAAAGTCGTAGCCGGCGACGGGTCGGTCAAGTCATCCGCAGGGACGTACACGGCCTGAACCGACGTGATCGAGCCGGTCTTGGTCGACGTAATACGCTCTTGCAGCTTACCCATTTCTTCAGCCAGCGTCGGCTGATAGCCCACTGCCGACGGCATACGGCCGAGCAGTGCCGACACTTCCGTGCCTGCCAGCGTGAAACGGTAGATGTTGTCGACGAAGAACAGCACGTCGAGGCCTTCGTCACGGAAGTGCTCAGCCATCGTCAGACCGGTCAGCGCGACGCGCAGACGGTTGCCCGGCGGCTCGTTCATCTGGCCGTACACCAGCGCGACCTTGTCGAGAACGTTCGAGTCCTTCATTTCGTGATAGAAGTCGTTCCCTTCGCGGGTACGCTCGCCAACACCGGCGAACACGGAGTAACCACCGTGTTCCTTAGCGATGTTGTTGATCAGTTCCATCATGTTCACGGTCTTGCCCACACCGGCGCCACCGAACAGGCCAACCTTACCGCCCTTGGCGAACGGGCAGATCAGGTCGATAACCTTGATGCCGGTTTCGAGCAGTTCCGTCGACGGCGACAGTTCGTCGAACGCCGGAGCCTTCTGGTGAATACCGCGAACCACGTCCGAGTTGATCGGGCCGGCTTCGTCGATCGGGCGACCCAGCACGTCCATGATCCGGCCGAGGGTCGGCTTGCCAACCGGCACGCTGATCGGCTTGCCGGTGTTCTTCACCGTCGTACCACGGCGCAGACCGTCCGAGGCACCCAGACAGATGGTGCGGACGACGCCGTCGCCCAGCTGTTGCTGGACTTCGAGGGTCAGTTCCGAACCGTCGAGAATGAGCGCGTCGTAAATCTTCGGCATGTGGTCACGCGGGAATTCCACGTCGATCACCGCGCCGATGCACTGTACGATCTTGCCTTCTACCAAAGCAGTAGTACTCATCGCTTTTCCTTTAGATACTCAATTCTTCACTCGCGCAAAGGCGCAGTTTCGGTGGGTGCGCCGCGAAGGGCGCACACGAAGCGGCGTACCTGACCTTTATGGTCAGACTGCCGCCGCGCCACCGACGATTTCCGACAGTTCTTTCGTGATCGCGGCCTGACGGCTCTTGTTGTACACGAGCTGCAGTTCGTTGATGACCGTCTTCGCATTGTCCGAAGCGGCCTTCATTGCGACCATCCGTGCCGACTGCTCCGATGCCATGTTTTCCGCGACGGCCTGATAGACCAGCGCTTCGACATAACGCACCAGCAGTTCGTCCACCACTGCCTGTGCATCCGGCTCGTAGATGTAGTCCCACTGCGTGCTCGGCGTCGTGCCGTCTTCGTCCTTGCGCTCGAACTGGTCTGCCGACAGCGGCAGCAGTTGCTCGATCACCGGCTCCTGCTTCATCGTATTGACGAAGCGCGTGTACGCGAGGTACACCGCCGAAACCTTGCCTTCCGAGTACAGGTCGAGCTGCACCTTCACCGCGCCGATCAGTTTTTCCAAGTGCGGCGTGTCGCCCAGATGCACGACATTCGACACCACCTTGGCGCGCAGACGATTCAGGAAACCCAGACCCTTGGTACCGATCGCAGTCGCTTCGATCGTCTTGCCCTGGCCTTCCAGTTCCTTGAACTTCTGCAGCGACGCACGCAGCACGTTGGTGTTCATCCCGCCGCACAGACCTTTATCGGTCGTGACGAGGATGATGCCGGCCGCTTTCGCGCCTTCGTTCGACACCATGAACGGGTGACGATACTCCGGGTTCGCACGGCTCATGTGCGCAGCGATATCTCGGACCTTATCGGCATACGGGCGAGCAGCGCGCATGCGCTCCTGAGCGCGGCGCATCTTCGATGCGGCCACCATCTCCATCGCTTTCGTGATCTTGCGCGTGTTTTGCACGCTCTTGATCTTGCCGCGAATTTCCTTCATTCCAGCCATTGCTTGCTCCTTGATCGAAGCAGCGCGGGTTCAGTTGCCTGCGGCCCGCGCCGCTTCAAGGTCCGTTTATGCCTTGCGGATCATTCGCGGATCAATAAGCGCCGGACTTCTTGAAGTCTTTGAGAGCCGTATGCAGCAGGGCTTCGTCGTCCTTCGAGAGTTCCTTGGTATCTTCGATGCGCTTGATCAGGTCAGCGTGCTTCGACTTCAGGTAATCGCGCAGGCCCTTTTCGAACGGCAGCACTTGCGCGACTTCGAGGTCGTCGAGGTAACCGTTGTTCGCAGCGAACAGCGCGACAGCCAGTTCCCACACTTGCAGCGGCTGATACTGCGGCTGCTTCAGCAGTTCCGTCACGCGGCGGCCGCGCTCCAGCTGCTTGCGGGTTGCTTCGTCGAGGTCCGATGCGAACTGCGCAAACGCTGCGAGTTCACGGTACTGCGCGAGGTCGGTACGGATACCGCCCGACAGCTTCTTCACGACCTTGGTTTGAGCCGCACCACCCACGCGCGAGACCGACACACCGGCGTTAATTGCCGGGCGGATACCTGCGTTGAAGAGGTCGGTTTCCAGGAAGATCTGGCCGTCGGTGATCGAGATCACGTTCGTCGGAACGAATGCGGTCACGTCGCCTGCTTGCGTTTCAATGACCGGCAGCGCCGTCAGCGAACCGCTCTTGCCCTTCACTTCGCCGTTCGTGAACTTCTCGACGTACTCTTCCGAGACGCGAGCAGCACGTTCCAGCAGACGCGAGTGCAGATAGAACACGTCACCCGGGTAAGCTTCACGGCCCGGCGGGCGGCGCAGCAGCAGCGAGATCTGGCGGTATGCCCAGGCTTGCTTGGTCAAATCGTCATAAACGATCAGGGCGTCTTGACCGCGGTCGCGGAAGTATTCGCCCATCGTGCAGCCGGCGTACGGTGCGAGGTACTGCATCGCAGCCGATTCCGAAGCCGAAGCGGCCACGACGATCGTGTATTCCAGCGCGCCGGTTTCTTCCAGCTTGCGCACCACGTTCATGATCGACGAAGCTTTCTGGCCGATCGCGACGTAGATACAGAAGAGGTTCTTGCCCTTCTGGTTGATGATCGCGTCGACTGCGACTGCGGTCTTGCCGCACTGGCGGTCACCGATGATCAGCTCACGCTGGCCACGGCCAACCGGCACCATCGCGTCGATCGACTTCAGACCGGTTTGAACCGGTTCCGAAACCGACTTACGCCAGATCACGCCCGGAGCGATCTTTTCGATTGCGTCGGTTTTCTTCGCGTTGATCGGGCCCTTGCCGTCGATCGGGTTGCCGAGTGCATCGACCACGCGGCCGAGCAGCTCCGGACCCACCGGCACTTCGAGAATGCGGCCCGTCGTCTTGACGATGTCGCCTTCCGAAATGTGTTCGTACTCACCCAGAATCACGGCGCCGACCGAGTCGCGCTCGAGGTTCAGTGCGAGACCGAAGGTGTTGCCCGGGAATTCGAGCATTTCGCCCTGCATCACTTCCGACAGGCCGTGGATACGCACGATACCGTCGGTCACGGAGATCACGGTGCCCTGGTTGCGAACGTCTGCGCTCGCTTCAAGGCCCTGGATCCTGCTCTTGATCAGCTCGCTGATCTCAGAGGGATTGAGTTGCATTATTCGCTCCTGATAGTCAATTCTGTTGCGTGCCAGCCGCTTCAGCGCTTACGAAGCGCTTCAGGCCGTCAGAGCCGTCTGCATGCTGGCAAGCCGCGCGCGGACCGAGGTATCGAGCACTTCGTCACCGACCGTCACGCGCACGCCGCCGATGAGCGACGAGTCGACTTCGACCGTCGGCTTCAGCTTGCGCTTGAATTTGCGTTCGAGACCTGCGACGAGTTCGTTCAACTGCGCGCCTTCGAGCGGGAATGCGCTGACGATCAGCACATCTGCCGCCCCTTCGCGGGCGTTCTTCAACTCTTCGAACTGCGTGGCGATTTCCGGCAGCAATTGCAGGCGATGGTTATCGACCAGCATTTGCACCAGATTCTTCGCTTGCACATTGTCCTTGAGCGGCGACTTGACCGCGGACAGCAGCAGATCGCTGACCTGTGCGCGGCTCACTTTCGGGCTCGAGGCGATCGACAGCACTTCGGGCAGACGCGCAACCTGTGCCAGCTCCTGCACGAGCGTGGACCAGGCGGCGATGTCACCAGCTTCGGCCACGCCAAACAGCGCTTCTGCGTACGGACGGGCGATGGTTGCAAGTTCGGCCATGATCAGAGCTCGGCTTTCAGTTGATTCAGCAGGTCAGCGTGAGCTGCCTGGTCGACTTCGCGCTTCAGGATCTGTTCAGCGCCCTTCACTGCCAGTGCAGCAACTTCGCCGCGCAGCGTTTCGCGGGCTTTCACGACTTGCTGTTCCGCGTCGGCCTTCGCTTGCGCGATGATGCGAGCGGCTTCAGCTTGTGCTTGAGCCTTGATTTCGTCGGCGACTGTCACTGCGCGCTTTTCTGCGTCAGCAATACGTTGCTGACCGTCGTTGCGGGCCTGAGCCAGTTCCTGGTCGACGCGCTTGTGGGCGGCTTCGAGTTCAGCCTTGCCCTTTTCAGCGGCAGACAAACCGTCAGCAATCTTCTTTGAGCGCTCGTCGAGGGCGTTGATCAACGGCGGCCACACGAACTTCATCGTGAACCACGCGAGGATCAGGAACACGACCATTTGCGCAAACAGGGTTGCGTTGAGATTCACGGTGTTTCCTTAAACGTTGCTAGTTCGGAAAGTGAAACGGCAAGGCGCTCATCGATTCTGTATTCGATCAGCGCCCAAGTGCCCGTTCCGCCCTGCGCCTTTACCAGTTATAGCTCAGGCGCAAACTTCCGAGGAACCTCAGCCTGCCAGCTTCGACAGCAGCGGGTTCGCGAACGCGAACAGCATTGCCACACCAACGCCAATCAGGAACGCAGCATCGATCAGACCAGCCAGCAGGAACATCTTGGTTTGCAGCGGGTTCATCAGTTCCGGTTGACGAGCACATGCTTCGATGTACTTGCCACCCATCAGGCCGATACCGATACAGGCGCCGATTGCACCCAGGCCGATGATGATGCCGATACCGATGGCGGTCAGACCCTGGATGTTGGCGATGAAAGCTTGCATGATCACTCCTTTGTGAAAAGTCTTTTAGAACTGGTTGGAACTGGGATTTAATAAAAACAAAACTAAAACAATTCGTCGTTCGACACGCCGTGATTAGTGGCTGTCGTGTGCCTGTCCGATGTACACCAGCGTCAGCATCATGAAAATGAACGCTTGCAGCAGAACGATCAGGATGTGGAAGATCGCCCAGACCGTGCCTGCAATGACGTGGCCGATAAAGCCGAGCACTGACGCGTCCGCGCCGAAACCCCACATGCTGCCGAGGAGAGCAATCAGCAGGAACAACAGCTCGCCCGCGTACATGTTGCCGAACAGCCGCATGCCGAGCGAAACCGTCTTTGCGACGAACTCGATGATGTTCAATGCAAGGTTCGGGATCCACAGCAGCGGATGCGCGCCGAACGGAGCCGACAGCAGTTCATGCACGAAGCCGCCTGCGCCCTTGATCTTGAAGTTGTAGTAAATCATCAGCGCGAACACGCCGAGTGCGATACCGAGCGTACCGTTCAGGTCGGCCGTCGGCACGATGCGATGGTGGGGGATGGCTTCCGACAAACCCAGCCAGCCGATTACGCGGCCCGGCAGGTCGACGGGGATGAAGTCGAGCGAGTTCATCAGCGCGACCCAGACGAACACGGTCAGTGCCAGCGGTGCGATGAAGGTACGCGAGCCGTGGATCATCGACTTCGATTGATCTTCGACCATCTCGACCAGCATTTCGATCGCGCACTGGAAACGACCCGGCACACCGGACGTTGCCTTACGAGCCGCCAGATGCAGGATGGCGATCGTGGCCAGACCGCAAACGATCGACCAGAAAAGGGTGTCCAGATTCCACACGTGAATGTCGAAAATCGACGTCTGGTGCGCGGTGGAAAAGTTCTGCAAGTGGTGCGCGATGTACTCGGACGGATCCAGAGCGCGCGTGCCTTCGCTAGCTGCCATATCGTTAATGCCACCCAAATTGTCGAAAATCGTCTTAGGCCGTTCCCGCCGCAATTCTCTATTGCGGGAACACGCCGGGTGCGGATCGTGTCATATCCGCACTCCTTACGCCAGCGCTGCGCGCCGGCCTGAATTTTGTGTTGCTACTCTCTGCTCCTACCTTAGCGCCACGCGAGGGCGATCCAGTATGTCTTGAGCGCGATGAGGTAAGTCACGAGCAGCGGCACCCAGCGTACGTCGTGATACCAGAAGGCGATGGCTACAAACATCGCGATCGTTGTCCCCATCTTGAGCGCTTCGCCGATCATCCAGCTCATCACTGTTTCGGCGCCGCTCAGCGTTCTAAGTCGTGCCGCGAACAACGCGCCCGGCACCCAGCAGATCGCTCCCCCCAGGAACGCGGACAGCGCAGCAGCGCCCGGCGGCTTGTAGAACAGCCACCACACCAGCGTAGCACCCAGGGACAAAACCATTTGCGCCACCACGACCTTGAAAGGCGTGACGCGCGATGGACGACTCACATTCGGACCAAACAGCTTTTCAGCCTCAGCCCGCGTGAGCGGAACGATATTGTTATCTTGTTGCTCGACATCCCACGCATCGTCAGTTGTAACGTGCTGACCGGTGGACGCAACGGAAACGGTGCGTTCAGCGCGGTGGTCGTCACGCCCATTCTTCGGCGCTTGATTCGACGTTTTAACCGCCATCGCAGTGTTCCGAAAGTCTTGTTCCAGCCCGCGAGCTTACGCTGCGCTTACGGGGTTGCCGTGCAATTAAATCCGGGCGATTGTAAGCGATAGTTGCAGGCAATTCAAGACTTTAGGCCGTTCAATAACCAGCATGAAAACGGCCGCCACGATGCGGGAACGCGAACTCGGGCGGTGTGTACACGGCAAATGTAAGGCGGCCGGGGGATGGCAAAACATGCGCGCTGAGTCAGGCCGCTTGAAGCGCTCGGATGCATCGTTTCGACGCTGCTACGGACGTCTCAAAAATGCAACAGACGATGTTTTTTGCCACGTTTGGTAGACATGGAGGACGGCGCCGGGTAGATGCGCGACGGCGACTGCAGGCCTGGTCCCTCCCATGGCGAACAAACATCGCCGGAGGTTCACCCTCTGTCAGGACGGTCGACCCAACGTGCAGTCAGGCGCCTGCAACGTCATCCCGACCCCGCCCTGCCCTCGCACCTTAACAATCCCCGCGTCGGCACCCAACACCCGCTGCCGAATCCCAGCACGTGAGGACGGAGCATGCAGAACCCGTTGCAATGCCGCAGCAATATGGCTAAGCCTGCGCGAGCAGCTCAAATCGCAGCGCAACCCGGCCACATCTGCGTCACCACGAAAATATCCGCGCAGGCCGATAAATCGCAATCCTTATTATTAAACGCGACATATAGTTAGGTATCCAACTGATATCCAAGCAGGTTATCGATCGAGCAGAGAGACCATCAAACGAGCGATGCGAGGGACAAATACGACCACTGCCCCACCGCTTCCGCCGAAAAACACACCAGGCGCGCCAAACAGCTTGCGAGCGAGAACCGGGAATCAGCCCACAAGCATGCCCGACATCCTTCCCATTCAACCCGCCACGATCAGGCCGTAGCGTTACCGCGCAACCGGACGAGAATCCCTTCTAACGCGTCCAGATCGCCGAAGTCCACCAACACCTGGCCACGGCCGCGTCGGCCGAGCTTGATCTTTACCGTTGCGGCGAGCAGATCCGACAATTCCTCCTCAAGCCGTCGCGTATCGCGGCCGCCGTCCTGATTCGCTCGCGCCTTGACCGCAGGCGCAACTTTAGTCGTCGTCGTCACCAGCTTTTCGGTTTCGCGTACCGACATGCGCTTGTTGACGACCTGGTTGGCCAACGTGATCTGCGTCGCGGCGTCGACGGCCAGAAGCGCGCGTGCATGCCCCATGTCGAGATCGCCGGCCAGCAGCATCGTCTGCACCGGCGACGCCAGGTTCAGCAAACGCAGCAAGTTCGACACAGCACTGCGCGAACGGCCAACCGATTCGGCCGCCTGCTCGTGCGTGAAATTGAACTCGTCGAGCAAGCGCTGAATACCCTGCGCTTCTTCCAGCGGATTCAGATCTTCGCGCTGAATATTCTCAATCAGCGCCATCGCAGCGGCCGCCTGGTCCGGCACGTCCCTCACCAGCACCGGCACCTCATTGAGACCGGCGATACGTGCCGCACGGAAGCGCCGCTCGCCGGCGATGATCTCGTACTTATCCGCCGACACCGGCCGCACCAGGATCGGCTGCATGAGCCCCTGAGCACGGATGCTGGCGGCCAATTCCTGCAACGCGCCCTCGTCCATGCGCGTACGCGGCTGGTACTTGCCGGCCTGCAGCTTACTGAGCGGCAGCACGTTCGGTGCACCCTCGATCACGACGGCCTCGGTAATATCCGCACTGCCACCCAGCAATGCTTCCAAACCGCGACCCAACCCTTTCTTTCTTGCTACTGCGTTCATCGTGCTTCCTCGATCCGCTTAGGACGCCTGGGGCGCGTCATTCAACGTGCGCACCCGCTCAATCATCTCTGCACCGAACTGCACATACGCCTGCGCACCGCGCGAGGCCTTATCGAACACGACGCCCGGCAACCCATAGCTCGGTGCCTCGGCAAGGCGTACGTTGCGCGGGATCACCACGTCGAACACCTTGTCGCCAAAGTGCTCTTTCAGTTGATCCGAAACTTGTTGTTGCAAGGTGATGCGTGGATCGAACATCACGCGCAGTAGGCCGATCACCTTCAGGTCGCGATTCAGGTTCGCGTGCACCTGCTTGATCGTGTTGACCAGGTCGGACAGTCCCTCAAGCGCGAAGTACTCGCATTGCATCGGGATCACTACGCCATGGGCGGCGCACAGACCATTGAGTGTCAACAGCGACAGAGCCGGGGGGCAGTCGATCAGGACGAATTCATATTCGCTCTCGACCTCCGCCAACGCGACTTTCAGTTGACGCTCGCGGTGCTGCACGCTGACCAATTCGACTTCGGCACCCGCCAGTTCACGGTTCGCGGGCAGCACGTCATAACCGACGGCTTCCGGACGCACCCGCGCATCCGCCACGGCTACGCCATCCACAAGCACTTCGTAGACGGTGTTCGCACACGCAGCCTTGTCGACACCGCTGCCCATCGTGGCGTTGCCCTGCGGGTCCAGATCGATGAGAAGGACTCGCTGTCCCTGCGCTGCCAGGCTCGCGGCCAGATTGACTGCCGTCGTCGTCTTGCCGACGCCGCCCTTCTGGTTCGCAACGCAGAAGATTTTTGCCATCGTTGGTGTGTCCCTTTTGCTGCTTGAATAAAGTAGAAAGCGCTCGTGGTATGCGGTGCGTGCCTGGCACCTACTGGTGGCGGCCCTCACCTACGCTCGTCCACCCGCACCTTGATCAGATGCCGCTCAGCGTCGAGCGACGGCACATTCAGCCGGATGATCTGCTCCACATGGGCACCCGCCGGCAGGCGCTCGATCTCACCATCCGGACGCACCCCCTTCATCGCCCAGATCGCACCGTGCTCTGCAACGAGATGACGGGCCAGTGTAACGAAATCCGCGAGCTCTGCGAATGCACGCGACACGATTACGTCGAACTTTGCCGGTACTTCGGCGCCCGACCGCAAAGTCTCGACGCGGCCCGTGACAACCGACAGATTCGCAAGGCCGAGCTCGGCTTTGGCCTGGGCCTGAAAAGCCGTCTTCTTGTGCACGATGTCGTTCACGGTGACGGTCCACTCAGGCAGGACGATGGCCAGCACGATACCAGGCAAGCCGCCACCGGAGCCCACGTCCAGCACCGAAGACGCGCCGCGCGTAGCGAGATGGGGCACGATCGAAAGCGAATCCAGGATGTGCTGGATCAGCATCTGCCGCGGATCGCGAATCGCCGTCAGGTTGTAGACGGCATTCCATTTGGACAGCAGCGCAACGTAGTCGAGCAGTTTGTCGAGTTGCGCGTCGCTGAGAGCGAGGCCGAGCTCGCGGACGCCGTCCGCTAGCAGCGGCGCCAATGCCTCATTACCGCTTCCCTTCTGACTCACCGTCATTGCACCACCGGCGTGCTCTCCGCGCCGGGTTCGGCGGGTTTCGTCGAACGGCGTCCCAAGCCACGCTTGAGGTGAACCATCAGCAGGGAGATCGCCGCCGGCGTAATGCCGGAGATACGCGATGCCTGGCCGATAGTTTCAGGGCGGAATTGCGTCAGCTTCTGACGCGCTTCAAACGATAGCCCTCTTACCTCGGCGTAGTCCAACCCCTCCGGCAAACGCGTGTTTTCGTGCGACTCATTCCGCTCGATCTCATCGGCCTGGCGGTCGATATAGCCCTGATACTTGATGCCGATCTCGATCTGTTCCTTGATCTGGGCGAGCAGAACGTCGTCTTCGGCTAGCGTCTCAGGCGCAGCACATGCACCCTCGCGCAAACCGCAGACACCGTCGTAAGTCACACCCGGACGGCGCAGCAGATCCGCCAAACTGTATTCGTGGTCGATCGGCTTGCCGAGCAATGCCGTCGCTTCTTCGGCCGGCAGCGTCTTGGGGTTGACCCACGTCGTGCGAAGACGCTCTGTTTCACGTGAAACAGCATCCCTCTTGCGGCTGAATGCGTCCCAACGGACGTCATCGACCACGCCGAGTTCGCGGCCGATCTCCGTCAGACGCATATCGGCGTTGTCTTCGCGCAGGCTCAGACGGTATTCGGCGCGGCTCGTGAACATGCGATACGGCTCGGACACCCCTTGCGTCACCAGATCGTCGACCAGAACACCCAGGTAGGCCTGATCGCGGCGCGGACACCATGCGTCCTTGCCCTGTACGTGCAAGCCGGCGTTGATCCCCGCCAGCAAGCCTTGTGCAGCCGCTTCCTCGTAGCCGGTCGTGCCATTGATCTGTCCCGCAAAGAACAACCCGCTAATCACCTTGGTTTCCAGCGATGCCTTCAACCCACGCGGATCGAAGTAATCGTATTCGATCGCGTAGCCCGGCCGCAGAATATGCGCGTGCTCCAGGCCACGCATCGAACGCACGAGTTCCAGTTGCACGTCGAACGGCAGGCTGGTGGAAATCCCGTTGGGATAGAACTCGTTCGTCGTCAGCCCTTCTGGCTCGAGGAAGATCTGATGCGATTCCTTCGACGCGAAACGGTGAATCTTGTCTTCGATCGACGGGCAGTAGCGCGGCCCCACCCCTTCGATTACGCCGGTGTACATCGGTGAGCGGTCGAGACCACCACGGATGATGTCGTGCGTCCGCTCATTCGTATGCGTGACCCAGCACGGCACTTGACGCGGATGCTGCTCGACGCGCCCCAGAAACGAGAAAACCGGCACCGGATCCAGATCGCCCGGCTGTTCTTCGAGTTTCGAAAAGTCGATCGTCCGACCGTCGATGCGCGGCGGCGTCCCGGTCTTGAGGCGGCCTTGCGGCAGCTTCAACTCCTTTAGACGACCGGACAGCGACACCGCTGCCGGATCGCCGGCACGGCCACCGGTGTAGTTGTTCAAACCCACGTGAATCTTGCCGTCGAGGAACGTCCCAGCCGTCAGCACGACTGCGCGCGAGCGGAAACGAATCCCCACCTGCGTCACCGCACCGACCACCCGGTCGCCTTCCACCATCAGATCGTCGACCGCTTGCTGGAACAGCCACAGGTTCGGCTGATTCTCCAGCCGATGCCGGATCGCCTGCTTGTACAGCAGACGGTCCGCCTGCGCGCGCGTCGCGCGAACGGCAGGCCCCTTCGACGAATTGAGGATGCGGAACTGGATCCCGCCCTCATCCGTCGCAGCCGCCATCGCACCGCCGAGCGCATCGACTTCCTTCACCAGATGGCCTTTGCCAATGCCGCCGATGGACGGATTGCAGCTCATCTGACCGAGGGTTTCGATGTTATGCGTCAGCAGGAGCGTCGTATTGCCCATGCGTGCTGAGGCCAAGGCGGCCTCAGTGCCAGCATGACCGCCGCCGACGACGATTACGTCAAATTCTGTGGGAAAAAGCATCGCGGATCTCACGCCAGATCGTCGCGTGAGCCTTTCAAAGGAAAATGTATGGGCGAATTATAACGGGTTCGGTTTAGGCCCGAATTTCGTCCGAATGGCCAGGCAAGAAAAAAGCGGTGTGTTTCACGTGAAACACACCGCTTTGAACCGCAGCGATCCGACCGAAAATGAAGAACTAAGCCACTTTCTTAGCCAGCCCCAGATATGTCTCGATCACGCGCGGATTCTGCGCCAGATCCGCGGCCGGCCCTTCCAGCGCCAGTTCACCCGTTTCAAGCACATAGCCGTAGTCAGAGATCTGGAGCGCGGCGCGTGCATTCTGCTCGATCAGCAGCGTCGCCACGCCGGTCTGCCGCAGCGCACTAATAATGTGGAAAATTTCTTTCACGATCAGCGGCGCGAGGCCGAGGCTCGGCTCATCGAGCATCAACAGATCGGGTTTGCCCATCAACGCACGGCCCACCGCAAGCATCTGGCGTTCGCCACCGGACAACGTCCCGGCCGCCTGCTTCCGCCGCTCTTTCAAGCGAGGAAAAAGCGTAAAGACCGGCTCGAGCTGATCGAGAAAATTGCGCTCCCCTGCCCGCTTACGCCGATACGCGCCGAGAACCAGATTGTCTTCAACAGTCATCGACGCAAACAGTTCGCGCTTTTCCGGCACCAGACACATGCCGCGCGCGACCCGCTTTTCAACCGGCACCGCGCTGACGTCTTCACCCTGATAGAGGACCGCGCCTTTCGCATGACCCGTGGTCGGCAATGCGCCCATGATCGCGTTCAGCAACGTGGACTTGCCCGCCCCGTTCGGACCAATCACCGAGACGATCTGACCAGGCCGCACCTTAATTGCCGCGCCGTGCAGCGCTTCGACCTTGCCATAGCGGACCGACAAACCGTTCACGTCGAGAATCGGCGCAGCATCATTCATCGTGTTCTCCATCACTCCACCCCGCCCAGATAGGCTTCGAGCACAGCCGGGTCTTGCTGGACATCCTGCGGCAAGCCTTCGGCGATGCGCGTGCCAAACTCCATCACCACCAGCCGATCCGTGAGATTCATCACGAAATCCATATCGTGTTCGACCAGCAGCACGCTCATGCCTTCGGCTTTAAGGCGGCGCAGCAAGTCCGCCAATTGCAGTTTTTCCTGATACCGCAGACCGGCGGCAGGTTCGTCGAGCAGCAACAGGGTCGGGTCACAGCACAGCGCACGGGCAATTTCGAGAATCCGCTGCTGCCCCAGTGCCAGGCTACCGGCCTCGTCGTACATATGCTGTTCAAGTCCGACGCGACGAATCTGGCGAGCAGCTTCCGCCATCAAGCGCGCTTCTTCCCCACCGTTCAGGCGTGCGACGCTGCGCCAGACACCGGCCTGCCCACGCAGATGCGCGCCGATCGCTACGTTCTCCAACACCGTCATGCCCGGCAGCAGCTTGACGTGCTGGAACGTTCGGCCAATGCCACGTTTGACGATTTCACGTGAACTCAGCGAATCGATACGCTCGCCGCAAAACGTGATTTCGCCGCTCGTTGCCTGCAGCACACCCGTGACCAGATTGAAGGTGGTCGACTTGCCAGCGCCGTTCGGCCCGATCAAACCGATGATCTGCCCGGCTTTCACCTCGAAGCTGACGTCGTTCACCGCGACCAGCCCGCCGAACTGCTTGCGCGCCTTGTTCACCGTTAGCAGGCTTTCGCCCGCCGCCGGCTTGCTGCGCTGCGGCAACGGCTCCGCATGATCCGACAGATGCGCACGCGGCCCCTTCGGGAAAAACCGCGCGACAAATGGCCAGACACCCTGGCGAGCGTATTGCAGCAACAGCACCATCAAGATGCCGAACACGATCACTTCGAAGTTGCCGTTCTCGCCGAGCAGCTTCGGCAACAGGGTTTGCAGATAATCCTGCAGCACGGTCAGGATTGCCGCACCGAGCACAGCGCCCCAGACATGCGACACGCCCCCCACCACCGCCATGAACAGAAACTCGATGCCGTGGTTCAGACCAAAGGGCGTCGGATTCACCGCGCGTTGCAGGTGCGCGTACAGGAAGCCTGAAATCGACGCCAACACCGCGGCGTAGACAAAGATCACTACACGCATCCAGCCCGTATTGACGCCCATCGCTTCGGCCATCATGCCGCCGCCGCGCAAAGCACGGATCGCCCGCCCCGGCCTGCTATTAAGCAGATTTTGAACAGAAATCACCGCGCCGAGCACCACCACCCAGATCAGGTAATAGATATGACGGCCGGACTCCAGGTTGATACCAAAAACATTCAGCACCGGAATCCCATTGATGCCGTCGTACTTGCCGAGCATCTCCAGGTTGCCAAACAGATAGAACAGCGCGAGCCCCCAAGCAATCGTGCCGAGCGGCAGAAAGTGACCCGAAAGCCGCATCGTCACGAGCCCGAGCATCAGCGCGATCAGCGCCGTTACCACCACGCCCGCGATCAGCGCGAGCCAAGGCGACACACCGTACGCCGTCGTCAGATACGCGGTCGCATACGCGCCGATGCCGACGAACGCCGCCTGCCCGAAGCTCGTCATCCCGCCGATACCCGTCAGCAGCACGAGACCGATCGCGACGATCGAATAAAGGCCGATGTAGTTGAGCAACGTCACCCAGTACTCGGGCACATGAATCGGATGCGGCAGCACCGGCAACGCGAACAGCACGACGAGGAACAACCAGAAGAACTTGTTTTGCATGATCCGTTTCATCGTGTCACTCCTCTTCCTCTTCCGAGTGCGGGCTGGCCAGACTCCGCCACAACAGCACCGGGATGATCAGCGTGAACACGATCACTTCCTTATAGGCGCTCGCCCAGAACGACGAATACGACTCCAGAAGACCAACGAGGATCGAACCGGCGGCTGCCAGCGGATAGCTGACCAGCCCGCCGATAATTGCCCCTACAAAACCCTTCAAACCGATCAGGAAACCCGAGTCGTAGTAGATGGTGGTCAAGGGTGCGACAAGGATGCCGCACAGCGCACCGAGGCCCGCCGCGAGCGTGAACGCGAGGCGCCCTGCCTGCGTCGTGCCGATGCCGACGAGCCGCGCGCCGAGCCGGTTCACGGACGTTGCGCGCAAAGCCTTGCCGGAGATCGAGCGATCGAAATACAGATACAGCCCGCCGATCAGCACCACCGCCGTGCCGACCACCCACAGGCTTTGCCCGGAAATCGACAGCGTGCCGAGGTTGAAGGTCGCATCGGAGAACGCCGTGGTGCGCGAGCCTTCCGCACCGAACATCACGAGCCCGAGGCCGACCATCGCAAAGTGCACCGCCACCGCGACGATCAACAGCAGCAGCGTGGTCGCCTCCGCGATCGGCTCGTACGCGAGCCGGTAGACGAAAGGCCCCATCGGAATCACGATCAGCAGCGTCAGCGCGATCTGCGCGATCATCGGCAGCGGATGCAGGAAAACACCCTGCGTGAGCGCGTACACCGCAATCGGAAACAGCAGATATTTGCCGACCAGCATCACCAGTGTGCGCGCCGCATGCCGGCGTCTTTCGGGATGCCGCACCAGCCCCGCTATCTCGACGACAAAGCATGCCGCGCCCATCGCCATCAACAACCAGCACGTGGCCGGAAATTTTTGTGTTTGCAGTGCGGCGAGCGTCAGCGCGCCGTACGAAACAAACTCGCCCTGCGGGATGAAGATCACCCGCGTGACGGAGAACACCAGCACTAGCGCAAGCGCGAGCAGCGCGTAGATCGCGCCGGTGGTGATGCCGTCCTGTGCGAGGATCGCCGCAATTGATAGATCCATACTTCCTCGTCCTGAAGCGTCGAAGTCAAAACCGGGAACAGTCGTGGCGGCAGAACTCGCGGCCGGCCACTAACCAGCGATGCCTGAAAAAGCGACCGCCGCGCCGGAATACGGCGCAGCGGTCGTTGCCATTGTCATCGAACAGAATGGCAATGCGGCGTCTTGCGCCGCATGCTGCGCGAGAGGCGCGTATCGTTTTTGTTGTTAGTCGTTCAGCAGCTTCCACTTGCCGTCGACGATCTGCACGATCACGCGTGCGCGCTTGTCGAGGCCGTTGTGGTCGGTCGTCGTGGTGTTCATGATGCCGTGCGAAACCGGCAGCTCCTTGATGTTTTCAAGCGCGCTGCGCAGTGCCATGCGGAACGCTTCGCTGCCCGGTTGAGCGGTCTTCAGCGCGACCGGAATCGCAGCTTGCAGCATCTGGCCGGCGTCCCATGCGTGACCGCCGAAGGTCGCCACCGAGCCCGCGCCATACGCTTTCTCATACGCGTCCTTGTAGGCTTCCGACGACTTCTTCACCGGATTCGAATCCGGCAGCTGATCGGCTACGAGGATCGGACCAGCCGGCAGGAGTTCGCCTTCGCAATCCTTGCCGCACACGCGCAGGAAGTCGTTGTTGGCGACGCCGTGCGTCTGGTAGACCTTGCCCTTGTAGCCACGCTCCTTGAGCGTCTTGGCCGGCAGCGCCGACGGCGTACCCGCGCCCGCGATCAACACCGCATCCGGGTTCGCGCCCATCGTCTTCAGCACCTGGCCGGTCACCGAGGCATCGGTGCGGTTAAAGCGTTCATTGGAGACGATCTTCAGATGATGCGCGGCGGCGGCCGCGGTGAAGACGTTGTTCCAGCCGTCACCGTACGCATCCGCGAAGCCGATGAAGCCAACCGTCTTCACGCCGTGACGCTCCATGTAGTCGGCGATCGCGTCAGCCATCAGGCTGTCGTTTTGCGGTGGTTTGAAGGCCCATGCGCGCTTGGCGTCCATCGGCGAAATGATCGCAGCCGATGCCGCCAGCGAGATCATCGGCGTCTTGCCTTCGGCCGCTGCGTCGAGCATCGCCAGCGAATTCGGCGTGACGGTCGAACCGACGATGGCGTCGACGTGGTCTTCGTCGATCAGCTTGCGCGTGTTCTGCACGGCCTTGCCGGTGTCCGATCCATCATCGAGGATGATGTATTGCACGGTCTTGCCGCCGATCTCTTTCGGCAGCAGCGCGATCGTGTTCTTTTCAGGAATCCCGAGCGATGCAGCCGGCCCCGTGGTGGACAGCGTGACGCCGATTTTCACCTGCGCGAACGCAGCGCCCGCGCCACACATCAACGCCATCGCGATACCGGTGCGTACCCATTGCTTTGTCTTTTTCATGCAAGTCTCCAAACGCTTTGAAGCGCGTATCTGTAATCCGGCGCACGGGCCGGGTGTCTGAATCTAGTTATAGGGTTCTGGCATGCCAAGCATGGTTTTCCCTGCTCAGCATCAACGCCGTCGCCGTTCTGGTGCCACTCCCCTGCTGCGAACCACTACTGCGATTTCTAATGCGCGAAACACTAACATGTTAGTAGTATTGCGTTCTGCATCATTCACGGTCAATAGACTGTCGCCCGAATGCGGGTTTGTCCTGAAACGGGCCGCTTAGGCCGCGCTTCGACCATGTTTCATCTCCGATCCTTCGCCTGTCCAACGCACTTCAAGCTCCACCAGTCATCAAATGCGGGCAATAAAAAAGACGCGGCAACTGCACGCGTCTTTTTTGAGTAGGTCCCGTATCGCTTCGCCTTCGCTCAGTCGCCGGACAGCTTCCACTTGCCGCCGGCGATCTCCACCATCACACGCGCCCGCTGGTCGAGACCAGCGTGGTCGTTCGCGCTCATGTTGAAGATGCCGTGGGAAGCGGGCATGTCTTTCGTGTTTTCGAGTGCCGCACGTAGCGCTTCGCGGAACGCAGGCGTGCCCGGCTGACCTTTCTTCAGCGCAAGCGGGATCGCGCGTTGCAACAGCAAGCCTGCATCCCAAGCGTGACCGCCGAATGTCGAGACCGAACCGGCGCCGTACGCCGCTTCATACGCATGCTTGTAGGCGAGCGCGGACTTCTTCACCGGGTTCGAATCGGGCAATTGGTCAGCGACCAGCAGCGGACCAGCCGGCAGATAGGTGCCTTCGCAATCCTTGCCGCACACGCGCAGGAAGTCGTTATTGGCGACGCCGTGCGTCTGATAGTACTTGCCCTTGTAGCCGCGTTCCTTGAGGGTTTTCTGCGGCAATGCGGCCGGTGTGCCCGCACCGGCGATCAGCACCGCATCCGGATTCTGCGACATGATCTTCAGCACCTGGCCGGTCACCGAAGCATCGTTGCGCGCGAAGCGTTCGTTCCCGACGATCTTGATCTTCGCGAGATCGGCCGCCTTGCCGAACTCCTTGAACCAGCTCTCGCCGTACGCATCCGCGAAGCCGATAAAACCGACCGTCTTCACACCGTGATTCGACATATGCTGCGCGATCGCGGTGGCCATCAGAATGTCGTTTTGCGGTGTCTTGAAGACCCACGCGCGCTTCGCATCCATCGGTTCCACGATGCTCGCCGCGGCGGCCATGGAGATCATCGGTGTGGTGCTTTCGGAGGCGACGTCGATCATGGCCAGCGAGTTCGGCACGACGGTCGAGCCGATCAACGCATCCACATGATCTTCGCTGATGAGCTTACGTGCGTTCTTGACGGCCTGGGTTGAATCCGTGGCGTCGTCGAGCACGATGTAGTCAATCTTCTGCCCTGCCACTTCTTTAGGCAGCAGCGCGATCGTGTTCTTTTCCGGAATACCAAGCGACGCAGCCGGCCCTGTTGCCGACACCGTGACGCCGATTTTCACGTCCGCGAATGCCTGGCCACTCCATGCCGCGGATACCCCGGTGGCGACCAATGCCGCGCTCATCCAACGCAATGCCGACTTCATCCCGCTCCTCTGTCTACCCCGTTATTCATTTGAATCCAAATCCGCAGACTTGAATCACCGACCGCTCGGTCGGTGAATGGCAAGTTTAGCGGACGAAAGCCCCGCGCTGCAAGCATTTTGCAGGGTAAGGGCAGATGAAATCGGGGGTGGCTCGGTGAATAAAAAAGGGTCACCGAATTAGCGGAGAGATTGAATGGCGAATAACGAAAAGCACAAATAAAAAGCGCTGTTGGATATCAATCCAACAGCGCTTTCGTCTGGGCACTGAGTGCCTCATTGTCTCCTCGTTCTCCACCTGCAAAATTCGTGGTGCATCAGAACTGCATGAAGATTAAACGAGCACCCTCCCCCTTACAACTAGCAATTACCCTAGTGGTGCACTGCGGCACAAATGTGGGGCACGTTTTGTTCCGATTTAGCGCGAGGCCGGCCTGCGCGCAACGCAAGATCCAGCCTGACCGATTTCACGAGCGCCGAATTATATCGGATGCCAAAGCAATTTGAAATTCATTGCCGCCTCATTGCCGCCTCATTGCCGCTTCAGGCCCGCAATGGCCGCACTCTCGCGATGATCTCGCCGACAATACCGCGCCGGAACGCCAGCACGCAGGCAATAAAAATCACGCCCGTTACGATGGTCACGGATTCGCCCAGCGAGCGGAACCATTCGACGCCTGTCGACGAAGCCAGCGCCGTGCCGATATCGCCGAGCCGGTCTTCGAGCGCAACGATCAGCGCCGCGCCGAGCAGCGGCCCGAACAGCGTTCCCATGCCACCCACCAGCGTCATCAGGATCACGAGACCCGACATGGTCCAGTACGCGTCGCTCAGCGTCTCGAAGCCCTGCACCAGTACCTTGAGCGAGCCCGCCAGACCGGCGATCCCAGCAGACAGAATGAACGCCAGCAGTTTGAAGCGATCGGTATCGTAACCCAGCGACACGGCGCGCGGCTCGTTCTCCTTGATCGCGACCAGCACCTGCCCGAACGGCGAGTGCACGATCCGCACGATCAGCAGGAATGCCAGCACCATCACGGCCAGCACGACAAAGTACAGCGTCACGTCCGACGACAGATCCAGCAAGCCGAACAGTTTGCCGCGCGGCACGCCTTGCAGGCCGTCCTCGCCGTGCGTGAACGGCGCTTGCAGGAACACGAAGTAGACCATCTGCGCGAGCGCCAGCGTCACCATCGCAAAGTAGATGCCCTGCCGGCGAATCGCGAACAGGCCGACCACCAGCCCAAGCAACGTCGCCGTGGCGGTGCCCGCCAGCACACCGAGCTCCGGAGAGAAGCCGAGCGTCTGCATCGCATAGCCGGTGACGTAACCGGCCGACGCGAGAAACATTGCGTGACCGAACGAGAGCAGCCCCGTGTATCCAATCAGCAAATTGAAGGCCGCGGCGAACAACGCGAAGCACAGCACCTTCATGACGAAGAGCGGATAGATGCCGAGCACCGGCACCGCGAGAAGCGCGATCAGCAGCAGACCGTAGAGCACTTTTCTCTGCATCATTTTTCCTTGCCGAAGAGACCCGCCGGGCGCACCAGCAACACGAGCGCCATGATCACGAAGACGACGGTCGCCGACGCTTCCGGGTAAAACACACGCGTCAGCCCTTCGATCACGCCAAGCAGCAGGCCGGTCAGGATCGAGCCCATGATCGAACCCATGCCGCCGATCACGACCACCGCGAACACGGTGATGATCATCGGCTGGCCCATCAACGGCGAGACCTGAATCACCGGCGCGGCCAGCACGCCGGCGAACGCGGCCAGCGCGACGCCGAAGCCATAGGTGAGCGTGATCATCAACGGCACGTTGACACCGAACGCCTCGACCAGTTTCGGATTCTCGGTGCCCGCGCGCAGGTAGGCGCCAAGGCGCGTCTTCTCAATCACGAACCACGTGGCGAAGCAGACCACGAGCGACGCCACCACTACCCACGCGCGATAGTTCGGCAGGAACATGAAGCCGAGATCGGTCGCACCGGAGAGCGCCGACGGCACGTCGTATGGCTGGCCGGACGACCCGTAAATCGAGCGGAACACGCCTTCGACAACCAGCGTGAGCCCGAAAGTGAGCAGCAGCCCATAGAGGTGATCAAGCTTGTACAGCCAGCGCAGCATCGAGCGTTCGATCACGATGCCGAACACGCCGACGATCAGCGGCGCGAGCACCAGCATCACCCAGTACGGCAGGCCGAAATACGACAGGCCCATCCACGCGAGCATTGCGCCGAGCATGAACAACGCGCCGTGCGCGAAATTGATCACGTTAAGCAAGCCGAAGATCACCGCCAGACCCAGGCTGAGAATCGCATAGAACGAGCCGTTCACGAGCCCCAGCAGCAACTGGCTCAGCATCGCCGGTAGCGGAACGCCAAAGATTTCCATTGAAGCCTTAATCCCTTAAGCCAACGTCAGGGTGAGATCGGTTACGTATGATCCCGCCGGCGCGCGGCCGGCGAGCCATCCGCTCGATCGCGCGCGGCACATGAAGCAGCTGACCATCAGTCTGTGTACCAAAACGGCGCTATATATTTCCCGCCAGAAACGGCTGACAGACGGTCAACTGGTTATCAACCTACGCTTATTTCCACATCGCGCAGCGCGTTTCAGCCTTGGTCGTGAACGCCTGTTCGCCGGGAATCGTCGCAGTGATCTTGTAGTAGTCCCACGGCTCTTTGGATTCGGCCGGCGTCTTCACCTGCATCAGGTACATATCGTGGATCATGCTGCCGTCCTGACGGATGTAGCCCTTCGCGTAGAAGTCGTCGATCTTGGCCTTCTTCAGTTGCGCCATTACCTTGTCGGAGTCGGTCGAGCCGACCGTCTGCACGGCCTTCAGGTAGGTCATGGTCGCGGAGTAGTCGGCAGCCTGCAGGCTCGACGGCATCTTCTTCATCTTGTCGAAGTAGCGCCGCGCCCACGCGCGCGTAGTGGCGTCCTTGTTCCAGTACCAGCTGTCCGTCAGCACCAGGCCCTGGGTCGTTTCCAGACCCAGACTGTGGACGTCGTCGATAAACATCAGCAGTGCGGCCAGCTTCATCGTCTTCGTGATGCCGAATTCCTTGGCGGCCTTGATCGAGTTGATCGTGTCGCCGCCCGCGTTAGCGAGGCCGAGGATCTGCGCCTTCGACGCTTGCGCCTGCAACAGGAAAGACGAGAAATCCGATGCCGAAAGCGGATGACGCACAGCGCCCAGCACCTGGCCGCCGTTGGCCTTCACGACGTCCGACGTATTCTTTTCGAGTGCCTTGCCGAACGCATAGTCAGCGGTCAGGAAGTACCAGGTCTTGCCGCCCTGCTTCGTCACCGCCGAGCCCGTGCCCTTGGCGAGCGCCGTCGTGTCGTACGCGTAGTGGATCGTGTACGGTGTGCACTGCTCGTTGGTCAGGGTGTCGGCGCCCGCGCCGATGCTGATATAAACCTTGTGCTTCTCACCAGCCACCGTGTTCATCGACAGCCCGGTTGCCGAATTCGTGCCGCCGATCAGCAGATCGACGCCATCCCGATCGAACCATTCGCGCGCCCGCGACGCCGCGATGTCGGCCTTGTTCTGGTGATCGGCATAGACCACCGAGATCGGCTTGCCATTGACCTTGCCGCCGAAGTCGGCCACGGCCATGCGGATCGCTTCGAGACCGCCCTGGCCATCAATATCCGCATACAGACCCGACATGTCGGTGATGAAGCCGATCTTCACGGCATCGTCAGCGGCCTGCGCGCTGCCCATCGTCAACGCGGCGCCGGCGGCAACCGCGAAACAGAGTGTGGCAAGCCGCGCGAGTGGGTTCTTTTTCATTCCTGTCTCCTGGTTTCTTCGCTTGTGGTTATCAGAGGCAATCGGACGTTTCTCGTTACTTCCTGTCTATACGCCCAGTAAGTCGTGCAGCACCGGCATCTTGCTTTCAAGCTCGCCGGCCTCGAAGTGTTCGACGATCGCACCATGCTCCATCACATAGAAGCGATCGGCGAGTGGCGCGGCAAAGCGGAAATTCTGTTCGACCATCACAACCGTGTAGCCGCGCGCCTTGAGCGTCATGATCATGCGGGCCAGCGCCTGCACGATGACTGGCGCCAGGCCCTCCGAGATTTCGTCGAGCAGCAACAAACTCGCGCCGGTGCGCAGAATGCGTGCGACCGCCAGCATCTGCTGCTCGCCACCCGAGAGCCGCGTGCCCTGGCTCATGCGGCGTTCCTGCAGATTCGGGAACATCGAATAGATTTCTTCGAGCGACATCATGTGCGCCTTGTCGCCGACGGGCGGCGGCAACAGCAGGTTTTCCTCACACGAGAGGCTCGAAAAAATCCCACGCTCTTCCGGGCAGTAACCGATGCCGCAGTGAGCGATGCGATGTGTGGGCAGGTTGATGGTTTCGCGGCCACTAATGCGGATCGAGCCGGTGCGCCGGCCGGTCAGCCCCATGATCGCGCGCAGTGTGGTGGTGCGCCCCGCGCCGTTACGGCCCAGCAGCGTGACGACTTCGCCGCGGTTCACCGTCAGATCGACGCCATGCAGGATATGGGACTCCCCGTACCATGCCTGCAAACCCGTGATCTCCAGCGCGGGGGCACCGCCAGCCGTGTCGCTCACTTCGAGACTTTCGCGCTCCGCAATCGTATTCATGCGTGGGCTCCGGCGAGCGCCGCGTCGGCGCTGCCCATATAGGCTTGCATCACGAGCGGATTCTTCGACACTTCGGCATAGCTGCCTTCCGCGAGCACCTCGCCTCGTTGCAGCACGGTGATGGTGTCGGAGATGCCGGCGATCACGTTCATGTTGTGTTCGACCATCAGGATCGTGCGGCCGCTCGATACCTTCTTGATCAAGGCCGTGACGCGATCGACGTCTTCATGGCCCATGCCTTGTGTTGGTTCGTCGAGCAGCATCAACTCGGGCTCCATCGCGAGCGTGGTGGCGATTTCGAGCGCGCGCTTGCGGCCGTAGGACAGTTCTACCGTGAGCACGTCGGCGAAATCGGTCAATCCGACCTGGGTGAGCAAGTCCATGGCCCGATCGTCGAGCTGACGCAGCGTGCGTTCGCTCTTCCAGAAATGAAATGCCGTGCCGAGCACACGCTGCAAACCGATGCGCACATTCTGCAATGCTGTCAGATGCGGAAATACAGCAGAAATTTGAAACGAGCGGATGATGCCGCGCCGGGCGATTTGCGCCGGGCGTTCACTGGTGATGTCGATTCCGTTGAAGACGATCTGGCCCGCGGTCGGTTCAAGGAATTTGGTGAGCAGATTGAAGCAGGTGGTCTTGCCTGCCCCATTAGGGCCGATCAGCGCATGGATCGAGCCACGGCGCACGCGCAGGTTCACCCCGTTCACGGCGATGAAGCCTTTGAACTCGCGGGTGAGGCCGCGCGTTTCGAGAATCGTATCGCCGAGAATCATGTTCCCTTCCATACGGAGTAAGGCGAAGCATTACGATCTTCCGCGCGAACGGCTGCGCGACTTTTATGTGTGACGGCGGCACCCCGTGCCGCTCGTTGGCGTACTGCACCAATCCGGACGGTAATCCATGGGCGGCACGCAGCATGGCTGCCATTGTCGCGCCAATGATGCAGCGCATTCATTGGGATTTGCACTTAGTGGATGACGACTGTTTGAAGCGGGCCCGAGGCGTGCTCAAGCGGCACGCCACCCTTACTCGGGGCGCCTGAAGGATGCGCACGCGATGCGTCAACCTTGCTCGGCAGGCGCCAGGGGGATCCGCGAGCGCTGCTTCCATCACGCTCGAGGCATGCCAGGCAAAGTCCGAGGCACGCACCGCGGCTTCGGCTCCCACAGTCACGCCGAGTGTCACACGGCTGACATGGACGGCGCACCGCTAGTCTGAACCAGCACATTGCCGCCCGAGCGTGCGCGACGGTCTTCGCGGATCATGTCGCTGGCGCGCTCGGCGATCATCAGTGTCGGCGAGTTGGTGTTGCCCGAGGTGATGGACGGCATGATTGATGCGTCGACCACCCGTAAACCGTCAACCCCGATAACTCGTAGGCGATTGTCGACGACCGCGGCGGGATCGTCGGCGGTGCCCATCCGGCAAGTGCCGACCGGATGAAAGATGGTGGTACCGACCGCGCCCGCGGCCTGCTGAAGTTCTTCTTCGGTCTGATACTGGATACCGGGCAGAATCTCTTGCGGCCGATAGGGCGCGAGCGCAGGCGCCGCGGCAATGCGGCGCGTCAGACGCAATGCGTTGGCAGCGACGTGCCGGTCGTAATCGGTGGACAGATAGTTTGGTGCGATCAACGGCGGCGCCGACGCATCGGGCGATCCGACGTGAATACTGCCACGCGAGGTTGGCCGCAACTGACACACCGACGCGGTAAATGCATTGAAGCGATGCAACGGTTCCCCGAAGCGATCGAGTGAGAGCGGCTGCACGTGATACTCGAGATCGGGACGCGTGAGCGAGCGGTCATTCGGATCGGACTTGGCGAACGCGCCGAGTTGCGATGGTGACATCGACATGGGGCCGCTTTGAAAGAACGCGTACTGCATGCCGATCATCAGCTTGCCCCACCAATGCGCGGAAGCGGTATTGAGCGTACGCACGCCGTCGACTTTATAGGCCATGCGCAACTGCAGATGGTCCTGCAGATTTTCGCCGACGCCGCACAGATCCTTCACAACCTCGATACCGAGATTCTGGAGGCGCGCACCATTACCGATACCGGAGAGTTCGAGCAATTGCGGCGAGTTGACCGCACCGGAACTGAGGATCACTTCGCAACGGGCTTTGGCGAGATAGTCCGTGTTGTCGCCGCGATATTCGACGCCGGTGCAGCGACGTCCCTCGAACACGACGCGCTGTGTATGGGCACCGGTGATAACGGTGAGATTGGGTCGCCTAAGCGCCGGACGCAGAAAGGCTTTCGACGCGTTCCAACGGATGCCGCGTTTCTGATTGACGTCGAAGTAACCGACACCGGTGTTGTCACCGCGATTGAAGTCATCGGTAGCGGGTATGCCGGTTTGTTGTGCGGCTTGTGAAAACTCTTCGAGGATCTTCCATTTCAGGCGTTGTTTTTCGACGCGCCATGGGCCGCCTGCTCCATGCGATTCGGACGCGCCGGCGTGGTGATCTTCGCTGCGTTTGAAGATGGGGAGGACAGAGTTCCAGGACCAGGAGGCGTCATTGGTGACGCGAGCCCATTCATCGTAGTCCTCGCGTTGGCCGCGCATGTAGATCATGCCGTTGATGGAGGAGCTGCCGCCTAGTACTCTGCCCCGCGGGTATGAGAGGGAGCGGCCGTTCAGGCCGGGTTCTGACTGGGTTTTGTAGAGCCAATCTGTGCGGGGATTGCCAATGCAGTAGAGGTAGCCTACCGGTACGTGGATCCAGTGGTAGTCGTCTTTGCCGCCGGCTTCCAGCAGGAGGACCTGCACCTCTGGATCTTCCGATAGGCGGTTGGCGAGGACGCAACCTGCTGTGCCGGCGCCGACTATGATGTAGTCGAATTCGCCTTCCAGGCGGCGGGTTTTTGTTTGTGTGTTTTCTGGGGTGTTCATCGTTTTGTCTCCTAAGCTTTTTTGCTTTCGCGGCGCTTATTGTCTGTGTTCTTACGGCGTTGGCCTTTCCTTGTTCTGGCTTTGGTGCCTTTCCTTGCTTTGTTAGTGGTCTATTAGCGTTGCCCCTGTGCGGGGCGGCACCTACTTCTCTTTGCTGCTGCAAAGAGAAGTAGGCAAGAGAAAGCAGCTCAAACCGCTAATGCTAAGTGGGCACCGTGGTCTGCAACGGGTAGTGGTGCGACTGGAATCTGGGTTCGTGCCGCTGCACGTGCTTGTGACAAGGGAGTCATACTTCCGGCGGCGCTACGCGCGCCGAAGAGTAGTTCATAAAACCATCCGTTCACTCAGGCCTACCCCACTCGCAATCGCTGCCTTCACATCGAGCGCCTAGCACGCGCCACTAACTAATCAAGCACCTCGCCGAGGCGAAGCCGACGGCCCCCACAAACCTCAACCGAAGCCCGTGGTTTCCCATGCATACCCGTCCGCGACGCACGTAGTGCGGAGTGGGAGCTGATGACTCCTTTGTCACTAACGCGGACTGTGCGAGAACACGGATTCCAGTCGCACCACTACCCGCAGCAGACCACCGTGCCCGCTTAGCAGGGGCTTCTAGCCGCTTTCTTTTGCCTACTTTTCTTTGCGGCGGCAAAGAAAAGTAGGTGCCCCCCCGCACAGGGGGAACGCTAATAAACCAAAAGCAAATCAAGGAAAGGCCAAAGCCCCAAGAACCCTGACAAAAAGCGCCGCAAAGGCAAAAAAAGTCTACTTCGCTACTGGCATAGTGAACTCAGCCCCCTTCCCGATGCTATCGGGCCACCTCTGCATGATGCTTTTATAGCGAGTATAGAAGCGCACGCCTTCTTCCCCATACGCATGGTGATCCCCGAAGAGGGACTTCTTCCACCCACCAAAAGAATGCCAAGCCATCGGCACAGGAATCGGCACATTAATCCCCACCATCCCAATCTGGATCTGCCGCGAAAACGCCCGAGCCACACCACCATCAGAGGTGAACAACGACACCCCATTAGCAAACTCGTTAGCGTTAATCAGCTCAACAGCAGAAGCAAAATCCGGCACCCGCACAACACACAACACCGGACCGAAAATCTCCTCGCGATAAATCTTCATATCGGTCGAGACATCATCAAACAACGTGCCGCCGAGAAAGAATCCCTTCTCATGCCCAGCCACCTGATGGCCACGCCCATCGACCACCAGCTTCGCACCCGCCGCAACGCCGGCATCGATATAACCGGCCACTTTCTCGCGATGCGCCGCCGTCACCAACGGCCCCATCTCGGCTTCCGATTCCATGCCGTTCAGAATCTTCAGGCTCTTCACGCGCGGTGTCAGTCGCTCGATCAGTTCATCGGCAATATGTCCGACCGCAACCGCCACCGAAATCGCCATGCACCGCTCGCCGGCGGAACCGTACGCCGCGCCAATCAACGCATCGACCGCCTGATCGAGATCCGCGTCCGGCATCACCACGAGGTGATTCTTCGCCCCGCCCAAAGCCTGCACGCGCTTGCCGTGCTTCGTGCCTTCCGTATAGATGTATTCGGCAATCGGCGTCGAACCGACAAACGACAACGCGCTCACCTCGGGATGCACGAGCAACGCATCCACCGCCACCTTGTCGCCATGCACGACGTTGAACACGCCGTCCGGCAACCCGGCTTCCTTGAACAATTCAGCAAGACGGTTCGATGCCGACGGATCACGCTCCGATGGCTTCAGCACGAACGTGTTGCCGCATGCGATCGCCACCGGGAACATCCAGCACGGCACCATCATCGGGAAATTGAACGGCGTAATGCCGGCAACCACGCCCAGCGGCTGACGCAGATTCCAGTTGTCGATGCCGCCGCCGATCTGGTCGGTGAAGTCGGTCTTCAGCAGATTCGGAATGCCGCACGCAAACTCGACGATCTCGATGCCGCGCATCACCTCGCCCTTCGCATCGGAAAACACCTTGCCGTGCTCGCGCGTGATCAATTCCGCCAGTTCGTCATGGTGACGGTCGAGCAATTCCTTGAACTTGAACAGCACGCGCGCCCGCTTGATCGGCGCGGTTTCGCTCCATGCAGGAAACGCAGCACTGGCGGCAGCGACCGCCGCATCCACCTCAGCGACACTCGCCAGCGGCACGCGTGCGCTCACGCTGCCAAGCGCGGGATTGAAGACGTCAGCGAAGCGGCCGCTCGTTCCCTCGACCATCTTGCCGTTGATGAAATGGGTCAGCGCGCGTGCGCTCGTCTCGCTCCGGACAGCCTCGTCCTGATATGTCTCGCTCATGTTCTTGTCCTCTTCCTATGAAGGTCTTCCGCCCACCGCGAACGGCGTGATGAACGCAAGCGTACGGCGCTTCGGGGCGACAAATCCAATGAGTAATGCTCAACTGCGCTATAAGGCGAGCTAATATCAGGATATGGATCTGACTCTGCTACGGGCGTTCGTCACCGTGGCACGCGAGGGCAACCTCACGCGTGCCGCAGTGCAGCTTCACCTGACCCAACCCGCCGTCAGCCTGCAAATCAAGCATTTGCAGGAGACGCTCGGCGTGACGCTGTTCACGCGGACCTCGCACGGGCTTTCGCTGACCCGCGACGGTCAGGCCCTGTTGCCCCACGCCGAACGTGCGCTGGGCGCCGCGAGCGACGTGCAGCGAGCGGCGGCGTCGCTGCGCCACGAAGTGCGCGGTCGTTTGCGGATCGGCACGATTCTCGATCCGGCGTTTCTGCGCCTCGGCGGCTTTCTCAAGCAACTGGTGGAAACCTGGCCGCGCATCGAAACGGCCTTGCGCCACGGGATGTCGGGCTGGGTGCTCGAACAGGTTCGTGCCGGTGAACTGGATGTGGGTTACTACATCGGCCTACCATCCGATGACGATGCCCGCGACGGCGCTGCCTTTCATGCCGTCACGCTCACGCACTTCCAGTACCGCGTGCTGGCGCCGGCGGGCTGGAAAGATCGCGTGAAGGGCGCGCGCGACTGGCGTTCGCTCGCCGCACTGCCATGGATCTGGACGCCGCCTGCGTCCGCGCACAACAGGTTGTTGTCGCGCTGCTTCGGTGAGGCCGGCGTCAAACCGGTTAAGGTGGCGGAAGTGGATCAGGAGCCGTCGATGCTCGATCTGGTCAAGTCAGGCGTCGGTCTGACGCTCGCGCGCGATGCCACCGCAATTGCCGAAGCACATGCACACGCGTTGACCATTGTTGAAGGCGTCACCGTGCCGACCCAGCTCAGCTTCATCACGCTCGCCGAGCGCAAGGACGAACCAGCGATCGCCGCGGCGTTGAAGCTGATCGAGCAGCAATGGGCGACTTGAGGACGGCGTCAAGGCCGGCGCGGACCCACGCCTGAGGGCACCACGGCCGCAAGGGCGATATGAGCTGCTCTCATGACAGCCGCGCACCATGCGACCGATTGTCATCTCTCCGCGTGCCCTCGCAGACCGCTTTCGGCTGGTGGCGTAAGCAGAGCAAGCTCGCAGGCGGTCAATCGAGGTTCGCCTCGAAGCCCGGCTTTGCTGGCCCCGTCATCTGAAACCACACCGTCACGCACTTTTTGTTAGATTGAGGGTTCGCGCTCACGCGCCGGCCCCGCATCGTTTCTGTTCCGTCTGACTTCGTCCTTCCCGGCAGCTTCGCCCCGGCACCACCGGAAGCTGCCGACCACGCCATCCTTCGACAGGAGCCTGACATGGCACGCAACATTGAAATCAAAGCCCGCGCCCAGCATTTCGAACAACTGCGTGAACGCGCCGCGAAGCTTGCGCCGGATGCGCCGCTGATCTTCCGTCAGCAGGACTTTTTCTACGACGTGCCGCGTGGCCGCCTGAAGCTGCGCCAGTTCGACGACGGCACGCCAGCCGAACTGATCTTCTACCAGCGCGACGACCGCGACGGTCCGAAGGCGTCGTATTACACGCGTAGCCCGGTGACCAACCCTGAGGCGATGCACGCGCTGCTCGCCACGGCGCTGACCACGCGTGGCATCGTCACGAAGGAACGTCACGTTTATCTGACGGGACGTACGCGGATCCATCTGGATCGCGTTGACGGGCTCGGCGACTTCGTCGAACTCGAAGTGCTGCTGGCTCAGGACGACGACGAAGAAGGCGGTCACGCCGAAGCACACGCGATGTTCCAGACCCTCGGCGTACCGGAATCGGACCTTGTGGCGGTGGCCTATGTGGATTTGTTGAGCCCGGACACCGAGCCGAAGCAGGCTGCGTAAAACTTAAGCATCAAGGGTCGCGGTGAGGTCAATCCAGGAACCGCGCCCCTTCGTAACCTCCCTCAACACCAGAAACCCCGGACAGCCCCGCATCAAGCGGCGGCCGCCCCCGGCGACAGATGGCCGAGCGGCAACGGCCCATTACGCTTGAAGGTGGTCAACACGATATTGGAGCGCACGCTGTCGACGCCCGGCACACGCATCAATTTCTTCATCACGAACGTCGACAGATAGTTCAGATCGGGCGCGACAATGCGCAGCAGATAGTCGGCGTCGCCGACCACCGCGTGGCATTCCAGTACTTCCGGCAGCACCTCGATCTGTTGCTGGAATTGCTCGATGATCGAGTCGCCGTGATGCTTCAACTTCAGACTCGTAAACGCCGTCACGCCGAGCCCGAGTTTTTCCGGGCGCAGCACGACGCGGTAGCCGTCCACCACACCCACCTGCTCCAGGCGCTGCAAGCGCCGCCCAATCTGCGACGGTGACAGCGGCACCTGCTCAGCCAATTGCTGATGCGTGGCCCGGCCGAAGCGCTGAAGCACGTCCAGCAGCGCGAGATCGAAGTGATCGAGTTCTAACATGATTGATATCCGCATTGAATCGGCAATTGATGCATGATTATTGCATATTGACACGCCATAACGCCAACATTGCGCCCATTCCGCACGCCTGCCGCTCTACACTTGCATCACCGTTTCAACCCGCAGACACCGTAGAGCGCGCAGCATCATGTCCACCGCCAACACCGCCAAACTCAAAGAGCAATTCGACGCCGGCCTCGAAACCCGCGCCGACTTCACCATCGACCAGCCGACCGAGCGCTACGGCGCGGTCGACCACGCTGTATGGCAGCAGCTTTATGCACGCCAGACAGCGTTGCTCAAGGGCCGTGTGTGCGACGAGTTTCTGGCAGGTGTCGACTGTATCGGCATGCCGCACGACCGTGTGCCCTCATTCGACGAAATCAACGCCAGGCTGACGCCCGCGACGGGCTGGCAAATCGTCGCCGTGCCCGGACTCGTGCCCGACCAGGTGTTCTTCGAGCATCTGGCGAACCGCCGCTTTCCCGTGACATGGTGGATGCGCCGCCCCGACCAACTCGATTATCTGCAGGAACCGGACTGTTTTCACGATCTGTTCGGCCACGTACCGCTGCTGATCAATCCGGTGTTCGCGGACTACATGCACGCGTACGGCCGCGCGGCGCTTGCCGCCAATGATGCCGGCGCCCTGCCGCTGCTCGCCCGGCTCTACTGGTACACCGTCGAGTTCGGCCTGATCCGCGACGCGGCGAGTCCGAACGGCGTGAAGATCTACGGTGCCGGCATCGTCTCGAGCAAAGGCGAGACGCTCTACAGCCAGCAAAGCGCGGCGCCGAACCGGCTCGGCTTCGACCTCGAACGCGTGATGCGCACGCGCTATCGCATCGACACGTTCCAGAAAACCTACTTCGTGATCGACGACTTCGCGCAGTTGTTCGGCGTCACGCAGACCGACTTCGCCCCGCTGCTGGCCAAGCTGGCCGCAGAGCCGGCGTTCGCGGCAGGCGACGTGCTCGAAGACGATAGCGTGATCACGCGCGGCTCGCAGGAAGGCTGGCAAGCCGACGGCGATATCTGACAACGCAGCCTGAGCAGGCCGACAGCAGACTGATGCCATCCGTGAAAAAATAGCGGATACGCACGCCTGCCGGCGCGCCTGTTCAGATCAACGAGGTAGCACCATGATTAGCAAACTGACTTCCGAAGAACGCGCCACGCAAGTGGCTGAACTGCACGGCTGGCAAGCCGTGGCGGGCCGCGACGCGATCCAGCGCCACTTCAAGTTCGCCGACTTCAACGAAGCATTCGGCTTCATGACGCGCGTGGCGATCAAGGCGCAGGAAATGGATCACCATCCGGAATGGTTCAACGTGTACAACAAGGTGGAAATCACCTTGTCGACGCACGAAGCCAATGGCTTGACCGAGCGAGACATTAAATTGGCACGATTTATCGACAGTATTACTGCGTAATACAAGCGATCAGATGCCTCGATGCACCCCGCATCGCGCGATTTGACGGTAATGAAAGGGCATTGCAGGCAATCCGGCGCCCAAACCTTCAGTTCTACAGGCTATTATTAAGGCGCACGTAAGAATCCCACGCTTGCCTCGCAAACCCGTCTAAACGATCCGGTGATAGCGTGTGCTGACGCTGTACAATCATCAGCGCATACGGCTTGGAGAGCGCGCTTGCCTCCTTGCACAGAACGAGTTCGTCGCCGCTCGAAGGTGAGCGGGCGCGCCAGAAGTTGATCGCGGCTTCCAGTTCGTGGATCGTTATCTCGGACATGACTTCGTGGTCGCTCAGTGGCTGCTTGATGGCTACTTCATGGCTGCTCGATAGCTGTTTCGTGGCTGCCTGGTGCCAGTTTGGCACGGCCACGCGGCACGCTGCCTGTGCAGCAGGCGCCCCGGCGAACCGCTTGCCCAAACGCCTAAAACCATTGTACTTGAGCGAAATCCATGCGACTCCTTCTGATCGAAGATGACCGCCCCATCGCACGCGGCATCCAAAGTAGTCTCGAACAAGCCGGCTTCACCGTCGACATGGTCCATGACGGCATTTTCGCCGAACAGGCCCTCACCCAAAACCGCCACGAACTGGTGATTCTCGATCTGGGCCTGCCCGGTATCGACGGCATGACGCTGCTCGCGCGCTTTCGTCAGAGCAATCGTCACACGCCGGTGATCATCCTCACCGCGCGCGACGAGTTGAACGACCGCGTGCAAGGCCTGAATTCCGGCGCGGACGACTACATGCTGAAGCCGTTCGAACCCACCGAACTCGAAGCGCGCATCCGCGCCGTGATGCGCCGCAGCGGCCCGCATGGCGACATGCCGCGTCCGGAAGTGTCGTTGGGCGGTGTGCGTCTGTCGGGCGTCGATCGCCGCATTTTCAACGATGACAAGCCGCTCGAACTGTCGCCGCGCGAATTCGCGGTGCTCGAAATGCTGCTGCTGCGCCACGGCCGCGTGGTCAGCAAGGCGCAGTTGCAAGACCATCTGACGCACTTCGGCGGCGATCTCGGCGATACCGCGATCGAAGTCTATGTGCACCGGGTGCGCAAAAAGCTCGAAAACTGCCGTGTCGAAATCGTCACGGTGCGTGGCTTCGGTTACCTGTTGCAGGAAATCCGTCAGGCCGCATAATCGTTGCAAGGGCCGCAATCTGAATTGCGGCCTGACAGCGCCGGGCCGGCGCCGCGCACTCGGTGCGCAATTCGCCGGCGTCCGGCGAATTTTCACGGTGCTACGGTGCTCTACGCCGTTGCTCCTTTCCCGCGCGTTCGATCATGCCCCAGCCGGCCGCCAATAGTCTGCGCCGCACGCTGCTGCGGCGCCTCGCTGCTCCCCTTTCGCTGCTCGCCCTGATGAGCGGCCTGATCGCTTACTGGCTGGCGTGGCAGTACACGCAGCATGTGGTCGACCGCTCGCTCGCCGATCTCGCCACCGCGATCTCCAAACAGATCCAGATTGCCGGCCCCGACGCCAAGGTGACGGTGCCGCCGCTCGCGCAGGCCATGTTCTCCGATCCGGTCGAACAACTCGTCTATCGGATCAGCAACGGCGAAACCGAAATCGCCGGCGACCACAACCTGCCGCTGCAAGGCACCAGCGTGCGGCGCATGCATTACGCGTACGTTTTCGAAACGCAGCACCAAGGCGTGACGGTGCGCGTGGCCCAGGTGCGCGTCGATCAGCCCACCGGCAATCCAATCGTCGTCGAAGTGGGTCAGCCGGTACATCACCGGTTTCAGATCGCCGCCGAGTTTCTGGTCGCCATCATGATGCCACTGCTGTTGCTGCTGCTGGCGGGCTGGGTCATCGTGTGGCGGGTCGTCAATCAGCAGCTCAATCCACTCACCGATCTCGCTGATTCGCTCAACCGGCAGACCCACACGTCGCTCGAACCGGTGGACGAGACCTATGTTCCGGTTGAGATCCGGCCGCTCACCGGCGCGTTGAACGCGCTGCTCGATCGTCTGAAAACTGCCCTCGACGGCCAGCGCAAATTCATCGCCGACGCCGCGCATCAGCTGCGCACGCCGCTCACCGCCGTCAAGCTGCACGCGGAACAGGCCGCGGTCGCGCGCGATCCGCAACAAACGCTCGCCGCGGTCCGTGAACTACGCGCGGCGGCCGACCGCGCCGTGCGGCTGTCGAACCAGTTGCTTTCGCTGGCGCGCGCGGAGCCGGGTGAACAGGCGGCACGTTTTGTCACCGTGGATATGGCCGCGCTCGCTTTCGATACAGGTGCGGAATGGGTGCCTCGTGCGTTGACTTTCCACGTCGACCTCGGCTTCCAGCGCCTCGACGATCCGGGCAACGATCAACCGCTGATGGCGCGCGGCAATCCCGTGCTGCTGCACGAAGTGATCGCCAATCTGCTGGATAACGCGCTCAAGTACGTGCCGCCTTCGCGTTTCGATGGCGGCCGCATCACCGTAACGGTGTCGCAAACCGTGATCGACAATCTGCGCATGGCCGAGATCGTCGTCGAAGATAACGGGCCGGGCGTGCCGCTCACACAGCAAGCCGATCTGTTCAAACGATTCTTCCGCGGCGACGGTCAGAGCGACGCCGGTGTGGACAGCGGCGCCGGCCTCGGTCTCGCGATCGTTCACGACATCATGGTGCTGCATCACGGCAGCGTGCATTACGAAGATGCGCCGGACGGCGGTGCGCGCTTTATTGTGCGCATTCCGCTGATACCGATCAGCGTGCAGCACGAAGTCGAACCCGAGGTGCGGCGTCCGGCAAAAAAATCGGCGCACTCGGCGCCGATCGATATCTGACTTTGTAGTCGGTTGATGTACTGCCACGGGCTGCCTTGAGTTCACTTACGTTCAACTCAGGCAGCCCGCGTTTCATTTCTTCTTCGCTTTTTTCGCGGACGTCTTCACCTTCTTCACCGTCTTGTCGGATTTCTCTTTCTCCGCCGGCGCCAGCATCGTGCCGCGGCACTTGCGCGCGCCGCAACGGCATTCATATTCCTTCTTGAGCTTCTTGGTCTGGCGCGCGTCGATGACGAGGCCGTAGTCGTAAAAGACTTCCTCGCCCTCGGCTATGTCGCGCAGCGCGTGCACGTACACGTGACCGTCGATCTCTTCGGCTTCGCAGTTCGGCGCGCACGAATGGTTGATCCAGCGCGCGCTGTTGCCGTCCACTTTGCCGTCGATCACCTTGCCACTGTCGAGCGCGAAGTAGAACGTGTGATTCGGTTCGTCCGGATTGTGCGGATGACGGCGCAACGCTTCTTTCCAGGAGATCCGCTCACCCTTGTATTCGATCAGCCGTTCGCCGGCCGCAATCGGCTCGGTGGCAAACACGCCTTTGCCGTGCACACCCGAACGGCGCACGGCGATCCTGCGTGAACTCATTGAATGAATCCTTGTGAAGAACTAGGGGTGAAGATCCGGCAGCCGTCAGAAATGCCCGCGTCTAACGCGCTGCTTTTTCCGACGCGGATAGCAAACGCGGCGCCTTGCGAGCGCCGCGTCGACCTGCGACGCTCATGCGCCACATCCGGCATCCTACACGCTCAAGACGGCTTCGTTCAACCGTCAATAAGACGTGCGCGCACAAGGCACGTTGGCTGGTTCACCGTTGTCCGAACGAAATATCGCCGAACAGCGCTTTTTGCTCGCGCGGTTGCGAACGCCAGTACTGCGGCGGCGCTTCGACCGTCGCGCCGAGCTGCGCCGCGGCATGCCACGGCCAACGCGGGTTGTAGAGCAACGCGCGAGCCATTGCGATCAGATCCGCATCGCCTTCTTCAATGAGTTGTTCGGCATGCAACGGATCGGTAATCAGGCCCACGCCGATAGTAGTCAGGCCCGTTGCGTGTTTAACGGCCCTCGCGAAAGGAATCTGATAGCCCGGCTCAAGCGGGATCTTCTGCAAAGGCGAAACACCGCCGGACGACACGTCGATCCAGTCGCAGCCGCGCTTTTTCAATTCCTGCGCGAACGCGATCGTGTCCTCGAGCGTCCAGCCGCCTTCGACCCAGTCGGTCGCCGAGACGCGCACGCCAACCGGTTTGTCCGCGGGAAACGCGGCGCGCACGATGTCGAAAATTTCGAGCGGAAAGCGCATCCGGTTTTCGAGCGAACCGCCGTAATCGTCGCTGCGTTGATTGGCGAGCGGCGACAGGAACTGGTGCAGCAGATAGCCATGTGCCGCGTGCACTTCGAGAGCATCGATGCCGAGGCGCGCGGCGCGACGCGCGGAGGCCGCGAAGGCTTCGCGGATCCGGTTCAGTGCGGGCGTGTCGAGGGAGAGCGGTGGCTCTTCACCCGCCTTGTGCGGCAATGCCGACGGTGCATGCGGCAGCCAGCCGCCTTGCGACACCGGAATCAGTTGGCCGCCTTCCCAGGGCACATGGCTCGACGCCTTGCGCCCTGCGTGCGACAACTGCATGGTGACGCGAATCGGCGAATGCTTGCGGATCGCGGCCAGGACCGGCTTCAGCGCGGCTTCGGTAGCGTCGTCCCACAGTCCGAGATCGCCGGGCGTGATGCGGCCATCCGGTTCGACGGAGGTCGCCTCGATGCACAACATGCCGGCGCCCGATAACGCGAGACTGCCGAGATGGATCATGTGCCATGCCGTCGCCTCGCCACGTTCGGCGGAATACTGGCACATCGGGGAGACGACGATACGATTGGGAAGCGTCACGCTACGCAGCGTGAGCGGGGAAAAAAGCGCGCTCATGGATTACGCCCAGTAGAAACCCGAGAGCGATCGAGCATAGCACCGCGGATGATTGTCTGCAGGCGCGCGCCGATCAGGGTTTCGGCTCGACCTGATCGAGCCACTCACCGAACATCCGGCGTGCGGCGACTTCCAGCGGCGGACCGAACTGTGCGGTCTCGGCCCGCAACTGCCGCGCATCGATGCCGTGGCCGGCAATTTCACCGGCATTGCCGATCAACCAGGGTTCGAACCGGTCAGCGCGAATCTCCGGATGACATTGCAGACCCAGCACATGGCCGCCCCACGCGAACGCCTGATTTTCGCAGGCGGGCGTCGAGGCGAGACGTGTGGCGCTGTCGGGCAGATCGAAGGTGTCGCCGTGCCAGTGCAGCATCGACGTGTGGGCGCCGTCCAGATGACGCACCGGCGACGCACGGCCCGCATCGGTGAGCGTAAGCGGTGTCCAGCCGAGTTCGGTATGGCCCGCGGGGTAGACGCGTGCACCGAGCGCACGCGCGATCAATTGCGCGCCGAGGCAGATGCCAAGCGTCGGCAAACCGGCGGCGATGCGCTTTTCGATCATGGACAGCAGCGGGATAAGCGTGGGGTAAAGCGCGTCGTCAGTTGCACTGATCGGGCCGCCGAGCACGACCATGAGCGATGCGGCAAACGGGTCCGGCGCTTCGATACGGGCGACGCCAACGTCGAGATAGCGCACCGGGCGCCCGCGCTCGCCGAGCTCCAGCTCAAGACTGCCCAGATCCTCGAAGTGCACGTGGCGAATGGCCAGAACTTCCCGATTCATCAGCCTGTCCCACCTTAAGGTTGCCTAAAGACTTGCCGCTACACGGCGCGAACCAGCCGGCGGACGGTATTCACCGCCCGCGGGCACACGGCTTCGCAGTGTAGCGGATTGTCCCAGGAGAAGCCGCCTTATTGGGCGAAGATCTTCCAGGTCTTCTTTTGGGTAGCGACGTCGGCCACTTCGTACACCGAGCAATCGAGACGCAGATCCGTGTCCGACATCTTCATGTCGAGCAGCGCGCAGTGGTGCGGCGTCTTCTTCGGATTCTTGCTCGGCTCGAAGTGCGAGCAGCTCAGGCACATGCGGTGCGGCGGAATCGTGCCTTGCGCTTCCAGCTGATGGATGGTCTTGAGCAGCGTGCGATAGAAGAGCGTCTGCTCTTCGTCGCGCAGCGTGCCGACCGCTTTGGCCAGGAAGTCCGGCCATTGCGCAGCGCGCTTCGCGGCGGTGCGGCCACGCGCCGTCAGACGGACCGCGAGGGCGCGGCCGTCGTCGAGGGCACGGCGCTTTTCGACCAGGCCTTTGGTCTCGAGCGTGCTCACGGCATCGCTGGTAGTCGCGGCGGTCAGGGCCGTTTCGCGGGCAATTTCACCAAGACGCATCGGGCCCTTGCGTTGCATCAGCAAGACCAGGATTTCGCCCTGGGTCGGCGTAAGGCCTGCGCCTTCCGCCCATTCCCAAGCCTGGCTCCGCATGGCCGTGCTCAATCGCAATAGGCTGTGGGTCACTCGCCCGGTTGCCTGTTCTCCGTATACGCCTTCGCTCATAATCTTCGTTTGGTTTATTAGCTTGCGAGCGATGTCGGCAAACCGCTGCCGAACACGCCCGTAGCCTGTGTGGGGTAGCCTCGCCGTAAAGCAGACGAGACGGTTTCTACTATCTCAAAAATTTACCGCCTTGCAAGCCAAAGGCAGATGAAACGACATTCTATGCGAGACCGGCCAATCGTACAGCTAAGTTATCCAACGCAAGCTGTGGATAACCATGGGAAAACACAGGGGATGGCGTGTGTGCCGATTCTTGATAAGTAACTTGCCCCCTCTTTCCTTACTAAAGTTGTCCTCGTTTACCGCCCTCGATGCGCCCCGGATCAGCCTGGTTATGGTTTACGTAGCACTTTGACTTTTCAGGGAATTATTCAGTTGTCCACAGGCAGATGCAATGCTTGTTAACTACTACTACGTTTGTATACGTAAACTTTAGAAAAACCTGAAGGCCCCCGAGCTGGAAATTTATTTACGAAAAAAAACCCGCACGAGGCGGGTCTTCCTTACGGTTTAACGTAAGCAATCCTCTATCTAGCTAGGCTCGCCACTGCAGACACTGCTGTCGGACAGCTTCATGCAAGGACTTTTCCTGATCGAAGACGCCCCGCAGCCACGTCGCATCGTTGACCTGGCCGCGCGCAATCGCACCGATTTCGGCGAGCGCGTTGCCTGAACCCAATGCTTCGGCGTGCGGTGCAATCAGATCCAGCGTTTCGAGGATATCTTCGGAAATCGTCTTGCGTTCGCTTGTTTGCGGGTTGATGCAGTTGCCGGCCAGACCGAAGCGGCATGCTTCGAAGCGGTTGAACGTGTAGACGAGATAATCGTCTTCCTTCGGCACGATCGGCTTGTCGAGCAGCAGATGGCGGGCAAGCGTCTGGATGTAGCAGGCAATCGCCGCGGCGCGATCCACTGAGAACGGCGTATCCATCACGCGTACTTCGATCGTGCCGAAACCGGGCTTCGGCCGGATGTCCCAGTAAAAATCCTTCATGCTGTTGACCACGCCGGTGTGGACCATCTTCGAGAAATATTCCTCGAAACTGTCCCACGTCAACACGAACGGCGCGCGGCCCGAGAGCGGGAACGCGAACACGGAATTCAGTCGTGCCGAATGAAAACCGGTGTCGACACCTTGCACGAACGGTGACGAAGCGGACAACGCGATGAAATGCGGGATGAAGCGCGACATCGAATGCAGCAGATACAGCGCGCTGTTCGGATCCGGACAGCCGATGTGCACATGCTGGCCGAACACCGTGAACTGCTTGGCAAGATAACCGTACAACTCGGAAAGATACTGAAAGCGTGGCGTATCGACGATTTGCCTTTCACTCCATTGCTGGAATGCGTGCGTGCCGCCGCCGCACAAGCCGACGTTCAGACGGTCGGCCGCCGACACCAGCGTGTCACGGATCGTGCGCAAATCGGTGACAGCCTGTTCATGCGTCGTGCAGATACCGGTCGACAGCTCGATCATGCTTTCGGTGATTTCCGGCGTGATGTTGCCGGGAATCTTTTCGTCCTTGATGAGGCGCATCAGATCCGAGCCGGCTTTGGTCAGATCATAGTCATGCGTATTGACGATCTGCATCTCGAGTTCGACACCGAAAGTGAACGGTTTCGAATCGATGAAGGGTTCGAGTGACATAGCGTCCCCTGAGTCAGGTCGGCCGATGTGTGTCACATGTCTGTGTCACACATCCGGCCGTTTTTGAATCGAATAAGTTGGATAAAGCGCGCAAATCAGGCGCATGAAGCATTGGACAGCGCATCGGACAGCGGCGTGCCCTTGCCGTGCGCTTACTCTTCGCGCCGTTCAGCCACCAGCGCCAGGCTGCGATACACGAGCCACGGCCCGAGAATCTGCAGCACGAAAATCGAACACATCACGATCGCGCGCAGTTGCGGATCGAAATTCGGATAGAGGTTGTAGGTATCGTCGACGAGCAGATACGCGAGCGCCGACATGGGCGATAACGACAAACCGAGCGCCATGCCCTGCTTCCAGTTCAAGCCGCTTGGCTTGGCGAAAGCCATCACGCCCACCAGTTTCGCAACCAGACGCGCAACAATCAGACCCAGCGCCGCGACACCGCCAAGCGCGATGTCTTTCCATTCGAACGACGTCAGCGTCAGCACAAACAGAATCACCGTCAATAACCAGCCGGCCGTGCCGAAATGTTCCGGCCACAACTGCGGGCGAGCTTCAAGATTCTTCACGATGATGCCCGCGGCCAGCAACGCGAGAATGGTGGAAAGCTTGAACACATGCGCCACCGCAATGGCGAGCAGCACGAGGCCGAACAGCGCGACGAACGAATGCTCGTCCTGCATGTTCAGACGACGATAAAAAAACGTGCAGGTGCGCGCCAGCAGATAGGCCAGCACGAGTGAGCCGACCAGCAGATACAGCGGCTGCAGAATCGTGGCGTAGACGTTGCCGTAAATCTCCTGATGCAACCAGCTCGAGACAAGCTTTTCGACCACCACCGCATACATGCTGTTCAATGCGGTAAGGGTCAACAGACGTTGGGTCACCTGACCTTCCGCGCGTAGCTCCGTTTTGAGCTGGATCACCATAGCCGGTGAAGTCGCCATGGCAATTGCGGCAAGCACCGTCGCTACGATCAGCGGCACTTTCAGGAATAACAAAACCGGTAAAACCAGCGCGAACGTCAGCGTGGCTTCCGCGATGCTCGACAGAATCAGCCAGGGATTGCGGCGAATCCAGCGCAGATCGAGCCGGCTACCCAGTTCGAATAACAACAAACCGAGCGCTACGTCGAGCAATGGCCGCGCGGCGCTCGCGGAATCGGCGTCGATCACGCCGAAACCGGCTGCGCCGGCTACCAGACCAATGACCGCATATCCGGAAATGCGCGGCAAACGCCATGCGCGATAGCACAGTTCACCGCACAGACCCGCGGCGAGCAATGCAAGACCAGCCCAAAAAATGGCGTCGGGTGTGAGTGGCCAGGCTGGGAAAAATGAAAACGCCGACTTCATCGTGATGGGTTCTCCTTGGCAGCAACGGCAGACAACACGAACCGGCGCAAACACCGGCGAGCGGATGAACGCATGAGGCGCTCACTGTCGCGATCGCTTCGCGTGACCCGCGTTGCGAGTTTTCAACGATCGGATGATCTGAATGTGCCGCTGCCGCAAGGGGCGCAGCGCATTCTGGGGGCGGCCGTAGCTACCGGCCCGGCACGGTGAAAGAACGCCGTCGACTTTGAATCAGATTCTGATTGCGCGGCACCGTTCCATTGCAGCGTGTGCGGCCAGCGGCGAGGCACGACGCGGAAAAGAACGGCGATTGTGCCATAGCTTTTTCAGACTTGACCGAAAAGACAGGAACATGCAGGCAAAACGGTAAAAACGTACGTTATCTTCGCGAGATGAGGAAAAAGCGACCGTTTTAAAACCGGGTCGGGCTCCCATAGCGTACAGATCTGACGTTGCAGATGTGTTTCCTGGGACACGGCCGGAGGCGTTTTCCTCCAACTTTCGACGCTTCGGGCTCAACGATTGCGCTCGATCCCGGCACGGCCTTTCTGTTTACAGGTTTACCGTATGTATACGTAGTAACAGTTAACAAGCTGACTCGTTTTCTGTGGATAACCCCGGTTTACCGAATCGATTCATCGGCTTGCCGCTCGCATAACAGGATGCACAGCGTGTGCGGGAGCGGCGGGTATACAAGGGTAACTTTTCGCGATTTTCGGACGCGGCGGAGTTACCCCGTTTACGTCCACAATGGTTCCACATGAGTTGCGCCGGTAAACGGCGCGGTTATCCACAAGTTTCGGTGGATAACTTTTCTTCACGCTGATGTTCGGTGTGTACGGTTAACTACGGGTTAACTCACCGTTCCCTGGCGCAACGCACGCAAGAGGAAGCGGGCTGGATCGATGTCTTCGGCTAAATCCCGTTCGAGCGGCCACGGCTCACCTTCGATCTGCGAGGCGATCAGCTCCGCTCCAAGTGCCGCCCATACCAGACCGCGAGAACCGTAAGCGAAGGCGCCGTACAAGCCGTCGACGCGTGGCAGATCGAGCGGCCATGCGCCACGCAGGCGTTGGGCGTCGCGTGCCGAGGCGGTTTCATCGGCGAAGTTGCCGATCATCGGCATCCGGTCACTCGTGACGGAGCGAAACGCGACGCGTCCGGCGAGCGCAGCCGCTTGTGCCGGGTCGACGATGCCGTGAAAGGTCGGCAGCATCTGCGCGACACGCTCGATGTTTTCCCGATGACCGTCCGGTCGCAACGCGGTATCGGGGTCGTCGAGCTCGTAGGTAGCGCCGATCAGCGTAACGCCGTCGGCGAGTGGGACGGCGTAGCCTTCGCCTATAACCGGCATTTCGAGTGTTGGCACCGTGCCCGGCGGCAGCAAAGTCAACTGGCCGCGGATGCTGCGGGTCGATGCGTACTGCAAACCGGCGAGCCGCGCGGCGTCGTGCGCGCTCGCGACGATGACCACGGGCGCATGCGCGATGGCTTGCCCCGCTGTGTCGAAGACGATCCATTGATTGCCTGATCGCTCGAGACGCGCTACGTCTACTCCAAAGCGGCGTTCGAGCAACCCGCCAGCAGCTGCGCACTGCGCGGCGCAAAGCGACGCCGGGTCGATCCAGCCGCCTTGGGGAAAGAGCCAGCCGCTTTGCGCGAGTGGCATGCCGGCAAGCCTTTGTGCTTGGCTCAGCGAAACCGGCGTCACATATTCCGCCGGGTAACCGAACGCGGCGATTGCCTCGCTCATCGAGCGTGCTTCTTCATCGTCCGCGGCGATCTGCAACAGCCCTGGCGCGCCGCGCAATGGACGGAAACCAAGCCGTTCGAGCGCGGCCCAGCGTCTGAGCGTGTACAGAAAGCCCGCCCGCGTGACGCGTGACGCGACGCTGTCGTCGCGCGAGATCATAGGATGGAACACGCCGGCCGGATTGCCCGAGGCGTCCTGAGCCACCGACGCGTGCCGTTCCAGCGACGTGACGCGCCAGCCGCGTGCGGCCAGACGCTCGATCGCTGCGCAACCCGCGAGCCCGGTGCCGATCACGATCGCATGCCGTTCATCGACTTCAAGCGGCGCGGGCGGCTCATAACGGCGCACGCGCCAGCGTGGGGCGAAATGGCCAACCAGCATCGCGCGCTTCCAGCCGAAGCCGTCGACTTTTTGGTACACAAAGCCGTTTTGGGTCAGCGCGCGTTTGATGTCGCCGGCACTGCTGTAGGTTGCGAACGTGGCGTTCTCACCGGCCATCCGGGCGAGCGCCTTGAAGATTGCGGGTGTCCACATTTCGGGGTTTCTCGCCGGCGCGAAGCCGTCGAGATAGAACGCATCGGCGCGCAACCTCAATGCTGGCAGGCTTTGTGCGGCGTCGGCGAACACTAGCGTCAACGTGATTCGCCCGCCCGCGAATTCGAGCCGGTGCGTGCCGGGGACAAGCATCGGCCATTCGGCGGCCAGCGTTTCCGCCAGCGCGGCGATCTCCGGATCTGAAATCGTCTTTGCATAGACGCTGCGCAAATCGGTCTGAGTAAACGGATGCTTCTCAGTCGAGACGAAGTGCAAACGTTCGCAACGCGCCGGATCGGCACGCCAGGCAGCCCATGTCATCAGGAAGTTGATCCCCATGCCGAAGCCGGTTTCGAGCACGGTGAACACGCGGCGGCCCTGCCATCGTTGCGGCAGTCCATTGCCGCGGAGGAAGACGTATTCAGCCTGCTCGAGACCGCCGACAGCGCTGTGATAGATGTCGTCGTAGAACGGCGAAAAAGGCGTGCCGTTGTCGCGAAAAGCGAGGACGGCGGGGATCAGCGGATCGGTCATGCACGGCAGAAATGACGCTCGAAAGAGCGGGTCAGACGTTACCGCCAGCGCGCGCAACTCGCCAGGCGGCGAAAAAGACGTGCTGCAACGTTGGCAAAAACCAACGCTAAGCCCCGTCCATGCTGGGTTTCAGCCTTCAATTGGGCTCTGCGAGGAGGAAAAGGAAGGGTTTCCCCTCGATATCCGCCCCAGAACCGCTTAAATCTTCGAAACCCTTATCCTGATTGGGTTTGCGCTGCGCTATCATAGCAAGCGCCGCGAAGGGAGCGGCAGCACGGCCGACGGGCAGTCACTGCCCGGCGCTAATTGTCCGGAGGGGATCCGGAGCCGCAGCTGCTCGACGGCGCGGCCCGCGCACGTATAATCGGCGCGTTCGCGCTGTTCGTGTCAACCTAAACTCAGAAAGGAACCTTAATGAACAAACAGGAACTGATCGACGCCGTCGCAGGACAAACTGGCGCCAGCAAGGCTCAAACCGGTGAGACGCTGGACACGTTGCTTGAAGTGATCAAGAAGTCTGTGTCGAAGGGTGACGCGGTCCAGTTGATCGGCTTTGGCAGCTTCGGTTCGGGCAAGCGCGCAGCACGTACGGGTCGTAACCCCAAGACCGGCGAAACTATCAAGATCCCGGCCGCCAAGACCGTGAAGTTCACGGCTGGTAAGGCGTTCAAGGACGCAGTCAACAAGCGCTAAGCAGATTACTGCCTGGCAGTTGACACCCGCCAACGGCGGGTTTTTTTTCGCCTGCGATTTCTGTTTAGCCGCGACGGGCATCGCGGCTAAACAGTCCGCATCAGGCGGAAAGGCCGCTCGAACTCAATCGTGGCGATGCACGATTTCGCCGTGGCCATGACCGTCGTGGTCGTGGTGATCGTGGTCATGATCATGGTCGTCTTCGTCGAAGTCCCATGCCGGGAACGGATCGGCGAATTGTTGCCACGCTTCTGGTCCCGCCGCGTATTCCTCATCGGTCAGCAGGCACGCGTCGAACTTCGCTTGCCAGACCGCCGGGTCGATGCCGACGCCGATCATCACCAGTTCCTGGCGGCGATCTCCGATGCTCAGATCGTCCGGATCGCCGTACCAGTCGGCGGCAATTTCGGCCGCCAGTTCGTCATCGCCGTCCGGCCATTCGCTGCGATCCTGCGCGGCCCACCACATTCCCGCCGGACCATGCCGGCAAGCGCCGCCCGCTTGCGACAGCGAACCGGCAATGTCATTGCGCGTTGCGAGCCAGAAGAAGCCCTTGCTGCGCAAGACGCCCTTCCATTCCTGATGCAGGAGCGCCCACAGGCGTTCCGGGTGAAACGGCCGCCGCGCGCGGTAAATGAAATTGCCGATGCCGAATTCGTCCGCTTCACCGTGATGGGCATGGCCGTGTTCGTGGTCGTGCCCATGCTCGTCGTTAAGCGACGCCAGCCAGCCCGGTGCGCTCGATGCCTCATCGAAATCGAAGCGCCCAGTGTTCAGCACTTCGGCCAGCGGCACTTCGCCGAAACGGCTCACCACCTGCACGGCACGCGGATTGATGCGGGCGAGGATACGCTGCAAACGCGTGAGCTCATCCGCGCTCACCAGATCGGCCTTGTTCACCACCAGCACGTCGCAGAATTCAATCTGCTCGATCAGCAATTCGACCAGCGTCCGATCGTCCTCTTCGGTTGCGGCGATGCCCCGCTCGGAAAGCGCGTCGGCCGAACCGTAGTCGCGCAGGAAGTTGAATGCATCGACCACCGTCACCATCGTATCAAGCTGCGCGACGTCGGACAGCGATGCGCCGTCGTCGTCGACGAAGGTGAAGGTTTCGGCGATCGGCATCGGCTCGGCTACACCGGTCGATTCGATCAGGATCGCATCGAAGCGCTTTTCACCCGCAAGCCGCTTGATCTCGACCAGCAAGTCATCACGCAACGTGCAGCAGATGCAGCCGTTCGACAGTTCGACGAGCTGCTCTTCGACATGCGAGAGCGCCGCGGCGTCGCGCACGAGCGTTGCATCGATATTGACGGCGGCCAGGTCGTTGACGATCACGGCGACGCGCAAACCGGCGCGATTCGCGAGGATGTGGTTCAGGAGCGTGGTCTTGCCGGCGCCCAGAAAACCGGAGAGCACGGTGACGGGCAATAGCGGCTGGTTCATCGCAGTACGGGAAAACAAGAGGATTGGAAGGCGTGCCGGGTTGGGGTCGCATGACTCCGGGGCCGGAAGACGGCCGAACACCGACGGCAGCACGAAGCCGCATTGTGCATCAAACGGGGAGCGGCCGCGTGACGGGCCGGATCGGGACGTGCGTGAGTCAGCGTGCAGCAGCCGGCATTAGATTCCACTTGCGCAGGATCGCAGCGATCTGCATCGCATACTTGTCACGCAGTGCCGGCGTCTCGGAGTGATATGCGCCGACCGCCTGCCAGGTATTGCCGTACTTGTTCATCTGGCGGCGCAGATGCCACGCCGCGATGTAGACGTTCTTGCAAGGCTCCATGAGCGTGCCCTGCGAAATGCCGTACTGCGCGAGAACGGGCAGATGGATCGAGTTGATCTGCATCACGCCGTAGTCGGTCGAGCCGTTGGCGTTCTTATGCTGCGCGTCCGGCCGATTGTGTGACTCCTGCCACGCAATTGCGCGCAGAATCAAGGGGTTGACCTTCTGATACTTCGCCGCTTCGTCAAAGCAATCGGCGCGCGCCTGCCCTGCTGCGATCAGCACGGCAAGTCCTGCGGCGACGGTGACGAAGGTTCGTTTCATCAGTCAAGACGACTAATCAAATCGCAAGGGTAAGGTTTGGTAAGGCCAGGCATCGGCCATACTTCAGTCTCTGGAAGCCGGTGAGGCGTGCTGGCCGGGCCTTCGTCGGCCATCGGGGAAAACCCGCGTTGCCAAGTCACAACCAGTACCTCGAACGGCTCGTATCATACCGGCAGACTTACATGCGTCAAGTTAGCTAACCGACATAATCAAGCGTAAAACGAAGTGCTTCTGCGGTTCGCCGCACATAAGCTCGTTTGCTTTCAATTGTTTGACAGTCAGCGACGGTCTTTAGAGTAATCGCACGGAGCCGTTCGTTTTGTGACAAATCCGACATGAAAAACTGTTACTGTTCCTTTTTTTCGGGCATTGGAAGTAAGGCGTCCATGGCGTTGATCGCCTGTGAAGCCGGCTGGCAGACCGACAGGGCGGCGGCCTGCTCCAATGTTCGCACTGCATGACCGTTGGCGGCTGTTGCCGTCGACATCGATCCCATATTCCATGAGAAGAAATCGTATGGCATTGCGTCGCGTCGCAACGGCGCTGCTGGTGGCTGGATTGATCACCGCGCAGACAGCACAGGCACAGGTGACACTCAACTTCGTGAACGCCGATATCGACCAGGTGGCCAAGGCGATCGGCGCGGCGACCGGCAAAACGATCATCGTCGACCCACGCGTGAAGGGTCAGCTGAACCTCGTGTCGGAGAATGCAGTGCCTGAAGATCAGGCGCTCAAGACCTTGCAATCTGCTTTGCGGATGCAGGGCTTCGCGCTGGTCCAGGACCACGGCGTGCTGAAGGTCGTACCCGAGGCCGATGCCAAGCTGCAAGGCGTGCCGACCTACGTCGGCAATACGCCGGTGGCGCGAGGCGACCAGGTGGTCACGCAGGTGTTCGTGCTGAAGAACGAATCGGCCAATAACCTGCTGCCGGTGTTGCGTCCGCTGATCTCGCCGAACAATACCGTGGCGGCCTACCCTGCCAACAACTCGATTGTCGTGACCGATTACGCCGACAACGTGCGGCGTATCGCGCAGATCATCGCGGGTGTCGATACGGCTGCGGGCCAGTCGGTAGCGGTCGTGCAGTTGAGGAACGCCAACGCGATCGACATCGCCACGCAGTTGACCAAGATGCTCGACCCCGGCGCGATCGGCAGCACCGACGCAACGTTGAAGGTGTCGATCACCGCGGATCCGCGCACCAACTCGCTGCTGATTCGCGCGTCGAACGGCGGCCGGCTCGCAGCCGCGAAGCAGCTGGCGAAGGAACTCGACTCGCCGACCACCATGCCCGGCAACATGCACGTCGTCGCGCTGCGCAACGCCGACGCAACGAAGCTCGCGAAGACCTTGCGCGGGATGCTCGGTAAGGGCGGCGACACCGGCTCATCGGGTGGCTCGAATGAGGCGAATTCGTTCAACCAGAACGGTAGTGGTGGAGGCGGCTTCGGCAGCAATTCGACGGGCACGTCGGGTACGCCGCCGCTGCCGTCGGGCGGACTCAATGGCAGCTCGGGGGCGTCACCCTTGGGTGGTGGCGGGGGCGGCGGATACGGTTCGAGCGGCGGCTCGGGCTCAGCCGGCCTGCTCGGTGGCGACAAGGACAAGAACGACGACAATCAGCCGGGCGGCATGATCCAGGCGGACTCGGCGACCAACTCGCTGATCATCACGGCGGCTGAGCCGGTGTACCGCAACCTGCGAGCAGTGATCGACCAGCTCGACGCGCGGCGCGCGCAGGTCTATATCGAGGCGCTGATCGTCGAGTTGAACTCGAACACGAACGCCAACCTCGGCATTCAGTGGCAGGTCGCGAACAATTCGATCTTTGCCGGCACCAACCTGGCGACCGGCACCGGCAACAGCATTATCAATCTGACGGCCGCGGCCGCAGCGACGGGCGCGACCGGCGGTCTCGCCGGGGCGCTCGCAAGCGGGAGCGGTATCCAGCAGGGTCTCAACGTCGGCTGGATTCACAACATTTTTGGTGTGCAGGGACTCGGCGCGCTGTTGCAGGCACTCTCGCAGACGCAGGATGCGAACGTTCTGTCGACGCCTAACCTCATCACGCTCGACAACGAAGAAGCGAAGATCGTTGTCGGCACGAACGTGCCGATCCAGACGGGTTCGTATTCGAACCTCACGAGCGGGACGACCAGCAACGCGTTCAATACGTTCGACCGCGTCGATGTCGGTCTGACGCTGCACATCAAACCGCAGATTACCGAGGGCGGGATTCTAAAGCTGCAGCTCTACACGGAAGACTCGGCGATCGTGAACGGCACGACCAACGCGGCGACCAATCCGGCGGGTCCCGAGTTCACCAAGCGTTCGATCCAGTCGACCGTGCTTGCCGATAACGGCGAGATCATCGTGCTGGGCGGCCTGATGCAGGACAACTACCAGGTCAGCAACAGCAAGGTGCCGTTGCTGGGCGATATTCCCTGGATCGGCCAGTTGTTCCGCTCGGAACAGAAGACCCGCGCCAAGACCAACCTGATGGTGTTCCTGCGCCCCGTGATCATCACCGATCGCGATACCGCGCAGGCCGTGACGGCGAACCGTTACGACTACGTCCAGGGCGTGACGGGCGCGTACAAGTCGGATAACAACCTGATCAAGGACAAGGACGATCCGGTGGTTCCGCCGATGCCGATCGGCCCGAGCCAGGGTGGTTCGCCCGCGATGAATCTGTTCGATCTCGACAGGATGCGTCGTCAGCAGATGGCGCCTCCGGCCATGAATGGCGGCGCTGTGCAGACGAATCCGGTCACGAACGGCGGTGCTGTGCAGACGAATCCGGTACCGACGGCACCGTCCACGGCGTCACCTGGAGTGCAGCCGTGAGCACGCCGTCCACGCCGCCGTCAGCTTCGGGATCGTCCGCAGCGGCGCGCGTCGTTGCATCGACGCAAGCCGCGGCGATTCCGCCCGCAGTCGCGGCGGAGCATGCCGAACGCATCGCGCCGTCGGCGGTCGCCGCGCGCCTTGTGCCCTACGGCTTCGCCCGCGGCGGCCAGATTCTGGTCGCGCATCAGCATGCCGATAGTCTCGAAGTCTGGATCAGCGAACGCACCAGCGATGCCGCGCTTGCTGAAGTCGCACGCAACTTCGGCGCGTTGTCTGTGGTGCGTGTGCCGGCTGACGAGCTCGCGCTCGCGATCAACCAGGCGTACGCGCGCCAGGACGGCAGTGCGGCGCAGGTGGTCGGCGAAGTGGAAGGTGAAGTCGATCTGTCGCGTTTGATGCAGGACATTCCCGAGATCGAGGATCTGCTCGAATCGGAAGACGATGCGCCGATCATCCGCATGATCAACGCTCTGCTCACGCAAGCGGCACGCGAACAGGCTTCGGATATTCACATCGAGCCGTTCGAGACTTCGTCTGTGGTGCGCTTCCGTGTCGACGGCACGTTGCGCGATGTTGTGCGGCCGAAAAAAGCGCTGCATGGCGCGCTGATATCGCGGATCAAGATCATGGCGCAGCTCGACATTGCCGAGAAGCGTCTGCCGCAAGACGGCCGGATCACGCTGCGCGTCGGCGGACGTCCGGTCGACGTGCGTGTCTCGACGCTGCCCACCGGCCACGGCGAACGCGCGGTGCTGCGTCTCTTGGAAAAGGACGCCTCACGCCTGAATCTCGAAGCGCTCGGCATGGCGCCCGATACGCTCGTCAAGTTCGACAAGCTGATCGGCAAACCGCACGGCATCGTGCTGGTGACCGGCCCGACCGGCTCGGGCAAGACGACCACGCTGTACGCGTCGATGTCGCGGCTTGAGACCGCGACCACCAACATCATGACGGTCGAAGACCCGATCGAATACGACCTCTCAGGCATCGGCCAGACGCAGGTCAACGAGCGGATCGGCATGACCTTCGCGCGGGCGCTGCGCTCGATACTGCGGCAGGACCCGGACGTCATCATGATTGGTGAAATCCGCGACCTGGAAACGGCGCAGATCGCGGTGCAGGCATCGCTCACGGGTCACCTTGTGCTGGCGACATTGCACACGAACGACGCGGCATCCGCCGTGACCCGTTTGACCGACATGGGCGTCGAGCCGTATCTGCTGGCGTCATCGCTTCTCGGCGTGCTGGCGCAGCGGCTGGTGCGGCGCCTGTGCCCGGTATGCCGCGAAGAGCGCGTCGAAGAGGATGGCAGCGTGCGCTGGCATCCGGTCGGTTGCGAGAAATGCGGCCAGTCGGGTTACGCGGGACGTCGCGGCGTCTACGAACTGCTTCTGATCGACGATGAAATCCGCACGCTGGTTCACCGCAATGCGTCCGATGCGGAAATTCTCACTTCGGGTCGCGCGCAAGGCATGCGTACGCTGCGCGAAGACTCGGACCGCTGGCTCGCATCCGGGCTGACGTCGCTTGAAGAAGTGATTCGCGTGACGGGCGGAGCATAAGCGCATGCCGGCATTTCGTTTCGAAGCAATCGATGCGGCGGGCAAAGCGCAAAAAGGCGTGCTCGACGCGGACAGCGCGCGCGGCGCGCGGACCAATTTGCGTTCGCAGGGACTGACGCCACTCGTCGTCGAACCGGCTGCGACGCGCACACGCGGTGAGCGCAATCAACGCTTGTCACTGGGACGGCGTTTGTCGCAGCGCGAGCAGGCGATTCTCACGCGGCAACTGGCCAGCCTGCTGATTGCCGGTCTGCCGCTCGATGAAGCGTTATCGGTATTGACCGAGCAATCGGAGCGCGACTACATCCGCGAGCTGATGGCGTCGATTCGTGCGGAAGTGCTCGGCGGCCATTCGCTCGCCAACGCGCTGACGCAGCATCCGAAAGACTTCCCTGAGATCTATCGGGCACTGGTAGCCGCCGGTGAACATACCGGTAAGCTCGGTCTCGTCCTCTCGCGCCTGGCCGACTACATCGAGCAACGCAACGCGCTCAAGCAGAAGATCGTGCTCGCGTTCACCTACCCGGCGATCGTGACGCTGATCGCCTTCGGTATCGTCACGTTCCTGTTGAGCTACGTGGTGCCGCAAGTGGTGAACGTGTTCGCCAGCACCAAACAGCAACTGCCGATCCTCACCATCATGATGATGGCGCTGTCCGGTTTCGTGCGGCACTGGTGGTGGGCGATGCTAATCGGCGTGGTCGTGCTGGTGTATCTGGTGCGCTCGATCCTGAAGCAGCCCGGCCCGCGCCTCGCTTTCGACCGCTGGCTGTTGACCGCCCCGCTGCTCGGCAAACTCGTGCGCGGTTACAACACCGTGCGCTTTGCCAGCACGCTCGGCATTCTGACGGCGGCCGGTGTGCCGATCCTGCGCGCATTGCAAGCCGCAGCCGAAACGCTCAGCAATGTCGCGATGCGCGAGAACATCGACGATGCGATCGTGCGTGTGCGCGAAGGCACGTCCCTATCGCGCGCGCTCGGCAATACGAAGACATTTCCGCCGGTGCTGGTTCACCTGATCCGTTCCGGTGAAGCGACCGGCGACGTGACGACCATGCTCGATCGCGCGGCCGACGGCGAAGCACGTGAGCTCGAGCGTCGCACGATGTTCCTGACGAGCCTGCTCGAGCCGTTGCTGATTCTGGCGATGGGGGGCGTGGTGCTGGTGATCGTGCTGGCGGTGATGCTGCCGATCATCGAGTTGAACAACCTGGTGCAGTAATGCGGAAACCGGGCAGAACGCCCGGTTGGGTCAGCGCACGTAGATGGTAGGACCTGGCGCATTGGCCGGCAGGAACACTTCGGAATGCGCGCCATTGCGGTCGATGATGATCGAGCGGGCGCGGACTTCGGAGAGTTTGGCACCTTGCATGAGCGCGCTGCCGAGCGACACAGCATGCGGCGGTTCGCCACCGACGCTGACGATGGCCGCGGCGCCTTCCCGCAAAGCGAGGATGCCGAACAGATGCACATCCTGGTTCGCGCTGCGGGTGAGTTGTCCGCCGAACAGCGTGGCAGCCTGATCGGTCGAGACCTGCGTATGCGCGGCGGCGGCGGGCAACGGCGCGCCGGACGTCGTGGAGATCGTGATGACCCAGTAGGTCAGCGTCGCGCAGAACACGGCGAACAGTGCGAGCGACAGAAGGCGGATTTGGATAGCGTTCATGCGCATATTGTACGGACTATTGTGAAAATTGCGTTGGGGTGCCTGGCGGTTTCACGCAACCCTTCAAGAACATGACATTAAAATGACCGGCCGGGCGTGTTCAATGGCATCTTGATTGCCTGGCGCGCGAATTCCGCCCGATCGAAATTTCACCTGAAAAGAGGTAGCAAGCTATGCAATTGTCGACCCTTCGCCGTCATGAAATCGCGGGTCCGCGCAGCCGTCGTCAACGCGGTTTCACGCTGATTGAAATCATGGTCGTGATCGCGATTCTGGGTATTCTGGCCGCGCTGATCGTGCCGAAAATCATGAGCCGTCCGGACGAAGCGCGGCGTGTCGCCGCCAAGCAGGACATCGGCACCGTGATGCAGGCGCTGAAACTCTACCGTCTCGACAACGGCCGTTATCCGACTCAGGAGCAAGGCTTGCGCTCGCTGATCGAAAAGCCGAGCACGGACCCGGTGCCGAACAACTGGAAGGACGGAGGCTACCTCGAACGTCTGCCGAACGATCCGTGGGGCAATAGCTACCAGTATCTGAATCCGGGCGTGCATGGCGAGATCGATGTCTTCAGCTATGGCGCCGATGGTAAGGCGGGCGGCGAAGGCAATGACGCCGACGTAGGGTCGTGGCAATAGACGGGTAGTTGATCGTTCGTGGCCGGCACTATGCGACTGTCTGCTTGCAAGTCCCGTGTGGACACTCCGTGTGCGGCATCGCTGCCGGGCACGGCGTGCGTCGGCGCGCGTGATTTCAGCGTAAGCCGCCGGAAGCGTGCGGCGGGTTTCACGCTGCTGGAAATGATGGTGGTGCTGGTGATCGCGGGCATCCTGGTATCGCTGACCGCGTTGACCATGACGCGCAACCCGCGTACCGATTTGAACGAAGAAGCGCAGCGTCTCGCGCTGCTGTTCGAATCGGCCGGCGATGAGGCGCAGGTGCGCGCGCGGCCAATCGCCTGGCAACCGCTCGATGGCGGCTTCCGCTTCGATCTGCGGACCGAAGACGGTTGGCGTCCGTTGCGTGACGACCTGCTTGGGCCGCGCAATTGGGAAGGTGGTGTGACCGGCGTCACGATCGAATACCCGGGGTCGGATTCGCACCCGAGCCGTGTCGTGTTCGGCACGGAAGCGATCGACGTACCTGTACAGATCACGCTGTTTTCGGCCGCGGGGCGCGCGACGATCATTGGCACCGGCAATGGCCGCTATGAGGTGCATTGAGATGCGTCGTTGCAGGAACAGGGGCGTGCGCGAGATGGTCCACGGCGCAGAGCGCGGTTTTACGATGATCGAAGTGCTGGTGGCGCTGGCGATCATCGCGATCGCGTTGGCGGCGTCGTTGCGCGCGGTGGGGAGTCTGGCGAGCGGCGAAGCCGATTTGCATCGTCGGCTGCTGGCGGGATGGAGCGCCGACAATACGCTCGCGCAATTGCATTTGACGCATGGCTGGCCGAACGTTGGCTCGACGAGTTTTGACTGCTCGCAAGGCAATCTGGAGTTGATCTGTACCGAGCATGTGACGGCGACGCCGAATCCGGTTTTTCGTCGGGTGGAAGTGATGGTGACGACGCCGGGGCGTTCCGGCAATCTCGCCCAGATGGTCACGGTGGTCGCGAATGAAAACAACCGTTCGCTCTGAGCGCCGCGGCCGATCGGGCGCGCGTGGTTTCACGCTGATCGAGTTGCTGGTCGCGATTGCGATCATGGCGGTGATTGCCGTGCTGTCGTGGCGCGGGCTGGACCAGATCATTCGTGGCCGGCAGACGATCACGAACGCGATGGAAGACGAGCGCGTCTTTGCGCAGCTATTCGACCAGATGCGGATCGACGTGCGGCAGGCCGCGTCGGATGATGAGTCCGGGCAGGCGGCCGTATCGGTGAGTGGCAACGTGCTGCAGATCGTACGGGAGATGGTATTGCCGGGGACGGCACCGCGCTTGCAGGTGGTGAGGTATCGCATATCCGAGGGGCGCGTGGTGCGGTATGCGTCGCCGCCGCTGGGGAATGTGGGCGAGTTGCGGGGTGCGCTGCGCGGTGGTGAGGGGAATGGGTGGACGGCGGTGCCTTTGATGGGGGGCGTCGGGGCTATTTCTGCCCGGCTGTATGTGCCGAAGGTTGGCTGGACCACGCAGATGAAGGATGTGCAGAGTGCGATTACGGAGAACGATAATAATTTGAAGGTGCCCCAGTTGGGGAATGCGCCGCTGCCGCGGTCGGTGACTGGGCTGGAAGTGAGTGTGGGGGCTAAGTCGTTGGCGCGGCCTGTAACGCGGGTTTTTCTCGTCGGAGAATGAGTATGAGGTTCTCTTCTTTGTCTCCGCGACGCTCTGGGTTTGGGCGCGTGCGCGCGTGCCTTTCGGTTTTGTCTTCTTTGCCTGCCTGGCGGGTTTGTCTGCACGCTTGCGGTGTTGGCCTTTCCTTGATTTGCTTTTGGTCTATTAGCGTTCCCCCTGTGCGGGGGGGCACCTACTTTTCTTTGCCGCCGCAAAGAAAAGTAGGCAAAAGAAAGCGGCTCAAACCGCTAATGCTAAGTGGGCACCGTAGCCTGCAACAGGTAGTGGTGCATCTGGAATCTGTGTTCGTGCACCTCCATACGCTAGTGACAAGGGCGTCATACCTCCCGTCTCACACTGCGTGCTCGCCGGAAGAGCAATTCAATAAACCAGTGGTCCACTTGGTCCCACCCCACTCGCAATTGCTGTCTTCCGCTTGGGTCGCGCATGCAACGCGCAACCAACCAGTCAGGCGCCTCGCCGAGGCGAAGCCGACGGCTCCCGAAGCGAACAAACCCGCCCCCTGGTTTTCAGAACGACTCTTCGGCGCGCGTAGCGCCGCCGGAAGTATGACGCCCTTGTCACTGACGCCGAATGTGAGAGAACACAGATTCCACGGAGCCACTGGCGGTTCTGAGCTACGGTTCCCGCTTAGCATTAGCGGTTTGAGCTGCTTTCTTTTGCCTACTTTTCTTTGCAGCCGGCAAAGAAAAGTAGGTGCCGCCCCGCACAGGGGCAACGCTAATAGACCACTAGCAAATCAAGGAAAGGCCAACACCCTAAGAACACTGACAAAAGCGCAAAGCAGGCAAAAGAGCCGAGCAAAGACCAACGCCGTAGGCAAACACCGAAGCGCCGCGCAGGCAACCCAACGCGGAGCAGCCATAATCAGCGCCCTACTAGTAGTCGCGCTATCAGCGATCCTAGTTTCGGGCATGCTCTGGCGCCAGCAAGTCCAAATCCGAAGGATCGAAAACCAACGCCTCCTCTCCCAGGCGCAATGGGTCGCCCGCGGCGCGCTGGACTGGACGCGCCTGATCCTCCGCTCGGAGGGCGACACCTCAGCAGGCATCACCTACCTGGGCGGCCTATGGGGCGTCCCCATTGCCAAAACCCGTCTGTCGGATTTCCTCGGGCAAATCGGCGAAGTCAGAGCCGACCAAGGCCAGGCAACCTATCTCTCAGGTTCAATCGAAGACGCTCAGGCCAAATTCAACCTCCGTAATCTCGTCTCGAGCCCCGCGCCGGGCGTCATGCAGATCAATACGGAGCAGATCGGCGCCTATCAGCGCCTGCTGGTATCCCTCGGCGTGAATAGCCAACTGGCAAAGAACACTGCAGTGCAGATGCGCGCGAGCCTCGGTCAATCGGCAACACGCTTCCAGACCGTTACGTCCACTACCGGCGCGCCGGCAGCCCCGATCAGCACGGGTGGCGGCGCCACGAGCGGCAGCTTCACCGACAAACCCGGTATGGAAGACGGCGACGACAACGCGGCCGTCGCGCCGCTGCAAATGACCAGCCTCGATTCGCTGCTGGATATTCCTGGCTATACGCCGGAAATGGTCGCGCGCTTGCGGCCGTTCGTCACCGTGCTGCCCACGGTGTCGGCGGTCAACATGAATACGGCCTCCGCCGAAGTGATCGCGGCCATCGTGCCGGGGATGAACCTGTCCGCCGCGCAAGCCTTCGTCGCGCGTCGGCAGACAGTGTTTTTCCATAACGTCAGCGACGTGCAACTCGCCTTGAGCGGCGCCGGCGTACCTTCGGTCGGGATCGATCCGAGTCAAATGGATGTCAACACGAACTACTTTCTGATCCACGGCCGCGTGCAGCACGAACGCGCGGAAGTGGACCGCACGACCCTCGTCTATCGCGACGCATTGACTCACACTACGCGTATCGTGCGGGTACAAGACCAACTATGAATAACGCCTTTCCCAGAGAGAGTGGCCTTTGAGCACACTGATCGTCCTACTGCCGCCGCGTGATCCGGCGGTGCCATCGCAGGAATGGCAACTGCCGGAGTTGCCGTTCGTGCTGCTCGACAAGTCGGGCCGCACCCAACGCGCGGGCCGCTCGGCGCTCGCGCTGCTGCCGCGCGCTACGTCGACGGTGCTGATGGTCGCCGCCCGCGACCTGCTGATGATGCCCGCCAAGTTGCCGCCCTTGCGCGGTCCGAGATTGCGTCAGGCGCTGCCGAATGTCGTCGAGGATCAGCTGATCCAGGACCCGCAAACCTGTCACATCGCCGTCGATCCGCAACCGGTCGCGGGCGGCCGGCAGTTGCTCGCGATCATCGACCGCGGTTGGTTCCGGTTCATCTGCGAGGCCTTTGCCACCGCCGGTCACCGCAGCGTGCGCGCCGTGCCGGTTACGCGCTGTCTGCCGCAAGCCGTCGCGCTCGACACGCCCGCCGAAGTCGCGGAAATGGTCAACGCGGGCGAGCCGGTTATGGCGGACTCGGCGAGCGTGGCAACATCGCTGCCGGGCGTGGCGCCGGTGATGGCGCCTGGCGTCGCGTCGGTGGTGCCGATGGTGGCGGCCGTGCTCGGCGCCGTCGTCCAGACCGCGCCCGCATTGCTGCTTGGGAGTGAGATCGAAAGCGCGCCGGTCAGTGGCACACCGCGCGTCGAACTGGCGATCGCGCGCGGCGTGCAGGGCGAAGGGCTGGCCGTGCCGGCTAATTCTGTGAACGCGACGCTCAGCGCGCTTGCCGGTGCGGCGCAGATTTCGCTCTACATGCTGACGGAAGTGCCCGGCAACGAGCCGAGTCTCGCGGCGACCAGCCCGGCGAAGCTCGCGGCCCATATCCACGGGGCCAGCCCGCTGCCGTTCGAGCAACTCGCCCGCCGTGCGCTGGAGTGCCGTTTCGACCTGTGTCAGTTCGAGTTCGCCTCGCAGCCGTGGCGGCTCGACCGCGCGACGCTGCGGCGTCTGCGCCTGCCGGTCGCGCTGGCGGTCGCCGCGCTGGTGATCGCGATTATCGGCGCGAACGTGCAGTGGTTGATGCTCGCGCGTCAGCGCGACGCAATCAACACGCAGATGACCGAGCTGCTCCTCAACGCTTTCCCCAAGACGACGGTCGTGCTCGATGCGCCCGACCAGATGTCGCGCCAGTTGCAACAGTTGCGGGTGGCTGCGGGTGAGTTGTCACCGGACGATTTCCTGTCGCTCGCCGATGGCCTCGCGCGTTCGTTGGCGCCGGTGCCGGTCAACGGCATCGCCGCGCTCGACTATCACGACCGGCGTCTCGATGTGACCTTCAAGCCCGAGGTGAAACTCGACCCCGATTTCGCCAAACGTCTCGCGCGCAATGGCCTGACCGGCGCGATCGACAGCAATACCGGCAAGTGGACCATCAGGAACGGACAATGAAAGCTGAACTTGCCCAAAGCTGGGCTGGATTCTGGGACCAGCGCACCGAGCGCGAAAAAACGCTACTGGCATGGGGCGGCGGGGTGCTGGCTGTCGTAATTGCATGGTCGGTGCTGTGGGCGCCGGCACAGGACGGCCGCGCGCATCTGCGTGAATCGCTGCCCAGCTTGCAGCGTCAGCTGGCGCAGATGACCGCGCAGGCGAACGAAGCGCGCCAGCTCTCCGCCGCGGCTCAAGGTGTTGCACCGACCGGCGCGGCGCTGAAGGACGCGCTCACCGCCTCGCTCGGCGATCACGGCCTCGCCGCGACCCAGGTGCAGGTGATCGGCAACATGGTGCAGATCCAGATGAAGAACGTGGCGTTCCCTGCGTGGACGAGCTGGGTCGACGATGCGCGCAAGCAGTTCAAGGTCCAGGTCGCCGAGGCGCACGTGACCGCGCTCAAGGAAGACGGCCAGGTGGATCTGACAGCGTCGATGCAGCCGTCTACCGCGAAATGACCGCGCCGTTACAGGATTTCGCATGACTTACTGGATGCGGCGCCTGCGCGTCGCGCTACCCTGGCTGGCGGTCGCGCTGCTGGCGAACGCAGTCGTGATGCTCACGTTGTTGCCGGCCGCATGGATCACGCCGCAGTTCGGCAGACAAACGCATGGCCACGTCAATCTCGTCAATCCGACCGGCTCACTGTGGCACGGCTCGGCCACGCTGATGCTCGCCGCCGGTTCCGACATGAGCGCGGCGACCCTGCTGCCGGGGCGAATCGAATGGCGCACGGCGTTCTGGCCGCTCTTCACCGGCCGTGTGCGGATGACCATGCGGCACAGCGAAGCGATGCCCGACCCGATCACCGTCGATGCGACCCTGCGCAGCGCGACCATCACGCCGGGTGCGTTGGCGGTGCCGGCTTCGTTGCTGAGCGGCCTCGGCGCGCCTTTCAATACGCTCGATCTGCAAGGTGACGTGCGCCTCGCATGGTCCGATTGGCGCAGCTTCAATCAGGAAGCGTTCGGCCAGTTGACCGTGACCCTGAACGACGTCAGTTCGCGCGTCTCGCTGGTCAAGCCACTGGGTTCTTACCGGTTGCTGTTCCAGGCGCAGGGTGTGTCGTCCAGGCTGGATCTGACGACTCTCAAGGGGCCACTGATGCTGACCGGCAATGGCACGGTGTCGGCCGTCTCGACATCGTTTCGTGGGACAGCCAGCGCCGCCCCGGAAGCACGCGACAACCTCGCGGGACTGCTGAATCTGTTGGGCCGGCCAAGCGGACCGGATACGGTCGCGTTGACGTTCGTGCACTGAGGCGCTGAGCCGCGGGTCGTAAAAAAAGAGGCATGGCTGCATTTCGCGGCCATGCCTCTTTTGCTTTGCTTTGCCCGGACGAGTCCCCTGCCTAGTTGCTCTGCGCCGGTTGCGGCGCGGCGCCGCTTTGTGCCACCGGCGTCGCCGACGCCGCAGGCTGCGGTGCTGGCGCCGCCATATCGCCCGTTTCGCGGTTCATTTGCGCCACGTCCCAGCCGCCGCCGAGCGCCTTCACCAGACCCACCGACGACACCATCCGCTGTCCCGCGATGCTCTCCAGCTTCTGCTCAGCCAGGAAGGCCGTGGTCTGCGCGGTCAGCACGTTGACGTAGCCGACCGTACCCGCCTTGTATTCGTTCGTGACGATGGCCAGCGCCTGACGCGCTGAATCCACCGCTTGCTGCTGCACGACGATTTCCTGTTCGAGGATGCGCTGCGAGGCGAGATTGTCTTCGACGTCCTGGAACGCGGTCAGAATCGTTTGACGGTACGCGGCGACGTTCTGGTCGTAGGCTGCACGCGCGGCTTCGGTCTTTGCTTCACGCAGGCCAGCGTCGAAGATCGTGGCGGCGAGTTGCGGGCCGAGCGTCCAGAAACGCGACGGCGCGGTCAGCAATTGCGAGAACACCGAATTCTCGAAGCCACCCGTGGCCGACAGCGTCAGCGTCGGGAAGAACGCCGCAATCGCGACGCCGATCTGTTCGTTCGCCGCCGCGGCCTTGCGTTCGGCCGATGCGATATCCGGGCGCCGCTCGAGCAGCGCCGACGGCATCTGCTCAGGCACGGCCGGTGGCGTGGCGGTGAGCGGCATCGGCGGAATCGAGAAGGTCGAGGCCGGTTCGCCGACGAGTACGGCGATCGCGTGCTCGTCCTGCGCGCGCTGCACACCGTTGTCGATTGCCGCTGCCTGTGCCGATTGCAGCTGCGTTTGCGCCTGGATCACATCCGAGCGTGCGGCGACGCCGGCCGCGTACTGGTTCTGCGTGAGCTGCAGCGAGCGCTGGTAGGCCGCGACGGTGTCGTCGAGCAGCTTCTGGGTGGAGTCGAGCGCGCGCAGCGAGAAATAGGTTTGCGCGAGCGTGGCCTGGGCGGACAGCCGCGCATTCGCCAGATCGGCGGCGGCGCCCTGTTGGCCGGCTTTCTGCGAATTGACCGAACGCGTGACCGAGCCCCACAGGTCCGGCTCCCAGCTTGCGTCGAGTTGCACGTTGAAGCTGTTGCTGACGCTGGAGCGGCTTGAGACGGTCGAATTGCCACTCGACGACGAACCGTTGCCGGAGCGCGTGGCGCCTGCCGATGCACCGATGGTCGGGAAATAGGCCGCGCGCGCTTCGCCCACCAGCGCACGTGCCTGGCGATAGGCGGCGGCAAATTGGGCGATGGTCTGGTTCGACGCGTTCAGCTGGTCTTCGAGCGCGTTGAGTTGCGGGTCCTGGTAGATGGTCCACCAGTCGCCGCGGTCGTGCTGATCGGCCGGCTGGGCGACTTTCCAGCCTGGCGCGGCTTCCTTGTAGGACGCGGGGATCTCGGCCGCGGGCCGTTTGTAGTCGGGGCCGACCACGCAACCGGCCAGCACGGTGGCGAGGGCCGCGGCAACCGCGATAGTCAGGGCGCGGGGCGCAAGCGTCCGCGCGCGCGAGATTCGTTCAAACTGCATGCAATGGATTCCTTCTGGACGCCGCAGTGCGGCCGGTGGCGGCACTGCCGGCCGAGATCATGGCTCTGCCGGAATGTTAGCGTATGGGACCGCTTGGGCGCGGGAAACTGAAAGGGTAATGCGGGGGAAGGCGGAGGTGTGTTACTTAGCGTGTCGGGATGGTTACGTGCTGTTACCGGCCTGGCTGCCGCTGGCGACGGAAAAACGCCGCACAGGCAACGAAGGCCGGTCCCTCGACTAGAGAATCAAACGCGCGAATCCGATGACGTGGGTTGCCGGGCCTGCTTGCCAGCAGCGGCACGACACGGCGCGCCAGAGCGTGCCTGGCAAGGGCCAAGCGGGCTTGCCGCAACAGCGGTGGTCGCGACGACACTCCCCGTCGCAATGACGGACCCCGCCGACTCCACCGGGACGACCTTGCTCTCCTTCTGCCCTCGCCGATGCTCCACCCACGCCAACACCGCGACGCCCACCGATCCACCGGGCAGCACGAACAGCACGGCGAACAACGCGAGTTTCCACCAGCGATGCGGACCTTGAAAGCTGCTCAGCGCGGAGTCGGTCAGGGAGCGGCTCAAGCCGCCAAGGGTGTTTTTGAGGTACAGCATCAGGGAAATCCTTTTGGCACGGCGCCATCGCGGCGTGCAGACAATCGGTCAGAACATGGTCTCGGGTGGCGCGGGTCGCGCGTAACTCGTTGCCTATAATAATATTGACTATGCAATTAAATTTCAAGATACTTTGCTCGCGCGCGGCTGCGGTGTTGTTTTTTGCGCCGTTCGCACGACGCGAAATGAAATTTGACTTGTCTGCTTAGGCAGCTAGAATCCGTTCTGCTCGACGATGTTCCCGGATACACGATGCCCGACGGCCCTTACAACGCGGACGAGATTCACCTCGAATCGAGTCTTGGCTATTACCTGACGAAAGCGCGAAACGTGCTGGTCGAGCGGACGGACCGCGCGGTCAAACCGTTAGGACTGACCGCCCAGCAAATCGGCGTGATTCTGGTGTTATCCGCGCACCGCGCGAGCACGCCGTTCGAGTTGTCGCGCGTCATGTCATACGACAGCGGATCCATGACGCGTCTGCTCGATCGCCTTGAAAAGAAAGGCTTTATCGTGCGAACGCGCAGCGACGCCGACCGCCGGATGGTCAAGCTCGAGCTGACGCCGCAGGGCCACGAAGCGGCGAAGCAATTGCCCAGTCTGGGCGCCGCCGTGCTGAATGAGCAGTTGCGCGGATTTTCCGCCGCCGACCACGCCACCCTGCTCGACCTGCTCGGCCGTTTTATTGCGAATGGGATCGATGCGGGAGGAAGCGCATGTTGCGGCGTCGGACCATCGCAGGACTCGCTGGAAGATTCACCCGAAGAGCCTCCGCCAGGTCGCGGCGGGCAGTAACCAAGAGGCGCTTTTGAAAGCGCCATCGTTTGAAAATGTCTGTCTGGGCAGAGGGTGATCCGGCATGTATGCGCGCCGCTTGAAGGGTGCGATAAAGCTGCCGCGACAAGCTTTCCCGGCTGAGGAGAAACACACATGGCTGCCACGGCTTCCGCCGACGCCCTACCCGCCGCCGAACCCGCTCCGCTCAAAGGCGGGGCGCTGGCCTTGCTTACCGTTGGTCTCGCGCTCGGCACGTTCATGGAAGTGCTCGACACCTCGATCGCGAATGTCGCCGTACCGACTATCTCCGGTAGCCTCGGCGTAGCGACCAGTCAGGGCACCTGGGTCATCTCGTCGTATTCCGTGGCCTCGGCGATCGCCGTGCCGTTGACCGGGTGGCTGGCGCGGCGCGTCGGCGAAGTGCGGTTGTTCACGCTGTCCGTTCTGCTTTTCACGATCGCCTCGGCGCTGTGCGGCTTCGCGCACAACTTCGAGTCGCTGATCGCGTTCCGGCTCGTGCAAGGGCTGGTCTCGGGGCCGATGGTCCCGCTTTCGCAGACGATTCTGATGCGCTCGTACCCACCGGAAAAGCGCGGGCTCGCGCTCGGCCTTTGGGCGATGACGGTGATTTGCGCGCCGATTTTCGGTCCGGTGATGGGCGGCTATATCACCGACAACTACACGTGGCCGTGGATCTTCTACATCAATGTGCCGATCGGGTTGTTCTCGGCGGTGTGCGCGTTCCTGCTGCTGCGTGGTCGCGAAACCAAGGTGACCAAACAGCGTATCGATGCGGTCGGCCTCGCGCTGCTAGTGATCGGCGTGTCGTGCCTGCAGATGGTGCTCGATCTCGGTAAGGATCGCGACTGGTTCAACTCGACGTTCATCATCACGCTGGCCATTATCGCGGTGGTGTCGATTGCGTTCCTGCTGGTGTGGGAGATGACGGACAAGGAACCCGTTGTCGATCTTTCGCTGTTCAAGGATCGCAACTTTGCGCTCGGCGTGGTGATCATTTCATTCGGGTTTATGGCGTTCTTCGGGTCAGTGGTGATTTTCCCGCTCTGGCTGCAGACGGTGATGGGGTATACCGCCGGGCTTGCCGGTTTGGCGACGGCACCCGTCGGCATTCTCGCGCTGTTTTTGTCGCCGATGATCGGCAAGAACATGCATCGGCTGAATCTGCGGGTGGTGGCGAGTTTTGCGTTCATCGTGTTTGCGTTTGTGTCGTTCTGGAATTCCACTTTTACGCTCGATGTGCCGTTCAATCATGTGATCTGGCCGCGGTTGGTGCAGGGGATTGGTGTTGCCTGTTTCTTTGTGCCGATGACTACTATTACGCTGTCCAGCGTGTCGGATGAGCGGCTTGCTAGTGCTTCGGGGTTGTCCAACTTCTTTCGGACTTTGTCTGGGGCGATTGGGACGGCCATCAGTACGACGTACTGGGAGAATGACACTATCTATCATCATGCTATGTTGACTGATTCTGTTAACGTCTATTCGGCTAATACCAATGCTTATACCAATGCGTTGGGGAGTATTGGGCTTTCTGGGGATAGCCTCACCGCTCAGTTGAATCAGGTTGTTACTGCACAGGCCTATATGATGGCCACTAATGATTTTTTTCGTATTTCTTGTGCGGCGTTTCTTGTGCTTGCTGTGCTTGTTTGGGTTACTAAGCCCAAGAAGGGGGTTGGGCCTTCTATGGGGCATTGAGCGTTATTTTTTGCCTTCGGCGGTGGTGCCTTTCCTTGAATTGTTAGTGGTCTATTAGCGTTGCCCCTGTGCGGGGCGGCACTTACTTTCTTTGCCGCCGCAAAGAAAGATAAGCAAAGAAAGCGGCTAGAAGCCCCTGCTAAGTGGGCACCGTGGTCTGCACAGGGTAGTGGTGCATCTGGAATCTGTGTTCGTGCCACTACATGCTCTTGTGACAAGGGCGTCATACTTCCGGCGGCGCTCCGCGCGCCGAAGAGTAGTTCCTAAAACCACTCGTCGTGCTTTTGCGTTAGTGGGTACGCGTGTCTGATTTTTTGTGCAAAAGCCGATCAGATCGTTCTACACGCGGTGTCTGGTGAAGCGATCCTCGCAGAGGATCGCGAACCGGTTCGTTGCTGATTGCGTTGCCGCTTTTGCCTCTCCTACTGCGTTATCGCTTCTCCGCTTGTTCCCGGGATCGATTGCCCCTGCGATGCGTCGGGGTGCATCGCCGTTGGTGATGGTTGCGATGGTTTTGTGGCGCTTTGCGGTGTGCCCGGCGTGTTGCCTCGTACGTATTGCTTGAAGTCGGCGCCCGCCTCCCATGGGTTTGGTTTGCAACCCATCGAGCCGTCGCAATGTGCGGCGAAACCGATCGTTGCTGTGCCGTCCGGGTTCGGGGTGCGTGTGATCTGGTACGCCAGCGCGCGCTTGCCGCCGTCCGGGCCCGATGTCTGGATCAACGTGTCAGTCGATGACTCGATCTTGTACGTCGAATGGCCCGCTACCCACGTCTGCGCTCGCTGCCACCAGATGTCACACTCGGCCTTGCTCGAACACGTCAACGGCGTCGTCGCGATCTGCATCACGTCCGGGTTCACCTGCCCCTGCGTCGAACACCCCGCCGCCACTACGCACACTACAGCCAACAGACCTTTTTTCATCGCGGTGAAGCCTCCCTCTCTGGAGCGTGTCGTCTAAGTTGGACCGTATCCCCAGCACAGTGTTTCATACGCCTTTGCGAATGGTTAAACGGACGGAGAATTTGCCGATGCAGTTGGGCCGACGGCGGCGCTTTGCGTAGACGTTACCTGGGCGCAATAAAAAAGCGGCCCTTCATGGCCGCTTCCTGCTTCGCAAATGAAAATGCCGTTCAGCGATAACTGAACGGCATTAGTTCTTAGCCTGCTTTTTCCGGCGCGCTGCCTACGTTCGTCGTCGTTTAGACGCTAAACCGGTTCAGCGTGTATGCCCTGTAGGCGGCGACAAATGCGTCGAATGAACCCACCTCTTCTCGTTCAAGCTTGGCCTGCTCTGCCAGCGATTGCGTCGCGAGGTCGGCGAACTCTTTCGTCTGTGCGGCATCCAGCGGGCGTGCGCGGAAATAGGCGGCGTGCGCTTCGCTTTGCTCGAGGCCAAAGGTGAGGAAGCTCTGCTGCTTGTCGCGCATCGTTTGCAATACGCGTGCGGACGGTGTCAGCGAGGCATCCGCCAGTTTTGCCCGTTGAACCGCCACGGCGCGTGCGTGTGAGTCACCGCCGTGTAGTGCGTCGAGCGTAGCCGCTGCCGAGTCGATCTTGACGAGCAGTTCGTTCGCCCAGTCCGTCATCGCGATCGGGTTGCCGTTGCGCGTCAGTTCGAGGCCCGGTTTGCGGCCTTCCATCGTCACGCGGCCGAAGTTCTGATTGGCCTCTGCGTACGCGTCCGGTGGCAGCGTTGCGCTGTCGTCGAGTGCGCAGACCAGCAGGTAGGCGTCCAGAAAACGCGACGTCTCCAGTGAAATGCCGGTCGGCTCAAATGGGTCGATGTCCATGCAGCGCACCTCGACGTATTGCACGCCGCGCGCAGCCAGCGCGTGCAGCGGACGCTCGCCGGGATGCGTGACGCGCTTCGGACGGATCGTCGAATAGAACTCGTTTTCGATCTGCAGTACGTTCGTGTTGATTTGCACCCACTCGCCGTCGCGTTGCGTGCCGATCGCTTCATACGCGGGATACGGCTGGCTTACGGCCTTCGCGAGTGCGTCGAGGTAGCCCGGCAAGGTGTTGTAGTCGGCCTGGAGCGCGGCTTGTGCTGTGGTGTTCGAGTAGCCGAGGTCGCTCATGCGCAAGCTGGTCGCATAGGGGCGATACAGCGTGTCGGCGTCGAAGGTTTCGAGCGTGTGCTGGCGATCACGCAGGAAGCGGCGGTCTAGTGCCGGCGACGCGCCGAACAGGTACATCAGCAGCCAGTTGGTGCGGCGGAAATTGCGGATCAGCGCGAGGTAACGGTCGGACTGGAAGTCGACGGCATTTGCCGTGGACTGCTGGTCGGCATGCAACACCCGCCACACTTCTTCGTTCAGCGAATAGTTGTAGTGGATGCCCGCAATGCACTGCATCGTGCGGCCGTAACGGAGCGCGAGGCCAATGCGGTACACGTACTTCAGTTTGCCGATATTCGACGTGCCGTAATGCGCGATCGGAATGCCTTCGTCCGTTTCAGGCAGCAGGCCCGGCATGGAGTTGTTCCACAGGATCTCGTCGCCGAGTTCTGCGTAGACGAAACGATGCAGCGTATCGAGTTTCTCGAGCGTGATCGCGACGTCGTGTTCAGCCGGCGTGATCAGTTCGAGCAACGCCTCGGAATAGTCGGTGGTGAGCGACGGATGCGTGAGCGCCGAGCCGAGCGCGCGCGGATGCGGCGTCATGGCGAGCTTGCCGTCGTGCGTCACGCGCAGGCTTTCCTTTTCGATGCCGCGCAGGCCGCGTATCAGCGCGTCGCGCTGCGGGCCTGTGGTGAGCACGGACAAGCGGTGCGAGAACGTGTCGTTCGTGCGGGAAGGTGTCGTGTTTGGCATTGATGCGAGTCGGGCGTTGTCGGCCGCCATGTGCCGCTTCACTGCTTAGGTGCAGCACTGCGCGGTTGACAACGTTCGGCGGAATTTTCGGGTAGCGGGCACTTTAACATCTCGCCACGACGGCTGCTTGAGGCCGCTCCGGACGGCCTTCCGACGACACAAGCTGGCCTGATTTCAGCACGATTCAGCACGAAAGTAGCTGCCCTGCGCCTTACGCTACCCTTCGCGCGCTCGACGCGCGATTCGCTTAGCGTCCCGAGTGCAGCCGCCACGCTAGCCGCGTGCCCACGCCCACGGTCCGCCAGTTCCGTGCTGCCCTCCCCCGACCGCTACACCACCTCAGCCGCCGCGCGCGGCGCCGGCCCGATCCGCCACCTCGTTCCATAGATGCATTGCGGCGTACGCGCGCCATGGCCGCCATGTGTCGGTGCGAGTGCGTTGCTGCGTGGGCCGCACGAGCGACGGATCGCGCGCGCAGATTGACTGCATCAGCACGAGGTCCCATGCGGGCCACGCGTCGGCATCACGCCATGCACGCATCGCCACATACTCGACGGTCCATGGCCCGATGCCGGGCAGTGCGAGCAACGCTGCGCGCAGGCTGTCGGCATCGGGCCATGGACCGTCGAGCGGCACGTCGCCCGAAGCGACTGCCTGCGCGAAGCCCTGCAACGCCGCTACGCGTTTACCCGGCATGCCGATCTTTTCCAGATCTACGGCCGCGAGCGCGGCGGGCGTTGGAAAGCGCCACGCTGTGTTCTCATGCGGATGACCTTCGATGCGCTCGCCGGCACGCTGCACCAATCGTCCGATGATGGTGGTCGCCGCCTTCACGCTGACCTGCTGCCCGACGATTGCGCGCACCACCAGCTCGAAGCCCGACCACGCGCCCGGAACGCGCAGACCCGGCACGGCTTCGATCAACGGCGCAAGCCATGGGTCGGCAGCCAGTTCGTTGCCGATCTTCTTCGGGTCGGCGTGCAGATCGAACATCCTCGCGATCGGCGCGGCGAGCGCGTCGGCGTGACGGCTTGCAGGGCCGTCGATGTTCGCGACGATGCAGCGCTTGCGCGGATGCAGGCGCACGGTCAGCGTGCCGCTGTCGCCGGCCCAATCGATCGCGCGGCGATAGGCACCGTCTTCGACGGCTTCGACGCCGGGCGTCGCGCGCCCGCCGAAAAAGCGCAGCAGGCGCGGCCAGTCGAAGGGTGGTTTGAAGGGCAGTTCGAGTGTTGCGACGTCGTCAAGCGTGCTCACGCGGCATGGTCCAGGTTGGTGGTGGTTGCGATGGCCGCGTGCTCGCGGCGCTTGGGTTCGTCGCGCGAAACGTCGCCTGCGTGCTGGGCTTCATTATCGAGCAGTGCGGCCTTGCGCGGCAGGCCCCAGCGGTATCCCGCCAGCGCCCCGCCCTTCTGCACGACACGATGACATGGAATCGCCAGCGCGACCGGATTCGTCGCGCACGCGCTCGCTACTGCGCGCACGGCCCGGGGTGAGCCCACTGCTTCCGCGATCTGCGAATAGCTGCGCGTCTCACCGTAGGGAATACGCCGCAGCGCGTCCCACACACGCTGCCGGAACGCGGTAGCGGCGATATCCAGCGGCAGATCGAAGTCCTGGCGGGTGCCGCGCAGATACGCGTCGATCTGGGCGATGAACGGTGCGAGCCGCGTTGCGTCCTCGACCAGTTCGGCGTTGGCAAACTCGCCGTGCAGATCGTCGACGAGTATCGCCTCATCGTCGCCGAAACCGATTTTGCAGATGCCTTTGTCGGTTGCCGCGATCAGTACGAAGCCGAGCGAGGTCGGCGCGCCGGCGTAGCGCACGGTAAGCCCGGCGCCTTTGCGGCGAAACGCGGAGGGCGCCATGCCCAATTCGGCTGAAGCGCTGTCGTACATCCGCGATGGCGAGCCGAAGCCGGCGTCGAGCGTGGCGCGCGTCACGTCCGACCCGCTCTGCAGCGCATCGCGCAACGCGGCGCCGCGCTGCGCGGCCTGATACTGACGCGGCGAGACACCCACCACGCGCTTGAACAGACGCTGCAAGTGGAACGGGCTGACGTGCACCGCGTCGCTCAATTGCGCGAGCGTGAGGCGTTGCTGCGGATCGGCATCCAGCGCGGCGCACGCGCGATTGACGATCTCCAGTTCGCGCGGCAGGCCGCCCGGCTGGCAACGCTTGCAATCGCGATAGCCCGCGGCGCGAGCGGCGTTGGCGTCCGTGAAGAACGCGACGTTTTCGCGACGCGGCTGGCGCGACGCGCATGACGGGCGGCAGAACACGCCCGTCGTTTTGACGGCGAAGAAGAACGCGCCGTCGGCTTGCGGGTCGCGGCGGGTGACGGCTTCCCAACGCTCGGCGTCGGTGGTCCAGCGCGGCGTGCTGGTGGCGGCTTCGTTGCTGATCTCGGTAGTGTCGGTGCGGTTCATGATGGTCCCGGAAAGTCGGTGTCGATGCTCACCAATGTAGGCCGCATGCTGAAACACTACGCCCCGGTTCTTGCTCTGTCATTGCGCTTCCTCGTAGGGCCGGAAGCCCCGCCGGGCGCCCGTTTCGCCTCAAACTGCGACAATTTGGCCCGATATCGGGTTTTCCCTTAAAAAGTTATTGCGTCGCATCAACCCCATGTGTATATTAGTACTTGTCTCCTCCATGTCTCCTCCTGATATGGATTCAGCCCGCTCCACATAGAGCGGGCTTTTTTTCGTCTGAACATTTTTGATCTGTCCCTTGCGGCCGGTTGATCGCCCGCTCTCGCAGCGCCGTCCTTTCTCCTACACTGGTGGCTGTTCATCCGTTCTGCGAGCCACGCAAGGGGCGTTCGATATGAAAATCCACATTCGCGAGATCGATCACATTGTCATTCGGGCGTCGAACGTTCCGGAGATGACGCGCTTTTACTGCGAGGTGCTCGGTTGCAGCGTCGAGAAGGAGCAACCCGATCTGGGCCTGACGCAGTTGCGCGCGGGGCGCTCGCTGATCGACCTGTTAAAGGTCGGAGCGAAGCTCGATCACCCCGAAAACGGCGTGCCGGGCGCGGGGCGGAACATGGACCACGTGTGTTTGCGGGTTGAGCCGTTCGACGCCGAGGCGCTCAAGGCGCATCTGGCCGAACACGGCGCGCGGCCAGGCGAGGCGGCTTTGCGCTATGGCGCGGATGGGTTTGGGCAGTCGCTGTATCTGTTCGACCCGGAAGGCAATATGGTCGAACTTAAAGGGCCACCCGAAGCGGCGCGTGTGACGTCGCTGTAACGGGCGCTGCCAAGGCCTTTACCAAGTTACGAGGCTAGCAGCTTACCAGGCGTTGGCAGGCGCCTTCAACACCGTCCACTCGATCTTCACCGCATCGGCATCGGCGCTGCCGAGCCATGCTTCGCCGTCCTGCACGGTGCATTGCAGACGCATGGTCCGTTCGGCGAGCGAGCCGAGCGCGGCGGCGACGTCTTCGCCGAGCGTCCATACCGTCACATTGCGCATGCGTTCGACCTTGCTGCGCACGCCCTGCCACCAGATGTCCGACGTGCGGCCGCCATAAGCGATCACGATCACTTCGTTCGAGCGGCCGCTCGCCTTGGCAATGCGCCGTTCGTCGGGCTGGCCGACTTCGATCCAGGTTTCAATCGCGCCGGTGAGGTCCTTCTGCCACAGATCCGGCTCGTCGACATCCGACAAACCTTTGCAGAATTCGAGGCGTTCCTGCGCGAACAGCGCGAACGCGGCGACGCGGACCATCATCCGTTCGTCGGTTTCCGAGGGATGGCGGGCGATCGTCAGGGAATGGTCGGCGTAATAGTGCCGGTCCATGTTGGCGATCTGCAGTTCCGCCTTGTAAATCGTCGATTTGAGAGCCATGCCGTTACTAAACCAGGCGCTCACTCCACCGGAGGCGGAGCGAACAGAAAAAGAATCGTCGACGGCGCGTTGCCGTTTTCCGTGTTTGTTGTACATCGCGTGTTCCTCCCGGGCCGAAAAAACCGGCTGCAATTGCGACTATTGCAACGGGAGAAGCATTTATCGCGCCACTGTCGGCTCGAAAGCAGTGCCATACACCTCGGCAGCGGCTTGCCGCAAGGCTTCCAGCACGACGGAGGCCGCTGGCGAAAGCAGATGCGACTGGCGCGTGATGATACCGAATGTATCCATTCTGCACGGTAAATCGATCGGTACCTGCTTGAGAACACCGTACTGTTGGTACTGACGCGCCACTTCGTCAGGTAAAACCGCCAACATGTCGCTTTGAAGTAATAAGCTCGAAATCGCCAAAAAATTGTTGGTATTGACGACGTTTTGGGGTGGATTCAGTCCGATCTGCGAAAACATCAGATCAAAGCGGTGACGCAAAACGCTGCCCGGCGGGTGCAAAACCCAACTCGCGTTGACGATTCCACGCAGTGTCAAACCTGTTTCATTTTCGAGAGGATGGCCGGGACGCGCCACCACGCAGAGCGGCTCGTCGGCGAGCGGTTCGTAGCGGACTTCCGCCTTGAACTGGTTCTGCCGCTCCAGTACCCGGCCGATCATGATGTCCAGTTCGCCTTCGGCGAGCTTCGGCAGCATCACATCCGACGTTTCCACCTCCACCCAGATTTGCAACTGCGGATAGCGTTCCTTCACGCTGGCGATGGCGCGCGGCACCATCGTCGCAGCCGCCGCGGCGATCACGCCGATCCGCACCTGGCCGGCCAGACCGGCGCGCAGGGCCGAGATTTCATCGTGTGCGTGGCTGAGATTCGAGAGCACCATGCGCGCGTGACGGATCATCACTTCGCCGTACAGCGTGGCGTGCATGCCGTGCGGTGTGCGGTCGAACAGACTCACCTCCAGCATGTCCTCCAGCTCTTTCAGAAGCCGCGACGCGGCGGGCTGGGTCATGCCGAGCACGTCGGCGGCGCGCCGGACGTTGCCCTCCTCTTCCATTGCCGCAAGCAGCAGCAACTGTCGCGTTTTAAGCCGCGCCCGCACGAACCAGTTCGAGTAGCTACGCGTCATGGCCTGTCTCCCTATGCGGCTCGATGCCGTCTATCGGACGATTTGCCGTCGTTGAGTCTCCATCATGCCATATCGAAATTGATATCGGGATGGCCGAAAAAGGGATTGGAAAGTTATTGGGGCGGCTCATACCATTCGTGGACTTTCTGAGCTTCCCCATGTGGCGCCCTCCCGTCGATGAATCGTGATCCGCTCGTCCCGCTCGTTGTCAGTCCGTTTCGCCATTACATCAATGGCGGATGGGAGACGGGCGCGACCACCGGCGTGTCGCTGAATCCGTCGGATCTGGATGAACCGGTCGGCGACTATGTGCGGGCCGATGCAAGGCAAACCGATACGGCTATCGAAGCGGCCAGCGCGGCGTTCCGCGAATGGTCGCTGGGTTCGGCGCAGCGCCGCGCGGATGCGCTCGATGCGATCGGCAGCGAGATGCTGGCGCGACGTGACGAACTGGGCCGGCTGCTCGCGCGCGAAGTCGGCAAGCCGTTGTCCGAGGCCTTGACCGAAGCTACGCGCGCCGGACAGATTTTCAAATTCTTCGCTGCAGAGGCACTTCGCGCGTTTGCCGAACCCGTGGCGTTGGCGCGCGCCGGCGTCGAGATCGATGTGACGCGCGAACCGCTCGGCGTCATCGGCATCATTGCGCCTTGGAGCGCGCCGCTGGCGATTGCCGCCGCCAAGATCGGCGCCGCCCTCGCCTACGGCAATTGCGTGGTCTTCAAACCGGCCGAATCGGCAGCAGGTTGCGCGGCGGCGCTGGCATCTATTGTCAGCCGCGCAGGTTTGCCGGCCGGCGTATTCAATTTGGTGATGGGCAGCGGCCGGCAGGTCGGCGCGCGGATCGCCGCGCATCCGTTGGTGGCGGCGGTCGGTTTCACCGGGTCCGCAGAAATCGGCACACGTGTCCTGCAGGTTGCCGCTGCAAGGCAAGCCCGCGTGCAACTGGAAATGGGCGGCAAGAATCCCTTCGTGGTGCTGGGTGATGCCGACCTCGACAGCGCTGTCGATGCAGCCCTCAGCGGCGCGTATGGTTCTACCGGCCAATGCAGTACGGCTGCGTCGAGGTTGATCGTCGAACGTGCGGTGTTCGAGCCGTTCGTCGACGCATTGCGGGCGAAGCTCGCCAGGCTCAACGTCGATCACGCACTGAAGCACGGCACCGATGTGGGCCCGGTCGCCAACGCCGCGCAGTTGGAGCGCAATCTCGACTACGTACGCGTTGGTCAGGAGGAAGGCGCGCAACTGCTGCACGGCGGCCGACAGCTGGAGCGCGCGACACGCGGCTACTTTTTCGAACCGGCTTTGTTTATCGGCGAACCCGAACACCGCATCGCACGAGAAGAGGTCTTCGGTCCGCTCGCCGTCGTGCTGAAAGCCGACGACTACGACCACGCACTGCATCTCGCGAACGACTCCGCTTACGGTCTATGCGCCGGCATCTGCACGCGCTCCTTGAGTCGCGCGCGGCATTTCCGCCGCCACGCGCAATGCGGCCTCGTCACGATCAATCTGCCGACGACCACCGTCGAGCATTACGCGCCTGGCGGCGGTCGCAAGGCATCAGCCTACGGCGCAACCGATGCAGCGTTCTGGACGGCCGTGAAAACGGCCTACGTTGCGGGTTGATGGCCATGAGGCGCGCTCACTTCGTCATCTCTCCCGCGGCTCGGTCCGCAGCGCATTGCACGGCGCACGCTGCCGCTGCCGCGATCCGAACGGTTCACCCCATCGCCCATCCACGCCCCGGCTGACGCCGCCGTGCATTCCCCGCTGCAAATAAACGAAACCAATGCAGCTTTCCAACCTCAGGAGACAAGTATGACCAGCAAGCTTCGCCGTTTGACGCTATCCGCGATCGCAGCCGCGGCGCTCGCCGCGCCCTTTGCCGCACAATTCTCCGCGCACGCAGACCAGCCGCTGAAAGTCGGCTTCCTCGTGAAGATGCCGGAACAGGCGTGGTTCATCAACGAACAGAAAGCCGCCAGCGCGCTCGGCCAGAAAGACGGCTTCGCGGTGGTCAACATCGGCACGCCCGACGGTGAAAAAGTGCTGGCCGCGATCGATAACCTCGGCGCACAAGGCGCTAAAGGCTTCGTGATCTGCGCACCCGACGTGCGGCTCGGACCGGCGATCCAGGCGCGTGCGAAGCGCTACAACATGAAGTTCGTCACCGTCGACGATCAACTGGTCGACTCCACCGGCAAGCCGCTGCCGAACGTGCCGCATCTGGGCATGTCCGCGTTCAAGATCGGCAATCAGGTCGGCACGGCGATCTCCGAAGAGATGAAGCGCCGCGGCTGGAAGCCGGAAGAAGTCGGCGCGCTGCGCATCACGAACTACGAACTGCCGACCGCCAAACTGCGCACCGATGGCGCAACGGAATCGCTGCTGGCCGGCGGCTTCAAGAAGGAAAACATCTTCGACGCGCCGCAAAAGACCACCGATGACGAAGGCGGTTTCAACGTATCGTCGCCAGTACTCGCGCAGCATCCGAACATCAAGAAGTGGGTGATCTTCGCGTTGAACGAGGAAAGCGTGCTGGGCGGCGTTCGCGCAACTGAACAGCTGCACATTCCGGCGGCGGACGTGATCGGCGTGGGCATCAACGGTGCGGGCGAAGCGTTCGCCGAGTTCCAGAAGAAGGAACCGACGGGCTTCTACGGCACGATCGCCGTGAGCTCGACGATGCACGGCAAGGAGAGCACGGAGAACCTCGTCGAGTGGATCAAGGACGGCAAGCAGCCGCCCGCCGACACGCAAACCACCGGCAAGCTGATGGTGCGCGGCAACTGGCAGGACGTGCGTAAAGAGCTCGGAATTTAAGCGGTATTCGAGTCTGCACACTGCGGGCCTTTTTTCACGTTCACGCTGACGTCAACGCGAGATCGGCCCGCATAGCTTGTCCACCCGCTAGAGGCTTTCGATGACGGTTTCTCACACTGGCGAAATGGCGTCGCCCACGCAAGCGCCCTCGCCTACGCTTGCGTCGACTGATTCGTATCTGCAACTCGACGGCATCACCGTGCGCTTTCCCGGCGTGCTCGCGCTCGACCAGGTGTCGCTCGACGTGCGGCGCGGCGAAGTACACGGGCTGATGGGTGAAAACGGCGCCGGCAAATCGACGCTGCTCAAAGTGCTGTCCGGCGTGAACCAGCCGGCGGCGGGCACCTTGCTGCTCGATGGTGTCGAGCAGCAGTTTGTCACCACCAAGGCGGCCATCGCGGCGGGCGTCGCGATCATCTATCAGGAACTGCATCTGGTGCCTGAATTGACGGTTGCAGAAAACCTGATGCTGGGCGCCCTGCCCAACCGCTTCGGCGTGCTCGATGAAAAGGCGCTGGTTGCACGTGCGGTGCGCGAGCTGGAACGACTCGGCGAAAAAATCGATCCGTCGCAGCAGGTGAAGAATCTCTCGATCGGTCAGCGGCAGATGATCGAAATCGGCAAGGCGCTGATGCGCGACGCGCGTGTGATTGCGTTCGACGAACCGACGAGCTCGTTGTCGTCCCGCGAAACCGCGCAGCTGTTCCGGATCATTCGCGCATTGAAGGCCGAGGGCCGGGCGATTATCTATGTCACACATCGGATGGACGAAGTCTACGAACTATGCGACCGCGTGACGGTGTTTCGCGACGGTCGCCGCATCGATACGTTCGAAGCCGGCGACGGACTCGATCGCGATCGCCTGATTAGTTGCATGGTGGGCCGTTCGATTGCCGACGTGTACGGCTACCGCTCACGCGAACTGGGCGGCCTGCAACTCGAAGTCAAGGACCTGATGGGACGCGGCTTGCGCGAACCGGCCTCTTTTACCGCGCGTAAAGGTGAAATTGTCGGCTTCTTCGGTCTGGTGGGCGCAGGCCGTTCGGAGCTGATGAAACTGATTTACGGCGCCGTCAAACCGAGCGCCGGTGAGATCGTACTCAAGGGAAAACGCGTGCGTTTCGCCACGCCGCGCGATGCCGTGCGTGCGGGCGTCGCACTGTGTCCGGAAGATCGCAAACAGGAAGGGATCGTCTCGATTGCTTCTGTGTCGGACAACCTCAATATCAGTTGCCGCCGTCACTTCAGCCGTTTCAACGTGCTCAACGGCCGCAAGGAAGCGCAAACCGCCAAAGAGTTCATTGGCAAGCTCTCGATCAAAACGCGTAACGGCGAGACACCGATCGGCACCCTCTCCGGCGGTAATCAGCAGAAGGTGATTCTGTCGCGCTGGCTCGCCGAAGACATCGATGTGTTCCTGATGGATGAACCCACGCGTGGCATCGACGTCGGCGCGCGCAGCGAAATTTACGGCCTGCTGTATGGGCTCGCTGAAGCGGGTCGCACGGTGATCGTGGTGTCGAGCGATCTGGCCGAAGTGATCGGCGTGGCGGATCGCGTGATCGTGATGAAGGAAGGCTGCATCGTCGGCAATTTGCCGAAGGCGCAGGCCACACCGGATGCGCTGATCAAACTTGCGTTGCCACGCTGAGGACGCCGCGTTCGCCAGTCAACCGAAGAACACTGAATGCAACCGACGGCAACTGCGTCACGCCATCGAAAACGGAATAGACATCATGCAGACACCCTCAACCGACTCCTCTACGCCAGCCATCGCTTCCTCGGGCCTGAGCGCGCGCGCCGCGCGCACCTGGGACCTGATCAACAAGTCCGGCATCGTGATGGTGTTCATCATCCTGTTCGCGGCTTTGTCGTTCACCGTGCCGGATTTCTTGAGCTCGCGAAACATCCAAGGCTTGCTGCTCTCCGTCACGCTAATTGGTTCGATATCCGTAACGATGATGTTCGTGCTCGCGCTGGGCGAAGTGGATTTGTCGGTGGCGTCGATCGTCGCGTTCGCGGGCGTGGTGGCGTCCACCTTGATTACCGCGACGCATAGCGTGACGCTCGGCATCGCTGCCGGCGTGCTCGCTGGCGGCGCGGTCGGACTGGTCAACGGCGTGCTGGTTGCGCGCTACAAGATCAACTCGCTGATCGTCACGCTCGCGATGATGGAGGTCGTGCGTGGCCTCGCCTTCATCACGTCGAACGGCGACGCGGTGATGATTTCCGAAGAGCGTTTCTTCGACCTCGGCGGCGGCGCGTTCCTCGGTATTTCCTATCCGATCTGGAGCAACATTGTCGGCTTCGTGCTGTTCGGTTTTCTGCTGAAGAAAACCGTGTTCGGCAAAAACGTGCTGGCCGTGGGTGGCAATAGCGAGGCCGCTTTGCTCGCGGGCTTGCCGGTCACCCGAATCAAGATCACAGTGTTCGTATTGCAGGGCCTCGTCACGGGCTTTGCCGGCGTGATGCTGGCGTCACGCATGAGTCTCGGCGACCCGAAAACGTCGGTCGGTCTCGAACTCGGCGTGATCTCTGCGTGCGTGCTCGGTGGCGTCTCGCTGACGGGCGGCGTCGCAACGATTTCCGGTGTGCTGGTCGGCGTGCTGATCATGGGTTCCGTGCAGGACGCAATGAGCCTGATGAACGTGCCGACCTTCTACCAATACCTGATTCGCGGCGGGATTCTGCTGCTCGCGGTGTTGTTCGATCAGTACCGCCGCAGCAAGCGCGTGCACTGACACGCGCCCGCACTACATGCTTGTCAACAGGAGATTTCATGGCTGATTCCAACCAGACAAAAAAGCCGCTGCGCAGCCAGGCGTGGTTTGGCCTCAAAGACCGCGACGGCTTTCTGCATCGCTCGTGGATGAAAAACCAGGGCATTCCGCACGACGAATTCGACGGGCGCCCGGTGATCGGCATCTGCAATACGTGGTCCGAACTGACGCCTTGCAACGCGCATTTTCGCGAGCTCGCCGAGTACGTGAAAAAAGGCGTGCACGAAGCGGGCGGCTTGCCGCTCGAATTTCCGGTGATGTCGCTCGGCGAGACCAATCTGCGGCCTACCGCGATGCTGTTTCGCAATCTGGCTTCGATGGATGTCGAGGAGTCGATTCGCGGCAATCCGATGGACGGCGTGATTCTGCTCGTCGGCTGCGATAAGACCACACCGGCGCTGCTGATGGGCGCAGCGTCGTGCAATCTGCCGGCACTGGCCGTGTCGGGCGGACCGATGCTCAACGGACGGTTCCGCGGTAAGAACATCGGCTCGGGTACGGGCGTCTGGCAGATGTCCGAGGAAGTGCGCGCCGGCACGATGACACAGGAAGAATTCACCGAAGCCGAGTCGTGCATGAACCGCTCACGCGGCCACTGCATGACCATGGGCACCGCGTCGACGATGGCTTCGATGGTCGAATCGCTCGGCATGGGTTTGCCGCACAACGCGGCGATTCCTGCCGTCGATGCACGCAGGCAAGTGCTCGCGCATCTGGCCGGCCGGCGCATCGTCGATATGGTCCGCGAGGACCTCACGATGGACAAGATCCTCACGCGTCAGGCGTTCGAAAACGCGATCCGCACCAATGCGGCGATTGGCGGCTCCACCAATGCGGTCGTGCATCTGATCGCGCTGGCCAAGCGCATCGGCGTGGAGCTTTCGCTGGAAGACTGGGAGCTCGGCTCGAACGTGCCGTGTCTCGTGAATCTGCAACCGTCAGGCGAGTACCTGATGGAAGACTTTTACTACGCGGGCGGCTTGCCCGCCGTGCTCAAGCAACTCGGTGAGCAAGGCCTGCTGCATCGCGAAGCGTTGACGGTGAACGGCAAGACGATCTGGGACAACGTGCGCAACGCGCCGAATCACGACGAGAAGGTCATCACGACGTTCGCCGAGCCGTTCAAGCCAAAGGCCGGCATTGCGGTGCTCAAGGGCAACCTGGCGCCGAACGGCGCGGTGATCAAGCCCTCGGCGGCAACGCCGCATCTTCTGAAACATCGCGGCCGCGCGGTGGTATTCGAGAACATCGAGGAGCTGCACGCGAAGATCGACGACGACTCGCTCGATATCGATGAGCACTGCGTCATGGTGCTCAAGGGCGCGGGGCCGAAGGGATACCCGGGTTTCGCTGAAGTCGGCAACATGCCGCTGCCAAAGAAGGTGCTGCAGAAAGGCATCACGGACATGGTGCGTATTTCGGACGGCCGCATGAGCGGCACGGCGTACGGCTCGGTGGTTCTGCATGTATCGCCGGAAGCGGCTGCAGGCGGGCCGCTCGCGTTCGTGCAAACCGGCGACATGATCGAACTCGACGTCGACGCCCGCCGCCTGCATCTGGATGTCACCGACGAAGAACTCGCGCGTCGCCGCGCCGCCTGGCAGCCGCCTGCGCCGCCCACGCGCGGCTACTACAAGCTCTACGTCGAGCACGTGTTGCAAGCGGACCAGGGCGCGGATCTGGACTTCCTGGTCGGATCGAGCGGCGCGCCGGTACCGCGCGACTCGCATTGATGATCTTTTGAACGGTTAGCCGTTTCTCCCTGCGCTTTGCGAGAAGGCGTATTGCCGATGCGGATCGAAAGCCCGCATCGGCTTTTTTATCGGCGTCACGTTATGGAAAACGCGCATGCAAAGCGCGCGCAGAAATAAAAAGCGGCCGGGCACGTAATGCCCAGCCGATTTTTAACTCGCAGGTTCTCAGCCCCTCAGTTTTTAATATCAGAGGGTTTATAGCGAAAATAAAACCGGGCGTTTACCCGGGGGTGTTGGCGTTTAGCTTATTGTTTGATGAATCGATCGTTTGCCCAGAGGCCTTGCGTATCGCTATTGCCGGCATTCACGAATTCGACGTCATGGCCGACTACGCGCACAACGCGGAAACTCGAGTTTTCCGGCGTCGAAACGCACTGATATCCCGAGAAGAATTCCTGCATCTTTTGCTGTTCACCGGCTTGCGCGTGGACATCGGCGGCGTCGAGTTTATCTTTCGACAGACAGCCATACGCGTTGGCCTTGAACTGGATTGTTTGCTGCGGCTTGACCATGGAGTCTTGAGCCTGAACAGAAGCGGCAGCCAATCCCGCAATGGCGAAAACAAGGGCGATTCGCGTTTTCATATTTTCCTCCGGTGCGGGTTGAATTACTCAGGTTAGCTATGTATTTAACTTTAACGTCGAACCCGCACCTTGCACTTTAGGAGAACGCGCAAGAACGACAAGCACATCTTGTGTGCGGTCGCAACAGCGGCGAATTGTCGCACCACCTGCCGCACCTGCTTAAGCTTTGAGCAGTCGCTTAAACAGGGCTGATTGAAACGGATAACTAAAAGACGGGCAGGGTGCGCCGCTTTAACCAGTAAAGCTTTGCGGCGCGTATTGGCGTAAACGCGAGGCACCAATTAAGTGATTTACTACAATTAATGCAGGTGTTTGGTGCATTGCACACAAAGTCATTCACCCGACTAATCAAAAATCACGAAATAACGGTGTGTATACAGAAGATAAAAGGTGCCAGGTGCCCCAGGCGACGCAGCATGGCGTGCCTGGGCGACGCGGTTTAGGGTACTCAGCCGTGCTGATTGGTCTTGAAGAACTCGGACTGGAACATGCACATGCGCAACGCATTGTGATAGCGGCCGTTGCCGAAAAACTCCTCGATCAACTCGGCCTCGTGCCGGAAACCGCACTTCTCATAGACGTGGATGGCAGCGGTATTCGACTTGTCGACGATCAGGTAGACCTTGCGCAGGTTCAGCACCGAAAACGCATAGTCGATCGCGAGCTGCGTGGCGACGGTGGCATAGCCGCGGCCCTGCGCATGCGGCGCGATGATGATCTGAAACTCGCCGCGCCGGTGGATATAGTCCAGTTCGATCAATTCGACGACACCGACGGTCTGGCCGTCGTTGTCGATCGCCACGAAACGGCGCTCGCGCAGGTCGTGCACGTGCTGGTCGTACAGCTGGGTCAGTTCGGAGAACGTCTCATAAGGCTCTTCGAACCAATAACGCATGATCTTTGCGTTGTTGTTCACTTCGTGGACGAAGCGCAGATCGGTGCGCTCGAGCGGGCGCAGGGTCAGTTCGCTGCTGCGTTCGTTAGTCATTGGATTCCCCTTGAGAATTATTGGTTTGATTGCGCAGGCTTGGCGTGAGAACTCAAGCCTGCGTTTCCTGTTAGTCAGGCCTCAGCGCAGGGAGTTCTTACAACGCCTCGCGCCCACGCAGCGCGTTCTTGTGAAGCGCGAGACGCTGCGCGGGTTCGGCAAGGGAGGGGCGTCGCGTTGTCGCAGGCCGCTTATCGCAAATTTGTGAGGGGCTTGGCACCGTGTGGGCACATGCGGTGCTCTACAATGAAAATCATGCTCTTGCGATGGAGGCTACCGTGATCGAGCACTTGATATTAGGCGCCTTTCTGGTCATCCCGCTGCTCATCGTCGCGTTTCTTTTTTCCGACGAATTGTGGCAGGAGCATCGGCATCTGCATGACCTGCATCTTGAGCCCACGAAGCCGCGCCGTGACTGGCGGCATCCGCTGCGCCGCTCGCGGCATCGGGTTTGACCCTTTCAGGGGAATGCATCGATCATCGCGCTGCAAGCGTCGCTGCGAGGCGAGGGCGCTTCTTGTGAGACCCACGAACGAGACCCACAATCAGACCCGCAAATAAAAAAGCCTGCCGTTTCGGGCAGGCTGAAAAGAGATCCACACTCAATGCCTTGCGGGTACAAGGCAGACGCCAGTCTAGCCGTCTAGCGCGTGCGGCTGGTTTCACCGGCCATTACACATATTACGGGGCGTGACCAGTTGCGTCGTCCTCGGCCTTCGCGCCGTCTGCAGGGGCGCGCCAATGGTTGCGAATGCGCGTGGCGAGCGCTTCGAGCGTGGCCGCATCGGCGACATCGCGTGCATGCATGCGCAGCGGCTGTCCTTCCCAGCGCGGGATCACGTGAAAATGCACGTGCGGCACCGTTTGTCCCGCCGCAGCGCCATTGAACTGTCCGATGAACACGCCGTCCGGGCGCAAGGCCGCGCGAACGGCGATGGCAAGTTTCTGCGTCATACGCATGCAGGCTACCGTCGACGCATCCGACAACTCGAAAATCTCAACCGCGGCTTCCTTTGGCACGATCAGCATGTGGCCGTCGGCTTGCGGCATCAGGTCCATGAAGGCCAGCGCGGCATCGCTTTCCGCCACTTTGATGCAGGGTAGTTCGCCGCGCAGAATCTTCGCGAAGGGATTGCTGTCGTCGTAGTTCATCACGCGTCCTCTAGTTGCCGTACGGTCCAAGGTGGAGATGCTGGACGATATTGTCCACCACCTCTGTTACAACACGCTGCTATACCGCGCGCGCTGCGCGTTTGATTGCCTGCGGCGGCTGGCCGAACGCGCGCAGAAAGGCGCGCCGCATCCGTTCGGTATCGATAAAGCCGGTTTCGGCCGCGACGGCTTCCATCGAGTGACGGCCTGCTTCGAGCATGGCGCGAGCGGCTTCCACACGCAACGCCTCAATGGCCTTGGCCGGCGATTGGCGCGTTTCGTCGCGAAAGGCGCGGCTGAACTGGCGCGGGCTCAGATGCGCGACGTCGGCGAGCTGTTCGACCGTCAACGGCTCGCGCAGATGGTTCTTCGCGTATGACAGCGCGTCCTGAATCCGGTCGGACTTCGGCTCCAGGTCGAGCATGGCCGAGAACTGCGACTGCCCGCCGGTGCGCCGGTGATAGACCACCAGTTTCTTGGCGATGGCGCGCGAGACCTCGACGCCGAGATCGCTTTCGACCAGCGCCAGACACAGATCGATGCAGGCCGTCATGCCGGCCGAGGTCCACACCGAGCCGTCGGCGACAAAGATGCGGTCTTCGTCGATACGCGTATCGGGAAAGCGCTGCTGCAAGTTGCGGGCGTGGTACCAGTGGGTCGTGGCATGCCGGCCATCGAGGATGCCCGCTTCGGCCAGCACGAAAGCGCCGGTGCAGATGCTGGTGGTGCGGCGCGAGGCGGCGAGGGCGTCATTCAGAAACCCCAGCAATCCCGCCGATGACGGCTCGATCTGCATCGCGCCCGTCACGACGACCGTGTCATACGCCGGGTCACCGAACGCCTTCGTCGCAACCTCGACGCCCGCCGAGCTGCGCACCATCCCGCCCTGTTCGGAGATGACTTCCACCTGATATTCCGGCTGACCGACCTCGAGGTTGGCCAGCTCGAACACGGAGATCGCCACCATATCGAGGATCTGGAAGCCGGGAAAAACCACCACGCCGACGCGTTTCATTGCGATGTCCTAAAACGAGGTAAATACGACATTTGAGACAAGAGGCTACGCGCCTAGACTTCACTCGTCAACACCGCGATGCCCACAAAAAAGGCACAGCGGCGGAGGTTTCAGTCTTCCCATTCATCGATCAGGGCTCAGGCGTGACGCGCCAAGCCCGCAAGGAGATTCACCATGGCAACGCAAGCAAACAAGGGCACGGCATTGATTACGGGCGCATCGTCGGGCATCGGTGCGGTTTATGCGGACCGCCTCGCACGGCGCGGTTACGACCTGATTCTGGTGGCGCGCGACGTCAAACGTCTGACGGGCGTAGCCGAGCGTCTGACCGCGGAAACCGGCCGCCATATCGAGACCATTGCCGCCGATCTGACCGTCAAGGCCGACCAGCGGCGTATTGAGGAACGTCTGCGCGCCGACCGTGGCATCACCATGCTGGTCAACAACGCAGGCGTCGGCGCGACAGCTTCGTTGATCGACTCGAATATCGATGACCTCGACGGCATGATCGAGCTGAACGTGACAGCACTGACGCGGCTGACGGCGGCAGCCGTGCCGGGTTTCGTGGAGCGCGGCAACGGTATCGTGATCAATATCTCGTCGATCGTCGCGCTGTCGCCGGAAACGCTGAACGGCACCTACAGCGGCACCAAGGCCTACGTGTTGAACCTGACGCAGTCGCTGCATCACGAAGTGGGCGGCAAGGGCGTGCAATTGCAGGCCGTGCTGCCGGGCGCAACCAGCACCGCGTTCTGGGACCGCGCCGGTCTCGCGGTCGAACATCTGCCGTCGCAGATCGTGATGACCGCCGAGGACATGGTGGACGCCGCGCTCGTGGGTCTCGACCAGCATGAACTCGTGACGATTCCGTCCTTGCCGGACGCGGCCGACTGGGAGCGCTTCAACACCGCTCGCCAGCATCTCGGGCCGAACCTGTCGCACAGCCTGCCGGCTGCGCGTTACACACGCGGGTAATCGCTGGCTTGGTGTGCGCCTCGCGAGCGCCTAGCGCCAGTCGGTTGAAACGTCGTCGGGATCGACCAGCGTCAGTCCCGACGACGGCAGCGGCAACGCCGTCTTGTAGCGCACCTGCTTGAGCGCAAAGCTCGAACGAATGTTGGAGATGCCCGGAATCTTCGTCAGATGATCAACGATGAAGCGCTCCAGCGTCTGCATATCCGGCATCACCACACGCAGCAGATAGTCGGCGTCGCCCGTCATCAGATAGCACTCCATCACCTCGGGGCGCTCCGAAATCGCCTGCTCGAAGCGAGTCAGCGCGTCTTCCACCTGCTTTTCCAGACTCACCTGAATAAACACGTTGATGCGTAGCCCGAGCGGCTCCGGATTCAGCAGCGTGACCTGCTGCTTGAACAGGCCGAGCTTTTCGAGCGCGCGCACGCGGTTGAAGCAGGGCGTGGGCGACAGATTCACCGAGCGGGCCAGATCCGCATTGGTGATGCGCGCGTTCTGCTGCAACTGGCTCAGGATGCCGATGTCGATGCGGTCGAGTCGTCTGGGTGGCGTGGTCATAGAGTAAATATTCTGTTGTGTGGGCCAAATCCGGAATAAATAGCCTATCCCAGTGCGGGATCACAAGCAAATGAGATGCTCATTTTGTGAGCACGTGGTTACCATTGACTCACTTGATCTTGAGCCGAACGCGTTGATGCGGGAGTGGTGCCATGACGGATTTGTCCAGCGGTAGCACGCAGATGCAGTCTTTGGATCTCCAGCGCGCGGAGCGTGCGGAGCCGGAAGATGCCGATCCGCAGGAAACCGCCGAATGGCTGGAAGCGCTCGATGCCGTGGTCGCTCATGTCGGCCGTGATCGCGCGCAGTTTCTGTTCGACAAGCTCGCGGGGCATGCGCTGTCGCTGGGTGTGGAATCGGCGCGGACCAACGTGACGCCGTACCAGAACACGATTCCGTTCGATCAGCAGCCGCGCTATCCGGGCAATCTCGAACTCGAAGAACGTCTGGCCGGCGCGCTGCGCTGGAATGCGCTGGCGATGGTGGTGCGCGCGAACCAGGCGTATGGCGAACTTGGCGGCCATATCGCGAGCTACGCGTCAGCGGCGGATCTGTTCGAGGTCGGGTTCAATCATTTCTTTCGCGCCGCGGCGCCGGGCGGAGAGGAGGGCACAGGCGACCTCGTGTACTTCCAGCCGCATTCGTCGCCGGGTGTGTATGCGCGGGCTTATCTGGAAGGCTTTCTCTCCGAGGAGCATTTGCAGCACTACCGTCGCGAGATCGGCGGGCCGGGGTTGTGTTCGTATCCGCATCCGTGGTTGATGCCGGACTTCTGGCAGTTCCCCACCGGCTCGATGGGCATCGGTCCGATCAACGCGATCTATCAAGCGCGCTTTATGCGCTATCTCGCCAATCGCGGCCTCGTGCAAACGGAAGGCCGCAAAGTGTGGGGTTTCTTCGGCGACGGTGAGATGGACGAGCCGGAATCGACCGGCGCGCTCTCGATTGCGGCGCGGGAAGGGCTCGATAACCTCGTATTCGTCATCAACTGCAATCTGCAGCGCCTGGACGGGCCGGTGCGCAGCAACGGCCGCATCATCGACGAGCTCGAAGCGCACTTCATCGGCGCCGGCTGGAACGTGATCAAGGTGGTGTGGGGCTCGGACTGGGACGCGCTGTTCTCACGCGACCGCACCGGCGCGTTGCTGCGCGCGTTCGCACACACCGTCGACGGCCAGTTCCAGACCTTCTCTGCCAACGACGGCGCGTACAACCGCGAGCGTTTCTTCGGCCAGAACCCGGAGCTTGCCGCGCTCGCCGCGCAACTGAGCGACGACGACATCGACCGTCTGCGCCGCGGCGGCCACGACGTGCGCAAGCTGCACGCGGCGTATGCGAAGGCGCTCGCGCATCGCGGCCAGCCGACGGTGATTCTCGCGAAGACGATGAAGGGCTTCGGCATGGGCACCACGGGCCAGGGCCGCATGACCACGCATCAGCAGAAGAAACTCGGCTTCGACGACCTCAAGGCGTTTCGCGATCGTTTTCGCCTGCCGCTCACCGATGAGGATGTCGAACAGGTGAAGTTTTACAAGCCAGCGGACGACAGCCCGGAGATGCAATACCTGCACGCTCGCCGGGCTGCCCTGGGAGGCTATCTGCCCAGAAGGCGGAAAGTGGCATCGACGGGGCTGATCGTCCCGCCGATGTCCTCCTGGGGGCAATTCGCGCTGGATTCGAACGGCCGCGAGATGTCCACGACGATGGCGCTGGTCCGCATGTTGACCGCGTTGCTCAAGGACAACGAAGTCGGCCCGCGCGTGGTGCCGATCGTCGCGGATGAAGCACGCACCTTCGGCATGGCGAACATGTTCCGCCAGGTCGGCATCTATTCGCCGCTCGGGCAGTTGTACGAGCCGGAAGACCTCGGCTCGATGCTGTACTACCGCGAGGACACCAAAGGGCAGATTCTCGAAGAGGGGATTTCGGAAGCGGGCGCGGTGTCGTCATGGATTGCGGCGGCGACTTCGTACAGCGTGCATAACCTGCCGATGCTGCCGTTCTACATCTACTACTCGATGTTCGGCTTCCAGCGGATCGGCGATCTGATCTGGGCGGCGGCGGATCAGCGCGCGCGAGGTTTTTTGATCGGCGCGACATCGGGTAAGACGACGCTCGGTGGAGAGGGTTTGCAGCATCAGGACGGCACGAGCCATCTGGCGGCATCGACGATTCCGAATTGCCGCGCGTACGATCCGGCGTTCGCTTACGAGGTTGCCGCGATCGTCGACGAAGGCATGCGCGAGATGGTCGAAGAGCAACGCGACGTGTTCTATTACGTGACGGTGATGAACGAGAACTACGCGCAGCCTTCGGTGCCGGGTGGTGATTTGACGATGCTGCGTGAGGGCATTCTCAAGGGCATCTATCCACTCGGCAGCCATGCGCAGGCGGTAACTTCAGTAGCTCAAGCGCAGGTGCAGTTGCTCGGCGCGGGCGCGATTCTCGGTGAAGTCATCGCGGCGCAGCAGCTGCTCAAGGACGACTGGCAAATTGAAGCCGCGGTGTGGAGCGTGACCAGCTTCACCGAGTTGCAGCGTGACGGGATGACGTCGGAGAGAAATGCGCGCCTTGGCGAACCGACAGAGGCGCCGTACGTCACGAAAGCGCTCGAAGCATCGCACGGCCCGATCATCGCCGCGACCGACTATGTTCGCGCGGTGCCCGAACTGATCCGGGCCTACGTGCCGCGCCGCTATGTGACGCTCGGCACGGACGGCTTCGGCCGCAGCGACACGCGCCAGGCGTTGCGCGAGTTCTTCGAAGTGGACCGCAAGTCGATCGTGATCGCGTCGTTGAAGGCGCTGGTGGACGAAGGCGCAATCGATGCAAGCGTGCTCGCCGAAGCACGCAGCAAGTATCGAAGCGATGCGCCCGTGGGCGCCGCTTCGTGGCAATGCTGATCAGCCGCTCACCGACACCTGATTCTTCCCGTCGCGTTTCGCCCGATACAGTCCGACGTCCGCGGCTTCGATCAACGTCGTCACGGGTTCGGTAGCGGACGGCACGAGGTTCGCCGCGCCGATACTGATCGTCACGACGCCCGCCGCCGATCCCGCATGCGGAATCGCGAGCCCTTCAATTGCGAGGCGGATTTTCTCGGCAAGCAAGTGCAGGCCGCCCGATGATGTTCCCGGCAGCACCACCGCGAACTCTTCGCCGCCAAACCGGGCCGCGAGATCGGGTGAACGTCCCAGACACGACTCGACGGTGTGCGCAACGCGCTTAAGCACTTCGTCGCCGGCAACGTGTCCGTAGGTGTCGTTGTAGGCCTTGAAGTTATCCACATCGATCATCAGAAAGCCGAGGGCTGTCTTGTCGCGCGTGCCGCGACGCCATTCGGCGGCCAGGTACTGATCGAGGTAGCGTCGATTCGACAAACCCGTCAATCCGTCCGAATGCGTGAGTCGCTGCAGTTCCAGATTGGTTGCAAGCAACTGCTGTTGCGACTGGCGCAGGGCTTGATACGCCTCGTCGCGCTGCAACAGGTTCAGATACGAGCGCGAGTGATAGCGAATCCGCGCGATCAACTCGATGCGATCCGGCAGCTTCACCAGGTAGTCATTGGCGCCGGCAGCGAAGGCCGCGCTTTTCACGAGCGGCTCTTCCTTGGTCGACAGCACGATGATCGGAATATCGCGCGTCGCCGGCTTCTGCCGGTATTGCCGCACGAGGGTGAGGCCGTCGGTGCCGGGCATCACGAGGTCCTGCAGGATCACCGTTGCGCGGGTTTCCTCGGCGCAGCGCACCGCCTCTTCGGGCGACGCGCAGTAGTGGAAGTCGACGCTCGTTTCGTCGGCCAGCGCCTGGCGGACCGCCTCGGCGATGATCGCCTGATCGTCGACCAGCAACACCATGATCGGGCACTCTGCCGCGGGCGGATTGCCGAGGATGCGCGCTAACGCGTCATCGATGGCGCTATTGGGTTCGTCCTCCGCGTATGCCTGCGCGTTCGCGTCCTGTTCTGCGAGCTTCGGCGCGGTGGCGGTCTGATGCGGTTTAGGAGTGTCCATATTGGTCAGCCAGAATGAATGTCAGTGAGTCGTAGCGGGCTAATGTGCGGCTAGTGTGCGCCTATCGGGGCTTAACGTGTGCCGACGGCCGCAGCGAGCGCCGCTGCAATGCGGGGCAGAGGCAGGATCGCGGCGGCGGCGTCGAGCGCCGCGGCCGCCTTCGGCATGCCGTACACGGCGCAGGTCGCTTCGTCCTGCGCGATCGTGTGATAGCCCTTGGTGCGCATCGCCTTGAGCCCGATCGCGCCGTCGCGGCCCATGCCGGTCAGCAGCACACCGATCGCCCGCGCCGGCCAGCGCGCCACGACACTATGGAAAAACACGTCGACCGAAGGCCGGTAGGGTGTTTCCGCCGGCACGTTCGTGTAACCGAGTACGTTGGGTAGCTTCAGGTGTAAATGATCGTCGGTGGCGGCGAGCAGCACGACGCCTGCTTGCGGCCGGTCGCCTTCATTGGCGATCCGCACCGGTAACGCCGACTGCTGGTTCAGCCAGTCGGCCATGCCGGCGGCGAAGGCCGCGTCGACGTGCTGGACGATGACGATTGCCGCCGGGAAGTCCTTCGGCAAGGCGGCGAGCAGGGTGGCGAGCGCCGCCGGGCCGCCTGCCGAGGCGCCGATTGCAACCAGCGGCGTGTCGCGGTTAGTCGCGGTTCTTGGCGCCGCCGCAGCTGCTGCGCCAGGCGCATTGCGTTCGGTGACCAGCGCGGCGATGCTGTCGATCTTGGCGATCAGGGTGGCGATGCTTTTGTTCGCGTCAGGGCCGCTCAGCGAGGGCGTATCCACTGCATCGAGCGCGCCCGCGCCCATCGCTTCGTAGACGCGCCACGCATTCGCGCCCACGTCGACGGTGACGATCAAGATCGCGCACGGCGCCTTCGCCATGATGCGGCGCGTGGCTTCGATGCCGTCGACGTTCGGCATCACGAGATCCATCAGCACGATGTCGGGTCGCTGCGCGGTGCAGAAATCGACCGCCTGCTGGCCGTCCTGCGCGACCCATAGCACCTCGTAGTCGTGGCGCGCAGCAAGCGCGCGGCGCAGTGCCTCGACAGCGAGCGGCAGGTCATTGACGATTCCGATTTTCATCCGTTTTACCCGTGGGTTTAACCGTAAGCTTCGCCGATCAGATCACGCACTGCATCGAGCAGTGCTTCGTCGTGGAAACTGCCTTTCGCCAGATAGTAATCCGCGCCCGCGTTCAGACCGGCGCGGCGATCCTCTTCGCGATCCTTGTACGAGACGATCATCACCGGCAGCGACTGAAGTTGCGGATCGCGCTTGATGAGCGTGGCGAGTTCGATGCCGTCCATGCGCGGCATGTCGATGTCGGTAATCACGAGGTCGAAACGCTCGCCGCGCACCGCGTTCCAGCCGTCCATGCCGTCGACAGCGATCGTCACGTCGTAACCGCGTGTCGCCAGCAGCTTGCGTTCGAGCTCGCGTACGGTGAGCGAATCGTCGACCACCAGCACGCGCCGCGTGACGCGCCGGGCGGTGAGGGCAGCGCCGTGCTGCGTGTGTTTCAGATCGCCGCCGGCGACGAGTCTTTCGACTGAGCGCAGCCAGTCATCGACATCCGCGATCAGCACGGGGTCGCCGTTTTCCATCAACGCGCCGGCGGTGATGTTCCTGATCTTGCCGAGGCGCGGGTCGAGCGGCTGCACGACCAGCATGCGCTCGCCGAGAAAGCGATCGACCACCACGCCGTAGGTTTCTCCACCGTCGCCGATCACGATCAGGCTGACGGTATCGCCTTCGTTGGCGGGCGGCGCGGTGTCGAGAATCTGATGCGCGGTGACGACGCCGATGCGGCGGCCGTCGAAGGCGATGTGCTGATGGCCTTCGAGCAATTCGATATCCGCGCGGCTTACGTGCAGTGTGCGGTTCACATGCGCGAGCGGAACGGCGTACGGCTCGCCCGCGACTTCGACGAGCAGGCTGCGAATCACCGAGAGCGTGAGCGGCAACTGCAACTGCACGCGTGTGCCGACGCCGGGTTCGTGTGTGATGCGCACCGTGCCGCGCACGCGCTTGACCACATCGTGTACCGCGTCGAGTCCGACGCCACGGCCCGACACCTCGGTGACCTGATCGCGCAGCGAGAAGCCGGGCAGCAAGAGGAATTCGAGCAGTTCGGTTTCGGACAGACGTGCGGCCGTTTCCGCACTCGCCAGTTTCTTGCGAACGATCGACGTGCGCAGTGCGTCGAGATCGATGCCCGCGCCGTCGTCGGAGACGCTGATGAGCAGGGCGCCGGCCGTGTGACGTGCGTCGAGCGTGAGCGTGCCCTCTTCGGGCTTGCCGCACGCGAGACGGACCTCAGGCGCTTCGATGCCGTGGTCGATCGCGTTGCGCAGCATGTGGCCGAGCGGCGCTTCGAGCAGATCGAGAATGTCGCGGTCGACCTGAGTCGATTCGCCGATCAGTTGCCAGCGCACCTTCTTGCCGAGCGAACGCGCGACGTCGCGCACCATGCGCGCGAGGCCGGTGGTGCCATCGCCGAAGGGGCGCATGCGGCATTGCAGTGCGGCGTCGTAAAGCTGTTGCGATAGATGAGTTGAGCGGCGGTCGAAGCTTTCCAGATCGGCCAGGCGCTCGGCGAGCAGGTGTTGCGATTCTGCTGTGAGGCGGCGCAGTTCTTCGAGCGCGGCGTCCGCGCGCGGGTCGAGCTTCAGATCGGCGAGCGTTTCGTGCAACTGATCCAGCGCGCGTGTGCCGTCACGTTGGACGCGTTTGACGCGCAGCATCGATTGCGCGAAGGGTTTGAGCCAGCGTGATTCGACCAGTGATTCGCCGGATAGTGAGAGCAGCCGGTCGAGGTTGTCGGCGCGTACGCGCAGCATGCGGCCGGGGTCTGTTGCTGGGGCGCTTGATTCGTGCGAGGTGGGTGCAAGGGCGCTTGCAGGAACGGCCGGTGAGGCGCTTGCAGGCGCGGACTGGATTGTAGAGACGAGGGTGGACCCATTTGCAGTCGTGCTGGCCGATGCGGTTGGCGCAGGCGTCGCTTCTGCACGCAGGGCGCTGGCTAGCAGATTGAATGCGGCGTCGGGGTCATGGTCGGCTTCGGCCGATGTGCTTTGCGGTTTGGTCGCTGCGCTGGGTGTAGATGCAGAACTGTCGACACGAGCAGGAGCAGCCGGTGGCACAGCGTCCCTTCGCATTGCCGCCCCATGCGGCACCACACCCACCATCCGCGCTTGCAACGACGCCACACACACGCTGACCGCATCACGCGCGGACTCGTCCTCATCATTGCCGATGCGCGCAACGATATCGACCCCGCGCAACAACTCATCAATCCAGGCCGCATCGAGCAACGCGCGCCCTTCCTGCGCGGCGACGAAGCAATCCTCCATCGCGTGTGCGAGTTCGACACCCACCTGCACGCCGACGATACGCGCCGCACCCTTCAGCGAATGCGCTGCACGCATGCAGGCCTCGAGTGCGGCGGCATCGCTCGGCGCGCGGTCGAGCGTGAGCAGGCCATCGTTGAGCACGCGTGCCTGGGTCCGCGCTTCTTCGCGGAAGAGATCGATCAGCGACGGGCGGCGCGGGTCGTCCGTCATCCGAGACTCCGGTTCAAAGTGTCGAACAATGCGTCGGCGTCGAGCAGGCCGACCGTCATGCCGCGCCACGGAGCCACGGCGCGCGTATGGGCAGCGGCGGCGTGCGAGAGCGTCGCGGGCGGTGGGCAAAAGGTGGAGATCGCGATCCGATGCACGCCGTCGACCTGATCGACGGGAAACACCGCGTGCTCTTCGGCGCGCGAGACCACCAGCAAACGCGGCAGATCGTGACGGGCTTTGTCGTCGCCTGCAGTGGTGTTGGTTTCGAAACCCAGCAGATGCGCGAGCGACAGACAGACCAGCAAGTCGCCCTGCACGTTCACGACGCCCAGCACCGCGCGATGCTGCCGATGCGGCAACGTATGAATCGGCCGCGTCTGCACGATGCGCTTGAAGATCGGCGTGGGCAGCGCGAGCCATTCACCGCCGATACGGAAGATGAGGAACGATTCACTCGCGTCTTGCTGATCATGTCGCTGCAATCGCGCCGGCGTGTCAGGGTCATTCAGCGAGAGATCCACAAGCGGAATCGGACGCTCCAGCAATTTGGCCGCGGCCGCTTCGAACACGGGGCAATTCAGACAGCGCACGTATTCGACCAGCCGCTCGCACGACGAATCGCCGCGCACGCCGATGCGGTTCCAGCAATCGTCGAAGGTCACCGTGCGTTCTTCAACCACGTTGCGCTCCCTGTGCGCGCGACGCGCGGTCCATCAACAGACGCGCGCCGTTGCGATCGCCTTCAAGCTCGAGCAGCGTCGCCAGATGCGCGAGCGCCTCGGCGTGCTGCGGGTCGAGGTAGAGCGCCTTGCGATACTGGCCGCGAGCGAGGTTCGTATCGCCGCTGGCGTCGGCGAGCACACCGAGCAGGTAGAACGCGTCGGCGTGCGGCGCGTGCTGTTCCAGATAGACGTTGATCGCGTTCGCGGCTTCCGTCAGACGGCCCGCGTCAGCCAGCGCGTGCGCTGCTTGCAGCGTGTCGCGTGCGGCGTTGGTCGGCGAGGTGATGGGCGATGACGCAAACTCGTGCGACTGCGACGCGGCTTTGTACGGTTTCGGCGTGGGCTGCGGAATACCGCCTAAAGGCGTGCGCTGTGAAATCTCATTCGACGGCGTGTTCTGAGAAATACCTGTCAATGACGTGCGCTGCGAGACTCCATCCGATGGTACGAGCGGCGACTTTGCATTAAACGGCGTCTGCGCCAAACCGCCATTGAACGGCGTGCGCGCAACCGGATCGGGCCACGCAAAAGGCTCGGCAGAAAACACTTGCAACGGCGCGAGCGCGGGCACCGGCGAATGCGTCATCGCGAGCGCCGCGGCAGTAGCGAGCGGCGCGGTGTGCCAGCTGTTCAACTGCGCTTCAGCAGGCGTAGCGCGATGGAACGCGAACGCCAGCGGAATCTTCGCCGACTGCATGCCATAACGCATCAACAGCCCGGTTTCCGCAGGGCCGACGAACAGCGTGCCGTTTTCAGCCAGCACGCTGTTGAGCGCATGCAGGGCCTTCTGCTGTGCGTCGCGGTCGAAGTAAATCAGCACGTTGCGGCAGAACACGAAGTCGTAGACGCCGAGCGCCGTGGCATCGAGTTGCATCAGGTTCGCGCGCGAAAATCGGACTGCGTCGACGATGCGCGGCGCGAGACGCCAGCCGTCTTCGGTGCGCGTGAAGTGGGCGTCGCGGAACGGGAACGCATTGCCGCGAAACGAGTTGCGGCTGTACACGGCGCGCTGCGCGAGGGCCAGCGAGCGCTCGCTGATATCCATTGCGTCGATGCGCATGTGCGCCGCGTCGATGCCGGCGTCGAGCAGCGTCATGGCGATCGTGTACGGCTCTTCGCCGGTGGAGCAGGGCAGACTCAGAATCCGCAGCGGCAGCGCGGTGCCGCGCTCGTCGAGCCGTTCGTGCGCGAGACGCGCGAGCGCCCTGAACGCGTCGGCGTCGCGATAGAACCACGTTTCCGGCACCACCACCGTTTCGACCAGCGCCTGCACCATCGAGGGCGACGCGTAGGTGGCCTCCCAGTAATCGGCGAGCGTGGCGTCGGCGTGACCGTCCGCGCACCAGGCTGCGGCGCGCTGATCGACCGCGCGCTCGATCGACTGATGACCGAGCGACGCGGCATCGAGCCCGATGGTTCGATGCAGCAAGTCGGCGAAGCGTCGATAGAGCGGCGCGTTGTCGTGATGCGCGTTCATGCGTGCGCCTCGGGAAACAGCAGGGCTTTGACGTCGTCGGGCAACAGATGCTCGACGCGAATCCATTGCACCAGACCGCCTGCTTCGCTTGCCACCGGGCCCAGATAGCGCGCGTTCGGCATGTCGATGCCGGCATCATGAAACGCCTCGACGTCCAGGCGGATGGTGCGCGTGGCGCCTTCGAGCAGCAGCGCGAGCAGGCGCACCGTGCCCGCATGCGGATAGCGCACCAGCACGACGCGTGTCGACATCAACTGCGCGGCGGGACGGCCGAGCGCGAGCGCCGGCAGATCGATCACCGCCCGCGGCGCGCCTTCGTGTTCGAGTACGCCCGCGACCCACGACGGCGCGCCGGGGATCGTCTTCGGCGGCGACTGCGGCGTGAGCGGCATCAGACGCTCCACCTGCGTCGCGTCGATCACGTAGCGTTCGTTATCGAGCGTGAAGAGGATGAAGAGCATCGGCGTGGGCTGGGCTGTAGGAGAGGCATATGGGTGGATCGGCGTCGGCGTGCTTCAGTGAGCCCGCCGCGACGCGTCAGGCCACCACCTTGAAGCGCGATACGCCGGTGCGCAGACTATTGGCGACGTGCGTCAGATCGTCGATGGCCTGGGTCGACTGCCGCAGCGATTCCGCCGTCTGCTGCGCGGCCTCTGAGAGCTGTGTCAGCGCCTGGGTAATCTGCTCGGCGCCGGTGGCTTGCGTCTGCATGCCTTCGTTGACCATCGAGAAGCGCGGCGCGAGTTGCTGCACTTGCTGAATGATCTGCGTGAGATGGCCGCCTACGTTCTGCACGTCGAGCATGCCGCGCCGGACTTCTTCGGAGAACTTGTCCATGCCCATCACGCCCGCAGCCACCGCCGACTGGATCTCCTTAACCATCTGTTCGATGTCGTAGGTCGCGACGGCAGTTTGATCCGCGAGGCGGCGAATCTCGGTTGCCACGACCGCGAAGCCGCGGCCGTACTCGCCGGCCTTCTCTGCTTCGATCGCCGCGTTCAGCGAGAGCAGATTCGTTTGATCCGCGACCTTGGTGATGGTGGCGACGACCTGGTTGATGTTGCTGGCCTTCTCGTTGAGGATCGCGAGCTTCGCGTTGACTGAGCCGGCCGCTTCCATCACGAGGCGCATGGTGTCTTCCATGCGCGCGAGACCGGCGTGGCCGGTGCCGGCGAGCGCGGCTGACTGGCCGGCTACTTCGGAGACTTCGTTCATGGTGCGCAGCAGGTCACGCGAGGTCGCGAAGATTTCGCGCGACGTGGCACCGATCTCGGTGGTGGTCGCCGCGGTTTCGTTCGCGGTGGCTTGCTGTTCACGCGAGGTCGCCGCGATCTCCGTCACCGACGTGGTCACCTGAACCGCCGACTTCTGCGCCTGGCCAACCAGCGCGGTGAGCTCGTCGGTCATGCGGTTAAAGCCCGCTTCCAGCGCGCCGATTTCATCCGCGCGATTCAGTTGCAGACGTTGCGTGAGGTCGCCCGTGCGCATGACGTCGACGACTTGCAGCACCTTCGCCATCGGCGTGGTGACCGCGCGCAGCAGCCAGTAGCCGGCCAGCACGGCGGCGATGGCGGCAACCAGCAGCATGACGAGCAGCACGACACGGGTCGCCTCAACCGAACTACGGATGTTTTCGGCGGCTTTGTCGGCGTCGGCCTTGTTGTTCTCGACCAGCTTGCGCGCCGAGACACGGCCCGCTTCCCAGATCGGCGTGAGTTGCGTGTTGAAGAGGTGCGCGGCGTTCTCTTTCGAACTCGGCAAGACGTTCAACAGGGATGCCTGGATCGGCAGGTACTGTGCGTGTTGCTGGCGAAAGTCGTTGAAGAACTCGCGATCGTTGTCGCGGAAGATGGTCGCGCCATAGTCGCCGAGGAGCTTCTGAAGCGTTTGCTCGGTGTCCTGCAAAGCTGCGGTGTCGCGCTTGACGGACTCAGGGTCCGTATCAACGTAAATGAGACGCTGCGTGACGGTGTAGTTCTCGAACCAGGCCGCGCGCATCGCGGTCGCGTAGTAGAGGCCGGGCATCGAGTCTTCCTGCTGACTCTTCGCGTCGCGATCGATTCCGCTGAGCTGCTCGAAAGTGACGATTGCCATTGCCAGCATCACGATCAGCACGATCCCGAAGCTGCACAGAATCCGTTGCCGGATGGTCCATTGTTTCACGCGCACGCCCCTTAACTTTTTTGCTTGGGCTCGACGCCCGATGTCGACTTGTGGGTCTCGGGGTCGAAGGATCGGAAAGCTTTGCAGACGTCGGATTTGTCCGACGGGTCATGCGGCGAATTTTACATTGATCGTGGGAATGGATGGCGGTCAACGAGGCGGTTGCCCAGCCACGCGTTACACCCGTAATGGCCGGTTACCAACTGCAGCATCTATTTCTGCGCGCGCCATACACAATCTGTTCCATGCCTGAACGGCGGGAGAGAAACATGAAAAAGATTGCGGTGGCGTTGTTGATGGTGGGGAGCCTGAGCGTGGCGGGTCAAGCGTCGGCGCACGGCAATGGCGGCGATGTGGTCGGTGCGCTGATCGGCGGCGCCGTGCTGGGCGCGGTGGTGACGTCCGTGTTGAATCCGGCGCCTATGGTCGCTTACCAGCAGCCGGTCTATGCGCAACCGGTGTATGCGCAGCCGGTGTATCAGCCGGCGCCTGTGTACGCGGGGCCGCCGCCGGGATACTGCTATGACCAGTACCAGCGTGCGTATGTCGCGTGCGGTGCGCCGCCGCCCGCACAGTATGGGTATCCGCAACAGCCTCAACAGGGCTGGTAAAGGACGTGAGCAGACACGCGCAGCTTTGATGCTCGCGCGTTAGAGAGAAAAAGGCCGTCGCAGGGTGCGACGGCCTTTTCTTGTTGGGTATCTCTGCTCAGTGCTTGTGATGCAACCACTCCGCATAATGCGTATCGAGCCAGCGTTCGAGGCGCTCCGGCTTCGTCTTTTCGTGATAGTGGGACGCGGCCCAGATCGCCACGCCGACCACCAGCATCACCAGGGGTCCCAACAAATAAGCCATTAACGGTTCAGACATGGGAGCCTCCGTCCCGATGTGCATCGATGTTTTAGTTTAGTCGATGAACGGCGAGAAAAAAGGTCGCTTTAAACGGTTGGCTGTCGGCGCGGCGGGATTGACGTGATTGGGCTTGTGGGGCGTGGTGTGGGAGGATTGAGAACCTAGTGAGGGAGGTGGTTTTCTTTTTCTGGGTGGGCATTTGCGTCTTGCCCTTCTTTCTCTGTGTACCAAAAGTGTGCTGTTGGCCACGGGCGAGGAGGGTTGCGGCGGGTGGCTGACGCCCGCGGCGTTTACAGCGCCGGACGCATTTAGCTTGTCACGCCTTGTCGGTTGCTCTCGATCTGGGCGTCGACAAAATCTGCCCATAGTTGCAACGTCCGACGCCGTTCTGCGGCGTGTTCAGCGGGATGGCCTCCGTCCGGGGCGTCTTTGACGGCATGCGCCAGTGCATTCTCTATCACGTCCGCAGACTGCCCCATCTCGCGCAAGTGGGTCGCGGCGGTGCGTCGAAAGTCATGTAGGACGAAATGCTCGACGTCGAGCCCGAGCGATTTGACGGCTTGATTGAGCGTGCTCTTCGCGATCGGCCGGTCGTCGCCCCTGACGCTCGGGAATACGAAATTCCGGCTGGTTTTCGTGTCCTGAAGCTCGCGCAGCAGGGCGACCGCCTGATGCGAGAGATGCACCACGTGCTTGCGGTCCTTATTCATGCGCTCAGCCGGGATCGTCCATCGTGCTGCGTCGAGGTTGAATTCGGACCAGGCCGCTTCGACGAGGTCCGATTTCCGTACCATCGTCAGCACCAGCAGGTGCAAAGCCAATTTCAGCGGGCGTCGAATGTTCGATGCGTAGATCGCCCGGAGCGTGGCGCCGATTTCGTCCGGATCGAGTACGCGGGTACGGCTGTCCGGCGTTGCGATGAAGCGTGCCGGGATGAGTTCTGCCGGATTGGTCGTAGCGAGTTGCCGGGCGATCAGGTATTCGTAGAGCCGCTTGACGGCGTTGCGCGTGTGCAATGCCATTTTGGGCGAGCCGCGGCTTTTGATCTGGTCGCAGATCGCGCGGATGTCGTCGTCCGTCACGGCTTTGATCGGTTTGGCGCCGATGGCGGGCAGGACGTCCTTTTCGAGCGCGCGCCGCGTGGTGCGCTGATATTCCGCCGACTTGCCGGCCATCTCCGTCGCGAGATAGAGCTCGGCGCCTTCGCGCAGTACCTCTGCTTTGCTTTCTGCGCCGCGGTCGCGACGCGCTGTGGCCGCTGGCGAGACGCCGCTCGCGACCATCTCCGCGTACTTCTGCGCCTTGGCGCGCGCGACCCGCAGCGAAATCATCCGGTAATCGCCGATCGTGACGAGCGGTTGACGCTTGCCGTTCAGTGAATAGCGGAAGCGCCAGACCTTGGTGCCCGTCGTCATGATTTCGATGACGAGGCCGTTGCCGTCTGCGACGCAATATCGGGTGGCGCGCGGTTCGAGCGCGCGGATCTGCGTTTCGGTGAGGGGGGCGGCTAGTTTTGGCATAGCGGATCGTTTGATGCACGGACAGCCGGGATTTTAAACCGGTTGTCTTTTGTGTACCAAAGAAATGTGGGGATTTGGGTCAACACAAGGTATTTGACGCCTGTCCTGATGGCTACTCGGAAAGGACTTGTCAGGCATGACAGGTAAGCCTTTTGTCCGAAATCTGCCGACCCGTCTTACTTGCCGATACAAAACCGGCTGAAAATCACTCCGAGCAGGTCATCCGAGCTAAATTCACCGGTGATCGAGTTCAGTTGATCCTGCGCGAGACGCAGTTCTTCGGCGAACAGATCGAGCGCTTGGGAATTCTGATCGGCGTGCGCCGCAGCGGTCGCCAGATGCTCCTGGGCCGCGCGCAGCGCAATCAGATGCCGCTCACGCGCGAGGTAGACGCTCTCCGCGCCCGCCTGCCAGCCGGCGATGCGCAGCAATTCCTCACGCAGCAGCGCAACGCCATCGCCCCGTTTCGCCGACAGCCCGACTTCGCTGAGTTCGAGATCCGCGTCGAGCGGTGTCACCGACGGCGCGAGCCCCGTCAGGTCCGTCTTGTTCAGCACGCGCACCACCGGCACGCCGCTCGGAAAACGCGCAGCGATCGTTTCGTCTTCGGCGGTCATGCCGGTGCGTGCATCGAGCAGATGCAGCACGACGTCCGCGCGTTCGATCTCGCTCCACGTGCGCGCGATGCCGATCTTTTCCACTTCGTCTTCGGTATCGCGCAGACCGGCTGTATCTATCACATGCAGCGGAATGCCTTCGATCTGGATGGTCTGCGCGACCTTGTCGCGCGTCGTGCCGGCGATCGGCGTGACGATAGCCAACTCTGCGCCGGCCAGCGCGTTCAGCAGCGACGACTTGCCAACGTTCGGCTGCCCCGCCAGCACCACCGACAAACCCTCGCGCAGCAACGCGCCCTGGCGTGCCTCGCTCAGCACGTGCACGAGGCGCTCGCGAATCCGCGTGAGCTTGCCGCGGGCGTCGGCGGCTTCGAGAAAGTCGATTTCTTCTTCCGGGAAATCGAGCGTCGCTTCGACCAGCATCCGCAGCGTGATGACCTCTTCGACCAACGCGTGGATGTCGCGCGAAAACGCGCCGTCGAGCGAGCGGCCCGCCGAGCGCGCGGCGGCTTCGGTGCTGGCCTCGATCAGATCGGCGACGGCTTCCGCTTGCGCCAGATCCAGCTTGTCGTTGAGAAACGCGCGTCGCGTGAATTCGCCCGGCTCAGCCAGACGCAGACCGAACCCACGACCGGCGTCGATGCACCGCTGCAGCACCAGTTGCAGCACGACCGGACCGCCATGACCCTGCAACTCGAGCACGTGTTCGCCGGTGTAGGAGTGCGGCGCGGGAAAGTACAGGGCGATGCCGCGATCGAGCGCGCTGCCGGTGTCATCGAGGAACGGCACATAGCTCGCGTGACGCGGCGCGAGTGCCTGGCCAGTGAGCGCTTGCATCAACGGCTGCGCGGCGGCTTCCCCGGCGCGGCCGAACGAAATCCGCACGACCCCGATTCCACCTCGGCCGGGTGCGGTGGCAATGGCGACGATCGGATCGGAATCGGTGGCGAGCATGGGAACGAGGCTGTCAGAAGGGATTGAATGCGCATGAGTAAGCGCCGGGCATTGTAACGCGGGGGCACCCACCGGCTGTGGACTCGGGCCCGATTCCTAAGGCGGCATGAGCCGCATAAGACAAATAAGGATTTATCTCACACAAGCTAAGATAGCTTAAGACGCATTTGCGACTCGCTGACGTATCAAAGTGCCTAAAACGCACGCTGCACAAGGAAAAGACAGAATTCTATAAAATCGTGAAACGCGTTATTAGGTGCCGATTTCAGGCTAAAAATAGCTTATTTAAGCAATAAAATTGCGCGTTTGGTTGTCCACTGATAATGCGCCGAATTGCACAATCGGGCCCATGCCGACCTCCAAAGAAAAAGCAGCTTTCGCCAAACGGCTGAAAGACTCACTCCCCAAAGACATTAAGGGTGGGACCGATTTAGCCAGGGAATTCAATCTGCTTTATAGCAGTGGCCCTGCCGTCTCACCACAAACCGCGCACAAATGGCTCGCGGGTACGACGATTCCGAAGCGCGACAAGTTGCAGGTTCTAGCGACGTGGCTGCAGAAGGACGTCCACTGGCTGCACTACGGACCGACGCCCTCCGGCAAGGCTAAGCCGCTTGCTCGTGGCGAGAAGTATCCGATGACGCCGGAAACGATCGAGCTGGTCACGAAGATGGCTAACCGCTTCGTGGGTTTGTCGCCGAGGCAGCGCAATCTGGTGGAAGAACTGATGACGGAGTTCGACGGTGGCACGCAACAGGAAACCGATGCCGCGCCTGAAGACGCATCGACAACGACATCGAAAGATAAGGGCCAATCGGCCGAGTGATAAAAAAAGCCGCCCGGCGCAAACCGGGCGGCTTTTTTACAGCTAACTTCTGCCTATCAGTCAGCGGGCGCTACCACCACCCGCCTCAAGCAAGACATCAATCAAGCCGCTTTCGTCTTCGCCTGCCCCATCATCCGCGTGATGTAGTACTGCTGGGCGATCGACAGCACGTTATTCACCACGTAATACAGCACCAGACCGGCCGGGAAGAAGAAGAACATGACCGAGAACGCGATCGGCATGAACATCATCATCTTGGCTTGAACCGGGTCCGGCGGCGTCGGGTTCAGCTTGGTCTGCAGGAACATCGAGACGGCCATCAGCACCGGCAGGATGAAGAACGGATCCTGCTGCGACAGATCGTGAATCCAGAGAATCCACGGCGCGCCGCGCATTTCAACCGACGACAGCAGCACCCAGTACAGCGAGATGAACACCGGAATCTGAATCACGACCGGCAGACAGCCGCCGAACGGATTGACCTTCTCGGTCTTGTACAGCTCCATCAGCGCCGAGTTCATCTTCTGCGGATCGCCCTTGAAGCGTTCGCGCAGGGCTTGCATACGCGGCGTGATCGCCTTCATGCGCGCCATCGACTTGTAGCTCGCGGCCGACAGCGGGAAGAACACGGCCTTGATCAGCAGCGTGAGCAGCACGATCGACCAGCCCCAGTTGCCGACATAGCTGTGGATCTTCTCGAGCAGCCAGAACAGCGGCTTCGCGATGATCGTGACCCAGCCGTAGTCCTTCACCAGTTCCAGACCCGGGGCGATGCCTTCGAGCATGCGCTCTTCTTCCGGACCGGCGAACAGGCGCGCGGACACGTCAACTGATTGACCCGGGGCGATGGTCGCCACCGGTTGCTTCACGCCAACGCGATACAGCGTCGGATCGATCTTCTCGACATAGATGTCGCGCTTCGCACCTTGCTGCGGAATCCACGCCGACGCGAAGTAATGCTGCACCATCGCGATCCAGCCGTTGTCGGCCGAATTGACGAAGTCTTCCTTGTTCTTGTCGATGTCGCTGAACGTCATCTTCTGGAAGTGGTGCTGGTCGGTGTAGACAGCCGGTCCGATGAACGTGTGCGAGAAGCGCGGCGTTTCCACCGGCGTATCGTCGCGCACCAGTTCCATATAGACCGACGGCGTGACCGGCGCGGTCCCGACGTTCTCGATCTTCGTGTCAACGCCGATCACATAGCTGCCGCGCGTGAACGTGTAGGTCTTAATGACCTTCACGCCACCCTTGACCGGCGACTCGAGGCTGAGCTGGAACGACTTGGCGTCGCCCGTCAGATCGTGCGGCTGGTTCGGCACCGGCGTGAAGACGTCGGTGTGGTTCGGGAAATCGCCGCCGAGCAGACCGGTGCGCGCCAGATACGTATGGTTCGCGGTACGGTCGAACAGCGTGATGACCAGATCGGGTTGCTTGCCGTCGCCTTGCTTGACGAGCGACAGCTTCGACAGCGTGCCGCCGCGGGTGTCGATCTCGCCGTTATAGACGTCGGTGCTGAAGCTGATCAGCTGGCCCTGAGCCGCGGCAGCCGGCGCAGTGCCCGGCGCAGCAGCAGTGGTGGCCGGCAGATCGGCGGATTGGGTTCCCGGCGTCGTGGTTCCCGGTGCGGCGCTACCGACGGTCTTGGTCGGGTTGGCGCTCGGGAAGAACATCGACGGGCGTCCGTGGTCGCGTTGCCAGTTGTCGAACAGCATGACCGCTGACATGAAAAAGATGACCCATAGGACGGTGCGTTTGATATCCATGCGTTGTCTCAGTGTCGATGGAACGGCGCGTCAGCGCTTTTCAGAAGTGGGAGGCGGGACGAGATCGATGCCGCCCGCGGAAAACGGGTGGCAGCGGCAAATACGCCTGGCGGCGAGATAAGTCCCGCGCGCGGCGCCATGATACTGGATTGCTTCGCGCGCGTAATCAGAGCAGGAAGGGTAAAAACGGCACCGGTTGCCGAGCATGGGGCTGACGGCAACCTTGTAGAAACGCAATAAAGCGATGAGTACCGTTTGCATGACTGGTGCGGCCTAACGGCGCCGCGCAACGTGGAGTACCGGGCGACGCCCGCGCAGCCTGGCTGCCCAACCTACTTTGGCGGCCTGTACTGCAAAGCGGGCGGTCACTTGAGCGTCATTCCGTCTTGGGCGCTTCCGCGGGCGGCGCCTCGCGACGGACAATTTCGCGCGCTGCTTTATCGAGCAGCGTCTCTATTTCGCTGCGGCACAGCGCCCTCAACGGCGGCGACGAGGCGCTCGGCAAAGCTTTCTTGTCGAAGCGCGTGTGCAGACGCAACAGCACATCCCAACCGCCGAATTCCGCGCGACGCAGCCGGAAGGCTTCACGCGCGAGCCGACGTACCAGATTACGCGTGGCCGCGCGCGGCGCATACTTCTTGCCGATCACGAGACCTAAGCGAGCGTCGTTACCGGTGGGCCGGCCGTACACCACGAAGTGCGCGGTGCGGCGCCACGGGCGCAAACGAAAAACGGATGAAAATTCATCCGTTTTCAGTAGCCTTGCGGCTTTGGGGAAGGCGGCTTGCGCTCGCAACGGAATCGAGCCCAGTTGCGGCGCCCCAGCCGCTCCCGCTTCACCGCGGGCTTCGCCTGTAGGCACAGACAGAGCGCGCAATCCGCTCGCCAACCTTAGATGGCGAGGCGCTTGCGGCCCTTCGCGCGACGTGCGTTGATGACCTTGCGGCCACCTGCGGTCTTCATGCGAACGCGGAAGCCGTGGGTGCGCTTGCGACGGGTAACGGAAGGTTGGTAAGTACGTTTCATGTTGCTCTCACTTGATCGACTGATCGAAAATTAACCGCACGATCATCGCTGAAGCGGCAATGGCCGGAGGTTTACAGAATTGGTTTTCGCGGAACCCGCTATTTAAACCGGTTTTCTTTTGGCCGTCAATAGTTTAGCCTGCTTCGGCCTGACCCCAAGAGGAGTTCGCCAGATGATCCGTCCCTGTGGATAACTCCCTTTCGCCGACGATTTGGCGTTAGAATCTCGCCTTACTTCCCAAAAATTCTGCACGCCGCTCCGGCTCGCTTGCCCCGCAAACCCTTGTGGCACAAGCGCCTGGAGCCATTACGCCTGGTTCGGCCTGACTGCTCAGGGCCTTGTTGCGTATGCGCGACAGGGGCAGCGGCGAACCGCCGTGCACATCATAACGACAGCAACTCGATGAACGATTTCTGGCAACACTGTTCCGCATTGCTGGAGCGCGAGCTAACGCCCCAGCAGTACGTGACGTGGATCAAACCGTTGGCCCCGGTCGCCTTCGACGCCGCTGCGAACACGCTCAGCATCGCTGCGCCGAACCGCTTCAAGCTCGACTGGGTCAAGAGCCAGTTCTCCGGCCGCATCGCGGATATGGCCCGCGATTTCTGGCACGCTCCGGTCGACGTGCAATTTGTGCTGGACCCGAAAGCAGGCATGCGCGCCCCCGCGGCGACGTCGTCGCCGGCTCCGTCGCGTCCATCTTCGGCGTCTGGTGCAATGGGCGGCGGCCATTCGTCGGGTGCAAACGGCGGTGGGGCCGCCGTGGACGCAGCCGTCGGCGCCGTACAAGCGTCGCAAGCCGCGCGCGCCAATGGCGCGAACAGCGCGATGGCGACCCTCAACGCGAATGCACGCGCCGCGGCTGACCACAACGCGAACGCACGCGCGGTCGCTGAAGATGCCGCCGACCTCGATCTCCCGAGCCTCGATGCGAACGAAGCCGCGGCCGCCCGCCGCACGTGGCGCCCGGGCCAAAGCGCGAGCTCGAACGGCAACGGCGACAACGACTCGATGTACGAGCGTTCGAAGCTCAACCCCGTGCTGACCTTCGACAACTTCGTGACCGGTAAGGCCAACCAGTTGGCGCGGGCCGCTGCGATTCAGGTTGCGGACAACCCCGGCATCTCGTACAACCCGCTGTTTCTGTACGGCGGCGTGGGCTTGGGCAAGACCCACCTGATCCACGCGATCGGCAACCAGCTTCTAATGGACAAAGCCGGCGCGCGGATTCGCTACATCCACGCGGAACAGTATGTGTCCGACGTGGTGAAGGCCTACCAGCGCAAGGCGTTCGACGACTTCAAGCGCTACTACCACTCGCTCGACCTGCTGCTGATCGACGATATTCAATTTTTCTCAGGCAAGTCGCGCACACAAGAGGAATTCTTCTACGCGTTCGAGGCGCTGGTCGCGAACAAGGCGCAGGTGATCATCACCAGCGACACGTATCCGAAGGAAATCTCCGGCATCGACGACCGCCTGATCTCGCGCTTCGACTCCGGCCTGACGGTGGCGATCGAGCCGCCCGAGCTGGAAATGCGCGTCGCGATTCTGATGCGCAAGGCGCAATCGGAGTTCGTGAGCCTGAATGAAGACGTCGCGTTCTTCGTCGCCAAGCATCTGCGCTCGAACGTCCGTGAACTGGAAGGCGCGCTGCGCAAGATCCTCGCGTATTCGAAGTTCCACGGCCGCGAAATCACGATTGAAGTGACGAAAGAAGCGCTGAAAGACCTGCTGACGGTACAAAACCGGCAGATTTCGGTGGAAAACATCCAGAAGACCACGGCTGACTTCTACAGCATCAAGGTCGCGGATATGTATTCGAAGAAGCGTCCTGCGAACATTGCCCGGCCGCGGCAGATCGCGATGTATCTGGCGAAGGAGCTGACGCAGAAAAGTTTGCCGGAAATCGGCGAGCTGTTTGGCGGGCGCGACCACACCACGGTGCTCCACGCGGTGCGCAAGATCGCCGCCGAGCGTGGCACGGACGCGCAGCTGAACCACGAACTGCACGTGCTGGAGCAAACGCTGAAAGGTTAAGCAGGTCGGGCGGGAAATTCGACCTGTTTATTTCCAAACTCGCCCCCATTTTAGTGGAGCGGTTCCGTTTTCAGGCACAATACAGGTTTAACCGCCCGGCGGCCGCGGGCGGAATTCACGCCGTGACAGGCGCTGCGTGGCGCCGGCGGGGAGCCGCGGTTGCGCGCTGTAAGGCTGGCAAGTCAGGCGCGCAGGCCGTTATATCAACGAAGGAACTCTATGCAACTGGTCAAGACCGAACGCGATAACCTCCTCAGGCCGCTGCAAACCGTGAGCGGCATCGTCGAACGCCGCCATACGTTGCCGATCCTCGCCAATTTGCTGATTACCAAGAACGGCCCTGAAGTGTCGTTCCTGTCGACCGACCTCGAGTTGCAGATCACCACGCGTGCCGATTTTGGCGTGGGCGGCGATTCGGTCGCGACCACGGTGGCAGCAAGAAAGCTCCTCGACATTCTGCGCGCCATGCCCGACGGGCAGGTCACGCTCACGTTGAACGACAAGCGTTTGACCGTGCAATCCGGCAAGAGCCGCTTTGCGCTGCAAACCCTGGCGGCCGACGAGTTCCCGACCGTCGCTCAGGCTAAAGACTACGGCGCGAACCTGGTGGTTCCCCAGAAAACGTTCCGCCAGTTGCTCGGCATGGTCCATTTTTCGATGGCCCAGCAGGACATCCGCTACTACCTGAACGGCATGCTGCTGGTGGTGGACGGTGACCAGCTGATGGCGGTCGCAACCGACGGCCACCGCCTCGCGTTCTCGTCGATGAAGATCGAAGGCTCGTTCGCGCGTCAGGAAGTGATCATTCCGCGCAAGACGATTCTTGAACTGCAGCGTCTGCTGGAAGACATCGACGACACGCTGAAGATCGACATCGCGCCGACGCAGGTGAAGTTCACGTTCGGCCAGGTCGAACTGGTGTCGAAGCTGGTGGAAGGCAAATTCCCCGACTTCCAGCGCGTGATTCCGAAGTCGCACAAGAATCAGTTCGTGATCGGCCGTGAAGAACTGCAGCGCTCGCTGCAACGCGCCGCGATTCTGACGTCGGACAAATTCAAGGGCGTGCGCTGCATCATCGAGCCGGGCCAGTTGAAGATCATGTCGACCAACGCCGATCAGGAAGAGGCGCAGGAAGAACTGGAAATCGCGTACGACGGCGACAGCGTCGATATCGGGTTCAACGTCACGTATCTGCTCGACGTGCTCGCGAACCTGAAGGTCGACATGTTGCAAGTGAGCCTTGGCGACGCCAGCTCCAGCGCGTTGATCACGATTCCCGAGAACGACGAATTCAAATACGTCGTGATGCCGATGCGCATCTAACGCGTCCAAAACCAAAGAACACACCAAGGGGCGCAGCGCCCCTTTGGCGTTTTTATGGTGTTTTGAAAAGTCCCGAGCAGCAACCTTGCAGTAACGCAGAACCGGAAAAAATCCATGACTGAAACGAACAATTCGCAACCCGATAACAGCTACGGCGCCTCCTCGATTCAGATCCTCGAAGGTCTGGAGGCGGTACGCAAGCGGCCGGGGATGTACATCGGGGATACGTCAGACGGGACCGGTTTGCATCACCTCGTATTCGAAGTGCTGGACAACTCCATCGACGAAGCGTTGGCGGGGCATTGCAACGATATCCAGGTGATCATTCACGCGGACAACTCGATCTCGATCACCGACAACGGCCGCGGTGTGCCGACCGGCCTGAAGATGGACGACAAGCACGATCCGAAGCGCAGCGCCGCTGAAATCGTGATGACCGAACTGCACGCCGGCGGCAAGTTCGACCAGAACAGCTACAAGGTGTCCGGCGGCCTGCACGGCGTGGGCGTCTCGTGCGTGAACGCGCTCTCGGCGTGGCTGCGCCTGACCATTCGCCGCGACGGCAAGAAGCACTTCATGGAATTCCACCGTGGCGTGCCGCAGAACCGCGTGATCGAAGAGATCGACGGCGTGGCCGTCTCGCCGATCCAACTGATTGGCGACACCGAAAACCGCGGCACCGAAGTGCACTTCCTGGCTGACGAGACGATCTTCGGCAATGTCGAATATCACTACGACATTCTGGCCAAGCGGATTCGCGAACTGTCGTTCCTGAATAACGGCGTGCGAATCAAGCTGACCGACCAGCGCACGGGCAAGGAAGAAGATTTCGCGTTCGTGGGCGGCGTGAAGGGTTTTGTTGAGTACATCAACAAGAACAAGGCCGTGCTGCACCCGAACATTTTCCACATCAGCGGCGAGAAAGACGGCGTGGGCGTGGAAGTGGCAATGCAGTGGAACGACAGCTACAACGAAAACGTGCTGTGCTTCACGAACAACATTCCGCAGCGCGACGGCGGCACCCACCTGACCGGGTTGCGTGCGGCGATGACGCGCGTGTTGAACAAGTACATCACCGATCACGAAGTCGCGAAGAAAGCGAAGGTCGAGACGGCCGGCGACGACATGCGCGAAGGGCTCTCGTGCGTGCTGTCGGTGAAGGTGCCGGAGCCGAAGTTCAGCGCGCAGACCAAGGACAAGCTGGTGTCGTCGGAAGTGCGCGCGCCGGTGGAGGATGTGGTCGCGAAGGCGCTCGAAGAATTCCTGCTGGAAACGCCGAACGACGCGAAGATCATTTGCGGCAAGATTGTCGATGCGGCGCGGGCGCGCGATGCGGCTCGGAAGGCGCGTGAAATGACGCGTCGTAAGGGCGTTCTGGACGGCGTTGGTTTGCCTGGGAAGCTGGCGGATTGCCAGGAGAAGGACCCGGCGAAGTCGGAAATTTATATCGTCGAGGGCGACTCGGCAGGCGGCTCGGCGAAGCAGGGGCGTGACCGGAAGTTTCAGGCGATCTTGCCGCTGCGCGGCAAGGTGCTCAACGTGGAGAAGGCGCGCTATGACAAGCTGCTTTCTTCGGAGCAGATTGTGACGCTGATTACGGCGCTGGGTTGCGGGATCGGCAAGGAAGACTACAACCTCGACAAGCTGCGTTATCACCGCATCATCATCATGACCGATGCTGACGTGGACGGCGCGCACATCCGCACGCTGCTGCTGACGTTCTTCTATCGTCAGATGCCGGACATGATCGAGCGTGGGTATATCTATATCGCGCAGCCGCCGCTGTTCAAGATCAAGGCGGGTAAGGATGAGCGGTATTTGAAGGATGAGGCTGAGGTTAATGCTCACATCCTGAAGCTGGCTTTGCAGGGGTCGGAGTTGTTGGCTTCTGAAGGGGCTACGCCTATCACTGGCGATGCGCTTGGGGAGTTGGCTCGGGCTTATTTGTTGGCTCAGGCTGTGGTTAATCGTCTGAGCCGGTTGTATGACGCTGGGGCGCTCGAGGCTGTGATGGATGGGGTTGTTATCGACCTTTCCAGCGAGGAAGCGGCTGCAGTGTCGGCGGCGGCTCTTGAGGCGAAGCTGCGGGATGATGCGTTGAAGCCTGAGGTTAAGGTCACGACGATGTATGACCCGGTGCGTGAACTGCGCTCGCTGCGCGTTGCGCGGACTCATCACGGCAATCAGAAGATTTCTGTGTTGGATCAGGATTTTCAGTTGACCGCTGATTACCAGCAGCTGATCAATACCGCTAATACGTTTAAGGGGTTGATTGGGACTGGTGCTGTCATTAAACGTGGCGAGCGCAGCATGGCTGTTACCGACTTCAAGAGCGCTATGAAGTGGTTGTTGGCTGATGCTGAGCGCAATATTTCCAAGCAACGCTACAAAGGCTTGGGCGAGATGAATCCTGGGCAGCTCTGGGAGACGACGATGGATCCGACCGTGCGTCGCTTGCTTCGTGTGCAGATTGAGGATGCTATTGCGGCTGATGGCATCTTTACGACGCTCATGGGGGATGATGTGGAGCCGCGTCGGGCGTTTATTGAGTCGAATGCGTTGAGGGCGGGGAATATTGATGTTTGAGGGTGTTACATGTAACAGTGCCTTGGAGTGAGTGTGAATCGCAGCCAGTTTGCGACAGGTACTATCTAATCGAGGGCCCGTCTGACTTCCGCTTGCCCCCCCCGAGATATTCCAGACAAGTTCCGAATAGAAGTCTGCAAACCCCGCGTAGCGTAAGGCTCGCGGGGTTTTTTCCACCCGCGGATCGTGGGTTTCGTTGACGATCAAGTCAATCGGGCGCATTGATGGAGAGCATGCGCTATCGCTTCAACCGACGAAGTTCGGCATTTGCCACTAACAACCGCAGGTTAGCCGCGAACGCCCAGCTGCACGTTTCGCCAACGTGTGATTTCAACGGTATGCCATCTACGCCCCGGCACCCGGTCTCTCACCAAGATGAGTCTTCGCAACCGCAAGCGACCCAGAAACCCCTGTCTGCTTACTCTGAACATCGTAGAAGCCGCCTGATGTGGTATATCGATTGTGTTTCGTTTAGCATCCTACGAGCGAGGCTATGGTGTATGACAAGATGGCCCCTTTCGTTCCGAAGATACTAACCCCACGCGAAGGTGGCGATCGTGCCATTTTCGCGTGAGATGGCCGTAGCACGTCCGACATGCTTGAAATGCTGACCAAACAGCAATGCACGAGGGATGGTTTCGATTGGCTAACTCAGGATGTCATACCGCAGAAGCCTTCGAAAGCTAGTGGTGAGGCTCAATCAATTGCGGAAAAGCGTAGAGATGGACCAACAGGGCATACGAATGACCTTTGAAGAAAAGCGATCAGATCAATCAACCCCCACGGAGAGCAGCACTATGGCGCGCAGCTCCACGGGCGTCTCTCACAAGGCTGCTGCCAACGGCACGCCGCCCGACCTGTTGAAGCCAGGCAAAAAGATGGCCCCGCCCAACATAATTGGCAAAGACCACGCACTATGGCAGGGTGACGTACTGGCTTTCTTGAAGGGTCTGCCTGCCGAACCCATGTTCGACCTTGTCGTTACTTCCCCACCATATAACATTGGCAAGGAATACGAAACCCGCAAGGGTCTCGAAGACTACATCAAATGGCAAGAGTCCATTATCGATGAGATCATTCCTCGCTTGAAAAGCGGCGGAAGCCTTTGCTGGCAAGTGGGCAACTACGTGGACGACAACCAAGTCTTTCCGCTCGATATTGAGTTCGCGCCGATTTTCAAGAAGCATAAGCTTCAAATGCGCAACCGTATCATTTGGACATTCGGCCACGGCTTACATACTCAGAAGCGCTTCTCGGGCCGTTATGAGGTTGTGCTTTGGTACACGAAGACCGAGTCGAAAAAGGACGCGTACACCTTTAACCTCGACCCTGTGCGTGTTCCGTCGAAGTATCCTGGAAAGAAGCACTTCAAGGGGCCGAATGCTGGCCAGCTATCAGGCAATCCACTCGGGAAGAATCCCGAGGATGTGTGGGACATCCCCAACGTGAAGAGCAACCATGTTGAGAAAACGCTCCACCCGTGCCAATTTCCTGTGGGGCTGATCGAGCGGCTAGTCCTCGCGCTGACTAATCCTGGTAATCTCGTTTTTGATCCGTTTGCCGGAGTTGCTTCGGCAGGAGTGGCCGCCGCAATTCATCGCCGCCGATTTTGGGGCTGCGAAATGACAGAGGATTACATCAAGGTCGGCATGGATCGTCTTCAAGCTGCTCTCAAAGGCGAGGCTGTCTACCGACCGCATGACAAGCCTATTTACGACCACACCAAGAGCTCGCTTTCACGCAAACCGGCGGAGTCCGGCTCGAAGAAAGCAGAACAAAACGAGGACCACGACCAATGAAGCATTTCACATTTAACCACTGCGCGGGTGACAAGACGATTTCTTCGGCTAATCGCAAACTCATCGCCGATGCAATCACGGGGGTGGCAGTTAAGCCCGGCCCTGGCGCTGCAAGCAAGATACGATCGCATCTAATCTCGAACCTCAAGGTTGCTGGCTGGTCAGGCGAGGTCAAGCTTGCGGCCGATTCTGACATGACCATTACTTCAGCGAAAGACGATATTGGCCTGTGCCTGCAAACGGGAAACATGTCGCGTATGTACGCCGATTTGATGAAGCTGCAGGCTATGTATCTCAACGATGCCATCAAGGCAGCCGTGATTATTGTTCCTTCACAAGATGCCGCAAAGCTTTTGGGTAGTAATATTGCTCAGTCGAAGCGGCTTGAGCGCGAGCTTGCCATCTTCAAGAAGGCGTATCACGTCCCGACGATCGTCTACGCACTGGAGGCCTGAAATGCTAGGCACCCATATTCCAACTAACCCGAAAGATTCCCGCTTCGGGTGGCCCAAGATCGAGCGGCTCGAAGAGTTCAAAAGTAAGCAAGAGGCGTGGGCAAGCGCATCAGACAGGCCGACCCACCGCGTCGTTATTCAAGGCCAGACCAAGGACATTCCGATCATTCGTGTCCACCAGAACATTCCGAAGTATCGCTTGGAAAATGGCCGTACCGCATCGGCTCAGGTTGAATACTTGGCCAAGAATGCATCCGCCCGTAAAGATATGTTCGAGGGGGACTCTGAACTCTGGGATGCACAGGAGGCACAGCACGGATTACTGCTGAAGCTTGCTGAGAAGTCGGACTTACGAAAATACTTTGAAAACACATCCAACCGACAGGTTGACCCTATTCTGGTTGATCATCTTGGATTCGTGGTTAACGGAAATCGGCGGCTATCCACTTGGCGTGATCTCTATGACTCTGACAAGGTCAAATACAAGCATTTTGAATACGTTGACCTTGTAGTACTACCCCAAGTCGATAACCGAGCCATCGATCGTCTCGAGGCAGAGCTTCAGATCGAGAAAGACATCAAAGCCAACTACACTTGGGATGCCGAGGCCAACATGATGCTGGCCAAACGCGAACGAGAGCACTACTCCGACAAGGATTTGGCTGAGCTATACGGCAAGAAGGAGCCGGAGGTCAGGGATCTGCTGGACATGCATGACTACGCCGAAGAGTGGCTCAAATCGCGTGGCAAGGAGAACATGTGGTCCTTGGTCTCGGGTTCCGAACTTGCGTTTAAGCGAATCGTTACGACGCGTGGGAAAGTCGGCGGAACCGGTCGGCAGCAGCTTTTCAAGGAAGCGGCCTTCGCCCTGATCGATAACCCAGAAGAGGTTAAAGACAGCTTGCACGACGCGATCAATGGTATGGCAAACAACATAGAGCCGATCGTCGAAAAGCTCAAAGCTGGCTTTGCTGTTACGGAGGTTGCCGTCGACAATGAAACGGACGAACTCTTCGGCGGTGGCACCAAGAAGGCGGGAGAAGCTTCCGACCTTGCTCTTTCCAAGGAAATCGCAAAGCCTGAAAACGCATCTAAGGCCCGCGAAATAATTGTGGAGTTCATCGAAAGTGAGAAGCAGCTTAAACGAGACACAAAGACCGCAGAAAAGCTGCTAGACAGCTGTTCTCGCGCAAATGCTGCGCTTGAAGATGGTATCAAGTTGGGCTTTTGTGCAGAAACGAAGATTGAGGGGGTCGAGGCACAGCTGGCGCAGCTCGAAGTGCGTATCCAGAAAATCAGGGACTTCCTGGAGAAATCTGGCAATGCTTCGAATTGATTACCGCGAGTCCGATCTGTGCGCCCGTCTCTCTTGGGACGCTCAGGACGACGCGCTGCCTTGGCCTGCGATCATCCGCAGGCTCGCCCTGGACTCGACCTCGAACGCACGCCAGGAGGATGGCCGTGTTTTGGTGATGCCGTGGTGGAACTTCGTCGCTTTGCGCGGCTCGCTCTTCGACATCTTCACCACCTTCGAACTCAAGCATGGTACTGGCTATGAAGTTTCGCAGAAGGCCAAGGAACTACTGCTTCAATCCACCAAGGCGGTTACCGGGTATGAAAAGGCTCTGAAAAGCGAGCCGGTCCCTGAGGAAACCCTGCGCAGCTACCTTCGTGAAATTGGTTTCACACGCGAGCTATCTACAGAGCAAGCTCGAAATGTGTCCAAGATTGCTGCCCTACGGGCTGCTGCGACATTTTCTGTGCCGGGCGCAGGCAAGACTACAGAGGCTCTCGCATTTTACTTCTTCAAGGCGAGACAGCAGGAGAGATTGCTCGTCGTTGCACCGAAAAATGCCTTTGCAGCTTGGGATGAGCAGACAGCGGACTGTATGCCATCGCTTAAGCCCGAGTTTGTTCGGCTGCGCGGTGGTCGGGACAACATCGAGAAAATGTTGTTGGACAACCCGCGTTTCATGATTATCAGCTATCAGCAGTTCGCGCGGGTAGGGGACCTGATCGCAGCACACTTAGCAAGACACAAATCATTTGTCTATCTCGACGAGAGCCACCGCATCAAGAGTGGCATTGCCAAGCAGACCGCGCGTGCGGTGCTGGCGGTGTCCCACCTCCCAGAGGGGAAGCTGGTCATGTCGGGGACGCCAATGCCTCAGTCGGTCGAGGACCTGATTCCTCAATTCACTTTCCTCTATCCTGAGATAGAGGTGGTCGCCGACAATGTTGTCGACAAAGTGAAGCCGATTTACGTGCGCACAACCAAGAAGGAGCTGGGACTTCGTCCGGTTACGCGCCACCGCGTGTGTTTGTCCATGGCGCCGCTACAGAAAGAGCTGTATCGGCTCATGAAGTATGAGGTCGCGCGCGAGTCCAAGAGCGCCCTGAGCACCCGCAGCAAGCAGGCATTTCGCGCGTTGGGCAGATCCGTATCCCGGCTGATCCAGTTTGTGTCCAATCCCGCGCTACTTGGTGCAGATCTGAATTTCGTGAAGCCCGAGTTGCTTGCGGCCGTGATCAATGAAGGAGAAGGGCCAAAGTTGAAATACGTGCTTCGTCGGTCTAGACAATTGGCCGCCGAAGGGAAGAAGGTCTTGATCTGGTCCTCCTTCGTTCGCAACGTTGAATACATTGCAAGCCGGCTCTCAGATATCGGTGCAGTCTACATCCACGGTGGAGTGGATGCTGGAGACGAAGACGATGACGAGACCCGCGAGGGAAAAATCAAGCTCTTCCACGATGATCCAAACACGATGGTCTTGGTTGCCAACCCTGCGGCTGCTAGCGAAGGTGTCAGCCTACACCGCATTTGCCACCACGCGATCTATCTTGACCGGACATTCAACGCCGCGCACTATCTGCAATCAGAGGATCGCATTCACCGCTTTGGTTTGCCACCCGAGCAGGAAACCATCGTCGAGATCGTCGAATGCGAGGGGTCAGTGGATCAGACGGTCCTTGAGCGGCTTGACTACAAGATTAATCGCATGGCCGAGGCACTAGAGGACTCCTCGCTCGCGGTAGATCCGATCGCCTTGGATCCAGGCGACATTGAAGACTATGACGATTACTCCGTGGGTCTGCGCGATGAAGACATTGAAGCTCTATTGCGTGATTTCGAGCGAGGCGAAAGTTGATCCCTCTCTCGCCAGGTGTCGCTTACGGTTGCTTCAACTTTCTCCGCATTGTCCAAGAGCATCCTATACCTTTCGAGCGGCTTCGTTCCGATCTACCCCGATACGAACGCCTCGACAACGGATCATTGATTGACCTCATCCAGACGCTCGGTTGGCTACGGGTCAACGATTCTGGCGTCGCTGTCGTTGCTCCGACTGGTGATCGTATCCTTCGCCTCGGCAATGATCGCAAACGCCTTCGTCGAGCGCTGTTGGATTATGTCGAAGTCTTTCGGCCACCCTGGCTAATGATGACCTTGGACGGGCGTCTCCGCACGTTGACGTTTGCACCCATCGAATTTCGCCAGTCAATGGTGGAGGCCTATCTTGCTGAGGGTTGCGACGACGAGGTGATCGAGTTCTGGGATCGTCTAGCCGCGATCGCTCGCGGGCAGCAAGATATTAAGCTTAGCGCCGTTGGTAGAGAGGGCGAACGCTTGACCATTGCTTACGAGAAGCAACGCACGGGCGTTGCGCCAGTTTGGCGTTCGATCGAAAGCAATGCCGACGGGTACGACGTAATGTCTATCGTATCGGATGTGGACCACGCTCAGCTCCAAATCGAAGTAAAGGCGTCATCCATTGGTTTATCGGGAATTTTGCACCTCACCCGTAACGAGTGGGACGCTACCGAATCGATGCCACATCATACGTTTCACCTCTGGGACCTCTCGAATCAGCTGGCTCCGCGCTTGGCTACCGTTCCTCGAGTCCTAATGGAAGCCCATATCCCTACCGACCGGGGTACGGGTCGATGGGGTGAGGCGGAAATTCCGTTCAATGTCTTCGTTGGATACTTTGTCACTCCGAGTGGGCTAAAGCTTCATCAAGTTAATTTGTTAAGTGTGTTTCCTGAATCAGATCGCGCAGGCGCGCCCTCGAATAACAGGTGAACTGTCAGGCGGGGGACCATTTTTACCCCATCGGGAGAGTGGTCCCATTTAATTCGTAGAGTTTTGCGAACAGCTCTTCGTGGAAGGTTAGGCCACCAATGCTGCAAACATTGATAGTCACGACAGGATCATGAACGTAGGTCAGCGGTCGCGTATTCCAGTCTCATGCCGGCGTTATAATCAATCTCCCTCTCTTTACCTCCACGCGAATTCTCGCGCTAATCTCAAACCCCGCCTGTTCGAGCCACCTTCCCGAAAGCCGAATCCAAGGCGCTGGCGGCAAGTCCGGATAAAATTTGACGTGATCCGGCGCGAACGTTTTCATCGGTCGCGGGCGTCTTTGTGCCGAAATGGTCAAGATGCGTTGGGTAGCAGGCGCAACTGCTTTATGATTGGCGTCAGCCATGATCAACTCCTATCCTAGTATGAGTTGTTTGTGGTCAGCGGGTCGTGTGGGTGGCAGCCCATGCGTCCCGCGCTTCATCTCCTTCCTCGTTCTCCTTGATGCTCGGCTTGGCGCTTTCGCGTCCTCTTCTATCCTCCAACGAGTCAATCGTTCAGTAATGCGTTGTAAACGTAACGCACCGAGATCGTCGGTTATGTTGTTAGGCATCCGATGTATTTTCGCGCATTGTCGACGGTTGTGCAACAGCGTCGAACGATCGATGAACAACGAAACAGGGCACACGTTTCACCTCTAGCTTTGAGACAGATTCGCCCTACAGACGTCGTATGAGATCGAGCATGTCGAAGCCCGACCGACGCCCCCGCATCGCTCGACTTTCCACCCTAAGCAGACCCGACCAAGCCTCAATAAAACCCACCAACAATGCCTAATGCATATTAAAGCGTCTATATAAGAGATATTTAACATTCTTCAATAATTCAATTTGCGCCACCCTGTAAATGTTTTGTAAAATCGCGCGATTGGCGGTGCGCGTTAAAAGCAAAGCAAACTAAAAGAGGCGGCACATGGGAGCACATCACATAAGCGGTAGCGTCAATGGCGGCCGAAGCCAAGCGCCTAACAACAAACGCATCAATCAAATAAATCAGCCGTCTAAGTCCGAGCAGCAAATCCGCCAATAACGAAAAAAGCAAACTCAAAACAGAAAACCGCCAGAACCCGAGAGCCAAACAACCCATAACGACCACGCGACACCCAAAGAGACCACCGTGAATTCCGCCGACCTGTTGCGCGCCTTTGCATCCCCGTCCCTGCCGCAAGCCAATCGCGCCTTCCGCCTGCACTGGGGCTCAGCCCAGTCGAGCCTTGAGCAAGTGCTGATCGCGCATCGCATCGACATCAGCGAGGGGCTGTGCTCAGGCATTGTGGGTCACGTGACGTGTCTGTCGACGCGCGCGGACTTGCCGCTCAATGCGTTCATCGGCTTGCCGCTGTCTGTGCAGATGGTCACCGACCGTGGCGCCTTGCACCCGATCTGCGCGATCGTCACCGACGCGCGCGCGGGCCAGTCGGACGGGTCGCTGGCGACCTACCAGTTGACCATGCGCGATGCGTTATCGGTGCTGGAGGGGCGAACCAATACGCGCATCTTCCGCACGCTGAGTGTGCCCGATGTGATTGAGAAGCTGCTGGGCGAATGGCAGAAAAAGAGTCCGGCGCTCGCGCGCGCGTTCGATTTCGACCTGTCGTCGCTGGATCGCGCGAAGTATCCGGTGCGCGAGACGCTGTTGCAGTTTCACGAGTCGGACGCGGATTTCATCCGGAGGCTGTGCCGTCGCGAGGGCATCGCGTGGTTCACGGCGGCGGGCAAGCGGGGAGCGGCCCCATCGGCCGACGGCGCCGGTGAGTCGCCGGTGCACACGCTGGTGCTGCTGGACGACCCGATGAAACTGCCGAAGTCGTCGGCCGGCACGGTGCGCTATCACCGCGACGCGGCCACCGAAGCGCGCGACTCGATCACGCTGTGGTCGGCCTCGCGTCAGCTCGTGCCGGGCAACGTGCAGCGCGCGAGCTGGGACTACAAGAGCGCGACGGTGGCGCAGGCGTCGGAGACGAGCATCGTCGATCAGGGCGAAGCCGGCAACGACCTCGCGCAGCTGCTGCGCGATGCGGTCATCGACGTGCCGCACGCGGGCGATTCCTGGTCGGACTATGAGCGCGTCAGCAAGGCGCGCATGCTCGCCCATGAGTTGCGCTCGGCGAATGTCGATGCGGTGAGCGGCGTGCGGGATCTGGCTGTCGGCAGATGGTTCGAGTTGACCGGGCATCCGGAGGTGGACACGCATCCGCAGGAGGAGCGGCAGTTTATTGTTACCACGCTGCATCATCGCGGAGAGAATAGTCTGCCCAAAACGCTGAATGAGCGCGCGCAGGCGTTGTTTGAGGCGAATCGGTGGAGGGTCGAGGGGCCTTCGAAGGTGGCTGCTTCGGCATCGTCGGCTGGGCAGGGAAGGGCGGCGAGTAGTGCGGATGAGGAAGAGAGCCGCTATGAAAACACCTTTAGTTGTGTGAGGCGTGGTGTGCCGCTGACGCCGGCGTACGATCCGCGGATCGATTTGCCGCGGGTTTATCCGATTACCGCGCTGGTGGTTGGGCCGCAGGGCGAGGAGGTGTATTGCGATTCGCTTGGGCGGATCAAGGTGCAGCTTCAGGGCCTGGATCCGGATGATCATGCGCATGCGCAAGGGGCGGGTACGAGCGGAACGGATAAGGACAGCGCGTTCGTACGGGTGAGCAGTAGCTGGGCTGGGACGAACTACGGGCACGACACGTTGCCGCGCATCGGGATGGAGGTCGCGCTGGATTTCCTGAATGGGGATCCGGACAAGATGTTTGTCACCGGTGTGCTGCACAACGGGCCGAATATGCCGGCAACGTTTAGTCATACCGGGGCGTTGCCGGGGAATCGGTTTTTGTCGGGGGTGAAGACGAAGGAGATTAAGGGTGCCCGCTATAACCAGCTGCGCTTTGACGACACGGCAGGGGAGATCAGCAGCCAACTTGCGAGCGAGCACACCTACAGTCAGTTGAACCTCGGGTATCTGACACAACCCCGCGATAACGGTACCGGTGAAGCGCGAGGCGAAGGCGCGGAGTTGCGTAGTGACGCCAACGTCGCAATTCGCAGCGGTAAAGCGATGCTGATTTCGGCGTGGCAGCGGTTGAACGCGAAGGATGGGCAACTGGCGCGTGATGAGTACCTGCAGTTGATGCAGGAATGCGTCGAGTTGTTCAAGAGTCTTGGCGACTACGCCGCGCAGCATCAAGGCGTCGCAATGGACACGCAGCCGCAGACCGATCTCGCGACTGCGGTGAAGTCCTGGAGCGATGGCAAGACATCGAGCGGCAGTGGTGATGCGTCGTCACAAGCCGTCGTCGGGGTGACGGCGCCAGCAGGGATAAGCATGGCGACGCCGAAGACCGTAGCGACTTATGCCGGCGGCAACGTGGATACCGTCGCACAGAACCATCTTCAACTGACTGGCGGCCAGCGCGTCAACGTCAACGCGGGCCAGGGCGTCTCGTTGTTCGCACATCTGAACGGAGTGTCGGCGATCGCGAATCTCGGCAAGGTGCGCCTACAGAGTCAGGCCGACGATACACAGATTGATTCGGCGAAGAACATCATGCTCACCGCTGCGGGTGGAAAGCTGTCAGGTATGGCAAGCGATCAGGTCGTGCTGGTCACTTCCGGCGGCGCGTATCTGAAGCTGCAAGGGGCAAATATCGAACTCGGCTGCCCGGGCAGTTTCACGGTCAAGGCCGCAGGTCATACGTGGGCGGGTCCGGCCAGTATGAGTGCCGACATGCCGAAGTTCGACAATGCGCCACTCGGACGAGTGCCGAAGCTTGTACGCGCGACCGATGGGCAGGCAGTGACAGGCATTGACGCTGAAGTACAGAAAGCCGCTGGCGACGTCGTCAAAGGTCAAACCGACGCGGCCGGCAAGCTGTCGCCGATCAGCAGCGACCAGTTTCAGCAACTGGCCGTGAAATTCTTCAAAAAACCTACCTAATTGAACCTCGGGGCATCACAACAACATGGCGTTCCTGAATCCAGACAATCGAGTGCAAGTAGGGTCGTGCCAGGGAACCACGCTCTTCGATACCCAGAACGAACTGATCGGCGTCATGCAAATGCCGCTGCCGGGTATCGTGATCTTCGTTCACGGCGTGAATTCAGATGGCGAATGGTTTAAGGCGAGCGAAGAAGGTTTGTGTGCCGGACTGAATCGGCGGATGGGCCGCTATGACGACCAGCTGTTTCACTTCGGCCCCGTTGCGGGACAAATGTCACCAGCTAGCTACATCGAGAGTTTGACCGCCGACGGCTTCATCAATCCCAACATGAAGCCGGACACCTACATCAATCCCGATCCGTCGTTCTCACCGGTGATCCATTTCAGGTGGGGATATAAGGCGAACAAGGAAGAACTGAAGAGGTACGGCGATAAGGTTATGCTCAATGAGCAGAACTATTGGGGAGGTGGTCCCTTTGCGAACGGCTGCTCGAGTCTTCCGGATCTGTGGCACGAAGGGTTGAACGACCGGCTGTTTCTCTGGATCACAGTCCAGCATCTGAACTCAGTCAATGCCCGCAAGGTGTACGCTACGCCACCCCGCACGTATGGAGTGCTCGCGGCACTGCGGCTGGCCAAGCTGATCGAATCCATCCGGAAGAAGCAGGCGGATGTGCCGATCACAGTGGTGTGTCACAGCCAGGGAAACATGGTGGGAATTGCCGCCGCTTTCCTGGGCGATCGCCTAGCCGAAGTAACCGATCCATTTGGGAAGAGCGGTCGCTGTGTCGCGGATAGCTATGTTCTCGCCAATCCGCCGTATAGTCTTGTCGCTGAATTGAGCACTGACAGCTGGGCGCAACGTGGCGTTCGCGACTCGTCTGGCAATGTGGGGCGGGAGATATTCGAGGCCCGCAAAGAGACGTTGAAGGAGTATTTCAATATTTTGCGAGCGCGGGCAGATCTGGAGATGGAAGCGGCCGAGCTCGATCAGGCAATGGCGAGTTCACGTCCATCGAAAAACGGCGGCAAACCGTACGCCGCAGCGACGGACCGCGCTGCACATGGATTGAACAACAAGACCTACGGGCGAGTCACGCTCTATTGCTGTCCTCATGACCAGGTCATTTCCGCAACGACGGTACAAGGGATCGGTTGGAGAGGATTGAACCAGGACGAGATCGAGAAGACCGGCGGAGACGGCGTGTTCACACAGCGGGTGTTTGCCTCGGGCTTCGAGGTAGGCGGCGACCAACCCTCTTACGGCTATTGGAAAGATGACTGGCGCAAGGACAAGAACCAGACACAAGGGTTTTGGTTTCCGCCATCGCCGAAAGCGCGCTTTGCGCTGGGGCGCGCGCTGCATTCGAATCAATCGACCGGGGCCAAGGTGATGACAGCTATCACCAGTCCGGTTCTCTATCTGTTCAATTTTACTAGCGTGCCCGTAAATGCTGATCCGCCAAAGGATTGGGTCGTGCCAGTAACAGCACCCAAGCTTGATGAGTCGACACGGTTCAAGCCGCAGGCGATTCGGTACGGAAAAGTGTCCGAAGTGAAAGACGGCGATGATACTAGCGATTTTAACGAGGGCTACGACCCGTCTGCCGCTGCACGCAACGCGGATAAAACCAACCTTCAGGACAGCGACCCCTACGACAGCTTCAAAGGAACTGGCGCGCTAGCTGCGCAAGGTAACGAGCAAACCGAAGCGGCGCAGAGGTATGAGGATCACGCCGTGTTGCGGATGGAAGCACGACGGGCCAAGAACGATGACTGGGTTGACGAACAGGGCAATGTGGCCGGTGAGGATGATCCGACCAAAGCATCCGCGGACTATACAAAATGGCGAGATGAGCAGATAACGGAGATCCTTAGCGAGGGCGAGGAAAACAATCCGACCAACCACTCGACGATCATGACTAATCCGATGCATGCGGAAAAGGCACTGGCATATGATGTGGCCGTTGGTCTGTGTTATCTGTCGGACGCCGATCTACATGATCTGCGCTTAGAAGCCGACTGGCGGTTCGTCAGCGGGTTGAGCAAAGACAATCCGAGCGTGAAATTTGCTGAGTATTTCCAGTATGGGAAATATCAGAAGGTCTTTCTGTCAGACTGGGTCAAGACGGACGCTGACGCGAAGATCCCTGAGAAAATCCATGACCAACGTGATGGTGGCTTCTTCTTGAAGGTAGGAGGCTACCTATGAGCGCATTTATCGCGACCCGACCGCGCCGCTTGGGTTTGGCGATCTGCGTGATGCTGCTGGCAGCCGTGCTGTCGTTAGTATTCATGGTTCGTTCGAACGGGGCAGCCCTACAACTTTCGAGTACCGAGGAATTGATGAAACGTCTGGTCGTGTTGCCTGGCCTATTGGCCGTTGCCTTGTTTGTGCTGACCACCGCGCTGGTCAGTCAACGGGCGCAAGCAAGTTCCACGGTGCCAGCCGCCACACCGGTCGCAGCAACCGGAACCACTCACTCCTTCGCCGCGCAAGTGGTTGGAGTCGAATGGCTGAATCCGCTGCAGCGACGCGACTATCCGACCGAATGGCAACTGCTGTGGACGCTTGGGCTTGTTAAACCCAACAAGAACGACGACATGGTGAAGGCCGACGCAAAGAAGTTCAGCACGCTTCAAGCCGTTGCTTCTATCGCTGACGCAAGCAGCGGCCGGGAAACGCTGAACGGTTACTACCAGAAGTACATCGACCAACTGCTGGTATTGTTCGGCGATCCCTATGTGATGAACGCCAAGTACTTTTATACCGTCAAAGCGGAGGATCGTAGGAAGTGGCGTGAACTGGCTGGTATGCATGTCGAGGTTGCAATTCCCAGCGGACGACTTGATCCCGAAGAGGCAAAGAGGTATCTGCGCGATCAGGTGGTGAACGCATTTGAGATCGGGAACCGTTCGGCAACCGATTTGTGGAGCCACGATACACCTCCGGATGTACACGTTACGTCCGGTGGCCCCAACGCAGGCTTCACATCCTTAAACGCCGCACTCGACTATCTTCAGGCGCATCCCCAGCAGAGCGTTTGGGTGATGAACTGGGACGCCCCGAGTTACCCGCCGAAGTTTCGGCAAATCAACGAGAACCTAGTGTTGCTGATTCTGACTGGACCGGAAATGAAGACCGAGCGCGAACCGCTCGCATGGATCGGCCGGGCGGCAACGGGCAACGTGAAGGACTTTGAAGCAAAGGCAGGCACGACGCGCGCAGTACAGGCGTGGAAATCGACCATTGAGGCCGCAGCGCAAAACGCTGGAAAAAATCTTGGCGATGTTCAATACGTCATCCACGATGCAGGGAAAGGTTCGGATGTGGCGTCTGAACGTATCGGTTCTCTGTCGCGTACGTTAACGGAAAACTTGCCTGAGTTCGACTATCAGAAACAGACGTTCAATACGGCGGGGTTGCTTGGCGATATGGGCGCGGGTAGCGCCCTGACAAATGTGGCGCTGGCGATCGCACGCGCGAACCATCTCGGCGGCAGCGTACTTGTTGCAGGAACAACTGACCAAGACCATCCGGTTGCCGTCGTGGTCACACCACCGTCAAAACTCACGCCCATCGTTGCGGATCAGGACTGGTTTCGCGCACGCGGCGAGAACAACGCTTATCTTCCGTGGTGGGGACGTCGTCATGACACGGACTATAAACAGCAAGGCTACTCGTACTAGGAGCGGGGCGGATGCGCGGCATCATTCGTGTGGGGGACGCAACCAGTCATGGCGGCCGGGTGACGACCGGCAGCGCGGTGAGTGAGGTCATGGGCCGACCAGTCGCGCGAATCGGCGACATGTGCGTGTGTCCAATCGCGGGTCATCAGACCTGCGTGATTGTGGAAGGGGATCCGAGCGTGAACGTCGACGGAAAACCTGCGGCCTTTGACGGACACAAGACCTCGTGTGGTGCGACACTCATATCGTCGATGCCGACTTCGGGTATAGCTTAGAAGTTATCGATCATTGGTATCGCCATCGACGTATCTTGCACGCGCCGTGCGCCTGAAATGGGCCTCAGCCAGTCGCGCCCGCTTGCACCTTATCCTTGATCGCGTTTTCCAACGCCGCCGGAGACTGAGAAATCCGGAAATCGAAAGCGTCGTGATCGTTCCATTCGAAGCGCGGACGGTCATCGATGCCCAACATCGTGTTTATCCAGCGAACAAACGCATCTGAGCCGTTGCAGCGGAACTGTGTCTCGAGTTCAGATTCGTACACCGCACACTTGTGCTTCTCCGCGTATTCCCGAATGTAGGCGACGGAGCCGATTTCCCCCGGGCGTACGACCTGATGATCGTCAATGAAAAATACCGAAACACGTGCGGCCGCGATCAATTCCTCCAGTTGCTTCAGGCCGGATTTCTTGTTCGCCGGCGTGAAGCGATTGCTGCTCACGTCCCGGATACGATGTGCTTCGTCAGTGACCAGCACGTCCACCGAATCAGCCTGCGCGTCTACGTAGCCGTTCGTGTACGTAAACAGCTCCTGACCTCGTGGACCAATGAACTTCCGCAGCGTTTCAGTGAACGCTTTGGAGCCGGTCACGTAGTGCGTCGAGTAGTGACTTGATAACAAACTCGCTACGAGGTTGATCGCCAGCACAGACTTGCCGGTGCCTGGGCCACCCTTGATGATGATCTGCTTCTGACGGTCATGCACCCCGCGACGCGCAGCGGTCATCACGGCGTCGAATGCTACCTGCTGCTCGTCAAGCAGCGTGTACTCCGGGTTGTTCTTGATCACGGACGCCACATAGTCCATCAGCTTCTTGCTAGGGCGATAGCGATTTTCTTCCATGCGACGCAGCACTTCCAGACCGTCGCCACCTCCAACCCGATCCACCAGAAACTTGACGAACTCGTCTATGTCGTCGGCGCTGAACGTCGGTGCCGTCTCAAGCAGCGTCGAGAATCTAGGCGCCCGGAGCGGATCAGCCGGGTGCGAATGGTAGTTGTGTAAATAGGCGCAAGCAGCGACTTCAATCGGAGTCTCGTCCGCGTAGCAAGCCTCATGATTGTCCCGAAGATAGGACGCGTATCGTGCTACCTGAGCTGAGGGATGCAGTACGTCGCGCATGCAACCATTGATGAACGTTGAGACTTCGTTGTCCCCCGCCGACTCCTCGCATGTCTGCCATTGCTTCAGCTCGATCGCTACGGCCGTCGGCGTTCCATCTTTCGCGAAGCCACATAGCAAGCAGTCGATACGCTTCGAGTTCGTCGGCAGTTGAAACTCGAGCACGACGCCCTGGTTGGTCAACCCGGCGCGCGAGAAAATGAGCGCGAGCGCGCGCAGGGAGTTTTGCCAGGATTGGAATTCACTCTGTGACGGATTTTTGGCGTATAGCTGGAAGCTGGTACGTAGCTTCTCTGCGATCTGGTTGCGCTCGCAGTCCTCGATGAATGTCTTGCAATGGTTTGCCTATAGTCGCATTGGTCTTTGATTTTCGTTTTAGTTTTGGTTTGATTCTTAGTCTTGGTAATCGGAGTACTTGCGCGAATCTCCCCGGACTTTTTCGGCGGGATATTTCGTCCGATTGACATCCATTTTTTCCAAACAGGCTTGATAGAGGTCGACATCAAGCTTGTCTGCGAGGCGAACGAGGTAGAGCAATACGTCTGCCATTTCGTGACGAATGGCGGTTTGCTTGCTCTCGTCCAGTTCGCTCTTTTCGCCGGTGGTCAGCCATTGGAACGGCTCCAGTAGCTCACTCGCCTCGACGCTTAGAGCTGTCGCTAGATTCTTTGGCGTGTGGAATTTGTCCCAGTCGCGCTCATCCGCAAACTGACGAACGAGGTCGCGCAAGCTAGCAAGGTCACTTTGCATCTCAAAATCTCTTCGGGTGATGGCTCCCCCAAACGGCTGGGGATGACTAATCGGATCGGTCTTGCGGGGTGAATAGGGCGCTAGAGGCGTCCCTGCTCGAGTGGGCCGCGTAGTCCCTATCTCGATAATAGGTGATGATATAAGACCAGGCGGTTTGATGCGTGCGTAATTAGCTGCGTCGCTAGCGCGAGGCTTCACTCGCCAGATGGCGCAAAGAACGAGTTAGCGTCGTTGACTGGAGGGCGAGGCTGGCTTGTAGTGGCACAGGGCGTCGAATAGCCCGGTGTGCCAAACGCTCTCAAACGGGATATAGAAACAAGCGGTCTTGGAAGGGCCGGACAACTTTGCCGGGTAGCGCAACCGGTCCATCGCCGTTTGTAGTAGCTAAATGAGAGTTGGCGACCCCTTGTTGTCACGGACACGACACGCGCCTAGCCTCTTTGCCTGACAGACGTCGCACGAGTTCGAGCATGTCGAAGCCCGACCGGCGTCCCGCATCGTCCAACGTTCCGCTCAGAGCACACTCAATGAAGCCTCGATAAATCCGTCAAAAATGCCTAATGCATATTGAATCATCGATATAAAAAGCATTTAACATTCTTCATTAATTCAATTTGCCTAGTCTCGTAAATATTTTGTAAAATCGCGCGACTACGCGGGGGCGCGTGAAAAGCAAACCGAAAGAGGCAGTATGGGAGCCCAGGACATAATCGCGGCAATAACCGGCGGACTCGCCCAAAGCGACCGCCTGCTGAAACTCGACGCTCCCCAGGGAAGTGACGTTCTGGTTCCCCAGCGTGTCATCGGTCATTCACGAATCGGCCGTCATTACGAATTCACCGTCGACGTCGTGTCCACGTCCAGCACCGTCGAACTCAAGACGCTGATCGCCCAACCCGTAACGCTGTGGCTCCAGCAGACTGACAAGTCATATCAGCCACACCACGGTTACGTGCACACCGCCCGCCGCCTTGGATCGGATAGCGGACTCACTAGCTACCAGATCGCGTTCGCATCGTGGATGCACTTCCTGCGCTTTCGCAAGGATGCGCGAATTTGGCAGGACAAGTCGGCTGACGAAATCCTGACCGATGTCTTCAATATGCATCCACAGGCTCAAGGTGCATTTCGTTTTGCCCTGAGCAAGCCGCTGCCCTCGCGATCGTTCTGCGTGCAATATGAGGACGACTGGAATTTTGCTCATCGACTGATGGAAAGCGAAGGGCTGTTCGGATACTTCGAGCAGGCAAGCGACGGCAAATCGCATACGTTCATCGTCACGGACAATCTCGACACGTTCCAGCCTGTTTCGCCCCAGTCCGTCGACTTCTATCGCGCGGGCACGAACAGCGAAACGAATGCCCTGGTTCAGTGGTCAGGGACCCGGACACTACAAAGCACGACGCTCACGACCCGCACATTCGATTACAAGGCACCAGCCTCGCCAGCCAATCCGAAGGGCACAAACATCCCCACACTTCCCACACAGGGGAATCTGCCTCAGCAGACCGAAGTCTATGAATACACCGGCGCGTACACCTATGGTAGCCAGGACCGGGGCGATGCGCTTTCGAAAATCCGCATGGAAGAATGGGAATCGAGGGCAAAGCGTTTCTTTGGCTCAGGTGGCGTGCGAGGTGCGGATGCCGGTCGCTGGTTTGAGCTGAATGATCACCCGGCTCACGCCTCGGATAGCGAGCAGGACCGGCAGTTCGCCGTTATCGAGGCCGCATGGTTCATCGAAAACAACCTCCCGGTGTCCAGTCAGGCCACCGATTTCCCGCACAGTCTGCAAAGCGAACTGAAAACGATCCGGGCGCGTTACACGCCGCAGGCCAACGCGCTGACCATCAGTCATGCCGATGGCAGCGAGGGCTTCTTCCTCGTTCAAATTGAGGCGCAACGCAAAGTTGTGCCGTATCGCAGTCCGTTGGTGCATCGGAAGCCGGAGATGCGCATGCAGTCGGCAATTGTCGTCGGCCCCGCTAACGAAGAGGTCTACACAGATTCGTTGAACCGCATCAAGGTGCGCTTCCACTGGGACCGGCTTAATAGTGGCGATGAAAAAGCTTCATGCTGGGTCCGCGTCGCCATGTCGGATACGGGCGGGGGATACGGTGGCGTGCACGTGCCGAGAGTCGGCGAAGAGGTCCTGGTTAGTTGGGTAGACGGCGATTGCGACAGGCCGCTCGTAACGGGCCGCGTTTATAACGGTGCGACGCAACCCCACTGGCATTCCAATGGCCTGCTATCCGGATACAAGTCCAAGGAATATCAGGGTAGCGGCTACAACCAGATGGTGATGGATGACTCGACGGGTCAGAATCGTGTTCAGTTGTATTCCACGAGCACGAATGCGCATTTGCACCTGGGTTATCTCATCGCTCAGACTGACAACACACGTGGGTCATATCTGGGCAACGGTTTTGATCTGAAGTCCGACGCATATGGCGCGGTGCGTGCCGGTCAGGGCCTGTATGTTTCCACGCATGCGAAATCAGCAACGAGCCAGCAACTTGACGTGCGCGAGGCGAACTCGCAACTGGTGAACTCGGAAAGCGTGTTGGAAGCGATGTCCGACGCGAGCACGACGCATCAGGCTGAAAGTCTCAAGGACGGAAACGACGCATTAAAGTCTTTTACCGATGCTACCCAGAACAGTGTTTCGGGCTCGTCGTCGGGTGGCAAGACAGCGGGCGGAGGAACGGGCAACGCCAATGCGTTCAAGGAACCCGTCATGCTCTTCGGCAGTCCGTCAGGCATCGCCCTGTCCACGCAGAAATCGGCCCATGTATTGGCGGACCAGCACATTAATTTCGTGAGCGGTCAGAGCACGCACGTCGCGACCGGTAAATCGTTGATTGCGAGCGTCGCGGAAAAACTCAGCCTGTTCGTGCAGAACTCAGGGATGAAACTCTTCGCGGCCAAGGGCAAGGTGGAAATTCAGGCGCAGGCGGATAACATCGAATTCACCTCGCAGAAGACGTTGAAGCTGCTTTCGGCAACGGAAAAGATCGAAGCCGCCGCAAAACAGGAGATTCTGCTGACGTCTGGAGGTGCCTATATTCGCCTCAAGGACGGCAACATCGAGATTCACGCTCCGGGCAAGGTTGATATCAAGGGCGGCCAGCACTCGTTCGCTGGGCCAACGCAAATGTCCACAGCGCTGCCTGCCATGCCCGGATCGGAAGGTAACTATGACCAGGCGTTTATCGCACATTGGGCCGGCACGGATATCCCCGCGGCCAACACGAAGTTCCAGATGTTCTCTGATGGCACGCTGATTTCACAGGGTGTCACGAACGAACTGGGCGAAACAGGACTCACACAAAGTCACGTGCCGAAAGATGTGGTCATTAAATTTCTGGAGAACCATTGATGGCTGACACGCAGGACTCCGTCTTGGGAACGGGGACATCAATGCTGACGCCGAGCGGTTATCAAGTCCGCCCGAAGGTTGCGCTGAGCAGTTGCAACAAGATAGTGCCGCCTGCGGCAGATTCGATTATCGGAAAATGTCCGTACTACTACCAGCCACTACATGGTGAGTATCTTGAAACGGTGGAGAAAGTCAGCGTCTCAAGCGCATGGGAGACGGTAAAGGCTTTCGCAACTTCGTGGGACCCGTGGAAAGATAAGGAAGTCGCACGTCGTTTGCTGCATCGGCGCGAGCAGTTGATTGCACCTGAAAGCACCGATTCCGATTGGTCGCGCCATGGCAATTTCATGATGCGGCATATCGGGTGTGGGCATAAGCCGCCTTCGTATTACGTCGGCTATGGGTACTACTACTGCTCTACTTACGGGGCTAAGCTGTATCCGAGATTGAGTCCGGAGGGGCAAGCATGGTTGCGGAGTGCCCGGTGGTATCTGCAAAAAAACATGGAGAAAGGGTTAATGCAAAACATGCAGGGCGACGAGATTCAAATGAGGAGCCAGAAACCAGGGAATGGTAGCTTCAGCTTGCCGGCGCAACAGTACGAGCTTGAACTCGACGACGATAAGTTCAAATCCTTCGCATTCAAGACACACCCCCTCGCTTATCTGGATGGAGGTCTCGCAGATCTTCCTGTTTCGGATCTGGTAAAAATCTCGGCGCAACCGAACATTCAGGAGTGGGGCGACGGCAGAACGTGGGAGCAGGCAGTCGACAGTGGCAAAGTGGTTCTGCCGAATATGATTAACCACTCAGACATGGATGATCCGGTCGGCAAAGCTCTCAGCCGTCTGTTGACGAAGTGATATGCAAAAAGCGAAACGTTGGAAGGCTTTAATTGGCGGGCTTGCGCTGCTGGCCGCCGTAACCTATGGATACCAGAGCATGAAGACGGGCTGGGAAACGATCACGACCACTTTTTCAAAGAGTGACAAACCCTACGGCGGTGGCGCATTTCGTATTCACGATAGCCAAGTCATAAGTCTTAAGCTCGCTGATCCAGTGATCACCTTCAAGCCCGCTGATCAACTGAAAGATCCACAGGTTGCAGAGCCGACCGAAGCCTGGATGAACGATACGGCCGAATTGCTGAATCGTGGAACTGTGAATTTTTTGCGCGGGACGCTCGACGGCGGTTTGACGCGCACGTTCCAGCAGCGCGGTCAGGATGCCGCTTGGTGGTATTCGAAAGACTGGCGCACGGTGTATGTCAGCACAGGATGGATGGATTACAAAGCGCCTCGCCCATCGAACGGGTTGGCGCCGCAAATTACGAAGCTCTGGCGCTCCAACGATGGCGGTCAGAACTGGACTCAATTGAGCTGGCAGGAAGACCACAACATCGGAGAGTTGCTGTTTCTTGATCCGCAGCGTGGTTATGCAATCGGGTGGGGGCCTCACGTATGGCGCACCGCCGATGGTGGCCAGTCGTGGCACGAAATCAAGGTGCCTCCGCTTGCCGATGTTGGCAAGGCTCGCAAAAGGTTTGATGCAGTAAATCTAGGCCCCGATGGTGTGTTGCGCGTTGCCTACTATGTCGAACAATTGGACGACGTCAAAACTTCGAGTCTTATCTACCGGCTGGCCTGGGACCAACAGGGCTTCGAGCAGGATGTCGTGCTGCCGAACCAAACGGTGGTCGACCTCCAATCGTCCCCGGAAACAACTGGGGGTTATTCTCTCTATGCGTTATCCAGGCTGGGCACGCCGCGCAATCTGGACGATCCGAGCGACAAGGGGCGTCGCATAGGTGCGCTCTCAACATGGGGGAATGGCCAGCGACTCAATGTGCAGCAATTGCACACGTTTGACAACCGCTTGATGCTTGATGGTCTCAGCGCAGGCAAGCAAGGCGTGCTGCTGGTCTATGCGACCGATGCGTCGGGGGATGGCGCGCCACTTGACCTCACATTCATCAGCAAGGATTTCGGAAAATCTTGGGACGACCTGAATGACGGGGCGGCTCAAGGTGGCTACTTTGATCCCGATACGAACACCCAATATGCGCTGTTTGCCTACACGCTGAAGAAACGGAAGTTGTAGCAATGTGGGCTTATCGTCATTGCAGGCAGTGAACTCGGCGATAAGCCCTTTTTCATCTGGATGTAGAGCGCCTTTGCCCGTCCGTCGATGGCGCAAGTCAATCTTGCCTTCCGTCTACACTGGAGCTCAGCTCAGTCAAGCCTTGAGCAAGTGCTGATCGCGCGTTACGTCGACGTCGATGATCCCGTCGACAAAGTACCCGGTCGTCTGTTGGCAAAATGACATGCGAAAATCGAAGCGCTGGAAGATGCTATTACTCGGCCTCGCCTCACTGGCTGTTTTAACCTACGGACACCAACGCCTGACGACAGGTTGGGAAACGGTCACGACCACTCTTGCCAAAGGTGACAAACCATACGGCGGTGGGGCATTTCGTGTTCGTGGCAACGACGTCATCAGCCTCAGGACTTCAGGACCGGAACTGAAGTTCAAACCGGCAAGTGAGCTCAAAGATCCCGATGTTGCGGAGTTCACTGAAGCATGGATGGATGACTCTTCCGAACGGCTAAATCGACGCACAGTAGCTTTCCTGAAAGGGACGTTTAATGGTGGATTGACGCGGACCTTCCAGCAGCGTGGTCAGGATGCCGCCTGGTGGTATTCGAAGGACTGGCGCACGGTGTATGTCAGCACTGGATGGATGGACTACAAGGCACCTCAGCCTGCTGATGGGCTGGCACGGCAAATTACCAAACTCTGGCGCTCCAGCGACGGTGGCCAGAACTGGACGCAATTGAACTGGCAGGAAGACCACAACATCGGACAGTTGCTGTTTCTTGATTCACAGCGCGGCTATGCAATTGGATGGGGGCCACACATTTGGCGCACTGCGGATGGTGGCCAGTCGTGGCACGAAGTTAAGGTGCCGCCGCTTGCCGATGTTGGCAATCCCCGCAAAACGTTCGACGCGGTGAATCTCGGTCCCGATGGCGTGCTGCGTGTTGCCTACTACGTCGAACAATTAGGCGAAGTTAAGACGGCGAGCCTTGTCTATCGGCTGGCTTGGGATCAACAGAACTTTGATCCGGAAGTCGTGCTGCCGAACCAGACGGTGGTCGACCTGCAATCGTCCCCGGAAACAACCGGGAGCTATTCACTGTATGCCTTGTCGCGGTTGGGTGCGCCGCGTAATTGGGATGACGCGAGCGACAAAGTGCATCGCACAGGCGCGCTCTCAACATGGGGAAATAGTCCGCACCCCGACGTGCAGCAGGCGCATACCTTTGACGGCCGATTGACGCTTGATGGTTTGAGCGTCGGTAAGGAAGGTGTGCTGCTGGTCTATGCGACTGATGCGACCGGTGACGGTGCGCCGACAGATCTTACTTTTATCAGCACTGATTCCGGCAAATCATGGAAAGAACTCAATGAGGGCGCGGCTCAAGGTGGCTACTTCGATCCCGATACGAACACCCAATACGCGCTGTTTGCCTACACGCTGAAGAAACGGAAATTGTAGCAATCTGGGTTTATCGTCGTTGCAGGCTGCGAGCTCGACGATAGCCCCGCCGATCGTGGCGAGACTGCCTTACCATCCGAACCAAATGTTGCAGCCTAAACTCGCCTAACTACGGAGCTTCCATTGATAGTGACGCCAGCCAGCCTTACATCACGCCTGACGCAGGTGATCGCGTTCGGCTGGCTTGTCGTTACCCCGCTCTTCGGCTGCACGCAGAAGACGATGGAATTGCAAGTGGTCGTCTACAACTACTGGCCCCGCGCTATCGCGGACGTCTCGGTAGACGGCCAATATGCCGGCGGCTCATATGGATCGTATGGCATAGATGGCACCGGTGGAAAGATAACCTGCTGCGTAAGAGTCAAGACTGGCCAGGTAACGGTCGACTGGACTCTCGACGGCCCAGAGAACTCGCCGCGCCTCGGCGAGCACATCCATGCACACGGCGCCTTGGAAAAGGTGCCGCCCGATGCTCAGTTTCTCGCAGTACATATCTATCCCGATCAGACGGTCGCGTTAGAAGCGTCTCGGCAACTTGCTGATTCACGGCCTCCTAAGGGGACAGCACAATGAGGCCAATTGAATGAGTACCACCGCAAAGGTCGTGGATCTTCGGATCCTCGAACGCAACCCGGGTTACGACAGGGAGAACAATCCTCGGCGATTAACCGTCGCAGAATTAACACCCGTTGAACTTACTTGGAAGTCGGACGGTATTCACCGCAGCATCCGCAATCTGGCTGGCGTGATCGGAAGACTTCTTCGCGATGCGAGCGGCATCGCTGTCGTCGAGGCTCCGTATAACCCATCGGGCAATCGCGCGTATATCGCGAATGCGGATGGGTCATTTAGAGCGCAAATTCCGGCACAGATCGGAGCCGAGCGCGTCACGTTTTACGACGTGATCGAAACTAAAGACGCCGTTGCATTTTTGGCTGCGGCGCCTGGAAGGGATGTCCGTATTGAAGTGCGGCAGGCGGACGGAGTCGTGATGCAGGTCGCAGAGAGTCGGTAGATGACGTGAAGTATCCCGCGAAGAACCGGCGATCGGTATCCGCCGTAGAGGTGCTCCGCCGTTAGCAAGCATGAAAACTACAGTTATTTTTACCGTTATTCAAAAGGCATTGTTCTCATAAGCAAAAATTGCTGGTTTAACATTTGTTTCCTCTTTATAGATTGCGGTAAACGTCTGATCTTTTGTAATATCGCGCGATAGCGCGGGGGCGCAAATTGCATAAATAAGAGGCGGTATGGGTGCGCAGGACATTATCGCAGCGATAAAAGGGGGGCTGGCGCAAAGCGACCGCCTGCTTAAACTGGATACGCCATTGGGCGCTAATGTCCTTTTGCCACAAAGGCTGGTGGGTCATTCCCGGCTCGGTCGGGATTATGGATTCACGCTGGATGCCGTTTCCCCGAATGACAGCATCGAACTTAAGACGCTGATTGCCCAGCCAGTCACACTCTGGATCCAGCAGACCGACCAGTCGTACGCCCCGCACCACGGTTATATCCATACCGCCCGCCGTTTAGGCTCCGACAGCGCGATAACCAGCTATCAGATCGGTTTTGTCTCCTGGATGCATTTTCTGCGCTTCAGAAAAGATGCGCGCATCTGGCAGGATAAACCTGCCGATGAAATTCTCACCGATGTATTCAATATGCATCCGCAAGCGCAGGGTGCATTCCGCTTTGCACTGCGCAACACGTTGCCGCAACGCTCGTTCTGCGTGCAGTACGAGGACGACTGGAATTTCTGTCAGCGGCTGATGGAAACGGAAGGGCTGTTCGGCTATTTCGAGCAGGCCACTGACGGCAAATCGCACACGCTGGTGATCACTGACGATATCGGCAGCCTGCAGCCGCTGTCGCCACAGACGGTGGATTTCTATCGCTCCGGCACCAACAGCGAGACGGACGCGTTCGTTCAATGGAGTGGCACACGCACGCTGCAGAGCACGACGCTTACCACCCGCACGTTCGACTACAAGGCGCCGTCGACGGGTGTGAATCCGAAGGGAACGACGGTCCCTACGCTCACCACTCAAGGCAACCTGCCGCAGCAGGCGGAGGTGTACGAGTACACGGGTGCCTACACATACGGACAGCAGGACCGCGGCGATCAGTTGTCGAAGATTTGCATGGAAGAGTGGGAGTCGCGCGCGAAGCGTTTCCACGGTGTGGGCGCGGTACGCCGCGTCGATACGGGGCGCTGGTTCGAACTTCAGGACCATCCGGACCACAGCACGGGCAGCCGGCAGGAGCGGCAGTTTGCCGTCATCGGCGTTGAGTGGGTGATCGAGAATAACCTGCCGGTGTCGAGCGGCACTACGGATTTTCCCCATAGCCTGAACGGAACCATCGCGGCCGCCCGCGCCGCGCATGGCACGGATGCGTCGCTGGTGATCAAGGCCAGCGATGGCAGTGAAGGCTTCTTCATGGCCACCGTCGAAGCGCAGCGCAGAACAGTCCCGTTCCGCAGCCCGTTCGAGCACCGCAAGCCGAAGATGCACATGCAGACGGCCATCGTGGTCGGCCCGGCGAATGAAGAAGTCTTTACGGACGAACTGAACCGTATCAAGGTCCGCATGCACTGGGATCGTCTCAACGATGGAGATGAGAACGCGTCGTGCTGGATGCGCGTGGCCCAGTCAGATACCGGTGGTAGTTATGGCGCAGTGCATGTGCCTCGTGTCGGCGAAGAAGTAATCGTATCTTTTCTCGATGGCGACTGCGATAAACCCATCATCACTGGACGCGTCTATAACGGAGCGAAGACGCCTGACTGGCACTCGAATGGGATCCTGTCGGGATACAAGTCGAAGGAGTATCGGGGCAGCGGCTACAACCAGATGGTGATGGATGATGCGACCGGACAGAACCGCGTGCAGCTTTACAGCACAAGCACGAATGCGCAGTTGCATCTTGGCTATCTCATTGCGCAAACGGGTAACTCGCGAGGCGCGTATCTTGGGAGTGGGTTTGATCTGAAGTCGGATGCATATGGTGCGGTGAGAGCAGGCAAGGGCTTGTACGTCTCCACACATCCGACAACGGGCGCATCCAGCCAGCCGCTCGACACGCACGACGCAAACAGCCAACTGGTCAGTTCCGAAGGCGTGATCGAAGCGCTGTCGCAGACAAGCGAAATGCATCAGGCGGAAAGCTTGAAAGATGGCAGCGATTCGTTGAAGTCTTTCACGGATGCGACGCAGAACAGCCTGTCAGGTGCGGCAGGCGGAGGCAACACAGCAGGCGGTGGCACGGGTAGTGCAAACGCGTTCAAGGAGCCGATCATGCTGTTCGCGACGCCGGCAGGCATCGCGATGTCGACTCAGAAGTCTGTACACGTGTCCGCCGACCAGCAAGTCAATCTAGTCAGCGGGCAAAACACGAACATCGCGGTCGGCAAGTCACTACTCGCGAGCGCCTACGAAAAGATCAGTCTGTTCGCCCAGAACGCAGGGATGAAGCTTTTCGCCGCGAAGGGAAAAGTAGAGATTCAGGCACACCTCGATAACATCGAGCTAACAGCGCAGAAGACAGTCAAGCTTCTTTCGGCTACAGCCAACGTCGAGATCGCGGCCAAACAAGAGATATTGCTGACCTCTGGTGGCGGTTATATCCGACTAAAAGGCGGTGATATCGAGATTCATGCGCCGGGCAAGATCGACATCAAGGGCGCGCAGCATTCATTCAATGGGCCGGTAAGAGGCGACTACCCGTTGCCGGTCCTGCCACAGTCCACATGCAAGGAATGCTTGCTAGGTTCATACCATGGTGTGGAATCGATTACTGAGGTTGGTTGATGGACCAAATGGAGCAGAACATCGCGGAACTATCACAGGACGATGGCTGGGCGCAGTGGCTCGCTCGTTTGGATGCAGTCTTTGACGAACAGTCGGCCTCTGATCGCCCGGTGTCGCTTTACATTCTGGCCGATTCGCGCGCGAACTCGAATGTCGAAGAGATGCTTGCTGAAGTACCGGATCTGCAAGTTACTTCATTGTGGGACGGCTTGGCGGTCGAATCGTTTAGGGACATCGCCCCTTACTTGATCCGAGTCAGCAAGGACGACCTCGAGAACGAGAACGGTGCACGTCATCAATTGGTAAAGCGCTTGTGGAATGAAGCCAAGGATCTGCACATGTTGACCTGGTTCTGGTCTCCAATCACCGCCGACGTCATCACCGCGCATCTCAAGCACTATTGCGTGTACACCCTGCCGAATCGCCAGGGGTTCTATTTGCACTTCTACGATAACCGCGTTCTGGAGCGTGTGCGGAAAGTCTGGTCCGTAGCCGAGCAAAAGCAGTTCGTTTCACCTTTTAGTGCGATCTGGTATCGGGATCGCGAATTGAAGAACGTGGTGTGGGCCAATGCTGACGCGCTGGCGCACGTTGCGAGTGAAGGCAGTCAATCACTAACTGACCAGCAGCACGTTCAGCTTTTGGACTTGGGCTATCCCGACAAGGTGGCGTTACAGCTGAAAGCCTTGTATGGCGATATCGTGGCGCAGTTGCCGCCACATGAGCTTTATCGCGGCGTCGTCGAACAATTGGAGCGCGCAGCGCGCTATGGTATCGAAGGCGATGATGAACTGTTGAACTATGTGTCGAAAGGCATCGTTCTATCTCCGCGATTTGATGAGCATCCTGCTGTTAACGAGCGCCTCATACGCGCTGCGCAGGGGGAAATAACGGCGAGGGACGCACTCACAGGTGTCGACAAGGAAGTGTGGGGACAGGTTGCCCAAATGCCTGCTTCTACCTCTGCCACGCAATCACGCATTGAATAAGAACTGACTAATGAAACGTTTGACTTTTTTGCTGTTGGCTGCCGTCGCGCTTGCGGGCTGCGATGCGTTTTCTTCTGAACCTACGTATGGCGGGCTGAGCATCGAAGGTTTCAACTACACACCTTATAACCTCGATCGGTTCGTGATCAAGGATAAGTACGGCAACACGGCGAGCGGTGGGGGGGATTTGCCGCCCGGTACGGGTGAAGGACGCCTAAGTTGTTGCTATAAGCTCAAAGGAACTAATTTCACTGTTAATTGGGACGTATACGACGCTGACGAAGCGATTAAAGATATCTACGCGCCAATAAAAATGATTCACAAGGTAACGAACGTCCACCTTGCGCCGACCAAAGTCCCCGGAGGTGCGGGTGACGTAGTTCTTGGACTTCACTTTTATCCTGACGATCATATCGAGTTCGAGTTTCGTAAGGATCTAAGCGGGACACGTATTGCCTATGATGAAATCTGGTACTGGTTGAAGAAAAATCATAACCAGCTCTTAAATCCGGATGGACAGGATGATGACGCGATGTTGCGCAAAGCGGCGCGATTGGCTGCGGCAGGGTGGAAAAAGTACGGCTTTACAGACACGGTAGATCTTGAGCAATACGTGTACCTCACCCTGCTAAATCCGAGGTTTGACGAACATCCGGCGGTCCGTCTAGCAATCAAGGAAGCAAACGGCAAACCCGGCGCCTTCGGCATGGCGATGCAGCGCTTGCCCGACTCAGTAGTGGACGATATCAAGCAAGGCCGATTCGAGACTTCAAAGAGTGCACAGCATGGCTAATCAGACTCACGCAGATGCAGCCGACAGGACCCCGCCGGAAGTGTTGGCTCAGATCGGTGATAGCGCGAAGGCTTATCCAAAAGACACATGTATTCCCTGTGGGGCGGTGATACATATGGGTTTCTTCTTCGACGGTTTTGGACGGAACCGAGATCAGGACGACCCAACAACGTCCCGTTATTCAAACATCTGCCGCTTGTGGGAGGCGCACCGCGACAATCGGGACCGGCGTCGCCAAGACATGCCAAACCAGTTCTGGTATCCCTTCTATTACTCCGGGCTCGGAACTGAACTAAATCAGGAAGCGCGTGTGGCAGGAGTCACATCCGCAGTTACGAAGGTCGCTAAGGCATCCGCAAGTGCGGTCGGGAAACAGGCTAAGGATACGACGAAGAAAATCGTCGGCATTGACAAATTACCGATTGATATCAAAAAGATAGCTACTGGAGGCCTAAAAGATGGATTTGAGGAGCACTCCTTCCGACCGGTAGTCAAAGCGTTTGACGATCTAACCAAGAGCGCCGAGTCGATGCCTGACAAAATCGGCCGAGTGTTGACGCTTGCGCATGATGACCGATGGGTGAGCCGTGGACGCGCCGCGGGGCGTGCCATTTTGTACGACTTAAAAAAGAACCCACTCAAAGCCGGATGGAGCATCGCACAAGGAATTTTTGTTGGCGTAATGCTGGATTCCATTCCATGGCTTCGGGACAACGCTGCGGTCGCGAGGATATTCGGCACGGGTGTCAACGATCGCCTAGCCGCGGCGCTGAAACAGTTCGAGAATGCGTATAAAGATGCTAAGGCCCACATGCCGAAGGTTCAGCGCATCCAAGTCACCGTCTTTGGCGCGGACCGAGGCGGCGTAATCGCGCGCGCATTTGTCAACGCGCTGGTGAAGAAATACAAGCGAAAGGATGCAACTGATCTTGAAATCATTGACGGGCAAGACAAGTACCCGATCGAGATCAAATTTCTCGGCCTCCTTGATGCTGTTTCGTCGTTAATGGCAGAGAACAAGTTGCTAGGCATCCTCCCGGTATTAAACGTGATCAAGCAGAACTATGGGGATATGGACTTGGCTGTGCCCGCCGCGGTTCAGCGTTGCGTACATTTTGCGGCCGCGCACGAACTACGCTTTTACCAACGCTTGGATAGCTTGGAGCAAACGTACGGGGTGCAATATCTCTATCCGGGTACTAGCGAAGATGTTACCGGCGGAGCACCTCCAGGATCGCTGGGGGCGCGTGGTGAACTCCAGCGGGTAGCCTTGCGAGACATGCTTCATGAGGCGCTCGCAACAGGCTCGGTCTTGGACAAAATGGAGGACATGTTTACCCGAAAACCAGCAACTTTTCAGAAGTTCAGCCTCGCGCATCCCATCTCGGATGGCAAGTCGACTTATCAAATGCTTGACCTGATCAAAGCCTATCGCGAAGTTGTGCCTTACGTAGCGCGACTCAATTTCCTCGACCACATGCAAGTATTCCTGCGTTGGATGGCTGTGCGATACCAGTCGCCTGCATTTCGTGAGTCGGTCACGAGCCATGTGGACACCATGAAGGCGCACCACCAGCAGTTGGTCCAGCAGCGTCAACAGGCGGAAGCGGCCTATCTGGCCGAGCGCAATCGCGCCTCCGCGAATACGCAGAGCTTGATGCAAGCGCAGGTGCGCATGGATGCGGCCAGACAGGCCGAGAGCGATTCCCTACGAGCGACCACGTTCGAGTTGTCGCGACCGTTCGTGAACGTATGGGATCGCATCCAGAATGAAGCAAATGAGATGACGCGTCGCGCATCCTACCAGGACAACTTGCAGAGTTCCGCGGATAGGATACGGGCAAAGGCCGACAGCAATGATCAGCCGTGGGATGCAGACCCAGAGGCGAGCGCAGACATGGTTGAAGCAGCGATGATGCCGGCTGACCAAGCCACACTGGCTCAAGCGTGGAAAGATGGTCTCAGTGGCAAGAAGCCACTGCCACCGCAAGTGATGGCTTTGTTCGATCTGATGGTGCACGACACCATGCTCACGAGTTGGCACGATCACGTTCTGTCAGCGACGCTCTACTTTCAGACGCGTGCAACAGATACCTTCGGCAAGACTGATTACGTCAAGGACGAAAAGAAGCGACAGCACGACAGGGCGGCCGCGGACCGTATCGACCAAATCGGTCGCTCGATGACGCAAGACCAGCAAATTAGAAAGGCACTCTGAAGAGACTTGCTTGTGAGCCCTCGCGTAGTGTACGCATTGTTCGCCCTTACCGCTCTTGCTGGTTGCGATGTGTTCACCGATACCACTGATCTCGAACAGTTCGCGTATCTCTCGCTATTGAACCCAAGGTTCGACGAGAACCCCGTAATTCGCCGCACGATCGAGCAAACGAAAGACAAACTAGGCGCATTCGGAGCGGCAATGCGGGGCCTGCCTGACTCGGTGGTCGAGGAGATTAAGCGAGACAGCGGCGAAGACTCCGCGTCCGGAGGCGGCAAATCGTGAGCGCGCGTTGAGATGACGCGGTCTCGCATTATGACCCGCATAGTTTCGCCACTGATGCGTCATTCATGCCGATAGCAAATTGCTCACTTGAAAGTCAGAAACAAATGCCGATTTAACATTTGTTTCTGCCACCCTAATTGCGGTAAACGTCTGATCTTTTGTATTATCGCGCGATAGCGCGGGGGCGCAAATTGCATAAATAAGAGGCTGTATGGGCGCGCAGGACATTATCGCGGCAATAAAAGGCGGGCTGGCTCAAAGCGACCGTCTGCTGAAACTCGATACGCCACTGGGTGCCGATGTTCTTTTGCCACAGAGATTGATAGGCCATTCCCGCCTCGGCCGCGACTATGAATTCACGTTGGACGCCGTTTCGACTAACGACAATATCGAGCTTAAAACGCTGATCGCCCAGCCCGTCACGCTTTGGGTTCAGCAAACCGATCAGTCGTACGCCCCGCACCACGGTTATGTTCACACCGCTCGTCGCCTGGGCTCCGATAGCGCCATTACCAGCTACCAGATCGGCTTTGTCTCATGGATGCATTTTCTGCGCTTCAGAAAAGATGCGCGCATTTGGCAGGATAAAGCGGTCGACGAAATTCTCACCGATGTATTCAATATGCATCAGCAAGCACAGGGCGCATTCCGCTTTGCAATACGGAATCCGCTGCCGCAACGCTCGTTCTGCGTGCAATACGAAGACGACTGGAATTTCTGCCACCGGCTGATGGAAACGGAAGGGCTCTTCGGCTATTTCGATCAGGCCGCCGACGGCAAATCACACACGCTGATTATCACGGACGATATCGCCAGCCTGCAACCGCTGTCGCCGCAAACCGTTGACTTCTACCGCTCGGGCACCAACAGCGAAACCGACGCGTTCGTACAGTGGAGCGGCACGCGCACGCTACAAAGCACGACGCTTACCACCCGCACGTTCGACTACAAAGCACCGTCCTCCGCCGCGAACCCGAAGGGCACGACGATCCCAACTCTGAGCACCCAAGGCGACCTGCCTCAGCAGGCCGAGGTGTACGAGTACACCGGCTCCTACACTTACGGCAAGCAGGACCGCGGCGATCACCTGTCAAAGGTGCGGATGGAGGAGTGGGAGTCGCGTGCCAAGCGTTTCCACGGCGTAGGCGCGGTACGTCGAATCGACACGGGCCGGTGGTTCGAGCTTAGCGATCATCCGGACCACAGCACGGGCAGTCAGCAGGACCGGCAGTTCGCGGTCATCGGCGTTCAGTGGGTGATTGAGAACAACCTGCCGGTTTCGGGCGGCAAGACGGACTTCCCGCACAGCCTTAACCAGACAGTTGCCGCAGTCCGAGCACAGCACGCAAGCGATCCCACGCTGCTCATCAAAGCGGCGGACGGCAGCGAAGGCTTCTTCATGGTCACCGCTGAAGCACAACGCAAGGCCATCCCGTTCCGCAGCCCCCTCGAGCATCACAAGCCCGAGATGCACATGCAGACCGCAACCGTGGTCGGCCCTGCGAACGAAGAAGTCTTCACGGATCAACTGAACCGCATCAAAGTACAAATGCACTGGGACCGGCTCAACGCGGGAGATGAAAACGCGTCGTGCTGGATGCGGGTGGTTCAGTCAGACACGGGCGGCAGCTATGGCGCGGTCCACGTGCCCCGTGTGGGGGAAGAGGTCATCGTGTCATTCCTCGACGGCGACTGCGACAAGCCGATCGTCACCGGACGCGTCTACAACAGTGCGAAGACACCTGACTGGCATTCGAACGGGATTTTATCCGGCTACAAGTCGAAGGAGTATCAGGGCAGCGGCTACAACCAGATGGTGATGGACGATGCCACTGGTCAGAACCGTGTGCAGATGTACAGCAGCAGCGCAAATTCGCAGCTTCATCTCGGCTATCTGATCGCGCAAACGGGCAACTCACGTGGCGCGTATCTCGGCAGCGGCTTCGATCTGAAGTCGGACGCGTACGGCGCGGTCCGGGCTGCGCAAGGCATGTATGTGTCGACGCATTCGTCAATGGGCGCGTCAAGCCAACCTCTCGACGTTCGAAACGCCAGCAGTCAGCTAGTCAATTCCGAAAGTGTGATCGAGTCGTTAAGCCAGGCAAGCGAAACACATCAGGCGGAAAGCCTGAAAGATGGCTATGACTCGTTGAAATCCTTCACGGACGCTACGCAGAACAGCATCTCGGGCGCCGCGAGCAACGGCGGCAACACAGCTGGCGGCGGTGCCGGCAGCGCCAATGCATTCAAAGAGCCAATCATGCTGTTTGCGACGCCTGCGGGCATCGCGATGTCGACGCAAAAATCGGCTCACTTCGCGGCAACGGAGCACATAAACCTGGTCAGCGGCCAGAGCACGCACATCGCAACTGGCAAATCACTACTTGCAAGCGTCGGCGAGAAAATCAGTCTGTTTGTTCAGAACGCGGGCATGAAACTCTTCGCTGCCAAAGGCAAAGTAGAAATCAAAGCGCAGTCCGACAACGTCGAATTCACTGCGCAGAAAACATTCAGGTTGCTCTCCGCGACTGAAAAAATCGAAGCCGCCGCCGATCAGGAAATCCTGTTGACTAGCGGCGGTGCATACATCCGCATATCTGGCGGCAATATCGACATCCATGCGCCAGGCATGGTCGATGTCAAAGGGGCGCAGCATAGCTTCAACGGCCCGACGAGTCAGGGCTATCCATTGCCGGCGGCGCGTCCCGATCAGCCCGGACAGCTTGAGCTGCTCCATCAATACGCGAATGGCGAGCCGGTCAAAGGTGGACAGTTCTCGGTACTGGACGCCAACGGCGGAATCCTGCGGCAAGGCGCTCTCGATGCAAATGGACGCATGACTGTCAGCGGTTTGCCCCCAGGCGTCGCGCAAGTGCAATTCGGCAACGATCCTCGCGATCCATCCCAGCCGGCCAACTACTTCAAGAGCATCAAGTGGCCGGTCGAGCCACTGAGCGCTTCAGGCGACGCCGCAGCTGCTTCGCAAATGGCTTCGTTCCTGCCGGCCGCCGGTGGCGCGACGAGCGCCGCCGGAACGCTCGGAACTGCTGGCGCAACGAGTACGGCGAGCTCGCTTGCCAGCGCGGCAAAAGGCGCAATGGGCGCGGCCGCAGGTGGCGCATCGCAACTCTCAAGTCTCGCGAGTATGGCCTCGCAGGGAACCAGCGGACTTACATCAATGGCAAAAGGTCAGGCTACAGGGTTCGCTCAAAGCGCACTCACCAAAGCGTTGCCGTCGGAAGCAAGCGCCGCGCTTTCGCAGGCAAGCCAGGCCGCCAGCGCCGCCAAGGAAATCAGCACGATCGCGCAATCTGCGCGCACTGCGCTGCCGGCACTCAAGGGCATCGTCTGACTAGATGCCGATCATTCGACTTCAAGTAAATACAGTCCAGTCATGAAGAAAACGGCCCTTCTTGCAGTTGCGTTAATCATCACCTCGACGGCATTCGGTGCGACCGAACTGAAGCTATCCGCAACCGCGATGGTCTCGCAATACGCGAGTGACGACGACGCGGCATCGAAATACACCGACAAGCCGCTCGCGCTAACCGGCACGCTGCTGTCCCTCGAATCCGGCTTGACCGACAGCATCATCGGCAAGCTCGGCGACGAATCGGACACCGCCGTGCGTGTGACCTTCGCCGATAAAGCGAGTGTCGACAAGATCCGGTCGCGCGTCGGGCAAAAGGTGACGCTCCATTGTGTGGGCGCGTTCTCGACCCCCTACCCGTCGGCGACCGACTGCAAGGTCAAGTAAGTCCGCGATGAAATTTGCTCAGACCTTGATAGGTATGGTGTGCGGCGTTGCGCTTATCGTAAGCGCGCATGCCCAGTCGGCAACCGATCTGCAGACGATCGGCCGCTTCGTTGAGTGCAAGCTCGACGCGCGCCAGATCGACAGTTTCATTGACCGCATCGACAGCGGGGCCGTGCCAGGTTTCACGAGTCAGCCGCCGCAAGAAAAAGCGGTCGACCTGGCATGGAAAACGCAGAAACCGATTCAGGCATGGGGCACATCGTCGAACCTTGTGTCGATCGTGTCGCCACGGCAGATGCTGCTCGCCATTCCCGCACCTGAAGGCGAAGAAATCAATGTTGCCAAGCAATGGGTCGCGCGTATCGGCGGCATGAGCGAAGGAGCCGGCACCATTTCTCTGCGCGAAAACGCTCAATGGCGGGGCGTCGACTATCGCAAGACGGTCGGCAAGAAGGAAATCAGATTGCTTGTCGATCAGCAGGAAAGCCCGGGATGGATTCTGCTCGGATGCGGATACGACAAACTCTTTACCAACAGCAACTAAACCGACCTGACCCAGCATGAGCGCAGCCGCTGCCCAGACCACCGCCGTTGTCCGAACCGAAGTCGCAATCGCGCCGCTCGTCACCATAGCGAAGGAGGACGTCGGTTCCGCACTCGAGCAATTCGATGCATGGCTCAAGAGCGTCAGCGATGGCTATATCACCCTCGATCGCGTCGAGCAACTGGCGAACTACATTCCCGTCGTTTCGAACATTCTGTCTGCGATCGACGTCGTGATGGATATCAAGCGGCTGATCGAAGCGGAGTCTAAAGACTTCTTCGACTATCTGAACCTGGGCATCGACCTGATCGGTGTCATTCCGCTGCCACCGGTGATGGGTGAATTCCGCATGGGTGCCCGGCCGCTGATGAAGCTGGCCCGGGAGGAACTCGCGAGAAGCGCAAAGGCCGTTGCGGAAGGCGGAGCACAGATGATCGCCGATACGGTGATCTCGGTGCTGGTGGCGCACATCAGCGCGAAGTTTGCTGGCGACATCGAAAAATTCATTCAGGAAGTGCAGGCCAAGCTCGCGCAGATGCTCAATGACTGCGCGGATCATGCGAAGAAGCTGCTCGAAGGTCTTGCGCAGATTTTTGAAGGTGCGGCGTCGGGCAAGCTTTTCGACACATCGGGCAACTATCGCGCGGCTGACAAGCATCTGGAGCAAGTCAGCGACGGCTTTGCCGCCCATGATGCGAGCAAGGTTGCCGAGAACCTGTGGTCGTATCTGAAGGACGGCACCAAGGTACTGGTCAAGGACGCGGCAAATCTCGCCTCCCGCGCAGCGAATGAAATCTCGCCATCGACGAACCAGCAGCTCAAGCAAATGGCTGCGGAAGCGCGCCACGCGATTCCGATGGTGACGGAAAAGATCAAGGGTTTGAATAGTGCGGACGTCGGCGGCCTGATCTGGATGCTCGACGCGCTGATGAAGGCCGTGGCTAAGTGGAAGGAAAAGCAGAAACACAAACAGACTGTCGGCATCAAGGCAGCCGGCAAGGTCGAAGCCGAGTTGAAGAAAACCGAAGGCGAACTGGAGACAATCGCCACGCAGGGGAAGGCGAAGCACCCAGGGGCGAGCGACTGCAAGAGCTGTGGTCTGGGACGCAGCGGCGGCTCGATCGGCTATGCACTCGGCGACGAGCGCTTCGATCACCAAGACTTTGTCTTGCCCGGCGCGATGCCGGTAGTGTGGCGACGTACTTACCGGTCATTTCTCTCTGAATATGACGAAAGCAATCTGGGTGCGCGCTGGATCACTCCCTACACCACGCGCTTCGATATCCACGCGGCGAAGCTTGTGTATCACGATCCGAGTGGACGCAGTCTTGAGTACCCACTGCTCAAGGCGGGCGAGACGCACGACGATCTCGCTGAGGACCTCACGCTCGCGCGACTCGATGACCAGTGGCTCACGCTCACGCGCGGCCATGAACTGCTCGAAGCGTATGAAAAACGCGGCGGCGCCTTCCGTCTCGCTTTCCTGAAGGATCGCAACGGCAGTCAGGTCACACTGGACTACGACGACGCACATCGGCTCACGCGGCTGATCACCGCGCAAAGTATCGTCGTGTTTTCACACGATGCAGGCGGCCGCCTCGTCGAAGCTGTGGAGATCGACCAGGAAGGTGAACGGATCGGCACGCTGGTGCGTTACGCGTACGACCAGCATGGCGACCTCATTGCGGCAACCGACCGCCACGGCAATCGTCGCGAGTACGCCTACACGCATCACCTTGTGACCCGGTACACGGATCGCACCGGCCGTGGCATGAATCTGGAATGGGATGGCTCTGGACCCAAGGCGAAGTGCGTGCGCGAATACGCGGACGACGGGAGCTACGACACACGCCTCGCGTGGCACCCAGACATCCGTCTCGTCGACGTGAGTGACGCCCTCGGCAACGTCACTCGCTATTACTTCGATATCGACGGTTACACGTATCGAATCATTCATGCGGACGGCCTCAATGAATGGTTCTACCGCGACGCCCAACATAATCTGACGCAGCATATTTATCCGGACGGCAGCGTCGAGCGTTTCACCTACGACGAGCGCGGCAACCTGATTGAGCAGGCCCGTCCGGATGGCAGCGTGGTACGCATGGAGTACGACGCAAAGGATCAGATGATTGTGATCATCGATCCGCAAACATATCGCTGGACCCGCGAGTACGATGACGCGGGTAATGTCACGACGCAGATTGATCCGCTGGGTCACAAAACCCAATACAGCTACAACGATCAAGGGCAACCAACCGAAATCGTTGACGCAAAGGGCGGGGCAAAGGCACTCGCATATGATGCTGCGGGGCGCCTTGTCAGCTATACAGATTGCTCGGGAAAGACAACGCAGTGGACCTATGATGGAGAAGGCCGCCTGCTCGAGAGCAAGGACGCGGGTGGGCGGAGTGTCATCTATCGTTACGGTGGCAACGGACAACTGGCCAAAGTCCAATCTGCTGCGGGAATCGAGAAGCTGGAATACGACGCCGAGGGCCGGCTCCTGGTGCATACGGATCCGCTGAACCGCGTCACGCGCTATGGATACGACGCCGCCGGGCGGATCGCGAATCGACGCGATGCATCGGGCGAACTGCTGACCTATCGCTATGACCGGGTCGGACGCCTGAGCGCGCTCACTGATTCGAATCACGCGACTTACCAGTTTCATTACGACCCGGTCGGCCGACTCCTCGAGGAAATTGCCTTCGACGGGATGACGACCCGCTACACCTATGACGCGGCGACTGGCCAGTTGCAAACCGTCGATGAAGCCGGGCAAACGACTCAGCTCGAATACGATACAGGCGGACGTCTCGCGCGGCGCGTCGCAGGTGCAAGCGACGAGCGCTTCATGTATGACGGAAGTGGCCGTCTGATCGACGCGCAGAATGCAATCAGCCGGGTGCAACATTTCTTCGATCCTGTCGGCAATCTGGTGCGCGAACATCACGCGCGGCAACTGTTCGATGAGCGTCGCAGCTACGTGTGGCGGCATGAATACAACGAGATCGGCACGCGTATCAAAACCGTGCGCCCGGATGGCCATACGGTCGACTGGTTGGTCTACGGTACGGGCCATGTCCACGGCTTGCAGTTCGACGGCCAGGAACTGATCCAGTTCGAGCGTGACGACCTGCATCGTGAAACACAGCGCACGCTATCGAACCGGATCGCGCAGAACACGCGTTACGACCCGGTCGGGCGGATGGAATCTCAGGCGCTCCGGCGTGCCGGAGCACCCGCTCCGATCGTGGCACGCCGGTATCAGTACGATGCGGTTGGGCAACTGAAAGAGATCGACGACAGCCGGCACGGCGTAACACGTTATCAGTACGATCCCGTCGGCAGGCTGATAGACGCAGTGAGTCCTATTGCGACCGAACGTTTCGCATTCGATCCAGCTAGCAATATTGTTGATCCTGGCAGTCCGGAGAATGCACGCAGTGGCGGCCGGCAACAACTGAGTACCTTGCCGGCACAAACGCCGAGAGTGTTAGGCAATCTTTTGAAGGACTACGCCGGCACGCACTTTACCTACGATGCCCGGGGCAACCTGATCGAGAAGCGCTCGCCGGGAGCTGAGCAGCGCTACGAGTGGAACGAATTTAACCGGATGACAGCGGCCAGTGTCCGCGAACCGGCGCGTCAGCATGAGGTTCTCTATTTCTACGATGCGTTGGGACGCCGCATCGGTAAAGACGTCGACGGCACGCGTACGACGTTCGGCTGGGACGGCGACACCCTAGCGTACGAAAGTGCCGACGAAGGTAGCACGCATTATGTGTATGAAGCGGGGACTTTCGTGCCTCTGGCGCAGTTTGCCTCCGGCGCGATTACAGGTATTGCTACACCCGAGTGGAAGCAGACCGATCGCTACGCGCCGGAAGACGATCCGCTGCTGAAGCCTGTAAGTCCCCCCTCCCCCGCACACGTCTTTTACTACCACTGCGATCAGCTCGGCACGCCGCAGTTGCTTACCGATGAACTCGGTGAAGTTGTCTGGGAGGCAAAATACAAGGCGTGGGGTGAAGCTCGGGATGTGATAGTGCGGGCGTCGAAGGCGACACTCAGCGCGCCGCGCAACCCAATCCGTTTCCAAGGGCAGCAACTCGACGAAGAGACCGGCCTCGCGTATAACCGGCATCGCTACTATGATCCGGGTACTGGACGGTTTACGGCCAAAGACCCGATTGGGCTGTTGGGTGGCGGGAACGTTTACCAGTACGCGCCGAATCCGACTGGCTGGGTCGATCCGCTGGGGCTCAAGAAGAAGGCACAAACGCCAGACAAGGATTGCTGCCAGAAAGATCCCTGTGCCGGAAAAGATCCCGCTGCGCAGGCTAGAAGCTGGCAAGGCAAAGACCCTTATCCGGGAGTCGACTCTTACACAAACACGGTCTTGAAGCGCGGTACAGTGTTGTACACGTTGTATCCGTATGCGCCGCCTGACAAGATCGCGACTGCGTTGCCCGGCAATTATTTCTCCGACGCTCGCACGATTCTTAACACGGGTGGGTCAGCGCGCGAGTACAACGACATGACGCAGATTTCGCACGCAGACAATACCGCCGGCGCCCGGCCAATGAGAAGCCAGTTGAGGGCGTTCGTCGTCACGAAGGATATCTGCGTAGCGAAGGGGCAGTCGCTCGCCAATCCCAATCTGGGCAAGGGCGGAGGCACTCAGTATTTCGTATCGAGCGCCGACAAGGGCAGCCTCGTTGGTGGCAACGTTTTGAAGTTTGGGAGTTAACTGGATGGCCACGTTTGATTTTTTAACGGGCACGTTGAGCATTGATGAGTCGACGAGCCTCTTTCGCGGCAGACCGTCGCCTGAGGAATTGCCATTGACTACGGCGAAGGAACTGGCGAAGTACGGCGACTGGGAAAACTATGGCATCGTGAATGTGAAGGTTTGGGGAAAGACCTTCGGTGTGACGGTCCGATATTGCAAGCAAAGACTCGCAATGGTTGACCTCATTTGGGTGGACGGTGTGGCGAAAAAGATCGACTGGTCGGCGACTGAGGATGATCTTGTGAAGGAAAAGAAGCAGCTGTCAAAGTTGATCGCATTCGAAGCGCAATCGCCTTGTGTGTCTTCCACGATGGGCGCGGACACATTCGTCTTCAATTGGGGAACGCTTACTGTGCACGCCGACCCGCGCTCGATGATTGTGACGACAAGCGTCGCGTACACAGAAGTTTGAATGCGCGAAAATTTCAAGCCTCGGAAGAATCATGAAACGATATTTGATTTTGAACGGCGACAAGACAACAGCCAACGGCGTCGTTCAGGCAGTCCCCACCTCTATTCAATTGAGCGATAAAGACGTCGCTCACGAGGGCGATCCAGTGGCGTGCCCCGCTTGCAATACAACGGGGAAAATCCAGTGCGACGGACCACGCCAGATTATGACCGCGCCGGACGGAAGGCACGCCGCGTTAAGTGACGATCTATGTATCTGCGGCTGTCACCCGCCGCCGCGGTTGGTGTCCTCGCAGCAGATGATGTCCGTCGATGCATAGTGCAGGGGGATGAATCAGTGCAACATGCGGGATCACGTCAAAGATGAGCTCACCCAGACTTTGTCACCGCCACGGCTTCCAAGGGTATATCGAATCATCAAAGGATGTCGATGCCTGCATCGGAGCGATGGGGACAGTTTGCTGCTGGTCAGCTAGTCAAGGTGTCGTTCGACAGGCCGAAGCGCAGCAGGGAGATCTGGATGCATCGAGCTGAACTGGCCGAGTATGCACACCTCGTCGCTTACGCAGGAGAGACCGCTCATCTTAAAGAACTTTCCGTCAATAGCCGCAATCGAAAGGTCTTTGGTTCTGGTCTGCCCACGCTGTCTCGACGAATTGTTGGTGCGCTCCGACGAGCAGCCCGTGCAGGTCACCTCGCGGGAAAGCGCTTTCGACACTGCTCTTGTTGCTGAAGACGCCAAAGTGTCAGAAGGCGTTCTCTCCTGTCCGCTACATGGCCTTGTCCGTCCGAAGAGAACTTCCCCGCAGATTGCTGGCGCAATTGATTCAGGTGGCGCGCTTCCAAGTGGCCCTTTGATTAAAACCCTTCTCGAATCTGACAAACATGAAAACGTGTTCTGGTTTGAGGCCGACTATTTGTGTAAAAGGTTTGGGTCGGGAATCGATTTGGCATCGTCGCCCTATCGGTCGAAGCGGGGGAGCAAGGGGAGGCACTGTTGGAAGGAGCCGCGCGGGTCTGCCCTGTGTGTTTGCGCGACTTTCTGATCCGTAGCGGTATCGAAGTCTGAGCATCAGCCTTAAACACGAGATACCTCAATAGGATTTTCTAGCGCTAGGTCTGCAAAGTGATCAGGCGACCGTCACCCGGATTTATTTGCCGAGCTATAAGTTTTTTTTACCGAAACTCTATCGCCGGCAAATTGTCGGGAAACAAATGCCGATTTGACATTTGTTTCGCCCACCCTAATTGCGGTAAACGTCTGATCTTTTGTATTATCGCGCGATAGCGCGGGGGCGCGAATTGCATAAATAAGAGGCGGTATGGGTGCGCAGGACATAATCGCGGCAATCAAGGGGGGGCTGGCGCAAAGCGATCGCCTGCTGAAACTCGATACGCCACTGGGCGCCAATATCCTTCTGCCACAAAGGCTGGTGGGTCATTCCTGGCTCGGCCGTGACTATGAATTCACGCTGGACGCCGTTTCCACGAATGACAGCATCGAACTCAAAACGCTGATCGCCCAGCCAGTCACACTCTGGATCCAGCAAACCGACCAGTCCTACGCCCCGCACCACGGTTATGTCCAAACCGCCCGCCGTTTAGGGTCCGACAGCGCGATAACCAGTTATCAGATCGGTTTTGTCTCCTGGATGCATTTTCTGCGCTTCAGAAAAGATGCGCGCATCTGGCAGGATAAAGCGGCCGATGAAATTCTCACCGACGTATTCAATATGCATCCGCAAGCGCAGGGCGCATTCCGCTTTGCATTGCGCAATACGTTGCCGCAGCGTTCGTTCTGCGTGCAGTACGAAGACGACTGGAATTTCTGTCAGCGGCTGATGGAAACGGAAGGGCTGTTCGGCTATTTCGAGCAGGCCGCCGATGGTAAATCTCATACCCTGGTCGTCACTGACGATATAGGCAGCCTGCAGCCGCTGTCGCCGCAGACGGTCGATTTCTACCGCTCCGGCACGAACAGCGAGACAGATGCTTTCGTGCAGTGGAGCGGCACACGCACGCTGCAGAGCACGACGCTAAGCACGCGGACGTTCGACTACAAGTCGCCGTCGACGGGTGCGAATCCGAAGGGAACGACGGTCCCTACGCTCACCACTCAAGGCAACCTGCCGCAGCAGGCCGAGGTGTATGAGTACACCGGCGCGTACACCTATGGCAAACAGGATCGTGGCGACCAGCTCGCGAAGATCCGGATGGAGGAGTGGGAGTCTCGCGCGAAGCGCTTCCATGGCGTAGGTGCGGTACGCAGGATCGACACGGGCCGCTGGTTCGAATTGCAAAACCATCCCGACCACGGCACGGGTAGCCAGCAGGACCGGCAGTTTGCGGTAGTCGCTGTGGACTGGATCATCGAGAACAACCTGCCGGTCTCAAGCGGCACGACGGACTTCCCGCACAGCCTGAACCAGACGATCGCCCGAGCCCGGGCACAGCATGCGAGCGATCCAGCGCTGCTCGTCAAGGCCGCGGACGGAAGCGAAGGCTTCTACATGGCCACCGTCGAAGCGCAGCGCAAAGCCATCCCGTTCCGCAGTCCGTTCGAGCATCACAAGCCCGAAATGAACATGCAGACTGCGACCGTGGTTGGGCCGCAGAACGAAGAGGTCTTCACGGACTCGTTGAACCGGGTCAAAGTTCAGATGCACTGGGATCGCCTGAATCCGGGCGACGAGAACGCCTCATGCTGGATGCGCGTATCCCAATCGAATGCCGGTGGCGGACACGGCGGTGTCCACGTACCGCGTATCGGTGAAGAGGTGATTGTCTCCTTCCTCGACGGCGACTGCGACAAGCCGATCATCACCGGACGCGTCTACAACGGTGCGAAGACGCCAGATTGGCATTCGAACGGGATCCTGTCCGGCTACAAGTCGAAGGAGTATCAGGGCAGCGGCTACAACCAGATGGTGATGGACGATGCCACCGGCCAGAACCGTGTGCAGATGTACAGCAGCAGCGCGAACTCGCAGCTCCATCTCGGCTATCTGATCGCTCAAACCGGCAACTCGCGTGGAGCGTACCTCGGTAGCGGCTTCGATCTGAAGTCGGACGCGTATGGCGCTGTTAGGGCGGCGCAAGGCATGTACGTGTCGACGCATCCGACCACCGGCACGTCGAGCCAGCCTCTCGACGTGCGTGACGCGAGCAGTCAGTTGGTCAATTCGGAAAGCGTGATCGAGTCGTTAAGCCAGGCGAGCGAAACCCATCAGGCGGAAAGCCTGAAAGACGGTCACGACTCGCTCAAGTCCTTCACCGACGCGACACAGAACAGTGTCTCAGGAGCGGCAGGTAGCGGCGGCAACACAGCGGGCGGCGGTACCGGCAGCGCGAACGCGTTCAAGGAACCGATCATGCTGTTCGCGACCCCTGCGGGCATCGCCATGTCGACGCAGAAGTCTGCGCAAATCGCCGCGGGCCAGCACGTCAACCTCGTGAGTGGTCAGAGTACGCACATTGCGACAGGCAAATCACTACTGGCAAGCGTCGGCGAGAAAATCAGTCTGTTCGCGCAGAACGCGGGCATGAAACTGTTTGCCGCAAAGGGCAAAGTAGAAATTCAGGCCCAGTCCGGCAACATCGAAGTCACCGCCCAAAAAAGCCTGAAGCTGCTGTCGGCGACGGAGAAAGTCGAAGTGGTCGCGAAACAGGACATCCTGTTGACGAGTGGCGGCGCGTACATCCGGATTAAAGACGGAAACATCGAAATCCACGCGCCGGGAAAAATCGATATCAAGGGCAGCAGCCACTCTTTCGCCGGCCCGACCAGTCTTTCGAGCAAACCACCGGCACTCCCCTCAGGCGAAGGCCCGTACAACGAGCAGTTCAAGATTCACGACAAACACACCGGCGACCCCGCTCCCTACGTGCGCTATCGCATCGAGACTGCGGAAGGCAAAGTGTTTGAGGGTATGACAGATGAACAAGGCCTGACCTCGCGCATCATGACAAGCACACCGAGCGCGCTGAAAGTGTTCCTCGACACCTGATTCTGACCGACGAGCATACGTGCGTCCGGATGGATGCGCCTATTCATTTGCCCATTCAAGCAGACCGACATTCATGAACGCTCCGAGCACAAGCCTCGCACCCGATGGCAATGGCACCACCAACGCGACACCTGACAGTCTCGTGAACGTGCCGCACGACCCAGCGCCCATGCTCTATTTCCGGCCCGAGACAGGTGAATTCATTCTCGTGCCGGCGGAGGACGTCAGCGGTCTGCAAAGCGAATGCAATCTGCTGCACGACCGCGTCGACAAATTTCACAAGGCCAACGAAAAGCTCGATGAGGTGCTGAAGGCATACGCTGAGGACGTGCAGAACCACATGTCCGATCCGCGTGCCGGGGAGTCGCACAAGACCGCCGTCGACGATGCGCTCAAAGAGCGCGAAACCGCGCATAAGGCGCTAAAGAAAGAACTGGAGCCGCTTAGCAAGTTGGATAGCAAAGACCTCACCATGGTCGAGCTCATTCCTATTCATATGGACGGTGACGGAAACAAATCCGTCAAATTCGCCAAGTACAAGCTGCACTACGTACGCTCGAACAAGATCAAGCCGGGTTGGCATAAATTCGGTCCGGCCGCCTTCGAAGACATGAAGGGCCGCAAAGAAGAAAAAGAAACGGGCGCGAAGAGCTTCATCAAGAAGAATGCAAACGGCAAGTACAAGATCGACGTCGACAAGCTGAAAGAGGGGGTATTGATCAGCCGCGAAAGCAGCATCAAGTCGCAGTTGTACGAAAAGACCAAGGTATCCTCAGAGATCGTCGAAAAGCACGTCACGGGGACGCTTTTCGCGTGGGCGGAAGAGTGGAACAAGGATCTCACCTACAGCGCTGGCGCGGAAGAGCCGGTTGAGCGCGGCGAGGGCGAGAAGAAAGAGACGGAAAAACCCAAACAGACTGCCTTCGGCAACAACGTCAGCATCGAGGCCAAGGCGCAGTTGATGCGATATCTGGCTGGAGCGGGACTGGACACCGAGTGGGCGCCGCAAAAGGGCCGCGTGGCCATCAAGGCGTCGGCGCAAGCCGAGTTCGCCATTGCCGAGGGCAAGGTTTCCGGCGCCTTCTATTATCCGGACATCGCAGGCTGGATGTGGAGTCTGGATGGCGATGACGGCAAGACTTATCCGCTTGGCGCGGTCCGCTTCAAATGCGAGCTGGGTTTGTCCGGGATGGTCGGCGCAAGCATGGTCGCGCAGTTGGGGGTGGTCGTCGACTATCGCGATGAAAAGCGTAAGGACTTGGGCCTGTATGGCGCTGCAGTCGACAACCCCACTACCAAGCAACGCGAAATCAAGGTAGGCGGCGAACCGGTCGATCCAAGCGCCAACGCCGATCTCGACGTGTTTGCCGGCGCGCGTGCGGACTTGTCGCTTGAAGGCGCACTCGAGTGGATGGAGCCTGCAAAGACGGGCCCCAGCGGCAAATACAAACCGTTCGCCAAGGTGGGCGATACGGTCACTGCAATGGCGGGTGCCGGACTCACATGCATGCTTGATGTGAGCTACGCAGCAGGTCGTTTCAGAATCAAGGCCAAGGCAGGACTATGCCTCGGCGTAGGAGCGAAGGGCGACATCGAGGTTTCGGTCGACGTGTTTCGCATAGCCGAATTTGTCAAATGGTTCTTCTACCAGCTTTATCACGCGAACTTCAAGAAGCTGAAGTTTGTGGAAACGACCGCCTTCGAGGCCTTCTCGCATATTCAGGTAATGGTCATTCAAGGCGTTCAGGATCTGGCCTCGACAGTCGGCCGGGAAGTAGAAGAGTTGAACCGGCTTTTCACCGACCTCGTCAATGAATATGAGAAAGAGGCGGCACGCGTGCAACTGATGAACAACGTGCTTAGCAATCCATGGATGCTGCAGTACGCGACGCCTGAGGCGAAAGGCGTGATGATCTATCAATTGACGCGCCACTGGTACGCGACTGACGGCATCGATACGGCCAACCACACGTATGGCCGCTGGTATGGGAACCGCAAGGATGCGGTCAAACAGATTCTCAAGTGGTCGCACACCAAACACGATCTGGACAACGTCGTGCAGCACATTCACCCGCAAGGGCGCTCAGGCGATATCACGGTGCGGCGACAAAAACTGAAGGATTTTCTCGAAATGTCGCTGACCAGCACCCCGACGGGAGACGCGAAAGAAATCGACGATTACTACGACAGCCTGCAAGCAATGCTGAAAGTCGATCCGACGCCCGGCTATGCCGTTGCGCAGGTCGACTCGAGCGATTACCAGTTTCAGGCTGCCGTCGGCAGGCACCCGCTTTACGACAATATGCCGGACGTGCGTGTGGTTTGACGGCAGAGCGCGAGATTTACAATGGATCAGGCTTTTGCAGCGCACAACGGAAGGTCAAGGTGACAGCTGTGGGTCCCAGCGTTCGGCCATCGTTGGTCTTCACAACATAGCCGGCGGGCGGCGCCTTGTAGCGGTAAACCGTCATGGCGGTTTCGGCGTTGTCGCCTTCCGCGCCACGAATCACCTTCATGGTTCCGTTTGCTGGTCCAGTAGGATTTTTAGCGGGTGAGTGCTCATAGTAGTCGGGGGCAAACCAGTCGTTGACCCAGTCCCGGCCATCGACGCCAATGTCGTAAAGGCCCAAGGCGTTCGGTGGGTATTTGCCTACCGGATAAATGTATTGAGTAACCGCCGTGTCAGGCGTGTACTTCTGTTCGACTGTATCGACTGATGGCAGGTTGTGATCCGCTTCGTACTTGCCGTTATTCGTCCCGTAAGTCACCGGCTTGCCACCCGAACGGGCTGCATATTCCCATTGGGCTTCAGTGGGTAGGTCGATAGGGTTACCGCTTTGCTTGCCGAGCCATTCGCAATAGTCTTTGGCCATCTGCCAAGGCACACCGGCTGGATTGTCTGCGGTCTTGTACGGTCGATCAGCTTTGTCCTGCGGCCACGACGGCTTGCCAGTCGCGGACGTATAGACATCGAGGTCCGCGTAAGTGACCTTGTACTTACTGATAGAAAAACTATCCAGCGTCACTGAATGAGCCGGCTTGTTTTCCTGCTGCGACGTGAAAGGGAGTTTCTCCGGCGTCACTTGTGGACCGAAGTCCCCCATCGTGAAGGTTCCACCTTTCACGAACACCATGTTGCCAAGTGATTTCTTAACGAGCGTATTGACACCCGCAGACTGACTATTTGGAGCGCTCTGACTGCACGCGGGAAGACAAACGACGAGTGCGGCCAGCGGGACCGCTCCCAGGAGGGAGCATTTCGTGAAAGACAAACGCATGCGATAAATCTCCGGGCAGATGGCAAACAGATTATAAGTTCGATCTGGTTGTTCTCGACGTTTGCAATTGCAACAAGTCTTATAACGGGGGAAAAACGGGCATGCCGTTCGAAACAAGTCCGCAGAACATGCCACCACTCATCCCGAACAGCCGATAATCGGATACGGCGATGCCTGAGGTCGTGCCACACATGCCATACCCGGCCCACCTATGCGAAAGTGAACCTGGATGCCAAAGGTAAAATCAATGACGAAATCACAGCCTGAGCCGAAAGACCTGGTTTGGGCGACAGCAAAAAAAGTTGCTCTGATGAACCTGTTGCTGCCCTTACTCGGCACTGGTATTTCGTACGCGGCTTATGCCGACGATCTCTCCGTATCTGAATGGCCTTGGAGGATCGGACTGCTGGTTACAGTGGTTTGTTTTCTGCTGCCGTTCGCCGTCTCATGGATGTACCGCAGCACGAACCTGCTTTGGGTATACGGCCTGGTGATGTCGTTCACGATATTTGCTGTTTATTTCTACTTCGGCATATTTGCGTACTTCTTCTACTTCCTCTTCGCACCGATGCCGCCGTTCGCGCGTTGGCCGGGTCTTCTGGGCGGGGTTGCGTTGACGCTTTACTGGGCCATCATGTCGAAGCGAGCGGTGATGCGGACGATCACGACCACCTCTTTCGTCAACCGGGCCTTTGACGAAAACGAATCCGATCTCTGCTATGGGATTCAAAGTGGAATGGCGCTATTCGAGCGACTGCATAAAGAGCGTTCGCCGTTTCCCAAAGTGTATATGTACATTGTGTTCGGGATCGCTCCGTTCTATCTGATATTGAGTCGGATGCTGTCATCCGGCTTTGGGGCGAACGGCGTGTTGGTCGTTTTGGCCGTGCTGGGTATGCCTGTGTCGCTGTGGTTTTTGGGCGTGCTTATCCGCATCAATATAGTGATGATCGGCTTGCCCAGGAAATTGGAGAAAGAACGTCGAAAGCCCGTGTTGGTGGCCGATTAGCGGGATGAGGAATTCTGTGCGAGCGAATGCCGCCCGCATCTTTGGCGGCTGAGGGCTTTTGGCAAGCGTCATGCAAAGTGAAGCTGGAAAACGATCTACGAATTTTCCGAGCTAGACTTAGTCAGCAGTTTGATTACGGGGGCGACCAACCTCGGTGGCCGAAAGGTGAGGTTTAGTGAATTTACGTGATTGGTGTGAGCGCGGTGCTGTTCTAGCATGCCTATTGGGCTTGTCGTCGGGCGCTGCCGCCCAAAGTTCGATCTCTCCTTCCAAGACTGAATGTGTGGGCCGTTACGAGCTGGTGCTCCCTGGCGCGATTGACGTTGCCCTATCGACACGCGAGAGTTTGCATGGTGGTGTCAAGGATCCGATTCGATTCAGCGATGGTCAACGTGCTCAGCATTCGCGCTTTATCTTCGACGGCGGTTTCGCCATGACCGACGACGTAACGCGCGACTTCTACGAGGAGTACGCCGCGCCGTTCAAAAAACTAGCACCCGGTACGGATTCCCAAGATGCGAACAGTTTCGGTCCGTATCCAATTGTGCTTGCGGGGGCGACGGCATGGATAGGCAGGAAGTCACTCGGTTTCGTGGTCTTCAAAGCGGGGCGCATTTATTCCTATACCGATACGGGAAACGCCGATCTCACCGACGCGAAGCGGCATTTCGACAGAATTAGTGCAAATTTCTCAAGTCGCGCGCTATATGAGATTCCAACCGGCGCCGGTGTTTGCCTGCCATACGCTTTTGTCGCAGACGACGACCGGGATTCGAACAGGCAGGTTGGCGTCACATTCCGCCTGGTCGATCACCCTGACGTCACGGTTTTTTTTCTTGATGCCAAAGCGCAGTCAACTGACCCGAAGCTCACTTCACGGCAAAAGAACGAATTCGTTTGGGGCTACGATTACGGCATAGGTAAGCAGATCAAGCTGCACGGTGTAATGCCTTATCACTCTGTGACGTTGGACCGTCGGAAGGGTGTTACGACCTCAGCCACCATCACGCGCGGCGACGATTCAATAGATTTTGGTTATTTGGCGACGGTGCAGGGAGATCCGAACGCGTCTGCCGACACCCCCGATCTGCTTCTTCTGGTCGAACGTACGGCAGCAAATGCCAAGGGCAACCCTCCCGTGTCAGCCGAGGACATCGATGAGATTGGGAAAGCAATCTCTGCTTCGATCAGGCGCCGTCCGTCAAGCCATTAGACGAGGCGACGCGCATCGCTGATGGACATCTGCATGCTAGTCTATGGCGACGATCTCCGGAACTGTGAGTCTTTCACCGAGAGTGACATGGGGGACAGTTTTTTCTCGGCGCTAATGTGCGGATCGGCACACCGGCCATCTACCTGCACCGACTCAACGAGAAGCGCTCCCGCCGTAGAGAAAACCTGATCCCTATCTATGGAAGAAGTAACGCCGCCGGATACTCCGCAGCGCCTCATCGAACGGCGTTCCAAACGTTCCTGATGGACTGCTGCCAGCGCCGCGCGTGAAGGAGTGAAAAATGGAACAGCAAAACCGGCTGGAAACGGCGACACTCGCCAAGTTCAAACATCACTAAACTGACGCGCTGTCAACGTCGTGCCCAAAAAGTTGGCCACGTTCGTCATGACGCTGAGTAGTTCAAACGCGACTTCGGCCGTCCACTGCTTGTCGAATACGAAGTTTTCAGCTTCGACGTTGTGAAGCCACGCCTTGGATGCCTGCTCGTCGCTCAATACGCAAACGGCCCATAACTGGAAATATCCCGACGAGCGTGCAGGCATCGCTGTTTCGAGGGCGAAACCCAGAAGAGACGCCCTGCGAAAGCGAAAGCTTTCATCATGCCACCGGAAGCCGACCCACTCGGCGTCACGTGAGCGAAACGCGAAGAAGTGTGCATCGTCGTCGGTCCGGGGCACCCATTGCCTTGAGCCGAAAGTGGCAAACTCGGCGTCGTTCGTCATCGATGGCGGCGAACCTGAGCGCCCGACTTCAATATCGGTTATGGAGCCAAATACCTTCTTCAAGCCCGCGAACATTTCGCCATTGAGACGTCCACCGACGGCCCGCTCTTCATCCCCGGTGGCCAGGTTGATGCGCGGGCGCAGCCCGATATGCTCGAAGACAGCCTCGTTACCGAGCAATCCATAGAGGCGGTTGTCGCCGACAGGATCGTCGGCGCGGCGCCAGCCGAGCGGATAAGGTAAATCTTCGGCCGGCATGCATTTGTCGGTGGTTCGGGCGGGCGGCAGATCTTGCGACACGATTAGATTGGAGCTGATCGGTTAATGTTCTCGGCGATTGGTTGAGTTAGAGACCCTAGGCGACCGTTCCGCATATGCAATACCTCCAACTCCGGAAGTAGGCATTTAGACGGCCAAAAGCTTTCGCGTTCTTCCACGTTCTAACCGCCAGCACCCTACTCGTTGCGCAGAAATACGACGTAGCCGCGAAACCATGGACTCCCGGCGAGATACTTTGGCGCATCCCATTCCCCGCCCTGAATCAGGCCGATCCGGAACGGCAGTTGCAACCGCCCGACGCGCGGCAAATACGCATCGTAAGCCGCGATCGTGTGACGCCCCTGATAGGTCTGCACCACGACTTCGTCGACTATCCGTTTAAGCTGGTTGACCTGATCGGCGTCGATGCGGCTGCTCCAATCGAGCAGCCCCGTGATACTCAGCCGGCAATCTGCCGGCAACCGCTCACGCAACTCCCGCAGGAAACTGAGGTAGTCCTGCAGATGATGGGTGCGCGCATCGAAGTCGATCTGGATTCCGGCGATCGTCCGGCCGGATGCACGCCAACGCGCGAGTTGAGCCAGCATGACGCGCTCGACGCGCGGCGTCCAGCGTAGCGTGTGGGCGCGATAGACAAGCCAGACTTGCGCGCCCGGTAATGGTGGCAGCGACACGTCCTGCGCGATGAAACGCACCTGCGTGTCGTCTTGCGGCGACGCCTCGATTTGCCCTTGCAGCACGTACACGGTGTGCGCGTCGCGCAGCACCGGTTGCGGCTTCACGCCCGCCCACAACCAGAATGCATCGTAATGAGCGGCATCGACTGTACCCGCCAGCGCGATCCGTGCGCATAGCAGGAGGCCCACGCAAAAAAGCCGGGGCATCCAGCGTTCACCAGTAATACTTCAATGACTGCGCCCACTTGCTGCGTGGATAGCTTGCCTTCAGCGTGTTGAACCATTTCTTGCGCGTGTCGCCCGGAATGTCGTTGCCACCGCATTCGCTGACGCCGGCCGGCGCAAAGCATTGGATCGCGCGATACAGCGCGTAGGACCGGTCGTCGGCAGGCGCCTGCGCATTGTCGATTACCGTCACGTAGCTGCCGATCCGCTGATAGACCTTGCCAGTGAATTGCGATGGCGCGCTGCCGAGGGTCGGCGGTGGGGCCACGGCGTTGGCGGTCGCTTGTGGCGCTTGCCGGAACATGAGCGGATCTTCCGCTAGGCCGTAAGCAGGCGGATTGTGCCTCACGAACTCCGCCAGGCAATTCAGCCCGCGCGGATCGTTGGGGTTCTGCTGCAACGCCGCCGCGACGTCGCGTACCGACGGGCAGGCGTAGCTGGCATCGCCTGCGGTGCCGGTTAGCGCGAATGGCTTGAGTGGGTCCGCCGGCTGGTCCGGGACCAACGCAAGGTCCGCGATGAAGTCAGGGTAGTGTGCACGCGTGAGTTCCTTGTACAACAGTGTGTACAGCGCAATATCGCGCAGCGCGCGGCTGGTCGACTGGTTCTTCGCCTGTGCGCGCAGCAGGTCCGCATTGGCTGCGCGTTGAAGCAGCGTTGCACGGATGGCTTCATTCTGAATCAGTGAATCGTCCGAAAGCGCGCGGTCGACGAGACCGGCCTGTTCGAGGTTAATCGCGAGCGCAAGCTCAAGTGCCTCGCGCTGCAACGTGTACTTCGCGAGCGGAATCAACTGCGCCCAGAGTTGCCTCGCCTGCTCCTGCTGGCCAGTGTCTTCGAGCGCAAAACCGCGCAAGGTCTGCTGGCTCAGGCTCATGTAGTCGAGCGATGCGCCGGGCGTCTGCGGCAGCAACGCAAGCGCCTGGTCGGGCTTGCGATCGACATATACGTGATAGGTCGCGAGAAGGTAGTCGTGCAGTCCCGGCGTGCGGGCGAAACGCGATTTCTGCGCCTCCAACTGTTTCAGTGTCAGCGGCTTTTGTGCGGTCGGATCGTCGGTGCCCGTCGCGCGCATTTGCATCAGATCGACGATCGCCAGCACCGACGGCGACTGCAACTGATTCGTATCGCGGCTCGACGGCAATAGCAGCTTGCTGTCGAGCTCGTTCGCCAGTTGTCCGAGCGGCACGTTCGACGTCGCCGGTGACCATTGCACGAACGCCTTGTCGTAGAGATTGCCCTGTTGCACGGTGTTGCCGCCGAGCCAGGCCACGCGCCGCTTCAGACCTGCTGCCGATACTGCGTAGCGGCCCTGCGGATAGACTCGCAGATAGGCGCCAAAGACGGTATCGGCAGCGCCGAGCGAAACCTTGACGATCCTGTCAGGATCCAGCGTTGATGTGTCCGAGGTGAACGCGTCGGCCTGCGCGGCGTTCAGTTGTGCCCGGCCGGCCATGTAGAGTCCAGTTTCCTTGAGCCAAGGGTCCGCGCTATGTGACACGCTCGCGAAAGCCTTTGTCGCAGAGACGAAATCGTGCCGGTAGAACGCGTACGCGCCGTCGAGGTACGTCGCGTATTGAAGCGCGAGCGTCGACTTGAGCCCCGCCGGCTTCGTCCATACGGGACCGCTGCCTCCCGCCGAGCAGGCCTTCGCCATGTCCGCGCGCGCCGCTCGCAGCCGCACGACGTCGTCGTCCGGGAGATCGTGCGCAGCGGCCATCGCGTCGTTAAATGCTTTGGTGCCGGAGGTTACGCTGCGGCAGATGTTGCCCTCGCCGTCGGCGTAGCTATCCGACTGGGCGCCGTCGGTCGAATTATCGTTCGTTGTGTCCGACTGCTTCTGACCGGTATCGATCCACCCGGAGAAGTCATACGAGAACGGCACGACGAGCTGGCTCGTCCTGTCCGTGGATTGCACGACGGTCTTCGGGTCCGCAAGAACCCGTGCGAGTTTGCCGGCGCCGGCCATCAGCAGCATCGCGTTGATTCGCGTGTCGTTGCCGGGACTCAGAATCGGCACGGCCCCGCAAGAATAACTGGGCTGCCTGAGCGTGGCCGTCCCATCGCAGGACATGTCCGAGCTCGCGTAGACAGTGGAAATGGAAAGCAGGTTCGCCATCAGCATGGCGATCAGAGGTCGGTGCAGCAACATGATTCTCCGCATTGTTCTTGTATGGTCGTTGCATTATTGCTTTGCTTCCAGTCGCGCCAGTTCTTCGCCGCGCCCCAGCGCCGCCGCAATGGCGCTTGTCCTCAATCGCCGCACGGCATCTGGCTGCCCCGGTACCGTCGGTTTCGCACCGCGCGCTACGGGCTCTTCGCCAGGCAGGTTGAAATCGACGTAATGGAAACCATGGTCTGGATCATTCGCAAACAACGTCTCGACCTTCCTCATGATGTCCGGCGGAATTTGTGCATCTTCCAGCACCACTTGGCCGCTCGCGTCGGAGTGCTCCTTCTCGGCGCGCGCGAAGAAAAGATCGATGTTTCCCTGCGCGAGCGCCGATTCCTTCGTCAGTCCCGCGTCGAACATGGCCTTGCCTTCCGTCGCGCAGCGGGAAAGAAAGCGCTGGAGGATGTCTGGAGGTGGCGCGGAGTTCGCACTGTTCCAGTCGTCAACCGAGCGCGCCAACACGCTCAGCAAGTCGCTGTCGCGCTCGACAGCAAAAAGTGGATAGCGCCTCGTACTGTACTTCGGGCAGAAGACCGTTGACGGCACGTAGCGCACGTCATAGTTGCTCTGCCCCCAGACCAGCTCGTCCTGGCTGTAGAACGGTTGCCGGATCGTGTCCAGCAGCGAGCGCTTGGTCCACATGATCGTGGTGTCATCATTCGCGTCCAATACCCGATGATCGACACTGAACGTGGGGCTCAGAACCAGCGCCACGATCAGGAGTGCGAGGCACGCGAGCGCCTGTCTGGCGACCGACGGCTTCGGCTGGCCACGGAAGATTCGTCCTGTGACGAAACACCAGACGGGAAAAGTGGCAACGAACAGGCAGCCGAATATACAGGCGAGGTCGATAGAGCGATTGACCGCCGCAACGATCAATCCTGCGAAGCCGAGAATCGCCGGCCAGCGGAGCAACGAACGTTTCGAAGCCGCGCGCCACGCGAGCAGTCCGGAATCGGGCGACGAGGGTTGTGAAGTCATTGGTGTGTCGAGCTCAAAGCTGTGTGGTGACTGGGAACCACGGACGAAATCGCCAATAGAGGGAGGCTCGAACCGGGCTGGCTCATTACCTGTCAGTTTTTGTAGAAATTCAACCTAGCAACGCAACCGCTTCTCTCTTCATGGTGCCTGTCGCGCGCCCTTTTCTGCAATTAGCGTCTACCTACTTAATCCAGGCTGGATTCTTTGCATCAGTAGCGTTGTTTGCCAACTTGTTGATTTCGCGCTCCCAAACCCCGATCCGAGTTTTTATTCAATACGCTTCGCATTGTCGCGGCGATTTTACAAAACATCTCGGGAGAGAAGCAAATGAAGATCAGCTTGGGAACGTTAAATCGAGTCATTTAATCAATGAAGATTGATGCTTTTTGCATCTCGGAAAACTTTTCTTATTTTATTGATAGCTTCGGGGTAACAGGAAAGATTGATCTATTGAGCGATTGGACGAATACCGTATAAACCGCTGAGATGCCAACTGGGGCTGAGACCGCGCGTGCTCGATTCTCGATCAACGGGACCAAGCGAAGCGCATCTCTGACGACGTGTGAATTGCTTTGTCCCAAGCGTAATGCCACCTTTCGACACCCATTGCATATCAATGATCAGCATTGGTACCTTTCGTCCGTTGATTTGTGCGTTGGGCAGCCGCGGAAGTTGCAGGTCACTACACCGGCGGCAAGCCCGTATGCGGATCGAGATGCTTGTCCCGACTTAACTGCTGCATCAGTTGCTCCGATGGCTTGTCCGGCGGGTTTGCGTTCGCCGTCGCATTGTCGAGGGCCCACTGAAACGTCCCGTTCCACGCAGGTAACGGTGCGGGCGGCAGCGGCACGATCTTTTCGACGTCTGGAAGAGCGACGCCTGCGTTTCGGTGGTCGATCAGAAATACGCGGATTGATTCATAACGGCTCACACGCTCCGCGTCCGCACTCGTACCCTTGTTTGACTTCTGCTGTTCGGCGAACAGATCTTCGAGCGCGGAAGCGGAACCCACGTCGCCCTTCGCAATGCCTCTGTGGAAGACCCGAATCGCCTCGTCCCGTTTGCCGTCTTGCACGAGCGCTCGCCCGATGGTCGAGATCGCATCGCCATATCCTTGTTCTGCGGCGCAGCGATATAGGGAATCCGCCACTTCCGCGTCTTCGCGGGTCGCCTTGCCCGTGGTGCCGATGATCGTGGACGGGTTCAGCATTTCTGCGGCCTCGAATTGAGCATGCGGGTTGCCGAGGTCGGCCGCCTTGCGGTAGTAGGACAGCGCGGCCGGCAGGTTCCACTCTCGACTGGCGAAGCCGCCTTGGCGATCGAATCCCGCCGGGATGTTTTCCGCGACAAGCTGGTGCAGTAACCGTGCGGACTCATCCGCGCGTTGCTTACGCGAGGGTGTTGAGACGTTCTCGTATCCGTCATCCTTTGCTTGATACAGAAGACCCATGAGCGCCAGATTCGCGCGATAGTCGCCATAGGCGGCGGCAAGCCGGTAGTATCGGGCGATCTCTGTGAAGCGATCGAGCGTTACGTCGTCGGACCGCGAAGAAAGTTTGCCCTCAAGATACCGGCCGTAGCGATAGAGCTGATCCGCTTGCGATTCGACAGCAGGCAGGTGATCAGCTTCATGCACGCACGTGTACGGCGAATGCGCATGATCGGCTGCAGGGGCGGTTTGTGATCGTGAGCACGCAGCGAGTAGGCTGACGGCGAGAAGCAGCGAGGTTATGCGGGTCATGGATTGCAGGATGATAGGTATTTATATGCGACGAGGCGCCCTTTTGTTTCATTGCCAGACACCATTTTCACTCGCCACTATCGTTTGCTTGAATGCGTCGCTCGAATGGTAGCGGCAAATGGCCCGACAGAACGACTTCGCGAGCCACACCCGAGGCGAATATGCCGAGCGCATTGATTGTGTAAATCGAGCAGTGGCAACGATGTGCAGTGATATTCTGTCTCGATCAGCAATTTTTCGAATGCGTCAGCATCGGTAACGTAAAGGATTGGGGAAAGACCTTCATATTTCGCTGCTGACATTTTCGGTTCTCATGTTTTGCTGGCATGATGCACTCCTGCCGATTACGTCCACCCGTTCATGTTTCCTATTCCGCCGCAACACTTCAAGCTACTCGTGCGCTGCTTTGCAGTGTGCTTGGTCCTGTGCAGTTCACAATTGAACGCCACCGCCGCCGAAGTGCTGACAGCACCTTCGAGAACACTGCCGGCCACCGGTACGACGTGGTGCTACAGCATTGGATCACCCCAGCCTTCTACAATGACGCTTAAAGAGGTGTCCGCAGGTATTGCAAGCTATGACATCGGCGGCCCCGGCGCAATCACACATATCGAAGAAAAGAGCGACACGTATACGTCAATCAACGCGACCCGGCACGGGCAGCGAAAACTGCTTGTGTTCCCGCTCGCGAAGGACAGGAAGTGGTCTGACGAGTTCACAGAAGACCTCACCTCGCATCTCGGCAGCGATGCCGAGTGGCAGTTCACCTATCACGCCATTTCCCAAAGTCATGTCATCGGCACTGAGAAACGACATGTCGGCGCTGGGACTTTCGATACGTTCGTGATCGAGCGCAATACTGCCTGGACGAAAAGCAAGCCCCACTCTTCAAGCAAGCTGTTGCAAGCTCAGAAATGCGACGATGCAGACTGCACCGTTACCGGCTACAGCAAAGAGGTGTATTGGTATGCGCCGTCGGCCGGTCGCGCAGTTCTGCGGGCCTATTCGCAGAGCGGCGATTCTGACTTCATCTGGAATCGATCACCGGACGAACTCCTTGGCAGCGCTAGCTCGCTCGTCACTGAACTCGTCGGATACAGCCGTGCTGCATCCTGCGAGGACCTTCATCCGCCATTGCACGCCCATGTACCGTCAGCGCCGTGGTACGGCTTTCCCCTGCTCATGAACGACACTTGGGAATTTCTGATGCAACGGAACATAGCGCCCGAATAGGTATCTTGTAGCGCTTTGACGAGCCAGTTTTCGACCACGAATCGATATTCTTGTAACGTCGATAAGTCATGTGCAAGCGTGAATGGAAGGCATGGCCAAGACACTGCCTGGTGACTCGCGTTCATCTCCGAATATCGTGCAAGATAGCAGTGACCTAGCCACATTCAACGCTGAAGACATACACCCATGATATCTGACCCGACCGCGCCTCAAGATCGTCCGACCGCCCGTACGACCGACAGGCGCATGCCGACCGAGGATCTGCCTTATCCGCTAGGCTTGCGCCGCGCCCACGATCCCGCCGACGACAACCGCCTTTATGGGTCGCTGGGCGACCAGGCACTGTTCGAGCACATCGGGCTGCGCCCGCGCATCAAGGTGGCGACCTCCGACGAATTCAGGGCCTTCGGTGGGCGTCTGAACGCCGAAATATTTGCGGGATTAAAGAAGGTGTTTGGCGAGATAACCGATATCGAGGTCGGGCCCACCGGCTCGCCGGCATCGATGACGAGCGCCGCGGAGTTCGCCACATTCGATAACAGGGGGTGGGTTCCGCCGTTTGACGACCCTGCGCACTTTTTCGTGTTCCGCTCGCGCAACGCCGAGTGGGCCGGCTTCCGATGGCATGACGAAAGTTTCCGCTTTCGACGCGCGTCCCTCCTGGGTTTTTCTGTCGAATCGGCGCTCCCAGCACGCTCGTCCGGATATTTCCAGGTGTGGGCCGTTTGCGTGCTTCGCGCCGAGCCGGGACCGCACGCATGGCTTCGCAACGTGGAAGCCGAAAACTTCGTGTTTGGTGACCGGTGGACCGCCGAGGTCGCGTTCGAATTGCTCAGTGTCATGACGAACGTGGCGAATTTTCTCGGAACGCCGCTGAGGGCTTGTCAGTTTATGGATGTTTGACCACGCTGATGGCATCGGCGCGCGGGGGCGGGTTTTGGGCCTGCTGACCGTCCGGGGAGGATGCCGCTACCAGCGCGCGAACAAGGCGGTACCTGAGCCAACAGAGGCGCTAAGGACGAAGACGAAGCCACGTCACCGCTCTGAAACACAACCAGTTGCTAAGCACGGCGCCGATGGCCACGATGGGTAACGCGTCGCCATGAACACCGCAAGAGAATAGACCGACGGTCACGGCGATCATCGCAACGAGCGGCAACAGGAACAGACAGACGCCGCGCGTCGCGCTCGCTACGTTCGCGGTGATGCGGTCACAAGAGATCCTGCTCTTCATCCCACGCGATCCGCTCAAAAATCGCTTTTAGCTTGGCACCCTTCGTGGCATTGAGCATCGCAACGTGCGCGACGCGACCCATAAGATGCGCTCGAAAGTCTGTATGACTGTCGCGATTTTGCGAACCCGCCCCATGCCTCACACAATTCGTCAACACCGCCTTCAACGCATCAAACTCCGTCCGAGCAAGATTCGGATGACTGTTCACCACAACCCCCGCCAACTGCTGCCTCCCACCTCGCCGCATCACCCGCGTCTTCCTTAGATTGACCGCGAACCCTTCCTCAATAGCAATCGCCGCCACACGAATTTCAAGCCGCCGCGCCATCCGCGCGAGATCCTCCCCACCAGAAAACGCCAGATCATCGGCATACCGCGTATACGTCGCCCCTAAAGACCGCGCCAACCCAGCCAACCTCAGATCCAGCCGAAACGCACACAAATTCGCCAACGCCGGCGAAGTCGGCGCCCCCTGCGGCAAATGCCGATTCTGATACCGCTGCCGTTCCTGCCAATCGATCCTGTCGCGCACATCCGGCGCCACCAGCCAACCACTCGGCACACGATTGGTACACAGCCCAGTCAACGCCCGCGCAACATTCAACGGATAACCCAAAGCACGTATCACGGAGTAAACGCGCCCCGCATGCACAGACGCAAAGAAATCCATCAAATCAAAGCGAATCACAACCGCTTTACCCGCATGAGGCGCCGCGAACGTCACCGTATTCCGCCCACGTCGAAAACCATGCACCGCATCGTGAGCAGGAACCCGATCGAGCAAACCGTGAAGCACTTTCCTCTGCAAGGCCCGCAAACGCGATTTAGGCACTTCGATAATCCGACACCGACCGTCGCGCTTTTCGATCGCCTTGTAAGAATAATGATGAAGCGGTGTCGCCGCACTCTGCGCCGGCACACGCCAGCGATCGGCAAACCAGTCCAGTTCGTCCGGCTCAACTTCCAGCCATGCAGCCAGATCACCAAGCGTCGGCAACTGCGACAACACGACGCCGTGCAACCAGGGCGGAGGCGGCCGCTGAACAGGCGGCCGAGGCAATACACGGACAACCCTCGGCTGATTCCCACCTCTCCAGGCCGCGACAAACCCCGTGTTCTCAGCAACAACCTTCGACAACTCTTCACTGTCGACACTGTCCCACCGCGCGCCAAATCGCCTCACAATCCCGCGCGCCAATCCATTCATCCAATCCGCGCGTTCGCCCAACACAAGCGTCATCCGCTCGACCATCGAGGCGGCCTCGGGCGGCCCGGCCAGCATGGCATCGGCGATCGCATAGGTGACAAATTGCAGGGAGGATTGCGGCATAGAGCAGAGGTAGGGGCGGGCCAGCCAGTCAACGCGTCTTGTGCTGCGTGTGCTCGTTTGCGCAACGCGCAAGTCACGCTCATGCGACGAACTGCGGAGGCCATTCTGATCCACGGGGTAACCCCGTAGTGCCCGGGACGAATACTGCCCGTACCTTGGCAAGCTTGACCAGCCGACCCGCGAGCCGAAGATAAGCGACGCGCCTAACTGTTGTCAACGCATTGGCAGTACGAATCAATCTTTCGCGACAAAGTTTTACGTAAAAGCCGTCTGGCCCACAAAGGTCGTCCATTTTTACGACGATCGAGTTCGATCTTCGCACCGCCGCACTTATCCACAACCCCCTCTGGACAACTTTTGTACAAACCACCTGACACGTTGTGGGCGAAACCTTGATAAACCAACGACCTCGCCAGGTCAGTCAAAAGTTTTCCCTGGCTCCCCCGTCCTGTTCGCCAACCCCCCGCAGGGTTATCGATTCCGCATCCCCTTGATCCGTAAACGAAGATCCAAGTTATCCACAGAAACGCGAGGTGCTTGTTAACTATTACTACGTATACATATACAAAGACTATAAAAACCAGAGAAGCATCCCCAAACCCCGCTGCGTAAACATGCACAACGCAAGCACAACAACCAAACCAGAACCGATTCCCTCAAACCAACGGCAAACAAATCTCCGTCAGCAGCTCCGAAGGCGCAGTGTCCTTCGGACTATTCAAATACTCCTCAAACACCGGCGCATCCGCAGCCTCACGCCCCGACTGCACAAGCCACGTCCCATACAACCACTCATAAGCCGCCCGCATATCGCTATACGGTCCCTTATGCCGCAACACCGCGTACTCCCCACCTTTCACATGCGCCACCGAGACCGGCGGACTGACCGTCACCGCAGCCTGCACCGGATGCGGCAACAAAACCCCAGCCTTCGACCGCAACTCATCCTCCGCAACAACACCAGGATCGTCGTAGTAAATCCCGATCATGCGCATCTGTCCCGCCAGCAAATTATGTTTCGCCAACCAGCCGAACAGCCCATCGAACGCCTTCCCGATCTGCATATACGGCCCAACGTGATCCACCGACAAAACCTCCATCGGCTCCACGCTTCGAATCACCACTTCACGCATTGTCATTTGATCGTCTCCTGAAAGTGCCGGACGAAACCGGCTATGCGTACCCTGCTTGCGATACTGCGCCGGCGGAATTCCAAAAACCGCGCGGAAGGTGCGAGTGAAAGACTGCAAACTGCTATAGCCCGAGCGCTCGGCAATCTCAGCGATCGGCATCGAGCCATTCGCCAGATATCCCGCCGCGCGATGCAAGCGCAAGCGACGCACGGTCGTCGCCACCGTCTCGCCATACATCGCCTGAAAGATGCGATGCCAGTGATACGGCGACATGCAGGCGATTTGCGCGAGACGATCGATATCCAGCGGTTCGTCGAGATGATCGTAAATATGGTCCAGCACGCGGCCCAGCCGCGTTTCGTAGCGCGCCCGATTGTCCGATTGGTTCATGACTAAGTGGCCAACAAAGAGAAGATTGCCGAAGGGATGCGAATCAAAGTACCACGTCCCCATTTACCAAATCCTGCGAACTTCGCCAAAGCAACCGTGAACAGAATTAAGCGCCCACTAACACAATCGCGCCCGAACTTTGCCGAATTTCGATAACACGTTGAATAATGGCTTACTACCATCGGCTGAAGCCTGTCCGCCCATGCACCGCAAAGCCTTGCGGCGTCGAGCAAGCGAAAACATCAGGAGCACCCGATGAAATCAGAGTCAAAAAGTCAGCACGTCGGTAAAGTCACGCATCACGAGTTGAAGCAGACGCTCGGCACGTGGCAACTGTGGGGGATCGCGGTCGGTCTGGTCATTTCCGGCGAGTATTTCGGCTGGAGCTACGGCTGGGCGAGCGCCGGCACGCTTGGCTTCGTCATCACGGCGGTTTTTATTGCCGCGATGTACACCACCTTCATTTTCAGTTTCACCGAACTCACCACGTCGATTCCGCATGCAGGCGGCCCGTTCGCCTACGCGCGCCACGCTTTTGGCCCGACCGGTGGTTATCTGGCGGGCGCGGCGACGTTAGTCGAATTCGTGTTCGCACCACCGGCGATTGCACTCGCGATCGGCGCCTATCTGCACGTGCAGTTTCCGGGGCTCGAACCGAAACACGCGGCAATGGGCGCGTATCTCGTCTTCATGGCGCTGAATATCGTCGGTGTGCAGATCGCCGCGGCCTTCGAGTTGTGCGTGACGCTGCTCGCGATCTTCGAATTGCTGGTGTTCATGGGCGTCGTGTCGCCGGGGTTCCAGTGGGCGAATTTCACGAAGGGCGGCTGGTCTGGCGCGGACACCTTCAGCATGGGCTCGTTCCACGGCATGTTCGCGGCAATTCCCTTCGCGATCTGGTTTTTCCTCGCGATTGAAGGCGTGGCGATGGCTGCTGAAGAAGCCAAGAATCCCAAGCGTTCGATTCCGATTGCTTACGTCGCCGGTATTCTGACCTTGGTCGTGCTCGCCATCGGCGTGATGGTGTTCGCAGGCGCCGCCGGCGACTGGACCAAGCTGTCGAACATCAACGATCCGCTGCCGCAGGCCATGAAATTCATCGTCGGTGAACATAGCGGCTGGATGCATATGCTGGTTTGGCTCGGCCTGTTCGGGCTCGTCGCGTCGTTTCACGGCATCATCCTCGGCTACTCGCGGCAGATTTTCGCGCTGGCTCGCGCCGGTTATCTGCCGGAGTGGCTCTCCAAGGTGCATCCGCGCTTCAAGACGCCGCATCGAGCGATCATCGCGGGTGGCGTGGTCGGCATCGCCGCGATCTATAGCGACGAGCTGATCCAGTTCGGCGGCCAGACGCTGACGGCGAACATCGTGACGATGTCCGTATTTGGCGCTATCGTGATGTATATCATCAGCATGTTGTCGCTGTTCAAGCTGCGCCGCTCGGAGCCGAACATGGAACGCCCGTTCCGCGCGCCGCTGTTTCCGTTCTTTCCGGCGTTCGCGCTGGTGGCCGCGGTGATTTGTCTGGCAACGATGGTCTACTTCAATTTCCTGGTAGCCGTCGTGTTCGCGATCTTCCTCGCGCTCGGCTACGTCTACTTCCTGTTGACGCGCCATCAACGCGAAGCGGCACCGTCGGACGCTTTGCTCGAAGAGTGACGAATCGAGCCGCTGCGCAAGCAGCGGCGATGGAGTCGTAGAAATGAGCTATACCGAGACAATCGGCAGTCGCACGTATCGCTTCGCCGACCTGAAAACCTTGATGGCGAAGGCCAGTCCGCAGCGTTCCGGCGACCAGCTCGCGGGCGTCGCGGCGGCGAGCGAAGAGGAGCGCGTCGCGGCCAAGATGGCGCTCGCTCAGGTGCCGCTGCGTACGTTTCTCAACGAAGCATTGATCCCGTACGAAAGCGACGAGGTCACGCGTCTGGTGATCGACGATCACTCGCCGCAAGCGTTCGCTGAGATCTCGCATCTGACGGTCGGCGATTTTCGCAACTGGCTGTTGAGCAGCACGACCGATGCCGACGCGCTCACGCGCATCACCGCCGGCCTCACGCCGGAAATGGTCGCGGCAGTCTCGAAGTTGATGCGCAATCAGGATCTGATCGCGGCGGCGCGCAAGCGTCCGGTGATTACGCGCTTTCGCAATACGATCGGCTTGCCCGGTCACATGTCGGTGCGTCTGCAACCAAATCATCCGACTGATGATGTCAAAGGTATCGCCGCGTCGATGCTCGACGGCCTGATGTACGGCTGTGGTGACGCGATGATCGGCATCAATCCGGCCAGCGACAATCTTGCCGCGATCACCAAGCTATTGCTGATGATCGACGACTTCCGCCAACGCTATCAGGTGCCCACGCAATCGTGCGTGCTGACTCACGTCACGAACACGATCGCGGCGATCGAAAAAGGCGCGCCGGTCGATCTGGTGTTTCAATCGATTGCCGGGACAGAGAAAGCGAACTCGGGTTTCGGTATTTCGCTTGCGCTGTTGCAGGAAGCGTATGAAGCGGGGTTGTCGCTGAATCGCGGCACTGTCGGCAATAACCTGATGTATTTCGAAACCGGGCAGGGCAGCGCCTTGTCGGCCGATGCGCATTTCGGTGTCGATCAACAGACATGCGAAGTCCGCGCTTATGCGGTCGCTCGCAAATTCAATCCGTTTCTGGTTAACACGGTGGTTGGCTTCATCGGACCGGAGTATCTGTACGACGGCAAGCAGATCACGCGGGCGGGTCTTGAAGACCACTTCTGCGGCAAGCTGCTCGGCGTGCCGATGGGTTGCGACATCTGCTATACGAATCACGCCGAAGCCGATCAGGACGACATGGATAATCTGCTCACGCTATTGGGCGTGGCGGGTATCAATTTCATCATGGGCATTCCAGGTGCGGACGATGTGATGCTCAACTACCAAAGCACGTCCTTCCACGATGCCCTTTATGTGCGCGATGTGCTGGGCCTGCGCCGCGCACCGGAATTCGAAGAATGGTTGGAGTCGATGCAGATCACCGACGCGCGCGGCACGTTGCTCAGCGCATCGTCACAGCAACCGCTGCTGCAAGGCGCGAATGACTGGATGGGCATCGCATGAGCGACTTCCTCGAAAAGAATCCATGGAACGCGTTGCGGCAGTTCACCAACGCGCGCATCGCGTTAGGCCGCGCGGGCAACAGTTTGCCGACTGCACCGTTGCTGGCGTTCAACCTGTCGCATGCGCAGGCGCGCGACGCGGTGCACCATCCGCTCGATACGGACGTGCTGCACGAACAGTTGCGTGCGCAAAGTTTCACCACACTGGATGTGCATAGTGCCGCGCCCGATCGCGAGCACTATTTGCGGCGTCCGGATCTCGGCAGGCGCCTGAGCGATGAGAGCCGCGCAGCGCTTGGACAACTCAAGGTCGAATCACCCGAAGTGGTCTTCGTCATCGCAGATGGTCTGTCCGCGTTCGCTGCGTCGAAACAATCGATTCCTCTGCTGCAAGCCGTTTGCGCAAAACTCACGGACTGGAAGATCGGTCCCGTAGTAGTCGCACGTCAGTCACGCGTCGCACTCGGTGACGAAATCGGCGAACTGCTTGGCGCCAAACTGGTTGTGATGTTGATCGGCGAACGACCAGGTTTGAGTTCGCCCGATAGTCTCGGTATCTACCTGACTTACGCGCCGAAAGTAGGCTGCAGTGATGCGCAACGCAACTGCATTTCCAACGTGCGTCCCGAAGGTCTTAACTACGAGTTAGCGGCACACAAGTTGCACTATCTGCTGACGCACGCAAGACGCTTGGGTCTCACGGGCGTTGGTTTGAAAGACGACAGCGATTCACTGCTAGCGAGTACGCCGACAACACCCGCGGTCGGCGACGACTCGAACTAGGCACGACACAGAAACGCTAAGCATCCGCCCGCTCGACCGGATGGGTCTCCAACCAAGCGTTCTCTTCATCCTCGAAGAGCCGTGAGCGTGTCAAGAAACGCAATCCGCTTGGCCGCTCCAAAGAAAACATCCCGCCATTTCCCGGCACCACATCGATGATCAACTGCGTGTGCTGCCAATATTCGAACTGCGATTCGCTCATATAGAACGGCACGCCGGCAATCGTGCCGAGTTTCACATCGGACGAGCCGACCATGAACTCGCTCAGAGGGAACATCATCGGCGCGCTGCCGTCGCAGCATCCACCGGATTGGTGAAACAGCACGGCCCCGTGTTCCGCGCATAGCTTATCGATCAAATCGACCGCAGCAGGCGTGGCGATCACGCGGGCTACTTCCTTCTCATCAGCCATCACATGCCCTCGTTGAAAAAGAGCGAGCCGCGCAATGCGGCCCGCTCGTACAGGGTTGTTACGCTCAGAAGAAACCGAGCGGCTTATCGCTATAGCTGACGAGCAGGTTCTTGGTCTGCTGATAGTGATCGAGCATCATCTTGTGATTTTCGCGGCCGATGCCCGATTGCTTGTAGCCACCGAATGCAGCATGCGCCGGATACGCGTGATAGCAGTTGGTCCACACGCGGCCCGCCTGGATTTGCCGGCCGAAGCGATAGGCGCGCGTCCCGTCGCGTGTCCATACACCGGCGCCCAGACCGTAGAGCGTATCGTTGGCGATCTCGAGCGCTTCATCTTCGTTCTTGAACGTCGTCACAGAAACGACCGGTCCGAAGATTTCTTCCTGGAAGATGCGCATCTTGTTGTGGCCGCGGAATACCGTCGGCTTCACGTAGTAGCCTTTGCTCAGTTCGCCGTCGAGCGAATTGCGCTCACCGCCGATGAGACATTCCGCACCTTCCTGCTTGCCGAGATCGACGTACGACAGGATTTTTTCCAGTTGTTCCTGCGAGGCTTGTGCGCCGATCATCGTCTTCGTGTCGAGCGGATGGCCTTGCGTGATCGCTGCCACACGCTTCAACGCGCGCTCCATGAAGCGGTCGTAAATCTTTTCATCGATCAGCACACGCGACGGACACGTGCACACTTCGCCCTGATTCAGCGCGAACATCGTGAAGCCTTCGAGTGCCTTGTCGAAATAGCTGTCGTCCGCATTCATCACGTCGGCGAAGAAAATGTTCGGGCTCTTGCCGCCGAGTTCGAGCGTCACCGGAATGATGTTCTGGCTCGCGTACTGCATGATCAGACGGCCGGTCGTCGTCTCACCCGTGAACGCGATCTTCGCGATGCGCTTGCTCGATGCGAGCGGTTTGCCGGCTTCGAGGCCGAACCCGTTCACCACGTTCAGCACACCCGGCGGCAGCAGATCGTGGATCAGCTCGAGCAGCACGAGGATCGACGCAGGCGTTTGTTCGGCCGGCTTCAGTACGACGCAATTGCCGGCAGCCAATGCAGGTGCGAGCTTCCACACGGCCATCAGGATCGGGAAATTCCACGGAATGATCTGGCCGACCACGCCGAGCGGCTCATGGAAGTGATACGCGACGGTGTCGTCGTCGATCTGGGAGAGCGAGCCTTCCTGCGCACGCACGGCGCCGGCGAAATAGCGGAAGTGGTCGATGGCTAGCGGGATATCCGCCGCCATGGTTTCGCGTAGTGGCTTGCCGTTGTCGATCGTTTCAGCTACGGCGATGCGCTGCAGATTCGCTTCCATCCGATCGGCGATACGGTTCAGGATGTTCGCGCGTTCGGTGGTCGACGTCTTGCCCCATGCTGCCTTCGCACGATGCGCAGCGTCGAGGGCGAGTTCGATATCGGCTTCGCGTGAGCGCGGGATCGACGTGAACGGCTCACCGGTGATCGGCGACACGTTGTCGAAGTACTCACCGCCTACGGGCTTCACCCATTCGCCGCCGATAAAATTCCCATACTGCTTTTTGTACGGAAATTCGGTAGTCAGAAACTGCATCTCTGCGTGATTCATCTGTGTGCTCCTCACATGTTTGAATGGGCTATATCCGGCGCGATATTTCGCTGGCCGCGACAGACTAGAGCCAGAACTGTGCCAATGCACCGCGCTGGTGAGTTGTGCACGCGCAGCAAGCACGCCCGCAGGCATGGCGCGCAGACCTGTTCATCTTGTCAAACGATGAACGTCCCGTTTCTGATCAGTGTGCGCAGCCCTGTTCATGAATTGAACAGGGCGTGAACATGTGCGGCCGCGGTCAAAGCAATGTAAGGAGCGAATCCGTTCGGCATGGGAATTGCCTTCCAGATCTCCTTAATACTTCGATTTCGTAGATCCGGTATGACGATTGAATTCCGAACCGACAGCCTGACACCATCGACGCACGCACAACAGCCGAGCTTTTGCGTGCAGACCTGTGTCGCCTACGACGCCGACGAGCAGGCGCGCAACCTCCATGGCTGGAGCCAGACCTACGACCAGTTGACTGCGGGCCGCTTCGTCGGCGGTTTGACGGAGTTGTGCCTCGACCACATGCAGGTGTTTGTCGAAACCACCAGCCACACGCTGCGGCAGACCTGCGAGGTGCAGGAAGACGCCTACTGGTTCGGCATTCCGACTTGCCCCGAGGGTTCCGGTCGTATCGATACGCAGGTGATCTCGAGCGATGCGCTCGCGTTTCGTCCGGGCGGGATCGAATTTGAATTGCTGACTTCGGCGGGCTACGAGATTTTCGGTGTGGTGGTGAAGGGGGAAGTGCTGCGCCGCTACGCGGCGGAAGTGGAGCGGGTCGGTCTGGCCGAGCATCTGCCGAACACGGAAGTCGTGTCGATCGGCACGGCTCGCAAGGAGCGCTTGTGCGCGTCGCTGCGCCAGCTTCTCGATGACGGTGCGGCGAACGGCGCGCCGCTGTCCTCGTTTGCACGCAACAATTTGCAGGCGTCGGTGCTGGCCTCGTTGTTCGACGTCGGTGCGTTACCGGCCAATGGGCAGATTGAAATGCCCACGCGTGGGCGGCGTCAGTCGATCGTGTCGGAAGCGCGTGAGTATGTTCTGGCCAATCGCGAGCGCGCGATCAACGTGCCGGAGTTGTGCGAGCGACTGCATGTGAGCCGCCGCACTTTGCAATACTGCTTTCAGGATGTGTTGGGTATGGCGCCCGCCACGTATTTACGCACGATCCGCCTGAACGGTGCGCGACGAGATCTGTGCAACGCGTCACGTGATTCGCGTTCAGTTCAGGATATCGCAGCGGCGTGGGGCTTCTGGCATCTGAGCCAGTTTGCGACCGACTACCGGAAGCTGTTCGGCATGCGGCCTTCCGATACCTTAAAGGCCGCCTTTGGCGCTCACCAGGCAACGGGTCGCCGTTCGTTCTCTCATTAGCGCTGCGCCGCCGCGCCGCATTGCTGGCAGAAACGTGCGCCGGCCGGCAGCAAGGCTTGGCACTCTTTGCATGCGGCCGACGCCAGTGACGCGCCGCATTGCTGACAAAAGCGGGCGCTTGTCGTGTTGACGGCCCGACAACCCGAACAGGTTACGCCGGTCGTCAACGTCGATGCGGGCGGCGGCCTGCCGCCATTACCATCGTCCCGCGAGCCGTTGCCGTCTCCGCGTCCCCAGTCGCCATGTCCGCTACTCCGATACCCACCGCCGTGGTGACCGCCGCCGCGATGCCCGCTCAACATCTTTTCCCAGAATCCCATGTCAACCTCCCTTTTCCGGCAATTGAAACGGGCCTGCTGCCGCACACTTAACTGCGCAACAGCCGCAAGCCATTCGCCACCACCAGCAGGCTCGCGCCCACATCGGCGAATACGGCCATCCACATCGTGCCCAGACCCATCATCGTCAGCACGAGGAAGACGCTCTTGATGCCGAGCGCCAGTGTGATGTTCTGCACCAGCACCGAATGCGTTGCCTTCGACAAACGGATGAACTGCGGAATCTTGCGCAGATCGTCGTCCATCAAGGCGACGTCGGCGGTTTCGATTGCGGTGTCGGTGCCCATCGCGCCCATCGCGAAGCCGATGTCGGCGCGTGCCAGTGCCGGGGCGTCGTTGATGCCGTCGCCGACCATGCCCACCGTCGCGCCTTCCTGTGACCACTGCGCCACCGCGTTCAGCTTGTCTTCAGGCAACTGATTGCCGCGTGCTTCGTCGATACCGACCTGCTGCGCGATCGCGGCGGCCGTGTGCGGGTTGTCGCCGGTGAGCATGGCGGCGCGCACGCCGAGGCGCTGCAACTCGGCGATAGCGGTGCGGCTCGTGTCCTTCACCGTATCCGCGACGGCGAACAGCGCGAGCACACGTTCGGCATCCACCAGCATCACGACGGTTTTGCCTTGTCCCTCGAGCGTATCCAGCCGCGCTTCGAGCGACGCCGAGCAGCGCCCGAGCTCTTCGACCAGCCGATGATTGCCGAGCCAATACGGCAAGCCGTCGATGTCGCCGCGCACGCCGCGACCCGCCAGTGCCTCGAACGCCTCGACCGCGGCGCTGGTGCTAGCGATGCTGTCGCTTTTCGCCGCTGCCGCGATCGCCATCGACACCGGATGATCCGAGCGGCCCGCAAGACTCGCCGCGAGCGTCCTGCAACGAGCGACGTCGACGTCGGCCAGTATCTCGAACTCGGTTTGCACCGGCTTGCCGTGCGTGATCGTGCCGGTTTTGTCGAGCGCGAGCCGGCTCAGCTTGCGGCCCTGTTCGAGATAGGCGCCGCCTTTGATCAGGATGCCTTTGCGCGCGGCAGCCGCGAGGCCGCTGACGATCGTCACCGGCGTCGAGATCACCAGTGCGCACGGGCAGGCGATCACCAGCATCACCAGCGCCTTGTAGACCCATTCGTGCCACTGTCCGCCGAACAGCAAGGGCGGCAGCACCGCCACGGCGAGTGCGGCAACGAACACGATCGGCGTGTAGACACGCGCGAACTGATCGACGAAACGCTGCGTCGGCGCTTTGGTGCCTTGCGCTTCCTCGACCGCGTGGATGATGCGCGCGAGCGTGGTGTTGCTGGCCGCGGCCGTGACGCGGTAGTCGAACGAGCCGGTCTGATTGATCGTGCCGGCGAAGACCGCGTCGCCCACGGTCTTGTCGACGGGCAGGCTTTCACCGGTGATCGGCGCCTGATCGACGCTCGAGCGGCCCGCGACGATTTCGCCATCGAGCGCAATCCGTTCGCCGGGCTTCACACGCACCACCGCGCCGAGCGCGATCGCCTTAAGGTCCATGAGACGCCAGCTGCCGTCCGCCTGCTGCACGCTCGCCTGTTCGGGCGTGAGCTGCATCAGGCCCTGGATAGCATTGCGGGCGCGGTCGAGCGACTTCGCTTCGATCAGTTCGGCAATCGTAAAGAGCACCATCACCATCGCGGCTTCCGGCCACTGCTGCAGGATCAGCGCACCGGTTACGGCAATGCTCATCAGCGCGTTGATGTTGAGGTTGCCGTTGCGGATCGCGACCCAGCCCTTCTTGTAGGTCGTGAGGCCGCAGGAGGCGATCGCGAGGAGCGCCAGACCCGCTGCCAGCCAGACGGGAGCGCCAAGCCAGCCCGCAGCCTCTGAGCCCACCGCAGCGATGCCTGCGAGCGCCAGTGGCCACCACGGCTTGGACGGCGCGCGAGGGGCGGCTGCTGCCGTGTCCGGGTTCGCGTCTGCCAGTTCAGGCGTGAAGTCGAGCGAACGGATCGCGGCGAGGATCGTTTCCAGGGCGTCCGGCGCGTGCACGACGGTCAATACGCGCTGCATCAGGTTGAAGTCCATGCTGCGCACGGACGGCATGCGGCTGAATTTCTTGCGGATCAGCGCTTCTTCGGTCGGGCAGTCCATCTGCATGATGCGGATCGAGGTGCGCAGGTCGCTGCCGACGGCTTCCGATTGCGGGAGCTTGACCGGCGGGGCCGCAGCGTGCGCGGTTCCGCAGCAGGACGCCTCGGCGTGGCTGCGGGCGTGTGCGTGGTCGTGATTGAGCTCGTTCGCTGCGCCGCCATGGCTGCAGCTTTCACCGTGCTCGTGAGCCTGTGCATCGTGGTCATGCGCCTGGTCGGGGTCATGTGCTTCGCGGCCGTGACCGCAGCTTTCGCCGTGCTCGTGAGCGTCTTCACGAGCACCCGCCTCATGTCCGTGACCGCAGGATTCGGGATGACCGTGGCCATCCGCTTTCTCATCGGAATGGTCGCGGACATGCCCGTCATGCCCGTGGGCACTGGCTTTGGCCCGTTCCGGGCGATCCGCTTCGGCGAGGTTGGCGTGAGGCATGGGTGGCTTCCTGGTTCGATTTGTGGTCTAGTAAACACCTTGAAGCCACTACAAGGTCAAGGCCGCATTCCGGAGGGACCATGAAAATTGGCGAACTGGCGAAAATCGCCCACTGCACGACCGAAACCATCCGTTTCTACGAAAAAGAGGGCCTGTTGCCCGAAGCGGAGCGCACCGAAGCCAATTACCGCAGTTATTCGGCCCGACACGTCGAACGGCTGCGCTTCATCCGCAACTGCCGCGCGCTCGACATGACCCACGACGAAATCCGTGCGTTGCTGCGTCTAACAGACGCACCGGCAGACGGCTGCGGCGGCATCAATACCCTGATCGACGAGCACATTGCGCACGTCGACACGCGTATCGACGAATTGAAGCAACTGAAAGCGCAACTGACCACGCTGCGCGAGCAATGCCACGGCGAGCAGGCCGTTGAAGACTGCGGCATCGTCCAGGGCCTCACCGAAATGGACGTGGGCGCCACGCGCGCGCGGCATACGCATCTGGGTTAAAGCGCTCTGCCCATGCGGCCGGCGCCGCCGACCACGGCAGTGACAGCATTCCCGGCTGGGCCACTTATCCGGCTCACCCAATAAACAATCGAATCCAGTTGGAGAATCAACGTGTTTACCTGTAGAAACCAGCCCTGCGGCGAGCAGTGGGAAATGTCGGACGTCGTCATCAAGAATGAAGGGCAGGGGCTCCTGTTCCGTTGCCCGATGTGCGGCGCGCGCAATTACGTCGAACGTTTCGACGGGGAAGATGGCTCGGTGCTGTACGAGCAGATCGAAGGCCGTCCCGCCACCGGCCCCATGGCCGAGTAGTCCCTGGCCTTCAGTCTCTTCAGCCTCTTCCGTCGATAGCGAGCCCTCACCCTATGAACACTCCCACTCAAGCCGGCGCGCCGTTTAGCCAGCTACCGCTACCGCCCGCCACGCTCGCCAACCTGACGCAACTCGGCTATGTCGAGATGACGCCGATTCAGGCCGCGAGCCTGCCGATCGCGCTGGCGGGTAACGATCTGATCGCCCAGGCGAAAACCGGCAGCGGCAAGACCGCGGCGTTTTCGCTGGCGTTGCTCAACCGCCTCGATGTGCGCAACTTCGCCGTGCAGGCGATGGTGCTGTGCCCGACGCGCGAACTCGCCGACCAGGTCACGCAGGAAATTCGCCGTCTTGCGCGCGCCGAAGAAAACATCAAGGTGCTGACGCTGTGCGGCGGTACGCCGATGCGTCCGCAAACGGCCAGCCTCGAACACGGTGCACACATCGTGGTCGGCACGCCGGGCCGGATCATGGATCACCTCGAGCGCGGCAGCCTGCCGTTGCAGTCGCTCAACACGCTGGTGCTCGACGAAGCCGACCGCATGCTCGACATGGGTTTCTTCGACGACATCGCGACCGTTGTGAAGCAATGCCCGAAAGAGCGGCAAACGCTGCTGTTTTCCGCGACGTACCCCGAAGGCATCGTCAAACTCAGTCAGCAATTCCTGCGTAATCCGAAGGAAGTGAAGCTCGCCGAGCGGCACGACAACACGAAGATTCGCCAGCGCTTCTATGAAGTGACCGAGGACCAGCGTCTGCATGCCGTCGGTTTGTTGCTGAACCACTATCGTCCGGTGAGCACGCTGGCGTTCTGCAATACCAAGCAGCAGTGCCGCGATCTGCTCGACGTGCTGCGCGCGCAGGGCTTTCATGCGCTCGCGTTGCATGGCGAACTCGATCAGCGTGAACGCGATCAGGTGCTGATCCAGTTCGCAAACCGGAGTTGCTCGGTGCTGGTTGCGACGGACGTTGCCTCGCGCGGTCTCGACATCGCAGAGTTGGAAGCGGTGATCAACGTCGACGTGACGCCGGACCCGGAAGTGCACGTGCACCGCATCGGCCGCACGGGTCGCGCCGATCAGGAAGGCTGGGCGCTGAGTCTCGCCAGCATGAACGAGATGGGCCGCGTGGGCAGTCTCGAACAGGCGCAAAAGCGTGAGGTTGAATGGCACAAGCTGGCCGATCTCAAGCCGGCGAGCAACGAGCGTCTGCTGCCGCCGATGGAAACGCTGCAGATTCTCGGCGGCCGCAAGGAAAAGATCCGTCCGGGCGACGTACTCGGCGCGCTCACTGGCGAAGCAGGTTTCGCCGGTTCGCAGATCGGCAAGATCAACGTGACTGAAATGTCCACCTACGTGGCCGTGGAGCGCAGCGTCGCGCGCGAGGCACTGCGCAAGCTCAGCGGGGGCAAGGTGAAGGGCAAGAAGGTCAAAGTCCGGATGATGGACGACGCCTGATTGTCGATTAGTTTGCTTTTGACGGCTGCGACCGCCCGGTCGCAGCCGGGTTGGTCTGCAACACCGCCCCGCATCACATTACGTCATACCTCTGCTGTTTCCGGCGCTCCCCGTACGCCTGCATTTCTCCCGCCAAACCCCCGATTTCATTGCCATAGCCTGCTACAGCACGGCATTGCGCGAGCCATGACGTAAACGCATGCCGCGCATGACAAAGTTTCGATTGTGACGGTTCTTTGGCTGATGCCTAATCATCGAACCGGATGGGACCGCCGTGCTGTGGGCAGTCCGCGAATCCGCTGCCGGATGGAGAAAGGGAGAAAGCCTTATGCAGAGCGCCATGCAAGCTCGCTCGAAACTGCCTGATGTAGGCACGACGATTTTTACCGTGATCGGCCAACTGGCCGCGCAACACGATGCGCTGAACCTGTCGCAAGGTGCGCCGAATTTCGCGCCCGACGCGAAGCTGATCGACGGTGTCGCGCAAGCCATGCGCGCCGGTCATAACCAGTACGCGCCGATGGCCGGCATCGGCGCCCTGCGCGAAGCGCTCGCCGACAAGGTCGAGACGCTGTACGGCGTGCGCTACGACCCGTCGAGCGAAGTCACGGTGATCGCCAGCGCCAGCGAAGGCCTGTATTCGACGATCAGCGCATTGGTGCATCCGGGCGATGAAGTGATTTACTTCGAGCCGTCATTCGATAGCTACGGCCCGATCGTTCGCCTGCAAGGCGCAACGCCGATCGCGATCAAACTGTCGCTTACCGATTTCCGCGTGGACTGGGACGAGGTCACCGCCGCGATCACGCCGAAGACGCGCATGATCATCATTAACACGCCGCACAACCCGACCGCGACCGTGTTCAGCGAGGCCGACATCGCGCGTCTGAAGGCCGTGACGCGCAACACCGACATCGTGATTCTCGCCGACGAGGTCTACGAACACGTGGTGTTCGACGGCGCCAAACATCAAAGCATGGCCTGCGATTCTGAACTCGCTGAACGTAGCGTGATCGTGTCGTCATTCGGCAAGTCGTATCACGTGACTGGTTGGCGCGTGGGCTATTGCCTCGCGCCCGCTGCGCTCATGGACGAGATCCGCAAAGTCCATCAGTTCATGGTGTTTTCTGCTGATACGCCGATGCAGTACGCGTTTGTCGATGCGCTGGCCAATCGCGAGAGCTACCTCGGCCTGTCCGCGTTCTATCAGAAGAAGCGCGATCTGCTCGCCCATGCGTTGCGCGAGTCGCGCTTCGAATTGCTGCCGAGCGAAGGCAGCTTCTTCATGCTCGCGCGTTTCCGCGGTTTCTCCGAGGAAAGCGATAGCGACTTCGTGCTGCGCCTGATTCGCGATGCGCGTGTCGCGACGATTCCGCTGTCGGCGTTTTATACCGACGGCACGGATTCAGGTTTGATCCGCCTGAGCTTCTCGAAAGACGACGCGACCTTGATCGAAGGCGCGCGACGTCTGTGCGAAATCTAATTTGACAGCAGTATGATCGTCGCGCGGTCACGTCGTTACGCATCAGCGCGCAGCATACTGCGTTACAACAATATCGAAGGAAAAGGGACCCGTTATGAAATTGCTCAAGCCTCTATTGGCGCTGGCCTGCGCATTCGCGTCGATCGCTGCATCGTCAGCCGCGATCGCCGCCGACACCTCGACGCTGCGTTTCGGACTCGAGGCGCAGTATCCGCCGTTCGAATCGAAAGGGCCGAACGGTGAGTTGCAAGGTCTCGACATCGACGTCGGCAATGCCGTGTGCGTCGCTGCGCACATGACGTGCAAATGGGTCGAAACCTCGTTCGACGGCTTGATTCCCGCGCTGCAAGGCCGCAAGTTCGACGCGATCAACTCAGCGATGAACGCCACCGAGCAGCGCCGTCAGGCGATCGATTTCACAACCGTTGTGTATCGCGTGCCGACGCAACTGATCGCGAAGCGCGACAGCGGTTTGCTGCCGACGTCGGAATCGTTGAAGGGCAAACGCGTCGGCGTGTTGCAGGCGTCGATTCAGGAAACCTTCGCGAAGGCGCATTGGGAACCGGCGGGTGTCACCGTCGTGCCGTATCAGGATCAGAACCAGGTCTATACGGATCTGCTGGCGGGCCGACTCGATGCGACGCTCGTTCTCGCGCCGGCCGGTCAGACGGGATTTCTGTCGAAGCCTACCGGCAAGGACTACGCGTTCGTCGGGCAGCCGGTGCGCGATGACAAGATTCTTGGCAGCGGCATCGCCTACGGGATCCGCAAGGGCGACACCGCGTTGCGTGATCAACTGAACGCGGCGATTGCGAAGGTCCAGGCCGACGGCACGGTGAAGACGCTGGCGGCGAAGTATCTCGGCAATATCGACATCACGCCGAAGTAACTTATTGACCGTATTGCTGATCGTGCGCGGCGGGTGCCGCATTGCGATCGACGCCGCGAAATTCGTTCTCGGCGTCGATCATGCGGCGCTTGAGCATCGGCACGTTGTTGACTACGCGCAAGCTCGTGCGCATGGCGCTCAACGCCATTCTTCCGACCACCGGCCGATGCAACGCGCCGCGCGCGTCGAACTGCTTGCGCGATTCCGCGACCGCATGAAAACCGTAGCGACGCATCTCCTCCTCGTAACCCGCGACGGCGTCGTAGCCCGACAGCTTGCCCTGTTGGGCGTCGGCGAGACGCGCGGCGAGTAGTGCGGCATCACGCAGCGCGGTGTTCGCACCGACGCCGCGGCCCGGCGTCATCAAATGCACGGCGTCACCCAGAACCGTGACGTTGGTGGTCGGCCATGCATCGACAGGCACCGACGTGCGCACATCGACGCTGAAAGTGGTGGAAGGATCCGATGCGCGAATCAGGGCGCGCAGATTGGGATGCCAGCCATCGGTGATCTGCGTCGCGAGTGCGAGTAACGCGGCCGGTCCGAGCGATTTGGGATCGGCCGGCAAGTTGTGCAGTGCGCCCCAGACACCCCACATCAGATAGTCGCGCGTGTTGTCGTAGAGCAATCCGGGCCAGCCCGAGAGCAACTCGGCGTCGCTGCTGCCGATGCCCTCCTTCATTCCGCCGCCGTCCGCGCGCCACGGAAATTCCATCACATGGATGATCCCGCCATAGCCCTTCGGTGCATTGATTAACGTCATGCCGTCGAGCACCTTGGGCGGCAGCAGCGCGCGTGATGTTTCGTCCATCGGCACCTTCGCGCCGATGCTGACGATGCCGGTGTTTTCAAGCTTCGCGTGCGGCAGGAGTTGGCGGCGCACCTTCGAACGCGCGCCGTCCGCACCGACGAGCAGATCGGCGCTCACGTGCGTGCCATCCGCGAAATGCGCGGTGACGCTGCCGTCGTCGTTCTGCTCGTACGACGTGAATGTCTTGTCGAAGTGCACTTGCGCTTCGAGACCTGTCAGCAGGACTTGCCTGAGCGTCATCCGGCTGACCGATTTGCCGCCGCTCATCGATTCGTCTTCAAGCGGCACCGTGAGCAATTCGGTCATGCGCTCGGTCAGGATGTTGAAGCGGCCGGGTGTACGCGCGCAGGTCGCGAGAAAGGTCGCGTAGAGTTCGGGTGGAAGACACGCTTCCAGCGACGCGAGCCCGTGCGGATTGATGCCGACGCGATAGCCCTGCAAACCGTCCGCGCGCGTGCGGTCGCGTTCATAGACATTCACGTTGATGCCGGCGCGCTTCAAGCCGTGCGCCAGACAGAGGCCGCCCGTGCCGGCCCCGATCACGATCACCTCCATGGGTTCACGACTCATGACTTCGCCTCCTTCTTTGCGGCAGGTTGGACAAGCCGGTACTTGTATTCACCGGCCGGCAGCGTGAAACGTTGAGCGATTTCTTCTATCCATTCCTGGCTCCAGGTGAGCGTGCCAGCTTTCAGATCGGTCACCACGCTGCGAACCCATTCCAGCTCGACAACGAGTTGCGCGCGCACGAGTTCAACTTCGAGCAGGAACAGCCGCGGCACTTCCATCTGGGTGGCTTGTGCGGTGGCTTCATCGAGCCGGGCCAATTCCCGCTCAAGCGCGCCGATGCGGGTATCGAGCTGACGGCACACGTCTTCGGGCGAGAGCAGAGGCAAGAGCGAGAGCGCGGCCGGAAACGCCGGGAAATCGCGGGTGCGCTGCGCAAGCTGTTCGCGCAGCCAAAGACGCCCGGTGTCGCGGCCGGCTTCGGTGATTTCGTAGACCGTGCGTTCGGGGAACGCGCCGTCGCGCTCCGTCTCGCGGATGGCGATCAGATCGCCGCGCACCAGGCGATCGATGGTCTGGTACAGGCTGTTGCGCTGGCCGACGTTAATGACCTCGTCCTTGCCGCGTGCCTTGATGAGCTGCTGCATCCGATACGGATGCATCGGCGCTTCAGTCAGCATGGCGAGAACGGCGAGGGCGAGCGGAGAGTGGCGGACCATGGTTAAAGTGGCTGCAGGCTAGTCTTTGTTTATCTAGTCATAATATAACTATGTGTTTTGAGATTGGCAAGCATGGAATTCTGGGATTTCCTGCGGGGGCGATGCTTTCAACGCTGGTCCGTGGCGGTTTGGACCGTTACGATGTGGTTCGCGCCGACTGTGCCGCGGCGACGAAGTTGCGACGGAATAAAGCGCCTGACCGAGGAGCACGAGATGAGCGGGACGAATGACCGGAGTGATGCAGCGGTGATGGCGGCGGCGCCGAAATTCTGGCGCGACGACGCGTTGCCGTTCATCGAGGCGCGTTCCATCGAAGACGGCCGCGAGGTCTGCTATGCCAAGCACTCGCACGAGACGTTCTCGATCGGCGCCGTCACCGGCGGCCGTAGCGTGTACTTGAATCGTCACGCGAGTGAATGGATCGGCGCCGGTGCGGTCGTGATGATGAATCCGGACGACGTGCACGCGTGCAACCCGGTTGCCGACGAGCGCTGGTCGTATCGGATGCTGCATGTGGACGTTGATTGGCTCACGGGTCTGCAACACGACCTGGGTTTCAGCGACAACCGCGCGTTTCGCGCTTTCTCGCAGACCATGACGACGGACCCGGCGTTGTTCGACGGTTTGAACCGTCTCTACACGATCCTCGTCGACGATGACAGCGAACTCATGCGCAAGGAAAGCGCTGCGCTTACTTTCTTCTCGGAAGTACAACAGAAGTTGAATCCAGCGCCCTTGCCGGATCACGATGCGAGCAGCCAACTCGCGCGAGCCGCGGAATTCATCGCCGAAAATTGCACCCGTCCGTTGAAGCTCGAAGATGTCTGCGAGGCAGCTGAGCTATCCGCTTCGCACCTGATCCGCGCGTTCAAACAGCGTTACGGCATGACGCCGCACGCGTATCTGATCAACCGACGCATCCAGTTCAGCCGCGCGCAACTCCGGCGCGGCCACCCGATCGCGGATGTTGCCCTCGATGCCGGCTTCGCCGATCAGGCGCATTTGCAGCGGACGTTCAAGCGGCTGGTCGCGGCAACGCCGGGGCAGTATCGCAGTTGAATTGCGGACGCGTGTTTCGCGTCACGCTATCAGCAGATACAACGCGCTAGCCGCGAGCAAAGCCGCCATCACACGATTGAAAAACCTCACGCGCTTCGGCTCCTGCAAGTATCGACGCAGGAACGTGCCGGCATACGCCCAGCTGGCAATCGACAGATAGCAAACCACGAAGTACACGACGGTGAATTGCCAGACGAGTCGGCCGTCGCCATCGGCCGCGTAGGCACCCATGCCGGCTAGCGACGCGAGCCACGCTTTCGGATTGAGCCATTGCATTGCCGCGCCGTAGGCGAAGGAGGGTCCGCGGCTGGGTTTGTCCGCGCCGAGCTTGCCGTCATCGACGGCGAGTTTGTAGGCCATGTAAAGCAGGAACCCGACGCCGGCCCATTTGACTATGTCGATCAGATTGGGGAAATGCGCGAGCAATTCGTGCAGCCCTAGACCGATGAGCAACAACAGCAGCGTGAACCCGACGGTCGCACCGGTCACATGCCGCATGCTCGCGGCGAATCCATGTTGTGCGCCGGCGCTCAGCGCGACGACATTGACCGGCCCGGGTGAAATCGACGAGGCCAAGGCGAAGGCGGCCATGGAGAGTAAGACGGTCATCTGATGCCTCGATACGTGAGTGCGCAGGATTTGCGACGCTCAACGGTATCGGGCAGTGGGGTGGGGTGTATTGAAGGAAATGACTTTCAGTGAAGCTCCGCCGCAGCGCCGCAGCATTTCTTGAATTTCTTGCCGCTGCCGCAAGGACAGGGGTCGTTGCGTCCGACTTTGGGTTCAGTGCGCTGCATCGCGGCGGCGAGCTTTCGCTCATGGACTGCCTGACGGTGGGGCAGCCAGAAACGATAGATCGCGGCGATGCTGGCGGGAATCTGTTTGGTGAGGACTTCCCGCTGTTCTGCCGTGGCGATCAACTGCTGCTCTTCCGGCAGAATCTCGTCCGAGCCCATCAGATACAGCGGATTCAGCCATTCCCGGCCCTGCTCGTTATCGAACAGCGCTTGCCAATCTGCCCGAACCAGCATGAGGCCTTCCATGAAGCCCAAAGCCCACGCTTCGCCGTCGAGGTATTCGCGGTCGCCTATCCGCCTAAAGGCAAGCACTGGTTCGAAATCGTCCGGGTCGTCTTCGAGGCTGGTGATGATGCCGTTCATGTCCCGCAAGATCAGTCCGAGAATATGCTGCGCCTGATCCGTTGTCTCGAATTTGGGAGCGTCATCCTCGTTCGGGCCCCAGACTCGTGGCAGCCAGTAACTTGGCGGTACGGTAGTGGGGCCGATGGCCAAGGCGGTCAGATAGCCGTCCAGGCCCATGATTGTTAGGGTCTCGTCCGACGTCTGGTCGGAAGTCAGAAAGTCATCGAGTTCTTCGAACTCTTTTTCGGAGAGCGGGGCACCCAGATCCCCGGGGCGTAATTTTGACTTGGACATAGTGCGATTCCGGCGTTTTGGATCGTGGGTTCCCGATGGCATGTCGGGGGAATGCGGAGCCGGTATTTTCGCACCGCACCGGCGCTGAAAAGCAAAAAGCCCAGTCGCAAGGACCGGGCTTTTTGTTGAATGCTTTGGTGGGGCGTGAGTGACTCGAACACTCGACCTACGGATTAAGAGTCCGCTGCTCTACCAACTGAGCTAACGCCCCCAACAGAAGCGAAATTATGCCGAAACTTTCCGAGATTGCCAAGCCCCTTTAGCAGATTTCTTAAAAAATCTGGAAGGGCGGCGACCCGGCACTCGAGCTGCCAGCCTTGAGGCAGCGGGAAGGCGCGCGGTTCTCCGTGCCGGTATCATGTCGCGGATACCTGCCGCGCGAAGCGTCGCGCGGCTTTCGACCGGGGACCGCCATGGATGATAAAGAGATTAACGAGCTGCTCGACCGCATCCTCGCGCCCTGGGTCCGCGCGCTTACGCTGACTCCGGTCAAGGTCGACGAAGAAAGTGCGACCTTGCGCCTGCCGTTTTCCGGCGGACTGCGCCACTCCGGCGGCGTGATCTGCGGCCAGGTATTCATGGCGGCCGCCGACACGGCAATGATCGTCGCGATTTCGGCCGCGCTCGGCGGTTTCAAGCCGATGAGCACCGTCTCGCTCAACATCAGTTTCATGCGCGCGGTCCGCAACGGCGACGTGCTGGTCACCGCGCGCGTGCTGCGCATGGGCCGTAATCTCGTGTTCGGCGAAGTCGAGTTATTCGACGAAGCCGGCAACATGGCCGTCCACGCCACCACCACCTACGCGCTGCTCGACTGACACCTGAAACGGGCCAGCAAGCTGTATTAGAGGAAAAAGCCAAGATGTTCGATCAGGTCGTATTCGCCGGCGGCGGCAATCGCTGCTGGTGGCAGGCGGGATTCTGGGACGTGGTGCAGCCGGAGCTGGATATCCGGCCGCGCGTCATCGCCGGCATTTCGGCCGGCGCCGCCACTGCGTGCATGCTCTACACGCGCGATTCCGACTGGGTCATGCGCTATTACGAAGACGCGCTGCGCCACAACACCCGCAATGCCTACTGGGGCAATCTGCTGCGTGGCGAATCGGTGTTTCCGCACTACCGGATCTACCGGCAGGCGCTGCTCGATATCTATCGCGACAAATTTTCCACGCTCGCCGACGCGCCCGAAATCCGCATCGGCGTGTCGCACCTGCCGCGCTGGCTTGGCGCGCGCAGTGCCGTTGCCGCAGGCCTGATCGCGTACAACATCGAGAAATACGTACGCAAAACGCTGCATCCGACCTTGGGTCAGACGCTCGGCTTTCATCCGGAATTCGTGCGAGCGCAGGATTGCGCGAGCGTCGAGGACCTCGCCGATCTGATCCTGCAATCGTCGAGTACGCCGCCGTTCACGCCGGTTCTACGGCGCAATGGCCGGCCGGTGCTGGACGGCGGGATGGTCGACAACGTGCCGGTCGGCGCGCTCGACGCCGATGCGCCCGGCAATGTGCTGGTGATGGTCACGCGCCTTTATCCGCGGCCGCAGATGTTCGTCGTGCCGCACGGCGTGCAGCAACGGCTCTACGTGCAGCCGTCGCGCAAGGTGCCCATTTCGAGTTGGGACTACACGAGCCCCTCGCAGATGGTGCACGCGTACAACCTCGGCCGCGCCGACGGCGAGACCTTTCTGGAACGCATGCCCGATCTGCTGGAAGCCGGTGCGCACGAAGCGCGCTGAGGCGGGTAGTGGCGCGGGACTAACGCCGAAAATTAACGCCGACGCCCGCCCTGCAACGCTTCCGGATTCGCCACGCTGGACGTATCGCCGGCGTCGAAAGCCAGAATGTTCTGGAATGCAGCGGTGAAATACAGTTCGTAGCTCTCGCGTTCCACGTAGCCGATGTGCGGCGTGCAGATCACGTTCTCCATGCGCAGCAGGCTGTAGCCCTGCAGAATCGGCTCGCTTTCGTAGACGTCGATCGCGACCATCCCCGGACGGTTGTGCGACAACGCATTGACGAGCGCATTGTCGTCGAGCAATTCGGCCCGGCTCGTGTTCACGAGCAACGCGGTCGGCTTCATCCGCATCAGGTCTTCCTGCTTGACGATGCCGCGCGTGTCGTCATGCAGTCGCAGGTGCAACGACAGCACGTCGCTCTGCTCGAACAAGGCCTCGCGGCTCTCGGCCACGCCAAAGCCGTCCAAGCGAGCCGCTTCACGCGAATGCTCGCGGCCCCAGATCAGCACGTTCATGCCGAATGCCTTGCCGTACCCGGCAAGCAGGCGGCCGATCTTGCCGTAACCCCAAATCCCCAGCGTTTGACCGCGCAGCACCTGGCCCAAACCGAAGTTCGGCGGCAGCGCAGATGTCTTCAAACCGGACTGCTGCCAGGCTCCTTGCTTAAGGTTTGCTACGTATTGCGGAATCCGTCGTTGAGCGGCCATGATGAGGGCCCAAGTCAGTTCGGCCGGTGCGATCGGTGAGCCGCTGCCTTCCAGCACGGCAATGCCGCGCTCGGTACAGGCTGCCAGATCGATATGGCTGGAGACTTTGCCGGTTTGGCTGATCATGCGCAAACGCGGCAATTTATCGAGTAGTTGCGAGTTGATGCGGGTACGTTCGCGAATCAGGACGAGTGCGTCGACTTCGGAAAGACGGCTCGCCAACTGGCCGAGACCGCGGACGGTGTTGTTGAAAACCTTGACCTCATGGTCGGCCAGCAGTTGAAAGCAGTCGAGCTTGCGGACGGCGTCCTGGTAATCGTCGAGGATGGCAATCTTCATGGTATGTGTCTTGCGGTGCACCATAGCGGTGCGGAACCGAGTGTTATGCTGACTGTCCCACCATGTGACCCAGGTCACATGCCGGTCTGGCTGAATGCCTTACTGTAGAAGCTGCCGCGTAGAACGGCAGCGCCACGGCAAGGCCGATTGACATCGTTTTTAACAGTTTGTTGCGTGTTGAGGCAAGTCGCTTTACAGACGGTTGCAGACGACCGTCGGCTGGAACCTCCGCGCAACGGGCTGTGTAGCCCATGATGACCTGCACAAATTACGCGTCGGCTTGCAGGAATGTCGTCGCGATGAATTGAACGCCTCTCGCATGCAGCGTCACTGGGCTTGTACCGTTTTTCTATTGCTTTCAAAACGGAGACAGGTCGATGAATCATCCCTCATTCGAAGGACAGCCCACTATCGAGGCGTCCGCAGGGGCACCCGAGTGGGTCAAGCACCGAAAACTGATCGAATGGGTCCAGCGCGTTGCCGCCGTGACCCAGCCCGATCGAATCGTCTGGTGCGACGGTTCACAGGAAGAGTACGACCGCCTGTGTGCCCAGATGGTCGAAGCCGGCACCCTCAAGAAGCTCAATCCCGCCAAACGTCCCAATTCCTATCTCGCATGGTCCGATCCGTCGGACGTGGCGCGTGTCGAAGATCGCACTTACATCTGCTCGCAGCGTCGTGAAGATGCCGGGCCAACTAATAACTGGATCGAACCGGCTGAGATGCGCGCAACGCTCAACGGCCTCTTCGACGGCGCCATGCGCGGCCGCACCATGTACGTGGTGCCGTTCTCGATGGGGCCGCTCGGTTCGCCGATCGCGCACATCGGCGTCGAGTTGAGCGACAGCCCGTACGTGGTCACCAACATGCGCATCATGACGCGTATGGGGCGCAAGGTGTACGAGGTGCTGGGCGAAGACGGCGAGTTCGTGCCGTGCGTGCACTCGGTCGGCGCACCGCTCGCGGCGGGCGAGAAAGACGTGCCGTGGCCGTGCAACGACACCAAATACATCGTCCATTTCCCTGAATCGCGCGAAATCTGGAGTTACGGCTCGGGCTATGGCGGCAACGCGTTGCTCGGCAAGAAGTGCTTCGCGCTGCGTATCGCGTCGACGATGGGCCGTGCTGAAGGCTGGCTCGCAGAGCACATGCTGATTCTCGGCGTGACGTCGCCGCAAGGACAGAAGCATCACGTCGCGGCGGCGTTTCCGTCGGCGTGCGGCAAGACCAACTTCGCGATGCTGATTCCGCCGGAAGGTCTGAACGGCTGGGAAATTTCCACGATCGGCGACGATATTGCATGGATCAAGCCGGGTAAGGACGGCCGTCTCTACGCGATCAACCCGGAGGCGGGGTATTTCGGCGTCGCGCCGGGCACAAGCGAAAAGACCAACTTCAACGCGATGGCCACGCTGAAGGAAAACGTCATCTTCACGAACGTCGCGCTGACCGACGACGGCGACGTCTGGTGGGAAGGCATGACCGACGAGCCGCCCGCGCACCTGATCGACTGGCAGGGCAAGGACTGGACGCCGGCGAGCGCGAAGGAGAGCGGGCGCAAGGCCGCGCACCCGAACGCGCGCTTCACAGCGCCGGCTTCGCAATGTCCGTCGATCGATGCCGACTGGGAGAACCCGGCGGGCGTCGCGATCGACGCGTTCATTTTCGGCGGCCGCCGTTCGACCACCGTGCCGCTCGTCACCGAAGCGCGCAACTGGGTTGAAGGCGTCTACATGGCGGCCACCATGGGCTCGGAAACGACCGCAGCGGCGGCGGGGCAGCAGGGCGTGGTGCGCCGCGACCCGTTCGCGATGCTGCCGTTCTGCGGCTACAACATGAGCGACTACTTCGGGCACTGGCTGAACACCGGCGAGCGTCTCGAGAGACTGAACGCGAAGCTGCCGAAGATTTTCTGCGTCAACTGGTTCCGCAAGGGCGCGGACGGCAAGTTCGTCTGGCCGGGCTTCGGCGAGAACATGCGCGTGTTGAGCTGGATGGTCGGGCGTATCGAAGGCAAGGCGCAAGGTGAAGAACACGCGTTCGGCGTGTCGCCGCACTATGAAGACCTCGACTGGAGCGGCCTGGATTTCAGCCGCGAACAATTCCAGCAGGTGATCTCGGTCGACGACGCAGCCTGGCGCGCCGAACTCGCGCTCCATACCGAGCTATTTGACACATTGCAGCAAGGTCTGCCGCCGGCTTTGACAGAGACCAAGCTCGCGCTCGAAGGAAAGCTCGCTGCCTGATTAGGTGAGTGGTCACTTCGCACGGAAGCCGCCTTCGGGCGGTTTTTCTTTTCCGATCCGGCCCCGCATTACGACTTTTTCGCATTTCATAATGCCGGACGACCGTTGCATCTGTTCGAACAAAAAAGGCAGTGCAAGCTGCGCTGCAGCAGATTGTTGCTCTTGTCGGAACAATCGAAGGTCGTGCCCCGCACTGGGGAACACAGTCGCACAAATTTCGACAATATTTCGTCTTTCGCGGGCAACTTCTGCACGATTTCGCGAGTCGTAGGAGAATTCCAAGTTCGCTTCACTGGTTTTCACTAATTGTCAGGAAGCTGTAACACGGCAGGAGTTGTCTTATGGATCATTTGCAGTCGATGCGAGTTTTCGTCAAAGTGGCGGATCTCGGCAGTTTTGCCCGCGCTGCGAGCGCGATGGATATTTCCAACGCAGTTGCCACCCGTCACGTTGCCGATCTCGAAGGCCGTCTTGGTACGCGGCTGCTCAATCGCACAACCCGCAGCTTGTCTCTGACCGAATCCGGTCAGGTTTATCTAGAGCGCGCGCGCCAGATTCTCGACGAACTGGAAGACGTCGAGCAGATGGTGGTCGCACGCAATCACGAACCCGTCGGCACGTTGCGAATAGTTGCGCCGGTCGTGTTCGGGTTGCATAACCTTGCGCCTGTGCTGCAAACCTACGCAGAGCGCTATCCGAAAGTCATTCCCGATGTCACGCTGGTCGACCGTCAGGTTGATCTGGTCGAAGAAGGTTTCGACGTTGGCGTGGTGGTCACACGGCAGATGCGCAGCGCGAGCATTGTCACGCGGCGTTTGACCACCGGTTGCATGACAGTGTGCGCGACGCCTGCGTATCTGGAAAAGCACGGCACGCCCACGCGTCCCGAGCATCTGCTCGAGCACCCGTGCCTGAGCTTGCCGTCCGAGTATTGGGGTGACGAGCGCGTGTTCACGGGTTCGGAAGGCGAAGTGCGCGTGCGGCCGGTCAACGTTATCGTGGCGAACAACACGGAGATGCTGCGGCAGTTCGCGCTGCTCGGCATGGGTATCGCGATTCTGCCGAGCTACCTGATTGGCCGCGACATGACGCGCGGCAGGCTCGTGCGTTTGCTCGGCGATTTCCGTTTGCCGCAGGTCGAGATCAATATCGCGTATCCGAGCCGCCGTCACTTGCCGGCCAAGGTGCGTACGTTCATCGATCATCTGGTCGAGCATTTCAGCCAGACGCCGAACAGTCTGCTCGGTGAGCAGTGGATCAAGGACGGGCTTGGCAGGCCCGCCACGTCCGCCGCGCTCGATTCAGCGGATCCCATGCCGCCGGAAGCATTCGATGGCGCTGAGCCGCTGTCACGGCTGCTGGATAGCGAGTTATCGCCGCTGCCGAAGACTTTGACGAAGACGACGAATCGTCCGCGGCCTACCGCTCTGTCGCCGCTGTAACGATTCGGGCGAAGGTGCCGGTAGCGCTTGAGATAAGCGCAGTCGGGCCGACAAATAAAAAGGCGCAGTCACGTAAGTGACTGCGCCTTTTTTATCGGCAAGTTCGGAGTTGGCCGGAAGCTGAATACCCTCCTCCGGCTTCCGCCCGAATTACGATCCCGTCTTGCGCGCTACCGCTTTCTTGGCCGGCGCCTTCTTGGCTGCGGCGGTTTTCGCTGCCGCAGTCTTCGCGGCCGGTGCTTTCTTCGCCGCGGCCTTCTTCGCGGGCGCCGCCTTTACTGCGACCGGTGCGTCTTCGTCATCAGACTCCGGCGCAGCCTTCGCTGCCGTCTTCGCCGCCGCGGTTTTCGCTGCGGTCTTGGCCGAAGGCTCTTTCTTCTCGAATTCGAAGCCGATCTTGCCGTCGTTCTGCTTGACGAGGAACGCCTTAAAGTTGCGGCCGGTGCGCGACGACTTGAAGTTCGTCAGCAGGTCGGTGCGTCCTTCCTCGAGCAACTTCGACATCTGCTCACGCGCGATTTCCTGCTGCAGAATCACCTTGCCCGAGCGGAAGTCGCAAGTCTTCGGATTGGCAACCGAGTTCTCGCAGACATAGCTCATGCCATGTTCGAACACGCGACCCTTGCACTTCGGGCATGAGCCGACTGCCTCCTGATCGGAGAAGTCAGGCGGTTCGCCGTCTTCGCCGCCGGAGTCCTGGCCGAAGTCGAATTCGAGCTTGTAGTTCTTGATCTCGTCATCGAGCGAGAGCTTGAGGATCGCCGAGAACGGACGGCCCATCTTGCTGCGGAAACCCGACAGCGGTCCGATGGTCTTGTTCTGCAGCAGCTCTTCAACTTCCGGGATTTCGAACTGACGGCCGCCCGGAATCTTCGAGATCGAAAACTCGCACTTCGAGCACGCAAAGCGCCGGTAGTTTTCCTTCACCTGACCGCCGCAATTCGGACACGGCGTTTGCAACGTCGCGTAATCGCCCGGGATCGTGTCGGAATCGTATTCCTTCGCGCGCTTGACGATGGTTTGCGTCATGCGGGCGATTTCCTGCATGAACGCGTCGCGCGGCAGGTTGCCACGCTCCATTTGCGAGAGCTTGTATTCCCACTCGCCGGTCAATTCCGGCGCGGTCAGTTCCTTCACGCCGAGGCCGCGCAGCAGTGTCATCAGCTGGAATGCCTTGGCGGTCGGAATCAGATCGCGGCCTTCGCGGATCAGATACTTTTCGCCAAGCAGCCCTTCGATGATGGCAGCGCGCGTGGCTGGCGTGCCGAGCCCCTTGGCCGCCATGGCTTCGCGCAACTCGTCGTCTTCGACCAGTTTGCCCGCGCCTTCCATGGCCGACAGCAAGGTCGCTTCGTTGTAGCGTGCGGGCGGTTTCGTCACCAGTTGCTGGGCGGCGATCTTGTCCGTCTTGACCTTCTCGTCCTTCTGCACCGGCACGAGGTTCGCGTCTTCCCCGCTGATTTCGCGGCCGTAGACCTGCAACCAGCCCGGTTCGACCAGCACCTTGCCTTCAGTCTTGAAGTGATGACCGACCACTTCCGTGATCCGCGTCGTCACCCGGTACTCAGCGGCCGGGAAGAACACCGACAGGAAGCGCTTCACGACCAGGTCGTAGAGCTTCTGTTCCGGTTCGGACAGATTCTTCGGCGCCTGCGCCGTCGGGATGATTGCGAAGTGGTCGCTGATCTTCGAGTTATCGAAGATGCGCTTGTTCGGTTTCACCCAGCCCTTGTCGAGCACCTGCTTGGCATACGGGAGATAGTTGTTGCTCTCCTTGAGCATGCCCAGCGTTTCCTTGACCGTATCCATATAGTCTTCCGGCAACGCGCGCGCGTCGGTCCGGGGATAGGTCAGCACCTTGTGCTTTTCGTACAGCGCCTGAGCGAGGCCCAACGTGTTCTTCGCCGAGAAGCCGAAACGGCCGTTGGCTTCACGCTGCAAACTGGTCAGGTCGAACAGCGCCGGCGACAGTTGCGTGGACGGCTTCGATTCTTCGGTTACCTTGCCGATCTGGCCGCGGCAGGCGGCGACGATCGTTTCGGCCGCGGGCAGTGCCCACAGGCGCGAATCGCGTTTTTCAGGATCGAACTCGTCGCGCTTGAATTGCGGATCGAACCAGCGGCCTTCGTAGAAACCGGCCGCGCAGACGAACTCCGCCTTCACTTCCCAGTAATCGCGCGGCACGAAGCGGCGAATCTTTTCTTCGCGTTCGACGACGATCGACAGCGTCGGCGTCTGCACTCGCCCGACCGTGGTCAGGAAGAAGCCGCCGCCCTTGCTGTTGAACGCGGTCATGGCGCGCGTGCCGTTGATGCCGACCAGCCAGTCCGCTTCCGAGCGGCAGCGCGCCGCATCGGCGAGTGGCTGCATTTCTTCGTCGCTGCGCAGACGGGCAAAGCCGTCGCGAATCGAGCCGGCTGTCATCGACTGAAGCCACAGGCGCTGTACCGGTTGCTTGGCTTTCGCGTGTTGCGCGATCAGGCGGAAAATCAGCTCGCCCTCGCGCCCCGCGTCACATGCGTTAATAAGGCGATCGACGTCTTTACGCTTGAGCAGCTTGGTCAGCACCTTCAGGCGCGACTCGCTCTTGGCGATCGGATTCAGATCGAAATGCGGCGGAATGACGGGCAGGTTGGCGAAACTCCACTTGCCGCGCTTGACTTCATAGTCTTCGGGCGCGGCAATTTCCAGCAAGTGGCCGACTGCCGAGGAAAGGACGTAGTCGTCGCTTTCGTAGTATTCGTCATGCTTGGTAAAGCCGCCCAAAGCCCGCGCGATGTCGTTCGCGACGGAAGGCTTTTCGGCGATGATCAGTGCTTTGGACATGACTCGATGTGAGGTTGGTAGATCCGGGTTGATGGCCTTGAGTGCGCATTTATTAGCGCGACCCTCGTTTGCGACCTTTGCGACCCAATAACGACCGCTTTATAGCACACGGCGCCAACGCGGCGTGTCAAGTGCCATAAAAAGCGCGCCATGATAATTGCGCGCTCAGTAACTGGGCAAGCTGCGGAAAACGCGCTGTGTGTCGCTCGCAACGCCCGTGCCGCAAGGTTCAGCGGCCGGCGGCCACAGTCACGCGACGGCGAGCGCGGGCCGCAGTTTGGGTGCGCCGCTGACGCCGGGCACGGCCGTCAGATCGGACAACATCCGCTCCACAATCGCCGCCTGCGGCAAAACCGTGCCAAAAAAACGTGTCGTTACTGAGTCTTCGATCAGGATGGTCGGGAAATTCTCGACATCCAGATCGTCGAAGCGGTCCGCATGCGTTTCGATGTCGATCCATGCGAAACAGATCTCCGGATGCTTATCGGCCAGCCGGTCGAAGGCATCCCGATACTCACGGCACGTCCCGCACCACTCCGCGCACAGGCAGGCAACGAACAGCGTGTCGGGTTCGTTGACGCGCTCGGCGATCCGGTCTTGGTCGGTGTCGAGATTCAGCGCGGGCATGGTCGTTCCTTGCGTACTTTTGTCAGGTGCTTTGGCGCGAATGTAGCATGGCCGATCCCGAATGGTGGTCAACCCATGGTCCATGCGGGGTCAGCCGTGGGTGGCTCGCGTGAAGCGGCCGCCGGGCAGCGCGGTCACCTGGCCGGCGAGTTCGAGCTGCAGCAGCGTGTTTTGCAATGCCGCGTCCCCCATCTCGGTACGGGTGGCAAGAATTTCAAGCGTGGCGGGGGCGTGGCCGAGTGCGTCGAGGAGTTGCAACGCCTCTGCGCTCATGGCCGGCGGGGCTGTGGGTGATGCCGGCGCAGTTGCTACGGGCTTCGCGATGCCCAATTCTTCCAGCACCTCATCGGGCGTTTCCACCAGCTTGGCGCCCTGCTTGATGATTCGATGACAACCGCGCGACAAGGGCGCATGGATCGAGCCGGGCAGGGCGAAGATATCGCGCCCCATTTCATTGGCAAGCCGAGCTGTGATCAGCGAGCCCGAGCGCATGGCGGCCTCGACGATCACAACCCCGCTGACGAGGCCGGCGATCAAACGGTTGCGTTGCGGAAAATTGGCGGCGCGCGCCGGCGTGCCGAGCGGCCATTCCGAAAGGATCGCGCCTTGTGTTGCAATCTGCCGCGCCAGTGCATGATGCGCGGCCGGATACACGAGGTCAGCTCCGGTGCCGATCACGGCCACCGTACTACCGGCGCCTTCCAGGCCGCCTCGATGCGCGGCACCGTCGATGCCCAGCGCGAGCCCGGAAACGATCGTGACACCGGCCTGCGAAAGCTCACGCGCAAAGCGCTCCGCGTCCTCCGCGCCTTGCGGCGTCGCGCTGCGGCTGCCCACCAGCGCGACCGCCTTCGTATGCAACAGCTCGAGCCGGCCCTTTATATATAGTAGTGGCGGCGGATCGGGCATGGTCAGCAGCGCGGGCGGGTAGGCGGGGTCGTCGAGTGTCACCACGTGGTTGCCGGGCAGCTCGCTCCATGCGATCACCGCGTCGAGTTGCGCGTCGAAATCCGGGCCGGACGGCGCCAGCACGGCGCGCGCCGCGGCCTCGCCTGCGAACTCGGCAAGCGCCTCGGGCGATTGATTGAAGATCGCTTCCGGCAGTCCGAAAGCACCCAGCAGTAGGCGCAGGGCAGCGGGCTTCAGCCCCGGCGCGAGCGAAAGCCGCAGCCAGGCGGCGAGTTCAATATGGGTTGCGGGTAAGGTATCCATTGACGGTCGATCCTCTTACTGGGCCAGCGGGCAGGCGGGCGCCATGCTAAAATTTTCATCATCCGAAATAACTGCAGCGCCGCGCCCACCCGCGCGGGCTCGTCGTTTGGCGCACGTGGCGCGTTGAATCGAACCGGTTCGACAGCCTCTATCCTCTGCGTAACGCGATGTGCCCACAACCTGGCCGAATGGCCAACGCTAGCCTTCCACCGGCAGCGGCGCCGAAAAAACACACTCAAGATCATGGCTTTACTGAACATTCTCAATTACCCGGACAAGCGGCTGCACAAGATTGCGAAGCCGGTCGAAGTCGTCAACGACCGCATCCGCCGGCTCGTCGCCGACATGTCCGAAACGATGTACGCCGCGCCCGGCGTCGGCCTCGCTGCGACCCAGGTGGACGTGCATGAACGCGTGATCGTGATCGACGTGTCGGAAACGCACGACGAACTGCTCGCCTTCATCAATCCGGAAATCATCTGGTCGAGCGACGAGAAGAAGTTGTCGGAAGAGGGCTGCCTCTCGGTACCGGGCATTTACGACAACGTCGAGCGTGCCGAGAAAGTGCGCGTGCGGGCGCTGAACGAGAAGGGCGAAACCTTCGAGCTGGATTGCGAAGGCTTGCTGGCCGTGTGCATTCAACACGAAATGGATCACCTGATGGGCCGCGTGTTCGTCGAGTACCTGTCGTCGCTCAAGCAGACGCGCATCAAGAGCAAGATGAAGAAGCTCGCCCACGCGATGTAACGCGCGTCCACCTCGCCTACTGCCCCTTCATGAGTCATTCGTTGCGCGTCATCTTTGCCGGTACGCCGGAGTTCGCCGCGGCCGCGCTGGCCGCGATTCACAGCGCCGGTTTTCCGGTGCCGCTCGTGCTGACGCAGCCCGACCGGCCCGCGGGGCGCGGGATGAAATTGCAGGCGAGTCCGGTCAAGCGCTACGCGCAGGAACACGGGCTTGCCGTGGCGCAGCCGCCTTCGCTGCGCCGCGTCGGCAAATATCCGGCCGAAGCCGCCGCCGCGATCGACCAACTGCGTGCCACGCCACACGACGTAATGGTGGTGGCCGCTTACGGTCTGATCCTGCCGCAGGAAGTGCTCGATATTCCACCACTGGGCTGTATCAACATTCACGGGTCGTTGCTGCCGCGCTGGCGCGGCGCCGCGCCGATCCACCGCGCGATCGAGGCGGGCGACACGGAAACCGGCATCACGCTGATGCAGATGGACGTTGGTCTCGATACCGGCGCGATGATTTCCGAAGCGCGCACGCCGATCTCCGCCGACGACACCACGGCCACCCTCCACGATCGTCTCGCACAGGACGGCGCGAAGCTGATCGTCGAAGCGCTGATCGAACTCGAGCGCAGCGGCAAGCTGGCGGCAACGCCGCAACCCGCGGACGGCGTGACTTACGCGGAAAAGATCGGCAAGCACGAGGCTGCGCTCGACTGGCGTAAGCCGGCTGCGGTCCTCGCGCGTCAGGTACGTGCGTTCGACCCGTTCCCCGGTGGCGTGGGCACGCTGGAAGACGGTACGTCGATCAAGATCTGGGCAGCCGTCCCGGTCGAGGCACAAGGCAACACAGCGCCCGGCACGATCGCCGACGTTTCTCCGGAAGGTGTCGTGGTTGCCTGCGGCGAAGGCGCCCTGCGTCTCACGCAATTGCAAAAACCCGGCGGCAAGCGCTTGCCGGTGCGCGAATTCCTGGCCGGCGCCACGCTGGCCGCGGGTCAGCGTTTCCAGCTGCCCGAAGCAAAATAACCGCCTTGCGCATAGCTTGAACATCGTCCGTTCGGCCGATGTTCAACAGCCACGCTGCAAGCCACCAGCGCGTTAGAATCCTCTATGCAACAGCCCGCGTTTAGAGGATCTTCATGTTTGGCATCACCCATTTCGAGTTTTTCGTCGTCGCCGTCTTTCTGCTGAATGTGACGCCCGGTCCCGATACGGCATACATCGTCGGGCGTAGCGTCGCTCAGGGGCGTGGCGCAGGGCTGATGTCCGCGCTCGGCATTTCCGCCGGTTGCTGCGTTCATTCGCTTGCCTGCGCGTTCGGCTTGACGGCGCTTCTGGCCGCTTCAGCCACGGCATTCACGGTCATCAAGTTCGTCGGTGCTATTTATCTGATGTATCTCGGCGTGCGCCTGATTTTCGTCAAACCGGCGGCGGATCAGGCGGCGGGCGAAGCGCGCGCGGCCGGCGCGCCGAAATCGTTGCGTCAGTTGTTCCTGCAAGGCTTCTGGACCAATGTGCTGAATCCCAAGGTCGTGCTGTTCTTCGTGTCGTTCTTTCCGCAATTCGTCACAACCGGCAGCGACCATAAGGCATTGGCGTTCCTCACGCTCGGCGGGGTGTTCGTCGTGATGAGCATGATCTGGAACAGTTTTGTCGCGTGGGTTGCCGGCAGCGTGACCCAGCGCTTCTCCGGCCAGCCGCTGGTGAAGCGGTGGCTGGATCGCGGCGTCGGCGGCGCATTCGTCGGCTTGGGTATCAAGCTCGCCACTGCATCAAGATGATTGAATTTTCCTCGCGCGCCCATATCTAACATTTCGCTTACAATCAGCCGCCGCGATCACGCGGCGCAGATATGAACCCGCGTTAGGGCAAGGAGTAGCAGACATGTTCAATTGGGTCAAAACCGCGATGTTGATGGCCGCGATCACGGCCCTTTTCATCGTGATCGGCGGGATGATCGGCGGATCGCGCGGTATGACAATCGCGCTCGTGATCGCCCTTGGGATGAATTTCTTTTCGTACTGGTTCTCGGACAAGATGGTTCTGCGCATGTACAACGCGCAGGAAGTCGACGAAAACAGTGCGCCGCAGTTCTATCGCATGGTGCGCGAGCTTTCCACGCGTGCCGGCCTGCCCATGCCGCGCGTCTACCTGATCAACGAAGACGCACCGAACGCGTTCGCCACCGGCCGCAATCCGGAGCACGCGGCGGTTGCCGCCACCACTGGCATCTTGCGTGTGCTGTCCGAGCGCGAAATGCGTGGCGTGATGGCGCACGAACTGGCGCACGTGAAGCACCGTGACATCCTGATCTCCACGGTGTCGGCGACCATGGCCGGCGCCATTTCCGCACTGGCGAACTTCGCGATGTTCTTCGGCAGCCGTGACGAAAACGGCCGTCCCACGAACCCGATTGCGGGCATCGCTGTGGCGTTGCTCGCGCCGATCGCCGGTGCGCTGATTCAGATGGCGATTTCGCGTGCGCGTGAATTCGAAGCGGACCGTGGCGGCGCGCAGATTTCCGGCGATCCGCAGGCGCTCGCCTCGGCGCTCGACAAGATCCATCGCTACGCGAGCGGCATTCCGTTCCCCACCGCCGAGCAGCATCCGGCCACCGCGCAGATGATGATCATGAATCCGCTGGCGGGCGGCGGCATCGCGAATCTGTTCTCGACGCACCCCGCCACCGAGGAACGCATTGCGCGTTTGATGGAAATGGCGCGCACGGGGCGCTTCGAGTAACGGGCGCACCGATCCGTCGATCTGGCGTGACGAAAGGCGAGTCTGCGGGCTCGCCTTTTTTGTTCAAGCGCGACCGCCAGTCCGCCTTCGGCGGTCTCCACCCCTCGCCACGCTACAATGTGTGCTGATTGCGCCGCGCGTACCGCGCGGCCTGCCTTTGCCTTTTTCATGACTCCAAAGCCTTCTTCGCGTTCTGCTTCGCCATCGACGCGTCCGCGCGAATCCCGTTTGACGATGCTGCATCTCGCGCCCGAATCGCTCGGTTTCGCGCTCGACTGCGCGGGCCAGGCCGTCGGCGCCGTGCGCCTCGGCGCGGCCTTGCCGGCCGCGCTGCAAGCCGTATTCGTCTCCGCGCCTGAAGGCAGCGCCGCTGCTGCGCGAGGCGCGGTGCAGGACATCGCGTACCGCACCATGCGGCGTCTGGCGACCGCCGAGTGGCTGATCGCGAAGTTGGTGAAGAAGGCGCCGCCGCCGCACGTCGGTCATGTGCTCGCCTGCGCGCTCGCTTTGCTCGTCGACGATGAAGCGAACGCCGCCTACACGCCGTTCACGGTTGTCGATCAGGCGGTGAGCGCCATCGCCGCGCGTCGTGAATTCGCGTTCGCAAAGGGTCTCGTCAACGCCGTGCTGCGCAATTTCCTGCGCGAGCGTGAGGCGCTGCTGAGCGCAGCGCAAGCCGACGAAGTCGCGCGCTGGAACTACCCAGCGTGGTGGATCGATGCGGTGAAGCGCGCATGGCCCGACGCATGGCAGGCCGTGCTCGCCTCCGGCAACACGCAAGGTCCGCTGACATTGCGCGTCAACGCGCGCCGCTCGACAGTCGACGCCTATCTGCAGGTACTGCAGGCCCATCACATTCCCGCGAGCAGGTCCGGCGAATACGCCGTCAAGCTCGCCACGGCGATGTCCGTCGACCGGATCCCCGGCTTCAACGACGGCGTGGTGTCGGTGCAAGACGCCGGCGCGCAACTCGCTGCGCAACTGCTCGGCGTGCGTGACGGCATGCGTGTGCTCGACGCGTGCGCGGCGCCTGGCGGCAAAACCGGCCATCTGCTCGAACTCGCCAACCTGCAACTCGTGGCGCTCGAAAGCGACGCATCGCGCGCGCGTCGCATCGGCGAAAACTTGCAGCGGCTCAAGCTCGAAGCGGAAGTGCGTATCGGCGACGCGGGTGCGCCCGCAAAATGGCACGACGACATCGACCAGCCGTTCGACCGCATTCTGGCCGACGTGCCGTGTTCGGCGTCCGGCATCGTGCGGCGTCATCCGGATATTCGCTGGCTGCGTCGCGCGTCGGATATTCCCGTACTGGTTGCCGAGCAGCGCCGCATTCTCGAGGCGCTATGGCCACTCGTGAAGCCAGGCGGCGAGTTGCTCTACGTTACGTGTTCGATCTTTCCCGAAGAAGGCGAGTTGCAGGCGCGGTGGTTTGGAAACAAGTACCAGGATGCGGTACGATTGGACGCGCCGGGGCAACTTTTACCCGCAGTTGCCCGCGCGCCCGCCGGCACATCGGCCGGGTCCCATGCCGGACATGTCGCTGAGGATAGCGCCGGCTCGAACTCAGACCACGACGGATTTTTCTACGCGCGCTTTCAGAAACGGTGACCATCAAACGCTTCTTCCCGCTTCGGCTCGCTGCCGTGCTCTGGATCGTGCTGGCCGTGTGGCTCGCCGTACCGGGCGCGGCGTATGCCGATTCGATCGCGGTGCAGCGCGCGTCGCTGCAATCGGACAACACCGGCTGGAGCATCGACGCGCGTTTCGACTTCGACCTGAACAGCAATCTCGAAGACGCCGTCAACAAAGGCATTCCGCTGTACTTCACGACGGACTTCGAACTGAGCCGGCCGCGCTGGTACTGGTTCGACGAGCAGCCGGTGAGCGTGTCGCAGAGCATCCGCCTGTCGTTCCAGCCGCTCACGCGTGAGTATCGTGTGTCGAGCGTGTCGTCGGGTGGCTTGCAGCTCGGCTTCACGACGCTGAAAGATGCGCTCGCGGTGATCAAGCACATCACGTCGTGGCACGTGATCGACCGCAATCAGGTGCATGTCGGGGAGACGTACAACGCGTCGGTGCGCATGCAACTCGACATCGCGCTGATGCCCAAGCCGTTCCAGATCGACGCGGTGAACAACCGCGACTGGAGCCTTTCGTCGGAGTGGAAACGCTTTACCTTCACGGTGACCGAACGTGCTAAATAGAGTGCGCCGAGCCACCAGCGTCAGCAGCATCGTCGTGCGCGTGCTGGTGTCCACGGTCGCCGTGACGGCCGTGCTGCTGCTCGTCCTGCTTGCAGCGGCGAGCGCGAATACCGAATTTTTCGACCGCTATTACCAGTGGCTGTACGCGGCCAACCTCGTGGTCGCGATGATCTTTTTGCTGGTGGTGGCGACGCTCGTCATCATCATCATTGCGCGGCTTAGAAAAGGTAAGTTCGGCACCCGGCTGTTAGCGAAGCTCGCGTTCTTCATGGCGCTGGTCGGCGTGGTGCCGGGCGGCATCATTTACGTGGTCTCGTATCAGTTCGTCTCGCGCAGTATCGAATCGTGGTTCGACGTGAACGTCGAAACCGCGTTGACCTCGGGCCTGAATCTCGGCCGCGGCATGCTCGACGCGTCGCTATCCGATCTGCAGACCAAGGGGCGCCTGATGTCTGAACAGCTGGCGAGCGCTGATGCCGCCGGCACCACGCTCACGCTGCTGCGCTTGCGCGATCAGTTCGGCGTGCAGGACGCGACGATCGTCGAACCCACGCGCAGCATGTCGGGCGCGACACCGGATATGCACGTGGTCGCGCAGGCATCCGGCAATTACGCGACGCTCGTGTCGAACGACTTGCCCACGCCGTTGATGATCGATCAGGCGCGTGGCCGCGGCTATGCGGCGATCGAAGGGGAAGTCGACGGCGATCCGCGCGCGCATGGCAGCAAGGGCGCGTTGCGGCTGCGCGTCGTGCAGCGCATTCCCGATTCGAACGCGGCGCTGTTGCAGCCGACCGAACGCTTCCTGCAGCTCACGCAGCCGGTGTCGCCGTCGCTCGCGCGAAACGCCGATGCAGTGCAGCGGGCCTATCGCGAATATCAGGAAAAGGCGCTGGGCCGTACCGGCTTGCGCAAGATGTACATCGGCACGCTGACGCTTGCGCTGTTCCTCGCCACCTTCATCGCGATGATGCTGGCGCTCGCGCTCGGCAATCAGCTTGCGAGGCCGTTGTTCCTGCTCGCGCAGGGTACCAAGGAAGTGACTGAGGGCGACTACACGCCGAAGCGCGAAATCAAATCGCGCGACGAACTGGGCTTCCTCACGCAGTCGTTCAATGCCATGACGCGGCAGCTCTCCGAAGCGCGTGCCGCGGTCGAGAACAACCGGATCGCGCTCGAACATTCGAAGGCCTATCTGGAAAGCATTCTCGCGAACCTGACCGCGGGCGTGTTCGTGTTCGACCGCCAGTTCCGTCTCACCACCGCAAACCGCGGCGCCGAACGGATTTTCCGTCAGCAGTTCCAGGAGGTGCTGGGTTCGGCGCTCGAGCAGATTGGCGTGTTGAGCGAATTCGGCGGCATGGTGCGCAAGGCCTTCGCCGATCGCGAGGCCGCAAGCGGCGACGGTCACGACGACCGTGGCCACTGGCAGCAGCAGTTCTCGGTGCAGGTGCCCGGCGAAACCGAGCCGCTCACCTTGCTCGTGCGCGGCGCGCGCCTTGTGTCGGCCACCGACCGCGATGCAGAAGACATGCAGACTTCCGGCTACGTCGTAGTGTTCGACGATATTTCGGATGTGATCTCCGCGCAGCGTTCGATCGCGTGGGGCGAAGTCGCGCGGCGTCTCGCGCACGAGATCAAGAACCCGCTCACGCCGATCCAGTTGTCCGCCGAGCGTTTGCAGATGAAACTCGCGGACAAGCTGTCGCCATCGGATGCCGATGTGCTGAAGCGCGGCGCGACCACCATCGTGAATCAGGTCGCGGCGATGAAGCAGATGGTCGACAATTTCCGCGACTATGCGCGTACGCCGCCGGCGGTGCTCGCGCATCTGCAACTGAACGAACTGGTCAGCGAAGTGCTCACGCTGTACGGTATCGAAGAAGGTAAAGGCGCGATTCAGGTAGAGCTCGCGGATTTGCCGGCGATTCGCGGCGACGCGACACAATTGCGACAGGTGATTCACAACCTGCTGCAGAATGCACAGGATGCCGTGGCCGACGTCGAACAACCGCGTGTGTTGCTCGAGACGAGGACAGTAGAATACGGAGACCCCGACGCGGAAGGCAAAGTACACGTCGCGGTGCGTCTGACAGTGTCGGATAACGGACCGGGCTTCCCCGCGCGTATCCTGACACGTGCATTCGAACCTTACGTGACGACCAAGGCCAAAGGTACGGGCCTCGGTCTTGCGATGGTCAAGAAGATCGTCGACGAACACGGCGCGCGCATCGACATTCGCAACCGCATGAAAGCGGGCGATGTGATCGAAGGCGCGCAGATATCGATCCTCTTCCTTCAACTGGCAGACGATGCCGCGGCACCTGGAGCAGGGTCGCGGCCGGCGCATGGCAATGCGCCGCAGGGAACGACTAAAGCAACAGTGCAGACAAGGGCAGCGTAAATGGCAACCATCCTGGTGGTAGATGATGAAATGGGCATCCGGGAATTGCTCTCGGAGATCCTGAGCGACGAGGGGCATGTCGTGGAGGCCGCGGAAAACGCGCAGGAAGCGCGCGAATTCCGCTTGCGCCAGGCGCCGGACCTGGTGCTGCTCGACATCTGGATGCCCGATACGGACGGCGTGACCTTGCTCAAAGAATGGGCCGCGCAGGGGCAACTGACCATGCCGGTGATCATGATGTCCGGTCACGCAACGATCGATACAGCGGTTGAGGCGACCAAGATCGGCGCACTCAATTTCCTCGAGAAGCCGATTGCGTTGCAGAAGCTGCTGAAGGCCGTCGAGCAGGGCCTCGCCCGCGGCAATGCGGTCGGAGCACCGGGCGGCGCGGTCGCCAAGCCGGTGTTGCCGGTCAGCGCTTCGGCTGTGGCTTCGGCGGCTGCGTTGCCGATGCTGTCGTCGGATGGCATGGGTAGCGGCGCGTTGGCTGCGCAAACGGCGTCGATCTCGTTCGACATCCCGTTGCGCGATGCGCGCGATGCGTTCGAGCGTGCTTACTTCGAATATCACCTCGCGCGTGAGAATGGCAGCATGACGCGTGTCGCGGAAAAGACGGGTCTCGAGCGCACGCACTTGTATCGCAAGCTCAAGCAACTCGGTGTCGATCTCGGTAAGAACAAAGGCGAGTGAACGGCCGGCGCAATGCGTGCAGGCTCGGGCGCGGTAGATTTTTTCGAGAGGGGGCTTGCCGAGCAGCTGACCCTTTGATATCATTTCGTTCTTCGTTGGCCCGGTAGCTCAGTTGGTAGAGCAGCGGATTGAAAATCCGCGTGTCGATGGTTCGATTCCGTCCCAGGCCACCAGGATTCAGCCCCAGGAAATCGCAAGATTCCTGGGGCTTTTCCTTTTCTGATGGGCATGTGTGGCGGCATAGGCAGCTTGCCCCGCAAGCGGGTGTGCTCGGCGGCATTGGGCGCCGCGTGATAAAATCGCGCCAGTTCAAGGACTTGCATGCGAGGGTGCTGTCGGCGTTCCACTTGCGCGCCACCGCACCAAACGCGTCTTTTCGTATCCTGAAGCAGCGCTTTTTGCGCACTCTGCCGCAACACGGCAAGGCCGCAACAGGTGCCGAACCCTTCGCCCGACGATTAACGGTATAAGCGCCCAGCGACTCTGCATGCGGAAGGCGCGGCCTATACTGCTTTGGGCCGGCAGCAGTGCCGGCACGCGTCGCGCCGCGTTGCTTGCATGGCGCACCTCGCGCAGCGCGACGTGGCACTCATCATTCACGGAGTTTCACGGTGATCCGCAAAGACGCTAAACGTAGCGCTCTGGTGCTGTTTTCCGGCGGCCAGGATTCCGCCACGTGCCTCGCCTGGGCCCTCGAACGTTATGAAACGGTCGAGACGCTGGGCTTCGATTATGGCCAGCGGCACCGAGTCGAACTCGAATGCCGCGAAGGCTTTCGCAACGCGGTGACGCGGGCATTTCCGGCTTGGGCCGACCGCCTCGGCGAAGATCACATGATCGATCTGTCGGTGCTCGGCTCGATCAGCGATACCGCGATGACGCGCGAGATCGAGATTCACGCCACGGCGAACGGTTTGCCGAATACGTTCGTGCCGGGCCGCAATCTGATGTTCATGACGATCGCCGCGGCCATCGCGTATCGGCGCGGTTTGCAGGTGCTGGTCGGCGGCATGTGCGAGACGGACTTCTCGGGCTACCCCGATTGCCGCGACGACACGATGAAGGCATTGCAGGTCGCGCTGAACCTCGGCATGGATACGCGCTTCCTGCTCGAAACGCCGCTGATGTGGCTCGATAAGGCCGATACGTGGCGTCTCGCTCACGAGTTGGGCGGCGACGAACTGGTCGAACTGGTGCGCGTCGAGACGCATACCTGCTATGTCGGCGAGCGCGCCGAGTTGCATGCATGGGGTTTCGGTTGCGGCGAATGCCCCGCGTGCCGCTTGCGCAAGCGCGGTTACGAAGCGTATCTGGCCGGTGAGAAGGTGACCGAGCCGGTCTGACGCTCACCGAAGTTTTACGCTGGCGCACCGTGCGAACGGGCGCCGCGCAGGCAATTATTTTCAGGAACACAAGGCAGAAAGCAGCATGACTTACGCGGTCAAGGAAATCTTCTACACATTGCAGGGCGAGGGCGCGAATGCCGGGCGTCCGGCCGTGTTCTGCCGGTTCGCCGGCTGCAATCTGTGGTCGGGCCGCGAAGAAGATCGTGCGGATGCGGTCTGCCGTTTCTGCGATACGGACTTCGTCGGGACCGATGGTGAGAACGGCGGCAAGTACCGTACTGCCGAAGAGTTGGTGCAGATGATCGCGTCGCAATGGCCGGAAGGCGAGGGCGAACGCTTTGTGGTCTGCACGGGCGGTGAACCGATGTTGCAGATCGATCAGCCGTTCGTCGACGCGCTGCATGCCGCCGGCTTCGAAATCGCCATTGAAACCAACGGCTCGTTGCCGGTGCTCGAGACGATCGACTGGATCTGCGTGAGCCCGAAGGCCGACGCGCCGCTCGTCGTCACCAAGGGCAACGAACTGAAGGTCGTGATTCCGCAGGACAACCAGCGTTTGTCCGAGTATGCGAAGCTCGACTTCGAGTATTTCCTCGTCCAGCCGATGGACGGCCCGTCGCGCGATCTCAACACCAAGCTCGCGATCGACTGGTGCAAACGCCATCCGCAATGGCGCCTGTCGATGCAGACCCACAAGTATCTGAACATTCCCTGATTTGCCGTGCTGACGATTACACGAAAACTCGAATTCGACGCGGGCCACCGCATCCCCGATCACCGCAGCCAGTGCCGTAATCTGCACGGCCATCGCTATGTGCTCGAAATCACGCTGCAAGGCGACCTGGTCGATACCGAAGGCGCGCCGGATCGCGGCATGGTGATGGACTTCGCCGACGTGAAGTCGCTCGCGGTCGAGCATCTGGTCGACAAGTGGGACCATGCGTTCCTCGTCTACGAAGGCGACACGCAGGTGCGGGGTTTTCTGGAAACCATGGCGGGGCACAAGACGGTCGTGCTCGATCGCATCCCGACCGTTGAAAATCTCGCTGCCGTCGCGTTCGATATCCTCGCGAACGTCTACGACGCGCATTACGGCGTGAATCTGCGTTTGCATAAGGTGCGTCTGTTCGAGACACCGAACTGCTGGGCCGACGTAGTCCGCGATTAAGTTCAGGGCCGCGCGACTCGAGCCCGCGGCCCAACCCCCGCGTTATTGTCACGGTATGATCGCTCCGATAACCACATGGAGCGAGACATGCCGGTCACCGCATTGCGTCGCAGCAGGCATTCAGGCCGTCACGGCCCGGGCGTTGGCCTGTTCGGCTGCGCCATCCTCACCCGCGTTTCAAGCGATGTATTCCATCGCCAGGGAGCGCGGCAATGAGCACCTTCACAAATCCCCTCAAGCAACGTCTGAAAGAAGCCGATACATTGTTCGGCCTGTGGCTTTCGCTCGGCAGCGATTCCGCAGCCGAGGCGCTCGCGCACGCCGGTTTCGACTGGCTGCTGATCGACATGGAGCATGCGCCGAACGATAGCGGCGACGTCACGTCGCAATTGCGCGCGATCGCCGCTGCGCATTTGCCGAGCGAACCGGTCGTACGCGTGCCTGCCAGCGAGGCGTGGCTCGTCAAGCGCGTGCTCGACGCCGGCGCCCGTACGCTGATGTTCCCGAATATCGAAACCGCGGACGAGGCGGCACAGGCCGTGCGTTTGACGCAGTACCCGACCGCCGATGCACTCGACGGTCAGCGCGGTGTGGCCGGCGCGGTGCGTGCGGCCGCGTACGGCATGCGGCGCGACTACGTGCAATCCGCCAACGCGCAGATCGCGACCATTGTGCAGATTGAGTCGGCGCGCGGTTTGCAGGAGGTGGAGAAGATTGCGGCGACGCCAGGCGTCGATTGCCTGTTCGTCGGACCGGCCGATCTGGCCGCGAGTCTCGGCCACCTCGGCGATTCGAAGCATGCCGACGTGCAGGCGGCGATGGCGCGCATAGTCAGCGCTGCCGACAAGGCTGGTATCGCCGCAGGAATTTTTGCTATGGATGTCGCGAGCGCCAAGCAGCATCGCGATGCGGGTTTTCGTTTTATCGCCCTGGCCGCCGACGTCATGTGGATGTTGCGCGCAACCCGCCAGGCGTTGCAGGAGGTGAGGACATGAAGGGGATGGTGCAGTGCGTCGTGGTGCGTCTGGCGGTTACAGCGGCGTTGATGGCGAATGTGACGGCGTATGCGCAGGACAACCGCGTCGCGAAGTCGAACGATCCGGAGACTCAAACCGCGGTCGCCGACTACAACGCCGGCAATCTGGGCGCGGCGCTCGCCGAGTTCCGCAAAGCCGCGCAGCGCGGCAGCCGGCTGGCCGAGTTCAACTACGCAATGATGTTGCTCAACGGTGAAGGCACCACAGCCAATGTCGATGAAGGCAAGAAGTGGCTGCGCAAAGCCGCCGACGCCAACATGTCGCACGCGCAGTATGTGTACGGCAAGATGTACGACGATGGCGAGTTCGTCGGGCGTGATCCGGTCGAAGCGCACCGGTGGTTCCTGAAGGCCGCGCAGCAGGGGCACGTGCAGGCAGAGCTCGCGTTGGCCAACCAGTTTCTCGATGGCCGTGGCACGAGTCGCGACAACCAGCAGGCGTTCGTCTGGTACAAGAAGGCCGCGCAAGGCGGCGACATGACTGCGCAGTATGTGACCGGCTCGTTCTACGAACGTGGCGGTGACGGCGTGGACAAGAATCTGAACGTGGCGCGCGCGTACTACGCTGCTGCGGCGGCACAGGGCGATCCGGCGGCGAAGCTCAAGTATCAGCAACTCAGCGCGCAGTTGCGGGATCAGAAGGAAGTGAAGCCGCAGTAGACGAGACCGTATTAAATGAAAAGGGGCGCTCCTGACGGTGCGCCCCTTTTCTTTATCGGGCCTGCTACGGTCTGCTGCGACTTTGCTGCAATCGGCTCCGCAGTCTGAGACCTACGCCCAGCCCCACTCTAACTCTGCATCAGCCGCTTCTGCCGCGCGACGCTCATGATGAGGCCGATCGCGACCCCCAGCGTAGTCAGCGCAGTGCCCCCGTAGCTCATGAACGGCAAGGGCACGCCCACCACCGGCAAGATCCCGCTCACCATACCGATGTTGACGAACGCATAGGTGAAGAACGCCATCGTCAGCGATCCGGCCAGTAGCCGTCCAAACAGCGTCGCCCCATTGGCGGCGATATACAAACCGCGCGCGATCAGCAGCATATAAAGCGTGAGCAGCACGATCCCGCCCGCCAGCCCGAACTCCTCGGAGAACACGGCGAAGATGAAGTCAGTGTGCTTCTCGGGGATGAACTCCAGGTGCGCCTGGGTACCCTTCAGCCAGCCCTTGCCGAGCGGGCCACCCGAGCCGATTGCAATCACCGCCTGAATCGTGTGGAAACCCTTGCCGAGCGGATCGGAAGTCGGGTCCAGCAGCGTACAGATACGGTGCTTCTGATAATCGTGCATCAGCGGCCACTGCACTTCCGGCTGACAGATCTTGTCCTGGAACGCCGCGATCGAGCCGACCGCGATCACGCCGGCAATCAGCACCGGCACGATCAGCTTGAAACTCAGCCCCGCGAAGTAAATCACGAAGAGGCCGGCCGCGAACACCAGTACGGCGGTGCCGAGGTCAGGCTGCTTGGCGATCAAACCGACCGGCACGATCAGGATCAGGAAGCCGACCAGAAAGTCGTACCAGCGCATCACGCCTTCGCGGCGCTGGTAGTACCAGGCGAGCATCAGCGGTGTAGCGATCTTCAGGATTTCCGATGGCTGGATCACCACGCCGACGTTGATCCAGCGCTTCGCGCCCTTGCGTGTGAGGCCGAACAGCGCCACGGCCACCAGTAACGCGATCCCGAACGTATAGAGCGGGACCGCGAAGCGCATCAGTGTGGTGGGTGGCACATTGGCCAGCGCCCACATCAGCACGAACGTCAGCATGATGTTGCGCAACTGGTCTTCCACGCGGCCGGGCATGTCCAGCGTCGCGCTGTATAGCGTGATGATGCCGACGCACAGCAGCAGAAATACGATCAGGGCGAGCGGCCGATCGAAGCCCACGAACATCCGCTTGATGCGGTCGAGCCAGGCGCGCTTGTCGAATTGCATGCCTTTCTCCTTACTCGTCGATGCCGCCGGAAACCGGCTGGCGTGGCGACGTAGGCTGAATGCTGTCATCCCGCGACGGAGCGGCGGCAGTCGGTACCGACTCGCTGCTCGGGCGGGGTTTGTGCGGGACGCCGGATTTACGCGGCGTCGGAATCTTTGTGGAGGCGGACGCGGAGGCAGCGACGGCCGCCGACGCGCCGGATGCCGAAGCAGCCGCCGCAGCTGGCGATGTCGCAGCCGTGGCCGCCGATGCAGCAGCCGAAGCTGATGCAGCCGCCGCAGCGGAAGCTGCCGCCGCGGCCGAAGCAGCACCCGGCATCGGCAATGCCGTGAAGCCCGCCGCGACCTTGACCGGCTGCGCCGCGTCCTGCGGCGCCGGTGCGCTGCCCACTTCGGGCGCGGACGCATCCTCCGTCGCCGAGGCCGCTGCCGCGACGGCCGCCGCTTCAGCGCCGGGCTTGTTCTTGCCGACCAGGTAGTAATCGAGCACGCGCCGCGCGATCGGACCGGCCGCTTCCGCGCCCCAGCCGCCGTTTTCGACGATCAGCGCGAGCGCGATCTTCGGTTGCTCGGCCGGCGCAAACGCGATGAAGAGCGCGTGGTCGCGCAGGTGCTCGGCGATCGCATGGCCCTTGTAGTTCGCGCCTTGCAGCGAGTAGACCTGCGCCGTACCGGTCTTGCCGGCGGCCAGGTAGGGGGCGCCGATGAACAGCTTCGACGCCGTACCGTTGGTCACGACGCCTTCCATCGCGCGCTTGATGATGTCGATGTCCGATTGCTTCACCGCGATCTTGTCGCTCGGATCGCGCACGACCGGGCGCGTATCTTTGGTGATCGGATTTTCGATGTCGCGTACGAGGTGCGGCTTCATCACGACGCCGTTGTTCGCGAGCGTGGCCGTGGCGTGAGCGAGCTGGAGAATGGTGAACGAGTTATAGCCCTGGCCGATGCCCAGACTGATCGTTTCGCCTTCATACCAGCGCTGCTGCTCGGGTTTGCGGTACGCCTTGCGCTTCCAGTCCGTCGACGGCAGGATGCCGCGCGCTTCGCCCGAAATGTCGATGCCGGTGATCTGGCCGAAGCCCCACGGCTTCATGAAGCCGGCGATCGCGTTGACGCCGAGATCGTGCGCGAGCATGTAGAAATACGTGTCGTTCGACACCACGATCGCGCGGTTCATGTCGACCCAGCCCTGGCCCGAGCGCACGTCGTTGCGGAACGTGTGGCCGCCGAACGTGTACGAGCCCGGATCCTGGAAGCCCCAGCCCGGCGTGCGCTTATGCAGCGTCAGCGCGGCGAGCGCCATGAACGGCTTGTAGGTGGAGCCCGGCGGATAGGTGCCGTGCAGCGGACGGTTCAGCAGCGGATGGTCGGGCGAGTTGTTGAGCTCGTCCCAGGTCTGCTGATCGATGCCGTCGACAAACGAATTCGGATCGAAGCTCGGCGCCGAGACGAACGCGAGCACATCGCCGCTTGCCGGTTCGATCGCGACCAGTGCCCCACGGCGGCCCGCAAACGCCTGTTCGGCGACCTGCTGCAGACCGATATCGATCGACAGTTCAAGGTTGTTGCCCGGCGTTGCCTGGGTGCGTGACAGCGTGCGCACAGGCCGGCCGCCGGCGGTGACTTCGACTTCCTCAAAACCGGTCTGGCCGTGCAGTTCCGTTTCGTAGCTCTGTTCGACGCCGATCTTGCCGATGTAGTCGGTGCCCTTGTAGTTGTTCGCGTCGAGGCGCGGATCGTAGTGATCCGGATCGCTGTCGTTCTGATCGCTGGCGTCGTCGATGCGGTCCTGATCGCGCTGCGAAATCCGCCCGATATAGCCGATCACGTGTGCCGCAGTGGGGCCGAGCGGATATTGGCGGAACAGGCGCGCGCGCACTTCCACGCCCGGAAAGCGGAAGCGCTGTGCGGTGAAGCGCGCGACTTCGTCGTCGGTGAGGCGGGTGCGGACCGGCAGGCTCTCGAAGTTCTTCGAGTCTTCCTGCAGCTTCTTGAAGCGGCGCCGGTCGCGTGCGTCGATCGAGACCACGGTGGCCAGATTGTCGATCACGTTTTCGAGCGTGTCGTTCAGCTTCGACGGAGTGATTTCCAGCGTGTACGCCGAGTAGTTCTTGGCCAGCACCACGCCGTTACGGTCGGTGATGATGCCCCGGTTCGGCACGATCGGCGCGACCGAGATGCGGTTTTCGTCGGCTTGCAGCGAGTACTTGCTGTAATGCCAGACCTGCAGGACCAGGAAACGGAAACCGATCAGCCCGAAGCAGACGAACACGAACACGCCCGCCGCCGCTACGCGCAGGCGGAACTTCGAGAGCTGTTGCTGAGTGTCCTTGAATTCGGTCATGCGATTCTGCAAAAGGCCGCGTGACGGCCATCATGAGTGTGCGCCCAAACCGGCCGGAACCGGGAGGCATGAACAGCGATGCGCGTCGAGCGGGCCGGGAGCGTGGATTCCATCGGAACGGCCGGCGGGCTCGATGCGGGATTAAATCGGCCGCGTATCGTCCGGATCGGCCGGGCGACGCTGCGGCATCAGCAGCAGCATGCTGGCGACCGGCCACAGCGCGGCTTCGACGAAGCCGTCGATCAGGTAACTCCAGCCCGGAAACGCCGCGCCCGTCAGCAGACGGATCACGAACGGCACCAGTTGCGCGACGACCAGGAGCGGCATCACCGCGAAAGTCTGCACGCCGAGCGACATCCATAGCACCCGGCGATGGATCGTAATCGCGCCATACGACAACAACGTATACGCCAGCGCGTGCTCACCGAGCAGGCTGGCGTTGTGTACGTCCATCAACAAGCCGAGAAAGAACGCGATGCCCATGCCGACTTTGCGCGGCTGGTGCACGTTCCAGAACAGCAGCACGAGCGCCACGAAGTCCGGCACGCCGGCGAGGCGCCCCCACGGCATCAGGTTCAGCAGGAACGCCGCAGCGAGGCTGAACGAGATGAAGTAGGGATTGACCGGCTGCAGGATGTATTGCGGACGGTTCATGGCTGGGCCCCCGGCGTGGCTTGCGGCTTCGCGCTCTTGTCAGCGGCCGGTTTCTTTTCGGTGGCGGCTTTCTTCTCCGCGGCCGCGCCCGTGGCCTTGGCCGACGGCTTCTCAGTAGGCTTGGCAGCAGCGGCGGCGGGTTTTTCTGCAGGCTTGGCAGCGGATTTATCCGCTGCGGCCTTGTTGTCCGCGGGCTTGCCGCCCTTCTTCGCTTTCGCGTCCTTGGCGGTCGTAGCCGCGTCGGGCTCTTCCGCCGGACGCGGCGGCACGTTGTTCAGATAGTGCAGCACGAGCAACTGACGCGCGCCGCGCACGGGCGCAACCGGCAAGCAGATCACGCGCGCGAACGCCGTATCGGCCTGTTTGTCGACCCGCACGACCTTCGCGACTGGCAGCCCCGGCGGATAAACGCCGTCGAGCCCGCTCGTGACGAGTTCGTCGCCGGTTTGCACATCAGCGCTGATCGGCACGAAGCGCAGATCGAGCGTATCGCCCTTCGGCGTGCCGTAGATCACGCTGCGCAAGCCGGTGCGCACGATCTGCACGGGCACCGCCTGATCCTTGTCGGTGAGCAGCGTCACTTCGGCTTGCAGCGGGAACACGCGCGTCACCTGACCGATCACGCCGTCTTCATTGACGACCGGCGATCCGTCCTGGACGCCTTGCTGGGCGCCGCGGCCGATCACGACCTTCTGCGTGAACGGGTCGCGCGTGTCGTACTGGATTTCAGCCGGCAGCGATTGCGTGGTGGAGCGCTGCGAGAGTTGCAGCAGCGCGCGCAAATGGGTGTTTTCGGCAGCCAGTTCGGCAGCTGTATTGGCTTGCTGCGAGAGCTGGAGATCTTTGGTGCGCAGTTTGTCGTTCTCGCTGCGCAAGGTGGCGCTGGTCACGGCCAGGTCGGCCGCGCCCATGAAAACGTCGCGCGGCACGAGGGCTGCGCGTTGCAACGGATAAAGACCCGCGCCGAGCACGCCGCGAACGATTTCGAGCGTTCTGAAGCGTGCATCGGAGATCAGCAGGGCGAGCGCCAGCACGACGAAAAACACCAGCCGTGCGAGGGCGGACGGGCCTTGCTTGAACAGGGGCGGCGGACTGTATTCCATGGTCGGCGCCGGGGGCGTGAGCGGTTGGGTGAGACGGCGGCGCGCGAGGGGTGCGCGTTCAGCGCGCGGAGGCTGGCAGGCCCAGCCAACGGCAAACCGGCCCGCAAGGGGCCGTTTGCCAGATCCGCGCTACTGACATGGAGACGGGCTCGCTTACTCGTACGAGAAGATGCTGCCGAGCTTGTCCATGCGTTCGAGCGCCATGCCCGAGCCGCGTACAACACAGGTCAGCGGGTCTTCGGCGACGAGCACCGGCAGGCCGGTTTCTTCGGCGAGCAGGCGGTCCAGATCGCGCAGCAGTGCGCCACCGCCGGTGAGCATCATGCCGCGCTCGGCGATGTCGGCGCCCAGTTCCGGCGGCGTTTGTTCGAGCGCGATCTTCACCGACGAGACGATCTGGTTCAGCGGATCGGTGAGGGCTTCGAGGATTTCGTTGCTGGAGATCGTGAAGCTGCGCGGAATGCCTTCCGACAGATTGCGGCCCTTCACTTCCATTTCCTTGACTTCGGAACCCGGGAACGCGGAGCCGATTTCTTTCTTGATGGCCTCGGCGGTTTGTTCGCCGATCAGCATGCCGTAGTTGCGGCGGATGTAGTTGACGATGGCTTCGTCGAACTTGTCGCCGCCTACGCGGACCGAACCCTTGTACACGATACCGCCGAGCGAGATCACGCCGACTTCGGTCGTGCCGCCGCCGATATCGACGACCATCGAGCCGGTTGCTTCTGACACCGGCAGGCCTGCGCCGATTGCCGCTGCCATGGGCTCTTCGATGAGGTAAACCTGCGAAGCGCCCGCACCGTGAGCGGCTTCTTTGATCGCGCGACGCTCGACCTGGGTCGAACCGCACGGCACGCAGATGATGATGCGCGGCGACGGCGAGAACATGCGCGATTCGTGAGCAGTTTTGATGAACTGCTTGATCATCTGTTCGGTGACGGTGAAGTCGGCGATCACGCCGTCTTTCATCGGGCGGATCGCCTCGATGTTGCCCGGCACCTTGCCAAGCATCTGCTTGGCTTCCTTGCCGACTGCCTGAATGGTTTTCTTACCGTTGGGACCGCCTTCCTGGCGGATCGAGACCACCGACGGTTCATCAAGAACGATACCCTTGCCACGCATGTAAATGAGCGTGTTGGCAGTGCCGAGGTCAATCGCCAGGTCGTTGGAGAAGTAGCTGCGCAGAAAACCGAACATTCAAAATCCTGTCTCGCTTGGGGCCAGCCCTCGCAACGTATGCGCAGGGCGGCAGCGGAAAAAATAACAGCTTCAACCGGGCGGAAGCGGCGCCACTGGAACTTGAAGCTGCGAGGGAGTCTACCGGAGGCCGGTGCAAGGCCTAGTCAGAAAAATCCGAACTATCTTTGGGAATTGTTCAGAAAGGCCTTGGTAAGTCGGTCCGGGTTTGGGTCGAACGCGTAATGATACCTTATAATTTTGGATGTTTTGAAGGAAACGGACGGCACTTTTTGCCGCCGCTGGCCCCTTTTTCGAGGTCTTCCTCCAGTGTCGTAACCCGCTGTCGCAGCATCGTTTTTCCCGCGCTGCGGCGGTCCACCACATTTTCCGGTGACTGCATGGCTCTGACCCTGACCGATGTTAAACGCATCGCGCACCTCGCGCGGCTCGAACTGGCTGACGCCGAAGCTGAGCACACGCTTACCCAGCTCAACGATTTCTTCGGCTTAGTCGAGCAAATGCAGGCGGTCGATACCACCGGCATCGCCCCGCTTGCCCATCCGATCGAGCAGATCGAAGACGTCGCGCTGCGTCTGCGCAACGACGCGGTGACCGAAACGGTCGACCGTGAAGCCTTCCAGCGCCCGGCGCCGGCCGTTCAGGACGGCCTGTACCTCGTGCCGAAGGTGATCGAGTAAGTGATCGACCAAGACTCGCGAATCAAGCCCAGGATAAAACGCAATGCATGAAAAAAGCTTGACCGAACTGCGCGCCGCACTGGCAGCCAAGGAATGCTCCGCAGTCGAGCTGGCGCAGCTCTATCTGAAGCGGATCGACGCGGCCAACAGCCTGAACGCCTTCATTCAGGTCGACGCCGACCTGACGCTCGCGCAGGCGAAAGCGGCCGACGCGCTGCTTCACACCGGCCACGCCGGCCCGCTGGTCGGCCTGCCGATCGCGCATAAAGACGTGTTCGTCACCAAGGGCTGGCGCTCCACGGCCGGCTCGAAGATGCTGTCGAACTACGAAAGCCCGTTCGACGCCACCGTGGTCGCGCGGCTGCAGCACGCCGGCATGGTGTGCGTGGGCAAAACCAATATGGACGAGTTCGCGATGGGCTCGTCCAACGAGAATTCGTACTTTGGCCCCGTGCAGAATCCGTGGGATCGTCTGGCTGTGCCGGGCGGCTCATCCGGCGGTTCGGCTGCTGCAGTGGCGGCGCGTCTCGCGCCCGCTGCCACCGGCACGGATACCGGCGGCTCGATTCGTCAGCCGGCGTCGTTCTCCGGCATCACCGGTATCAAACCGACGTATGGCCGCGTGTCGCGTTACGGGATGATCGCGTTCGCATCGTCGCTGGATCAGGGTGGTCCGTTGGCCCAAACAGCCGCGGATTGCGCCACGCTGCTCAATGCCATGGCCGGTTTCGACGAGCGCGATTCGACCAGCCTCACGCGCGAAGACGAAGACTTCACGCGCTACATCGGCAAAACGTGGAAGGAAGACGGCGCGGACAAACCGCTCGCCGGCCTGCGCATCGGCCTGCCGAAAGAGTATTTCGGCGCAGGCCTTGCCGATGACGTGCGCGCTTCGATCGACGCTGCCTTGAAGCAATACGAAGCGTTGGGCGCCACGCTGGTGGAAGTCTCGCTGCCGAAAACCGAGCTGTCGATCCCGGTGTACTACGTGATTGCGCCGGCGGAAGCCTCGTCGAACCTGTCGCGTTTCGACGGCGTGCGCTTCGGCCATCGCGCCGCGGAATACCGCGATCTGCTCGACATGTACAAGAAGTCGCGTGCCGAAGGCTTCGGTCCGGAAGTGAAGCGCCGTATTCTGGTGGGCGCCTATGTGCTGTCGCACGGTTATTACGACGCGTACTACCTGCAGGCGCAAAAGATCCGCCGCATCATCGCGCAGGACTTCCAGGAAGCGTTCAAGCAGTGTGACGTGATCATGGGCCCGGTGGCGCCCTCGGTGGCGTGGGACCTCGGCGCGAAGGGCGACGATCCGGTGCAGATGTATCTGGCCGACATCTACACGCTGTCGGTGAGCCTCGCCGGTCTGCCGGGTATGAGCGTGCCGTGCGGCTTCGGCGCGGGCGCGAATGCGCAGCGCCCGGTGGGTCTGCAGATCATCGGCAACTATTTCAATGAAGCCCGGATGCTGCAAGTGGCCGACGCGTTCCAGCGCGCGACCGACTGGCATCGCAAAGCACCGGCAGGAGTGTGAGCACCATGGCCAAGCAATGGGAAGTCGTGATCGGTCTGGAGACCCACGCGCAACTGTCGACCCAATCGAAGATTTTCTCGGGCACTGCCACGCAATTCGGCGCTGCACCGAACACGCAGGCCAGCCCCGTTGATCTGGCATTGCCGGGCACGCTGCCGGTGATGAACCGCGGCGCCGTGGAACGTGCGATTCAGTTCGGCCTTGCGATTGGCTCGACGATCGCGCCGCGCAGCATCTTCGCGCGCAAGAATTACTTTTACCCCGATCTGCCGAAGGGCTATCAGATCAGCCAATACGAAATCCCCGTCGTGCAGGGCGGCCAGGTGACGATTCAGGTTCCGGCTAACGAAAAGGCGGGTAAGGAAGCGTACGAGAAGGTCGTCAACCTGACGCGCGCTCACCTCGAAGAAGACGCGGGCAAGTCGCTGCACGAAGACTTCGCGGGCATGACCGGCATCGACCTGAATCGCGCCGGCACGCCGCTGCTCGAAATCGTCACCGAGCCGGAAATGCGCAGCGCGGCCGAAGCGGTCGCGTATGCCAAGACGCTGCATACGCTGGTCACATGGCTCGGTATCTGCGACGGCAACATGCAGGAAGGCTCGTTCCGTTGCGACGCGAACGTGTCGGTGCGGCCGGTCGGTCAGGCTGAATTCGGCACGCGTGCCGAGATCAAGAACCTGAACTCGTTCCGCTTCCTCGAAGAAGCGATCCAGTACGAAGTGCGCCGGCAGATCGAATTGATCGAAGACGGTGGCACAGTGGTGCAGGAAACGCGTTTGTACGATCCGGACAAGCGCGAAACGCGCTCGATGCGCAGCAAGGAAGACGCGCACGATTACCGCTATTTCCCCGATCCGGATCTGATGCCGCTGGTGATCGACGCGGCGTGGGTCGAGCGCGTGAAGGGTGAAATGCCGGAACTGCCGGTCGCGATTCAACAGCGCTTCGTCACGCAATACGGCCTGACGCCGTACGACGCAAACGTGCTGACGTCGAGCAAGGCCATGGCCGCGTACTACGAAGCGGTCGTCCTGAAGGTCGGCCCGTCGAATGCGAAGGTCGCGGCAAACTGGCTGATGGGCGAAGTGTCGTCGCAACTGAATCGCGAAGGTCTGGACATCGCTGACAGCCCGGTTTCGTCCGCGCAACTCGCGTTGTTGCTGCAACGTATCGCCGACGGCACGATTTCGAACAAAATCGCCAAGGAAATTTTCCTCGCGATCTGGGAAGAGAAAGCCACGGACGAAGCCGCTGCCGATCGCATCATCGAAGCGAAGGGTTTGAAGCAGATTTCGGATACCGGCGCGCTGGAAGCGATCATCGACGAGGTGCTCGCCGCGAACCCGAAGTCGGTTGAGGAATTCCGCGCGGGCAAGGAAAAGGCGTTCAACGCACTGATCGGTCAGGCGATGAAAGCGACCAAGGGCAAAGCCAATCCGGCGCAGGTGAACGAACTGCTGAAGAAGAAGCTGTCCTGAGTTGAAGTCATGTGACCGGCGCGAGTGCGCCGGTCATCGCGGGCTGTTGCCGGAAACGAAAGTGGGGCAACGGCCCGTTTCATTTTGCGGGCAATGTTTTAACGCAGATCACGGAGTGTGAATGGCGAAGCAACCCGAACTCGACGATTTCCGCGTGCCGTATTTCGACGACGGCAAGAAGAGCAGCAAATTCTCACTCGACGCTTTCGACCCGTCCGCGAAGCCTTTTTCGAGCGGTTCGAAAGATGCTGACCGGGCGCGCTTGTCGGAGATCGGCGCGATCCTCGACACGCAGCAGGAGTGCCTGCACGCGCAGCAGAAACGCCGGGTATTGCTGGTGTTGCAAGGCATGGACACGAGCGGCAAAGACGGCACGATCCGTGCGGTGTTTCATGAGGTCGACCCGCTTGGTTTGCGCATCGTGCCGTTCAAGGCGCCTACGCCTGTGGAGCTGGCGCACGATTTTCTCTGGCGCGTGCATGCGCAGGCGCCCGCTGCCGGTGAGTTGACCATCTTCAACCGCAGCCACTACGAAGATCTGCTGGTGCCGACCGTGCTCGGCAATCTGGATGCCGAAGCATTTGAACAGCGCTGTGGCCACATTCGCCAGTTCGAAAAGCTGCTGGCCGACAGCGGTACGGCCATCGTCAAGTGCATGCTGCATATTTCGAAAGACGAGCAGCGCGAGCGTCTGCAGGCTCGCATCGACGATCCGAACAAACACTGGAAATTCGACGTCGCCGATCTCGAAGCCCGCAAGCAGTGGGACCAATATCAGGCGGCGTACCGCGATATGCTGGCCGTGACGTCGACCGACTACGCACCGTGGTACGTGGTCCCGGCCGATTCGAAAACCCATCGCAATGTAATGGTCGCCGAGTTGTTGCTACGTACGTTCGAAGCGTTAAAGCTCGAATATCCGCCTGCCAAAGAATCGCTGAAGGGCGTCAAGGTCGAATGACCCTGCGCCTTTGGTCTTGTGCTCCAGAAACGAATTGAACATAAAGGGAACGACATGTTGCGTGTGATTACCGCCAACCTGAACGGCATCCGCTCAGCGGCAAAGAAGGGTTTTTTCGACTGGTTCGGCGAACAGAAAGCCGACGTGGTGTGCGTGCAGGAAATCAAATGCTCACAGGACGATCTGACGCCGGAGTTTATGTCGCCGCACGGTTTCACCGGCTATTTTCAGCATGCGGTGAAGAAGGGGTATAGCGGCGCGGGTGTGTACACGCGCCACGAGCCGGACGAAGTGGTAATCGGCTTCGGCAGCGAAGAGTTCGATCCGGAAGGGCGCTATGTCGAACTGCGCTTCGGCAAACTTTCGGTGATTTCGGTGTATGTGCCGTCGGGGTCGAGCGGTGAAGATCGCCAGCAGGCCAAGTTCCGCTTCATGGACGAGTTCATGCCGCATCTCGCGGAACTGGCCAAGGAGCGCGAAGTGATCGTGTGCGGCGACGTGAACATCGTCCACAAAGAGATCGACATCAAGAACTGGAAGAGCAACCAGAAGAATTCAGGGTGCCTGCCGGAAGAGCGCGAGTGGCTCACCAAGCTGTTTGACGAAGTGGGTTACGTCGACGTATTTCGCACGCTCGATCAGCGACCCGAGCAATACACGTGGTGGAGCAATCGCGGTCAGGCGTACGCGAAGAACGTAGGGTGGCGGATCGATTACCAGATTGCGACGCAGGGCATCGCCGGCAAGGCGAAACGCACCGACGTGTTCCGCGATATCAAGTTCAGCGACCATGCGCCGCTGACGGTCGATTACGATCACAAGGTCAAGAAGTAAGCACGGCTAGCCCGAGCCGCAAGGAACCGTGCAAGCCGCAAGCGCCGCGGCTTGCGCGCCTCACTCGCTACTGATGGGTTTGCGGCGCGGGCGGCCCATGCCGGCATAGTCCGGTAGCGCATCGACGGTCTTGCCGATTGCCTTTGCATAGAGCGGCAACATATCCGGCAAACGCTTGATGATGTCCTGACGCCGCGCCGGCGTGTACGGGTGCACGTAGATATAGCCCTGATCGCGATTGCTGCGCGTCGCCGTGGCCAGCTTGTCCCACAGCGTGACGGCCGCGCGCGGATCGAAGCCGGCGCGAGAGGCGATATCGCTGCCGATCACGTCGGCCTCGGTTTCGTCGGTGCCCTCGTACTTCATCTCGAGCAAGCGCGAACCGATGCCGAGCGGCGCTGCGCCCAGATCGGCGAGCCCGAAGAGCTGCGGGATCGTGCCGGACGAGTCGAGCTGGCTCGACTGCAGTTCGCCGAGCCGCTCACGTGCATGTTCGCGCAGTGCATGTGCGATCTCGTGACCGATCAGCATGCCGAGTTCGTTGTCGTTCAGATGCGTGCGGTCGAGCAGGCCGCTATACACCACGATCTTGCCGCCCGGCAGGCAGTACATTCGGATGTCGGGCGAGCGCACCACCGCTACATCCCACTTCCAGCCCTTGGCCCGCTCGTTCCACTTTAGCGAGTAGGGAATCATCTTGTCGACGATCGACCGCACCCGCGTGACGTGGGCGTCGGTGTCGCCGTACAGGCGGTTTGCGTGCTCCGCGCCGTACGTGATCTGATTGAACTCTTCGGCCGCTTGCGCCTCGAGCATTGGCGATGGGATCAGGTTGCGGAACACGAGGTAGCCGCCGTAGCGCAATTGCGTGTTCGGCGCACTGTAAGTCGGCGGCGTGGGACTGTTGGCGGCTGCGGGCGTCGATGTCGCGGCAGGCGCTTTTGCGGCCGCAGCCGGGCTCGAAGTGGCGGCCGGCGTTTTAGCCGTTACGGGTGCTGGTGGCGGTTGCGTTGAAGCAGGCGGCGTGGCGGCCGCAGGTGCGCTGCCGGCGTTCGTGGCGCTGGTCGCGCCGGTCGCCGCCGATGTCGCGTTTTCGGGGCTTGAGGTGTTCGGTGCCGATTTTGCCGTCGCTGCCGGCGTCGTTGTCGGCGCTGCTGCCGGAGCCGGTGTGTTGGTGGTCGCCGCTGCTGCGCTGGAGCCGGCCGCAGGCATCGCGGTCGCGTAGGCGCTCAACGGCGCCGCCAACACCAGGCTCGCGCAACCGAGCGCCAACATCGCACGTCGAACTGCGCGTCCGGCCTTGAGCCAAGACATCCCGAAGGCATCCGAAACCGGGCGCGCCCCGCGCTTTGACTGGCGCATCGTCACGACCGGGTTCTCCAGGGCGCGATGCGCAGCAGAAGCAGCATGCCGGGCAGCCCCAGCGCGGTACACACGATGAAATAGTCGAACCAGCCGATCTTTGCGACCACATAGCCGCTTGCCGCCGATGCCAACGTGCGCGGCACCGAAGCCAGGCTCGTGAAGAGCGCGAACTGCGTGGCGGTGTAACGCGGATCGGTGGTGCTGGCGATGTAAGCGGTAAAGGCCGCCATCGTCAGACCGGTCGCGAAGGTTTCGAGGCCATAGACCAGCGCCAGCGCGACCGAGCGTGGATCGAGCTGCACGGTCCAGTCGACGCCGACTAGCGCGAGCAGCTTTGAGGTGCCCTCGCTCAGCCAGACGGCGATGTCGTAAATCACGGTCAAACCGGGCGATGCCGGGCCGAGATGCGCAAGCCATGCAAAGCCGAGCGTCGACACCATCTGCAGAACGCCGAAGATCCAGAGCCCGCGGCCGATGCCGACTTTCATCAGCCAGATCCCGCCGACGATCCCGCCCGCCAGACTCGCGCCAAACGCGGTGGTCTTGGCGATCACGCCAATCTGCGTGCGCGAAAAACCGATGTCGAGAAAGAACGACGTGGACAGCGTAGTCGCCATCGTGTCGCCGAGCTTGTAGAGGAAGATGAAGCCGAGCACGAACAGCGCGCCGCGCCAGCCGTCGCGTTGAATAAATTCACTGAACGGCTGCACGATCGCTTCGCGCAGATTCTTCGGCGGCGTGCCGTGCACCTGGGGCTCGCGCACCACCAGCGTCATGATCATGCCGGGCAGCATGAAGGCGGCGGTGACGATGAAAACGGTGGTCCACGGCAAATGGTCTGACAGAATCAGCGCCAGCGAACCCGGCACCAGTGCGGCGATCTTGTAGGCATTTACATGCACCGCATTGCCGAGACCCTGCTGCGTGTCGCTCAGCAACTCACGCCGGTAGGCGTCGATCACAATGTCCTGGCTCGCGCCGAAAAACGCGACCAGCGCCGTCAAAGCCGCTACCGTCCAGATGGAATCCTTCGGTGACACGAAACCGAGCGTGCCAATCGCGCCCGCCACCAGAATCTGCGTGACCAGCATCCAGCCGCGCCGTCTGCCCGGACGCCAGCCCGGAAAACGCGGCACGTAGCGGTCCATCAGCGGCGCCCAGATGAATTTCCAGGTGTACGGGAACTGAATCAGCGCAAAAAGGCCGATTTCCTTCAGATTGACGCCTTCGGAGCGTAGCCACGCCTGAACCAGATAGACGAGCGTGAACAGCGGCAGTCCCGACGTAAAGCCGAGAAAGACGCAGATCAGCATGCGCGTATTCAGGAACGCGCGCCAGCCGGGATGTTCTTCGTGAGCGGTAAGTGCAGGCGCCTCGTGCGGCGGGTTCGACATGTGGATAAGTGGCGTTAGCTTTTCTTGACGCGATAGACCGCAAGACTACCACGCCAGTTCACGCCCCATCGCACCACCTGGCCTTCGTGAAGCACCACGCGGTCGAGGATCTCGATACCGACTTCTGGCGCCAGCGCCTCGAAATCCTTGATCGTCAGCACCCGCACGTTCGGCGTGTTGTGCCACTGGAAAGGCAGCGACTTCGAGACCGGCATGCGGCCCTGCAGCACAGACAGCCGATGCGCCCAGTAGCCGAAATTCGGGAACGAGACGATGCATTCCTTGCCCACCCGCACCGTCTCGCGCAGGATCGCGGCGGTCTGATGAATGGTTTGCAGCGTCTGCGACAGAACCGCAAAGTCGAAGCTGCCGTCTTCGAACAGGCGCAGGCCGTCTTCCAGATTCTGCTGGATCACGTTGACACCGTTTTGCGTTGACGCCAGCACGCCGGCGTCGTTGATTTCGATGCCGTAGCCCTGCACGTCCAGTTCTTCGGTCAGGAGCGACAGCAGCGAGCCGTCGCCGCAGCCCAGATCGAGCACGGTGGCGCGCGGTTCGACCCAACGGGCGATCGCGCGGAAGTCCGGGCGCAGGGCCAGGTAATCGAGTGCTCGCTGGTTCATGCGTTCACCTCGTTCGCAATACGTTCGTAATAGGCGCGCATCAGGTTGTGATAACGCGCGTCGTCGAGCAGGAAGGCGTCGTGGCCATGAGGCGCGTCGATTTCCGCGTAGGTCACGGTGCGCTTATGGTCGAGCAGCGCCTTCACCAGTTCGCGCGAGCGGGCCGGCGCGAAACGCCAGTCGGTCGAGAAACTGGCGATCAGGTATTTCGCCGTGGTGTGGGCGACGGCGGCGGTCAGATCGCCGTCGAAGGCCTTGGCCGGATCGAAATAGTCGAGCGCGCGGGTGATCAGCAGGTACGTGTTCGCGTCGAAGTAGTCGGCGAATTTGTCGCCCTGGTAGCGCAGATACGACTCCACCTCGAATTCCACGTCGAAGTTGAAGTTGTACGCGTCCACCGCGCCTTCCGCGCGGCGCAGCGAGCGGCCGAATTTCTCGGCCATGTCGTCGTCCGAGAGATACGTGATGTGGCCGATCATGCGCGCGACGCGCAAGCCGCGCTTCGGCTTCACGTTGTGCGCGTAGTAGTTGCCGCCGTGGAAATCCGGGTCCGACAGGATCGCCGAGCGCGCCACCTCGTTGAACGCGATGTTCTGCGCGGACAGCTTCGGCGTGGACGCGACCACGATGCAATGGCCCACGCGCTCCGGATACATCATGCTCCACGCGAGCGCCTGCATGCCGCCGAGGCTGCCGCCCATGACCGCGGCGAAACGCGTGATGCCGAACTCATCGGCGACGCGCGCCTGCGCGTTCACCCAGTCTTCAACCGTGACGACAGGAAAGGCCGCGCCATACGGTTTGCCGGTCGCCGGATCGATGCTCATCGGCCCGGTCGAGCCGAAGCACGAACCCAGGTTGTTCACGCCGATCACGAAGAACCGGTTGGTGTCGAGCGGCTTGCCCGGGCCGACCATGTTGTCCCACCAGCCGATGTCCTTCGGATCGTCGGCGTAGACGCCCGCCACGTGGTGCGAGGCGTTGAGCGCGTGGCACACCAGCACGGCATTGCTGCGCGCGGCGTTGAGCGTGCCGTAGGTCTCGACCACCAGGTCGTAACCGGCCAGCGAGCTGCCGTTCTGCAGCAGCAGCGGCTCGGTGAAATGCATTTTTTGGGGAGCGACGATACCGATCGATTCCATTCATTCCGCCATTTAACAAATACAGGGCGGCTAGATTGGCGTCGGCGAAGCACGGAGGAGAAGCGGTGTGCGCGGCTGACGACCTCTTTAGCCGCATTTATAGTGAACCGCGGGATCGTATATTCCCGCTGGTTCGCGCGCCCGCAATCGAGTCAGCAAATCGGCGCGTGATAGGTGTTCAGGGTGCTCCGGACAGCGGTCTTAGGTAGTTCGGCGAGCCGCAGTCAGGCGCAAAGTATAGCGGAAAATTTCATGCGGCAGCGTCGCGGACGCTACCGCGCCACTGCGCCTGCCGCGCGGACTACTGAAGAATCAGCAGCAGTTGCGCGTCGGCGTGTTCGGCGGGCGGCCGCGCAAAGCCGCTGCGTACATACCGATGCCAGCGGCCGATGATGTAGCTCAGCAGCAGGCTCGCGCGGATTGCGGGATCGTAGCCGGCGGGCAGCGGGGCGGCGTGTGCATTGGCGCTCGGACCTGTGGTTTCGCCCGCGCCCGCACTTGCGTTTGCTTCCGTCTGAGCCAGCCGCAAACACTGCTTCAACGACGCCTCGACTCGCTCCAGCATCTGATTGACCCGCTCGGTCAGCCGTTCGTGCTCGCCGACCAGCGCCTCGCAGGTCAGCACGCGCGTCATGCCGGGATTTTTCGCGGGGAAGTTGAGCAGCATCAGCGCAATCGCGCGGGCTTGCAGCACGCCATTGCTTTCCTTGTCGGCGATCTGGTTGATCAGGCCGAAGATGGTCTGCTCGATGAACTCGATGAGCCCTTCGAACATTTGCGCCTTGCTGGCGAAATGGCGGTACAGCGCCGCTTCCGAGACGCCGAGCCGGGCGGCGAGCGCCGCCGTGGTGATCTTTTCGCTTTTCGGCGCCTCCAGCATTGCGGCAAGCGTCTGCAGGATGTGCACGCGGCGTTCGCCCGGCTTCAGGCGCGGCGCGCGCGGGGCGCCCGACGGGGCGGGTTCGTGTTCGGCTACGGCTTCGTCCGGCTTGTCGATCGGCTGCATGGCTGTCGCCCCGTCTGCTATCTCTTCAAACGAACCGAGCGGTTGCCCAGTCGTAGCGATTTTAACGAACGAATGCATCGATCGACATAGTGCGGCCGACCGGTGCCCGGCAGACGCGTCGGCACGCCGTCCGCGTGCGGTTTGCGCGGCAGATGGCCGGTAATCCACACGGTGCGGATGCCGAGCCGCCGGTAGTTCTTCAGATGCGAGCGCGTGTCTTCCACGAGGATCACGTCTTTGAGCGAAACGTGCGCGTCGCGCATCGCCTTGCGCAGCATCGAATGATCGGGTTTGGCGCGCCAGCTGCGGCGATCGCGCATATGTTCGATCGCAATCACCTGCTCGAACAGACGCTCGATGCGCAACTTTTGAAGTACCGCGCGCGCGTAGGTCTCGGGCGCGTTGGTCAGCACGATCTTGCGGCCGGGCAGCGAGGCGACGAGGCGCGCAACGCCGCGTTCGTGACGGATCATCGAGCCGAGATCGGAGAACGTGTGAACGACTTTCAGAAAGTCGTTCGGGTCGAGCGGATGGTGGCGTGCCAAACCGAGCAGTGTCGCGCCGTAGCGTTGCGTGTAGCCGGTGCGGAGACGATTGGCTTCGTCGATGTCGACTCCCAGCGAGTCGATGATGTACTGCGTCATGCCCTGATTGATCGCCGGAAAGATCGCGTGCGAGGCGTGATGCAGCGTGTTGTCGAGATCGAACAGCCAGACCGGACTGCCGCCTGCAATGTGCGGACGACGGCGTCGGGAAGTGGGGGTGCGCATGATGGAGGACGCCGTTCAGGCGTGGGCAGTCGCTTCACGCAGCGAACGCGCATGACGCTTCGCGATGCGGAAGGCGATAAAAGAAGGGGGAGCGTTTTTGTGCCGGAGGGCGGCGCGTGGTGCACCGCTGGGCGCAGCGGTAGTGCAACCGCACGGCCCACATGGCACGCCTGACTGGCGTACCGTGTGGGCCGGGTTTGAGGCAGGAATCAATGCGAGCGGATCATCGTGCCGAACGGCTGTTCGGTGAGAATTTCCAGCAGCACCGAGTGCTCGATGCGGCCGTCGATGATGTGTACCGAACGCACGCCGCTCTTCGCAGCATCCAGCGCCGACGAGATTTTCGGCAGCATGCCGCCGGAGATCGTGCCGTCTGCGAACAGGCCGTCGATTTCGCGCGCCGACAGATCGGTTAGCAGATTGCCTTCCTTATCCATCACGCCCGGGATGTTGGTCATGATCACGAGCTTTTCGGCGTTCAGCACAACCGCCAGTTTGCCCGCGACCAGATCCGCGTTGATGTTGTACGACAGGCCGTCTTCGCCGAAGCCGATGGGCGAGATCACCGGAATGAAGGCGTCGTCCTGCAGCGCTTTCACAACCGCGGGATTGATCGCCTCGACTTCGCCCACTTGGCCGATATCCAGGTATTGGCCAGGATTGTCGCGATCCGGCATCTGCATCTTGCGCGCGTGGATCAGGCCGCCGTCTTTACCCGTCAGACCGACCGCATGGCCGCCGAAATGGTTGATCAGCGTGACGATGTCCTGCTGCACTTCGCCGCCGAGCACCCATTCGACGACTTCCATCGTCTCTTCGTCGGTGACGCGCATGCCCTGAATGAATGTGCCCTGCTTGCCGATTTTCTTCAGCGCCTGGTCGATTTGCGGACCGCCGCCGTGCACGATGACCGGATTGATACCGACCAGTTTCAGCAGAATGACGTCGCGCGCGAAGCCTTGCTTGAGCCGCTCCTCGGTCATGGCGTTGCCGCCGTATTTGATGACCACGGTCTTACCGTGATACTGGCGAATGTAAGGCAGCGCCTCGGCCAGGATTTCAGCCTTCAGGGTGGGCGCGATCTGCGAAAGGTCAGGGATCTCGGACATGGCGGCAGGCTCAGGCACGGAACAGTTAAAACAGGGCGAATTGTACAGGACTGGCGCGCTGCAACAGGGTTTTCGATAGCGGCGCCGGTGACGGGCGGCACCGGCTTTGCGCACTGCGCAACGAGCGGGCCGAAGCGGCGGGTGACAATGAAGCTTAGCGCCGTTCAGAGCTGCCTGTGAATTGGCCGAATGGCCGGCTCACGGCGGCGCGCCAGTCGTGGCATCATTTCCTGATCCAGGCTGAAGCGAGGTCATCCGGCCCCTCATGAAACCGTCAGCTTCCCGCTCTGCAAGCGCGCTTTGCCCGCGCTGCGGCCATGCATTCGATTGCGCCATGCATGGGGTGCCATTCGACTGCTGGTGCCGTGAGATGCCGGCTCTGCCGGCAGACCGGCTCGATCCGTCTGGCCGCTGTTTGTGTCCTGAATGTCTTGCGGCGGAGATTGCGCGAGCCGTGCAAACGGGGCCGGGAGCCGGGTCACTTTGAACGCGGCCCGGACCTGGTGGCCGCGTTGCGGCTTGATACCGGGCTTATGCCCCGTGGTGCTGGGCCGCAAGTGCGCTCAGATCATGTGCAACAGCTTCCAGCGCCGGATCCCATTGGCCGAACTGTGGCTGCCGGTAGAGCGTCGCGCTTGGATACCACGGGCTGTCGGGCCGGTCGAGCAGCCAGACCCAATGCGGGTTGACGTCGAGCAGCACCCATGTGCGCTGACCGAGTGCGCCGCTCAGGTGCGCCGCGGACGTGCAAACCGTAATGACGAGATCGAGCGCGCTGACAAATGCCGCCGTGTCGTCGAAGGTGGTGAATTCGGCCGTGTGATCCGACATTGGCAGGCCCGCTGCCCGGGCCGCCGCGACATCCGCCCCGGCACCCGGTTGCAGCGAATAGAACGCCACGTTTTGCATGCCGCCGAAATGTTTTGCATAGCGCTCCCAACCTAGCCGTCGGAATGGGTTGCGCTGATGGCCAAGGCTGCCGGTCCATGTCAGCCCGACTTTGAGCCTTGGTTCTCCGGCGAGCCTCTGTTGCCACGACGCACGCGCTGCAGCGTCCGCGCACAAATATGGAATCGCAGCGGGGATCGTCTCCTCGCGCGTGTCGAATATCAAAGGCAGACTGAGCAACGGGATTTCGTAGTCGAACGGCGGCAAAGACTCGACGCCACCGCCAACTGAGAAATCGTCCACATGATCGCCAAGGCTACGCGCGAGCAACGCGCCCATCTGCGGAAACGAATTCCAGACGAGACGGCCGCCCTCGCGATGAACGCGCTCGGCCAGCAGCGGGATATAGCGGCTGAACTGCAAGACATCGCCCATGCCCTGTTCGCCCCAGACCAGCAGTGTTTTGCCGGCCAGCGGTTCGCCGCGCCAGGTCGGCGCCGGCATGGCGGGGCGGTTGCCGCCCAATTCCAACGAGCCGTCCCAGCGCGCTTCGTGGGCTTCCCAGCCGTGCGTGTAATCGCCGCGCATGAGTTGCAGCATGCCGAGATTGGAGCGCATGCTCGCGTCGTTGGGTGCGAATGTACAGGCCGTTCTTTCGGCGCGCTCCGCTTCGTCCCAGCGTTGCGCTTCACGTAGCGCCAGCGCATAGTTGTTATGCGCCAGCGGGCTATTCGGCGCGCATTGAACGGCTCTTGCGCCGGCTTCGAGCGCGCGTGGCAGATTCAAATTGGCGCGGCTCGCCTGGGTGAGATTGGTCCATGCGTCGGCGTGGCTGGGATCCTGATGAACGGCACTTTCCAGCAGGGCGATTTGCTCGTTCAGGTCACCACCCGTGAGCGCGAGGGCGCCAGCGAGATTGTTGCGTAACTGCGGCAATGTCGGTTCGATGGCGAGTGCGCGACGATATGGCGCGATTGCCTCACTATGCCGATTTGCCATCTGCAGTGCGTAGCCGAAGCGGAAGTGCGCAAGCGCCCGATGCGGATCGAGTTGCGCAATAATGGCGGCGAGTTCGAGCGCGTCGTCGTGACGATGTTTTTCGAGCAAATTGATGACGAGCGAATCGATGGACTCGTCGTCGAGCGAATTGCGTTGTGCAGCCGCGTCGAGCCATCTGGCCTCTGCTTCTGCGGTGCCGTTTTGCCGGGCTGCGGCGGCATGTCGCAGGAAAGTCAGGAAAGCTGATGAGGCAGGGGTCTCGCTATCAGAGATTGGCAGCATGGTTGAGTTTGGATGGTGCGGGAACCGATGTTAGGCAACCGGTTCGCGCAATGTTGTCGCAAAATTCCATGTTACCGGCGCAAGGCCGCGAGGTAAGTCAGACTGGTCCGAACAGTTAAACTAAAGTCATGCATCGTATAACTAACACCGGTCGCGTCAACCTCGGCCATCTGTTCTGGTTGCGCAGCCTCGCCATCATCGGCCAACTGGTGACGATTGCGTTTGTGCAGACCTTCTTCGGCGTGCACCTGCCGTTGCCCGCGATGTTGCTCGTGATCGCTCTTGAAGTGATCTTCAACGCGCTGACATGGTGGCGGGTCTCGCAGCAGCGGCCCGAGTCCAATCTCGAACTGTTCGGCCAGATCTGGGTCGATCTCGGCGCGTTGTCGGCGCTGCTGTTCCTCTCCGGTGGCACCACCAATCCATTCGTTTCGCTGTACCTGCCATCGCTCGCCATTGCTGCCGCTGTGTTGCCATGGCATCTGATGGCGTGGCTCGCCGCGTTCGCCGTGGCCTGCTACGCCGTGCTCGGTTTTGATTCCGTCCCGCTCAATCTCGACAACCCCGCGAACCTGTTCGACTATTTTCGCGCCGGCATGTGGGTAAACTTCATGGTCAGCGTTGGCCTGATTGCGTGGTTCGTCGCGCGTATGTCACGCGCTCTGCGACTACGTGACGCAGCGCTCGGAGAGGCGCAGCAGCGCTTGCTTCACGATGAACGCGCCGTCGCGCTCGGCGTCCAGGCCGCCACTGTCGCGCACGAAATCGGCACGCCGCTGTCTACAATTGCGATGTTGTCCGAAGAGTTACGCGATGCCGCGCGAACCGACAAGGGGCTCGCGCCATACAGTGCCGATCTGGAGCTGCTCGAACAGCAAATGGCGCTTTGTACTTCGGCGCTTGCACGGCTGCGCAGTCGTGCATCGACCGCGACTAACCGGCAAACGGTCAGCGAATGGCTCGAGTCGTTTGGAGAACAATGGCGCTTGCGTCACCCGCATGTGAAGTTCGAACGGATCGGCGTGCCGCCTGCGGACGTTAGTCTTGACGATACGGTTGCCGTCAGTCAGATTCTCACGATTCTGCTCGACAACGCCGCGCGTGCGAGTCGCGATCACGTCACGCTATCGTGCACGCTCACCGCTCGCGGCGACCAGATCGCATTCGAGGTATGTGACGCAGGCCCTGGCATTCCCGCGGCGTTGCGTGGGTCGCTCGGCGCGATGCCGGTCGACAGCACGCAGGGTGGGCACGGCGTGGGCCTGTATCTGGCGTTTTCAGCGGCGGCACGTCTGAAGGGATCGATCGAGCTGGCCGATGTCAGCGAGATCAAGCCGCGTGGCACGCGCGCAGTGTTGAGACTGCCGCTTGCGGCGCGCAAATTATCAGGTGCGGGCCGTCAAGGCACTACGCCATCCAACACGGAGAAGCAGGCATGAGCGATATGAATTTTCTGGTGATCGACGACGATGAGGTGTTCTCCGGCATCCTCGCCCGTGGTTTGACGCGGCGCGGTTATACAGTGGCCGAAGCGCACAACGCGGATGAGGCGATCAAGTTGGCGAACCAGCAGAAGTTCAGCCAGATCACGGTTGACCTGCATCTCGGCAATGATTCCGGTCTCACGCTCGTTGCTCCCTTGCGTGATTTGCAGCCTGATGCGCGCATGCTGGTGTTGACCGGTTACGCCAGCATTGCCACGGCGGTACAGGCGGTGAAAGACGGTGCCGATAACTACCTGGCGAAGCCCGCCAACGTGGAGACGATCTTGTCGGCGTTGCAAAGCGAGGCGAGCGCGCTGCAAGCGGAAGAGGCGATTGAGCATCCCACGCCGTTGTCGGTTGCGCGCCTGGAGTGGGAGCATATTCAACGTGTCCTCGCGGAGCACGGCGGCAATATTTCGGCTACTGCGCGCGCGTTGAACATGCATCGTCGAACGTTGCAGCGGAAGTTGGCGAAGCGGCCGGTGAAGCAGTAAGCGCTGACGCCTGCCCGCACTCGCGGGCCGGAAAGCAAAACGGGCTGTCTTTCACAAGACAGCCCGTTTTTTTACGCCTCACACGTGATCGACTGCATGCGAGGCGCGCGGCTTTAATGCGGCGTCAGTGTCGACGCCAGCATCAACATATCAACATCACAGCACGTAGCGCGACAGATCCTCATCTTCCGCCACTTCGTTCAGCGCGCGATCGACATACGCCGCATCGATCTGCACCGTCTTGCCCGAATGATTGCCTGCTGCGAACGAGACATCTTCGAGCAGTTTTTCAATCACCGTGTACAGACGGCGCGCGCCGATGTTTTCAGTCTTCTCGTTGACCGAGTACGCGATTTCGGCCATACGGCGAATGCCGTCGTCGGCGAATTCGAGGTGCACGTCTTCAGTGGCCAGCAATGCCTGGTATTGCTTGACGAGGCTTGCGTCGGTCGACACCAGGATCGATTCGAAATCGCCCACCGACAGCGAATCCAGTTCGACCCGGATCGGGAAACGACCTTGCAGTTCCGGAATCAGATCGCTCGGCTTGGACAGATGAAACGCGCCGCTTGCGATGAACAGAATGTGGTCGGTCTTCACCATGCCGTACTTGGTGTTGATCGTGGTGCCTTCGACGAGCGGCAGCAGATCGCGCTGCACGCCCTGACGCGACACTTCGCCACCACCTGCTTCATTGCGCGACGCGATCTTGTCGATTTCGTCGAGGAACACGATACCGTTCTGCTCGACGTTCTGCACCGCCTTGGCCTTCACCTCTTCGTCGTTGAGCATCTTGCCGGCTTCTTCGTCGGTGAGGACTTTCAGCGCTTCCTTCACCTTCAGCTTGCGGCGCGTTTTCTTGCCGCCGCCGATGTTTGCGAACATCGAACGGATCTGTTCGGTCATGTCTTCCATACCCGGCGGCCCCATGATGTCCATACCGACTTGCGGCTGTTCGACGTCGAGTTCGATTTCCTTGTCGTCGAGCAGGCCTTCGCGCAGGCGCTTGCGGAAGGTCTGGCGCGTGGTGCTGCCTTCGTCGGCAGTATCCGCTGCGCTTGAGCTCGCACCGAAACCAACGGGGCGTGCGCTCGGCAGCAGGATGTCGAGAATGCGGTCTTCAGCCTGATCTTCAGCCTTGGTCCGCACTTTGCGCATTTCCGTTTCGCGCGTCTGCTTGATTGAGATCTCCATCAGATCGCGCACGATACTGTCGACGTCGCGGCCCACGTAACCGACTTCGGTGAACTTGGTGGCTTCGATCTTGATGAACGGTGCGTCGGCCAGTTTCGCCAGACGCCGCGCGATTTCGGTTTTACCGACGCCGGTCGGTCCGATCATCAGAATGTTCTTCGGCGTGATTTCCTGACGCAGCGGGTCTTCAACCTGCTGACGGCGCCAGCGGTTGCGCAGCGCCACGGCAACTGCTTTCTTCGCGCGGCCTTGGCCGATGATGTGTTTGTCGAGTTCCGAGACGATCTCGGCAGGGGTCATGGTGCTCATCGTGGGTCCTTACTCGATCGTCTCGATGACGCGGTTATGGTTCGTATAGATGCACATGTCGCCGGCAATCTCGAGCGACTTCTCCACGATCTCGCGCGGCGACAGCTCGGTGTTGTCAACGAGCGCCTTCGCGGCGGCTTGCGCGTAGGCGCCGCCCGAACCGATCGCACAGATGCCGCCTTCCGGATCGAGCACGTCGCCGTTGCCGGTAATGACGAGGGTGGTGGTGGCGTCCGCCGCGATCAGCATGGCTTCGAGGCGGCGCAGCATGCGGTCGGTGCGCCAGTCTTTGGCGAGTTCGACGGCGGCGCGGGTCAGATTGCCCTGATGTTTTTCCAGCTTCGCTTCGAAGCGATCGAGCAGCGAGAAGGCGTCGGCCGTGCCGCCGGCGAAGCCGACCATCACCTTGCCGTTATAGATGCGCCGGACTTTCTTCGCACCGCCTTTCATGACGATGTTGCCCAGTGTCACCTGGCCGTCGCCGCCAAGCGCGACCTTGTCGCCGCGGCGCACGGAAACGATCGTTGTGCCGTGAAATTGCTCCATATGCGTTCCTCTTTGCAAAACGGGTAGGACACGGCGGCACAAGCTAATGCACCACCGCATGAATCCTGAAAGCGGACGGCGCGCAACGCTGAAACGATCAACCGGCCGGCGCGCGCTCGTGCAACGCATGTCCGGCTTATTTTAGGGCGTGCGCGGTCATATCAAGAGCCGGCAAACGGCATAAGACAAAAACACGGGATTCGGAGCGGAGGACTGTGCGCAGGGGCACACAAAAGAAAAAAGGCGCACAGATCACCGTGCGCCTCTCGACGAAGCAGCTTAAAAGGGCGCGGAGCCGAAGCCGCGCCGTTGGCGTTCAGTCGCCGAACAGCTTCTGGCGCAGTTCGCGGCGTTCCTGCGCTTCGAGCGACAGGGTTGCCGTGGGCCGTGCGAGCAGACGCGGAACACCAATCGGCTCGCCGGTTTCTTCGCACCAGCCGTAATCACCCGAATCGATGCGCGCGATCGATTGCTGCACCTTCTTCAGCAGCTTGCGTTCGCGGTCGCGCGTGCGCAGTTCCAGCGCATGCTCTTCTTCGATCGTTGCACGGTCGGCCGGGTCCGGCACGATTACTGTTTCGCGCAGGTTCTCGGTCGTCTGGCCGGCATTGCGGAGAATGTCCGCCTGCAGCTGTTCGAGCTTGTTCTTGAAGAAAGCGAGCTGATCCTCATTCATGTAATCCTTGTCGCTCATCTTCAGGATTTCGGCTTCAGTCAAGAGTCGTTTCGTCGTCATCTGGCTTGCTTCTTCAATGTGAGGCAAAACTCTTACATAGTGCCCGCACTTTCGTATTGCCCGCAAAGGCGCCACGAGGACGCTGAGCGCTGGGCGGGCACGGACGATGGGCTGTCGGTGACGCCGAAGCGCCTTGCGCCCACGCGCCGGGCGTCGCTACGCCAATGCGGGGCCGAACTCCTCTGGAAACCGTTTCTCAAATGCTCCTGAGGCATTGCTTGCCGGCAGCGAGCATTGTCTGCTGTGCCAGCCGGCATTGTCGGCGTGAGTTCCGGATAAGATTTTCCGGCGCCGTTTTAGCCCGGCGCGGGATACGCGCTGACCGGGCAATTCGTTGTCATTCTCCAGTGGGCACGTATTGTAACTGAATCACAATCCGGCACCGCAACTGGTGGAAATACCCCGGCGGCGCACTGATATCCCGAAAATATAACGCGCGCACGGTCAAAAAGCGATGGTCGTGCACGCTTTAATACAGCAGGGTTTTCACGTGCTTTTCACACGGCCGACATTTCAGCAGGCTTTCGGGGCGCTCCTCCGCACCGTATTCTGCAGACGATTACCGCGGTGCCCGCCGGACACGCGCCCGTGATAAGCGCGCTCCAGCATGCCGCGTGCCGCGCCATTTGCCCGGCACGGCACGAGCCGGCACTTGCGACGACTTGTGGCGCTTACGCCAGGCAGGCGTCCAGACCGTCGGTGATCAGGTCTTGCGGCAGTTCGATGCCGATGAACACCATTTTGTTGGTCTTCTTCTCGATCGGCTGCCATTTCGCGGCCAGATCGCTGCCCATCATCTGATGCACGCCCTGGAACACCACCTTGCGGTCGACGCCCTTCATGTACAGCACGCCCTTGTAGCGCAGCAGGCGCTCGCCGTAGATCTGCAGGATGCCGCCGAGGAAGTCCTCGAGCTTGTTCGGATCGAACGGACGGTCGCTGCGGTAGACGAACGATTTGATCTTGTCGTCGTGGTGCGCGTGATGGTGATGCGCGTGGTCGTGGCCTTCGTGGTCGCACTTGCCGTGGTCGTGATCGCAGTTTTCGTGATCGTGATCGTCGTGATCGGCGTGGGTGTGGCCGTGCTCGTCATGCGCATGAGCGTGGCTGTGCGCGTGTTCGTCTTCAGCGAGGAAGTCGGGGTCGATTTCGAGCTTCGAATTGAGGTTGAAGCCGCGCAGGTCGAAGATTTCCTTGATGTCCGCTTCGCCGAAATTGACGACCTTGATTGCCGCCCGCGGGTTCATGTGCAGCAGGCGATGGCGCAGATCGTCCAGATGCTTTTCGTCGACCAGGTCGGACTTGGTGATGAACAGGCGATCGGCGAAACCGACCTGGCGCTGCACCACTTCATGCTCGTCCAGTTGGTGGTTCGCGTGCTTCGCGTCGACCAGCGTGATGATCGCGTCGAGCAGGAATTCGTTGGCGATCTGGTCGTCCATGAAGAACGTCTGCGCGACCGGGCCCGGATTGGCGAGGCCGGTGGTTTCGATTACGACGCGGTCGAAATCCAGTTCGCCGGACTGCTTCTTCGCCGCCAGATCGCCCAGCACGCGCGACAGGTCACCACGGATCGTGCAGCAGATGCAGCCGTTGCTCATCTGGATGATCTGCTCGCTCGTGTCCTGCACGAGGATTTCGTTGTCGATGTTCTCTTCGCCGAACTCGTTCTCGATCACGGCGATCTTCATACCGTGCTTTTCGTTCAGGATGCGCTTGAGCAGGGTGGTTTTGCCGCTGCCGAGAAAGCCGGTCAGGATGGTGACTGGGATCATGTTGGTCGCCTGTATGTACGTGAATCTGTGCGGAATCGAATGTGCAGCGCGAATGTGCAGCGAATGCGTCTGCGAATCCGGTTTGCCGGGCGCGGCAGCCTGACGGCGCGCGACCCGATCTAGCCGGATATTGAAACATATCTGTCAAGCCGGCGCTGGCAGCGGGGGCGAACCCCTCCGCGGCACGCGGGAAATAACCCTGAAGCTATGGGCGATCAGGCAATTTGCAACAGCAGGCCTTTCAGATATTCGCCTTCCGGGAAGGCGGTGAGCAGCGGATGGTCGACCCCGGCGCCGAGGCGCTTGAGAATCCGCGCGTCGACACGCGCATCGGCCGCCGCGCCGGACACGATCTTCTGGAACAGTTCGGAGTCGATTGCGCCGGAGCACGAATAGGTGAACAACAGGCCGCCCGGGCGCAGCAGCTTGAGGCCAGTCAGGTTGATGTCCTTATAGGCGCGCGAGGCGCGATCCACGTGTTCACGCGACGGCGCGAATTTCGGCGGATCGAGCACGATCAGGTCGAAGCGTTCGCCTTCGTCGTACAAGCGGCGGAGGGTTTTGAACGCGTCGGCGTCGAGCCAGGTGGCGCGTTCGGCGTCGAAACCGTTGGCGTCCACGTTCTGCTGTGCGATCGCGAGCGCGTCGCCCGACGAATCGATCGACACTACGCGCTTTGCCCCGCCTTTCAATGCCGCCAGCGAAAAGCCGCCGGTGTAGCAGAAGCAATTCAATACGTCGCGATCTTTCGCCAGCTGCTGCACCAGCAAGCGGTTGTCGCGCTGGTCGACGTAGAAGCCGGTTTTGTGGCCGTTGCGCACGTCGACGTGATAGCGCACGCCGTTTTCGCTCGCGATCAGCGCTTCCGACGGCGCCTCGCCCGCCAGTACGCCGGTGATCTGCTCGAGCCCTTCTTTCTGGCGAATCGACACGTCCGAGCGCTCGTAGACGTTCGGGCAGCCGGTCGCGTCGGTCAGCGCCGCGACGATCGCTTCCTTCCATGCTTCGACGCCCGTCGCCATGAACTGGCACACCAGCTGGCTGCGCTGGCCCGCGTCCTCAGCGACGTAGTGATCGACGATCAGGCCAGGCAGGCCGTCCGCTTCGCCGAAGATCAGCCGCACCGCGCCGGTGTTGTGCACCATCGTTTGACGATGCGCGAGCGCGCGCTGCACGCGGCGCTTGAAGAACGCATGATCGATCGGCTCCATTTCGTCGAAGCTCCACACGCGGGCGCGAATCTGCGAATGCGGGCTGTAGGCCGCGCGGGCGAGGAAGCGGCCGTCGTGCGCGCGCACCAGCACGGTCGCGCCGGGCGCGGGGTTGCCGTCGACGCGATCGATCACGTTGGCATAGACCCACGGATGGCGGCGCAGCAGCGATTTTTCTTTCGACGGTTTGAGCGTAACGGTATTCATCTGGGTGTCAGCAGGAGCAGTAGGCCGCGTGGAAAAAGGGGCACACGGCAGGTGAAGCGAAGGCGGAGACCGCAACCCGCAAAAAAGCAAAGAGCGGAATCAGTCGCGTTTCTTGGCGCGCGGATGCGCCTGATCGTAGACGTGCGCGAGATGCTGGAAATCGAGCGCGGTGTAGACCTGCGTGGCGGTGATACTGGCGTGCCCGAGCAGTTCCTGCACGGCCCGCAGATCGCCGCTCGATTGCAGCACGTGCGTGGCGAACGAATGCCGCAGCACGTGCGGATGCACATTGGCGGGAATGCCGGCGACCAGCGCCGCGCGCTTCACGCGATCACGCACGACATTCGGCGACAGACGGTTGCCGCGCGCCGACAGAAACAGCGGATGTGGATCGTGTTTCACCATCTGATCACGCACCGCGAGCCACGCGTTCAGGGCGTCGAGCGCCTTGCTGCCGACTGGCACGATGCGGCGCCGGTTGCCCTTGCCGAGTACTTCGACTTCGGCGGAATCGAGCTTGAGCCAGCCCGCGGAGCGGTAACCGTCGGCGTCGGCAAAACGGGCGTCGAGGCCGACCAGTTCGGACAAACGCAGGCCCGACGAGTAGAACAGTTCGAGCATCGCGTGGTCGCGCAGGCCTTCGGGCGTCGCGGCGGGCGGGCTCTCCATCAGGCGCGTGGCGTCGTCGACGGAAAGCGCCTTCGGCAGTGATTTGGCCTGCTTCGGCGCCCGCACGGTGGCGACCGGGTTGGCCGGCAAATCGACGCGGCCCGCGAACCAGCGGTAAAACGCTCGCCAGCACGACAGCCGATGGCTGATCGAGCGCGCCGTCAGTCCGCCGGCGTGCGCGCGTGAAACCGCGCCGCGAATATCGACAGCGGTGAGGCTTTCGAGCGGCCGGCCTTTGGCCAGCAGCTTGAGCTCTTCGAGTTCGTGGGTGTAGCCGCGCAGCGTGTGCGCCGACAGTCGCCGCTCATGTTCGAGATTCGACAGATAGGCGGCGATCGGATCGGCTTCGGTCACGATGGCCTTTGGCGGGATCGGCGGCTTAGCGGTTTCAGCATGGCTTTAGCGCGGCAGCAGACGGCTCAGCGCCGCGCTCGCCAACGCGCCGATCTGCGTCAGGAAATCGGTCGCCATGCCGTCGTGGAAGCGGCGGGCGTCGGCGGAACCCATCACCAGCAGGCCGAAGGTCGGTGCTTCTTCCTTGCCTTCGGGGTCGCGCAGTGCGAGCAGTGCAATCGACTCGGTGGCATGCGCGGACTCGCCGGCGCCGCCTGCGGCCCCGTCCTCACTCACCGCCGACACTGTCGGCACCAGCCACTGCGCCGCTTCGAAGCCCGTGTTGGCGCCACAGTACGGCGTGGTGAGGCTATTCGCGAAGATTCGCACTTCCTCGCCGACATGGCGCGCGAACTCGGCCTGTGCATACGGCTCGGAGACGTCCCACACGCGCAGCGCGGCTTGCGGCACGTCGAAAATATCGCGCAAGCCGTTGGAGATCGTGCGCGGCAGCGCGTACGGATCGCGCTCGGCCATCACGCGGATGGTCCAGCGATTGAATTTCGAGGCAATGCTGTCGTTTTCGTGACCGTAGCGCAGCAGCTCGGCCAGACGCCGCTCGAGATGCTTGTTCTTGTCGCGCAGCATTTCCATCTGCCGTTCCTGCAGCGACACCGCGGCTTTGCCGTGCGGGTTCGCAAGCCGGATCGTCGCGAGCATTTCCGCGTGTTCGGCGAAGAATTCGGGGTTGGCGAGCAGATATTCGGCGACTTCGCGATCGTTCATGGTTTCGGCTAAAGGACTACGGGACGACGCCTTCGGGCGGCGCATCGGTCATGAGTTCGGTCAGCCGGTGAAAGCGCTGTTTCGTCCGGCTTTTCATCGGCTGTCGTTGGCTTCTTAGTCGGCCTGTTCGAGGCCGCTTGTCTGGTACTTCCTGGGCCGATCGCTCGGCCGCTGAATCGGGTAGTGCGCTGGCGCGGGTCAGTCGGCCAGTTCGATCTCGCCTTCGAAGACGGTTGTCGCGGGGCCGGCCATCAGCAGCGGCGCGTCTTGCGTGCCGTCCCATGTGATGGTCAACTGGCCACCGTGCGTGTGCACCCGCACCGGCGCATCCAGCAGTCCTCGCCGAATGCCGGCAGCGACTGCGGCGCACGCGCCCGTGCCGCACGCCAGCGTCTCGCCGACGCCGCGTTCGTAGACCCGCAGCTTAACCTCGCTACGTCCAACGATCTGCATGAAGCCCGCGTTCACTCGCTGCGGGAAACGTGCATGCCGCTCGATCACCGGACCTTCGACGAGCACCGGAAAATCTTCGACGTCGTCGACCACTTGCACCGCGTGCGGATTGCCCATCGACACCACTGAAATCCAGCGCGTCACGCCGTTCACGTCGAGCGGCCAGAGCGTGTCCGCTCCCTCGCGGCGGCCTTCGAGGCCTTTGGTGGCGAACGGTACGCGCTCCGGTTCGAACACGGGCGCACCCATGTCGACCAGCACTTCGCCGTTCTCCTGCATGGTCAGCTGGATGGTGCCGTTCTGCACTTGCACGCGCACGCTGCGCTTGTCGGTCAGGCCGTTGTCGCGCACGAACTTGACGAAGCAGCGCGCGCCGTTGCCGCAATGTTCGACCTCGCCGCCGTCGCAATTGAAGATGCGATATCTGAAATCGACACCATCCACAGTGGGCTTTTCGACCAGCAGCAACTGGTCGGCGCCGACGCCGAAATGCCGGTCCGCGAGCGCGCGCACCTGCGCCGGCGTCAGGTTGACCGGTTGGGTGTAGCCGTCGAGCACGACGAAGTCGTTACCCGCGCCGTGCATTTTGGTGAATTTCAGTTTCATCACGCTATTGTAAGTGACGCGCCTGCAGGTGGGCCGAACGCCGTTTTATTTAAGCGTTCAGGCGCCTTTTTTCGAAGGCCGGTCATAGACGCTCGGCTCGCCCGGCGGCCGGGTCTTGAAGCGCTTGTGCACCCAGTAGTACTGCTCGGGGATCAACGGAATCTGCTCTTCGAGGAAGGCGTTCATGCGGCGCGCGTCGGCTTCGTCGTCGCCGGTGGGGTAGTTGTCCCACGGCTTGAAGACCTTCAGCCGGTAGCCCTTATAGTTCGGCAGCACCTCGCCGATGAACGGCACCACTTGCGCGTGGCCGACCCCGGCGAGCCGCCCGACGGCAGTCAGCGTGCACGTCTGTACGCCGAAGAACGGCACGAACGTCGAGTTGCGCATGCCGTAGTCCATGTCGGCGCCGAGCATGACCGGCTTGCGGTCGCGCAACCAGCGCAGCACGATGCGCGCACTGTCGGCACGGCTTGCCATGTCCGCGCCGAAGCGGCCGCGCGCGGCAATTGCCACGTCGTCGAGCACCTTGTTGGACATCGGCTGGTAGAGCGCGCCGCACTGCCGGCGCAGCGCGTGATTGATGAACACGGAGCCCGCCTCAATACCGACGAAATGCGCGCCGAGCAACAGGGTGGGCGGCATGTCGGGATCCAGTAGATCGATCTCGCTATCCACCTGCACGAGCTTTTCCAGCTTCTCTGCGGACCCGAACCACTGGACGCTGCGCTCGACATAGCTGCGGATCGCGTGGCGGAAGTGTTTCTGCGCGATCTCTTCGCGGTGCTCAGCGCTCCACTCCGGGAAGCACAGGCTCAGATTGATGTGGACGATGCGTTTACGGTTGCTGGGTATCTGGTAGAGCAGCCAGCCCAGCCCGTCGCCCAGTCGCGCAACGAAACCGTATGGCAGCAACGCCAGAAATTTCAGCAGTCCAATGGCCAGGTGGGCGCCAAGACGACTCAGCATGCCGCCCCTCCGTTTAGGGCGTCGAGCGACGCTTTGCTCAAGAAACCTGAAGACGGGTCGAAATACAGCACGGGTGATCACTCTGTGACAATCAAAGGAAGTCGCTATAATAAGGGCTTCGCCGAGTTAATAGACAACTTGCGGGGCGAAGCTGGCGGGTGCGATCCATGGGATAGGCCCCCTGCCGGTAAGGTAATCCGCTAAAGCGTCGCCGCTTCAAGGCTCCCGAAGCTGGCTACGTGAAACTCAACCGTAACCACAAAACAGGAGTCTGCAACGTGGCAAACGATTATCTCTTCACCTCCGAATCCGTGTCCGAAGGCCATCCCGACAAAGTCGCGGATCAGATCTCGGACGCCATCCTCGACGCCATCCTGACCCAGGACAAGTACTCGCGTGTCGCAGCCGAAACGCTGTGCAACACGGGTCTCGTCGTGCTGGCCGGTGAAATCACCACCACCGCGAACGTCGATTACATCCAGGTCGCGCGCAACACGATCAAGCGCATCGGCTACGACAACACCGATTACGGTATCGACTACCGCGGCTGCGCGGTGCTGGTGGCGTACGACAAGCAATCGCCGGACATCGCCCAGGGCGTGGACCGTGCGCACGACAATAACCTCGATCAAGGCGCTGGCGACCAGGGCCTGATGTTCGGTTATGCGTGTGAAGAAACGCCGGAACTGATGCCGCTGCCGATTCACCTGTCGCACCGTCTGGTGGAACGTCAGGCGAATCTGCGCCGCGACGGCCGTCTGCCCTGGCTGCGTCCGGATGCGAAGTCGCAAGTCACCGTGCGTTATGTCGACGGCAAGCCGCATGCAATCGACACGGTCGTGCTGTCCACGCAGCATTCGCCGGACATCGATCTGGCCACGCTGCGCGAAGCCGTGATCGAAGAAGTCATCAAGCCGACCCTGCCGGCTGACCTGATCAAGGGCGACATCAAGTTCCTGGTGAACCCGACCGGCCGATTCGTGATTGGCGGCCCGCAAGGCGATTGCGGTCTGACGGGCCGCAAGATCATCGTCGATACGTACGGCGGCGCGGCGCCGCACGGCGGCGGCGCGTTCTCGGGCAAGGATCCGTCGAAGGTCGACCGTTCGGCGGCTTATGCCGGCCGTTATGTCGCGAAGAATATCGTGGCGGCTGGTTTGGCGTCGCGCTGCCTGATTCAGGTGTCGTACGCGATCGGCGTTGCCCAGCCGACGTCGGTCATGGTCAACACGTTCGGCACGGGCCGCGTGTCGGATGCAGTCATCACGAAGCTGGTGCTGGAGCATTTCGATCTGCGTCCGAAGGGCATCATCCAGATGCTCGACCTGCTGCGTCCGATCTACGAGAAGAGCGCGGCCTACGGTCACTTCGGCCGCGAAGAGCCGGAATTCACGTGGGAAGCCACGGACAAGGCTCTGGTGCTCGCCGAAGCTGCAGGCACCGAACCGGTTGTCGCGCTCGCCGAATAAGCGCACACAGTCCGTTTCAGCAAAAAACCCCGCCGGCGTAAGCCGAGCGGGGTTTTTTATTGCCTTTGCAGTGCACCGCGACGCGTTCGGCGGCTCACTTAGCCGCCTATTCAGCCACTTGCTTAGCCACGCACTCAGCGGCTCGCAAACGCGAACGCAAACCAGCCGCTGCTACCACTCGTCGACATACGGCGCGGGCGGCGGCTCGTACTTTGCGGGGCGACGACCGGTGCATTGCGCGTCGCGGTGAGACGCAGCGGCGTCGGTTTGCGCAGCAGCGTGCGCAGTGAAAAACGGCGCGAACTGCCTTGCAGGCGCAGTGCGGAGAAGAAGGTGTGGAACCACGTGCGAATGCCGTCGACCGCCTTGGCTTCACGCCATTGCTCGCCTAATGCGCGAGTGCGGGTGGCATGGTGACGCAGTGCACGCACGACATGGCGGCGTGCCGGACGCGCCGCTTTCAATGCGGCGCGGGTAAGACGGGTGCTCAGAAGAGTATGCATGGCTTCACAAGTAGGCAACGTGTCGCGCGACGGAGTGTGCGCCAGAAGGAGCACCAAATGTGCCAACGGCGGTGTCGCGATGGACGGCGCGAAAGCCCGGAATTCGACTGGAAAGGACACGGAGGACGGCGGAGTCGGCCATGGCGGCCTGTGCGTGCCGTAAAAGTGCGGGAAGAACAATCAACATGTGTGCAGGCTACACGCGATTCATGACGTCAGAAAGTCGGTTTTTACCCTGCGAATACGGGTTTTTACGGGGTAAACGCGCTGCGCGAGTTTGCGGGGTCGCGCCCTTTGCGGTCGATTTTCGTGCGCGCGTGCCCAGACAGCGTGCCATGCATACCGCCCATTCGCGTGAAAGTAGTGCGTAAGGCCCGGCTTCCCGGCAGGTGAAACAGCGCGCAGTCCGATCGCGCCCGTTTTACAATCGAGCATCAGTCAGTCGAAAGTAACGGAACACCATGTCACTTCACTCGAAGAAAGAGCAGATTCAAACGTTGCGGGAGCAGGGATTTGTCGTCGTGCCGGGACTGGTTTCGCCCGAGCGTTGCGCTGAACTGAAGCAGATTGCGGAGCGCCAGCTGCAGGAAGCGGCCGCACCAATCGAATTCGAAGCGGATCTGCGCTATCCGGGCGCACCGGAATCCAAACACGCGCCGGGTGGGCATACGGTTCGCCGCCTGCTGGATGCGTACGGGCGCCATCCGCATTTCGCGCAATGGGCCACGGCGCCGGAAATTCGCGGCTGGATGGAGTTGTACTTCGGCGAGGAGCCGCGCCTATCGCGGGCCCATCACAATTGCATGATGACCAAGCACCCTGCCTATGGCAGTTTGACCGGCTGGCATCGTGACGTGAGATATTGGTCGTTCGAGCGTGACGACCTGGTGTCGGTGTGGCTCGCGGTCGGGTCGGAAACGATTGATAACGGTGCGTTGTGGCTGGTGCCGAAGTCGCACAGCGCAGCCTTCACGTCCGACCGCTTCGACGAGGCCAAGTTTTTCCGCTCCGATCTGGAAGAGAATCAGGCGTTGATTCGCACTGCGGTTTCGCCCGAACTCGAGGCCGGCGACGTGGTGTTCTTTCATTGCAACACACTGCATTCGGCTGGCAAGAATCTCAGCGATCAGGTGAAATTTTCTCTGGTGTTCACCTATCACGGGGCGAGCAATGTGCCTCTGCCGGGATCCCGCTCGGCGGCCAAGCCCGAAATTGCCTTCTAGTTTTTTTGCGTTGCGCGGCGTGGAGGCCCGTTGGCCCCGCGCCGTGCAGGCAATTAACGCTCTACCGCTTGCGCCCGGAAACAGCCATCCCGGTCAGGCCGGCAATCGTCGCGATAACGCCACCCACGATCAGCATGATCGCCTTGTTGGTCGGAGATCCGGTGAACACGCGGGACACCTCGCTGCTGACCGAGTTGAACGCCTGTCCGCCGAAATACAACAGCACGATACCGCCGACAATCAGCGCGATTGAAATCGCCTTCGTCATGAATCCATCCCTCCGCTAAGCTTTGATCGGCCAAAGTGTAGGGGAGCCGCAAGCTGTCGTCCATCCCGCATACTGGGTGCCTGCACGCATCGCGGCGATTGGCTACCATAGCGGTCTGGCCTCACCCATACCTGAATATAAAACCTGCACGCCTCCCGCAGCATGTGATTTCCTCACGCCCGTGATCGCCGGGCGACTTCAACATCAAGGACACTAGCAATGGCTTACGAAGCAGCTTCAGAACGCTATTCGGACATGAAATACCGCGTCTGCGGCAAGTCGGGTCTCAAACTGCCGGCGCTGTCGCTGGGCCTGTGGCACAACTTTGGCGATACCACGCCGATCTCCACGCAGCGCGACATCCTGCGCACGGCCTTCGATCTGGGCATCACGCACTTCGACCTGGCCAACAACTACGGCCCTCCGTACGGCAGCGCCGAAACCAATTTCGGCCGGCTCTTCAAGGACGACTTCAAGCCGTATCGCGACGAACTGCTGATTTCGTCGAAGGCGGGTTGGGACATGTGGCCGGGTCCGTACGGCCAGGGCGGCGGCTCGCGTAAATACGTACTCGCGAGTCTCGATCAGAGCCTGCAGCGCATGGGCCTCGACTACGTCGATATCTTCTATTCGCATCGTTTCGATGCCGATACGCCGCTCGAAGAAACCGCCGGTGCATTGGCGACCGCTGTGCAGCAGGGCAAGGCGCTGTACATCGGTATTTCGTCGTACTCGGCCACCAAGACGCTCGAAATGGCGAAGCTGCTCGCCGAGTACAAGGTGCCGCTCCTGATCCATCAGCCGGCGTACAACATGCTCAACCGCTGGATTGAGCAGGAATTGCTGGACACGCTCGAGAAAGTCGGCGCGGGCGCCATCGCGTTCACGCCGCTTGCGCAGGGCTTGCTCACCGGCAAATATCTGAACGGCGTGCCGGAAGACGCGCGCGTCAACAAGCCGGGCGGCGGTTCGTTGAAGCAGGAGCATCTGAGCCCGCAAAACATCGAGCACGTGCGCAAGCTCAACGACATCGCGCAGCGTCGCGGACAAAGCCTCGCGCAGATGGCACTCGCCTGGGCGCTGCGCGATCCGCGTGTCACGTCGGTATTGATCGGCGCAAGCCGCGCGGAGCAGGTGCGCGAGAACGTCGGTGCACTGAAGAATCTCGCGTTCTCGAAGGAAGAGCTGGCGGAGATCGATCGCTACGCGACCGAAGGCGGCATTAACCTTTGGGAAAAACCGTCGACGGATCAGGCGATCTGATTCCGCGGCGTGTCAGGTCGTAGATGCATGCAGTAAAAGACACGCCGTAGAAACGAAGAAAGCCGCCCATGAGGCGGCTTTTTTTCAACGCAGTTCAAGCACACACGCTTCCCGCGCAATGGCCGAAGCGACTGCGTTCAGTCGACCGAACCATCGGCGAAGCGCACAGACCGCCTTCGCCGGACCCCGCTACACTAGCGCAGGCAAGCCCTCGACCAGCACGACCGCGAACACTACGCCGATGAGCGCGCCAAGCACGCGCAACGCGTTGTGCCGAAATTCCGTCTTGCAGGGTAGCGCGCCGACAAACAGGGCGCCGGCCAGCGCCATCGGAATGACCAGGATGAAATCGCCGATCGTAAAGTAGGTCGTCATACCCGTCTCCTTATGTAATACCAACGCGGGCAGCGGCTCGATTTCTGGAGTCATGCACTGCCAGCGGTCGATTCGAGTATAGACGACGCTTAGATCAACATAACAACGTATTGCGGCGCTGCAGCGCGTCTTCGCAGGCTGCTGAACCCAGTACTGCAAGGGGCGCCGCGATTGGCGCGTTGCAGCAAAAACCCCGTAGAAAATGAAGTGTTTGCTTACACGGGCCTTACTTTTCAGGCCTGTTTGATGCGCTGCGGATGGTTCTCGCCTAACCGGGGCACGGCTCATGCAGGCGCTGATTCACGCTGCGTCCAGGTCACACGTTTCCGCACAGCCGATCAGCAGCGTTCCCTTATGCTGTGATCCGTTCGCGCTGACGCAAGCGCATAGCCGCAACGAGGCCTACGACAAGCAGCAGGCCGACTAGTCCGGCGACACCGTTCCAGCCATAACCTGCCCATACGCGCCCGCCATAAGAACCGACCACGCTCGAACCGATGTAATACGCGAGCAGATACAGCGCAGCCGCCTGGCCTTTGGCTTCTTTGGCGAGACGTCCGACCCAGCCGCTCGCCACCGAGTGTCCGGCGAAAAAGCCGAACGTCACACAAGCGATGCCGGTCGCAATGGCCGCCAGCGGATGCAGCATCGTGAGTGCAAGTCCACATGCCATCAGCAGCAGGCTGGCGATCAGCACGCGTGCCCGACCGAAGGTGTCGGCCATGCGACCCGACCACGGCGAGGCAACCACGCCCGTCAGATAGACGACGAAAATCGCGCCGATCTCCGTCTGACTCAGCAGGTACGGCGGCGCGAGCAGCCGGTAACCGATGTAGTTGTACAGCGTAACGAAGCTGCCCATCAGCACGAAGCCAAGCAGGAACAGCAGCGGCAAGCCGGGTCGCGTGAATTGCTTGAGCAGCGCAGTGCGGTGATGGGAAAAGCCGAGCCCGCGACGCGGTACGAAATGGCGTGACGGCGGCAGCAAGGCGCGAAACGCGAGCATCGACAGAATGCCGAGCACGCCGATCGTTCCGATTGCCACGCGCCACGAAAACAGATCCGCTACCACGCCGGTGATCACACGCCCAGCCATCCCGCCGATCGCCGTGCCACCCACATACAGACCCATCGCCAGACCGAGTCCATCCGGATGCACTTCTTCCGCGAGGTACGCCATCGCGACGGCGGGTACGCCACCGAGCGCGAGCCCTTCGAGCGTGCGCAACACGAGCAATTGATGCCAGTGCGGCGCGATCGACACGCCGATCGTCAGCAGCGCCGAGAGCGTGAGCGATGCCGTCATCAGCTTGTGACGGCTCCAGCCTTCCGAGACGAAGCCGGCCACGAATATGGCGAGCGCGAGCGCGGCGGTTGTCACTGAAAGCGACAAGCTGCTTTGTGCCGGCGTCACGTTGAACGCCGTGGAGAACGCAGGCAGCAATGGCTGTACGCAATACAGCAATGAGAAGGTGGCGTAACCGGCGAACAGCAGTGCGATGCTGGCGCGCCAATAGGCGCGCGTGCCACGTTCGAGATAGGGAATGTCAGAGACGCCAGACACAGAAGCGGAGGTGAGAGAAGCAGACGAAACGGGAACAGCCGAAGCAGCAGTCCGGTGGGAATCCGGCGATGCGGTCACGAAAAAATCTCCTTGGGCAGCGCAGAGTACTCAAAGAAGTTAAGGATACGCTGAAAAGCTTAACCGTGCGCCGCCGCATCGCTCCCAGGTGCTGCGGGATGCACGATCTGTTCGTCGGTCGGCAAGGCGGACGCGTCCCAGCCGCCGCCTAGTGCCTTGATCAACGCGACGCTCGCGGCCATGCGGCGGCGCGCGATCGACACCGCGGTCCGCTCATTAGTGAGCGCCGTGGTTTGCGCGACCACGACGTCGAGATACGTGATCGCGCCGTTTTTATAGCGATTCGACACGACTGCTAGCGAACGCTGCGCGGCGGCCACGGCGTCGTCCTGCGCGGCGGCTTCCTGTTCCAGCACGCGCAAGGCGGCGAGATTGTCTTCGACCTGGCCGAACGCCGTCAGCACCGTTTGGCGGTACTGCGCGACGCTTTCGTCGTAGTGCGCACGGGCCTGCTCTTTCACCGATGCACGTCCGCCGAAGTCGAGCAGCGTACCGGCCAGCGTCGGCCCGAGCGACCACAGACGGCTCGGCGCCAGCAGCCATTGGCTGTAGTTGGTCGCTTCGAGCCCACCCGTCACCGACAAAATCAGGTTCGGAAAGAATGCCGCCGTCGCCACGCCGATCTGCGCGTTCATATGGGCGACGTGCCGTTCTGCCGACGCGATGTCGGGCCGTCGTTCGAGCAACGCGGATGGCACGCCGGCCGCCGCGACCACCGGCACGGCGGTGAGCGGCGCAACCGGCAGGGAGAAGGTCGAGGGCGTCTGCCCGATCAGGATCGCGATCGCGTGCTCGAGTTGCGCGCGCTGCACGCTGAGGTCAAGCGCTTGCGCCTGAGTGGTTTGCAACTGCGTCTGCGCCTGCGCGACGTCGGCATCGGTGGCGATGCCGCCGGCGTAGCGGTGTTGCGTCAGATCGAGTGCTTCCTTGTAGGCCTTGATCGTGTCGTCGAGAAGTTGGCGTTCCTGATCGAGACCGCGGAGTTCGAAATAGTCCGTTGCCAGTTCGGCCTGCATCGAGAGGAGCACGGCTTGCGCATCGGCGGCGCTCGCCTGCGCTTCGGCTTTTGCGCCTTCGACGCTGCGCGACACGCGGCCCCACAAGTCCGGTTCCCACGACGCGTCGGCTTGTACGAGGTAATCGTTCAGCGTGAGACCGGCGGTCGATTTGTGCAGCACATTCGCCGAACTCCGCGCGCGTGAATAGTCTCCATTCGCGCTGACGACCGGGAAGAAGTTCGAGCGGTATTGCGCAACTGTCGCGCGGGCGGCGCGAAAACGCGCCTCGGCAGCCTGCACGTTCTGGTTCGCGCTCGCCACCTGCTGCTCGAGCGCATCGAGCGATGGGTCCGCGTAGACGCTCCACCATGCACCTCGTGTGACGGTGTCGGCGGGTTGCGCAGGCTTCCAGCCGGTGCCTTCGAGTTCCTTGTAGGTGGCGGCGGTGGTGGCCGATGGTTTGACGTAGTCGGGACCCACGGTGCAGGCGGTGAGCGTGAAGACAAAGACGGACGCTACGGCAAGCAGCGAGCCGTGTGCAAGCGATGGCCCGACATGGCGACGTGATACTGGCGCGCTCACAAGGACATCCTCGCTGATTGCAGGCTGGCGACGTGCGCAATGGGCGCACTTGCGGCTGCTGCGCCAGAGGCACTCGCGCCCTCCGCACCAGCCCCCGCTTTTGCCGGCACGATCCGCACCGGCGCCCCATCGATGATCGAATCTTGCGGATTCAGAATCACCTGTTCATCGCCTTGCAAACCGGATGCGATTGCCACGCGCGTGCCGAAGTCCGTCCCGAGCGAAACCGGCAGCAGCTTCACTTTGTGCTGTGTATCCACAGTGGCCACTTTCACGCCGTCCGGGCGAAACAGCAGCGCGTTGCCAGGCAACGTAAACGGCGCGGCGCCAGCGCCCAAAGCGAAATGCACCTGCGCGTATGCGCCCGGCAGCAGATCGCCATTGCGATTGTCGACATCGACTTCGACGAGCATGGTTCGCTGTTGCGGATCGACGGCGCCCGAGGTGCGCGCCACGGTCCCCGGATAATGTTTGGACGGCGTCTCGGTCAGCGTCAGAAACGCCGTCTGTTGCGCGCGGACCTGTTGTGCATAGGCCTGCGGCACGTTCACATACACACGCAATCTGTCCGCCTGCGCGACATGGAACAGTTCCTTCGCCGGGCCACCGGAACTGCCCGCGTCGATCAATGCGCCGACATCGACATTGCGTGCCGTCACGATGCCGTCGAAGGGCGCGTAGACCTTCTGGAACGACTGCGTTTTTTCAAGGCGCGCCACGTTGAAGCGCGCGGCGTCTAGCGTGCCTTTCTTCGCGAGCATGTCGCCGACCTTCTCGTCGGTTTCCTGCTTCGAAACCGATTTGCTTTTCAACATGTCGGTCCAGCGGTCGGCGGTGCTTTTCGCGAGCGCGTAGTTGGCGTTGGCATTCGCGAGGTCGGCGCGGGCGGCGCGCAGTTGATCGTCCACTTCCGGTGTGTCGATGTCCGCGAGCAACTGGCCGTTCTTGACGTGCGCGCCGATGTCCGCGTACCACTTCTTCAGGTAGCCGTTAGTGCGTGCGTAAATCGGCGTGTCGAGAAACGCCTGCACGTTGCCGGGCAGCACGAGGTCGAGTCCCGCGTTCGACTTCTGCGGACGCACGACTTCGACGCTCGTCTGGCTGGCGTGCTCGGCATCGCGCTCGAGTGCCGCATGCGCGTCATGGCGCGACCAGATACCTTGCGCCGCGAGCAGAACGATCACCACGACCACCGCCACGATTACCCAGCGCGCGCGTTTCCCTTTCGCTGGATCGGGCGCGGCGTTGGATTCGCCTGGACGTTTTCCTTCCATCAAGCTTCCCCTATCAGAATGCATGGGCAGTCGAAGCTGCCTCTTGTGCTTCGCGTTGCGTGTGTCGTGCGAGTCGTCATGGTTTTTGCACCACATGCTCGGCCGCACGCTGACGCCGTGCCGCGAGCCGTCGGTAAATCATCGAAAAGACAACGGGCACGAAGATCAGCGTAGCTAAAGTGCCGACCGTCAAACCGCCGATCACCGCGCGCCCGAGCGGCGCATTCTGCTCGCCGCCTTCGCCAAGACCGGTCGCCATCGGCACCATGCCGATCACCATTGCGAGCGCCGTCATCAGCACCGGACGGAAACGCGTGAAGCCCGCCTCGATCGCTGCACGCGTCGCGTCGCCGTGTTCGAGCAGTTGTTCGCGTGCAAAGCTGATCACAAGAATTGAGTTCGCGGTGGCGATGCCAATACACATGATCGCGCCCGTCAGCGCCGGAATCGACAGCGTGGTGTGCGTGAGAAACAGCATCCACACGATGCCCGCGAGCGCGCCCGGCAGCGCCGTAATGATGATGAAGGGATCGAGCCACGACTGGAAATTCACCACGATCAGCAGATACACCAGCAGGATCGCAAATACCAAACCGGCGAACAGGCCCGAGAACGAATCGTTCATGGTCTGCACCTGGCCGCGTACTTCGATGCTCGAGGTTTTGGGGAGATCGGCTTTGGCGCTGTCGATGATCTTGCTGATGTCGTCGGAGACGCCGCCGAGATCGCGGCCGTCGGCGGTGCCGAAAATGTCGATGGTGGTCTGCGCGTTGTAGTGCGTGAGCACTGCGTTGCCCGCTTCGCGTTTCATCGTGGCGAGCGAGCCGAGAATATTGCTGCGGCCGTTGGCATTCAGCGGAATGTTCGCGAGCGATTGCAACGAATCGATCGTGTATTGCGGCGCTTCCGTGATCACGTTGTAGCTGACGCCGTTGCGCGGATTGAGCCAGAACGTCGGCGTGGTCTGCTGGCTGCCGGACAGTGTAATCAGCAGATCGCTTGCGATGTCGCGTTGCGAGAAACCGGCTTGCTGTGCGCGTGTACGGTCCACGTCGATAAAGATGCGCGGCAAATCGGCGGGCTGCTGGATGCGCGCATCGGCAAGACCCGGCACGGTGCGCAGCCGGTTCAGCAACTGCGCGGCAAACGCGCGATTGCCGGCGACGTCGCGCCCGACGATCTGAATGTCGATCGGCGAGGGCATGCCGAAGTTGAGCGTCTGACTGACGATATCTGCGGGCAGGAAGGCGAACTGCACGCCGGGAAATTCGTCGGTGAGCGTGCGGCGTAGCGTGCGCACATAGTCGGCGCTCGGATGATGATCGGGATTCAGCGTGATGAGTATGTCCGAATCCGAGGTGCCGATCGTGCCGGTGTTGCTGTATGAGAGGTTGATACCTGAGACCGGCAAGCCGATATTGTCGATGAGTGAATGCAACTCGCTGGGCGGTATCAACTGACGAATCCGCGTATCGACCCGATCGGTCACCACTGCGGTTTCCTCGACCCGCATGCCGGTTTTCGCGCGCAGATGCAGCGCGATGGTGCCCGCATCGACTTGTGGGAAAAAGTCGCGGCCGAGAAACGGCATCAGCAGCATCGACGCGCCACAGCAGACGAGAAACAGCGTCACGAACAGACCCGGCCGCGCAACCCGCGCTTCGAGAAACACGCGATAGCGATCGCGAAAACGTGCGAAGCCACGCTCGAAGGCGTAGTGCACGCGCATGAACGGATTGCGCGTCTGCTCGGACGCATGGTGTAGATCTGCCGGCTTGTGGTGATGGCGCAGCAGGTACTTCGCCATGGTCGGCACGAGCGTACGCGAGAAGAAGTACGAGGCCAGCATCGCGAACACCACCGCTTCGGCGAGCGGAATGAACAGGTAGTGCGCGACGCCCGTTAGCAGAAACATCGGCACGAACACGATGCAGATCGATAAGGTTGAGACCAGCGTCGGAATCGCGATCTGATGCGCGCCGTCGAGAATCGCCTGCTCCAGCGTTTTGCCTTGCTCGAGTTGATGGCTGATGTTTTCGATTGCCACTGTCGCGTCGTCGACCAGAATACCGACCGCGAGCGCGAGCCCGCCTAACGTCATGATGTTGATGGTTTCGCCGAGCATCGACAGCGCGATGATCGAGGTGATCATCGACAGCGGAATCGATACCGCGATGATCAGCGTCGCGCGCCAGTTGCCGAGGAACAGCAGAATCATCAGACCGGTGAGGCACGCGGCGATCAGCGCTTCGCGCAGCACGCCCTGCACCGAGGCGCGCACGAACAGCGACTGATCGGCGACCGGATCGATGTTCAACGAAGCCGGCACGAGGTTGCGTAGCGTCGGCATCATCTTCTTGATACGGTCGACGATTTCGAGCGTGGACGTGTTGCCGCTTTTGTTGATGGTCAGCAAGGCGGCGCGCTGGCCGTTCACGCGCACGATGTTGGTTTGCGGCTGGAAGCCGTCGCGCACATGAGCGACGTCGCGGATATAGACGGTGCCGTTAGCCGTGGATTTGATCGGAATGTTATTGAGGCCGGCGAGCGAATCCGGACTGCCGTTCATCTCCACCGAATATTCCGTCGAGCCGATTTTCGCAGTGCCCGAGGGCAGGATCAGATTCTGCGCGGTGACGGCGTTGACCACGTCCATCGGCGACAGATTGCGCTCCTGCAGCTTGCGCGAATCGATATCGACCATGATCTGTCGCTGCTTGCCGCCATACGGCAATGGAGCCGAAGCGCCCGGCACGGTGGCGAGCTGCGTCTTCAGGAAGTTATTGCCGAAGTCGAACAGCTCCTGCTCGGTGAGTGAAGGGGACGACAGCGCGAGGCGCAGGATCGGCACCGTCGAGGCGTTGTAGCGCAGGATATTCGGCGGCGTGATGCCCGGCGGCAGCGAACGCAGTTGCGTCTGTGACAGCGCCGTGACTTCGGCGAGCGCTTCATCGATATTCGCGTGCGGCTGGAAAAAGATCTTCACCACCGCAATCCCGTTCAGCGACGTCGACTCCGTATGCTCGATGTCGTTGACCGCGGTCGAGAGCCCGCGCTCGTAGTTGAGCACGATGCGTTTTTCCATTTCGTCGGCGGCCAGCCCGTTGTACGACCAGATCACCGACAGCACCGGAATGTCGATATTTGGGAAAATGTCGGTGGGTGTGCGCAGGATCGTCAGCGGACCGACGATCAGCAAAAGCAGGGCCAGCACGACGAAGGTATAGGGGCGCCGCAGCGCCAGGCGAACGATCCACATGGCTAGTTAAGGGGATGAAAGGCGGCGGCGCCGGCGTGGCGCGCACAGCGGCCATGAGGCATGCCGCGACGGCGGCCGGCGGTCGCAACGGGCGGATTAAGCGGATCGTTCTGGCGGTGCATGATTTTGATATATCGCCCCGGCTGGGTTTATGATGATCTCGTTACGACGCTTTACGCCCAGATCATCGGCCCGGCGCGCTGTAATGGGAATAGGGCGAAACGACGGGTGAAGAGCCCCGAGTTCGCGCTTTCCATGGCCCCGCAAAACGGGAACAATGACTCGAACCTCTCACGCGTCTTACGCGCAGCAGATTGGGTGCGTACGCAACGTTATCGGCGAAGCGGCGCTTTTATCATCACCTTGACCGGCGCGGAAACCATAAAGCCGGCTATGGGAGAAACGGGGAAACATCATGCAAATCGGTTCCATTGTCCGATCGGTGCATATCGCGGTGCCGCAGGGCGCACGCGGGATTGTCATGCGCATTCTCGGCGACATGGCTATGGTGGCCTGGTATGCCGGCGAACCCGGCACATCGGAGCATCTGAATACTGAACCCTTTTTCCTTGAAGATCTGATCGATACGGGCGAGCAGGTTCGTCCGTCGAGCGCACAGGTGCATTGAAGCTGGTTTGAGTCCGATTCATGGTGGTTGCAGGTGGCTGTTAGCCGCACGGTGAGCCGACGCCCTCGTCTTTGACGGCGGCGCGGCGCACAATGCGGACATGAACGACGACAATTTCGACCCACAGGACGGCGCCGATAGCGCCGTACCTTTCGCCCGGCTCAAGCCGGAAATCGTGCTCGACGCGCTCGACAGCGTGCTCAGCAGCGTCGGTGTGTACACCGACGGCCGCATGCTGCCGCTCAACAGCTACGAGAACCGCGTGTACCAGGTGGGAGTGGAAGACGGTCCGCCCGTGGTCGCCAAGTTCTATCGTCCCGAGCGTTGGACCGACGCCGCCATTCTCGAAGAACACGCCTTTGTCGCCGATCTCGCCGCGCGTGAGATTCCGGCCGTGCCCGCGCGTGTTTTCGAAGGCCGCACGCTGCATACCTTCGACGGTTTCCGTTTCTCGATCTTCGAACGCCGCGGGGGCCGTGCGCCCGATCTGGACCGGCGCGATACGCTCGAATGGCTGGGGCGTTTCATCGGCCGCATCCATGCAGTTGGACAGACGCAGAACTACACCGAACGCCCGACGCTCGACATCAACACGTTCGGCTACGAGCCGCGGGATTTCTTGCTGTCGCACAACTTCGTGCCTGACGATGTGCGCACTGCCTGGCAGACCGTGGTGAATCTCGCACTGGAAGCCGTCGAGCGCGCCTTCGAGCGGGCCGGCGATATTCGCATGTTGCGAATGCACGGCGATTGTCATCCGAGCAATGTGTTGTGGACCGACGCGGGTCCGCATTTCGTCGACTTCGACGATAGCCGCATGGGTCCGGCCGTGCAGGATTTATGGCTGCTGCTGCCCGGCGATCGCGTCGAGGCTTCGCGTGCGCTGGCGGATCTGCTCGCGGGTTACGAAGACTTCTGCGACTTCGAGCCGCGCGAACTGTATCTCGTCGAGGCGTTGCGCACGCTGCGGCTGATTCACTACCAGGCATGGCTCGCGCGCCGTTGGGACGACCCGGCGTTTCCGGCGGCGTTTCCGTGGTTCAACACGCAGCGCTACTGGGAAGACCGCATCCTCGAACTGCGCGAGCAGCTCGGCGCGATGGAGGAAGGACCGCTCTGGCCGGTTTGAGCGGCAGCGGTCCTACGGCGCCTGCGACGCCACGCTCGACGATTCCACCAGTGTCGATTTGACGATCACTTCGGCGCGCACGTCGCGCCCGATCGCTTCGATCGCGGGACGCATTTTCGCGAAGTCGTCGGGCGAGCAGACCTCGCTATCGAAATGGGTGGCGCCGTCGCGCGTCATCGTCACCACGTTGCTGAGCGGATCGAACGTGTACTGCGACTGGAAATCGACGAAGCGGTCTTGAGTTCGTTTCGCTTCCGGCATTTCCAGCACGTGAAAATTCGCGGGCAATTCAATGCGCGCGCGTTCATGCAACGTCAGGTTGTGGCAGACGAATGGCTGCGTGCGCTGCCGTTCGCCGAGCCAGTAGCGGGTGTCCGCCTCGAAGCCGCCGGCCATACTCGTCAGCGCCGGAATCGATGCCGCGGCGCCCGGTACCACCAGACTTTCGAGCGTGCCTTTCATCGTAATGGTCAGCGGGCCGTCTGCAACGGTGAGGTCGCTGGTGGTCAGCGTGGCGGTGCCGCGCAGGTTGGCGCTGCGCAGTTCCGCCTGGATCGACTCCTCACGTTGCGCGGGCGTCTGCGTGCGCAACATCGCGCGCGCCTGTTCGGCCGTGGCGCCCGATGCTTCCAGACGATAAGTGAAGCTCGCCGAGCCATCCGGTTCGACCTTGATCGACAGGTCGGTGCTGCGCGTCATCAACGCGGTGGCCGGCGTTTGCGCGACCACGCCGTGGTTGACGAGGACGGTAGGCCGGTTCATATCGGACGACGGCAAAAAGCCGAATTCGACATTCGATGCGGTCGAGTCCGCATATTGCTGCAAATCCGGCAGCCAGGTGATTACGTGATTGATGACGCCGTAGCCCGGCACGCTGGGCAACGTGTAAATCGAGCCGCTGCTGATCAGGGCCGGCTCATTGCGAACGCCGACGGCGTCGAGCATCGCGCCGTACAACGCCACGTGATCCTTGCAGTCGCCATAGCGGTTCGCGAGGATCGCGCTTGCACTGTGCGGCACCACCGAACCGCGCCCAACATAGATCGCCACATAGCGGACGTTGCGGCGTACCCAGTCGTACAGCGTTTTGGCTTTGTCGTGCGGGGTGTGGTCGCGCGCGGTGAGGTTTTGCGCGAGACGTGTGACGGCGGTGTCGCGCGCGCTCGGGTCGGCGGCGGACGTCCTGTAGCTGGCGGCGAAGGCGGCGTAGTCCGGAAAGGTCGAGACCATGAGCCGGTCGCCGTACGACACATACGCGATCGAGCCGCGCTCCAGACGGCTGAAATGCGCCTTGTCGTAATGGTATTCGTAGCGAGTGCGGCCGTCGCGCGTAACCGGTTGAAGCGCGGTGAAGCCGCGTGCATCGGCATAAAGCGCCTTGCCGGCGGGCAGGTCGTAGATGAGGTGAAAGTTGTGGGTCGGCGCGAGATCGGGCGGCGTGAAGTCGCTGAATTCGCCCGGATCGATCGGCTGCTTTTGCGTCTTGCGATAGGTGAGATGCACGCGCGAGCCGGGTTCCACAGCGGGGAACACGATCACCTTTTCCTGGATGTCCTGGAACATCGGCGCGTCGAACGAGCGCGCTTCCTGCACGTCGCGGATCTGATCAGGCTGCACGTCGTGACGCACGCCGTCGGCGGTGGTCGTGTAGGCCTCGATGATCTGCACGTCCGCCATATTGCGGTTGAACCACACGTATTGCTGCGCCACTCGCGCGACGCCTGCTTCGTTGTTCACGTGCAGCGTCATCGAATCGAGCTTGGAGAAGGAGCCGTCGACATTGACGGTGAAAGTCTGCGTTTCGCCTTCGTTGGTATAGGGATCGTCCAGCTTGGCCGCGATGCTCGCGCTCGCGCTATGGACACCGGCAAGCCAGCCGAGAGACGCAAGACAGACCAAAGAGGTGAGGCGCATGGCGGGCAGGTATCCGGAACGGCAACGTTGACGGGATCGCCAGTTAGAGTCGGTTTGCGCCGCCCGGATGTCAAGCGGATACCGAGCATTGCAATTGAGCAAATGCTCCAATTGTGTAATGATAGCCATTCTCAATTGAAAGGCATCGCCAGCTTTCTGTCACATTTCTCCTCCTCTGTGACTGCCAGCCAGCCTCTCAGCCGGACGGCCTGGACCGCAAGCCGGGTCTGTCCGGCCCTTCCTTTCGAACTTTCCTTTACCGCTGGTGAGAGCGAGCGCTTTGGCGCTGCCTGACGGCGGGAGGTTAACTTGCTGTGCCTGGAGCATGGATGTGAACGCGCCTGAATCGATCGATATGAAACCTGCTGCTGGTGCCAGCACGCAATACACGGCCCATAGGCCGGAGCGCGGTCATCATCTGATGGACGACGCCGAGCAGGCGGCGCGGCGCCAGCGTTCGCGGCGGGCGAATTTCATCAAGTGGTTACGCAAGGTGCATGGTTGGGTTGGCCTGTGGGGCGCGGTGTTGGGGCTGATGTTTGGCGCGACGGGGTTTTTGCTGAATCATCGCGGCGGACCGTTGAAGGTGTCGTCGGGCGACCCGCAGGTCGAGGAGATGCAGATTCCCGTACCGCAGAAGAGACTGGGTTCGCCGATGGAGATGGCGAAGTGGCTCAAGGGCGAATTAAAGATCGACGGCAAGCCGGGGAAGGTGAAACGCGAGCCGGCGCATGCAGTGGCGTGGGGCGATCGCAGCACGATGCAGCCGGAGTTCTGGCAAGTCGGGATTTTTGGGCCTGGTCAGAATGTGCAGGCCGAGTATTGGGTTGGGAATGGGTTTGTGGCGGTGAAACGCACGCAGAATTCGTTTCTTACTACGATGAATAATTTGCATCGTGGTGTGGGGTTGAGTGTTGGGTGGGTGTTGTTGATCGATACGATTGCGGGGGGGATGATTTTGCTGTCCCTGACCGGGGTCTTGTTGTGGACTGAGTTGAATAAGCGGCGGATTGTCGGGGTTTTGTTGGTTGGCGGCTCGGTGGTTGCCGCTGTGGTTTGTGGGTTAATGTGACTTGGGGTTTTTTGCCTTTGCGGCGCTTTTTTTTGGTGTTCTTGGGGCTTTGGCCTTTCCTTGATTTGTTAGTGGTCTATTAGCGTTGCCCCTGTGCGGGGCGGCACCTACTTTTCTTTGCCGCCGCAAAGAAAAGTAGGCAAAAGAAAGCGGCTAGAAGCCCCTGCTAAGTGGGTCCCGCAGCTCGCTCAGGGTAGTGGTGCGACTGGAATCTGTGTTCGTGCACCTGCATGCACTTGTGACAAGGGCGTCATACTTCCGGCGGCGCTGCGCGCGCCGAAGAGTACTTCATAAAACCACTCGCTACGTTCTGACGCTTCCGCCTCGCCAACGGGTTGCGGCTCGTCATTGCGCGCCCACGGCTACCGCGATTTTGATTGGAACGGCAACTGCGGCCGCGACGGTGATTGCAGTACACCGAAATATTATTTTTAAGTGGGGGTCTCCGGGTGAGTGGAGAGGCGCTTCGCCGAGGCGAAGCCGATGGCTCACGCTGCGCTAACCGAAGCCCGTGGTTTCCCATGCAGACCCGTCCGCGACGCACGTAGTGCGGAGTGGGAGCTGATGAATCCTTTGTCACTAACGCCGAATGTGGGAGAGCACGGATTCCAGTCGCACCACTACCCGTAGCAGACCACGGTGCCCACTTAGCAGGGGCTTCTAGCCGCTTTCTTTGCTTATCTTTCTTTGCGGCGGCAAAGAAAGTAAGTGCCGCCCCGCACAGGGGCAACACTAATAGACCACTAACAAAACAAGGAAAGGCCAAAGCCCTAATAACACGGCCAAATGCCGCCGCAAAAGGCAAAAAACCTAAACACTACAAGCAGCCCCACCAGATGCAGCAATCTCCCGCGCGGCCTTAGCGCCCTCAACCTGTAATAGAGTCGGCAACGAAACCCCATTCTTAGCCGCAGTAACCTCAGCAAGAATAGAAACCGCAATCTCAGGCGGAGTCCGGCTGCCAATATAAATCCCAACCGGCCCATGCAGCCGGGCCAACTCGGTATCGTTCAGATCAAACTCCTTCAACCGCTCGCGCCGCGCCTGATTATTCCTTCTCGACCCCAAAGCGCCCACATAAAAAGCCGGCGTCTTCAACGCCTCCATCAGCGCGAGATCATCCAGCTTAGGATCATGCGTCAGCGCAATCACCGCGCACCGCTCGTCGAGCTTCATGTCGATCACCGTATCGTCCGGCATCGTCCGCACGATCTTCGTGCCGGGAATGCGCCACTCCTCGGTGTACTCCTCGCGCGGATCGCATACGGTGACCTGATAGTCGAGCCCAACCGCGATGTTGCACAGATACCGCGACAACTGCCCCGCACCGATCACCAGCATCCGGTAACGCGGCCCGTGAATCGTCAGCAGACGCTCGCCGTCGAAATGCACGCCGTCGGTTGCCAGCGCCGCGTCGAGCCGTACCGCGCCCGTCACCATGTCGACTTCGCGCGCCACCAGGCGGCCGTCTTCCACCGCATGGCACAGATCGGCAATGCCGCTTTGTGGCGTCAAAGGCTCGAGCACCAACTGGATCGTGCCGCCGCAAGGCAGGCCAAAGCGATGTGCTTCTTCCGCGGTAATGCCGTACTTCACCGCCTCCGGGCGGGTCTGCTCAATACCCTTTTGCCGCACGCGGTCGATCAGGTCGTCTTCAATGCAGCCGCCCGAGACGGAACCCACCACAAGGCCATCGTCACGCACCGCGAGCATCGCGCCCTCGGGACGCGGCGACGAACCCCACGTCTTCACCACCGTCACCAGTAGCGCGCGATGTCCCTCTTCCAGCCAACGTGCGCTGGACTTCAGGACTTCGAGATCCACGCTGTCCATGATTTCTTCCTTTTCGTTCCGTCGCCGCCGGACTCAGTGTCCGTGGCCTCATTCGATTCTGTATTCTGCGCCGCCGCGTCGGTTGCTGCAGCGTCGCCGACATCCGGGGCCGTCGCGCCGTCAGCGTCGCCGCCGACCTGCGCGCCGAAGCGCTTGAAAAATTCGCCCGCGATTTTACGTGCAGCGCCGTCGACCAGCCGTGAACCGATCTGGGCGAGCTTGCCGCCGACCTGTGCCGTCGCCGTGTACGAGAGCTTCGTCGCGGCGTCGCCCTCGGGTTCGAGCGTGACGCGCGTATTGCCCTTGCCGAAGCCCGCCGCGCCACCCTGACCTTCGAAAACGATGGTGTAGCTGTTCGGCGCCTCGATATCGGTCAGCAGCATACGCCCTTTGAAGCGCGCCTTCACCGGACCGACCGATGCGCTCAACACCACCGCATACGCGTTTTCGCCATCCGGGTCGATGCTCTCGCAGCCGGGAATGCACGCGCGCAAGATTTCGGTATCGTTTAGCGCATCCCACGCGCGCTGCTGGGAAACCGGCAGCGTATGGGTTTCACTTAATTCCATGGCGTTGCTCCTGCAGTTGTCGTCGCGGAGACGGTCGAACGAGGCGCGCGTGTGAGCTGCGCGAGGTCGCGGCCGAACGCCGTCAGACTGTCCAGATTATGAACCGGGCGATGTGCGTCGACGTACGGCAGAATCGCCTGCACGCCGCGCGCTTTCGGTGAAAAACCGCTGAAACGCAGCAGCGGATTGAGCCACACGATACGGTGTGCGAAGCGGCGCAAGCGGGCCATTTCGGTGTCGAGTACGTCGATCGCTTCGTGATCGAGGCCGTCGGTGACGAGCAGCACCGTGGCTCTGCCGGTCAGCACGCGACGTGCCCAGCGCCGGTTGAATTCGGCCAGCGCCGCGCCGATCCGTGTGCCGCCTGACCAGTCGACCACCAGATCGGTGAGCGTCGCGATCGCTACGTCGGGATCGCGCTCGCGCAGCGCGCGCGTCGCGTTGGTCAGGCGCGTGCCGAACAGGAACACCTGCAGGCGCTCACGCGATTGCAGAAGCGCGTGGCAAAAGTACAGCACCGCGCGGGAATAGCTGCTCATCGAGCCGGAGATATCGAGCAGCAGCACGAGTGGCGGTTTGCGTTCCACTACCGCGCGATACTTCCACACTGTCCAGTCGCCACCGGCGCGCACCGCTTGTCGTGCGCTCGCGCGCAAATCGGCATGCGTGCCGTGCGACGCGGCCTTCAGGCGGCGCGTCGGCTCGGTGGCAAGCGGCAGACGCTGGCCGCGAATCAGATGCCGCAACGTCCGCCATTCGTCAGCGGAAAGCGTTTCGAAATCGCGATGACGTAGCCGCTCTTCCGCACTGAAGGTAACGTGCGCGCGTAGTTCGTGTTGTTCGGTTTCCTGTGGCGCCTTGCTGTGCGGCGAGGGGGGCGTGCGTACGGCAAGCGCGTCGGCGAGACGGTTGTTGCGTTTGGGTGGCGGCAACCCATCGCGAACTTTCGGCAGTAGCAGCGCGCGCAGTTTGCCTTCCCAATCCGGGTCGCGCCAGAACAGATCGAAGGCGGCGTTGAAGAGGTCGCGTTCGTCCGGCGCGGAGACCAATAACGTGGCGAGCGCGGCGCGCACATCGTCGCGGCGGCCGAGGTCGATCCAGTGCAACGCGGCGAGTGCATCGACGGCTTGCGCCGGCGACATCGGCAAGCCCGCGCCGCGCAGCACGCGCACAAAGTGGACGACGTTGTGGGCGAGCGTGGGCGTATCGATCGGTGCGGCCGAGGCGCTCGAAGTATCGGCGAAGGCGGTCATCGCCGTTATCCCGGCGTCGCGAGACATTGCGCGATCTGCGCGGCGTCGATGCGCGCCAGATCGTCCTGATACTTGAGCAGCACACCCAGGGTGTTCTGCACCGATTGCGGATCGAGCTCCGTTACCGATAACGCTTCCAAAGCGCGGCACCAGTCGATCGTTTCGGCTATGCCGGGCGCCTTGAACAGATCCATGCCGCGCAACCGATGTACGAAATCGACCGCGCGCCGCTGCAATTCAACCGATGTCTGCGGCGCGCGCGCGGCGACGATCTCCAGTTCACGGTCGCGCTCGGGATAGCCGATCCATTGATACAGGCACCGGCGTTTCAACGCGTCGTGCACTTCGCGTGTCCGATTCGACGTCATCACGACGAGCGGTGGCTGTTCCGCGCGCACCGTGCCGTATTCGGGAATCGATACCTGGAAGTCCGACAGCAGTTCCAGCAGAAACGCTTCGAATGGTTCGTCGGCGCGGTCGATCTCGTCGATCAGCAGCACGCGCCGCGCGCCTGGATGATTTTCGTCGGGCATCAGCGCTTGCAGCAGCGGACGCTTCAACAGGAATTCGCTGCGATACAGCGTGTCGTTGCCGGGCCGCTCGCCGGCGGCTTCGGCGAGACGCAGCGCCATGATCTGGCGCGGGTAGTCCCATTCGTAGAGCGCGCTGGCGGTGTCAAGTCCTTCGTAGCATTGCAGCCGCAGCATCGACGTGCCGAGCATCCCCGCCGCGGCTTTGGCGAGTTCGGTCTTGCCGACGCCCGGCTCGCCTTCGACGAACAACGGCCGCTCCATGCGCAGGGCGAGATACAACGCGGTCGCGAGTTCGCGACTGGCGAAGTAGTTTTGGGCGGCGAGTTGCGCGAGAGTGTCGTCGATGGAAGCAGGCTGCATGGTGTTCCTGACTCTGCATGGTGAAGAGCAAAACGGCGCGCTCGTCCGTGTCACTCATACCGTCGGCGGAACGGAGCGAATGAACGCGAGCGTCGCGCCACACCGCGTGCGTGATCGAACACGGCTGACGCGCTCCGCCGAGACACGTCAGCCGCAAACTGCAAGGATCGCTAACCGTTCGCTTTCGTCACCGCTCGCCCGGCCAACACCGGGATCAGATGCGCGCGATATTCGGCGCTCGCGTGCATATCGGTGTTCAGGTCGGCGTCGGATACGGTTACCCCTCGCGCGGCCTCGGGCGTGAAATTCGCCGTCAGTGCGCTTTCCAGTTCCGGCACGCGAAATACCGAAGACGCCGCTCCTGTCACTGCGACACGCACGCCGCTCGCGAACTTCGCGACGAACACGCCGACCAGTGCAAAGTGCGACGCCGGGTTACGGAATTTCTCGTAAGCGGCGCGCTCGGGCACGGGAAACTCGACGGCCACGATCAACTCGTCGGGCGCCAGCGCGGTCTCATACATGCCGACGAAGAAATCGCTCGACGAGATTCGTCGCCGATCGGTGACGATGGTCGCGTCCAAGGCCATCGCAGCAGCCGGATAGCAGGCGGCCGGATCGTTGTTCGCGAGCGAACCGCCGATGGTGCCGAGCGCGCGCACCTGGCGATCGCCGATGTGCCCGGCGAGGTCCGCGAGCGCCGGCAGCACGCGCCGAAGCTCCGCATGGTCCGCGACGTCCGCATGGCATACGGCTGCGCCGATCGTCACCTTGCCGGCATCGACGGTGATCGATTTGAGCGCGGGAATGCGCGTCACGTCGATCAGTTGCGACGGCTGCGCGAGCCGCAGACGCATGGTGGGCAACAGGCTCTGTCCGCCGGCGATGAACTTGGCGTCACTGTCGGCAGCGATGGCTGCGGCGGCCGCTTTGGGATCCGTCGCGCGTTGATACTCGAATGAATACATGTCGAATGCTCCGCTCAGGATCTTAGTGGGGTTGCTTGGCTGCGTGGATCGCGGACCACACGCGATGCGCCGTTGCCGGCATTTGCAGGTCGGTCACGCCGAGCGGCGCGAGTGCGTCGAGGATCGCGTTGATCACGGCCGGCGGCGAACCGATCGCGCCTGCCTCGCCGCAGCCTTTCACGCCGAGCGGATTGTGCGTGCACGGCGTGCCCTTCGCGGTTTCGACGGTGAAGTTCGGCAGATCGGACGCATGCGGCATCGCGTAGTCCATATAGGAGCCGGACAGCAACTGGCCGCTCTCGTTGTCGTACACGCAGCGCTCCAGCATCGCCTGCCCAATGCCCTGTGCCAGGCCGCCATGCACCTGGCCTTCGACAATCATCGGATTGATCACGTTGCCGAAATCGTCGACCGCGGTGAACTGCTGGATACGGCAGACACCGGTCTCCGGATCGACCTCGACTTCGCAGATGTACGAGCCCGCCGGATACGTGAAGTTGGTCGGATCGTAGAACGCGCTTTCTTCGAGACCCGGTTCGAGCACGTTGAGCGGATAGTTGTGCGGCACGTAGGCGGCGAGCGATATCTCGGCAAATGCTTTGGTGCGATCGGTGCCCGCGACGCGAAACACGCCGTCCTTGAACTCGATGTCTTCGGCCGCGGCTTCCAGCAGATGTGCGGCGATTTTCTTCGCCTTGGCTTCGATCTTGTCGAGCGCCTTCATGATCGCCGAGCCGCCGACCGCGATCGAGCGCGAGCCGTACGTGCCCATGCCGAACGGAATGCGGCCGGTGTCGCCGTGAACGATCTCCACGCTTTCCAGCGCGATGCCGAGCCGGTCCGCGACTACTTGCGCGAAGGTTGTCTCATGCCCCTGGCCATGGCTGTGGGAGCCGGTGAACACGGTGACCGAACCTGTCGGATGAACGCGAATCTGGCCGACTTCGAAGAGTCCGGCGCGTGCGCCCAATGCACCGGCAATGTTCGACGGCGCCAAACCGCAGGCTTCGATGTAGCACGAGTAGCCGAGGCCGCGCAGCTTGCCGTTCTTTTCGGATTCCTGCTTGCGCGCGGCGAAGCCTTTCACGTCCGCTAGTTCGAGCGCACGGCTCAGCGTGGCCTCGTAGTCGCCGGTATCGTAGGTGAGGCCGACCGGCGTCGCGTACGGAAACTCGCGGATGAAGTTACGACGGCGGATTTCGGCCGGATCGATCTTCATCTCACGTGCGGCGGTTTCGACCAGACGCTCGACCACGTACGTTGCTTCCGGACGGCCGGCACCGCGGTAGGCGTCGACCGGGACGGTGTTGGTGAAGACCGCTTTCACCTCGGCGTAGATGGCGGGCGTCGCGTACTGACCGGCGAGCAGCGTCGCGTACAAAATGGTCGGCACGCTCGAGGCGAAGGTCGACAGATACGCGCCCATGTTGGCGACCGTGTGGATGCGCATCGCGAGGAACTTGCCGTCGGCGTCCATGGCCAGTTCGGCTTTGGTCACGTGATCGCGGCCATGCGCGTCGGACACGAAGGCTTCCGAGCGCTCGGCGGTCCATTTGATCGGATGGCGAATCTTCTTTGATGCCCACGTCAGCGCGACGTCTTCGGCGTACAGAAAGATCTTCGACCCGAAGCCGCCGCCGACATCCGGCGCGATCACGCGCAGTTTCGATTCCGGCAACGACAGCACGAACGCGGCCATCAACAGGCGTTCCACGTGCGGATTCTGGTTCGCGACGTAGAGCGTGTAGCTGTCGTCCTGCACCGAGTAGCTTGCGTTGACCGCGCGCGGTTCGATCGCGTTCGGGATCAGGCGGTTGTTGACGATGTCGAGCGTGGTGACGTGCGCGGCTTTGGCGAAGGCGGCGTCGGTCGCGGCTTTGTCGCCATGGCCCCAGTTGTAGCAGACGTTGTCCGGCACTTCGTCGTGAACCGCGGCCTGGCCCGGATCGGACGCGTGCGCCGTGTCGACCACGGCCGGCAGCACGTCGTAATCGACCTCGATCAGTTCGGCGGCGTCTTTCGCGGCCTTGATCGAATCGGCGATGACGAGCGCGACCTGATCGCCGACGTGGCGCGCTTTCGTGTGCGCGATGATCGGATGCGGCGGCTCGTTCATCGGCTTGCCGTCGGTGCTGTGAATTAGCCACCCGCACGGCAGTCCGCCGACGCTGTCCGCGGCCATGTCCGCGCCGGTGAAGATCGCGACGACGCCGGGCGACTGTTTGGCCGCGGTGGTGTCGATGCTGTTGATTTTTGCGTGTGCGTGCGGCGAGCGCAGGAATACTGCGTAGGTTTGCTGCGGCAGGACGATGTCGTCGGTGTACTGACCGTTGCCGGTGAGGAAACGATAGTCTTCCTTACGTTCGACGGAAGTACCGATGAGGTGGGTGTCGGGTGCGTTCATCGTCGGCTCCTCAGGCGGTGGCGGGCGCAGTGGCCGCGGCATTGGCGTTGGCCGTGCCGGCGGACTTCATGCCTTCGGCGCCTTCGAGCACTGCTTTGACGATGTTGTGATAGCCCGTACAGCGGCAGAGATTGCCGTCGAGCTGGGCGCGCACGTCGTCGCCGGTGAGATTGGGTTGGCGCTCGACGAGCGAGACCGCGCTCATCACCATGCCGGGCGTACAGAAACCGCACTGCAGGCCGTGGCAGTGTTTGAAGGCGGCTTGCATCGGGTGGAGGGCGCCGTCTTTGGCGAGTCCTTCGATGGTGGTGATGGTTGCGCCTTCGGCCTGGACCGCGAGGATGTTGCAGGATTTGACTGCGCGGCCGTTCAGGTGGACCGTGCATGCGCCGCACTGGGCGGTGTCGCAGCCGATGTGCGTTCCTGTTAAGCGAAGTTGATCGCGCAGGAACTGGACAAGCAGGGTGTTAGGGTCGATTGAGGCGCTGATGGGCGCGCCGTTCACCGTCAGACTGATGCTGATCGCCATGAAGTTGTCTCCTTATGGGGTGAAACCGGACCTTTGTTTTTTCCTGCTTTCAGCTGCCTGCTCGTGGGGTCCGATTAGGGTGCTGCGGGTTTACTTTTTTTATGGGTCTGCCGAAAAGTAAAGCACAAATTGGGTGGGGGCGCTATTGGGTTGTGTGCCTGCTCGGCGGGTTTTGGGGTGGTTTTTGCCCGTTCGGGCGGGGGATTGCCTGACGGCGCTGGTTTTGGCCTTTCCTTGTTTTGTTAGTGGTCTATTAGTGTTGCCCCTGTGCGGGGCGGCACTGTAGTGGTTCAATGAACCTGGACACCTCTAAAGGGGATAATTCTCCAACTGAGGTGAGAAATGAGCAGACGGAACATTCCTGAAGAA
>NZ_CAJNBA010000007.1:0-328230 GCF_905220735.1 Paraburkholderia aspalathi
ACTACCCGGCACCGCTTCGTTCTGCGTCGCTGCATCAGCAGCAGAGAAACGAGATTATGAAGAACTTTCGCTACGCCGTCAACAGGTTTTTCTAACTTCCTGAACCTGCCCGCCTCGCGCAAAGCCTTGCCACTGCTGGCTCTCCCACTTCCCGTGCCCCGGCGTCCGAAGCACGAAAGAGCGAGATTCTAGCGAGCCGCACGGCCCCTTGCAAGCCATATCTGGAATTTATTTCAAGGCGCCTTTTCTATGCGCCCCGGCTCATCGACAACCGGCACTTTCATGTCGGGCGCCAGAGCGTCCACTACTGGGGCACCGATCGTCCAATCGTGCAGCACGGTATAAGCAACCGCCAGCAACGTCGGGCCGATGAACACACCGAGGAAGCCAAAGGCAAACGCCCCGCCCAGAATACCCAGCATCACCAGGATCAGCGGCATATCACTACTCTTGCCGATCAGGATCGGCTTGATGACGTTGTCGGACATGCCGACGACCAACACGCCCCACACGACCAGAAAGATCGCCCAGCCAGTTGAGTCGCCGTGATACAGCCAGATTGCCGCAGGCAACCAGACGACCACCGGGCCGCCCGGTATCACCGACAGGAAGAACGTCGCCAGCCCGAGCAGCGCCGGCGCCGGGACGCCCGCAATCCAGCAACCGAAGCCGGCAAGAATGCCTTGCACAAGCGCCGTGCCGAGAATCCCGTAGACCACGCCCTTCACCGTACTGCCCGCCAGCGCCAGCAAGTAATCAGCGCGTTCGCCGGCGATGCGGCGCATGCCCGCCCTCAACCAGGCCGCCGCGCCCTCCCCTCCGGTGTAGAAGAAGAACGCGAGCACGATGCTCAGCGCGAGCAAACCCAAACCATGCGTAACGGCAATCGCAGCCGCCAGAATCCACTTGCCGGCCGGCGCCGCCAGCGCACGCATTTGCGCGATCAGTTCAGAGTTGCTACTCGTTACATTCGCCCAGAACGTCTCGATGTTCGAGCCAACCAGCGGGATTCGTCCGACCCACGGCGGCAAATCCGGCAAGCCAGCCTCGAAGAGCCTTTGTACCAACGCGACGATGTCGTGAACGTGCGCGCCAAAGGCAAAGCCCGCATAGACGAACGGACCGAGCACCACAATCAGGATGATGAGCACGATCAACGTCGCGGCGAGCTTTCGGCGCCCACCGACTGCCGCAGTGAGCCGCCGGTACAAGCCCCACGAGCTATAACTGAGAATGGCGCCCCACAACAGCGCGGTCGTAAAAGGCGCAAGCACCAGCAGGGAGCCACCTACCAATATGATCAACGCGAACACTGCGGCGAGACGTTCAATCAGTTGGTCCGATTTCACTATGAATCTCCTGTTGTGCCAGACCACAGCGACGAATAGACATACGCTTGCCAGGCGCCGACCGACGGTGGTCAGTATAGAAGTGGGCCGCGCCCCTGGGCATGTCTTATATCATCCGGCCAGGACGCCGCGCAACGCATCCGGCGCCCCCTGCAACGGGCTTATTTTTAATGTGGAAACGTCCCAATCCATCCGGCATAGTCAGGCAAATAATATGGCGGCATAGAAAAGACTAGAATATAAGGTTCTGTGCCTCCCAATTTCCGGATTTATGCGCTCGCGAATCGCCAAACGTCTCCCCCCCGATGCCGACAAGCTTGTCGGTCTCTCGCTCGCGCTTTTCGCGTCGGGCAGCCGCACCGAAGACCGCTTCTGGGAAGCGAAGCTCGATGCGCTGCTGACCAAGATCGTCCGTAACGCCAACCAGACTACGCTGGACGCCGCACTCGATCATCTGCAGCAGAATCATCCCGATGCTTACGGCGCGCTCGCCGACATGGCGGAAACGCACAGCGAGTCGTTCATCATCGACCATGAAGGCGCTCCTTATGAAGCGCTGCTGATTGCCGCGCCCGTGCTGGCCTGGACTCGCTACATGATTCCTTCCGGCCCGCTCAAAGTGGACGCGGCCGACGCGCTGCGCGCGCACCTGCAGGCGCACGTGCTCGCGGCCAATACGCGTGTGGCCATGGTGCCGTTCCTGTACAGCATCGACCAGCTGCCGCGTCACCACGTCGAGACCTGGCGTATCGCCCAGCAACTCGCTCAAGCAGCCATGGCGGGTGGCAACGTCAAACTCAATTTCGGCGAACTGCCGGAAACCTCGCCCATCCTGGCCGACCCGCGCTTTCTGCTGGCTGTGGTCGCGGCGCCGGTGGGCGAGCCGGCGTTTCGCTGGCAGGAAGAAGAAAACGGCAGCCGGATTGAGCGTGGTCAATGCCTCGAACAATGGGCAACGCAAGGCGGCGCCAATCTGTCGCTGGTGCTGCCCGGATGTGAGTTCGAGTGTCTGCTGCCGGATGCCTATTATTCGGCCTGCCGCGACGCCGACGAACGGGTGCGCCCGCATACGGTACGCACTGCCGTGCGCTACCTGTTCGACACGATCGGCGCGGCGCCACAGGAATTGCGCGCGGTTGTCGCAGGCTTCGGCGAGCGCCGTATCGACGAATACCGCGTCGGCTTCACACGCCGCGGCAGCAATGATGTGATCTACGGCGTTGTATGGCCGCTTTACGGCCGCGAGAACGGTGAGCCCGGCATCGATGAAGAACCGCAAGAGACTGCTGCGTCGGATGACCCGCTCGAAGAAATCGTCGCATTGCTCAAGGAAACCGGCGTGACAGACGTGCGCCGCCACTCGGGCCGCTTCGAGCCGGAATATTGCGATGACTGCGGTGTGCCGCTCTATGCGGACCCGCTCGGCGAAATCGTCCACGCCGAAATGCCGGAGGACGCGGAGCCCGCGCAACCGCATTTCCACTGAGCCGCCAGCGTCGGCGTCATTGCGCCGCAGTCGACATCAAAAAGCCCCGCCACGCGCGGGGCTTTTTTTATGTCATTCCTCCTATGCCTTTTGGACAGGGGGTCAAACCGAAGGGAATTTGTCATCATAGTGCCGGTGGTGCATCGCAATGCGCCCGGCACCTTCGCCGGCCCGCGCGCATCGCGCCACTTCGCCCGATTCATCTGGAGACACGGCATGCGATTCTCAATACTCAACACAGACGCGGAACGACGCGATGGACTCAAAGCACTGCTGCGGCAAATCGACCGGCTAGCGCGCTTTAACGAAGCACAGGATTGGCGTCAGGTTGAGCGTACGCTCAAGCGTCTGCTGCCCGACCTGCTCGTGATCGACTGGCAGGACTGGATGTCGGTTGACGACACCCGTCATCTGCTCAGCCACTACCCGGACCTGCGCATTGCAGTGCTGACCGACAAGGTCTCTCCAACTGTCGTACGGGACCTCATGGACGAAGGTGTGCTCGGCGTGATTCCGCGCGAAACCGACCCATGCCTGATCGTGCGCGCTTTCGAGATGGTTCTGCTGGGCGGTCACTATGTGCCGCCCGGCGCGTTGGCGCTCAATCCTCCTCTACCGCCGGATGCCACCATCCGACCGTTCGATGAAAAGAGTCCACCACCGCGCCGGGCCAAACTTTCCAACGGCCTGTCGCCCCGCCAGGAGCAGATCATGCGCTGCGTCCACATGGGCAGCACTAACAAGATGATCGCGCGCACGCTCGGCATCAGTGAAGGCACCGTCAAGATCCATCTGACCAGCATATTTCAGCAACTCGGAGCGCCTAACCGCGCCGCCGCAGTCGCGCTGTACAACGGCTGGCTGTCGGCTCATTTGCAAGTACTGCGCAACGATGGAGGAGGTCAGGTTCGTCCGGTAATGGGGCAAGCCGGAGTGGTGCCATTGCGGCGCCGCACCCTGCGGCGCTTCCAGTATCCGTTGCCCGCGAACGACACGGCCGACGCGCTGCCAATGGCGGCCGAACCGACCACGCCGTACGGCGATGCGCCCGCCGAATTGACGGCGGAACAGGTCACGCAGGGTTCGGCATAACGTCAGCCGGCGCGCGCGCCAGAATCGAAACGCGCGTTTTCTCACAGCGTTCGCGCCGGCTGGCATGGAATCCGCTCACACCTTTTCTCGTCCAACGAGTAATATGGAATACATGGGTTTCCTCTACACACCGCTTCCGTTCTGGGTCGCTGTCGGTGGCTGGATCGCCACTGCGATAGTGGTCGCGCTCGCGCTGTGGAAAAATCCTTTCAAACGACTTCAAGACGGCACACTCCAGCATGTCTGGCTCGCAATCATCGTTGCGGTGTCCGTGCTGTGGGCGAGCAACGCGTGGCTCGACGACGGTACTGTCATGCATCTGCTCGGCGCCACGCTGGTCGTCACATTATTCGATTGGGCGCTGGCGCTGATCGCAATGGCGATCGTCACCGGTCTCGCCGCTGTCGTCTTCGACGCCCCCTGGCAGGGTATTGCGCTGACCTTCCTCGTGTTCGGTGCGTTGCCTGTCGGTATCTCCACCCTCATCCAGCGCGCCAGCATCGCCTGGCTGCCGCGCAACCTCTTCATGTTCATCTTCGGCCAGGGTTTTGTCTCACCCGCCATTGCCGTGTCGCTTACCGCGGCCGCGGCGCTCGGCGTTCACATCACACTCGCAGACGGTTCGATGACCGTGGTGCCGGTCGGCTACGCGTTCAGCGTGCTCCTGCTCGCCACTGGCGAAGCCTGGTTCACGGGCATGTCGACGGCATTGATCGCGGTATACCGCCCGGCGTGGGTTACCACTTATGATGTGCGTCGGTATCGCCTGGGCGGGCCACGCACCTGACACGAGCGCGGCATCGAGCACGTATCGACGGCAATCTGCCATCCCGGCACATCAGCGCCTGAGTCCACGCGCCACGACAGGACAAAATATTTGTGTCAGGATTGAACTCATCCCTCTCGCCAGGCATCTTACGTGCCTCATGTCTTATTAGCGTCTAACGAACTAGATGGATCGCACCAACGTACCGCGCCGATTGCTGCGGTTGGTCGGCCGGTTAGCAACATTTGCAGCGAGTCTCTCGCTCATTTGCTCTGCTCCCGCATACGCCGATCAACTCGAACAGCACAACGATCTCGTCAACAAATTTGTCAATGACATGCATGCGGACCCGCTAGTCGCGGACTGCGCTGCCCATGGCAATTTTGTTGCGAGCACATCGACCGCCTTCGACCATGTCGAATTTCCACCCAGCTCCTTCGATAGCGCGCATGCCGCGGTCACGCCCTGGAACGATTCGTTCGACGAGGGCAAGCAGCGCGTCAAGGTGGACAACATCGTTACCGTCGAGGGCCTAGGTATCCGCCAGAGCGGCGGTGGAGATCCAGCCGATCTCAAATTCCGTTGCGGCTATGTGGGCGCCCAGATGCTGGCGTTCAGCTGGAACGATCCGGTACCGCCGGCCCGTGCGCACAGCACCGGGTCAACGGGATCGCGAGCGTCCTCGGGCAAGCACAAGAATGTGAAGGGCAAGCACTCCGCCGGCGGCAAAACTACGAAGAAAGCGACCGGCAAGTCCTCGAAAGCAAGCTCGGGAAAATCTTCGCGAGCAACTTCCAGCAAGCCTTCGAGCAAATCGACCGCGAAGAAGTCCCCAGCGAAGAAGACTCAATAGCGGACAAGAGCGAAGGCCGCGTCAACGAGTCCGCACTACTGACCGGGCTCGCACCCAGCAAAAAAACGGGGCACACACTTCCAGAGTGTGTGCCCCGTTTCTCTATGCGGCGTCCAGTTACGCGAACGTCTCCACGTGCCGCAAAATAGCCTGCAGCATGGCGGCGCCCAGCGATGCGCTACGTTCGCCGTTCCAACCCACCCGCTCGTCCGGCAGATTGGCGTTGTCCTTGAACGGCATCTCCAGCGTCAACGACAAACAGCCGAATTCGTTGCCGATGTACTTCGAAGCCAGCTTGAGCGCGTCCTCACGATACTTGCTCGCGGCGTAGCCGTACTTGTCCTGGAAATCCGGGCTCGCATGCTTGAATGCTTCGATGAACGCTTTCTGCTCCTCGCCCTGCCGCTCGGTGAAACCCGGCAGCATTTCGGAGCCGGCCACGAACACATACGGCAGCGCCTCGTCGCCGTGGATATCGAAAAAGAGGTCACAACCGGTCGCGTGAATCGCATCACGCACCACGAGCACCTCGGGACTGCGCGCTGCGTCCGGCTCCATCCATTCGCGGTTCAGGTTCGCGCCCGTCGCGTTGGTGCGCAGATTGCCGTGCACGCTGCCGTCCGGATTCATGTTCGGCACGATGTAGAACACTGCGTGGTCGTAAAGCTTGCGCGCCACCGGATCGCCCGCCCAATCGCCCCAACCCGCGAGACGCTTGACGAGACCTTCGATAAACCATTCGGCCATCGTCTCGCCAGGATGCTGACGCGCGATCAGCCAGATCTTCTTCTTGGGTGTGTCGCCGGTTTGCGGCGTGCCAAGCGTCAGCAGCGACATCGGCCGGCCTTCGACGGTCTTGCCCAACTCCGTGAGCGTGGCCTGCGGCATCTGCTGAATCGCGCCGAGAAACTCCGAGTGACGTTCCTCGCTATACGGCTCGAAATAAGCGTAGTAAATACGGTCGAAATCCGGCGTGTGGTCGATCGTCAACACGCGGCCGTCGTAGGAAGTCGGCACGCGGAACCAGTTCACGCGGTCATAGCTTGCTACCGCCTGGTAGTCGCGCCAGCCTTCGGCGAACGCGCACGCTGCAGCATTTTCGAAGGTCATTACGCAGCGCTCGCCGGCCGCGCCGGACAACCGGAAGTAAAACCATTGCGCGAACTCGGCGTGACTGTCGGGCCGCACGCGCAAACGGATGTTGCCGGCGTCTTCACAGGCCAGCACTTCGATCGCGCCCGCGTCGAAGTTGCTCGTAATCGATAACGTCATGATGTTCTTCCCTGCTTGTGTGCGCGGCAATCGCTCAGTCAGCGATGCGGCGGCGGAATACGTAGGTGGAATCGTTCGAGGCTTCGGCGTCGAACGCATAGCCTTCGACGTTGAAGGACTTCAGTTGCTCGGGCTTGTCGAGACGGTTTTCGACCGCGTAGCGCGCCATCAGGCCGCGCGCGCGCTTTGCGTGAAAACTGATGATCTTGTAGCGGCCGCCCTTCCAGTCTTCGAACACCGGCGTGATGATCGGCGCTTCGAGCACCTTGGGTTTGACCGACTTGAAGTACTCACCCGACGCGCAGTTGACCAGCACGCGCGAGGCGGCAGCGCGCTTCTTCAATTGTGCGTTCAAAGCCTGCGTGATCCGTTCGCCCCAGAACGCGTACAGATCCTTGCCGCGCGTATTGGCAAAGCGCGTCCCCATTTCGAGGCGGTACGGTTGCAGCAGATCGAGTGGGCGCAGCAATCCGTACAGGCCGGAAAGCACGCGCACGTGATTCTGCGCGTAATCCAGATCGGCCGACGACAACGTCCTGGCATTGAAGCCTTCATACACATCGCCGTTGAACGCGAGCACGGCCTGCTTGGCGTTGTGCGTGCCGAAACTGGGCGACCATTGCGCGTACCGTTGGAAATTGAGGTGCGCGAGCTGGTCGGAAATGCTCATCAGCGAACCGATCTGCTGCGGCGACAAAAGACGCAATCCGCCGATCAATTCGGCCGCATCGTCGACGAAATCGGGGATCGTGTGCTTTTTGACGTGCGGAGGGGTTTCGTAGTCGAGCGATTTCGCCGGCGACAGAACGATTATCATAGAGGCTTGCAGGCACGCCGTGCCTGGCGGTCAAAGACGAAAGCCAGATTGTAACGAATGCCCGGTTCCCATGCCTCACACGGCGCTTTGCGCGTCGTCCTCGATTCCAATGTGTGGATCGACATTCTCGTGTTCGACGATCCGCACACGCGGCCGATTCGCGCCGCGCTCGAAAGTGGCGCGCTCGCCGCGCTGATCGACGCGCGCTGCCTCGCCGAACTCACCTACGTGCTCGACTACCCGCAATTCGTGCATCGCAATGTGGACAAGGCGGCGGCGCTTGCCGTCGTTGCACGCCTCGCGCAGTTGGTCGAACCCGCTGCACCCGCGGAAAATGCCAGGCCGTTGCCGAAATGCAAAGACCGCGACGACCAGAAATTCCTCGAACTCGCGCACGCCGCACAGGCCGACTGGCTGGTGTCGAAAGACCGCGCGGTGCTGAAACTGGCCAAGCGGATTGCGCGTGACTTCGGTTTCCAGATTGCGCAGCCGGCGCCGTTCGTTAGCGCCTGTATGGCAATCGCGGACGAGCCCGCATCGGTATGACCCCTGGCCGGATGGCCAACGTCGGGCCGACTGCGCGCACGCAGGGCCGCGATTCCCTACAATCAGGCTTCGTCCTTTTCGAACGGCGTCTTTCGCCAACTCACTCGACCACGCTCCGGACAGCGCCATGAATGCACCGCACGACACGCCCATGAGTCCCTCGTTTCCGTCCCGCCTGCCGGACGTCGGCACGACGATTTTCACCGTGATGAGCGCGCTCGCCGCCGAAAAAGGCGCAGTGAACCTCGGCCAGGGCTTTCCCGACTTCGGCTGCGACCCCCGCATTGTCGACGCGGTCGCAAACGCCATGCGCGACGGCCACAATCAATACCCGCCGATGGCGGGCGCCGCGCCGCTGCGTCAGGCGATTTCGGACAAGATCGCGAACCTGTACGGCCGCCGCTACGACGCCACCAGCGAGATCACCGTGACGGCAGGCGCCACCCAGGCGCTGCTGACCGCGATTCTCTGCACCGTGCATCCGGGCGACGAAGTAATCGTGGTCGAGCCGACCTACGACAGCTACCTGCCGTCGATCGAACTGGCCGGCGGCAAGCCGGTATTCGTCACGCTCGACGCACCTGACTACGCAATCCCGTTCGACAAGCTCGCCGCCGCGATCACGCCGAAAACGCGGCTCCTGCTGATCAACACACCGCATAACCCGACCGGTACGGTCTGGCGCGCGGAAGACATGCGCAAGCTCGAAGAAATCGTGCGTGGCACCAACGTACTGATTCTGTCCGACGAAGTCTACGAACACATGGTGTACGACGGCGCACCGCACGAGAGCGTGGCGCGTTATCCGGAACTGGCGCAGCGCAGTTTCGTGGTGTCGAGCTTCGGCAAGACCTACCACGTCACCGGCTGGAAGATCGGCTACGTGGCCGCGCCCGCCGCGCTCACGGCTGAATTCCGGAAAGTGCACCAGTTCAACGTATTCACGGTCAACACGCCGATGCAGGTCGGCCTCGCGGAATACATGAAGGATCCGGCGCCGTATCTGGATCTCCCCGCGTTTTATCAGAAGAAACGCGACTACTTCCGCGCCGGCCTCGCGAATTCACGCTTCAGGCTGCTGCCTTGCACGGGCACCTACTTTCAGTGCGTCGACTATTCGGGAATCAGCGATTTGCCCGAAGCCGAATTTGCGCAATGGCTGACGGGCGAGATCGGTGTCGCGGCAATTCCCGTTTCGGCGTTCTATCACGAGGCGCATGAATCGGGCGTGGTGCGCTTCTGCTTTGCCAAACAGGAAGCCACCCTCGCTACGGCGCTCGACCGGCTGGCGCGGCTCTAGGACGCCCCGCGCGATGCTGCGAACGAACCCACGTTCCTCGCCATCGCGCGCAGCGGCCCATGCGTGCGTTGCACGCCCGGGTTCATTTCAACCGCAACGCCACCGCCACGCCTCAAGCCGGGCGCGAGGCCGCGATATACGCCTTGCGATCGTCGGTCACGCGCTGCGCGGCCGGCCGGGCATTGATCGCCTTTACATAGCTTTTCCAGTCCACGCCAGCATCGAGCAGGAAATCGCGGCCGTAGATGGTCTGCGTCGCCATGCCCACCAGCGGCAAACTCACAAAACCCGCTGCGTCGGCGACACTGAAGCGTTCGCCGCGCAGATACGGCCCGAACTTCGCGATCCGCTTGAAGCCGGCAATGTGATGCGCGAGCAGTTTCTCGACGCGCCCCTTGGTCGCGTCAGTCACAGTGCCACCGAAGAATGCTTCCTTGTAGAGATTGCGCGCGGTCAGTTCGAGATGCACATCCACGAACATGATCAGTTCGCGCTCCTTGGCCGCTTCCCACGGGTCCGCGGAGAAAATTGCCTTGTCAGGAAAACGCGCGGCCAGATACTCGACGATGCCTTGCGATTCGCACAGATCGCCGTGTTCGGTCTGGATATAGGGCACCTTGCCGAGCGGAGAATGCTCGAGCATGGTTTCTTCCTGGCTCGGCAGCACGAACACCTCCTCGAACGGAATGCCGTGTTCGAGAAGCACGAACTTGACCTTGTTGTAATAGTTAGAGAGCGCGAAACCGCACAGCTTGATCATCGGGTGTCTCCTTTCTTCGGGTTGTTTGAGACCGCCCGTCAAAATCAACGCAACGGCCTTCGATCAATCATCCAGTAAATTGCACGATCGTGCTATTCTAAAATAACCATGGAGTCGAGCATCACAATGACCTCTCGCAATTTCAGCATCGAGACTATCGGCATTGTCGGAACCGGTGCAATGGGCCGTGGCATCGCCCAGATTGCCGCGCTGGCGGGCCTCACCGTGCGTCTGTACGACACGAACCCTGCTGCAATCGGTGCGGCGCGCGACTACCTTGCCGAGACTTTCGCCAAATTGACTGCCAAAGGCAAGCTCGACCAGGCCCGCTCGCTCGCCGCACTGGCGAACGTGAGCGGCGCGCAAGTTATCGGCGATCTGGCCGATTGCGATCTGGTCGTCGAGGCGATCGTCGAAAAGCTCGATGTGAAGCAAGCGCTCTTTCGCGAACTCGAAACGGTGGTGAGCGGGCGATGCGTGCTGGCGTCGAACACGTCGTCGTTATCAATTACCGCGATCGCGGCGGGCTGCACGAATCCGTCGCGCGTAGCCGGTTATCACTTCTTCAATCCGGTTCCGTTGATGAAGGTCGTCGAAGTGATCGACGGCCTGCGCAGCGACCCCGCCGTCGGCGACGCGCTGATGGAACTCGCGCGCCGCATGGGCCACACGCCAGTGCGTGCGAAAGACATGCCTGGCTTCATCGTCAATCATGCCGGCCGCGGCATGAATACCGAAGGCCTGCGCGTAGCGGGTGAAGGCGTGGCGAGTTTCGCCGACATCGACCGCATCATGCGCGAGCAGGCAGGCTTTCGTCTCGGGCCGTTCGAACTGCTCGACCTGACTGCGCTCGATGTATCGCATCCGGTGATGGAATCGATCTACCACCAGTTCTATGAAGAACCGCGTTTCACGCCCTCGCCGATCACGGGCACGCGGCTCGCGGGCGGACTGATCGGCCGCAAAACGGGCGAAGGCTTCTATCGCTACGAAGACGGCAAGCAGCAAGTGCCAGCAGAAGCGCCCGCACCCACTGAACTGCCGCACAGCGTGTGGGTCAGCAAGCGCTATCCGGAGGCGCATGAAGCCGTCGTGCAACTCATCGCCAAGGCCGGCGTAAAGCTCGACGAAGGCGCTACACCCGCAGCGGACTCGCTGATCGTCGTGACACCGTTCGGTCATGACGCGACTACCGCCGCCGTCGACGAAGCCCTCGATGCAACTCGCGTTGTCGCTATCGACGCCCTCTTCCCGTTGGCCGCCGCGCAGCGCCGCACCCTGATGACCACACCCGCCACCAGCCACGCTGCACGCGAGACCGCGCACGCACTATTCGCCGCGGATGGCGTTCCCGTCACCGTGATTCGCGATTCGACCGGCTTCGTCGCGCAACGCGTCGTGGCGACCATCGTCAACATCGGCTGCGACATCGCGCAAAAACAGATCGCGACGCCGGAGGACATCGACCTCGCGGTGACGCTAGGCCTCGGCTACCCGCGCGGACCGCTCGCACTCGGCGATGCACTCGGCTCGAAAACGATCCTTACCATCCTGCGCAATATCTTCAGCGTGCTCAGCGATCCACGCTATCGTCCGTCGCCCTGGCTTGCACGGCGCGCGCAACTTGGCCTGCCGCTGACGCAACGCGACGCTGCCGACACTCAAACGGAGACCCAACAATGAGCGCCGAACTGCTGACCTCACGCCCGACCGAAAGCGAATCGACGCTGGTCCTCACGCTGTCGAACCCCGGCGCACGCAATGCGCTGCATCCGGATATGTATGCCGCGGGCATCGAAGCGCTCGAATCGGTGGAGCGCGATCCGTCAATCCGCGCTGTTGTGATTACCGGCGCGGACAACTTCTTTTGTGCCGGCGGCAATCTGAACCGTCTGCTGGAAAACCGCGCGAAGGATCCGTCGGTGCAGGCGGAGAGCATCGATCTGCTCGGCGAATGGATTTCGGCGCTGCGTTTATCGTCGAAGCCGGTGATCGCCGCCGTCGATGGCGCCGCTGCCGGCGCGGGATTTTCATTAGCACTCGCGTGCGATCTGATCGTCGCCGCGAAAGACGCCAAGTTCGTGATGTCGTATGCACGCGTCGGTCTCACGCCCGATGGCGGCGGCTCGTGGTTTCTCGCGCAAGCCTTACCACGTCAACTGGCAACCGAAGTGCTAATCGAAGGCAAACCGATCGGCGCCTCGCGTCTCTACGATCTCGGTGTCGTCAACAAGCTAGCGAAGACCGGCGCCGTGCGCGACACCGCTGTCGCCTGGGCCGACGAGATCGGCAAGATTTCGCCGAATTCGGTCGCGCGCATCAAGGGGCTAATCGGCGCGGCCGGTGCACAACCACTCGCCGAACATCTGGTTGCTGAACGCGACAGCTTCGTCGCCTCACTGCACCATCGCGACGGTCTCGAAGGCATTTCAGCGTTCCTCGAAAAACGCGCTCCGGTCTACAAGTAAACATAAGCGAACGAAGGGACGATGCCTGACTATCAACTCCCCAAGCGCCGCCGCATCTTCCTGATGCGTCACGGCGACGTAACCTACTTCGACGACAGCGGCCGCGCGATCGATCCGGAAACGGTGCCGTTGAATGCGAATGGCCGCGAACAGGCCAGCGCGGCAGGCCGCGTATTCGCCGAGCAGCAGGTCCGGTTCGATCGGGTGATCGTGAGCGGCTTGCCGCGCACGGTCGAAACGGCGCAGCGCGTATTGGCCGAGACCGGTCAGCAGATCGAACTCGACATCGAGCCGGCATGGCAGGAAATTCGCGGCGGCAAGCTCAGCAACATTCCGCCGCAGGATATCGAAGCGGCATTTCTCGGCGTGTTCGATGGCGTCGTGCCGGAAAGCACACGCTTTCTCGACGGCGAAACCATCGGCGCGTTGTTCGACCGCGTGTTGCCCGCGGTAGAGGCGTTGCGCGAGGACACATCGTGGGACACCGTGCTGCTGGTACTGCACGGCGGCGTAAATCGCGCGATTCTGTCGCACGCGCTCACCGCCGGCGGCCGTACTTTCTTCGGCCACCTGGCGCAGGCCACCGGCTGCATCAACGCGCTCGACGTCGGCGCCGAGCCACGCGACTGGGTGCTGCGCGAGATCAATTATTCACCGCCGTCGCCGCTCCATCGCGACGTTCGCAACACCACGATGGAAATGCTCTACGCACAATTCATTCAATACAAGCGTAGCTGAACCCGAACTGGAGGAGACACATGGTGCAAGCCACACAGACCGGCGAACCAGAACAGAAACCGGATTACTCGGCCTTCGAGGGCACGCGTCCGGTCAACGAGCGGCAACGCTTCGACAGCGACGCGCTCGCCGCGTGGCTAAGCCAGCATGTCGACGGCTTTGCCGGGCCACTCACGTTGGAGCAATTCGCCGGCGGCCAGTCGAACCCCACCTTCAAACTCGTCACGCCGTCGCGCTCGTACGTGATGCGCGCGAAGCCCGGGCCAGCCGCGAAGTTACTGCCCTCGGCGCACGCTGTCGAACGCGAATACCGCGTGATGCATGCGCTCGCCGACACTGACGTGCCGGTCGCGAACATGCTCGCATTGTGCGAAGACGAAAGTGTGATCGGCCGGGCGTTCTACGTGATGGAGTTCGTCGAAGGCCGCGTGCTGTGGGACCAGTCTCTCCCCGGCATGACACCCGCGGAGCGCGCCGCGATTTACGACGAAATGAATCGCGTGATCGCCGCGCTGCATAGCGTCGACGTCACGGCAATCGGTCTTGCCGACTACGGCAAACCGGGCAATTACTTCGCACGCCAGATCGGCCGTTGGAGCAAACAGTACGTCGCATCAGAAACCGAACCGATCGACGCAATGCAGCGTCTGATCGAATGGCTGCCGCAACACATGCCGGCGGAAACGGGCGAGCTCGCCTCGGTCGTGCATGGCGACTACCGGCTCGACAACCTGATCTTCCATCCCACCGAGCCGCGCGTACTGGCCGTACTCGACTGGGAACTATCGACGCTCGGCGACCCGCTCGCCGATTTCGCCTATCACTGCATGGCGTGGCACGTCGACCCGGCGCAATTCCGCGGCATTGCGGGCCTAGACTGGGCGGCCCTCGGCATTCCCGACGAAGCACAGTACGTCGAGCGCTATTGCAAGCGCACCGGCTTCGAGATCCACGGCGACTGGAGTTTCTATCTCGCGTACAACATGTTCCGCATTGCCGCGATCCTGCAAGGGATCATGAAGCGTGTAGTCGACGGCACCGCGGCCAGCGCTCAGGCGCTCGATGCCGGCCGTCGCGCGAAGCCGATGGCCGAACTCGCCTGGCGCTACGCACAGAAAGTACGTTAGGCAAATCGGCGCACCAGATTGCGTTCCTGAACAAACGTCATTCGTCATCCGCGAGGTCATACATGAATTTCGATTACACCCCGAAGGTGCAGGCGCTGCGCGAGAAACTGCTCGCCTTCTTCGACGAGCACATCTATCCGAACGAGCAGGCGTTCTATGCCGAGATCGCGCGCAATCGTCAGAACGGCAACGCGTGGCTGCCGACCGAACTGATCGAACAACTGAAACAGAAAGCACGCGACGCCGGTTTGTGGAACCTGTTTCTGCCTGAATCGGTACGCGGCGCCGGTTTGACGAATCTTGAATACGCACCGCTCTGCGAGATCATGGGTCGTGTGCCCTGGGCGCCGGAAGTATTCAACTGCAATGCGCCCGACACCGGCAACATGGAAACGATCGAGCGCTACGGCAGCGACGACAACAAGCGCGAATGGCTCGAACCGCTGCTGCAAGGGCAGATCCGCTCGGCGTTTCTGATGACCGAGCCAGAGGTGGCGTCGTCGGACGCGACCAATATCCAGACGAGCATCGTGCGCGATGGCGACACCTACGTGATCAATGGCCACAAGTGGTGGTCATCCGGTGCGGGGGACCCGCGCTGCAAGGTCTACATCGTGATGGGCAAGACCGATCCTGAGGCGCCGCGTCATGCGCAGCAGTCGATGATCCTCGTTCCCGCCGATGCCACAGGCATCACCGTGCACCGCCCTCTCACCGTATTCGGCTACGACGACGCGCCACACGGCCACATGGAAATTACGCTCGAAAACGTGCGCGTGCCAGCTACCAACATGCTACTCGGCGAAGGCCGCGGCTTCGAAATCGCTCAAGGGCGCCTCGGACCGGGCCGCATCCACCACTGCATGCGCCTGATCGGTCTCGCCGAGCGCGCGCTCGAACTCATGGCCAAACGCTCCATGCAACGCGTCGCTTTCGGCAAGCCGGTTTCCGCACAGGGCGTCACGCAGGAGCGCATGGCCGAAGCGCGCTGCATGATCGAACAGGCGCGCCTCCTGACGCTGAAGACCGCGTACATGATGGACACGGTCGGCAACAAGGGCGCGCGTGGCGAGATCGCCATGATCAAGGTGGTCGCACCGAATATGGCATGCCAGGTGATCGACTGGGCGATTCAGGCGCACGGCGGTGGCGGCGTCAGCGACGATTTCCCGTTGGCGTATGCGTACGCCAACGCGCGAACGTTGCGCTTCGCCGATGGCCCCGACGAAGTGCACCGCAACGCGATCGCAAAGCTCGAACTGGCGCGTTATATGGATGCGGGTGCTGCGGCCCAAGTGGAAACGCCGATTACGCGGGTTTGAGATCGAGGTCGGGGCGGCAGCCGACCGCGCGCGGGTTCACCGCCAGCAGCATTGGCCGATCTATGCTCTAATTTTCGTCAACAGCGGCGCCCTTTGTGGCGCCGCTTTCACGAAACGAAGGAGCCAGGATGATCGACGTCTATAGCTGGGCAACCCCGAACGGCCATAAGGTTCACATCATGCTCGAGGAAACGGGCCTCGCGTACACGGCGCACGGCGTCGATATCGGCGCGGGCGACCAGTTCAAACCCGAGTTCCTCGCGATTAGCCCGAACAACAAGATTCCGGCAATCACCGATTCCGAAGGTCCCAAAGACGCCGACGGCAAGCCGTTCGCGCTATTCGAATCAGGCGCGATTCTGATTTATCTGGCCGAGAAAACCGGCAAATTCCTGCCGACTGATCCGGCCGCACGCTATGCCACCCTGCAGTGGCTGATGTTCCAGATGGGCGGCATCGGTCCGATGCTTGGGCAAACGCATCATTTCCGCATCTACGCGCCGGAGCCGATCGAATACGCAATCAATCGCTACACGAACGAAACGCGGCGTCTCTATGGCGTGATGGATACGCAGCTCGGCAAGACTCGATATCTGGCCGGCAACGACTACACGATCGCTGACATCGCCGCATTTCCGTGGACGCGCTCGTGGCAAAACCAGGGCATCGAGCTGGATACGCTCCCGAATGTGAAGCGGTGGCATGAAGAAATTGCCGCGCGTCCGGCGGTGGTACGCGGTGTCGAGGTGCTGGCGTCAGCCCGCAAGCCGCTCATGGACGACAAGGCTAAGGAGATGCTGTTCGGCGCGACGCAGTACGCGAAGCGGTAGTCGTCGTGCCGCCGATCTATGGCATCGGCGCGCTCGTTCGCACTGACAACGACTGCGGCATTGCCATCTGTTGAGGCATCGAAATAAAAAAGCGCGAGGCGGCATCACTGCCACTCGCGCTTTTTTGCCAACCGGTCGGCTGTGAACGGTTAGAAATAGTGCCGCGTGATGAACTCCGCGACGCAGACCGGCCGCTCACTGCCCTGCCGCTCCAGCGTCACATTCCACTCGACCTGCACACCGCCGTTGTCGACGTCGGTAACGGATTCCACCGCAAACCGGGCGCGCAACTGCGAGCCGACCAGCACCGGCGACGTAAACCGCACACGATTCAATCCGTAGTTGACACCCATCCGCTGCTTAAGCGCCACTGTCTTGCCGAGCAACGCCGGAATCAACGATAGTGTCATGAACCCATGCGCGACCGGCCCACCAAACGGTGACTCACGCCGCGCCCGTTCGGGGTCGACGTGAATCCACTGATGATCGCCGGTGGCCTCAGCGAAACGATCGACGCTTGCCTGATCGACCGTCAGCCAGTCGCTAACGAGCGGCTCAGCGCCAATCAACGCACGCAACGCCGCTGCGTCTCCAAACGTTACGGCGGCTACCGCGTTGCCGCCCGTCATGACGCGGCGCCCGGATTGCGCAGTCCGAACAAACCTTTCGAACGCACCGTAATCACGGTTTCGCCGTGCTGGTTGATGCCTTCCCACTGCGTCGAAACGATGCCGCGATCCGGCTTACTCTCCGAAACACGTTTGTCGAGTACCGCGTTCATCATCGTGATCGTGTCGCCGACACGTACCGGCTTCAGCCAGCGAATCTCGTCGATACCGGGCGAGCCCATCGAGGTGGAACCCGCGATCGCGTTGCGCACCAGCATGCCCATCATGACCGAACAGGTATGCCAGCCGCTTGCGACCAGTCCGCGAAACGGCGACGCTGCGGCTGCAGCGTCGTCCACGTGGAATGGCTGCGGATCGAACTTCTCCGCGAACTCGACGATCTCTTCACGCGTGAAAGTATGCTTGCCGATTTCTGTAGTCGTGCCGACTACCATGTCCTCGTAACTCAGACCCATCGCACACCTCTTTCTTATCCGATTCGACCGGCTGATCAGGCTTCGGTCGAGACAAAACCGGGCAGCGCGGCGAAGCGCGCGAGATGGTGATCGACATCGCCCAATGTGGTTTCGATGATAGCAAGGCGTTTGAACAGATGCGCCGCGGCGACCTCGTTCGTGACGCCCATGCCGCCGTGCAACTGCACCGCCTGCTGACCGACGAAACGGGCGGCCTGCCCGACCCGCGTCTTCGCTGCGGAGACGGCGCGGCGACGTTCGTCGGCGTCTGCGCTGGTGTAACGCACAGCCGCGAGATAAGTGATCGAACGCGCCTGCTCGGCGTGAATCAACATCTCGACCATACGATGCTGTAGCGCCTGGAAACGTGCGATCGGCTGGCCGAACTGCTGGCGCGTCTTGGTGTACTCGCCCGTTGCATGGTTCAGTGCGTCGAGCGCGCCGACCGCTTCCGCGCACAGCAATACCGTGCCGTAGTCTGCAATGTGCTCGAGCGCTGCGGCACCCGAGTGTTTGCCGGCGAGCTGGCGTGCAGGCGTGCCATCGAACTCGAGCGTCGCGGCGCGCTGGCCGTCGATTGTGCGGTAGTCGGTGACTTTGACGCCGGCCGCATCGCGGGCGACGACAAAGAGCGCGATCTCACCATTCAGCCGAGCCGGCACGATCCAGTAATCCGCTTGCGCACCGTGCAGCACAACCGATTTCTTGCCGGTCAACGCCAGCTGATTGCCTTGGCCGTTCGCAACCGTGTCGACCTCGAACAGATCGTAGCGAGCGTGCGGCTCGTGAAATGCCACTGCCAGCTTGATCTCGCCCTGGGCCGCACGTTCGAGCAGCGACGCGTCTTCGCCCTGCCCGGTGCCCGCCAGCCGCAGCGCCTCGATACCCACAGCGGTCGCCCAATACGGCTCGACCACCAGAGCGCGCCCGAGCTCCTGCATGACCACCAGCATGTCGATCGGGCTGCCGTTGAAGCCACCTTGGGCTTCCGGCACCGGCAACGCAGTCAGGCCCAGTTCGGTAAAAGCTGTCCAGTGCGCGTCCGACATACCGGCTTCCGATTGCACGATCGCCTGGCGCGCTTCGAACCCGTAGCTCTTATCAAGGTAGCGGCGCAGCGCGTCAGCGAATTGCTGTTGTTCGTCGTTGAAAGTGAAGTCCATGCGCCGCTCCTCAGAGTCCGAGAATCATCTGCGCGATGATGTTCTTTTGAATTTCGTTCGAGCCGCCGTAAATCGACGTCTTGCGGAAGTTGAAGTAGTACGCGGCCAGCGGCGCGGCGTCATCGTCGCCGGCGAGGCTATGTTCGCGTTCGCCTTCGAGGAATGGCACGTCGAATGGCGCGGCGAGCGGCCCGACCGCTTCGAACATCAGCTCAGTCAGCGCCTGCTGCACTTCCGTGCCCTTGATCTTGAGCATCGAGGCTTCCGGACCCGGCCCACGCCCGCCCGTTTCATTGGCGACCACACGTTGCACGGTAACTTCGAGCGCCATCATTTCGATCTCGAGACTTGCGACTTTCGTGGCGAATACAGGATCTTGCAGCAACGGCTTGCCGTTCTTCTTCTGATCCAGCGCGAGGCGTTTCAGGAATACCAGTTCGCGCTTCGATTGCCCGACGCGCGCAATGCCGGTGCGCTCGTGCCCGAGGAGGTACTTCGCGTAGGTCCAGCCACGATTCTCTTCGCCGACCAGATTCTCGACCGGCACTTTCACGTCTTCGAAAAAGACTTCGTTGACTTCGTGCTCTTCGTCCAGCGTGATGATCGGGCGCACGGTAATACCGGGCGTTTTCATGTCGATCAGCAGGAACGAGATGCCCTCCTGTTTTTTCGCGCCGCTATCGGTGCGCACGAGGCAGAACATCATGTCGGCGTACTGGCCGAGCGTGGTCCAGGTTTTCTGGCCGTTGACCACGTAGTGATCGCCAACGCGCTCGGCGCGGGTGCGCAGCGAGGCCAGGTCGGAACCGGAGCCCGGTTCGGAATAGCCCTGACACCACCAGTCCGTGCCGTCGAGAATGCGCGGCAAATAGTGGCGTTTCTGCGCCTCATTGCCGTACTTCATCAGCACGGGTGCCACCATGGAGACGCCGAACGGCAGCACGGACGGCGCGCCGATACGCGCGCACTCTTCGTCCCAGATATGCCGTTGGGTGGCGTCCCAGCCCGGGCCGCCGTATTCTTTTGGCCACGCGACGACCGACCAGCCGCGCGTGCCGAGCAGCTTGTGCCAACCCGCGAAGTCTTCGCGGTTCAGACGCTTGTGGTTGAGTACTTTGTCGCTCAGCTCGCGAGGCAGATTCGCTTCGAGCCAGGCGCGGATGTCGGCGCGGAATGCGTCGTCAGCGGGGGAATAGTCCAGATTCATGCGTCGTGTCTCCTGGCCGCAACCGCCCGCCGCCAGTGAGCCACTGCGCTATTGCAGCGGTTCCTTCAAGGCAGCCGGGACCGGCAACGGCATCACTTCGATGCCTTCTTCGACCAAAGCTTTCGCGTCTTCCGGTGTCGTGACACCGCGAATATTGCGTGCAGGCGCTTCGTTGTAGTGAATGCGCCGTGCTTCCTCGGCGAAGCGGTCACCCACGTTCTCAGTCTTTTCCAGTACCTCGCGCAAGGCACGCATGACGCGCGCCTGCATTTCTCCCGTATCCGCAGGGACTTTCGCTTCGGTCGCTCCCGACAGATTCAGTCGGGGCGCCGACGGCAGACGGCTCACTTCGTTCGCACCGCAGATCGGACATTCGACGAGCTTGCGGGACTGCTGCGACTCGAAGTCATCAGCCGAAGCAAACCAGCCTTCGAACCGATGGCCATGCGGACACTGTAAATCGAGGACCTTCATGTGGAATCAGGGCTTGCGTGCCAGTTTAGCGCAAAATGGAAATTTGTGAACGGTCGTTCGTAAATTTTTACGGACGGCGCGTTGACACCAGGCGTCGCTGACAAATCGAACGCGGTGCGCGATTTTAACGCTTTGCGCAGTGGGCTGCCGAAGGTCGCTCAATCGGTGAGCGGCACACCGAACCCGTCAATAAAAAAGCACGCTGGTTGTATGGAGTTCATAGGTTCGCGCAGCTGGCCGCTGCGCACCTTTTAAGCCTCCAGAAATTCGAGCCGGCGGTTAAGTTGCGGTTCGATTTCACGCGCCTCTTTGGCAAGGTTGATCTGTTTGGCCGATTTCGCGACATCGAATACGTCCGCCTTGATGTCATACCCGCCACGCTCGGTCAGCCAACCCAGGATGTCCGACAGATGCCACACCGACGCACTGCCCTCGTGAACCGGCGGCGGAAAGTCGATTGCGTGGCTCAGCATCAGCTTACGCATGTTCTGCCGTGACACGCCCGCGACCTCAGCGACATCCGTCAGGCCGACGAAATCCGGCCCCGCCTCGACAAGGCGCGCAGACGGCACTGCCTGCTTGATATCTTTGAGTGCGCTGACGAGCGCTTCGAACGCCGACGTGCCTTCGCGAGCAAAAACCAGTGCCATGCGCCCCGGTTGCCCCACGCCGATCGTAGCGTCATCGCATCCAGCTTCGCCCAGTCGTTCGACGATCTCATCAAGATCGCAGTCTTCGGCCGAGAGCCGGTACTTCAAGGTGAACACATATTCCATAAGCTACTCCTACCTTCATTCAACTGCGGGCCTTTGCCCTTCGAACACTTTTACTGCCGACGTGTCGTGCAATTGTCGACAATGCGCCTGAGGTGCTTTGCGTGATTGCCGGGATTCTTTGGCGTACGCCACACACTCGAGATGCAAAACTCGCCGCAACGGCATTCCGCGTCGTTGTACGGACAGTAAATCTTTCCCCACGCGTGACCTTTGCCGCCGCCTTGCACGCGCCAGCCGTTTCTTTCAGCGTAAACCAGCGCGGCCTCGACCTCTTTCTTTGAATGGACTCCACGAACCATCTATGCCCTCCAATTTAGCCCGTGCTCGCATGGTTGTCAAGTGACAACCATGCGAGCACGGTCATAACCAAATATGTCCCACACCCTTCGCTATCCAAAATAAGTGCGATAACAAACCTCGTTGCCAGATGTCGATACTAGAGTGACAACGGCTACGGGGCGAGACTGTCAAATGGCATAGGACTGGAGCCCGTTTTTCAGACACGGGGGGTTACGCATTGAGTCGATATCGCGCCCACAATGACAAAGCCCCTGCCGGTCGTAGACCAACAGGGGCTTTTTGCGGATTTTCTAACCGGCGTGTGAGCCGCGCCCGTTTAGCGTTCTTGCGTTCTGAACCGTGCGCGCTATTGCGGCGCGGCCATTGGCCAGGTACCCGCCAAAACTTTTTCCAGCCAGAACGTGCCAATGATGGTTTTCACGTCCGTCACCTTGCCCGTGCGTACCCATTCCAGCATATCGGTGACGCTGGCCGTGAACAGTTCGAGGAATTCGCCGTCGTCGAGTTTGCGCTCGCCGGCAGTGAGCCCGCGCGCCAGGTAAATATCGATGAATTCGGTCGAGTAGGAAATGATCGGATGAATGCGCGTCAGATAAACATACTCGCGCGCCGTATAGCCGGTCTCTTCCTGCAGCTCGCGTTTCGCGCAGGCCAGCGCGCCTTCGTTCGGATCGAGCTTGCCCGCAGGATACTCGACCATGACCTTGCCCATCGGATAGCGATACTGGCTTTCCAGCAACACGCGGCCGTCGTCGAATAGCGGAATCACCATCACGGCGCCTGGATGCTGAACGTACTCGCGAGTGGCCTTCTTACCGTCGGGCAAGCGGACCGTATCGCACTTGAGCGTGAGGAATGGCCCTTGATGGATCGTTTTGCTCTCGAGACAGGTCTCGGTGAGCGCAGCGTCGTGATCGGGAAGTTCAGCCATATGCGACCTCTGGACAGCGTGGTGCGCGACGGCGAGACGCCGTCAGCGACGTTTGACGAGATACTGGAAGGTAAAGCCAGGAAATGCGAATACGACGAACAGCGCGAACGTGATCGCGTAGAACTGCCACCCCTGTTCGAAGCGGTTACCCGCGCGCGCTTCCAGCAGGAAACCGAGCGCACCGACCACAAAATACAGCACGATCAACTCGGCAATCCGGATCCACGCGCTCTTCTTCACCGCTTTCAACGGCACGGCGGCGAAGAGGCGCTGATTCAGGAACGGCAGGTTGGCGCCGACCAGCGCCAACAACACGATAAACCAACCCGCAGCCGACATCAGAGCAGCAGCGTGTGCTGGATAGCCTGCAGGCAGGCCTTCAACAGCGGATCCGGCACGATACCGAGCACCAGCACGGCAACACCGTTTAGCGCCAGCAAAGCGCGCGTGCTCGTGTCGGCGAGGATCGGCGACTTGTCTTGCGGTTCGTCGAAGTACATCAGCTTGACGATACGCAGGTAGTAGAAGGCACCGAACAACGAAGTGATCACGGCCAGCACGGTCAGCCAAGTCAAGCCGGCATTCATGGTTGCCTGCAGCACCGCGAGCTTGGCGTAGAAGCCGACCGCGGGCGGGATACCGGCGAGCGAGAACATCATCACCATCATGACGAACGCAAACACCGGGCTGCGTTGATTCAGACCCTTGAAGTCTTCGAGCGTATCCGCTTCGAAATCGCGGCGTGCCAGCAGCATGATGATGCCGAAGGTGCCCATCGTCGTAATCAGGTAGACGATGCTGTAGTACATCGCCGAGCCGTACGCGTTGGCGGCGCCCGTGGTCTTGTGGTCGACCACGCCGGCCAGCAGGCCCAGCAGCACGAAGCCCATGTTCGAGATCGCCGAATACGCAAGCATCCGCTTGACGTTGCGTTGCACGATACCGGTGATGTTGCCGACGATCAGCGACAGCGCTGCCAGGATCACCAGCATTTCCTGCCATTCGACCGCCAGCGGCAGCAGACCCATCACGAGGAAGCGCAGGCCCCACGCGAATGCCGCCACCTTCGGGCCACCACCGACCATCAGCGTCATGGCCGTTGGAGCACCCTGATACACGTCAGGCACCCACATGTGGAACGGCACTGCGCCCATCTTGAACGCCACGCCTGCCACGATGAAGATCACGCCGAACAGCAGCACGCTCGGATCGTAGTGGCTCGTGCCGATCGCCTTGAACACTTCGTTCAGGTCGAGCGAACCGGTTGCACCGTACAGCATGGAAATGCCGTACAGCAGGAAGCCGGAAGCCAGCGCGCCGAGCACGTAGTACTTCATTGCTGCTTCGTTCGAAGGCGCCGCGTCACGACGCAGTGCGATCGCACCGTACAGCGACAGCGACATCAATTCCAGACCGAGGTACAGCGTCAGGAAGTTGTTGCCCGAGATCATCACGAGCTGACCGAGCAACGAGAACATGCCCAACAGGAAGAACTCGCCGCGGAACAGCCCGCGATCCTCGAGGTACCGGCGCGAATAAACGATCGACACAGCGTAGCCGAGCGTCACCACCGCCTTCATCACGCTGGCGAACGAATCCACCACATACATGTGACCGAAGAAGTAGTGGACCTGCGGATCGAACGCGTTCACCGCGAACCAGATGCCGGCAATCAGCGTCGAGAAGAACGCGATGAAATACGTGGTACGGCGACCGGCCTGGCCGACGAACGTGTCGTTGAGCCACGCGACCACAACGGCGAGCATCACCAGTGCGTCGGGCAACAGGGCAGTCATAGGGGCGTTTTGCATGATCTTTAAATTCCTCCGCTCTGCATTACTGTGGCAACGGCAGTTTGGACTGCGCGACGTGGGAGAGGAGGTTTTCCACGGATACGTGCATCACATCGGTAAAGGGCTTCGGATACAGGCCCATGAACAGCGTCAGTGCAGCGAGCACTGCCAGCATGAAAAATTCGCGACGGTTGATGTCGACGAGGCCCTTCACGTGATCGTTAGCGATCGCGCCGAAGTACACGCGCTTGTACATCCACAGCGTGTAGGCCGCGCCGAGAATCAGCGTGACAGCCGCACCGCCTGCGATCCAGAAGTTGTACTGGACAGCAGCCAGAATCACCATGAACTCGCCGACGAAACCGGAAGTACCCGGCAAGCCGCAATTCGCCATCGAGAACAGCATCACGAACGCCGCGAACTTCGGCATCACGTTGACGACGCCGCCGTAATCGGCGATCTGACGCGAGTGCATGCGGTCGTACAGCACGCCGATGCTCAGGAACATCGCGCCCGACACGAAGCCGTGCGAGATCATCTGTACGATCGCGCCTTCCACGCCGAGCTGATTGAAGATGAAGAAGCCGAGCGTCACGAAACCCATGTGCGCGATCGACGAATACGCGACCAGTTTCTTCATGTCGGTCTGCACCATCGCGACCAGACCGATGTAGATCACCGCGATCAGCGACAGCGTGATGACGACCGGCGCGAGGAAGTGGCTTGCATCCGGTGCGATCGGCAGCGAGAAGCGCACGAAACCGTAGGCGCCCAGCTTCAGCATGATCGCGGCCAGCACGACCGAGCCACCAGTCGGCGCTTCCACGTGGGCGTCAGGCAACCACGTGTGAACCGGCCACATCGGCACCTTCACGGCGAAGGCCATGAAGAACGCGATAAACAACAATATCTGCGGGGTCATGCCGATCTGCGCGTTCTGCCACGTAGCCAGATCGAACGTGCCGGTCTGGATGTACAGGTACAGCAACGCAACCAGCATCAACAGCGAACCCATCAGCGTGTACAGGAAGAACTTGAACGCCGCATACACGCGGTTCGCCCCACCCCACACGCCGATGATGATGTACATCGGAATCAGCGTCGCTTCGAAGAACACGTAGAACAGCATGCCGTCCGCTGAACTGAACACGCCGACCATGATGCCGGAGAGGATCAGGAATGCAGCGAGGTACTGCGCCACGTTCTTCGTGATGACTTCCCACGCGGCGATCACGACGATCACCGTAATCAATGCGGTCAACACGACGAACCACATCGAGATGCCGTCGACACCCAGGTGGTACGTGATGTTGAAGCGCTCGATCCAGTTCGCCTTTTCGACGAACTGCAGATCGGCGGTGCTCGAATCAAAACCCGTAATCAGCGGGATCGTCACGATGAAACTGACGACCGAGCCGATCAGCGCTATCCAGCGCGCCGGAGCCGGGTTCCGGTCGGAACCAATAGCCAGGACCAGTAGACCTACGAGGATCGGTAACCAGATCGCGATACTGAGAATCGGATAAGCGTGCATTAGTGTCCCTCGCCTTATTTGCCGCCGAGCGTTACAAACAGGGTCAGGAGCCCCAACATGCCGATAATCATGGCAAACGCGTAGTGGTAGATGTAGCCGGATTGGAGGAAGCGGATCACGCCGGCAAACCAGCCGATAAAGCGTGCGCTGCCGTTGACGATGCCGTCGATAACCACGACGTCGCCTTCCTTCCAGAGACCACGGCCAATCGCCACCGCGCCCCGCGCAAACACGACGTCATTGATCTTGTCCATGTAGTACTTGTTGTCGAGCAGCGTGTAGATCGGACCGAACGCGCGCTTGATGACAGCCGGCAGATCAGGACGAACCAGGTACAGGAACCACGCGACCACGACACCCGCGAGTGCCAGCCACACCGGCAGACCCGAAACCGAGTGCAGGCCCATCGACGCCCAGCCCTGGAACTCTTCCGCCATCTCATGCAGCGCCGGATGGTTTTCGCCGATGAAGATCACCTTGTCGAACGCCACACCGTGCTGGAAGAAGTCGCCGAACAGCATCGGACCGACACCGATCGCACCGATCACCACCGACGGAATCGCCAGCAGCACCAGCGGCACCCACACCACCCACGGCGTTTCATGCGGCTCATGCGCGTGGTCGTCGTGACCGTGGCCATGGCCGTGCGCGTCATGGCCGTGACCGTCATGCGCGTGCGCTGCCGCTTCGATGCCCATCGGCGATTCCGGATGCTTCGGATCGCGGAAGCGCTCCTTGCCGTGGAATACCAGGAAGTACATACGGAACGAGTACAGCGCGGTGACGAACACGCTCGCCACCACTGCGAAGTAGGCGAAACCCGAACCCGGCAGATGCGACAGCTTCACTGCGTCGATGATCGAGTCTTTCGAGTAGAAGCCGGAGAAGAACGGCGTGCCGATCAGCGCGAGCGAACCGACCAGCGACGTGATCCACGTGATCGGCATGTACTTGCGCAGGCCGCCCATGTTGCGGATGTCCTGATCGTGGTGCATGCCGATGATCACGGAACCCGCGCCGAGGAACAGCAGCGCCTTGAAGAACGCGTGCGTCATCAGGTGGAACACGGCGACCGAGTAGGCCGATGCGCCGAGTGCGACCGTCATGTAACCGAGCTGCGACAGCGTCGAGTAAGCCACCACACGCTTGATGTCGTTCTGGACGATCCCGAGGAAGCCCATGAACAGCGCCGTGATCGCACCGATCACCATCACAAACGACAGCGCCGTATCCGACAGTTCGAACAGCGGCGACATGCGCGTGACCATGAAGATACCGGCCGTCACCATGGTTGCCGCGTGAATCAGTGCGGAGATCGGCGTCGGGCCTTCCATCGAATCCGGCAGCCAGACGTGCAGCGGGAACTGCGCCGACTTACCCATCGCGCCGATGAAGAGGCAAATACAGGCGACCGTCAGCAGACCCCAGTCCGTACCCGGGAAGCTCAATGCTGCAAGTTCGGTGCGCTTCGCGAAAACGTCGCCGTAGTTCATCGAACCAGCGAACGCGAACAGCAGGCCGATACCGAGCAGGAACCCGAAGTCGCCGATGCGGTTCACGATGAACGCCTTCATGTTCGCGTAGATCGCCGTCGGACGCGTGAAGTAGAAGCCGATCAGCAGGTACGACACCAGACCCACCGCTTCCCAGCCGAAGAACAGCTGCAGGAAGTTGTTGCTCATCACGAGCATCAACATCGAGAACGTGAACAGCGAGATGTACGAGAAGAAGCGCTGGTAGCCGTCGTCGTCGGCCATGTAGCCGATCGTGTAGATGTGCACCATGAGCGACACGAAGGTCACCACGCACATCATCATTGCCGTCAGCGAGTCGACCAGGAAGCCGATCTCGAACTTCGTCTGGCCGATCTGCATCCAGTCATAGACCGTCGCGTTGAAACTCGCGCCGTCCATTACCTGGAAGAAGACGATGGCCGAAAGGATGAAGGAGATCGCGACGCCGAGGATCGTGACCGAATGCGCGCCGGCTCGCCCTACCGCTTTCCCAAACAGCCCCGCAATCAGGGAGCCGGCCAGCGGTGCCAGCGGGATCGCCAGCAGCAGGTTTTCATTGAGTGTCGTTGACATAACCGCTTTACCTGAAATTAACCTTTGAGCTGATCGAGGTCCTCGACATTGATCGTGTCGAGGCTACGGAACAGGGTCACCAGAATTGCGAGGCCGATCGCCGCTTCAGCTGCTGCAACCGTCAGCACGAAGAAGACGAAGATCTGACCATGCACGTCGCCGAGGTAATGCGAGAACGCGACGAAATTGGTGTTCACCGCCAGCAGCATCAGTTCGATCGCCATCAGGATGATGATGACGTTGCGGCGGTTCAGGAAAATGCCCACGACGCTGATCGCAAACAGGATCGCGCCGAGGACAAGGTAATGAGCAAGGGTCAACATGATTTCTATCTCCTGTCCGCTCAGCTGTTTTTAGCAGGTGCCGAGTCGGCCGCTGCGGCTGCCGCTGCGGCGGCTTCTTCTGCCGCGACAGTTGCCGCGGTCTTTTCAGATGCCATCTTCACGATACGCACACGGTCCTGGGCACGCACCTTGACCTGCTCGCTGACGTTCTGGCGCTTGCTGTCTTTCTTGTGGCTCGTGGTCAGCGCAATCGCCGCGATGATCGCCACCAGCAGCACGAGGCCGGCGACTTCGAACGCGAAGATGTAGTCGGTGTAGATGACCTTGCCGATCAGACGCGTGTTCGACCAGTCGGCCATACCGTTCGCGGCAGCCGTGGTGTCGCGCAGCGCTGTGGCGGTCGCGCCGTAGCCGTGCCACAGGATCAGCGCGGTCTCGATCACGATGATTGCGCCCACCAGCGTGGCCATTGGCACGAAGCGTTTGAAGTCTTTGCGCAGCACGTCGATGTTGATGTCCAGCATCATCACGACGAACAGGAACAGCACCATCACCGCGCCGACATACACTAGCACCAGCAGAATCGCGAGGAACTCGGCCTGCAGCAGCATCCAGATCGCGGCTGCGTTGAAGAACGCCAGCACCAGAAACAGTGCGGACGAAACCGGGTTGCGCGAGGTGATCACCTTCAGCCCTGAAACCACCAGGAGCAGCGCGAAGATGTAGAACAGTACGGTCGTGAATTCCATGATTACCGGTTCATCGTTAGGCCATCGTCAGGCATTGTTCTTTGGCACGTGGCGGATAAAGCGGCCGAAACCGCCAGAACATCCGCACAGGTGCGCCGTGCCGCGGCGCTCAGGCCGCGGCGCTCGGCCCGACAACAGGCCGTGTTACTGCTGCATTTACTGCCGCGTTTATTGCCGCGCTTTTTGCCGCAATTACCGCTTCAACTGAAGTGCTTCAACGATACGGTGCGTCGGCTGCCTTGCTCGCAGCGATCTCCGCTTCGTAGCGATCGCCCACCGCCAGCAGCATGTCTTTCGTGAAATACAGATCGCCGCGCTTTTCGCCGTGATATTCGAGAATGTGCGTCTCGACGATCGAATCGACCGGGCAGCTCTCTTCACAGAAACCGCAGAAGATGCACTTGGTCAGGTCGATGTCGTAACGCGTCGTGCGGCGCGTGTTATCCGCACGGGTTTCCGATTCGATCGTGATAGCGAGTGCCGGGCACACCGCTTCGCACAGCTTGCAGGCGATGCAGCGTTCTTCGCCGTTTTCATAGCGGCGCAGCGCGTGCAGGCCCCGGAAACGCGGCGAAATCGGGGTCTTCTCTTCCGGGAACTGCACGGTCACCTTGCGCTGGAACGTGTAACGTCCGGTCAGCGCGAGGCCTTTGAGCAGCTCCGTCAGGAAGAAGGTCTTGAAAAAGTTTTGGATTGCGGTCATGGGTTCATCCGCCCTTTATTTCCAGATATTCAACGGCGACATGATCCAGAAGCCGACCACGATGAGCCACACCACGCAAACCGGAATGAAAATTTTCCAGCCCAGACGCATGATCTGGTCGTAGCGATAGCGCGGGAACGTGGCACGCGCCCAGATGAATACCGACAGCAGGAAGAAAACCTTGGCGACGAGCCATACGATGCCCGGGACAAACGACAGGAAGCCGAACGGTGCGCTCCAGCCGCCGAGGAACAGTGTTGCAGCCAATGCCGAGATCACGATCATGTTGATGTACTCGGCGAGGAAGAACAGCGCGAACGCCATCCCCGAGTAATCGATCATGTGGCCCGCGACGATTTCCGACTCACCTTCCACCACGTCGAACGGGTGACGGTTCGTTTCGGCGATGCCCGAGATGAAGTACACGACGAACATCGGCAGGAGCGGCAGCCAGTTCCACGACAGGAAGTTCAGGCCGTAGCTGGCGAAAATGCCGCGTTCCTGTGAACCGACGATCTCCGACAGATTCAGACTGCCCGCCGTCATCAGCACGACGACGAGCGCGAAGCCCATCGAAATTTCGTACGAGACCATTTGAGCGGCCGCGCGCATGGCGCCGAGGAACGCGTATTTCGAGTTCGACGCCCAGCCCGCCAGAATCACGCCGTACACGCCGACCGACGAGATCGCCATCGCGTAAAGCAGACCTGCATTGATGTCGCCGAGAACCGCGCCTGCCTGGAACGGAATCACCGCCCAGACCGCGAAGGCCGGCACCACCACCATGATCGGCGCGATCATGTAGATCCAGCGGCTCGCCTGAGCCGGCTGAATCACTTCTTTCAGCAACAGCTTCAGCACGTCGGCGATTGGCTGCAGCAAACCTGCCGGGCCCACGCGGTTCGGACCGAGACGCACGTGCATCCAGCCGATCAGCTTGCGCTCCCACAGAATCAGGTAAGCCACGCACAGCAGGATCACGACGGCCACCACCAGGATGCGCACCAGTGCCCACACCGTGGGCCATGCCACACCGAGAAGCTGGGTGCCGCCCGAGTTGATCGTATCGAACAAGCTCATTTACGCCTTCTCCACCACCAGTTCACCGAACAGGCTGCCCAGCGCTGCACCGGCAGGCGTAGCCGCCGATACGCGGACGACCGTCTCCGCAAGATTTGCGTCGCGCACGGCCGGCAACTGCACCGATTGCTCGCCCTGGCGCACGCGCACTGCGTCGCCTTCCTTCAAACCCAGTTTGTCGAACAGCGCAGCCGGCAGACCGGCCGAATTCGCTGCGCGCGCCGCCGCCGTCAGATGCAGCGATTCGGCACGACGTACCAGCGAGTCCGCGTGGTAGATCGGCACATCGGCGATACGCTCGAACTTGCCTTCTGCTGCCTTCGCTGCCTTGCCGCGTGCAACCGTGGCGCCCGTCTTGTTCGACAGGCGCGACTTGATCTCGCCATCGCCAAGAGCGGCCGTGCGCACTTCTTCCGAGGTGTCGAATTCGAAGCCCGGCACGCCGAGCAGGCTGCCGAGGACGCGCAAGACCTTCCATGCCGGACGCGTGTCGCCGAGCGGGCGCACGACGCCGTTGAACGTCTGCACGGTACCTTCGGCGTTGACGAACGTGCCGGCCGTTTCCGTGAACGGTGCGATCGGCAGCAGGACGTCAGCGTATTCAACGCCCATCTGGAACGGCGACATCACGACGACCATTTCAGCCTGCTTCAGCGCGGCCAAAGCCTGCGCCGGATTGGCCGTGTCGAATTCCGGTTCGACGTTCAGCAACACATAACCCTTGCGCGGTTGCTCGAACACTTCGCGAGCGTTCAAACCACCCTCGCCCGGCAATGCGTTCACGAGATGCGCGCCGACCGTGTTGGCCGCTTCCGTGAGGAAACCCAGCGTTGCGCCAGTCGCGTCTGCAATCCATTGCGCCGCGGCGTGAATCGCAGCGAAGTCCGGATGACGGACCGCGCCGTTGCCGAGCAACACCACACGCTGTTCGCCGGTGACGAGCGACTTCGCGATTTGTTTGTTGGCGTCCGTCGGCTGCGCTCCGGCGAAGGCTTCCGGCAGTGCAACGCCGTTTGCTTCCGACACCGCGCCCGCGATGCCAGCCAGTGCGTCGAGCCATGCCGACGGCGCGGCAACCACGCGTTGCGCTTGCGGAATCAGCGCATCGTCGTTGGTGGCCTGCACCAACGTCAGCTTCGTGCCGCTCTTGGCGGCTTGACGCAGACGCGCGGCAAACAGCGGATGATCGCGGCGCAGGTCCGAACCGATCACCAATGCGGCGTCGAGGTTCGAGAGGTCGGCGATCGCCGTACCGAGCCACGGCGCACCGTTGGCAGGTGCGGAGAAATCCGACTGACGCAGACGGAAGTCGACGTTAGGCGTGCCGACCGCCTGGGCCAGCTGCTTCAACAGGAACAGTTCTTCAACGGTGCTGTGGGCGCTGCCGAGTGCGGCCAGCGCGTTCGCGCCGTGGTCGCCCTTGATGCCCTTCAGACCCTTGACCACGTATTCAAGCGCGGATTGCCAGTCGGTCTCGACCCACTTGCCACCTTGCTTGAGCATCGGCTGCGTGAGACGTTCCGGGCTGTTCAGACCTTCGTACGAGAAGCGGTCCTTGTCCGAAATCCAGCATTCGTTGATGGATTCGTTTTCGAACGGCAGAACACGCATCACGCGATTGTTCTTCACTTGCACCACAAGGTTTGCGCCGACGGAATCGTGCGGGCTCACCGACTTGCGGCGCGACAGTTCCCATGTGCGGGCGCTGTAGCGGAACGGCTTGCTGGTCAGCGCGCCCACCGGGCACAGATCGATCATGTTGCCCGACAGTTCGGAGTCGACCGTCTTGCCGACGAACGACGTGATTTCCGAATGCTCGCCGCGGCCCAGCATGCCGAGTTCCATCACGCCGGCAACTTCCTGGCCGAAGCGGACGCAACGCGTGCAGTGAATGCAACGCGACATTTCTTCCATCGAGATCAGCGGGCCGACGTTCTTGTGGAACACGACGCGCTTTTCTTCGCTATAGCGCGACGACGACTTGCCGTAACCCACCGCCAGATCCTGCAGTTGACACTCGCCACCCTGATCGCAGATCGGGCAATCCAGCGGGTGGTTGATCAGCAGGAATTCCATCACGGCTTGCTGGCCCTTCACGGCCTTGTCCGACTTGGTGCGCACGATCATGCCTGCCGATACCGGCGTGGCGCATGCGGGCACGGCCTTCGGCATCTTTTCGACATCGACCAGACACATCCGGCAGTTGGCCGCAATCGACAGCTTCTTGTGATAGCAGAAGTGAGGAATGTACGTGTCGACCTTATGCGCAGCCTGGATCACCATGCTGCCTTCAGGCACCTCTACTTTCTTGCCGTCTATTTCAAGTTCAACCATGATGGTCAATCTTCCTTAACCTGTTACCGCTCAATCGTTCGCCCTGTTCAGCGCCCGTTTCAGGCGATGAATCCCGCGGATGACGTGTTCTGGTGCGCTATTTCGCGTACTTAGGCAGCCACTGTTTCTGACGCCGCTGCCGCACCGGCGTGACCGCCGACGAGGCAATGCTTGTGGGCGACGTGGTATTCGAATTCGTCCCAGTAGTGCTTGAGCATGCCGCGGACCGGCATGGCCGCTGCATCGCCGAGCGCGCAAATCGTGCGGCCCATGATGTTCTCGGCGACCGAGTTCAGCAGATCCAGATCTTCCGGACGGCCGAGCCCGTGTTCGATACGATGCACGACGCGATACAGCCAGCCGGTGCCTTCGCGGCAAGGCGTGCACTGACCGCACGACTCTTCGTAATAGAAGTACGACAGACGCAGCAGCGAACGGACCATGCAACGCGTCTCGTCCATCACGATGACCGCACCGGAGCCGAGCATCGAGCCAGCCTTGGCGATCGAGTCGTAGTCCATGTCGGTCTGCATCATGATGTCGCCCGGAATCACCGGCGCCGACGAGCCGCCAGGAATCACAGCCTTGATCTTCTTGCCGCCGCGCATGCCGCCAGCCAGTTCCATCAACGTGGCGAACGGCGTGCCGAGTGGGACTTCATAGTTGCCTGGACGCTCGACGTCGCCTGCAACCGAGAAGATCTTCGTGCCGCCGTTGTTCGGCTTGCCGATTTCGAGGTAATTCTGCGGACCGATCGCGAGCAGGAACGGCACCGCAGCGAACGTCTCGGTGTTGTTGATCGTGGTCGGCTTGCCGTACACGCCGAAGCTCGCCGGGAACGGCGGCTTGAAGCGCGGCTGGCCTTTCTTGCCTTCGAGCGATTCGAGCAGCGCTGTCTCTTCGCCGCAAATGTAGGCGCCGTAACCGTGGTGCGCATGCAGTTCGAACGAGAAGCCCGAACCCATGATGTTGTCGCCAAGGAATCCGGCACGGCGGGCTTCTTCCAGCGCTTCTTCGAAGAGCTTGTAGACTTCCCAGATCTCGCCGTGGATATAGTTGTAGCCGACCGTGATGCCCATCGCGTATGCGCCGATGGCCATGCCTTCAATCAGCGAGTGCGGATTGAAACGCAGAATGTCGCGGTCTTTGAACGTGCCCGGTTCGCCTTCGTCCGAATTGCAGACGAGGTACTTTTGCCCCGGGAATTGACGCGGCATGAAGCTCCACTTCAGACCGGTCGGGAAGCCCGCACCGCCACGGCCGCGCAGACCCGACGCCTTGACGTCGGCGATCACCTGCTCGGGCGGAATCTTTTCTTCCAGAATGCGGCGCAGCTGGGCGTAACCGCCACGCGCCACATAGTCTTCGAGATGCCAGTTGTCGCCGTTCAGGCCGGCGAGAATCAGCGGTTTGATGTGACGATCGTGTAAAGACGTCATTTCGAAAGTTCCTCGAGCAGCTGGTCGATCTTCGCGCGGCTCATGAAGCTGCACATGCGATGGTTGTTCACCAGCATCACCGGCGCATCGCCGCACGAGCCCATGCACTCACCTTCTTTCAAGGTGAACTTGCCGTCAGCCGTGGTTTCGCCGAAGTCGATGCCGAGCTTCTGCTTCAGATATTCAGCGGCGCTGTCTGAGCCGCCGTCCGGGCCGAGCTGGCACGGCAGGTTCGTGCAGAGCGTGATCTTGTATTTGCCGACCGGCGAGGTCTCATACATCGTGTAGAAGGTTGCCACCTCCTGCACGGCGACCGCCGGCATGCCGAGATAGTCCGCGACGAACTGCATGAGTTCGGGCGACAGCCAGCCATGCTCTTCCTGAGCAGTAGCCAGCGCCGACATCACGGCGGACTGTTTCTGATCGGCGGGATACTTCGCGATCGCACGATCGATTTCTTTCAGGCCTTCAGCTGAGATCATTTTCAGACACGACTCTTTCAATTCCTACCGAACGAAAACCCGTCGCGCGTTGCATGTTGCGACAGACCCGGCGTTCCTTTGCTTGACGCGCGCTTCGGTGCAATCTGAAGACGCGCGCTGATGAATACGTCCTAGCGATCGACTTCGCCGAACACGATGTCCTGCGTACCGATGATCGTCACAGCGTCGGCGATCATGTGACCGCGCGCCATTTCGTCGAGCGTGGACAAGTGCGCGTAGCCCGGCGCCCGAATTTTCAGGCGATACGGCTTGTTCGCGCCGTCCGAGATCAGGTAGATACCGAACTCGCCCTTCGGGTGCTCGACCGCGGCATATGCCTCGCCTTCCGGCACATGGAAGCCTTCCGTGAAGAGCTTGAAGTGGTGAATCAGATCTTCCATGTTCGACTTCATGCCGACTCGCGACGGCGGCGCAACCTTGTGATTGTCGACCATCACCGGACCTGGATTCTTGCGCAACCACTCAATGCACTGTTTCACGATCCGTGTGGATTGGCGCATTTCTTCGACGCGAACCAGATATCGGTCATAGCAGTCGCCATTCACGCCGACCGGAATGTCGAAATCGAGCTTGTCGTAGACTTCGTACGGCTGCTTCTTGCGCAGATCCCACTCGATACCCGAGCCGCGCAGCATCGCGCCGGTCATACCGAGGTTCAGCGCGCGTTCCGGGCTAACCACGCCGATACCGACCAGACGTTGCTTCCAGATCCGGTTGTCGGTGAGCAGCGTTTCGTATTCGTCGACGCACTTCGGGAACCGCGTGAAGAAATCGTCGATGAAGTCGAGCAGCGAACCTTGGCGGTTCTCGTTCATCCTCGACAATGCCTTCGCATTGCGGATCTTCGAAGCTTTGTATTGCGGCATTGCGTCAGGCAGATCGCGGTACACGCCACCCGGACGGTAGTAAGCTGCATGCATCCGTGCGCCGGACACCGCTTCGTACACGTCCATCAGGTCTTCGCGTTCGCGGAACGCGTACAGGAAGACCGCCATCGCGCCGACGTCGAGTGCGTGTGCGCCGATCCACATCAGGTGGTTCAGCACTCGCGTGACTTCGTCGAACATCACGCGGATGTACTGCGCGCGAATCGGCACTTCGATGCCGAGCAGCTTTTCGATCGCCATCACGTAGCCGTGCTCGTTGACCATCATCGACACGTAGTCGAGGCGGTCCATGTACGGCACGGACTGGATGAAAGTTTTGGTTTCCGCGAGCTTTTCAGTCGCGCGATGCAGGAGGCCGATGTGCGGATCGGCGCGCTGAATGACTTCGCCGTCGAGTTCGAGCACGAGGCGCAGCACACCGTGCGCGGCCGGGTGCTGAGGACCGAAGTTGAGCGTGTAGTTCTTGATCTCTGCCATGGCGTTCTCTTAGTGTTTCAGACCGCCATAGCGATCCTCGCGGATCACGCGCGGCGTGATTTCCCGCGGCTCGATCGTCACAGGCTGATAGACGACGCGCTTCTCTTCCGGGTCGTAACGCATTTCGACGTAGCCGGAGACAGGAAAATCTTTACGGAACGGGTGACCAATGAAACCGTAGTCGGTCAGGATGCGGCGCAGGTCCGGGTGACCCTCGAAGACGATGCCGTACAGGTCGAATGCTTCGCGTTCGTACCAGTTGGCCGAACTCCAGATATCGACGACTGACGCGACGATCGGCATTTCGTCGTCTGGTGCGAATACACGCAGACGCAGACGCCAGTTGTTCTGCACCGACAACAAATGCAGAACGGCCGCAAAACGCGGGCCGTCATAGGCGCCATCGGCGTAGGTCTGATAGTCGACGCCGCATAGATCGACCAGTTGCTCGAAACCGAGCGAGCGGTCGTCGCGCAGACGCGTTGCCACATTGATGTAGTCGCTCGCCTTCACGACGATCGTCAACTCACCGATTGCCTCGGTGGTGCTCAACAGGAGGCCGCCAAAGGCCGCCTCGAGGTTCGCTTTCAAGGTCTCGAGTTTGCTTGCCATATTGTGGGGGAGGCGTTGGCCTTATTGACGGGCGATTGTGTTGGTGCGGCGGATCTTGGCCTGCAGCTGGATCACGCCATACACCAGCGCTTCCGCAGTAGGCGGACAACCTGGCACATAGACGTCGACCGGCACGATCCGATCGCAGCCGCGCACCACCGAATAGGAATAGTGGTAGTAGCCGCCGCCGTTCGCGCACGAGCCCATCGAAATCACCCAGCGCGGCTCGGCCATCTGATCGTAGACCTTGCGCAGAGCCGGCGCCATCTTGTTGCACAACGTGCCGGCGACGATCATCACGTCCGACTGACGCGGACTCGGACGAAACACCACGCCGAAACGGTCAAGGTCATAACGGGCAGCGCCCGCATGCATCATCTCGACCGCGCAGCACGCGAGACCGAACGTCATCGGCCACAACGAGCCGGTGCGCGTCCAGTTGATCAGTTTGTCAGCCGTCGTGGTGACAAACCCTTCCTTCAAGACCCCTTCGATACTCATTTGCTTTCCACTCCAGACGGGGCGGCAAGCCTTGGCCACCCACGCAAACCGGCGATTAATCCATCATTCCCAGTCGAGGCCGCCCTTCTTCCAGATATAGGCAAAGCCCAACAGGAATTCGAGCAGGAAAATCATCATCGCCATGAAGCCAGGCCAGCCGATGTCGCGCAGGGCTACACCCCACGGGAACAGGAACGCGGTTTCAAGGTCGAAAATGATGAAGAGAATGGCGACGAGGTAGTAACGCACATCGAACTTCATGCGCGCATCTTCGAATGCTTCGAAGCCGCACTCGTATGGTGCGTTTTTCTCGGTATCGGGCTTGTTGGGACCGAGGATCTTGCCAATGCTGACCAGTGCTACGCCTAAACCGGTGCCCACAATGAGGAACAACAAGACGGGGAAATAGGCTGCGAGGTTCAAGACTATCCTCTATCGGTTGGTTCTGAATGCCGCCAAGAGCATAGCACTCCTGACGCGAAATCACTTCGGCAACGTACATGCCGCAAGCCCAACGCAAGCCGCGCGTCAGAAGTGAAAATGCCAGCCGAAGCGAAGCAAGCGGCTGGCATTAGATAACATTTGGTGCCGACGGCGAGACTCGAACTCGCACAGCTTTCGCCACTACCCCCTCAAGATAGCGTGTCTACCAATTTCACCACGTCGGCACTAACTGCAATCCGGGAAAACAACTTATAAAACCCGCGAATCGCTTCAAGACTTAGATTGTAACTGGTCTAAACAGTTTGTTCAACGCACAAAAGCACTTTGAACGAAAAATTTATTTCGGCACATCCGTAGCCGGGACGGACGCAGCCGACGCCGGCAACACTGCCGAGCCACCAGCCGGAGCGGCCGCAGCGGAAGCCGCGACCGGTGCGGTCACAGCCGCGCCCAGCAAGCCTGCGGACGGTTTCGCACGATACGCGCCGAGGTACGTCAGCGTCAATGTCGTTACAAAAAACACGGCTGCGAGGACGGCCGTGGTACGCGACAAAAAGTTTGCCGAACCGGTCGCGCCGAACAGGCTGCCCGACGCGCCGCTACCGAAAGCAGCGCCCATATCGGCGCCTTTGCCGTGCTGCAGCAAGACAAGGCCAATGACCCCGAGTGCCGACAACAGCTGAACGACGATAATCAATGTTTTCAAATACAGCATCACACTCACCTGAGTCTTTATTTAACCGCACCACACAAAGTGTGCCGCGCGGGATTGGGTCATCCTCGCCAAGGCGCCCTGCTTAACCGGCAACGCTCGTCGCGGCCGCCGCTTTACAGATCGCCAGGAAATCCTGGTCTTTCAACGACGCGCCGCCGATCAGGCCACCGTCGATATCCGGCTCGCGGAACAATTCTTCCGCGTTCTCCGGCTTCACACTGCCGCCGTACAACACCGGCACATCCGCCACTGCCGCGCCCTTTGCCGCCAGACGCGAACGCAGGAAAGCATGCACTGCCTGCGCCTGATCCGATGTAGCGCTCTTGCCGGTGCCAATCGCCCAGACCGGTTCGTACGCGACGACGATGCGTGCCGCATCCGCTACCGACAGCTTCGCCAGCACCTCATCCAGCTGCGCGCCGACCACCTGCTCCGTCGAACCAGCCTCACGCTCTTCAAGCGTTTCGCCGACACACACGATCGGGGTCAAACCTGCTTCCAGTGCGCGCTGTGTCTTCACCGCGACCAGCTCTGCGCTTTCGCGATGGTAAGCACGGCGCTCCGAGTGCCCGACGATCGCAAGCGTGGCGCCGAAATCCACCACCATCTGCGCCGCCACTTCACCGGTATAGGCGCCATGCGTGAACGCGGAGACATCCTGCACGCCCCACACGACCTTGCCGCCTTCCAGCAACGATTGAGTCTGCGCGAGGTAAGGGCTCGGCACACAGACACCGACGCGCACATCAGCCGGCAATTCTCCCGCGCCTTGCGCCACGGCCTGCAACAGCGTTGCATTCTCGGCGAGGCGCCCGTGCATCTTCCAGTTACCGACTACCAGCTTGGCTCGTTGTTTCGACATCGTCTCGTCGTCTCGTGTATTGGCGGCGGACTTGGTTTGCGCTTACAGCCCGCCTTTCGTATTCATGCGGCGTGCGCAAAACGCGCAATTTTACTGCGTGGGGTGGATCGGGTCAAACCAACCGTGTCAAGCGTCCTGACCCCAAGTCAGCACGATCTTGCCGACGTGCGTGCTGCTTTCCATCAGCGCGTGCGCTTCGGCGGCTTGCGCTGCCGGAAACACACGATGCACCACTGGCTTAATGCGGCCGTCTTCGAGGTGCGGCCACACGCGCTCTTTCAACTGCGCGGCGATCTTCGCCTTGAACTCGATCGGCCGCGGACGCAACGTCGAACCCGTCACCGTCAGACGGCGGCGCAGCACTTCGTTCAGATTCAGCTCGGCCTTCGCGCCGCCCAGCAAGGCGATCAGCACGATGCGGCCGCCGTCGGCCAGCGCGGTCAGCTCGCGCGGCACATAACTGCCCGCCACCATGTCGAGAACGACGTCGACACCACGATCGTTCGTCAGCGACTTGATGACTTCGACGAAATCCTCAGTCTTGTAGTTGATCGCCCGTTCGGCGCCGAGCGCTTCGCAGGCGCGGCACTTTTCGTCCGACCCGGCCGTGGCGAACACACGAAAACCCAGCGCATGCGCGATCTGGATCGCCGTCACGCCGATGCCGCTCGAGCCGCCCTGCACCAGCAGCGTCTCGTTCGGGGCGCCCTCGCCCTTGCCGAGCTGCGCACGATCGAACACATTGCTCCACACCGTGAAGAATGTTTCCGGCAGCGAAGCCGCCTCGACATCCGACAAGCCAGCGGGCACCGGCAAGCACTGCAACAGCGGCGCGGTCGCATATTCCGCATAGCCACCGCCCGCAAGCAACGCGCACACGCGATCGCCGATTTTCAGACCGAACGGGTTGTTCTTCTCGTCGATAGTGCCGCCGACGATCTCACCCGCCACTTCCAGCCCCGGCAGGTCCGACGCACCCGGTGGCGGCGCATAGCCACCCTTGCGCTGAAACACGTCCGGACGGTTGATGCCTGATGCCGCCACCTTGATCAGCACCTCGCCCGCTTTCGGCTGCGGCGTGGGCCGCTCCGCCAGCTTGAGGACTTCCGGCGCGCCAAATTCGGTGATTTCGATCGCTTTCATCTGCGTCAACTCCAAGATTGGATTGCGTTGCCTACCGTCGGAAATCGTCTGAACCGAGGCGACATGCCTCGCTTAGAGAGAGTACCCGTTTGCGCCGGTTCGCACCTGCTTGCCGACAACGCAATCCACCCTGCGCCCTTCATGAAAAACGGCCGGCGCGCATTCGCGCTGCCGGCCGTCGCCCTGCTACCGCATTACTGCGGCGTCGGTTCGCCTTGCGGCGCGCCGTTTGCGGCGTCGTTCAGCAACGCCTTGGCCGACAAACGCACGCGGCCCTTTTCGTCCGTCTGGATGACCTTGACCTTCACTTGCTGGCCATCCTTCAGGTAGTCGTTGATGTCCTTGATACGCTCATTAGCGATTTCGGAGATGTGCAGCAGACCATCCTTGCCCGGCAGGATGTTCACGATCGCACCGAAGTCCAGCAGCTTGAGCACGGTGCCTTCGTACACTTGGCCCACTTCGACTTCCAGCGTGATGTTCTCGATACGCTTCTTCGCTTCGGCCATCCCTTCGCTGCTGGTGCTGGCGATGGTGACGACGCCGTCGTCCGAAATATCGATCGTCGTGCCGGTTTCTTCCGTCAGCGCGCGGATCACCGAACCACCCTTGCCGATCACGTCGCGGATCTTTTCCGGATTGATCTTGATGGTGATCATGCGTGGTGCGTAGTCCGACAGCACCGTGTTCGCGCCCGACACAGCCGAGGTCATCTTGCCGAGGATGTGCATACGGCCTTCCTTCGCTTGCGCGAGGGCGACCTGCATGATTTCCTTGGTGATGCCCTGGATCTTGATGTCCATCTGCAGCGCAGTCACGCCTTGCTCGGTACCCGCCACCTTGAAGTCCATGTCGCCGAGGTGATCTTCGTCGCCGAGGATGTCAGTCAGCACGGCAAACTTGTTGCCTTCCAGGATCAGGCCCATCGCGATGCCGGCGACGTGCGCCTTCATCGGCACGCCGGCGTCCATCAGTGCGAGGCAGCCGCCGCACACCGATGCCATCGACGACGAACCGTTCGATTCGGTGATTTCCGACACGACGCGGATCGAGTAGCCGAATTCGTCGGCGCTCGGCAGGCATGCAGCCAGCGCGCGCTTGGCCAGGCGGCCGTGACCGATTTCACGGCGCTTCGGCGAACCGACGCGGCCCGTTTCGCCGGTCGCGAACGGAGGCATGTTGTAGTGGAGCATGAAGCGTTCGCGGTACTCGCCTTCGAGCGCGTCGATGTTCTGCTCGTCGCCCTTGGTGCCCAGCGTTGCGACAACCATAGCCTGCGTTTCGCCACGCGTGAACAGTGCCGAGCCGTGCGTACGCGGCAGCACGCCGGTACGGATTTCGATCGGGCGCACGGTGCGCGTGTCACGGCCGTCGATACGCGGCTCGCCGTTCAGGATCTGGGTACGGACGATCTTCGCTTCGATGTCGAACAGCACATTGCCGACGCTAGCCTTGTCTGCTGCAACCGTGCCGGCTGCCGCTGCTTCTTCTTCCAGCTTGGCCGACGTCGCTGCATAGACTTCCTTCAGCTTGGTCGAACGGGCTTGCTTGTCGCGGATCTGATAAGCGGCGAGCAGATCGGCTTGCGCCAGTTCCGACACGCGTGCGATCAGCGGCTCATTCTTGGCGGCCGGCTTCCAGTCCCATTCCGGCTTGCCGCCTTCGCGAACCAGCTCGTGGATCACGTCGATCGCGACCTGCATTTGTTCGTGACCGAACACCACTGCACCGAGCATCACTTCTTCGGTCAGTTGTTGTGCTTCCGATTCCACCATCAGCACCGCGCGTTCCGTACCGGCGACGATCAGGTCGAGCGCCGATTCCTTCATTTGCGGACGCGTCGGGTTCAAGACGTATTCGTTGTTGATGTAGGCCACGCGTGCTGCGCCGACCGGGCCGTTGAACGGCAGACCGGAAATAGCGAGCGCCGCCGACGCGCCGATCAGCGCGGGGATGTCAGCGGGAATTTCGGGGTTCAGCGACAGGACGTGGATCACGACCTGGACTTCGTTGTAGAAGCCTTCCGGGAACAGCGGACGCAGCGGACGATCGATCAGGCGCGAGATCAGCGTTTCGCCTTCCGACGGACGGCCTTCGCGGCGGAAGAAACCACCGGGGATCTTGCCTGCAGCGTAGGTCTTTTCGAGGTAATCGACGGTCAGCGGGAAGAAGTCCTGACCCGGCTTGGCGGTCTTGGCGCCGACCACAGTAGCCAGCACAACGGTGTCTTCGACATCGACGATCACCGCACCGCTCGCCTGACGAGCGATTTCGCCCGTTTCGAGGCGAACCTTATGTTGGCCCCACTGAAATTCTTTGACGATCTTATTGAACATAGTCATTGCTTTTCCTCTTCGTTATGCCGCGCGGACCAGAAGCGGCGCGGCAACGCCAGGACCGGCGCCACAGGGGAAGAGTAGTGTTATGCCATTCCAGAGAACCACGCCTTACGTTATGTACGCGCGCGAACCGCTGGAATGACACAAAGCTCTGCCCTGAAGCCCGGCCGTATTTCTGCTTTTTGCTGCTTTTTTTACTGCTGTTTTCCTGCTAGGCGCCGCATGAATCGTCACGCTACCGCGACCGGCAGGCGGTGCACATCACATGAAGCGCACCGTGCAAAAACAAAATGCCTGTATCAGTGGAACTGACACAGGCATCTTGCTGAACGACTGGCCGATTACTTACGCAGACCCAGCTTCTCGATCAGTGCGCGGTAACGATCCGCGTCCTTACCCTTCAGGTAGTCGAGCAGCTTACGACGGCGGCTCACCATGCGCAGCAGACCGCGGCGGCTGTGGTGATCCTTCGTGTGTGCCTTGAAGTGAACGGTCAGTTCGTTGATGCGGGTCGTGAGCAGCGCGACCTGAACTTCGGGGGAGCCGGTGTCGTTAGCTGCGCGTGCGAATTGCGCAACGACTTCGGACTTCTTGCTTGTTTCAACTGCGGACATGTCGATTTCCTTGAGAACTAGACAGGCGGTCACGGAAGAAAGGCCGTGCCGTGGGTTACCCGTGGGCGCATATCCGCAATCACTTGCAGCCATGCCTCACAACGGGACGCGTATTGTAGCACAGCCCGATCCGGCCGCGAACCCTGCTGTGCCGGGCGGGATCGTGGCCGGCCCGGGTTTGTTCAGGGGCTGTTTTACGGCCGTTTCATCTTGCATACAGTCGGCGGCACAGTCCGCTCGGGCGGCAAAGCCAGCACCGTGCGGAAACCATAGCCTGAACCTTCGTTGTCGAACTTGACGCCCGGCGTGCCGGCCTTGTCCATTTCCATCACGTAAAGGGGCTGGATCAGCTGATGGTCGTCGGCACGCATCCAGGAGGCGTGGAAGCCGTTGTCGAACTTGATGCCCTCCAACGTCCGGGCGACCGCTGTCGGGTCCGCACTGCCGGCGCGGTTCATCGCCACGGCCAAGGTCTCGATCATCAGCGGCATGCGCAGCACCGGGTAGTCGTCTTGTGCAGCCGGGAAACGGGCGCGAAACGCCGCATACCAGGCGTCGGAGGCCGCGCCGCCGGCGTTCGGGTGCCAGTCGGCCACCGCGATCACGTGTTTGACGCCGGCGTCGCCCAACGCGGCAGGCGCCCCAAGGCTGTTGCCGTAGAAAGTGTAAAACCGGGTGTCCAGGCCCTGCTCTCGCGCCGCCTTGACCAGAAGGGTCAGGTCGTTGCCCCAGTTGCCGGTGATCACCGCATCCGCGCCGCTCGCGCGGATCTTCGCAATGTACGGCGCGAAGTCCTTCACGCGGCCGATCGGATGAAATTCGTCGCCGACAACCGCAATATCAGGGCGCTTGGTCGCCAGGGTCGAACGCGCGAGGCTGCTGACGTCGTGGCCGAAGCTGTAGTCCTGGTTCAGCAGATAGACCTTCTTCACGGCTTTGTCGCGCTGGATCACGTCCGCCAGTGCATCCATGCGCATGCCCGCGTGCGCATCGAAACGGAAGTGCCAGAAACTGCAGCTGGCGTTGGTCAGGGCGGGATCGTCGGCGGAATAATTGAGGAACAGTTCGCGGTTGCCCGGCTCGCGGCTGTTCTGTTTCTCGATCGCGCCGATCAGCGCCGCAGCGACCGCCGAGCTATTGCCCTGCATGATGTAGCCGATATGGCGGTCAGCGGCAGCGCGCAGTTGCACGAGCGCCTCCTCGGCACTGCCCTTGCTGTCGAGCACAACCAGTTCGAGCGGATGCGCGCCGTCGGCGAGCTTGACGCCGCCTTCCGCATTCACCTGCTCGACACCGAAGCGCAGATTGCGCTCCACCGCCGCGCCCGCATTGGCGAAGGGGCCGGACATGCCTTCGATCAGCGCCAACTGGATCGGTGCACCCATCGGCTTATTGACCGGCTTGCTTGCCGGACCCGGCACCGTTTCTCCCGCGGCGAGCGCCGCCGCGGCCATCGAAATCGCCGCCAGCGCCACGACTGCCGCTGCTGCCGCCCGTTGCCACTTCGCCATCGTCATTGCCCCGCTGGATTCGTCGAAGCGCGGATCATAGGGCGTTCCAGATGGAATAAGCAAGCCGGCAAAGCCGTTATCGTAATAACAGCGAGGGCCTGTACGACGCGCAAATCTTTTGCCGCCGCCCGTGTCAAAATAATGCGTCTCGATGATAAAAACCGCTACACAAATGCCATCGGAGGAATTCATGTTCAACCGCCACCCATCCACGGCGGCCTCGATCGAAGCGCCGCCCGCAGCACGCCTGCGCCGCGCCGCGCTCGTCTGCGTGAGCGCACTCGCGCTCACGGCTACGCTCGCCGGCTGCGTGCAGCCATGGCAGCAATACCAACAAGGCGCGGACGAATCGACCATCGTCGCCCGCCTTGGCGCGCCGCGTGAAAGCTACGACCTGCCCAACGGCGGCAAGCGGCTGATGTGGCCGACCCAGCCAATGGGCGAAACCACTACCGCCGCCGACATCGACGCATCCGGCAAGATCGTCACCGTGCGTCAGGTGCTTCAGCCCAACGAGTTCTACCGGGCGGAAATCGGCAAGTGGACGAAGAGCGACGTGCTGGTGAACTTCGGCCGCCCCGTCGAAACGTCGTACTTCCCGTTGATGAAGCGCGAGGTCTGGACGTATCGCTATCTGGAAGACAACGTCTGGTACATGATGTACAGCTTCTATTTCGACGACCAGGGCATCGTGCGGCTCACGCAAAAAACGCCTGATCCCTTGCACGATCCGGATCGCCGCAGTCTGTTCTGAGCGCTCGCTCGAACCCATTGCGCATGGATCTGCCAAGCCGCCTCTTCAGGCGGCTTTTTTTTATTTATTGCGCATGCCCGCGAATTTTATTTCGCGCACAGCAGATTTATTTTTTGATAGAAAGGTTTTCGTAAGCATTGATTCAGTACCGATTGCACCCGCTGCGCCGTCCGGGCACAGCCGTGGTGTCGGCGACGAGTCTGTGCGCCCTACTTACGGAGCCACTATCGATGAACCGTCCGAAACGCCTGCTGGTCGCCAACGTCGCTTGGGCGCATGAAACCGCCGCGCGCAACCCCGAATTTTTCCGTGATCTGGTGCGAGGCCAGAATCCGCATGTGCTGTGGGTCGGCTGCTCGGACAGCCGCGTGCCCGCAGAAACCATCACGCATTGCGAGCCCGGCGATCTGTTCGTTCACCGCAACATCGCCAACCTTTTTCATCCCGACGACGACAACACCGCGAGCGTCCTCGAATACGCGGTGCGCGTGCTGAAGGTGGGGCACGTGATCGTCTGCGGCCACTATGGCTGCGGTGGTGTGCGCGCCGCCCTGCTGCCGCCGGAACCGACGTTGCCGCATGTGAATCGGCGCATCGCGCCCCTATGTGCGTTGGCAAAAACGCATGGCGACGAGCTCCAGAGCCACGCAAACGAGCGTGAGCGTATCGACCGCCTCGCGGAGTTGAACGTGCTCGAACAGGTACGCCAGTTGCGCGCGAGTGCGATCGTGCGGGACGCTGACCCGGCACCGCTCGTTCACGGCTGGATCTTCGCGCTCGAGGACGGGCGCATCAAGGTACTCACGTCCGGCTACGAAGCCGACGACGCGATGACCTGCACAACAGCCGCCCATAGCGCCGCCTAGTGCGCAGCTTTTATGAAACCGGCCGCAGCATGGCCTTCGCCTTTGCCTTCGCCGCACACAGGGCTCCACCCACTACTGCACCGACACCATGAACCTACGAGCTTTCTTTTCCACGTTTCAGCGCGATCTGCTGGCAGGCACGGTCGTTTTTCTGGTGGCGCTGCCGCTATGTCTGGGCATCGCCAACGCCTCGGGCGTCGAGCCATTTGCCGGGCTTGTATCGGGCATCGTCGGCGGCCTGGTGGTGGCCGTGCTGAGCGGTTCGCGGCTGAGCGTCAGCGGGCCCGCGGCGGGCCTCGTCGTGATCGTCGTCGACGGAATCGCGCAACTCGGCAGCTTCTCCGCGTTCCTGCTGGCCGTCTTGTTGTCCGGCGCGATTCAGTTCGGCTTCGGCATGCTGAAGGCCGGCAGATTTGCGGCCTATGTGCCATCGCCCGTGATCAAGGGCATGCTCGCGGCGATCGGCGTGCTGCTGATCGTCAAGCAGTTTCCGCTTGCGCTTGGGCTATCCGGCGCGAATGCGTCGGCCGGATCGCACGCTGCCGCCCAGATAGCCGGTAGCGTAATGACGCCGTTCGGCTCGATATCGCTCGCGGCCTGCGTGATCACCTTGCTCTCGCTGGCGATTCTGGTGGGCTGGGAAACGCGCGCGTTACGCCGCTTTGCGCTGGTGCGCCTTGTACCCGCGCCGCTCGCGGTGGTGCTGCTGGGCATCGGCGCGACGCTGCTGCTCAGCCTGCTCGCCCCGGCGTTCGCGCCGCCTGCCGAGCATCGCGTCGCGCTGCCGTCGCTCGAATCGTTCGCCGCCTTGCAGGTTGCTCTCCAATGGGCCGACTTCGGGCCGCACTTCGCGCAACTGGTCAATCCCGATGTCTGGCGTGTCGCCATCACATTGGCAATCGTCGCAAGTCTCGAAACGCTGCTGAGCCTCGAAGCGGTCGAGCAGATCGATCCCGCCCGACGTGCCGCACCACCGGATCGCGAATTGAAGGCACAGGGCGTGGGTAACCTGATCGCCGGCGCAATCGGCGGCCTGCCGATCACCTCGGTCATCGTGCGCAGTTCCGCCAATGTGCATGCGGGCGCTCAAAGCCGGCTGTCCGCGATCATTCATGGCGTGTTGCTGCTGGTCAGCGTGTTCGCGCTCACCAGCGTCATCAACCTGATTCCGCTTGCGTGCCTCGCGGCGATTCTTATCTTCACCGGCGTGAAGCTCGCCAAACCGTCGTTGTTCGTCGCCATCGCCAAGCAGGGTTTCGCGCCGTTTGCGCCGTTCATCGTCACGCTGGTCGGCGTACTCGCCACCGATCTGCTGATCGGCATCGTGCTCGGCATTCTGTGCAGCGTGCTGCTCGCGCTGTATGCGAACCTGCGCAGCCCAATCGTGCTCGCGCAGCACGGCGATCACTACCTGCTGTCGTTTCGCAAGGACGTGTCGTTTCTCGGCAAGGTGCCGCTCAAGCACTACCTGCAGCAGATTCCCGACGGCGCGACCTTGATCGTCGACGCAACGCGTGCCGATTTCGTCGATCACGATGTGCGCGAACTGCTGGATACGTTTGTCGCCGATGCGCCGCGCCGCGAGATCGCAGTCGAAGTGCGGCATCAGGTCCAGGCGCAGGCACGCGCGGCGCGCGGGTGGTCGATGCGGCGCGCGGCTACGGAGTAGTTTCAGCGCGCGGTACTTCAGCGCGACACTCGAGGAGGAGACACCACAAAAGCAAGAAGCCCTGTGCTTTTGGGAGCACAGGGCTTCTTGACAATCCGGTTCAGCGGGCACGCAATCAGCGCGCCTGCTTCTACTACTCCGAACGTTGCGGATTCAACTTATCGAAGTTCGAATGCAGCTTGTTGAGCGCCGAGATATACGCCTTAGCCGAGGCCGCGACGATATCCGGATCGGTGCCCACACCGTTGACGATGCGCCCGCTCCTGGACAGCCGCACGGTCACTTCGCCTTGCGCCTGCGTACCGGTTGTAATGGCATTCACCGAGTACAGCAGCAACTCCGAACCGCTGCCCACTTCCGTTTCGATCGCATTTAGCGTGGCATCCACGGGACCGTTGCCACGTGCTTCCCCGGTCACTTCCTTGCCTTCGACCGAGAACACGATCTTCGCGTGCGGTTGCTCACCGGTTTCCGAATGCTGCGACAACGACAGGAACTTGTAGTGCTCCTTCTCCTGTGCTTCTGCCGATTCCTCAGTGACGATCGCGATGATGTCTTCGTCGAAGATTTCCGATTTACGGTCGGCCAATTCCTTGAAGCGTGCAAATGCGGTGTTCAATTCGCCTTCGCTATCGAGTGCGATACCCAGTTCCTGCAGACGCTGCTTGAATGCATTGCGGCCCGACAACTTGCCAAGCACGATCTTGTTCGCGCTCCAGCCCACATCTTCGGCACGCATGATTTCGTACGTGTCGCGCGCTTTCAGCACGCCGTCCTGGTGAATGCCGGATGCGTGCGCAAATGCGTTCGCGCCAACCACCGCCTTGTTCGGCTGCACGACGAAACCGGTGATCTGCGACACCAGCTTCGAAGCCGGCACGATCTGGGTCGTATCGAGACCGATTTCAAGGCCGAAGTAATCCTTGCGCGTCTTCACCGCCATCACGATTTCTTCGAGCGACGTATTACCCGCGCGCTCACCGAGACCGTTGATCGTGCACTCGACCTGACGCGCGCCGCCGATCTGCACACCGGCCAGCGAGTTCGCCACCGCCATGCCGAGGTCGTTATGGCAATGCACCGAGAACACCGCCTTATGCGAGTTCGGAATCCGCTCGCGCAGCGTCTTCACGAGCTGGCCGTACAACTCCGGCACACCATAGCCGACCGTGTCCGCAATGTTGATGGTGGTGGCGCCTTCGGCGATGACCGCTTCCAGCACGCGGCACAGGAAATCCATGTCCGAACGGCTGCCGTCTTCCGGCGAGAACTCGACGTCGTCCGTGAACTTGCGGGCAAAACGCACCGCCAGCTTTGCCTGTTCGAACACCTGATCCGGCGTCATGCGCAGCTTCTTTTCCATATGCAGCGGCGACGTTGCGATGAACGTGTGGATGCGGAAATGATCGGCCGGCTTGAGTGCGTCAGCAGCGCGTTGAATGTCTTTGTCGTTCGCACGGGCCAGCGAGCAGATCGTGCTGTCCTTGATCAGGCCCGCGATGGTGTGGATCGAATCGAAGTCGCCATTCGAACTGGCCGCGAAGCCCGCTTCGATCACGTCCACCTTCATCCGTTCGAGCTGCTTCGCGATGCGGATTTTTTCTTCTTTCGTCATCGACGCGCCGGGCGATTGCTCGCCGTCACGCAACGTGGTGTCGAATATGATCAGTTTGTCGGCCATGTCGGGTCTCCTGAGGAGTCGTTCAATTGTGGGGATCGGATATTGGAATTCGGGCGTTTTGCGCCACCGTTGGCGACGCTAAAAGCCGCAGACGAGGCAGACGGAGGGCGGAAAACGATAAGCGATCAGCGCGCTAGATGCGCCAGCACTAGCGCACCCGCGGCGCACCAGCTTGTTGAGGCTCGTGCTGCAGCTCAAATGGGAACCTGAACGCATTTATCGAACGACTATAGCGGCATTCCCGTCGCCGTGCAATTGGCGTCGGACCTGCCTGTCGCGCGCCGCCGGACGGGCTCGACAACGAAAAACGGCAGCCTGCGAAGGCTGCCGTTTTCTCATGTCACGCTCATGTAACGAAGCTGCGCGGTTACCTGTCCCGCGCCACGGACCGAGCCGGATTCGCTCTGCCCCGCATCGCCTGGTAGCCCCAGAACACATAGCCCGACAGACCGTACAGCACGAACAGGCCGAACAGCATCAGCGGCGGATCGGACGACACCAGCACGAACGCCACCACCACGAGCAGAATCACGCCGAACGGCACGCGATGCCGTACGTCGAGCGCCTTGCCGCTGTAGAACGGCGCGTTCGACACCATCGTCACACCGGCGTAGATGGTCAGCACAAAGGCGACCCACGGCAGCCACACCAGCTTGAGCGGCACGCGGTTGTCGGTGGCGAGCCACACGAAACCGGCGATCAGCGCCGCAGCCGCAGGGCTCGGCATACCCTGGAAGAAACGCTTGTCGACCACGCCGATGTTCGCGTTGAAACGCGCTAGACGCAACGCCGCTCCCGAACAGTAGACGAACGCCGCGAGCCAGCCCCAGCGGCCGAGATCCTTCAGAATCCACTCGTACATCACAAGCGCCGGCGCTACACCGAACGACACCATGTCCGAGAGACTGTCGAACTGTTCGCCGAACGCGCTTTGCGTATGCGTCATGCGGGCGACCCGTCCGTCCATGCCGTCCAGCACCATCGCCACGAAGATCGCGATTGCCGCGATTTCGAAGCGCACGTTCATCGCCTGCACCACGGCGAAGAAGCCGCAAAAGAGCGCGGCGGTGGTAAACGCGTTCGGCAGCAGGTAAATGCCGCGTTTCCTCAGGAACTGCTGACGCTGAGCGCGCCGGCTCTCGACTGCGCCTGTCTCCGCCACGATCGGCTTGTTACGGCGGAACGGGCGCGGGAGCTGCCCGCTGTTGCGGGGTCGACGCGGTTTGAATGCGGCCATTCGGAAAACCTCCTTGGTGCCGCTTTATAGTTCAGCGAGGATCGTGGACGACGCGGAAACCTTCTCACCGATCGACACACGCGGACGGCTGCCAACCGGCAGGTACACGTCGACACGCGAGCCAAAACGGATAAATCCATAGCGCTGGCCACGCGTGAGCGGCTCACCTGAGCGTACGTAGCAAAGAATGCGCCGCGCAATCAGACCGGCGATCTGCACCGACGTCACCGTCTGGCCGCCGGCCATTTGGATCACCACCGCATTGCGCTCGTTTTCGAGCGAAGCCTTATCCACAGCGGCATTCAGATACGCGCCCGGGAAATATTCGACCTTGGAGATCGCACCGTCCACCGGTGAGCGCTGCGAATGGACATTGAAAACGTTCATGAACACGCTGATCTTCAGCGCTTCACGGTTGGCATACGGATCATGCGCTGTCTCGACTGCGACGATACGGCCGTCGGCCGGGCACAGTACGGCGTTCGCCTGAGTCGGAATCGGGCGTGCCGGATCACGGAAAAACTGCACGACGAAGATCAGGATCAGCCAGAACAGCCATGCAAAGCCGAATCCCGCGAAGGCATGAACCAGTAATGCAACGACGGCCGCGATGGCGATGAACGGCCAGCCTTCTCGCGCGATGATCGGATGAGGGTAATTCATGGATGGCTTCTGTATTTTTGTAAAACCGTAGGATAGCAAAAGCCGCCCAGGGTTCAGCACCCTTGGACGGCTTTTTGCATTACCGGCTGCTGCGACGAGGCGCCGCGCCGGTCACATGCGATAAAACTGGCTTCTTAGTTCTTCGACTGGTCGACCAGCTTGTTCGCGGCGATCCACGGCATCATCGAACGCAGCTTGGCACCCACCGTTTCGATCTGGTGCTCGGCCGTCAGACGGCGGCGCGATTGCAGCGTCGGTGCGCCGGCCTTGTTTTCGATGATGAAGCTCTTTGCGTACTCGCCGGTCTGAATGTCCGTCAGCACGGCCTTCATCGCCTTCTTCGTTTCAGCCGTCACGATACGCGGACCCGTCACGTACTCGCCGTATTCGGCGTTGTTCGAGATCGAGTAGTTCATGTTCGCGATGCCGCCTTCGTAGATCAGGTCGACGATCAGCTTCAGTTCGTGCAGGCATTCGAAGTACGCCATTTCCGGCGCGTAACCCGCTTCCACCAGCGTTTCGAAGCCGGCCTTGATCAGGTCGACCGTACCGCCGCACAGCACGGCTTGTTCGCCGAACAGGTCGGTTTCCGTTTCTTCGCGGAAGTTCGTTTCGATGATACCGGCACGGCCGCCGCCGTTCGCTGCTGCGTACGACAGCGCGATGTCACGTGCTGCGCCCGACTTGTCTTGTGCAACGGCGATCAGGTGGGGCACGCCGCCACCTTGCGAGTACGTACCGCGAACCGTGTGGCCCGGTGCCTTCGGCGCGATCATGATCACGTCGAGGTCAGCACGCGGGATCACCTGACCGTAGTGCACGTTGAAGCCGTGTGCGAAGGCGAGCGCTGCGCCTTGCTTGATGTTGGCGTGCACTTCCTTTGCGTAGACTTCAGCGATCTGCTCGTCCGGCAGCAGCATCATGACGACGTCCGCGCCCTTGACGGCTTCCGCCACTTCCTTGACTTGCAGGCCGGCGTTCTCAGCCTTGCTCCACGATGCGCCGCCCTTGCGCAGACCGACCGTGATATTCACGCCGCTTTCCTTCAGGTTCAGCGCGTGAGCATGGCCTTGCGAGCCATAGCCGATGATGGTGACTTGCTTACCCTTGATGAGGGAGAGGTCGGCGTCCTTGTCGTAGAAAACTTTCATGTCGGTTCCTTGGCTAAATTCGGTGAAATCAGTGAAATACAAATACTGCGAATGGTGTGTTGCTTGGCCGGGCTCTTGAAGGCACTGCCCGGCCCCGATCGAAACGTTAGCGAATCGTCGATAAGCGCGCGTCAAACCTTCAGAATGCGCTCGCCGCGGCCGATGCCCGAACTGCCCGTACGGACGGTTTCGAGAATCGCAGTCGCGTCGATCCCTTCGATGAAGGCATCGAGCTTGTCGCTCGCGCCCGTCAGTTCGATCGTGTAGGTCTTCTCTGTGACGTCGATGATCCGGCCGCGGAAAATATCCGACATCCGTTTCATCTCCTCACGTTCCTTGCCGACCGCCCTCACCTTGATCAACATCAGCTCGCGTTCGATGTGGGCGCCCTCGGTAAGGTCGACCACTTTCACCACCTCGATCAGGCGGTTCAGATGCTTCGTGATCTGTTCGATCACGTCGTCCGAGCCAATGGAGACGATGGTCATGCGCGACAGCGAACGGTCTTCGGTCGGAGCCACCGTCAAGGTTTCAATGTTGTAGCCGCGTGCCGAGAACAGCCCCACCACGCGTGATAACGCGCCCGGTTCGTTTTCCAGCAGGACAGAAATAATGTGTCTCATGTTTCGCTTCTTCCAGATGTTTTGTCGATGTATGCGAGCGGTTTCGCGCCGCTTCGTCCGCCTTCGCCCTTTTTGAAGGCGCGCATGACGAAGCCAACGCTAAAAACCGTCGTTATAGATCTTCCGAACCCATGAGCATCTCAGTGATGCCCTTGCCGGCCTGGACCATCGGCCAGACGTTTTCGGTCGGATCGGTCTGGAAATCGAGAAACACCGTGCGATCTTTCAGGCGCAGCGCTTCCTTCAGCGCCGGCTCGACATCGGCCGTGCGTTCGATACGCATGCCGACGTGGCCGTACGCCTCGGCGAGCTTCACGAAATCCGGCAGCGCATCCATGTACGAATGCGAATAACGCTTGCTGTATTCGATCTGCTGCCACTGGCGCACCATGCCCAGATAGCGGTTGTTCAGCGAAATGATCTTGATGGGCGTCTCGTACTGCTTGCAGGTCGAGAGTTCCTGGATACACATCTGGATCGAGCCTTCGCCCGTGATACAGAGCACGTCGTCGTCCGGGTGCGCCATCTTCACGCCCATCGCCGCCGGCAGGCCGAAGCCCATCGTGCCGAGGCCACCGGAATTGATCCAGCGGCGCGGCTTGTTGAAGCGATAGAACTGCGCCGCCCACATCTGGTGCTGGCCGACGTCGGAACACACGAAGGCATTGCCGTCGGTCAGTTCCCACGCCTTTTCCACCACGTACTGCGGCTTGATGATGTCGCTCTTGCGATCGAACTTCAGGCAGTCTTTGGCGCGCCAGGCTTCGATGTCCTTCCACCAGTCGGCGAGCGCCGCGGTGTCAGGGCCATGCTCGGCCGTTTGCAACTGCTCGATCAGCTCCTTCAGCACTTCCTTCACGTCGCCGACGATCGGAATGTCGACCTTGACGCGCTTGGAGATGGAAGAAGGATCGATGTCGATATGGATGATCTTGCGCGGGCGCGATGCGAAGTGCGCCGGATCGCCGATCACACGGTCGTCGAAGCGCGCGCCGATCGCGATCAGCACGTCGCAGTGCTGCATCGCCATGTTGGCTTCGTACGTGCCGTGCATGCCGAGCATGCCGAGGAATTTCTTGTCGCTCGCTCGGTAGCCGCCCAGACCCATCAACGTATTGGTGATCGGATAACCGAGCAGATCGGCGAACTGGTTCAGCTCACGCGACGCATCCGCGAGAATGATGCCGCCACCGGTGTAGATATACGGACGCTTGGCCGACAGCAACAAGGCCACAGCCTTGCGAATCTGGCCGGAGTGACCTTTCGTGACCGGGTTGTACGAGCGCAGCGAAACGGTCTTGAGCGGTTCGTACTGGCACGGCATCTTCGACACGTCTTTCGGAATGTCGATCAGCACCGGGCCGGGACGGCCGGTACGGGCGATGTAGAAAGCTTTCTTGACGGTAGCCGCGAGGTCGCGCACGTCCTTCACGAGGAAGTTGTGCTTCACGCAAGGACGCGTGATGCCGACCGTATCGCACTCCTGGAACGCATCCTGACCGATCGCAGCAGTCGGCACCTGGCCGCTGATGATCACCATCGGGATCGAATCCATGTAGGCCGTGGCGATGCCGGTCACCGCATTGGTAACGCCGGGGCCGGAGGTCACGAGGCACACACCCACTTTGCCGGTGGAACGCGCATAGGCGTCGGCGGCGTGGACTGCGGCTTGTTCGTGGCGCACGAGGATGTGCTGGAATTTGTCCTGCTTGTACAGCTCGTCGTAAATGTAGAGTACCGAGCCGCCGGGATAGCCCCACACAAACTCGACGTCTTCGTCGGCCAAAGCGCGCATGAGCACGGTGGCGCCGATAGAGTCAGCTTCAGGATGGGGGGTCGTATCCGACGTGGAGAATTCCGCGCTGGGCATATTCATTTATTCACCTTTCGAATTTTCGGCAAAAAATTGATCGGGTGCTCTCTGCCGGGCTTGTGGCTCGGGTTCAAGCGGCGCGTCCAGTTGACAGGTGAGCTTCTTGGGCCACACCTCAATTGAGACAAGTCACTTATGTTGCGAACCAGCGAAGATATCTGCAGATGTTCGCGCGGTCAAGCAAATATTGCCCTGGCGGCCTGCCGCTGAATCCCACAATGGGTCAAAAACGACCGAGACCGTGTTATAGAGATGCAAGGTAGGACGGGTTTCGCCCCAGCGGAGCGAAAGTTTGTTAGCATCCGCGAGTTTTACGACATTTTTCGACCGATTACGCGCACGCACGCTGCGCCGACCCCCAAACGGATGGCATCAGACAAGGAACTCGCCGATTTTCTGGCGGGCGTCGAAAGGCGCGCATTCAAGCAGACGGTCTACGCCGTGCGGGACGACGACGCCTCGCTCGATATCGTGCAGGACGCGATGATCAAGCTCGCCGAAAAATACGGCGACCGTCCGGCCGCCGAACTTCCGCTCCTGTTTCAGCGTATTCTCCAGAATGCGATGCACGACTATTTCCGTCGTGCCAAAGTGCGCAATACTTGGGTTAGCCTGTTCTCCTCGCTCGGCAACGCCGACGACGACGAATTCGACCCACTCGAAACATTCGAGGCGCAGCAAGGTTCAGCGGGCTCAGAAAGCAACGAACAGAAACTCGAACGCGAACAAGTCTTACAGTTAATCGACGACGAGATCCAAAAGTTACCGGCACGTCAACGGGAGGCGTTTCTCATGCGTTATTGGGAAGATATGGATGTCGCCGAGACTGCCGCCGCGATGGGCTGCTCCGAAGGCAGTGTGAAAACACACTGCTCGCGGGCCACCCACACGCTGGCGCAAGCGCTCAAGGCTAAAGGAATCACGCTATGAGCTCCCTAGAAACCAAAGAACTCGAGTTCGCCCGCCAGGTGCGCCGCGCGCTCGACGAAACCGCCGCCAGTATTCCGCCCGCCACCGTCGACCGGCTCGCTGTGGCGCGCCGTGCCGCGCTCGCTCGCAAGAAGCCCGAGTCCGTGAGCGCGCCGGTGTTCGTACCCGCCTTCGCCGGTGCCGGCATGCCCTCCGGGATGCCGCAGGTCGAGATGCCGCAGCGCCGCCGCTCGCCGCTGCGCCGCTTTGCGCTCGCGTGGCCGCTCGTCGCGCTGGTCGTCAGCCTCGTGGGCATCGCCTACTGGGAAGACCAGCAACGCACCGCCGAACTCGCCGATATCGATGCAGCCATGCTAAGCGACGACTTGCCGCTCAATGCCTATCTCGATCACGGTTTCAACGCGTACCTATCACGCGCCCACTGAGCGGGAGATTCTTCGGGTGAGTTACAAGCGCGGCTTGGCCGTTGTTTTCGGATGCGCGATCGCGGCCCTCGTGTCGTTTGCCGCGACGTATCCGCGCTTTTATCCGAGCCCGTCGACCGCCAGTGCGCCTGCCGCGGGCGGCAACGCAACCGCCAAGGCGCCCGCGCCAACGCTCGCCGTCGAACTGCCGGGCCTGTCCGGCAACAATAGCCCGTTGGCATGGTCGCGCCTGAGCTCGGCCGAGCACCTTGCGCTCGCGCCGTTCGCGGGCGTATGGGATTCCTTCAGCGACGAACGCAAGCGAAAATGGATCAAGATCGCCGCGCGTTATCCGAAGTTATCGCCTGATGCGCAAAAACGCCTGCATGACCGAATGGCTGAATGGGTGCGCATGACACCCGATCAGCGGCGCGTTGCCCGCGAAAACTACCAGGTGTCGAAGGAGTTGCCGCGCGAAACCCGCCAGAACGCGTGGAAGACTTATCAGCAATTGCCGGAAGAGCAGAAGGAGCGGCTCGCCGCGAGTGAGCGTAAGCGGCGCCCGAGCGTCGTGAGCGCACCGCCGTCCGGCAAGACCGAGATCAAGGGCCTCGACCGTCTGGTCAATGCCCGCGAGCACGGCGCGAGCGGTGCCGCAGCGGCGAGTGCTGCGGCGGCAGCTGCATTGCCGAGCCCGGCCGTCACGCCGGCGATTCCCGCTGCGGGCAGCTTCGTGCCCGCCACGCCGCTGCCGGTTTCGCCGGCCGAGGCGCCGTCGATCTTCAACGGCTCCTGATCCGCGCCCCACTGTGTCCCAGCCGCTCGCCACCTCGACACTGCCCGCCGAATCATCCGGCACCGCGCCCACCGTTCGCCGGCGCCTCGCCGCGCTGCTCTACGAAGCGGTGATCCTGTTCGGCGTCGTGTTCATCGCCGGCTATCTGTTCAGCACGTTGACGCAGCAGCGCAACGGTCTCACCCATCACAACCTGCTCGCCGCGTGGATCGGCCTCGTGGTCGGTCTGTATTTCGTCTGGTTCTGGACCCACAGCGGCCAGACGCTGCCGATGAAAACCTGGCGCCTGCGCGTCGTCGCCGCTAACGGCGCGCCGCTGTCCACAGGCCGGGCGATCGTTCGTTACGTGCTGGCGTGGCTGTGGTTTTTGCCGCCGCTCGCGCTGCATCCGTTGCTGGGCCTCTCTGTACCACAGACGCTGGTGATCGCCGCGATCTGGTTCGTGCTGTGGGCCGCCACCGGCCGTTTCGATTCGCAACGTCAATTCCTGCACGACCGCCTCGCCGGTACACGCGTGATCAGCGTCGAGCGATGACCCTCCCTCTCCCGCCACAGTAATAAGAACTTCTCGTGACTGTCACGGCACGGTCACGCGCGACTGGCGCAATACGGGCACCGCAACTCGACGCGTGAGCCATGGACCCCAAAACGTCCGCGACTTCCCTGTTCCGCCAGACCGGCCCGAGCGTCGACCCTGTCGCGTTCCGCCCGGAACCCAACCCTAGCCACGGCTTGCCGTTGCCTGTGCCGTCACTGCCGCTCGACGCGCAAGCCAGCCATCACGACGACGACCACGCCGAACCACACCGCTATCGCACCATCTGGCTGTCCGACATCCACCTCGGCTCGAGCGGTTGCCAGGCGCCGTATCTGCTCGACTTCTTGCGCCACAACGAGTCGGAATACCTGTACCTCGTGGGCGACATCATCGACGGCTGGCAGTTGAAAAAAGGCTGGTACTGGCCACAGGCGCACAACGACGTCGTGCAGAAGGTGCTGCGCAAAGCACGCAAAGGCACCCAGGTCATCTACGTGCCAGGCAATCACGACGAAGCCGCGCGCCAGTTCTGCGACCTCGCGTTCGGCGACATCCACGTGCGCGGCGAAGCGTTCCACACGACGCTCGCCGGCAAGCGCCTGTGGATCGTGCACGGCGATCTGTTCGACGGCGTGATCCAGCATGCTAAGTGGCTCGCCTATCTCGGCGACACGCTCTACACGATGATCCTGATCCTGAACCGCTGGTTCAACCGGATCCGCAGCCGGCTCGGCTTTCCGTACTGGTCGCTGTCGCAATACCTGAAGCATCAGGTGAAGAACGCGGTGAATTTCATTTCGTCGTTCGAGCGGGTGATGACCGACGAAGCACGCCGCCGCGGTTGCGACGGCGTGGTCTGCGGGCACATTCACAAAGCCGAAATCCGTGACATCGACGGTGTGCTGTATTGCAACGACGGCGATTGGGTCGAAAGCCTGTCGGCACTCGTCGAGACGTATGAAGGCGAACTCAAGGTGATCTACTGGACCGTGATGCGCGCACCGGAAGTCGGCGTGCAAAAGGCCCGGGCGACCGCGTAGTCCCTCTCCACTTCTATTGGGCCTAAACCGATGAAGATCATGATCGTCACCGATGCATGGGAACCGCAGGTCAATGGCGTCGTGCGCACGCTGAAGAACACCACGCGCGAACTCACCGCGCTCGGCCACCAGGTCGATCTGCTGACGCCGCTCGAATTCAAGACGATTCCGTGCCCGACCTATCCGGAGATTCGCCTGTCGCTGCTGCCGCGTCGCAAGCTCCATCAGCGCATTGACGAATTCGCGCCCGACGCGCTGCACATCGCCACCGAAGGCCCGCTCGGCATGGCCGCACGCTCCTACGCGATCAAGCACAAGCTGCCGTTCACAACCGCTTATCACACGCGCTTTCCCGAATACGTGCAGGCGCGCTTCGGCATTCCGATCGCGGCCACCTACAAGTTTCTGCACTGGTTCCACAAGGCGTCGCTGGCGGTAATGGCGCCCACGCCCGTGGTCAAGGCCGACCTCGAAAAATTCGGTTTCACCAATGTGGTGTTGTGGACTCGCGGCGTCGACCTCGACATCTTTCACCAGATGGACTCGAAGGTGCTCAACACCGCGCGGCCGATCTTTCTGTACGTGGGACGTGTAGCAGTCGAGAAGAACGTCGAGGCGTTTCTCAAGCTCGATCTGCCCGGCTCGAAGTGGGTGGCCGGCGAAGGCCCGGCGCTCGCCGAACTGAAATCGCGCTATCCGCAAGCGAATTACCTGGGCGTGCTGACGCAAGCCGAACTGGCCAAGGTCTACGCGGCCGCCGACGTATTCGTGTTCCCGAGCCGCACCGATACCTTCGGGCTCGTGCTGCTCGAAGCACTGGCCTGCGGCACGCCGGTCGCGGCGTATCCGGTAACCGGCCCGATCGACGTGCTCGGCGACGGCGGCGCGGGCGCCATGCATGAGGACTTGCGCGAGGCTTGCCTCGAAGCGCTGAAGATCGAGCGCAGCCATGCGCGCGCCTGGGCCGAACGCTTCTCGTGGGCAGCCGCGTCGGAGCAGTTCGCGGCACATTTGAAGCCGCTGCCGCGCACGTCGTATAGCGAGGAAAGCGCCGCCGCGTGAAGCGACGCGCCGAGCCGTTTATGCGAACCCGAAACTCCACCGCCGCACGCGCGTCGAAAGGCGCGCTGCGCGCTGTCGACACCGAGGCCGCCGGCATCGAGCCGTTCGACGACGTGAGCGAGCACGGCACGCCGAATCATGTCGATCACGCGAATGGTTTTCACGGCATGAACGGTGCAAGCCGTGAGGGTCTCGCGAACCCCGAGAGCGAGCCGCACAACGAACCGCTCAGCCCCGACGATCCATTCGCACCGCTTCCCTTTAATCCATACAAGGGCAATCGCGGCGTGACCCGCGCGTGGCACGCGATGAAAAATTCGCTGGCCGGATTTCGCGTGGCGATCCGCGAGGAAAGCGCGTTTCGCCAGGAGCTCACGCTCGCCGCGATTCTGATTCCGTGCGGCGTGCTGGTGCCGGTCGATCCCGTGTCGCGTGTATTGCTGCTCGGCTCGGTGCTGCTGGTGCTGATCGTCGAATTGCTCAATTCGAGCGTCGAGGCGGCCATCGACCGGATTTCGCTCGAGCGCCACGAGTTGTCGCGTCGTGCCAAGGATCTCGGCAGCGCGGCGGTCATGGTCGCGCTCGGCATGTGTGTGATGACATGGGGACTGATCGTCGGGCCGCTTGTCGTTCATTGGGTCAAAGCGTGGCTCTAAGCGTGGCTGTGGAATTCACCCCGAAGCACCGCCTGATGCCCTTTCCCGGTGTCCCAAAGAATGAAAACCCTGAGTATCCGTTTGGTATAAGAACGGTCGGTTTATAATCGTCCGATAGTCTTCTCGGGAAACCGTTGAGACGCTCAATCAAAAATACCAACCACGTCCGGGTGGATCACGCTAAAGCGGCAAGCCGCCACGCGCCCAGCCCGGCGTAACCAGGGCCGGACGACATGGAAGCCAAACCTCCCCGCCGCACCCGCGAACGGATACTCGAACTATCGTTGAAGCTGTTCAACGAAATCGGCGAGCCGAACGTCACAACAACGACGATCGCCGAGGAAATGGAAATCAGTCCAGGCAATCTGTACTACCACTTCCGCAACAAAGACGACATCATCAACAGCATCTTCAGTCAGTTCGAGCAGGAGATCGAAAAGCGTCTGCGCTTTCCCGACGACCACCGCGCGACGATCGACGAGATGTGGTCGTACCTGCAGTACATGGTCGATTTCACGTGGCGCTATCGCTTCCTGTATCGCGACCTGAACGATCTGCTGGCGCGCAACCGCACGCTCGAGACGCACTTCAAGCAGATCATCAGCCACAAGGTGCGCTTTGCAAGCCAGTTCTGCGAGCAACTCGTGGCCGACGGCGAAATGGTCGCCACGCCCGAAGAACTGCACGTGATCGCCACCAACGTCGGCGTAATCGGCACGTACTGGCTGTCGTATCAGTTCGTGATGAACCCGCGCAAGTACAACGAGCAGGAAACGATTCGCGCGGAACTGCATCAGGTGAGCGTGCAGATCGTTTCGCTGATGGCGCCTTATCTGCGCGGCCGCTCGCGGCAGATTTTCGACGACCTCGTCTCGGGCAAGCTGCCCAAGCGCGAGTTCTACGACTACCTGCCGCCCAAGGAAGGCGCCGCGCCCCGCAACGAACCGAAGGACGTTTGAGTATGAAGTCGGTGTGTGTGTATTGCGGCTCCTCCGACGGAGCCAGACCCTTGTACGCCGAGGCCGCGCGCGCCTTCGGCCGTGCGCTGGTGCAGGCCGATCTCGCGCTGGTCTACGGCGGCGGCAAGGTCGGCCTGATGGGCGTGATCGCCGATACGGTGATGGCCGAAGGCGGTCGTGCAATCGGCGTGATTCCCGAGTTGCTGGTCAACAAGGAAGTCGGCCATAACGGGCTGACCGAGTTGCACGTGGTGCCCGACATGCATCATCGCAAGAAGATGATGGCCGACCTGTCCGACGCGTTCGTCGCGATGCCGGGCGGCGTGGGTACGCTCGAAGAGCTCTTCGAGGTCTATACGTGGGCGCAGCTCGGCTATCACCAGAAGCCGGTGGCAGTGCTGAACATCGACGGCTTCTACGATCCGCTGATCGCGCTCCTCAAGCACACGGTAGACGAAGGCTTCATGCGGCAGACCTATTTCGACATCCTGCAAAGGGAGTCCGATCCGGTCGCGCTGATCGACAAGCTGCAACGCTACAAGCCGCCCGTCAGCGACAAATGGGCTGTCAAACGCGACGCTGTTTGATCGTGGTTTGATTGCCGCCTCCCGCGCTTTTTCGACCGCCTGGGCGATCGCTTGAGCAACCGCCCGAACGAACACCCGCCGCACGCTCCCGCGGCTTCCACCCGAACGATGAGCTTGCAATGACGAAAACCGTTCTGATCACCGGGGGCAGCCGCGGCATTGGCCGCGCGACCGCCCGTTTGCTGGGCGCGCGCGGCTGGTCGGTCGGCGTGAATTACGCGCGGAACCTCGCGGCCGCGGAGGACACCGTTGCCGAAGTGGAACGCGCCGGCGGCCAGGCATTGCCGATTGTCGGCGACGTCGCCAGTGAAGCCGATGTGATCGCGATGTTCGACACGCTCCAGCAAAAGTTCGGCCGGCTCGATGCGCTCGTCAACAATGCCGGGATCGTCGCGCCTTCGAGCCAGCTCGCGGATATGGACCTCGCGCGCCTGAAGCGCATGTTCGACGTCAATGTGCTCGGCGCGTATCTCTGCGCACGCGAAGCCGCGCGCCGCATGTCGACCACGCGCGGCGGCGCGGGTGGCGTGATCGTGAACATCTCGTCAGCGGCCTCGCGTTTGGGTTCGCCGAACGAATACGTCGACTATGCCGGCTCGAAAGGCGCAGTCGACACCATGACGATCGGCCTCGCCAAGGAACTCGGTCCGCAGGGCGTGCGCGTGAACGCAGTGCGCCCTGGCCTGATCGATACCGAAATCCACGCCAGCGGCGGCAAGCCCGAGCGCGCCGCCCAACTCGGCGCGACCACGCCGCTAGGCCGCCCCGGCCACGCCGACGAAGTCGCCGAGTCGATCGTCTGGTTGCTAAGCGACGCTGCCTCGTACGTGACGGGCGCATTGCTCGACGTCGCCGGCGGACGCTGAATACCGCCCTTCTGTTCCCGCGGCCGGCGGCTTCGCACGGCCGCAATCCCCTTTCCCCACATTCCATTCCCGTCAATCTGACGAGGAATCGACTCAATTCGTTCGGCTGAACACCCTATTCCACACCTTTTCTGTAATCGGCCGTAATAAACTGGGACTACAATCGCAGCGTTCGTATGCACCCGCATGCGACGCATAGCCAAAGCATAAGTCCGCGGCCCAAGTCGCTGCGTACCGCGATCAGAGATTCCAATGTTCGAAAAACCATCCGCGCCCTGGCGCGCGGGGAAGGTCGCGATTGCGACGCCAGCGCCGGCCGGCCCTGCCGACGGCGCTCCGGAGACGCATCCCGGCTCGGCACACGCGACCGAAGCAGCAGCGCCCGCAAGGCCCGCCCCTGCCGGCCCCACGGATCCGGCCGCCCCGTCTCCCGCTTCGCGCGGCGCCCGGCGCTTGCGCGCGCTCACGGCGGCTCGTCCGTTGAAGTGGCTGGTCGCGCTGGCGATCCTGTGCGCATGGCTTCTGCCTGGCACCCTGGGCCACGAGCCCTGGAAGCAGGACGAGACCTACACGTTCGGGATCATTCAGCACATGCTCGACACCGGCGATCTGGTCGTGCCGACCAACGCCGGCCAGCCGTTCGTCGAAAAGCCGCCGATCTACGACTGGGTCGCCGCCGGCCTCGCGTGGATGTTCGGCCGCTACCTGCCCTTGCATGACGCCGCACGCCTCGCGAGCGCGCTCTTCGCCGGACTGACCGTCTACTACACGGCACGCGTCGCCCGGCGTGCGGTGGCTGCCTCGAGCTGGTTCGATATCCGCGTGATCGGCACGCTGGCCTTGTTCGCCAGCACGCTCGTCGTCATCAAACACGTGCACGACATGATGACCGACGTCGCGCTGATGGCCGGCGCCGCGATCGGCTTTTGCGGACTATTCGAACTCGTCCTCGTGCATCTGCGCGATGAAGCGCGCCTGCTACGGGGCGATGCACGCCGCCGGCGCCACGCGATTCTGAGCGGCGCGGCGATGTTCGGTGCGGGCGTGGGCGTGTCGTTGCTGGCCAAGGGCCTGTTCGTGCCGCTCGTGTTCGGCGCAACCACCGTCGCAGTACTGGTGCTGTATCCCGCCTGCCGCAAGCGCAGCTTTGCGGGCGCGCTCGGTATCGCCGCGCTGGTCTGCGCACCCCTCGCGCTGATCTGGCCGATCTGTTTCTATCTGCGCTCCGAAGCGCTCTTCAAGGTCTGGCTGTGGGACAACAACGTCGGCCGCTTCTTCGGTTTTTCGGTGGCGGAACTCGGCTCTGAAAACGAAAGCCGTTGGTTCGTGCTGCGCACCGTGCTGAGCGTCGGCTTTCCGGTCGTACCGCTTGCCTTGGCCGCGCTCGCCGGCGGCGGATGGCGCCGCTGGCGCGATCCGCGGGTCGCTCTGCCGGTGATTTTCGCGGGCACCGGTTTCGCCGTACTGCAAAGCTCGGCAACGGTGCGCGAACTGTACATCCTGCCGTTCATCGCCCCGCTCGCCCTGGTGGCGATGCAAGGCATCGAAAAGCTGCCGCGGCGTCTGCACGCAAGCTGGGACATGGCAAGCCGCGTGCTGTTCGGCAGCACGGCCGCGCTGGCGTGGATCATCTGGTCGATCATGAGCGATCCTGCCAACACGCATGCGTCGCTGCACCGGCTCGGCCGTTGGTTACCGCTCGACTGGGTGCTGCCCGTCAAGCCCGGGCTGATCGCAGCCGCGCTGCTGATGACGCTCGGCTGGCTGTGGCTCCTGCCGGTCTTCAAATACACCGGCAAATGGCGCGGTGTGTTGAGCTGGTGTGCAGGTGCGACTCTCGCGTGGGGCTTGGTGAGCACACTGCTGCTGCCGTGGCTCGACTACGGGAAGAGCTACCGCTCCGTGTTCGAAAACCTCGGCGCCAGAATGAATATCGAGTGGAACGATGGGGATTGCATGGCCAGTATGGACCTCGGCGAATCGGAAGCGCCGATGCTGTACTACTACACCGGCATCGAGCATCAACCGACCTCGAATCCCGCGGCGACCGAGTGTACGTGGCTGATCCAGCAGGGCCGCCGTGACAATCCGCGCGCGCCAGGTGGAGATTGGCGACTGTTCTGGTCGGGCGCGCGCCCAGGCGACACCGACGAGCTGTTGCGAGTATTCGTGCGAACGCCGGCAATACCCACGCGCGGCGAGTAGCACGTGGCAGCGCATGGCGCGCCCGAACTGCGCCTGCGCGTTGTCGTCACGCCTAGAACGACGAGCCGGGCTCTTTCAGGAAGGCCTTTTCTTCATCCGTCGACAGGCGCTCAAGTACCGCATTGCGATGGGGAAAGCGTCCGAAACGTTCGATGATTCTGGCGTGCCTGACCGCGGATGAATAGTAGGACGCACCGCCCGGCTCTGCCTTCAACTGTTTGAACAGGCGCAGCGATTCGTGCTGGCTGGCAAGCGTTTCGTCGTGTTCGAACGGCAGGTACGCGAACGCGCGGTGATGCACGGTCGGCAACAGGAGATCGGCGCCGCTTGCAATCATCTGTTGCGCGATGCGCAGCGCGTGATGATCGGCGGCGAAAGCGCGCGGTGTGTTGCGGTGGCAATTGCGCGAAAACTGATCCAGCACGATGACCAGCGCTAACGCGCCGAGCGGAGTCTCCGTCCAGCTGTCGAGGGACCCTGCGCGCGCCGCATCGATCAGTGCCCCGAAGCGTTCCAGCAGCATCGCGTCAAAGGCTGCGTCGCGGGAGAACCAGAGCTTGCGCGCCTCACCGAAGGTGGGCGTATTCGGAGCGCCGAACCAGCACTCCAGGACCGCCCGCGCCTCTGCTGCTTCCGGCTCCGCTACCCGCTCAACCATTGCGATTGCGCATCCAGTCCGCGGTCTCGAAGAACGACGCCAGCAAGCGCTCCCTCAACGACTCCGACAGCCCAACGTCTTCCATCGCCCACGCCATGCAGCGAAGCCACTGATCCCGCTCGCTGGACGCGATCGGAAACGGCATATGTCTGGCGCGCAGCCGCGGATGGCCGAAGCGGCTGATGTAATGATCGGGGCCGCCCATCCATCCGCACAGGAACCAGAAGAACTTGTCGCGCGAGCCATCGAGCGACTCGGGATGCAAGGCGCGAATCCCGGCGAATTCCGCTTCGAGATCCATCAAGTCATAAAACCGGTCGACCAGTTCGCGCACGCGCGCTTCACCGCCCACCAGTTCGAAGGCCGTCGGCTGTGCCGTGGACACTTCGTCGTTAAGATCGCTCATACCCAATCACGAAAACAGGAAAGAAAAATCACGCATCTCGCAGCGATTGCAACGCGGGCCGCGCCAGCACATGCCGCAAGCTGAGCCAGCCACCCACGCCCGCGCAGGCGATGCCGGCCGCGATACCCGCCGGCAACAACCACGGATCGAACGCCAGATAAAACTCGAACACGCGCGTCGCCAGTTGCCAGCCGATCACCTGCGCACCGAGCGCCGCCATCAAGCCGGCGAGCGCGCCAACCGCCACGAACTCGGCGACCTGCACCGCGCGCACCTGGCGATGCGAGGCCCCCAGCGCGCGCAGCAGCGCGGATTCTCGCATACGCTCGTCGCGGGTGCCGGCAAGCGCCGCGTAGAGCACCAGCACGCCGGCCGCGAGCGTGAACGCGAACAGGAACTGCACCGCGCCGATCACCTGCTGCAGGACACGCTGCACCTGCGCCAGAATCGGACCGGTGTCGATTGCCGTGAGGTTCGGATAGGCGGCGATCAACCCGTCTATGGTCGATTGCTTGTCGGGCGGTAAATGGAAACTCGTGATGAACGTCGCCGGGAAATCCTGCAAGGCGGCGGGCGGCATCAGCACGAAAAAGTTGACCTTGAACGAACCCCAGTCGAGCTTGCGCACACTCGTCACCGGCGCATCGATCTGCAGACCCGTCACGTCGAAGCGCAGTGTATCGCCGGGCTTCACGTTGATCAGCTTCGCGAGCCCCTGCTCGATCGAAATCTGCGGCGTCTTCGTGTCGCCATACCACGTGCCGGCAGAGAGACGGTTGTCGTCAGGCAGCTCGGTCGTGTACGACAAATTGAATTCGCGGTCGACGAGACGCCTCGCATCGTCGCCCTTGAACGAATCCGGATTGACTGGCTTGCCGTTGATCGCAATCAAGCGGCCGCGCACCATCGGCGCGAGCACCGTGCCGGGCACGCCGTGCGCGCCCAGATACTGCGTGACGGCGTCGCGCTGGTCGGGCTGGATATCGATGATGAATTCATTCGGCGCATCGGGCGGCGTCGATTTGCGCCAGCCGGCCACGAGGTCGTTACGCGTCATCGCAATCAGCAACAGGCACATCAGGCCGATGCCGAGCGCGGTGATCTGCAGCGCGCTCGCGCCACTGCGCCGTTCCAGCGACGCCAGCGCGTAACGCCAGCCGATGCCCGCATTCACGCGCTCGCTGCGCACCACACGCGACGCGCCCCACAGCGCCAGCCGCGCGATGCACGCGAATACCAGCAGTCCGCCGGCGAAGCCGCCCGCCACAATGCCACCAAGCTTCAACTCGCCCGCGGCAACGATCAGGAGTGCGGCGAACAGCACGATGCCGAGCGCGTAAGCGGCCCAGGCAGTGCGCCCCGCTTCGCCCCATTCGCGACGCAGCACGCGCACCGGCGGCACGCGCGTCAGCGGCAACAGCGGCGGCAACGCAAACCCGAGCAACAACACGAGACCGGCCGCGATACCTTCGAGCGCGGGCCATGCGGTTGGATACGGCAGCACGACGTCGATCAGACTGCCGAGCCACGTCAGCAACGCCATGTGGCCCAAGTAACCGAGCGCCACGCCGAGCGCGCCACCGATTAAACCCAGCCCTACGAATTCAAGCGTGAACAGCGTGCGCAGCGTCGCCTGACTGACACCCAGACAACGCATCGCCGCGCAGCCATCCAGATGCCGGCGCATATACCGATGCGCGGCCATGGCGATCGCCACCGCTGCGAGCAACGCGGTGAGCAGCGAGACCAGCGTGAGAAAGTGGCTCGCGCGGTCGAGCGTCTGACGCACTTGCGGCTGGCCGTCCTGCAACGACTCGAGCGCAACGCCGCGCATCTTGCCGCCGTCCACCTTGTCATGCGCGAATTGCGCGAAGCGCGCCACCGACGCATCCGAACCCGCCACCAGCAAGCGATAAGTCACGCGGCTGCCGAAGGTGATGAGGCCGGTCGACGGGACATCGTCGGCACGCAGCATCAAGCGCGGAGAAAAATTGACGAACGAGAAGCCGCGGTCGAGTTCGCGCGTAATCACTGCAGCGATCGCGAAGCTGCGGGACCCGACCTTCACGGTATCGCCGACGTGCAGCTTCAGCGCGTCGAGCAATGCCTGATCGACCCATACCGTGCCAGGAGCAGGAATCGATTGGGTGGGATGGTCCGCTGCGCCCGGCGCCGAAGCAATCCGCAACGCGCCGCGCAACGGATAACCCGGCGACACCGCCTTGATAGCGGCCAGCCGCGAGACCGGCTGCGCGCCGGTCGAATTGATCATGCTGGGAAAGATCGCCGTGCTGGCGGTATTCAGACCGAGCGCGCCGGCTTGCTGCGCGAACTGCGGATCGACCGGATGATCGGCGCGAACGATGAAATCAGCAGCGATCATGCGCCGCGCATCGCGCTCGAGCCCCTGATGCAAACGGTCAGCCAGAAAGCCGACACTCGACAGCGCCGCGACGGCCAGCACCAGCGCCAGCAGCAGCATCGTCAATTCGCCGGCGCGCCAGTCGCGTGCCGTCATGCGGATAGCCTGGCGCAACAGATCCATACTGCCCAACCGGCGCGCTGCCTTGGCGTGCGCCGTTACCCCGCGTCCCGTATCGCTCAATCGTGCCTGCTCCTGGCAAAGCGCGACACCATGTGCGTCGCCATCCCGCGAAAACCGCCCTGCACCCCGCGCCACAGACGCGGCAACGCCCAGGCGGCCAGCATCAGGAAGCCCACCATCAACACAAGGAACACAAGCGGCACGAACAGCGCGAGCAGCATGCCACCGAACACGAGACCGTCTTCAGCGGTCGAGGTCACGACATTCGACACTGGTTCCGGCGACAGATTGATTAGCGCGCGCGTACCCGCTTTAGCCAGATGCGCGGTGCCCGCCAGCGTGCCGCCTGCGAGCGCGGCGACCGTCAGCAGCGCGGGATCGGCATGGCCGAGCGCGCCGGCCGCCAGCACGGCGCCGGCGGGAATGCGGATAAACGTATGAATCGCGTCCCATAGGGAATCGAACGCGGGGATTTTGTCGGCGAGAAATTCGGTGACCGTCAGCACGCCGGCGACACCGATGACCCACGGTGAAGACAGCGCGGACAGCGTGTCGGGGAGATGGATGAAGCCGAGACGTGCGAACACGCCGGCCAGCAGGACTGTCAGATAGAGGCGCAGACCGCTGCCCCATGAGAGGCCCGCAGCGAGCGAAAGTGATTCAAGCATGGCCGCCTCCAGGCGCGCTGTGCGTGCCGGGCGCTTCGACGGGCATTGGAAAGGGAGCAGCCGCACCGAAGTCGTCAGACCCGCGCCAAGCCGGCCGCGCCAAATAGGCCGCGGGCAAATTCAGGTTGGATTCGATCTCATTATAGCCACGTTAATTCGCAGAACGCAGAGTGACTAACAAATGGCGGACTCTAACGGCAGGGTATGGGGGCACGGTTCGAGCGCACGCGGACACGATATTCGGGCCCGCCAACAGGGCTCAATGCCCCGATGACAGCTTCAAACCGATCAATCCGATCACGATCAGCGCAGCGCTCGCGACCCGCGCGACCGTCAGGGCCTCGCCCATCATGACGATGCCGAAGATGAATGCGCCGACCGCGCCGATCCCCGTCCACACGGCGTAGGCCGTGCCGAGCGGCAGTTGGCGCATCGCCATGGCGAGCAGAACGAAGCTGCCGAGCGCGGTCACGATCGTGAACACGGACGGCCAGAGCCGGGTGAACCCTTCGGATGTTTTGAGACCGGCCGCCCATGCGACTTCAAGCAAACCGGCAATCAACAGAAGAATCCAGGACATGAGACAGCTCCATGGTCAGATGGGGCCGTCCCCGTTTGTAGCAGTGCGCAAGGTCGTCCTTACGAACTGTAATTATATCAAAATAGGCCGCCGCCTTACTGCGGCGACAAGCCGCAAGGACGCGCAAGGGCCGCGGCGGACGCCTCGGGCAGGCTCAAACCGCGCCCACCAGCCGATATCCCACGCCCGTTTCCGTCACGATATGCTCCGGCTGCGCTGGGTCGCGCTCCAGTTTCCCGCGCAGATGCGCCATGTAGATACGCAAATAGTGATGGCTCTCCACATGTGACGGCCCCCACACGTCGCGCAGCAATTGCCGGTGCGTCAAGACGCGGCCGGCGTGGCGCACTAGTGTCGCGAGCAGGCGGTATTCGATCGGCGTGAGATGGACGGCCACGCCGTCGCGGCTCACCTGGCGCAAGGCCAGATCGACCGTCACCGCGCCGAAGCGCACCACCGGCGATTCATTCGCGCCGCCCTGATTGCGCCTCCGCATATGCGCTCGGATCCGCGCCAGCAGTTCCGAAACGCCGAACGGCTTGGTGAGGTAGTCATCCGCACCGGCATCGAGCGCGGCGACTTTCTCGGTTTCCTGGGTGCGCGCCGACAGCACGATGACCGGCAACTCGCTCCAGCCACGCAGCTCGCGAATCACGTCGAGACCGTCGGTGTCGGGCAGGCCGAGATCGACGATGACGAGATCGGGCTTGCGCGTCGCGGCTTCGACGAGACCTTGCTTGCCGGTCTCGGCGTCGTGCACAACGATGCCCTCGCCTTCCAGCGCGGTTCGCACGAAGCGGCGAATCTGCTTTTCGTCTTCAATCAGGACGACTGTGATGCTCGGGTCACTCATGGCTAGGCTTGGAACGCGGGTTAAGAGTTAAATCGTGGTCCGGCAAGGCATCGGCGCCTTCGTCTTCCAGCGCATCCGGTGCCTCGGGCGGCGTTTCCACCGGCAGCGTGAACCAGAAGCGCGCGCCTTCGACACGGCCGTCCGCGGACATCCGATTGAGCGCGCCGATTGTACCGCCGTGCGCTTCCACAATTGCGCGGCAAATCGCGAGGCCAAGGCCGATGCCCGGCTTGGCCGACTCTTTCTCGCCGCGCGTGAATTTCTCGAACACACGCGCTTCCATGCCGGCCGGCAGACCCGGTCCGTTATCGTCGACGGCGACGCGTACGAACGATTTGCCGTCCGCGTCGAGACGTTGCGCGCTGATTGTCAGGGGCGTGTCCGGCGACGTGTATTTGGCCGCGTTCTCGAACAGGTTCGAGAAGAGCCGCTCCATCAGCACAGCATCGAGATGCAGCAACGGCAAATCCGCGGGCAGCTTCACCTGTACGGGATGATTGGCCAGCACGCGCTTGCAGGCCCGCAACGCGGCGCCCACCGTTTCTTCGAGGAGCGTCCACTGCTGATTCAATTGCAGGCTGCCGGCTTGCAAGCGCGCCATGTCGAGCAGATTGGTGACGATGCCGGTCATGCGCAGCGCTTCTTCGTGAATGGCTTCGACAAGATCGTCGCCCGGTTGCGCATCAGGATGCGCCTCGCGCGATTGCGCCAGCATCGACGAGAAGCCGACGATCGTCGTCAATGGCGTACGCAGGTCGTGCGATATCGCCGAGAGGAGCGAATTGCGCAAGCGTTCGGATTCCATATTGACGAGCGCATCGCGTGCGATGTCGACATAGTGCACACGCTCAAGGGCCAGCGCGATTTGCGCGGCGAACGCGTCGAGCATGCGTTGCTGCTCGGGCACATCGAGCTCCCGCTCATCGCGCATCACGACGGCGAGCACGCCACGCGTGCGCATCGGCGCCTTCAGCGGCAGATACAGCGCGGCGGCGGCCGGCAGCGTATCGGTGCCTTGTCCGGCAGGCTTCTGCTGGTCGTAGACCCATTGGCCGACGTCGATATCGAGCATCTCGCCTTCGAGCGTGATCGTAGCGTCCGGGTCCTCGATCTTCTGCTTCACCTGATCGGCGCTGTCCGGCAACAGAATCGCGACGCGCGCGCCGAACACTTCGCTCACATGCCGGCTGCCGATGCCGACGATCTGCTCCATGGTGAGCGCCGCCGCCAGCTCACGCGCCATCGCATACATCGCGCCGGTGCGTTGCTCCCGACGCCGCGCAACACTCGCCTCGCGGCGCAAGCTCGACGTGAGATGGCTGATGACGAGCGACGTCAGCAGCATGCCGAAGAAGGTCAGCAGATACTGCGTATCGGACACCGACAACGACATGCGCGGCGGCACGAAGAAGAAATCGAACGCGGCCACGCTCATGAACGACAGCACGACGCCCGGCCCGCGCCCCAGCTTCACGGCCGTGAAGATCACGCCGAGCAGATACAGCATGACGAGGTTGGTCAGATCGATATGGTCGATCAACTGGCTCGACAGCAGCGTAATGGCCGCACAAATCGCCAGCGCGATGCCGTAGGCGCGCGGCGGCGAACGGCGTTCGCGCGCCGTGCTCAACGCCTCGCGCCACGCGTTGGCGGTGGTGTTCAGCAAGCGGCGATGTTCAGCGCCATCACGTTCCGACGACGCGCGGATCAGCGTGAGATCGAGATCGCCCGCGCGTTCGGCGATACGTTCACCGAGCGGCCGGCGCAGCCAGCGCTTGAGACCGGTGCGCGCCGATGCGCCGGCCACCAGCTTCGAGACGTTGCGAGCCTGCGCGTAACCGATCAGCGCCGCGACCGCATCGGTGCCGGCGAGCGTCGCAGTTTCAGCGCCGAGTTCGGCGGCGAGCTTCAAGGCATTAAGCGTGCGTTCGCGGCGCGCGTCGGGCAAGCGCTGCAGCGCGGGCGTTTCCACATAAACGGCGATCCAGTCGGCCTTCAGGCTGGCAGCGAGACGCGCCGCCGCGCGCACCAGCATCGGTGCTTCCGGGCCAGGGCCGACGCACACCAGCAAGCGCTCCCGCGCCTGCCAGATCCGCTGGATCGAACGATCGGCGCGATATTCCCGCATCTGCGCATCGACGCGGTCGGCGGTGCGGCGCAATGCCAGCTCGCGTAGCGCGATCAGGTTGCCCTTGCGAAAGAAGTTGCGCACCGCGCGCTCGGCCTGCTGCGGCAAATACACCTTGCCGTCGCGCATCCGGTCGAGCAGTTCTTCGGCGGGCAGGTCGACCAGCGTGACTTCGTCAGCGCGATCGAACACGCGGTCGGGCACCGTCTCCCAGACGCGGATGCCGGTGATCTGGCCGACCACGTCGTTCAGGCTTTCGAGGTGCTGGACATTGACTGTGGTGTAGACGTCGATGCCCGCATCGAGCAGTTCGTAGACGTCCTGCCAGCGCTTCAGATGCCGGGCGCCCTGCACATTCGAATGCGCGAGTTCGTCGACGAGAATCAGTTGCGGTTTGCGGGCGAGCGCGGCGTCGAGGTCGAACTCGCCGAGCTTGCGGCCGCGATATTCGATATGCGCGAGCGGCAGCACGTCGAGGCCTTCGAGCAGCGCAGCGGTTTCGCTGCGGCCATGCGTTTCGGCAATGCCGACCACCACGTCCGCGCCTTCATCGGCACGGCGCCGCGCGGCCTGCAACATCGCATAAGTTTTGCCGACGCCCGCCGACGCGCCGAAGAAAATCTTCAGCCTGCCTCGCTGACGCTTTTCTTCGTCACGTTGCAGCTTGTCGAGCAGTTCATCAGGATCGGGGCGGTTCATGCTCAATGGTTTTCATAGTAAGGCGAGCGATAGTGCCTGCATGGTGGCACGGCAGCGGCCGCGCCGCAAATGGCGAAGGCGGCCCCGCATGGACGCCGCCTCCTTGAAGCATAGCCATCATCGACGCTTTTCGACGTCAGCGACGCTCAACCTTGTTTCATCTCATCGAGCGCCAGATTCAGTTGCAGCACGTTCACGCGCGGCTCACCGAAAATGCCGAACTGGCGGCCGCTCGTATAACGATCGACCAGTGCCTGCACATCGTTGGCGGCAAGCTTGCGCGCTTTGGCAACGCGTTCGATCTGATACGCGGCAGCGGCCGGGCTGATCTCAGGATCGAGACCGCTGCCCGAGGACGTCACCAGATCGACCGGCACCGGCTTCGACATATCCGTGCCGGCAGCCTTCAACGCGTCGATGCGGCCTTTGACCTCATCGAGCAGCGCCGGGTTGGTCGGTCCGAGATTCGAACCGCTCGAGCCCTGCGGGTTGTACGGCATCGGGCTGGTGGCCGACAGACGGCCCCAGAAGTACTGCGGCGCATCGAACTGCTGGCCGATCAGCTTCGAGCCGACCGCCTTGCCGTCCTTCTCGAGCATGCTGCCGTTGGCCTGGTTGTTGAAGGCCGCCTGACCGACCGCGGTCATCACGGCGGGATAAGCGAGGCCGGTGACCGCGGTCAGCACCGCGAAGATCACGATTAACGGACGGAACAGATTTTTCATGATGAGTAATTCCTCTTAAACAGCCGCTGCTCAAACCCAGCCGAACGCGGCCAGCACCATATCGATCAGCTTGATGCCGATGAACGGCACGATGATCCCGCCCAAACCATAGATCAGCAGATTGCGGCGCAGCAGAATCGCCGCACCCAGCGCGCGATAACGCACGCCCTTGAGCGCCAGCGGAATCAGCAGCACGATGATCAGCGCATTGAAAATCACCGCGGACATAATCGCCGAAGCCGGTGTAGCCAGATGCATCACGTTCAGCGCGTTCAGTGCCGGATAAGTGGTCGCGAACGCAGCCGGGATGATCGCGAAGTACTTCGCCACGTCGTTCGCAATCGAGAACGTGGTGAGCGAGCCGCGCGTCATCAACATCTGTTTGCCGATTTCGACGATCTCGATCAGCTTGGTCGGATTCGAATCGAGGTCGACCATGTTGCCGGCTTCTTTCGCTGCCTGCGTGCCGGTGTTCATCGCCACGGCGACATCGGCCTGTGCCAGCGCCGGGGCGTCGTTGGTGCCGTCGCCGGTCATCGCCACCAGACGGCCTTCAGCCTGGTGCGAGCGGATCGTGGCGAGCTTCGCTTCCGGCGTGGCTTCGGCGAGGAAATCGTCCACACCGGCTTCTGCTGCAATCGCTGCTGCGGTCAGGCGGTTGTCGCCCGTCACCATGATGGTCTTGATACCCATCTTGCGCAGTTCGGCAAAGCGCTCCTTGATGCCGCCCTTCACCACGTCCTTCAGCTCGATCACGCCGAGCACGCGTGCGCCCTGCTCGCCTTTCTCGGCGACCACCAGCGGCGTGCTGCCGCGGCGTGCGACTTCCGCCACTGCCGTGCTGACTTCGTTCGGGAAACGGCCGCCATTTGCTTCGACGTAGTTCTTCACTGCGTCGGCCGCGCCCTTGCGAATTTCACGGCCCGGCAGATCGACACCGCTCATCCGCGTTTGCGCGGTGAAGGCGAGAAATTCCGCCTTCAGCGAAGCCATATCGCGTTGACGGATATTGAAGCGCTGCTTCGCCAGCACCACGATGCTGCGGCCTTCCGGCGTTTCGTCGGCGAGCGACGAAAGCTGGGCAGCGTCGGCCAGTGCTTCTTCGGTCAAGCCCGGCGCCGGCACGAACTGCGATGCCTGGCGGTTACCGAGCGTGATCGTGCCGGTCTTGTCGAGCAACAGCACGTCGACGTCACCTGCGGCTTCAACAGCACGGCCTGAGGTGGCGATCACGTTGGCCTGCATCATGCGGCTCATACCGGCCACACCGATCGCCGACAACAGCCCGCCGATGGTGGTCGGAATCAGACACACCAGCAGCGCGACCAGCGCGGTAATCGTGACCACGTGACCCGCTTTTGCAGCTTCGACCGAAAACATCGAGAACGGCAGCAGCGTGGCGGTAGCCAGCAACATCACGATGGTCAGCGCGACCAGCAGAATCGTCAGGGCGATTTCGTTCGGCGTCTTCTGACGCTTGGCGCCTTCGACCATCGCGATCATGCGGTCGAGGAAGGCCTCACCCGGATTCGCCGTGACACGCACGACGATCCAGTCCGACAGCACGCGCGTGCCGCCCGTCACCGACGAAAAATCGCCGCCCGACTCGCGAATCACCGGTGCGGATTCACCCGTGATCGCCGATTCGTCGACCGACGCAACACCGTCGATCACTTCGCCGTCAGCCGGAATCACGTCGCCGGTTTCGACCAGCACAACGTCGCCTTTACGCAGATCGGACGCCGTCAGAATACGGATCGGCGACTTCGGATGCGGCTCGTTGAGCCTCTTGGCCATCACGTCTTTCTTCGCGCTGCGCAGCGACGCTGCCTGGGCCTTGGAACGGCCTTCGGCAAGCGCTTCCGCGAAGTTCGCGAACAGCACCGTGAACCACAGCCACAAGGTGACCGCGAGAATGAAGCCCGCGGGCGCCTCAGCCTGACCGCCGAGCGCGGCGATCCACAGAATGGTCGTCAGAATACTGCCGACGTACACGCAGAACATCACCGGGTTACGGAACTGCGTGCGCGGCGTGAGCTTCTTGAAGGAGTCCACGATCGCCGGGCGCAGCAGCGCCGGGTCGAACATGGACCTGGTTGCATTATGTTCAGTCATTGAATCCTCGAATTTCCCGTTTGCGCCTGTTCACTCGTTGGTCGCTGGTGTCATCTCAATGGGCCGCCTCAATGGGCGCCCATCATCATCAGATGTTCGACACCAGGTCCGAGCGCAAGCGCAGGCACATAAGTCAGCGCGCCGACCAGCAGCACCGTGCCGAGCAGCAGCACGACGAACAGCGGGCCGTGAGTCGGCAGCGTGCCGCCGGTCACACCGATGCGCTTCTTCGAAGCCAGCGAACCGGCAATTGCCAGCACCGGAATGATCGTGCCGAAGCGGCCGAACCACATCGCGATAGCCGTGAGCCAGTTGTAGAACGGCGTGCTGACCGTGAGGCCTGCAAACGCACTGCCGTTGTTATTCGCAGCCGAGCTGAACGCGTAAAGGATTTCGGAGAAGCCGTGCGCGCCGGGGTTCAGAATGCCGGCCTTGCCCGCATCGCTGAGCACCGCGATCGACGTGCCCACCAGCACCAGCAGCGGCGTGAGCAGCACCACGATCGACACCATCTTCATCTCGTACGCTTCGATCTTCTTGCCGACGTATTCAGGCGTGCGGCCGATCATCAGGCCTGCCACGAATACGGCCAGCAGTGCGAACACGAGCATGCCGTACATACCGGAACCCACGCCGCCGAAGATCACTTCGCCGAGTTGCATCAGCAGCATCGGATAGAGGCCGCCGATCGGCGTCAGCGAGTCGTGCGTATTCGCTACCGCGCCGCACGAAGCCGCCGTGGTCGCCACCGTGAAGATGCCCGACTGCGCGATACCGAAGCGCGTTTCCTTGCCTTCCGCGTTACCGCCCGACTGCATCGCATTCGCCGATTGATCGACGTGCAACGCGGTCAACGCCGGATTACCCGATTGCTCGGCGCCGATTTCGCCGAACACGCATACGCCGAAAGCGATCGTCATTGCCGCGAGCACGGCCACGCCTTGCTTGCGGTCCATGATCATGCGGCCGAATACGAGTGCCAATGCCGCCGGAATGATCAGGATCGAGAAGATCTGGACGAAGTTCGAGAACGGCGTCGGGTTTTCGTACGGATGCGCCGAGTTGCCGTTAAAGAAGCCGCCACCGTTGGTGCCGAGCATCTTGATCGCTTCCTGCGAAGCAACCGGGCCCATCGCGATGGTCTGCGTCTTCACCGGCGTATCGACCGTCACCGCATTGCCCTTGGCGTCCTTCACCGGATTGCCTTGTGCATCGAGCTTCGGGGCGGCGTACGTCGTGGTTTGCAACGTCGGCACGTCCTGATACGACTTGAAGTTCTGGATCACACCCTGGCTCATCAGGATCGCAGCGATGATCACCGACATCGGCAGCAACACGTAGAGCGTCACGCGCGTCAGGTCGACCCAGAAGTTGCCGATGGTTTGCGCAGTGTGACGAGCAAAGCCGCGAATCAGCGCGATCACCACCACGATACCGGTGGCGGCCGAGAAGAAATTCTGCACGGTGAAGCCGAGCATCTGCGCGAGATAGCCAACGGTCTGCTCAGGCGTGTAATCCTGCCAGTTCGTGTTGGTCACGAAACTGACAGCTGTATTGAACGCGCCGTCGACCGTCATCGGGCCGAACTGCTGCGGGTTGCCCGGCAACCAGCCTTGTACGCGCAGCAACAGGTAAAGAAACAGCGTGCCGAGCGCGTTGAACGCGATCGTGGCGATGGCGTAGTGCTTCCAGCCCATTTCCGCCGACGGATCGACGCCCGCGATGCGATACAGCAAACGTTCGATAGGACCGCCGAAGCGGACCACGCGCGAGCTGCCGTCCATCACATTGCTCAGGTAACGGGACATCGGCACCGCGGCAGCCAGCAGCACGACGATGAAGAGACCCGCTTGCAGGACATTGTTCGAGTTCATTCAATGTCCTCCGCGCGCAACAGCGCATAGACCAGGTACACAAACAGCAGCGCGGTCGCCGCACCAGACAACCAGAGAATCCAGGTCATGAGCGAGCTCCCTGGCCACGCCGGAACTGCATCAACTTCTCGCAGCCGGCAATCAACCCAAAGGTCAGCGCGAAAAACAGCACCATCCCCCCGACATACAGCACATCCATTTCTATTCCCCATTCACGGACTTTGGATAGGTGCAACGTTATGCCGATCCGCGTAAAGGGCTGGTCAAAGATCTGAGATGGGATGTAAAAATCGCGTAAACGGAAAAGGCCGTTCCATCGGGAGATGGAACGGCCTTGACCCGCTGGGTATGGGTTTGCGGTCTTTCGCGTTTACGGCAGCAGAACCGTTGAACCGGTGGTGCGGCGCCCTTCGAGATCCGCATGCGCCTGCCCGACATCAGCCAGCGCATAGCGCTGATTGATGCTCGCCTTCACCTTGCCCGACACCAGGACGTCGAACAGCTCCGAGGACATCGCCTCGTAATCGCTGCGTTTGGCGATATACGTGAAGAGCGTGGGACGCGTAAAGAACAGCGAACCGCGTCCGGCGAATTCCGACGAATCGATCGGCGGCAACGGTCCCGAGGCATTGCCGAAGCTCACGAACATGCCAAGCGGTGCGAGGCAATCGAGCGAAGCCGTAAACGTGTCGTTGCCGATCGAGTCGTACACCACCGGCACCCCCGCGCCATTGGTGATCTCGCGCACGCGCCTGGTGAAGTTTTCGCGCGTATAGACGATGGGGTGATCGCAACCGTGTGCTTTGGCGATTTCGGCTTTCTCGTCGGAACCGACCGTGCCGATCACCGTGGCGCCGAGCGCCTTCGCCCACTGGCAAACCAGCAGGCCAACGCCACCGGCCGCGGCCTGAATCAGGATCGTGTCGCCGGCCTTCACCGGATACGTGCGGCGCAGCAGGTATTGCGCGGTCAGCCCTTGCAGCATCACGGAGGCTGCCTGCTCGTCGCTCAACGCGTCCGGCACCTTGACGGCTAGCGCCGACGGCAACACACGCTCCTGGGCGTATGCGCCAGGCGGGCGCGCCACGTAGGCTACGCGATCGCCCGTTTTGAAGCCGGTCACGCCAGGGCCGACCGCCGTGACTTCACCCGCCGCTTCCATCCCGAGTCCACCCGGCAACGGCAGTGGGTACAAGCCCTTGCGGAAATACACGTCGATATAGTTCAGCCCGACCGCAGTCTGTTTGATGCGGATCTCGCCCGCGACCGGCTCGCCCACTTCGACGTCGACCCATTTCATCACCTCCGGGCCGCCGGTTTTGTCGAATCGGATTGCTTTGACCATCATGTCTCCCTGGTTTGTGGTTTCGTTCGATCTTGAAACACCACCGCGTTCGCCTAGACCCGCTGCGTGAGGCGCAAGGTCAGTACGTCGAGAATCATTCGCGCGGTCGAAATATTGGTGGCGCATGGAATGTTGTGAACGTCGCAGGCACGCACCAAAGCGTTGATATCCGGTTCGTGCGGCTGCGGCGTCATCGGATCGCGCAGGAAGATCACCATGTCCACCCGCCCTTCCGCAAGCTGCGCGCCGATCTGCAGGTCGCCGCCGTGCGGGCCGGACAACATGCGCTCGACCGTGAGACCATGCGCGTCGCCAATGCGCGTGCCGGTCGTACCGGTCGCGACGATCTCGCAGCGCCTGAGCGTATCGACGTATTCGCCGGCCAGTTTGACGATGTCGTCTTTCTTGTGATCGTGCGCGATCAGCGCAATGCGGGTGCTCATGACGTAAGACTCCTGAAACCGTTGTGATTGTCGTTGTTGTAGTGAAGGTGCTGCTGGTGCGTCAGAACGTACGCGCTCAGAACGTACCGGGGTAAGCGCCGCCGTCCATCAGCCAGTTCTGCCCGGTGATGTAGCCGGCATGCACGCTGCACAGGAACGCACAGACGCGGCCAAATTCCTCACGCGTGCCGAAACGGCCGGCGGGGATCGTCTTCATGCGCTGCTTACGCGCATCATCGACGGAAATGTGTTGCGCGTTGGCTTGCGCCGCAAAGGTGGTGGCGATGCGGTCGGTGTCGAACAGGCCCGGCAGCAGGCTGTTGATCGTCACGCCCGAGGCGGCTACCTTGCTGCGCGCCAGTCCCGCAATGAAACCGGTCAGCCCCGAGCGCGCACCGTTAGAGAGACCGAGCACGTCGATCGGCGCCTTGACCGCCGAGCTCGTGATGTTGACGATGCGCCCAAAGCCACGCTCGCTCATCCCGTCGATGGTCGCGCGGATCAGCTCGATCGGCGTCAGCATGTTGCTCTCCAGCGCGCGAATCCAGTCTTCGTGCGTGAAGTTGCGGAAGTCGCCCGGCGGCGGGCCGCCCGCGTTGTTAACCAGAATGTCCGGCTGCGGACAGGCGGCAAGCGCCGCGGCGCGTCCTTCGGGCGTGGTGATGTCGCACGCCACCGTTTTCACTTCGACGCCGCTCTGGTTGCGAATCTCGGCGGCGGTCGCCTCCAGCGTCTCAGCCGTGCGCGCGACGATCGTCAGGTTGACGCCTTCGGCTGCCAGTGCTTCCGCGCAGCCGCGCCCCAGACCCTTGCTGGCCGCGCAAACCAGCGCGGTGCGTCCTGCGATTCCCATGTCCATGTGCCTATCCTCATGACGTACTCGTGGCGCGGGGATGGTCCCGCGGTTGCCCAATCGTGGCAAAGAATCCCCCGATTCTAGAAGAATCGGTGCCGGACTGCGCCGGGCCACTGCAATCTCCGGTATCTTCCGGCGCCACTCTTTCGGTAAACTTGCGCCGTGGCGCGCCCGCCTGCCGGTTTCAGGCCGTGCGGAGCGCCAAACCGATCCCTCTAGCCGCCGCTTGCGCCCCCGCCATGACCCAGGACAGCCGTTTCCCCAATCTTTTCATCCTCGATCACCCGCTGATCCAGCACAAGCTGTCGCATATGCGCGACCGGGACACCTCGACTCGCACGTTCCGCGAACTGCTGCGCGAGATCACGCTGCTGATGGGCTACGAGATCACCCGCAATCTGCCAATGACCACGCGCCGCCTCACCACGCCGCTGGTCGAGATCGACGCACCGGTGATCGCCGGCAAGAAACTGGCGATCGTGCCCGTGCTGCGTGCCGGCATCGGTATGTCGGACGGCCTGCTGGAACTGGTGCCGTCGGCGCGCGTGGGCCACATCGGCGTATATCGCGCTGAAGACCATCGCCCGGTCGAGTATCTGGTGCGCCTGCCGGATCTGGAAGACCGCGTGTTCATTCTGTGCGATCCGATGGTCGCGACCGGCTACTCGGCCGTGCACGCAGTGGACGTGCTCAAGCGCCGCAACGTGGCCGGCGAGAACATCATGTTCCTCGCGCTGGTGGCCGCGCCGGAAGGCGTGCAGGTGTTCCAGGACGCGCATCCGGACGTCAAGCTGTACGTGGCGTCGCTCGATTCGCACCTGAACGAACACGCGTATATCGTGCCGGGTCTCGGCGACGCCGGCGACCGCCTGTTCGGCACGAAAAACTGACAGCGGATTGAAGAAAGCAGCGGGCGGCGCGCGCAACGCGCCGCCACCGCGCAGTTTCCCCGTGATTTCCGACTACGCTCTCCTCTGCCGCACCCCTGCGCCGTGATAAAATTCGAATCCGCTCAAAGAGCGGCTCGACTTGCACTGCCACGCGGTGCATCACGCCTTTACGCCGGGTCTGCCGGGACCGGCGCACCTGGGGCGCCGCTGAGCCGCCCGCTGACCGTCCTGCCCCGCCCCAACCGCGCTGCCGACCTTTGGTCCCGCTAGCCGGGTCCGGCCGGGCGTGATCAAGCTGAGGAAAGCCTGACACCGGGCAGTCCGGCGCCGAGCGGTTTGACATCGAGGCGCATGGCCGCAATCAGCAGCGCCGCGCGCCCGACATCGCAACGACAATTGCACTATGCGTGCGCCCCACTGGCGCGCGCGACGGAGAAAAGTATGGCGGGTCATTCGAAATGGGCCAACATCAAGCATAAAAAAGCAGCGGCAGACGCCAAGCGCGGCAAGGTCTGGACGCGGCTCATCAAGGAAATCCAGGTGGCAGCCCGCATGGGTGGCGGCGACATCGACTCGAATCCGCGTCTGCGCCTCGCCGTCGAAAAGGCGTACGACGCCAACATGCCGAAAGATAACGTCAACCGTGCGATCCAGCGCGGTGTGGGCGGTGTCGATGGCGCAAACTACGAAGAAATCCGCTACGAAGGCTACGGCATCGGCGGCGCGGCAGTGATCGTGGACACCATGACCGACAACCGCACCCGTACGGTGGCGGACGTGCGTCACGCGTTCTCGAAGAACGGCGGCAACATGGGCACGGACGGCTCGGTGTCGTTCATGTTCGATCACGTCGGCCAGTTCCTGTTCGCGCCCGGCACGCCGGAAGACAAGCTGATGGAAGCCGCGCTCGAAGCCGGCGCTGAAGACGTCGTCACGAACGAAGACGGCAGTATCGAAGTGCTGTGCCCGCCGAACGATTTCCCGAAGGTGAAGACCGCGCTCGAAGCCGCGGGCTTCAAGGCCGAGTTGGCCGAGGTGACGATGAAACCTCAGACGGAAGTCGAATTCACGGGCGACGACGCGGTGAAGATGCAGAAGCTGCTCGACGCGCTGGAGAGTCTGGACGACGTGCAGGAAGTCTATACAAACGCCGCGATCGCCAACGAATGAGCGTGTCCCGGCGGCACATGGCGCGTGGCTCTGCAGCGAACCACACGCCCGCGCCGCCGGTTAGCACTCGCGTTGCTGCAGAGCGGGCGTTGGTTGGGGCCTTCCGCACCGCCACCACCCGGGTTCGCTATGTGCCCTGCGCCGCTGCCTGGCTGCGGGCCCATTGCAAACCTCGCTGTTTTTCCACGGCTGGGCGTGATGCTTCAGCCGTTTATGGTTTTTAAGTCTCGGGGATTCACATGAAGTTACTCGTCGTCGGTTCCGGCGGTCGCGAACATGCGCTGGCATGGAAGCTCGCGCAATCGCCGCGGGTTCAGCTCGTCTACGTTGCGCCCGGCAATGGCGGCACCGCCCAGGACGAGCGTCTGCGCAATATCGACATCACCGATCCGGCCGAACTCGCCGATTTCGTCGAGAAAGAACAGATCGCGTTCACGCTGGTCGGACCGGAAGGGCCGCTCGCCGCGGGCATCGTCAATCTGTTCCGCTCGCGCGGTCTGAAGATTTTCGGGCCGAGCAAGGAAGCCGCGCAGCTCGAAAGCTCGAAAGATTTTGCCAAGGCGTTCATGAAGCGCCACGCGATCCCGACCGCCGAGTACGAAACCTTCGCCGACGTCGCCGCCGCGCACGCGTATCTGGACGCCAAGGGCGCGCCGATCGTGATCAAGGCCGACGGCCTCGCCGCCGGCAAGGGCGTCGTGGTTGCGCAAACGCTGGAAGAAGCGCACGCCGCCGTCGACATGATGCTGTCGGACAACAAGCTGGGCGATGCCGGCGCGCGCGTCGTGATCGAGGAATTCCTCGCCGGCGAAGAAGCCAGCTTCATCGTGATGGTGGACGGTAAGCATGTGCTGGCGCTTGCTTCGAGCCAGGATCACAAGCGCCTGCTCGACGCCGACCAGGGTCCGAACACTGGCGGCATGGGCGCCTATTCGCCCGCGCCGATCGTCACGCCGCAACTGCATGCACGCGTGATGCGCGAAATCATCCAGCCGACCGTGCGCGGCATGGAGAAAGAAGGCATCCGTTTCACGGGCTTCCTGTACGCCGGCCTGATGATCGACGCGCAAGGCAACCCGAAGACGCTCGAATTCAACTGCCGGATGGGCGACCCGGAAACGCAGCCGATCATGGCGCGTCTGAAAGGCGACTTTTCGAAGGTGGTCGAGCAGGCCATCGCCGGCACGCTCGATACGATTGAACTCGAATGGGACCGCCGTACCGCGCTCGGCGTGGTGCTCGCCGCGTACAACTATCCGGACACGCCGCGCAAGGGTGACCGGATTAGCGATATCCCGGCGGAAACCGGCGATTCGGTCACGTTCCACGCCGGCACGACGCTGTCGGACGGCAAGCTGACCACCTCGGGCGGCCGCGTGCTGTGTGTGGTCGGTCTGGCGGATTCGGTGCGCAGCGCACAGTCGGTCGCGTACGAGACGATCAACCAGATTTCGTTCGACGGCATGCAATATCGCCGCGACATCGGCTACCGCGCATTGAACCGCAAGCACGACGCCAAGACCGAAGGCAAGCACTAAGCCCGCCCCACTCGCCCGCATGCGGCGCCAACGGCGCTACACTGCGGGTTTTCGCGGCCATCGCGGTCATCACGGCGCCCACCGCTCCATGTGGGCTCACCCCGGTTGAGCGGCATTTCACCCGGCGCGAACGACCGTAGCACCGCGCCTTCAGGAATATCCGGACGAAGGCCCGGCGCTCGCCCTTCAAGAAAAACCCGCGGCACGACAGGCGTGCCGCCCTCTGCATCTGCATTCATGACCGATTCGAGCTATGACGCACAGGCCGTGCGCAGCTGGCTGCAAGGCCTGCAAACGCATATCGCGGACACGCTCGGCGCGTTCGACGGTAAGCCGTTCGCGACCGACGCATGGCAGCGCGCCCCCGGCGAAAAGCTGCGCGGCGGCGGCTACACACGGATTCTGGAAGGCGGCAACTTCTTCGAGCGGGCCGGCATCGGCTTTTCGGACGTAGCAGGCGACGCGTTGCCGGGTTCGGCAAGCGCCGCACGCCCGCAACTGGCCGGCCGTGGTTTCGAAGCCATGGGCGTTTCGCTCGTGCTGCACCCGCACAATCCGCACTGCCCGACCGTACATATGAACGTGCGTCTGCTGATCGCGACCAAGGCGGGAGAAGAGCCGGTGTTCTGGTTCGGCGGCGGCATGGATCTGACGCCGTACTACGGCTACGAGGAAGACGCGCAGCATTTCCATCGGGTGTGCCGCGACGCGCTGCAGCCTTATGGCGCCGACCTCTACCCGAGTTTCAAGCGCTGGTGCGACGAATACTTCTTCCTCAAACACCGCAATGAACCGCGTGGCATCGGCGGGATTTTCTTCGACGATTTCTCGGCGCCGGGCTTCGATCAATCGTTCGCGATGCTGAAAAGCGTCGGCGAAGGATTCCTCAAAGCCTACATGCCGATCATCGAAAAGCGCCGCAACATTCCGTACGGCGAAGCCGAGCGCGACTTCCAGGCATACCGGCGCGGCCGCTACGTCGAGTTCAATCTGGTCTTCGACCGTGGCACACTGTTTGGGCTGCAGAGCGGCGGACGCACCGAATCGATACTGATGTCGATGCCGCCTGTGGTGAACTGGCGCTACAACTGGCATCCCGAACCGGGCACGCCGGAAGCGCGTCTTTACACCGATTTTCTCGTGCCGCGCGAGTGGGTGTGAGGCTTTAAGCTCGCACCGCACACCACGTGACCACGACAAAGGATCTTCACCTGAAGCCGAACGCTCATCCTGTCGCCCTGCCTCGCCGGATTGGACTGCTCGGCGGCACTTTCGATCCGATTCACGACGGCCACCTCGCGCTCGCGCGGCGTTTCGCCGAGGTGCTGAACCTGACCGAGCTGGTGCTGCTGCCGGCCGGACAGCCCTGGCAGAAAACAGACGTGTCAGCGGCTGTTCACAGGCTGGCCATGACCCGCGCCGCCGCCACTGCGTTGGTGCTGCCGGGCGTGACCGTGCGGGTGGCGACCGACGAGATCGAACACGACGGTCCGACATACACGATCAACACGCTGCAGTTATGGCGTGAACGCGAAGGTCCGAATGCGTCGATTGCGCTTCTGATCGGTGCGGATCAACTGGTGCATCTCGACACATGGCGCGACTGGCGGCGCCTGTTCGAGTTTGCTCACATCTGCGCGGCCACGCGCCCCGGTTTCGACCTCGCATCGATTCCGCCCGTGGTCGCTAAAGAAATCGACGCGCGCCGTGCCCGCGCCGACGTTCTGCAAGCCACCCCCTGCGGGCACTTGCTGATCGATACGACGCTTGCGTTCAACGTCTCGGCCACCGACATTCGCGCGCATCTGCGCGAACAGGTGACCCAGCGGCTCGCCCTCGCAGGCGGCGAACCGCAAGACAGGAACCAGGCCCGGGCCGCAAGCCATGTCCCCACTGCGGTGTGGGACTATATTCTTCAACATCATCTGTACCACCGGTAACCCCATGGATATTCGCAAACTGCAACGCGTGATTGTCGACGCTCTCGAAGACGTCAAAGCGCAAGACATCAAGGTGTTCAACACCAGCCACCTGACCGCGCTATTCGATCGCGTGATCGTCGCCTCCGGCACCTCGAACCGCCAGACCAAGGCGCTCGCTTCGAGCGTGCGCGAGAGCGTCAAGGAAAACGGCGGCGACGTCATCAGCACCGAAGGTGACGACGTCGGCGAATGGGTGCTGGTCGATTGCGGCGACGCGATCGTGCACATCCTGCAACCGGCGCTGCGCCAGTACTACAACCTCGAAGAAATCTGGGGCGACAAGCCGGTGCGCCTCAAGCTGTCCACGCCGGATCCGTTCGGCGGCGCGCGCTCAAGCGAGCCGGATGACGAGGACGAAGAAGACGAAGCGCCGGCTGTCAAAAAGCCTGCACGCAAGACGCCGGTACGCCGCAAGTAAGTACGCGGCTGGCAAACCGCTGAAGTCCGCGACGCAAAGTCAGAGCATGCGTGCGCGATTGAAGCGATTGCAGCGCTTGCGCCCCCGATTACATCCGTCATGAAACTGCACATCCTCGCCGTCGGCCACAAGATGCCGGACTGGATCGCCACCGGCTTCGACGAATACGCGAAGCGCATGCCGCCCGAGCTGCGTATCGAGCTGCGCGAGATCAAGCCCGAGCAGCGTTCGTCGGGGCGTCCGGCCGAAAGTGTGATGGCGGCCGAGCGGCAGAAAATCGAAGCCGCGTTGCCGAAGAACGCGCGCATCGTCGCGCTCGATGAACGCGGCAAGGATTGGACCACGATGCAGCTCGCCGGCGCCCTCCCCGGCTGGCAGCAGGACGGCCGCGACGTGGCGTTTCTGATCGGCGGCGCCGACGGGCTCGATCCCGATCTGAAAGCACGCGCCGATATGCTGCTGCGTGTCTCCAGCCTGACGCTGCCGCACGCCATGGTGCGCGTGCTGCTCGCCGAACAGCTTTACCGCGCGTGGACCATCACGCAAAATCACCCCTATCACCGCGTGTGAGCGAACGAGGCGGCTGACGGATCGCGTGTTTGCCGGTCCTGTTGCCTGCGCTGATTGACGCGCTTGTGGACGTGCTTGTGGGCGCATTTGCAGGCGCGTTCATCGATACGCTGATCGACGCGCTTTTCATCGTGTCCTTCGGCTCGTTCATCGTCGCCTGACTGATACGCTCATCGCGCGCGCCTCGCGCATTGACGCAACCCGCCTCATCGAGACCTGTTCATGCCCACGTCCGCCGCTTCGCTGCATCCATTCGTCTACCTCGCTTCCCAAAGTCCGCGCCGCCAGGAGTTGTTGCAACAACTCGGCGTGCGTTTTGAATTGCTCCTGCCGCGTCCCGATGAAGATGCCGAAGCGCTCGAAGTCGAGCTACCCGGCGAGCGGGCGCGCGACTACGTGCAGCGCGTGTGCATCGCGAAGGCGCACGCAGCACGCGCACGTCTCGTGGCAGGCGGCCATGCGGCACGACCGATCCTGGTTGCCGACACAACCGTCACGATCGACGACGCGATCCTCGGCAAGCCCGTCGACGCCGACGATGCCGTCGCGATGCTCACACGTCTCGCGGGCCGCGATCACGAAGTGCTGACGGCCATCGCGGTGGTCGACTCGGAAGGCAGGTTGCTGCCCGCCGCGCTATCGGTATCGAAGGTGCGTTTTGCTGCACTGCAAGCGGACGCCGTGCGCCGCTATGCCGCAAGCGGCGAGCCGCTCGGCAAGGCGGGCGCGTACGGCGTGCAGGGACGCGCCGCGGAGTTTATCGAACATATCGACGGGTCCTATTCAGGTATCATGGGTTTGCCGCTTTTTGAAACCGCTGCCCTCCTGCGTGCAGCGCGCATCGACTTCTAAAATAACACCATGAATGAAGAAATCCTGATCAATGTCACGCCGCAGGAAACGCGCGTCGCGCTCGTCCAGCAAGGCGCCGTCCAGGAACTTCACGTCGAACGAACGCTGTCGCGAGGACGCGTCGGCAATGTCTATCTCGGCAAAGTCGTCCGCGTGTTGCCGGGCATGCAGTCCGCCTTCATCGACATCGGTCTGGAACGCGCCGCGTTCCTCCACGTAGCGGATATCTGGCATCCACGCATTGCGGGCGAACCGCAGCATCAAACGCCGCATCAGCCCATCGAGAAAATCGTCTTCGAAGGTCAGACGTTGATGGTGCAGGTCGTGAAGGATCCCATCGGCACCAAGGGTGCAAGGCTGTCCACGCAAGTGAGTATCGCCGGGCGCACGCTCGTGTATCTGCCGCAGGAGCCGCACATCGGCATCTCGCAGAAGATCGAGAGCGAAGCCGAACGCGAGGCCGTGCGCGCGCGTTTGACTGCCGTGCTGCCCGCCGATGAAAAAGGCGGCTACATCGTGCGCACCATCGCTGAAGATGCAACCAGCGAAGAATTGGCCGGAGACGTCGCGTATCTGCGCAAGACGTGGGCGACCATCATCTCGCAAGGTCAGCGCATGCCGCCGACCAGCCTGCTATATCAGGACCTGAATCTCGCACAACGTGTGCTGCGCGATTTCGTCAACGACGAGACCTCGCGCATTCAGGTCGACTCGCGCGAGACCTATCAGATGCTCGCGGACTTCGCAGCGGAGTTCACGCCGGCGGTGTCGTCGAAGCTGCATCACTACACCGGCGAGCGGCCGCTCTTCGATCTGTACAACATCGAGGCGGAAATCCAGCGCGCATTGTCACGCCGGGTCGATCTGAAGTCGGGCGGCTATCTGGTGATCGACCAGACCGAAGCGATGACTACCATCGACGTGAACACCGGCGGCTACGTCGGCGCGCGCAACTTCGACGATACGATCTTCAAGACCAACCTCGAAGCCGCGCACACCATCGCGCGGCAATTGCGGCTGCGCAATCTGGGCGGCGTGATCATCATCGACTTCATCGATATGGAGAACATCGAGCATCGCGATCAGGTGCTTGGTGAGTTGAAGAAGGCGCTCTCGCGCGATCGCACGCGTGTGACCGTGAACGGTTTCTCGCAGCTCGGACTCGTGGAGATGACACGCAAGCGCACGCGTGAATCGTTAGCGCATGTGCTGTGCGAGCCCTGCCCGGTTTGCCAGGGCAAGGGGCAGGTCAAGACCTCGCGCACGGTGTGCTACGACGTGCTGCGCGAAATTCTGCGCGAGTCGCGGCAGTTCAATCCGCGCGAGTTTCGCGTGGTGGCGTCGCAGCAGGTGATCGATCTTTTCCTCGAGGAAGAATCGCAGCATCTGGCGATGCTGATCGATTTCATCGGCAAGCCGGTATCGTTGCAGGTGGAATCGAATTTGAGCCAGGAGCAGTACGACATCGTGTTGATGTGACGTCGGTCGAGGCGCTCCGTGGCGCCTCATAGCCCACCTGATCGAAGCCTCCCGGCTCAATGATTTAACCCCCTCCACTCGCGAGACTTCTTAAAGGAGTCTCGCGACGTTCGTCCAGCTTCCGCGCAGATACTCAACGTCCGGCGCGGCACTTTCTCCGGGTTTTGGTTGATTTAAAACCGAAAACCCCTCACTACAATGAACGTTGCACTGCTGCTTGATCGTCTGGAAAGAACGTCATAACTCGCCGGATTTAGGGGGCGCAGCATGTTGAACGCGGAAGATCTCTACGAAAGCCAGCACTGGCGCGAACTCGACTTACGCGACAAGATCGACTCGCGACTGCAGTCATCCCTCACGCTTGTTACTGCGATTATTGGCGCGCTTAGTTTTCTGCTGACTAACGTCGATATCGGGCACACGCATGGTCTCGCAGACTATTTGTTTTTTACGCTTCTGGCGATCACCTTTGCGCTACTGTTTTTATCCGGGTTTTACTTTTTCAGATCCTCAGTGGGTTCGCTCTTCCACAGAAACACGTACAAAACCCTTCCCGTGTCGACGGAGCTGGATAGATACAAGCGTGGATGGGACGCTACGATAGCCAGATCGCCCCAGACGGCACAGGCGCAAGGAATAACATCGGCAGACGAGCTTAAAAAGCTATTAATAGAAAATTATCTCGCACGCCAGGAAACCAACGCAAAAATCAACGACGAACGCGCGAAGAATATTTCCAACATCAATCTCCTCGTCGTAGTTGAGGCCCTGCTAACCGCAGCCGCTTTCTCGATCTTCTATTTAGGCGGTCTGAATAAGGCAGACCTCCCGAAAACCCAGGATATAAAAATAACAGCACCGATCGATATACGCAGCATGCCTTCTACCCAGCAAAACCAATGTTTCTTCTGGTTTCCGCCCACGGAATACCTGCACGGGTCCCGGACCAGCAAGGGGCATAGTAAATAAGCGCCTTTGAGCGCCTAGAACGTTCCGATACACATGGAGGTTGCCATGCAAGTCAGGTTCAATCCGGCCAAGGACGATTCGCCTGTCGGGCCCATCTCGAGCACGCCTCCAGAACCGCCGCTGGAGCCGCCGGCAAAACCGCTTCCCCGAGATCTGCCGTTCAGAGGCCCACCCGATCCACAAAAGCAGCCGCTCGTCGACGTTGCTTGAGTAGGCGAAATAGTCTGCACGTCACTTCGAAGCCGGCAGTCACCGCGGGTCGTTGGGGGCTGAGGTTTTGCTCACGCCCTTCTGCAAACGGTGCCTGCCGCGCAAACAGCCTCGGATTTCTGTTCCCCCATCTCTCCCGGCCCTCAATTTCCTCATTGACGCCGTTCGAACGAGTCGCGTATAACCATCCCATTGGATGTTAATTGGATGGCGTACGGATGTTTAACGAACGCCGAACGGAATATAAATGGCCAACCTCAAACTCATCGACACCTCCCGCCCCAAAGGCGGCGAGACCGAAAAGATCACCATCAATCTCGGCCCAATCGACCTGGGCCAGATCGACCTGCTCGTCGAAGAAGGCTTTTACTCGAACCGCACCGACCTGATTCGCACGGCGATCCGCAACCAGCTCGCCATCCACGCGCAGGTCGTCACGGAAACGGTGACCCGGCGCGCGCTGGTGCTCGGCCTGCAACACTTCTCGAAACAGGACCTCGAAGCCGCTCAAGCCGCCAACGAGCGGCTGGACATTCACGTGCTCGGCCTCGCCAGCATCGCAGCCGATGTGCCGCCGGAACTTGCGGCGGCCGCGATCGCATCGGTGGTGGTGCTCGGCGCGTTTCACGCGTCGCCCGCGGTCAAGGCGGCGCTCGCCGGACGCATCAGGTAGGCGTGCCCGGCATGGCTGATTCGTTGGTTGAAGCCATGCTGAGGCCGTGAAGCTCATCGCCTGACTCCGTCACGCGCAATGTAAGTCAACGCAGTCACTGCCGATCATGAAAATGAATGAAGATTTCCTGAAGTCGATGAAAGAAGCCTTCGACCTGCTGCGCACAAAGGGGCCGAAGGAAGCGACCGCCGCGGTCCAGCGCGCACTCGCAGGCAGCAAGGCCGACGCAGGCAAGGTGCAAACTCCGCCCATGCCGCAGAGTGTCAACGAATGGGCACAAGCGTGGACGCAGCCGCAATCCCACGCCAACGCCGCACCGCACGCCCCTGCCGAGCGCACTTTCGACGCCGACACCCCCGGCACATTCAGCACCCACACCTTCAGCAACAGCGCGGGCCAACGCCAATACAAACTCTACGTCCCCGCCGTCTACAAGAGCGAACCGTTGCCGCTCATCGTGATGCTGCACGGCTGCACGCAAAACGCCGACGACTTCGCGGCCGGCACGCGCATGAACGAAATGGCCGAGCGTCATGGCTTCATCGTTGTGTATCCGAATCAGTCGCAAGCCGCCAATCCGTCGACCTGCTGGAACTGGTTCAAGCCGGCCGACCAGCAGCGCGATCTGGGCGAACCGTCGTTGATCGCGGGCATCACGCGTGAGGTGATGGCGCGTTATCGCGTCGATCCGGCGCGGGTTTATGTGGCGGGTCTGTCGGCAGGTGGCGCCATGGCGGACGTCCTGCTCAAAACCTCGCCCGATCTGTACGCCGCGGCCTGCGTGCATTCCGGCCTCGCCTACGGAAGCGCGAAGGATCTGCCTTCGGCGCTCGCCGCGATGAAAGGCGGCAAAGCGCATCGCAGCCGCTCACGCGTCGAACCGCAACGCCCGCTCATCGTGTTTCATGGCGACGCGGACACGACAGTGCATCCCTCGAACGCCACCGCGCTCTTAGCGGGCTTCGATGGCGGAGTCACGACACTCAAACCGCTGTCGCACGCCGCAGGCACGGCGAGCGGCCAGCGCGCTTGCACGGTGCAACGGTTCGTCGCGGCGAACGGAGCCGAAGCGGAGTACTGGTCGATCCATGGCGCGGGCCACGCATGGGCCGGCGGCAGTCAGCGCGGCACGTACACGGACCCATCCGGCCCCGATGCGACGGCCGAAATGCTGCGCTTCTTCCTCGCGCATCCGCGTACATAAGGCGCACAGTAAGCGCCATTCGACTGACGAATCATTTTGACGAAAACGCTGTACATCCTGCCGCAAAGGTATAAAGTGGCTCATGTTGCAGCGCAGCAAAATCACTGCGCCGCGTCGACCTGCTGTCTCGTGTGAGACCTGGCCTCCGAAATCCTTTGGGCGCCTGCCCCGGGTCACTTTGGAGATCACTTATGCACAGCCCCGCGATCGAACATAGCGCAGCCTTCGGCCAACGCACTTTCGACATCTTCACCAACCTGCAGCTCGATGGGCTGGCATGTCTGCAAAAGCTCGGCGAACTCAATCTCGCGGCACTGAAGGCATCCGTCACCGAAAGCAAGAGCGCATTGTCGGCCGGCCAGTTCAACACCGCGCCCTTCGCCGGCGTGTCCGATTTGCAGCAGCAACTCGTGCAACGCACCTTGTCGTACGCGCAGCACGTCAAGGAAATTGACGCGCAGTTCACCGCGGCGTTGACCAAGGCAGGCGAATCACTGCGCGAAGAGTTCGGCGCAAATGTGGCGCAACTCGGTTCGGGCTTCGGCCAAACCACGCCGTTCAGCTCGGATAGCGCATTCGGGGCAATGCAATCCGTGATGGCCTCGATGATTCATTCGAGCAATGTGGTGCAGGACAGCATCAAGCGCGCATCCGGTATGGCCGGCACAGCGCTCACCACCGCAGACGACGCAGCAAAATAAGTCTCGTGTCGTAACTCGAGCAGACGAAAAGGGGCCATTCGGCCCCTTTCTCTTTTCCGGTTAGCTTGGGCGACACGCGTCTTGCGCGAAGTACGGCGCGCTGCGGCGACTGCACGCCTACGACTTCAAGTTGGCCACGGGATTGCCGAAGTCAACCGCCGATCGTCAACCCGTGCCCAACGGCTTCAGCAAATTGCGCAACGCCGCGATGGTGATGGGTCGCGAGAACCAGAATCCCTGCGCCTCGTCGCAGCCGAGCGCTTCCAGTTGCGCAGCCTGTTCGGCTGTCTCCACACCTTCAGCCGTCACCCGCAATTTCAACGCATGAGCCATGGCGATAATGGCGCCGACGAGCGCCGCGCACTGCGGATCGGTACTCATGCGCATCACAAACGAGCGATCGATTTTCAGACGATTCAGCGGAAAGCGCGTGAGATAAGCAAGGCTTGAATAGCCGGTGCCGAAATCATCCACCGCGACTTCAACGCCCAATTCGCGCAACGCATGCAGCGTCTGCAGTGCCAGCTCGGTGTCGCCCAGCAGCACGCCCTCGGTGATTTCCACTTCAAGGTACGAAGGGTCGAGCGCGGCATCTTCGAGCGCCTCGCGGATCGTCTCGAACAGATTGTGCCGCTGGAACTGCTGCGGGGACACGTTCACCGCGACCCGCGGCAAGGTGCCGGTGAGCCGCAACAATTTGCCGGCGTCGCGGCACGCGGTACGGATCACCCACTCGCCGATCTGCTCGATCAGGCCCGACTCTTCAGCAACCGGTACGAACTCGACCGGACTGATCAGCCCACGCTGCGGATGATTCCAGCGCAGCAGCGTCTCCACCTGCGCGATGCGGCCATTGGAAAGCGTCACCTGCGGCTGATACACGAGGTGCAATTGCTGACGCTCGAGCGCTTCGCGCAGCATCGTCTCCAGTTCGAAGCGTCGCGCCGCCTGGCCTTCGAGCGCGGTGGAAAAGCGCCGCACCGCATTGCCGTTCACCGCCGAAGCCGCCGACAACGCCACACCCGCGCGACGCATCAGCGTCGGGGCATCGGCGCCGTCCGCAGGATAGGCGACGACGCCGATACTCGCCGTGATGTTCAGCGCGGTACCCGCGTAGTCGATCGATTCGGCGATGCGGCCCAGCGCCTCAGCGGCGAAAGCATCGGCCGCCGCGCCGGTTTCGTTGATCAGCAGCGCGAATTGCGTGCCGCCGATCGAGGCGATCGTACCGTCGTTGGGAAAGAGACCGCGCAGCCGTTCGCCGACGATCTGCAACACCAGTTCAGCCGCATGCAAACCGAGCGCATCGCGCAGTTTGCGCAAATGATCGAGTTCGGCAATCAACACGGTAAAGCCATCGCCGTTGCGCTGGCAGCGCGCGATCGTCAACTCGAGGCGTTCGGTGAAAAGCGTCTGATTGGGCAGGCGGGTCACGCCGTCGTGATGCGAGACGTACCACAGGCGCGCCTCGGACTGCGCGTAGCGCGTCATGTCGATGGCAATGCCGACATAACGGGCCGGGCCCGTGTCTACACCACCGGGATGTGCGGGCTCGGCGACGAGCGGCGCCAGCGCGAACACCACGCGAATCGGGGTGCCGTTGCGCCGCACATAGGACCATTCGTCTTCATAGCGTGAGCCTAGCGCCGACAGCGGCGGCAATTCGGCGCGCCGCCTCGCGAGTTCGGCCGGGTCGAGCAGGGACTCAAAAGTGCGCCGGCCGATCAATTCTTCGGCGGTAAAACCGGTCAGCTTCTCGAAAGCTGCGTTGACGGAGTCGAACGTGCCGTCGGCTGTGCAGATGAACATGCCGTAAGGCGCCGCCGCAAGCGCGGCGTCGCGTGTGCGCGTCTCGGCGTAGGGGTGAACTTGCATCGCGCCGGCCTTTGAATTTCCTGGATATTAAAAGCGAATGAGGAAAGCGGATGAGCGTCTCTCCTGACGCGCACCGCGCAACCGGCAAACCCGGCGTTTCGGTCTGATCCGCCGGGTAACGTTCGTATGATAGCGGCTTTCCTGGCCGGGTCCACCGCACCAGCCGCACGTTCTTCGCGGCAATCGTTTCCCTTGGTGTATTCCCCGATTCGGGCAGCGGCACGCCCGTCATCGCGTGCATCATAAAGCGCTGGCTATTACCGGGATACTCCGCGCCCTATGACTCAACGTGCGCCGGCCTTCGACGCCTTCGCACAGGGCTTCGCCGGATTGACGACCGCTATATCCGTCGATATATTTCGCTCGCGATCCTTCGACAAAAACACTGCCCCACGGCATGGATCCGCACGAAACAGGGTCCCGTTTTTCATGTCCAAGGAAGTCATCGATTCGCACCTTCTCAAGGTGCTGCACACGCTACTGACCGAATCGAGCGTCTCGCGCACCGCAACGCTGCTCGGACAATCGCAGCCGACCGTCAGCGTGGCGCTGCGCAAACTGCGCGACATGACCGGCGATCCGCTGCTGGTGCGCAGCGGCAGCCGGATGGTTCTCACCGCGCACGCACTCACGCTGATCGAACCCACGGCGCAAGCGCTGAACAGTATCGCGGCCATTCTGCATCCCACCTCGTCGTTCAATCCGGCCACCACCAGCCAGACCTTTCGGATCGGCTCGCCGGATTATCTCGATGCGTTCTTCGTCCCCGCCGTAGTCGATGCGTTTCATCGCGAAGCGCCGGGTGCAAAGCTCGAGTTCCGGCATCTGATGATGGTGGACGGCGGCTATGAACATGGACTGGAAAGCGGTTTTCTCGATCTGGTGATCGGCAACTGGCGCACACCACCGGAGCATCTGCATTTGCAGCCGCTGTGCAAGGACGAACTGGTGTGCCTGATGCGCAACGGCCACCCGATCAAACCGGGGCGGCTTAGCAAGCCCGTCTACGAAGAAGCGGAACATCTGGCCGTGATGACGTACAACACAACATCGTGGGGCACGGTCGACGTCGAACTTGCGCGCAGCGGCCTATCGCGCACCGTCACTACGACGCTGCCCTACTTTGGCATGGCGCCCTACGTTTTAGCGCGCTCCAATCTGCTGTTCACTACCACCCGTGCGCTCGCCACGCATTACACCAGGATGCTGCCGCTGCGTATCGAGCCGATTCCCGGCGAGCCGCAGGCGCTCACCTACTATCAACTCTGGCACGACCGCACGCATCGCAGCGTCGCCGCGATCTGGTTGCGCAGGCTGATCGCCAACGTCGCGAAAGATCTGGCTTCCTAAGCGTTCGTCACCGGCGCGCACATCTTTCAAACAGATAAAAAAACGCCGCAAGCAGAGCTTGCGGCGCGAATGCGATCATCGGATGTGTTGCAGGTGACAGGCCCTTAAAACACCGAGCGATCACAAAGCGAGGTCGGTCAGACGGAACATTGTTATGGGTCAGCTGGTCGCTAATGGCCCCTCTGTCATGGCCTTGATCAGAGCGGCCTTGCCTTCGATCGACGCGCCGAGCAAGGCGAAGCCCAACGGACGCTCGCTGGTGGCATGCCAGCACACGGCGCGCGCCGCATGCTTCGCCGCGTCGCCGGCGGTTTCGATCGACCACGCGCCCTCGCCCTCGGGTGTCACGACGACGGCGGGACTCGCGGGCGTCTTCACGGTAATCGGCATCACCGGAAAAGCGACGCGGGTCGGCTGCCCGGCCAGGGTGCGCGCGAGCGCTCGCGCGGCGTGCATGATCGGCAGGATATACGGCTGCACCTTGCCGTCGATCGCGGCACAGTCGCCGAGTGCGTAGATATCCGGTGCGCTGGTGCGGCACCACGCATCGGTTCGAATGCCCTGATCGATCTCGAGACCCGCAGCAGCCGCCAACGCCGTACGCGGCACAAGGCCGACTGCCGACACGACCAGATCCGCAACGATCGGCTCACCGTCGGCGAACGTCAGCCGATAACCGTCCGACAAGCGATCGATACGATCCACACTGCGGCCAGGATGAAAACGGATGCCGCCATCGTCAAGCGCGCGGGCGAAAATCTCACCCACATCTTGCGGAAGCAAGCGAGCCAGCGGCGTGGAAGCCGGATCGATCAGGTTGACCGCATAACCGGCGGCGGCCAGATCGTTGGCAAACTCGCAGCCGATCAGACCCGCGCCCAGAATCGCCACCGAGCGGCAACGCGTGAGCGCCAATCTGAAGCGCGCGTAATCGCCAAGGTCGTTGATCGACATCACGTCGGCCGCGCCATCACCCGCCACCTTCAGGCGCCGAGGGTCCGCGCCCATGGCCAGCACCAGCTTGCTGTAGCCGAGCAACGCGTTGTCGACCACCAGCGTGTGCTCGGCCGGCAAAATGCGCTCCACACGCTGATTGACACGAATCCACGCGCCCAGTTGCGCCGCCATCGCCATGGCGTCGAAACTCGCCAACGCTTGCGGCTCTTTCTTCATCGCCAGTGCATTCGACAACATCGGCTTCGAATAGAAGCTGCCGTCATCGCGGCTGATCATCACGATCGGCACGGTGCTATCGAGCTTGCGCAATTCGCGCGCAACCGTATAGCCCGCCATGCCCGTACCGACGATCACCACCGGCTGTCCTTTGTCTTCATGCTGAGCGGCCGTCATGCGATCACCTGCATTTCAAAGTCGTGTTTGCCGGTCGCACAGTCCGGGCACAACCAGTCGTCCGGTACATCTTCCCAACGCGTGCCCGGCGCGATGCCCGCTTCCGGCAGACCCAGTGCTTCGTCATAGCGAAAGCCGCAGATCACGCATTCCCATACTTTCATGACTTCTCTCCCGAATCACCAATCACTCGTCACAAACCCGCGCCGCGAACTAGCGCACATAGGCCTGGCCGAGGCCGATCTCGGCCAGCGCCCGACGGTAGGCACCCGACGAACGGTCGGCGAGAATCGGCGCTTCCGCCGCGCGGTCGATCGGCAGATCTTCCGGGCGCTGCTGTTCGACGATCGCTCGATCTTCTTCGAACACCTGACGGTTGAACGCGTAGACGTCCTCGAGCGGCAAATCCTTATCGAAGTTGCGCACGATCGGCACGAACAGACGCGTCTTGCGCGCGGACACCGGGCTCGCGGCATTCAGGATCGACAGACGGCCATTGTCGGGAAAATGCACGGTCAGGCGCGCAAAGAACGGCACGTCCACGTCGAAGAAGCGATGCCACAGATAGCCCTCAGGTGCGCGATGCTGCATCGACTTCGGGAAGTTGCTGACCGTGCTTGCGTACTCCGCGTGCATGCCGCGTTCGCGCCGCTCGACCGAATACTGCGGTACCACCGGGTTATGCCGGTCGGCAAAACTGTCATGGTGGATCCACGCGAAATGCGCGACGTCGATGAAGCCTTCGGTCTGACGTCCCGCCGAAGCGTTGATGTCGATCGAGGGCGGCAGAATCTGCTGGAAATCGGGATCGTTCCAGTTGGGAAACGCGGGCAACGCTTCGGTGCCGCCACCCAACGAGACCCACACGAGACCGTAAGCTTCCTGCGTCGCATACGTGACAAGATGCAGGCGCTCGGGAATCGGGCCGTCCGTTTGCGACGGAATGTGCTTGCACTTGCCGTCGTTGCCGTACGCGAGGCCGTGATACGGGCACACGATGTTGCCGTTATCGACCCACCCCTGGCTGAGCGGCGCGCCGCGATGCGGACAGACATCGCGCGCGCTCACCAACTGGCCGTTCGAGCGGAACACAACCAGAGGCTCGTCGAGCAGCGTCACACTGATGGGTTTGTCGGTCACGTCGGCGGCGAACGCCACCGGATGCCAGTAGCGGCTGAGAATCTCCCAGTCGTGGCTATCGAAGGTGCAATTACGGGGTAAAGCGGGGGAACGTTGGAATGTCAGCGGCCTGGTGGTGGCGGTGGCAGTAGCGGTGGCGGAACTCATGCATGTCTCCAAAACCTGGTGGGGGTTCGTCGCGCTCATGTGTTTTCCTGAACGCGTGGAGAGAACGATAGCGGGATGAGGTCCGCCGACCCATCCCCTGAAATGCATCTAGTCTATGTATGAAAATGCATAGGGTGCCACCGCACCAGTGGATCAGCGCCGCCTGAAACGCTTAGGCTGCGCGCGGCAGCGCGGCTTCGATAAACACCGCGCACAGTGCTTCCATGCCCTTCGCGTCTTCTTCATCGAAGCGCGCGACGACCGGACTGTCGACATCCCACACGCCGATCAGCGTGCCATCCGGTGCCACCAGCGGCACGACGATTTCCGATTGCGACGCCGAATCGCAGGCGATATGACCGGGGAATTCATGCACGTCGCGCACCACTTGCGTCTGACGGGTTTGCGCCGCCGTGCCGCACACGCCCTTGCCGAGCGCGATGCGCACGCAGGCGGGCTTGCCCTGGAAAGGCCCGACCACCAGTTCGCGGCCGTCGTGGAAGTAGAAGCCGGCCCAGTTCAGATCGCTCAGGGAATGGAACACGAACGCGGAGAAATTCGCGGCGTTGGCGATCCAGTCGGTTTCGCCGGCGAGCAGCGCGCGCGCCTGGGCGACCAGTTCTTCGTATTGCGCGGCTTTGGGGAGATGCGAGGCGGAGGAGACTTCGAACATGACGGCGTCCGTAATGAAAGCGGAAAGAGGAAGAGCGAGGCGTGCAGTGTAAATCAAGCCGCCGTTTCCTTCACGGCACGCCGCGCTGCGCATGCTGCCCTCTTTCCGTTCGATCCACGAGCGCCCTGATAAAGCGTTGTCCGGACGTCGAGCCTGCGAACAACGCCATGCGTCGATCGTTATTCGACGCCGATGATCACGCTCGATGCCTTGAAGATCGCCGTCGCCGCCTTACCGCTCGCGAGGCCGAGGCGGTCGACGCTTTCATTGGTGATGATCGCGGCGATCTGCGCGCCGCCCGCGCTGATGGTCACTTCCGAATTCACCGCGCCCTTGGTCACTGCTGACACCGTACCTGCGATGCAATTGCGCGCCGACACCTGGCTCTTCGCGACGTCGACCATCACGATCACCGACGACGCTTTGACCAGCGCAAAAGCTTTCTTGCCGGCAGCGAGGCCGAGCGACGTCGCACTGCCGTGCGTAATGATTGCGACGATCTCGAGACCGTCCGGGGTGCGCAACGTGACTTCGTCGTTCACGGCACCGTGTTTGACTTCGGCGACTTCGCCGGCGAATTGATTGCGTGCGCTGGTTTGCATGTTGTTCTCCTGGTTGTGGAGCCTCGTGAAAGACGCTTCGAGGCAATGTGTCGAGTGTAAGGAAACGCCCGGCATGTGTGGTCGCTCGCACGTGAAGTGCGGTATGGCACAGCCGCTATTGACGATTCGAACCCCAATGAAACCACATAAACGTTGTGTAAATACACTCATAGCGCCGCGGCCACCGCGCGACACCGTATCATCGGGCCCTTGGACCATCACCGTCGAACTCCATGCCTGTCGCTGTTCTGCCCCGCTTTGCCGCATGCCTCGCCGCCCGCTTGCCGCACGCCCGCCGCGCCGCCACGCTATGCGCCGCGCTCGCAGCCGCCGCTACCTTCGCCGCCTGCAGCAATCCAGCGCCGACCCGAGATGCCCATACCAGCGTCGACACCGTCGCACTGTTCCCGATCGCCAACTACGACCAGAACGTCGACCACTGGCTCGAACCGGATAACCTCGGCTACGACCGGCCGTTCCTGAGTCCGGCAGATCAGCAGGCACACTTCAGCGCCCTCTACGCGCGCTATTTCGGCACCGGCACGAGCGCGCCGTCGCCATGGAATTCCGCTTACGTGGCGATGCGCGTCTATCGCCAGCAAGGCGCGGACATTGTCGCGCTGCAGCAGCGCCGCATCGACAAGTTCGACAACACCGGCAAGAGCGGTGCGGCGCTCGGCTACGGCGAGAATTTCCGTCCGCACGATAAGGCATGGATCGACGCCATTGCGCAAAACATGGATGTCGGCCAGTTCACGCAGAAGGCCGTCTACCAGTCCGAAAGTCGCGCGATCGCCACCGGCAACCTGATGGTGCGCGAACTGCCGACCACGGACCCGTCGTTCTACGATCACCACCTCGCCGGCGAAGGCTATCCGTTCGACAACCTGCAGATCTCGGCAGTACGTCCAGGCACGCCGCTGTACGTGCTGGGCAGCAGCGTCGACGGCGCGTGGCGCTACGTGCAGACGCCCGACGTGCAAGGCTGGGTGCGCACAGAAGGCGTCGGCCTGACTGACGACGCCTTCGTCGACACGTGGCGCGCCGCCACGGCAAAGTCTCTGGGCGCCGTGATAGTCGCCTCAGCGCCGGTGCGCGACAGCCGCGGTGTGTTCCGTTTCGACGCGCCCGCCGGCACGCTGCTGCCGCTCGCCCCGGACAACGCCATGCGGCCGGCACCTCAGGCAAATAAACCCGCGAGCGAAGCTGCCAGCGCCACCGCCGCGCGCAAACTCCTCGTCCCGGCCCGCGATGTGGACGGCCACGCGATCATCCGCACCGCCCAACTGAACGATGCGCAGATCGCTCCGATGCCGCTCGCCGCCACCCCGCGGCATCTGGCAACGCTGATGAAAACGCTGATCGGCCGGCCGTACGGCTGGGGCAATAGCGGCCTCTACAACGACTGTTCGTCGGAACTGCAAAGCATCTTCGCGGCGTTCGGCGTGTGGCTGCCGCGCCATTCGTCGACGCAGATGAGCGCCGGACGCATGATCGATCTATCCGCGTCGACGCCGGCGCAACGGCTCGACTACCTCGCCCAGCATGGTGAACCGCTACGCACGCTGATTTACATTGGAGGGCATGTGATGCTGTACATCGGCAACACGACCCGCAACGGCATGGCCGTGCCGGTGGTCTACCAGGACGTGTGGGGCTTGCGTCCGGCCGACAATAGCCGGCGCGCGGTGATCGGCGGCTCGGTGATCCTGCCGCTGTTCGAGCACATCCCGGAAGACGCGACCTTGCAATCGCTCGCGGCCACGCCGACGTTCCAGATCAGCATTCTCGGCGCGCCGGGCGGCGGCGCGGCGACGCCGGCGACCCCTTCCTCACCCGCCGCACCGCCGGACGACGACAATCCGGCCGGCTGACTCATCGCACCGCACCGCACGGGCGTGCTCAAAAAATATTTTTCCCGGAGTGTCGATTCGACGGTGATCCACTCGTCGTAACGTTGAAGGCCTGGCTCGCGCAGCCGGTCTTTCAACTCACGAACCTGTTAATTCAAGGAGTCGCCGTCATGTCCAGCCCTGCTGTCAAACCGATCCCGGACGGGATGCACTCGCTTACCCCGTATCTGATTTGCGCCAACGCCGCGGAAGCCATCGCGTTCTACATCAAGGCTTTCAACGCCGTCGAGCAACACCGTCTGCCCGGTCCCGGCGGCAAAGTGATGCACGCCAGCCTGAAGATCGGCGACTCCATGCTGATGCTGACCGACGAATGGCCCGACCACAACGCGCTGGGCCCGAACGCGCTGAAAGGCACGCCGGTCACGATTCACTACTACGTCGAGGATGTCGACGCCAGTTTCAAGCAGGCCGTCGAGGCCGGCGCGACCGTCGTCATGCCGCCTGCCGACATGTTCTGGGGCGACCGCTACGGTCAGTTGAAGGACCCGTTCGGCCACAGCTGGTCGCTCGCCACGCACAAGCGCGACCTGACGCCGGAACAGATTCAGGAAGGCATGCAGGGGATGCAAGGCGCGGAGTGCGGCAAGCAATAAGTTGGGGCCCTTCGATCTTTGATAGGATCGGTCTCGACCCATAAACGGCGGGACATGAACGGTGCGTGTCAACCATCAGGCTTTCTTCTGCTCGCTGTTTGTCGCGCGTCTCGCCGATCAGGTCCTGCTGTTCCTCGTTCCACTCGTCGTGTTTCAGACGACGCACCAGGTCTCGTGGTCGGGGCTCGCGTTTTTTATCGAAACCCTGCCGCGCTACCTGGTCTTTCCTTTCTTCGGCGCCTTGTGCGACCGCATCTCGCCGCTCAAGCTGATGCGCGTGAGCCAGACCGTACGGGCACTGGTGTGTTTCGGTGGCGTGCTGGCGTATGTGCTGTTTGGCGGCATCGGCTGGTTGATCGCGCTGTCGGCCTTGTGCGGTGTACTCACGAGCCAAGGATTGGTCGCACGCGAAGTGATGCTGCCGCAAATCTTCAGCACACAACAATTCCAGCGTGTCCTCGCCTACTCGCAGTTGGCCGACCAGTTGGGTTTCGTACTCGGCCCGATGCTGGCCGCACTGCTACTCGGCTTGTGGCGCTGGGAATGGGTGGTCGGTGCAACCGGCGTGCTGTTTCTGTTTGCCGATGGGGCGCTGCTGCTGTGGCAACGCACCAGCGGTTTCCGCGCCGGCGATCCACCTCCCGCTGCACCCGGTCACTGGACGATGCCCCTGCGCACCGCGTTGCGCCATGTGCTGATGCTGCCCGGTCTGAAAAAAGTCGTGCTGCTCGCCGCCGCCGAAAACCTGGTGATCGGCGTGACGCTCGCGACATCCGCCGCGATGGTGACCGGCTTTCACGCACAATCGAACCGTTACTATGCCGGCCTGCAAACCGCGGGCGCCGTGGCGACGGTGTTGATTCTCCTGACGATCGCACGCAACGCCTGGCCTGCGCAGACACTCGGCCGGGTCGCCTTCATTTCAATCTGTGCCGGCGGCGTGATCGCCGGCGCGAGCGCCGCGCCCTGGGGTTATGCGCTCGGCTTCCTGCTGATTGTCGGCTTCGACAAGATGTTCAACGTCTACATCCGCAGCGCACGGCAGAAAATCATTCCGCCCGAGGACTACGGCAAGACAACCGGCGTGGTGATCCTGTTGAACAACATGACGCAACCACTCGCGGGCTTGCTGGTCGGTGTGTTTTCCGCACGGGCACAAACCGGCCTGCTGATCGTGGCGCTTTCGGTCGCGATGGGCTGCATCGGCGTGACGGTGTCGATCGGCTCGGCGCTGTTGCGGCGCAAGCGTGTGCTCGCGCTTGGCGAATGACGCCGCGCACGCGCTGACTGAAAGCAATAATTAACATTGCGTGACATTTACACCAGCCGGAGATTTAATCGCGCGAATTTCAAATAAGTCAATTGGCATTAAATAGGCCACTCAACGCACACAATCATGCAAATTCCGCACATCAAAAAATATTCGCATTTATTAGAAAAAACTACCTGAATTAGGTATTTTCCCGAACCTGCACATAGAAATAATTTCCTAATTCCTCAATTTCCCTGCTTCGCCCACACTGCCCACGCCAGATATTTCGAATAAATTTCCCAACACAACAATTTGTATTATGAAGAAAGTCTGGTGTAGACTTAATTTCATCAATTGCGATGGTCATTGCATAACACAATTACGCTCCACTGAAATATCCGGCAAATAGACCGACAATCTAGCCAGTGAAATTTCAAACTGCCCGCGCAATTGGAAAATCCGCGTCCTGTCGGTTTGCGAGGTCTCGTAATGAAACAAAAACTGCTGTCGTCCAGCCTCATCGTCGCTTTGATGTTCGGTTTGCCTCTACAGCTCGCGCGCGCCGCCACCTATTCGAACGGCACCGCCGTCACCACCTTCACCGTCACGCTCACGTTGAACGCCAACTGCTCGATCAGCGCCAACCCGCTGAACTTCGGCAGCAACGGTGTGCTCGGCACCGCGATCAACCAGCAGACCACGGTCGCCGTGACCTGCACCAACACCACGCCGTACAACGTCGGGCTCGACGCCGGTACGGTCACCGGCTCCACCGTAACGAGCCGTTTGATGGCCGGCACGGCCACCGGCAATACCGCCACCACCGTCGGGTTCCAGCTGTATCAGGATGCGGGCCATACGACCCTGTGGGGCAACACGCAAGGCACCAACACAGCCAGCGGCACCGGCACTGGCTCGGCACAATCGATTGTCGTGTACGGCCAGGTGCCGGCGCAGACTACCCCGAAACCTGACACCTATCAGACCACCATCACTGCCACGGTCTACTTTTGATACGGTCAGTAAGGACGCGGTCTGCACCGACGCGATTCGCAAGGACGTGGTCTGCAAACACGCGTGGCGCGGGCGCCATAAACGGACCTCTTCGCCTGCTGACGGCGAGCGCATTCGCATGGTGTCTGACGGCCCCACCCACGCAGGCCGCGACGCTGCAAATTTCGCCGGTGATGGTCGACATGTCGGCGGATGCCAACGCGACCGGCATCACGTTGAAGAACCCCGGCGAGAAGCCGCTGTTCGGCCAGGTTCGCGTGTTCCGCTGGGATCAGGCAAGCGGCGAAGACACGCTCACGCCCACTCAGGATCTGGTCGCAAGCCCACCGCTGATCCAGATCGGCGCGCATGCCGATCAGTTGGTGAGGCTGGTGCGCACGACTGCGCAGCCATCGAATGCTGAACAGGGCTACCGCGTGCTGATCGACGAGTTGCCCGAGCCTGATGCCGCGCCCACCAGCGGCGTGACGATCCGTCTGCGCTACTCGGTGCCGGTGTTCGTCGAGCCGTCCGTCGACATCGGTCAGCCGAAGCTGTCGTGGCATCTGTCACGCGGCGCGCAAGGCTGGCTGCTGCGCGTCGACAACGCGGGCAAAAAGCGCGCGCAGATCGCCGCCGTGCAATTGATCGACAACGCAGGAAACGCCTACGTGATCAACAAAGGATTGCTTGGCTACGCGCTGGCCGGCCGCGAACGCCACTGGCCGGTCACGCTGCCGGACAACGCCGGCCAGAACGGTCCGCTGAAGGTACGTGCCGCGGTCAATTCGCTGCCGGCTGAAGCGACGGTGAATGTCGAGTGAACACACGAGGGTTCAAGGGCCGACACACGTGCTGACGAAAGGCACGCAAGGCCGATCAAGATCGCGCCGGGGTCGCCAGGAACACACATGATGCACCGCCACGCAATCAATGAGAATGACACGACGGCGAATACGCCATGGATGGAGACTGCATGCCGTCACGCTCGCGGCAACGCTGAACTTGCTGAGCGTGAATCGGGCGGGCGCGCAAGCGATGGCGCCGCCAGCCCCCGGTCAGGCCTCTGCCGAACGCATCGCGGCGAAGACCGCGCCGGACGTCGCGGCAGGCCGTGATCTGTATCTTGAAGTCATGCTCAACGGCCAGCGCACCTCGTTGATCGCGCACTTTCGCGACGTCGGCGGCCGGCTCAGCGCCACGGGGAAAGACCTGAGCGAAATCGGCATTGCCACCGACAAGCTCGGCGCCGCCGACACCGCTTCGATCGAACTCGACCAGATCCCGGGCCTGCGCTACAAATACGACGCGTCGCTCCAGACCATCGATCTGCAGGTGCCCGACGCGATCCGCAAGCCGTACACCTTCGATACGCGCGAGTTAGCGCAAACGCCGAACGCCGCCGCATCGCGCGGCTTTCTGATCAACTACGACGCGTTCGCGCAAACGGACACCAATGCGCAGTTCGCCCTGTGGAGCGAGGAGCGCTACTTCGACCCGTCCGGTGTACTGAGCAATACCGGTATCGCGTATCTATACCGCGATCTGCATCGCTACGTGCGCTACGACACCGCGTGGAGCACCTCGAATCCGGCCACGCTCAGCACCACGCAGTTCGGCGACACCATTTCGTCCTCGCTCGACTGGAGCCGTTCGATCCGCATCGGCGGCTTCCAGTGGCGCAGCAACTTCGCGCTGCGTCCCGACCTCGTGACGTTTCCGGTGCCGGCGCTCTCGGGCACGGCCGTCGTGCCGTCTGCGGTGGATCTGTACATCAACAACGTGCGGCAATTCAGCGGCAATGTGCCAAGCGGGCCGTTCATCGTCAACAACGTGCCGGGCATCACCGGCGCGGGCGTGGCAACGGTCATTACGCACGACGCGCTCGGCCGCACCATTTCGACTTCGCTGCCGCTCTACGTCGATACGCGCATGCTGGCAGCGGGCCTGTCGAGCTATTCGTTCGAGGCGGGATTTCTGCGCCGCGCGTACGGCATCGATTCGTTTTCCTACGATCCGCGCCCGGCGGTCAGCGCCACCGCGCGGCGCGGCATGAGCGACACGCTGACACTCGAAGGACATGCGGAAGCCACCGGTGGCCTCGTCAATGCGGGCGCCGGTGCACTGGTGCGCATGGGTATGGCCGGCGTGATCAACGGCTCGTTGTCCGCGAGCGCCGGCAAGCTGACCGGCACCCAACTCGGTCTCGGCTATCAGCTGATCGAACCGCACTTCTCGATCGATGCGCAGACGCTGCGCGCCTATGGCAACTACGGCGACCTGGCCGCGCGCGACGGCACGCCGGTGCCCACCGCCACCGACCGCGTGACGCTGGCGCTGCCCTTCTTCAGCCGCCAGACCGTGTCAGTCAGCTATATCGGCTACCGTTTTCCGGGCATTCCTGCCTCGCGGATCGGCTCGCTCTCGTACACGCTGAACTTCGGCAATCTGGCGTCGCTCACGCTCAGCACTTACAAGGATTTTCTGCAGCACAACGCGCAAGGCGTATTTCTGACCGCGAGCTTCGGCCTCGGCAACAACACCGCGATCAATGCCAGTGTCGGCCGTCAGAATGGCCAGTCCACCTACAACCTCAACGCGCAGCGCCCGCCCGACTATGCCGGCGGCTGGGGTTGGGGCGTGCAGGCGGGCGGCTCGGGCGCGGTGCCGTACCGTCAGGCGCAGGCGCAGTATCTCGGCAACTACGGCGAGGTGACCGCGCTCGCGCAGGACGTCGACCGGCATGCGAATGCCTCGCTCGACGTAAGCGGCGCGATCGTGCTGATGGACCGCAGCATCCAGCCGGCGCGGCGGATCGACGACGGCTTCGCGCTGGTCTCCACCGACGGCGTCGCGGGCGTGCCGGTGCTGCACGAAAATCGCGTGATCGGCACGACCGACCGCAACGGCCATCTGCTGATACCGGACCTGAACGCGTACCAGCACAACCAGGTCGCGATCGACAGCATGAACCTGCCCGCCGATGCGCGCATCGCCACGACCTCCATGGATCTCGTACCGAAGTCGCTCACGGGAGTGCTGGCGAATTTTCCCGTGACGCGCTACAGCGCTGCTTCGGTGATTCTGCGTGGCGCCGACGGCAAGCTGCTACCGCCGGGCACGCGCGTGCATCACGTCGAAAGCGGGGGCGACACGATCGTCGGCTACGACGGCCTGACCTTCATCGAGAATCTGCAGCGCGACAATCATCTCGAGATCGACACCGGCGCCACCCATTGCAGCGTCGAGTTCGCCTACCAGCGTCCGGCCGACGGCTCGCTGCCGACGCTCGGACCGTTGACCTGCGGCAGCACAGCCGCTGCCGGCACGGCGGCAACGCGATGAGACGGCTCGTCCTGCTCCTCGCCCTATGCGCGCTGCTCGGCGTGTTGCCGCAGCGTGCGAGTGCGCAAACCTGTACAGCGAGCCCGTCGGCGTTGAGCTTCGGCAACGTCAGCCCGATCGGCTTGAGCGCCGTGGCTGCGACCGGCACAGTCAGCATTTCGTGCACGTGGCCTGCGATTACGCTGACGCCGAGCGTGCAGGTGTGTCTGAACATGGGCGGCACGACCCCGCGTGCGCTGACGATCGGCGCCAACCAGTTGCAATACAACCTGTATCAGGACGCCGCCCTTTCGCTCCCATGGGGCTCGACGACGCTCGGCACCACACCGATTTCGGTGACTCTCAACAAGCCGGTCACCGGCAATACCGCGACGACATCGGTGAACTTCTACGGCCAGATCACCGCCAATCAGCCAACTGTACCCACGACCGGCAACGCCAGCACCACGTACTCGCAGACCTTGAGCCAGACTTCGCTCACCTATGGTTTTTTCTTGCTGCTCGCACCAGGCTGCGCCGCGCTGACAACGAGCGCCGGCAGCTTCGGCTTCACGGCCAGCGCGACGGTGGTGAACAACTGCCTGATCAGCGCGACCAACGTTGCTTTCACATCGACGGGCGTGCTGAGTTCGGCGTTAAACGCGAGCGGTGCGATCACGGCGCGCTGCACGAACGGCGACGCGTATCAGATCGCGCTCAGCAGCGGATTGAGCGGCAGCGTCGCGGCACGCCAGATGCAGCGCACGGGCGGTGGCGGCGCGGTGAACTACCAGCTTTACACGGATGCCGCCCACACGAGCGCATGGGGTGACGGCACCGCGGGCACGACGATGGCAACGGGCACGGGCAGTGGCAATGCGGTGTCGATCACGGTGTACGGCCGCGTGCCGGCGCAGACAACGCCGATGCCCGGCAATTACAGCGACACGATTACCGCGACGATCAGCTTTTGATCTTTGGGCACTGGCTCTGCCGGCCGAGGGATCGCCCGCGTAACGGGCGAAGGACGATTTCTAGAAGTTGATCGTCCAGATCGTTTGCCGGGCGCCGTGGGCGGCGACGAATTGAACCGGCTGCGCCTGATTTCGCGTTGTTTCGTCCGACGCGGCGGGGTCGAATGCGACCTGGGATATCTGGAATGGCGCCCCGTGCAGACAGGAAACCGCCGGTTGATTCGCAACGGTAATGGCCGCGTCCACCGACTGGATGACGCAGGTTTCCTGCACGGTCAGACTGACCGGGATCGAAGCCAGCTCCGTTGGGCATGCTTTTGACGCTGGCACTGCCAGCAGGATTGCCGCTAACGTGGTGGCTGTGTTGCGGGGCATCATATCGGTCCGGAATCGGCTCGCGGCGCGAGTAGAGATTCCGGTTTTTTCGGCATTTCACGCGAAAAACTTTAGGCCTTTTTTAGGCGTTTAGCGGCAGAAAAATCTATAGCGCCTCACAGACAACATCGAACTTCATTAACTGCGTCGCCCCAAACGCATTGCTGATCGCGACGTCAGCCGCATCTCTTCCCCGAGCCATCAACACCCGCCCCGTGCGCGGCACATTATTCCGCGGATCGAAGGTCTGCCAGCAGCCGCCAACATAGGCTTCGAACCACGCGGCGAAATCCATCGTTGCGTAGGGCGGCGGCGTGCCGACATCGCTGATATAGCCCGTGCAATAGCGCGCGGGGATATTCATCGCCCGGCACAGCGCCACGGCCAGATGCGCGAAATCCCGGCACACGCCCTTCCTCTCTTGCCACGCCTGCCACGCGGTCTTGGTCGGCCGCGCGAAGTCGTAGCCAAACACAATATGCTCGTGCACGTAGTTGCAGATTGCATCCACGCGCCCGCGCCCGAGCGGCATCTTGCCGAAGGTCTGCCACGCAAATTCGGATAGCAAATCAGTTTCGCAATATCGGCTGCCCAGCAGAAACACCAAGGTATCGTCAGGCAATGCCTCTACCGGATGCTGCTCGGTCAGCGGCGGCCGCCGCTCAGGCTCGGACGACACCTCGAGCACCGCGCTCGTCGAAAACTCTATCAACCCCTGCGGCGCCACGATCCGGCTGCACAGATTGCCGAAGCCGTCGCGATACTGGCTGATCGGCACCGGCGGATTGACCGCCAGCAAATCCGGACTCAGCACTTCCTTCGCGTGCGAATAGTGCGTGTTCAACATCAGCATCATCGGCGTCGGTTGCACACACTCATAGACCAGCTCGTAGCCAACGCGCAATTTCATCGCGACGCCCTCTTCCAGTTGAAACATTCAGTTGACGCGCCCGGTGAGCAACCTGAGTTGACACTCCCAGCTAACACGTTCGATTTGTACGAGCCCAGTCATCCGGCTCGCTCCTCACTTACCCTCGGTCACGCTCACATCGACCTGCAAACCGCGAAACGAATGCGGCGCGCCATGCCATGTGCCCCACAACGGCAACGCCTGGTAGTAGTTCCACGCCACCGCCACCCGAATCAGATGACGATTGCCGACGATGCTATTGGTCGGATCGAAATCGACCCAGCCGGCGCCAGGCAAATAGATTTGCAGCCATGCATGCGTCGCACCGCCGCCTTGCACCGCGTCATGCTCGGGCACGTCGGGCACGAACAGATAACCGCTCACAAAACGCGCCGCGAGGCCGAGCGAGCGCACCGCGTCCATCATCAGCACGGCGAAATCGCGGCAACTGCCGCTGCGGTTGCGCAAGGTGTCGCCAGGACGGTGCACGCCCTTCTCCGTACGGCGCACATAGAAAAACGTGCTTTTTATGTCGAGCGTCATCGCGCGCAGCAACGCCATCGTGCCGCCGGTGCCATTTTTGCCGCCCGTGCCGCTCGCACCGCCGCTGCCCGGCACGGGCACGAAGCGCCGTGCCCATTCGTCGACGTCGCGGTCTGGATATTGGCGGCTGCGCGCGTTCACGAGATCGGACGCTTCCTCGTTCGTGTACGCAAACGGCCAGTTCACCGCGTACGGTTCAAGCGCGTAATCAGGCATGGGCGTTTCGAAGTGTTCGAGCGTCGCCTCGCTGTCAAAGCGCAATTCACTCGCCTTGCCCGTGAAACTCGCGACTGCCACGGAGTTGTCGAATACGTCGTGCAGCCAGTGCAGCCGCGACGGCGTGGGCGTAATCACCAACCGGCTCGTGACGAGGCGCAGGTCGTGGCTGGCGCGCGGGCGGAACATCATCCGGTGTTCGCCGAACCGCACGGGTTCCGAGTAACGGTAGACGCTGACGTGACGCACCGTGAAACGCTGTGGCTCAGTCATCTGACAGGCCGATGGATGCAACTGGATTCGTCCTGAGCATCACGTTCACGCTGGTAAAACCTGCTGCCGCAGCAGGCGCTGGGCGCCCGGCACGGTTTGATCCTGAAAGAGCCACGAACAAGGTTCAGCGTGGTGAGGTGCTGTCATCGACAAGCTTTCGCTTTGAGCATACACCCGCCATATTGGTTGAAATCACTCATTTGGGCGGAGGTGCCGCTGAGTAAGGACGTTACCAGCAGAATTTGTTCGCGAATTTGGGCGAAAACTGTACCCCAACGGGGGCGATGCCACACCATACAAGGCTCTGCGGGCGACGCGCGGAGGAAATTCCGTCCCCTGCACTCCCGCAACGATCCATTCCCCACACGCTGCGCCGTGAGGAAACCACCGCACCCCCACGGAAGAACTGACCTACATAATTGAGATAGTTTGGTATGGGTTACCGATAGATATAATCCGCCGTTCGACCAATCCGACAAACAGCCTTCATGCGAGTCGCCGTCATTAGCGCCTACTATAAAGAGCCACGTCACGTCTTACGACGATGTCATGAAAGCGTTCTTGCGCAAGCAGGTAACGTGACTCACTTTATGGTCGCCGATGGATTCCCTGTTGCCGACATTGATAGCTGGAAAGGTGTGGTCCACATCAAGATTCCCAATCACGCCGACTACGGGGACACGCCTCGCGGTGTAGGTGCCGCTTGCGCGGCCGCGAGTGGATTTGATGCGATCTGTTTTCTCGACGCCGACAACTGGTATGAGCCAAACCATGTCGAAACGATGCGCATAATAGTCGCGGAAACGGGTGCACAGGTAGTCACGGCGACTCGAACGATTTTCACTGCCGACGGCCGTCTGCTCGGCATCTGCAAAGAATCCAACGGCGTCGATTTCAATGACACCAACTGTTATTTTCTTACGCGCTCCGCCTTTCCCGCATGCGCGGCGTGGCTATTCAAGGACCCGCGCGAAAGTATCCGCGGCGACAAGGTATTTTGGAACGCCGTGCAAGCCGGCGGCTACGTGCATTGCCACTCAATCACGCCAACCGTTAACTACGTGAGCACGTTCGCATTTCACTATGAGATGTTCGGCGAAATTCCGCCCGACCACTCAAAGGTCATTGCGAAACTGCCGGGCCGCCAGCATTTTCAGATGTTTAGTTACGCGCAATATAAGGCGATGGGTGAAGGACCCGGCGGGTAGTGGCCATCGCGCGCAAACACAATCATGATGGCAGCGTGCGCACCGCGGCCGTCCGCTTCGCTTCGGCTCCATGATCAAACGTCGATCGGGTGGCACCTACCCTCTGGCTGCTACCCCTCTGACGACTTGTCGATCGGTCCTTCTGTGAACGTCATGTACTTCTTGATGTCAGGCTGACCCAAAGCAATCGTATTGAGCATCCCAACTCCAAGCTGCCGCGCAAATTCATCGTCCAGTTTGAAATCTTGTTCATCAGCCATCACCACGCCCATCCTCCCTGCAATGAGCGGAGCAAGGCTGTTTGGATCAATGGTATGCACAATTAGCTGCTGCAGATCTTCGTTGTAAGTCAGAACCACAGAATACGGCGGATGTTTAGCCATCAAGGCCCCTGTACTGTTGATACACGAAAAGGGCAGGCGATGCTTCCCGCCCTTTTGCGTGATAGCTTCGAGTCACTATCCTTTGATAACAGAACAGTTCGTATTTTTCCCACGGGCTCCGTCCGGCCCGTTCCTGTTCCCTCGGTGCTATGACCAAAAATCGGTCGGTCATGGCACTCAAGCCTCTGATCAATTACTCTTTTGACGGTCCGTCTATTGGATGCTGCGTGACGGTCAGGTATTGTTTGAGGTCGGGTCTGCTCAATGCAATCACGTTAAGCATTGCAACTCCAAGCTGTCGCGCCAATTCGTCGTCAAACTTGAACTCCTGATCGTCCACAAAAAACGGCACTTCCATAATTCCGCCCAAGAGCGGAGCCAGTCTGACTGAATCTACAGCTTGCATGATCAACTGCTGAGGATCTTCGGTGTAGGTCAGAACCATGGAATATGGGGAATTTTTAGCCATTAATACCCTCTGCAATCTTGATAAATTTTGAATGCGCTCTGTTTACACAGTGCGACGGCCCGGGCGCCGCCCATGTGGAGAGCAATCGCATTGCGCATTTCGATTTGAACTTCATAGCGCGCGAAGCATTCGCTCTGGTAATCTCCGGCGGCGCGCGGTCCGCTCCGCCGGACGGAGCTGACAAGAGGACAGTTCGCGCTTTTCCTACGGGCCCCATCAAGCCCGTTCGCGCGCCGTCAGTACAATGACCAAACGTTAGTCGGTCATACCAACTTAACCTTTGGCCAATTACTCTTCTGACGGTCTGTCATCCGGCCGTTGCGTCACGCTCATATACTGCTTGATGTCCGGCTGACCAAGCGCAATCAGATTCAGCATGGTAGCGCCAAGCCCTTGCGCGAATTCGTCATCAAGCCTGAAATCGAATTCATCTAGCAGGATCGGTATTTCGAATTGTCCGGCTATGAGCGGCGCAAACCTAGCTCGATCAACAGCTTGCAAGGCAAACTCTTGACGATCCTCGAGATAGGTCAGGACCACACAATACGGCGGATGATTAGCCATCAATAACCTCTGCACTTTTGATAATCTTCGAATGCCTGTTGTTTGCAAAGCGCGATGCCGCGCGCGCCGCCCCTATGGAAAGCAATCGCATTGCACATTTCCATTTGAACTTCGTACCGCGCGAAGCATTCACTCTCGTGAGCTTCCCTGCCACCACACTTAACCATCCCACCATCACCACTCGCGGCTCCGAAGAAGGCACCGTAAAGCATTGCCCGCTTAGCAGAACTTGTCAGGTCCGGCACAAGAGCAGGATAAGGAACCTGCGACTGATCGCTCAGCATCAGCTCCGTTGTCTCGCCCCAATTCGGCAGTGAATCGCTTAGTTCACTACCATACAGCGTCGCCGTCAACTTGGCTTTCCACGCCACATAACATTCAACGCACATGTCTGGAACGAAGGCTCCAGCATCAGACTTGACTCCTGTGAGCATAGGCGGCGGCGCAACCGGGTCATTGCCCAGCTCCCAGTTGGTCAGCCACACACCTAGCTCAGCATCGCTGATCGGTTGCCACCACGCGCCGTTAGTCGAGACCTTCGCTGAACGTGACGACACCGTGCCATTCGCACCATACTGATAGTCGACTGCCAGTACGCGGGAGAGTCCACCATTTATGGAGCTTGCCGGCTCTTTGTACTGAAAAGACTTTACGCGACCACGTTCATCGTAAGCGATGCTCGCCTGACCGCTGTTACCCGCGATCTGTGTTGCACGGTTCGCGGCGTTACGCTCAAGCGTTCGCATCGCCCACCCCGACACCGCATCCCGTGTCGTTGCGATGTTGCCGCGTACGTCGTAGGTATAAGTCCAGTCCTCAAGCTTCAGGCCGTCCTGGATGACAGTGGCTGACAGAAGGCGGCCCGCATCGTCGTAGCGTGCGCCGACTGTCATCTGATTACCCGTCCCGACCGCTTGCAGTCCCTGTTCGCCCGTCAGGTCAGTAGTTGCGCGCTCCGCATAGCCCGTGACGTTGCCTCGCGAGTCATAGACGAACGCACGGACTTTGCCCGGTGTAGCGACCAGATGCGGACGCAGTGAGCTGTCATCGTTGTACTCAATCGTCGTTACTGTCTTCTTCCCCGCGACTGTCGCAACCGCCTTCGTTGGCCGGTTGGCGCTGTCCCACGTGTACTGGGTATTCCCATCCGGGGTCTGTCTCTGTTTCAGATTCCCCGCTGCATCCCACGTTCGCGATACCGTCCCGCGCGGTGTAGCAATTGAACGAGGGCGCCGCGTATCCAGAACATCAGGTGTACGTGCTCCTGCCAGCCATGTCGCTGAGCGTCGTAAAGCCGGGACCGTAGCTGAGCGACACGTTACGCGTCGTGTCGGGATGACTGACCGAGCTTGCACGTCCGTTGGAATCGTAGGTCCACGTTGCAACCCGCGAACCGGACTCGTCCTTTACACCTGTCAATGCGTTTGGAAAGCGGGTGTCCTCGTACAGATACTGACGGACGTGGTCATATGGCGCAGTTACCGAAGCAAGATTGCCCTTTCCGTCGTAAGCATATTCCGTAGGCATTCCCAACGGATCTACCAGGGTAACGATACGGTCGTTACTGTCGTACTCCACACGGATTGACGTCGCGGTTCCAGCTATTACGTTATCTGCTGGCCACTGGGCGATCACCGACAACCGCTGCTTGCCGTCATACATGACCTTGCGGATCACACCCGTACGGGTCGTTTCTGAATAGAACTTGCCGGTGGTATCCGAGTAGGCTTCTGTCGTACCAAGCAGTTCGTCCTTCAGGTAGAAGTATCCGTCGCCAACTTTCGTCAGCTTGAGCCAGCGATTTCCTGGCACGACCCACGCTCCGCCAATCCATTTGAACATCAGAGCTTGCTGGTCACCCCGATAAGCAACAATGTGCGGCACGCTCGCGTTGGCCCCAAGCAGATCGAGCCTACGTTGCCAGTTGTTGACCCAGTTGCGGCCCATTACTGACTGCGTGGTGTCGTAGGGTGTCGAGAGATACGTGCGTTTAAAGACGAGGGGAAGTGTGTCGCCGCTCGCAAAGTCAGCCTCGGAAAGCATGACAATGCCCTTCGCCGGCAACACCGGGTCCGCCACCGGGCAGGAGTCGTCGGACTGGGGTGGAACCGGTACGCCGCCGCAATAGTCCCTTATCCAATCCGAAGCATTTGGACAGTTGTAGTAATTCATTCCGTTATACGGATCGTCCGGGCCTGTCGACGTAGGCGAAGTTCCCGCGACCTGGATAGCGCAGAGCGGGGTGCCGGGGATTCCAAGGGATTTCTGATACGTCTGCATGCATTGCATGTAGTCGGCCGCGTTTGCGGCAAACAGGTGTGCGGCCGTGCCTGCCAGATTCTCGGTAGTTCTTTTGTTTTTCATAGTCATCCTTATTGGTTTTACTTGGTTGACGTCCAAGCACCCTATAAGGAGCAATCCACCCCAGCTATCCGACAATTCCTAAAATCAGGCCTCTCTTATGCCCGTACAAACATCGCCGTCAAACCTCCTACGCAATTCGTAGGGAGTTACGCAAGAGCCCGTCAGTCATCAACGGGCCGCAGAGAAAACCAGAACGTCAGACGCGGAATATCCGTACGTGAAAGTGAAGTGATTAGTCGCTACCACCTAAACGCGGGGCGACCGGAAGTGAAGAGACAGGGCGCGTAGCACGCGCCCGAAAGGGAGATAGGTAGCGCAAGAAAACGCGAAGATACTAATCGCAGTACAAACTGCAATTTAAAGATTCAGACCCATGAAGAATGGGCTAAACCTCACTGGCGAACCACCAGAACGGCGACCTCAAAGTTATCCCCAGTTTTCGTTCATAAATCTGTGCATAACTATCCGGCAAAATCGGCAAGCTCTTGATACGTCTGCTGTTTTTACCGCTACGTCGAAGTTGGGCAGGCCAGGCATCTGGCCGTGTCGTGCGATGGCCGTGTCGTGCGATGGCTGTGGCTGAGTTGCAGCTCCATCGCGGCTGAGACCGCACGTCGCCGCCGAATCTGCCGCGCCGCACGCCGGCGTCAAGCGCGTCAATCACGCACCATGCCCGCGTCCGGCTTCCTGTGCGGCCGGCGCGCTACGCTCTTCCTCGCGCCATTCCTGCCGCGAACGCACCATTCTGCGCACGGCGAGCCGCGCCATCTTCACCCAGCCCGACGGACGCGGGTCGGCGAGCATGCTGAGCGCGCGGGCATAGTCGAGCGTGAGACCCGGTGTCCACGCCATCGTTGCGGCGCGTTTGCGCAGTTGCGCGGCCACCCACAACTCCGGCGTCGTCATCACCCGCAGAAACGGCCGCCAGCCGCCGAGGTTGCCCCACACGCGCGCCGACGCGCCCTCGATCGCCGCTTCCAGTGCGCGCGATACGCTGCTCGAGCAATTGCGGTGTGTCAGGTTGTAGGTCGTGTCCTGACGATAGGTGTCCCAGAAGCGGCGCAGGCGCGCGGGATCGTAATTGCGTATGCGCACCTGAACCGTGGACGGACACCACGCTTTCGATTCGGTCGGGTAATCGGGCTGAAATACTCCGGGCACATCGTTCTCGCGCGTCGCGCGCAGCAACCGCGCAAAATCGTCGGGCGAACGATCGATCTCGACACCCGGATACAAGCTGATGTAGATGCCTTCAGGCGACTCGAGCGCGGCATGCCCGGTCGATATCACGCCGTTACGATCCACCGCCGCAATATAACGATCGACGATCAACTGCCGCCGCGCCTCGCCCTTGGCCGAGCCGACCGGCGTCCACACGTGCACGGTCAACGCGTCTTCATCGGCGCTGGGCGGGCCGTCCCATTCGACCGCGCTCAAACGGCCGGGCGCAACCGTACTCGCCGCAGAGTTGGCTGCATCCGCGCTTGCATCATCCGACGCCACCGCGGGATTCGACGCGAGACGCCGCACGCGCGTACTCAGCAAAATCATGTTCCAGCCGCCGAATATCAGACCGAGGCCGAGACAGTACGGCACGGTGCCCACATAGTGCGTCGGATAAGGTTGATAGAAGAAAACCGCCAGCGCGATTTCAACGCCGCCGCCGATCATCGCGAGCCGCCAGGTGCGATAACGAACGACCTTCGCCGAGACGATCTGCAGCAGACCGTCGGCGAGAAAGAGCGTGCCGAAGATCATCGACAGAATGAAGTTGCCGTGATGATGACCGGCAAGAATCAGCGCCGCCGCAAAGCAGAATGCGACACCCTTCACATAGCGCAGCGTGCGTTGCCCGCCCATGCCAGTCCACGCGACGGTCAGCGTGGCGAGCCCTTCAAGGAGCAGCAACAACGCAAACGGCGTGATCGGGAAATAGAGCGCGCTATCGAGTGCGTCGATGAACACCACCACGCCGAGCACCAGGCTCAGCCAGCCGATCAACTGCAACGAGCGCCAGCGTGTGCGCAGGTAGTCAACACCCAGCAGGATCATAACCAGTCGAACCATCGCGAGCTCTCCGTGATCGATGCCTTGATGATCGCAATCTTAACCATATTCACGGCGCTGGCGGGGACGGGTCCGGTGTAGCGGTAGTCTGCGCGTGGTGGCGCATTCACGCAGCGCCGCTTCGCGAATGCATCGCGCATCAGCGCTGCACGATCGCAGCAAGATCCTCAGACGTACTTGTGACGCTCATGCCGATGCGCCTTCGACGGATGTGCGCCGCGCTTGCTCGCACTCGCGGCCGCATGCGGTTCATCATCGTGCGGCGTGACGCGCGGGGTGGCATAGAGACAGTTCGGCAACGCGGTAGAGCTTTGCGGGGTTGCCGCGCTTTGTGGCGCAGTCGATAAATGTGCAGCGGGCAACGGCCCCGTTGCGTCGTCGATCACCTTCTGCAATTCGTCCTGCGCGTACGCGGGCAGCGGCGTGGATGGATACGTCGCATTGGCAGCCATGGCAGCGGATGTGATGGAGACGGCGCAGGCAAAGCCGAGGGCGATCATCAAGTGGGCGATTTTCATGTCGAGTCCTGGTCAGGATGACGCGACCCGCATGATGGAAAGCGTGGCGCGCGTCAGTGGTTCGGAAGGTTCCTGACGGCTTGCACCGTCAGCACAAGCAGTGTGACGGCCGGGACATGAAGGGTAAATTTTATTAAGTCGGATTCAGATAGCCATAATCTGGCTTAATAAGCGCCGGCGCGCAGCATTCTCGACGCGCCGGCCTGCAGCGGATAAACGCAGCTCAGGCGAATGCCACTCAGGCAAACGTCATTCAGGCGGCCGCGGCTTGCGGCATTTCCATGCCCTGCTCGCCACCCAACGCGTCGAGCAGATCGCACAGCATGCGGTCGAGTTCGGCCGTCATCAGCGTGACGTCGGAATCGAAGCGCTCGTCGTCGTTCTGCGCGGTGGGGTCGCTCGCTTCCTTGAGGACGTCGAGCGGCGCGATGCGCTTGATGACCAACGAAGGCGTCAGCACGAACGACACGCGATCGTTCCACGTCATCGCGAGACGCATGCATTGCTTGCCGGCTTCGATATGACGGCGCATATCTTCGGCATCCAAAGTATGTCCGACGTAGCGTACCGTCGCATTGCCTTCCGTCGGCGAGCGCAATTCGGTGTCCTGGTCGAGGGTAAAGCCCGCCGGACCTTCACCGGAAAGCAACCACTCGGTCATCGCCGCAACCGGCGATTGCGTGACACGCACGGTGCCAAGCGGCAGTTGATCGATCGACTTCACCAGCAGGCCGCGCACTTCGTCGGCGACCGCTTGCGAGCCCGCGTCGATCACGAGCCAGCCGTTTTTGGTATCGATCCACACGCGCGTATCGCGGCGGATGCTGAAGGCGCGCGGCAGCAGTTCGTCGGTCACCTGCTCCTTGAGTTCGCGCATCTGCTTGCGGCCAGGTTTGAAGCCTTGCTGCTCTTCGAGTTCGAGCGCGCGTGCTTTGGTCACTTGCGTGACGACCGAAGCCGGCAGCAGTTTCTTTTCGGCGCGAAACGTCAGCAGCATCTGGCCATTGAGCGAATACACCAGCGAGTCGTTGTCGCGTGGCGACGCCCAGCCATGGCTTTGCATCTCGACGCTGTTGCCGGGCGCAAATGCGTGCGGCGCGAGCCATTTCTCCATTTGTTCAGGGGTGACGGACCACGGAGCGGGAAGACGGTGCAACTGAAGGTTTTTGAACCACATTGGCGGGGGTCTTGTATGGGCAAAGCGCGTCATTCTATATGACGCGGCGAAGATGGCGCGGCCGGGCGCGTACCAGCACGCTCGGCGCCGATACAGCGCCACTGCAACGAGGATTTTCAAGTAAAACCGGAAAATCTATTAAGCGACAGATCGACTATCAACACGGCTCTAACAGCGCGAACAACGCGACGTGTGCAAACCATAGTGGTTTAGCCTCATCAGTCTTGAGGCGCGCTTTGCGTTCAAATCACCTAGACTTTTTGGGAAGCGCACGACAAAGACGGAGGCGGCCATGGCCGATGAAACCGCACCTTGGCAGATGGTGGAATACGAGGGTTTCGAAATTCACGTGGCGCCCTTTCCGAAAAACCCGCCCGACGAAACGAAGCCGTCGGCCGCGCCGGATAACCGCTGCACGTATGTCGGTTACGTGTGCCACCCGGGCGCCGACCCGGCCATCCCCGGGCACGCGGTGGCGTTCCATCCGGATGGCGAAGAGAGCTTCGCCAGCGTGGAAGATGCGCTCTACGAAGGGGTGCATGTGGGTCGCAGCATCGTCGACGGCACGCACCCGGATTTGACGGTGCTGCCGCTGGTGACGGGCGGAGTCTAATGCGCGCGACTTGAACAGCGCGCGCCGCGGCGATATTGCCCGTGCGACAGGATTAATGCCCGTCGGCCTTGTCGTCCGGCTGCTTGGCGAACGGCGTCATGAACGTCAGCTTCGAGGGAAGATCCGGCTCCCAGCCTTCCAGGTCCTCGAACGGATAACGGCCGAGTGCATACAGCACGCGCTTCACGCGGCTTTTGAACGGTGCGCGCGGCACGTTGGGTAGTGAGCCGGGCGCGGCGGAAGCTGTCCGCCGAATATACTCGCGATCGAAATCACGCTGCGAAATACCCCACTTCATCAGGAACTCGCGGCCACCACGGTTACGGCGAATCCGGCCGGTCGATTTGCAGCCGAAGTGATAGATGCGGCTCGCGCCGACCGAGCGAAACACACGGCAGCCGACGAGCCACAGCTTCATCAGGAAGTCGTTGTCGCTGCTCATGCCCGGGCCAAACTCGATGCTGTAACCGCCCACCGCATGCCACAACTGGCGGCTGATCAGCATCGGCTGCAAAGCGACGCCGTCGAGATCGGTCGCCCTCATTCCGGCGCTGTACGCGAGTAGACCTGCTTCGTCGAAATTCTCGGGGCCTGTGCCGAAGTCGGCCGTGCTCACGTTCGCACTGCCGGTCGGCTCGATCAGTGCCGCGGACAGATACGCGCACGAATGGCCAAGCCCGCGCAAGCTCGCTTCGAAGGCGCGGTCCCAGCCCGGCGTGCAAAACATATCGTCATTGAGGAACAGGATCCAGTCGCGCGTGGCGAGTCGCGCTACATCGTTCAATGCGAGACAGACGCCGACGTTACCCGTGCTCCACGTGTGCAGGATGCCTTCCGAGCGAACCCATTCGAGCGTGCCGTCGCTGCCATCGTTCACATGCACGATGATTTCGTGATCGAACGCCGAATGACGGCGGATACTGTCGATACACAGCTTCAGGTACGGCAGGTTGTTCCAGCTTGGGATCAGGATGCTGAACATGAGGTGATGACGATTCTCATTGAATGGGAGTGCGCGGCGCGCTGGCGGCGGCACGGTCCGCCTGCCGGCCGGAGTGGGCGACGCTGACGCCATTCCTGTCCGCATACGCGGAGGCAGCCGCAAGGATCGCGATGACCATGGCGTAGAAAGATACGGTCATCTTCAGATCGAAGGTTTCGACCGTCAGACCGAAAATCCAGAAAGCCACGATAAACGTCAGTCCCATCAGCGCGGCCCGGCTCGCCGGGCCGGCCGGCGCGGCGAGCCGCCGCCAGAACAGCGCGCCCGGCACGACGTAGACGGCCAGCACAGCAAGACCGCCGATGACGCCGTAGTCGGTCATGTAAGCAAGCATCTGGTTATGCGCTTCACCTCTGCCCAACTCCGCAGCGACAGGTGTGAGCAGCCCCGAATTGGCAAATGACTGCATGCTGTTGCGAAAGCCGTCGCCGCCGAGACCGAGCAGCGGATGGCTCGCTACGATGCGCGCCGCCGCCTCGTACAGCTGCAGACGGATACCGAGCGACGTGTCCTTGTTGCCATGTGTGTATTGCACCAGATCCGACGAAAGATCCCCGACGCGGTCGCGGGCGGTCGGCGAAAACACGTACACGCCGACCAGAATCGCGACGATCGCAAGCGGCAACAGCACGTTCCACTTGCGTGACTTGCCGCGACTGCGCAAGTAAAGAATCATCGCGGCGACCACCGGGATCGCCACCCACCCGCCGCGCGAGCCGGTGATCAGCGACGCGGACAATCCCGCAAAGAGGCCTGCCACCTTGACGATGCGCACAGCCAGCCGGTCCTTGCGCCACCAGTTCAGCGACAGGATGGACAGCACGCCCATCACCAACGCGATATCGCCGAAGTGAATCGGGTTCAGAAAAGTGCTGCTGAGCCGCCCGAAGCCCCAGTCACGTGGCGCGATCAACAGGATGCCGAGCGACATCAAACCGGCGAGCGCAAACGACAAATCGCTCCACGCGAGCAAGTGCGGCAAACAGCGGCGCAACACCAGGAACAGCGGCGCGGCGGCAAAGAAACGGGAAGGCGAATCGAGTGTACTGGCCACCACCGTGCCGTGCGACACGCCGCCGAGCAGCACGGCAAAAAACGGACACGCCATGGCGACGCACAGCGCGATATCGACACGGTCCCACTGGAGCGGCGGCAGCCCGGTCCAGGATTTCGGCGAGGCCAGCAAAGCAAGCGAAATGACTGCGGCCGCGATCGACAATGCACTGCCGGCACCGTGTATCAGCAAGGTGGCCGACGGATATGTGAGCAGGAAGAACGCTGGCAACAGATTTCGTGAGTTGACACTCAGGGAAGATTTTTTTGCGGGCGTCGACATGTCTGATGAATTTAGCCGGCCGTTGCGACAACTGGCGCGCGCAACCGGACATTTTGGCCTCGCCATTGTACCGGGTTCCCGCTCCTATCCGATTATTAAGCACCGGCGCCCCTGCCGTGGGCAATCACGCTGGCTTCGAGGCGTTGCCGTCCGTAAGGCACTCTTGCCCGAGAGCGTGCAAGAGTGTGCTGTACCATACGGGCCACACGCTCCGCCGCGGCGAGTGGCCGGCCTTGGTGCACCGCACCGCAACGTCCCACCGGCAGAGAGACCCCGAATTTTCCCCAGTATTCGAGCAATGAAACGATTAATGCGCGCGCTCTATCGCAGCGCACCCGCCGCCGTGAAAAGACTCGTGGACACGGCCGTCAGCCGCTCCACCCGCATCCCGTATGCGGGCGTGGCGCACGAGCCCGACGTGTTCCTGCAGAAGACTTCACGGGCGAATATCGTCAAAAAGTACTTACACAAGCATCTGCTGCTCAAATGGCACGGGCAGACGCGCCTGCAACTCAGAAACGCCGCCGGGGTCAAGCGCTTGCTGTGGATTTACACCGGCAAGCGCAATTTTGGCGACGCGACGATGGACATGTCCGGGCGGGCGCTGCTGAAGGGCAGCGAATTCGAAATCGACCTTTTCACATTGCCGAACCTGCACAAGCTGTTCGGGGAGGACGATGTCTTCAAGAACGTCTTTTCCAACTTACCGGATCTTTCCAATCGCCAGTACGATGCGATCCTGATGTCGGAGTACAACCTGCCGTCGATCAAGCTGAAGACGAAACATTTCAACAAGCTGCCGTACGCGTGCCTATTCCAGTACTTCTATGGTCCGGACCGCAATCAGACCACCTTCAGCCATGCCGCGATCAACCACGTCTTCTCGCTCGGCTACAGCGACGGCGAAATCGTTTCGATGAGCAAACCGTATCTGGCGGCGAAGGCGCGCACCCACGATTCGGTTCTCCCGCTCCTGCCGGGCAACCGGTTTCTGGCGTTTGCGGTCGGCGGGATCGATGCGAACCGCACCTACCGGCAATGGGGAGCGCTGCTCGAACTCATCGATTGCTCGGACGACCGGAACATGCCGAAGCAGATAGTTCTGCTTGGCTCGGACAACGGGGTCGCGATAGCGGATGAATTGTTGCACCGAACATTCGGCACGCTGAAGATCACGTCATACGTCGGCAAGCTGACGTTGCTGCAGTCGCGCGAAATGATCGCGCAGGCTAGCCTCTTTGTGGGGGCGGACGGCGGCTTGATGCACATCGCGCACTCCACGCCAACGCCGAGCGTCTCGCTGTTTTCCGACCGCGAACCGCCCTATCTGCGCCTGACCGAACAATGCCACTCGATCGGTATTCAGAGCAGCGGCGACGTGGATGAGATCGCGCCGGCCGACGTCATGAGCGCCATCGAAACACAGTTGGCCACGGTAGCCAATCGGGCTTACTCCGCTTAGGCGGCGAGTGGCGCCGCAGACGCAGGTGTCTGCGACGCCAGCGCACTCGTCAGGATTTACGCTGCGTCCTGCTGGAACTGGATGCGATGCAAATGCGCGTACAGCCCGCCTTGCGCCAGCAGTTCGCGATGGCTGCCGCGCTCGACAATACGCCCGGCATCCATCACCAGAATCCGGTCAGCGCGTTCGATTGTCGACAAACGGTGCGCGATCACGAGCGTGGTCCGGCCCTTCATCAAGGTTTCCAACGCCGCCTGCACGTGGCGTTCGGATTCCGAATCCAGCGCCGAAGTGGCTTCGTCGAGAATCAGGATCGGCGCGTCCTTGTAGATCGCGCGCGCGATCGCCAGACGCTGGCGTTGACCGCCCGAGAGCATCATGCCGTTGTCGCCGACCAGCGTATCGATGCCGCTGGGCATCGCCTCGACGGTGTCCCACAGGTTCGCCGCGCGCAGCGCCGCCTTCACCTTGTCCGGATCGGCCGGCTGGCCATAAGCGACGTTGTTCGCCACCGTATCGTTGAACAGCACCACGTCCTGGCTCACCATCGCGATCTGGCTGCGCAGCGCGTGCAGGCCGTATTCAGGCAGCGCGACGCCGTCGACCAGAATCTCGCCGCCGGTCGGATCGAAAAAGCGCGGCAGCAGATTCACCAGCGTGGTCTTGCCGCTGCCCGAAGGGCCCGCGAGCGCCACCATTTCGCCCGGCGCCACCTTGAACGACACCTGGTCGAGCGTGTGGCGGCCATGCGTGGAGTTGCTGCCGTAGGTGAACGACACGTCGCGGAATTCCACTTCGCCGCGGGCCCGGTCAAGCGGCTTGCCGCCGCCTTCCGGTTCGGAGGGCTCGTCGATCAGGCCAAAAATCAGCTCGCACGCCGTCATGCCGCGCTGCAGTGGCTGGTTCACGTCCATCAGGTGCTTGAGCGGCGAGATGATCAGCAGCATCGACGTAACAAACGCCACAAAGCCGCCGACAGTAGTCTGATCCGACGACGACTGCACCACGGCAATCGTAATCACCACGGCGAGCGCAATCGACGCGAGGAACTGCGTCAATGGTTGCGCGAGGCCGCCGGAGACCGTCATGCGCATGGCGTAGCCGCGCAGACGCTTGCTCATCACCGTGAAGCGGTCCGTCTCGTACTGCTCGCCGTTGTGCACCTTGACGACCTTGTAGCCGCCCACCGTCTCTTCGACGATGTACGACAGTTCGTTGGTCAGCAGTTGATGCTCGCGGTTCAGGCGCCGCAAACGGCGGTTGATCTTGCCCACCAGCCAGCCGATCCCCGGCAGCAGCACCGCGACGATCAGTGTCAGGCGCCAGTTCAGATAAAACAGGTAGCCGAGCAGGAACACGACTGTCAGCGAATCGCGCACCAGGGTGACCAGCACGCTCAACAACACGTTGAGAATCTGGTTGACCTCGAAGACGATCGCGTTGATCACCGTGCTCGCGGTTTCGCGCTGGAAGAACGCCACGCTCGTGTGGATCATGCGGTCGAACATCTTCAGGCGCAGATCGAGCAGGATTTTGTTCGATACGTAGGCGAGCAGATAACCCGACGCGTATTGCGACACGCCGCGAATCAGCGCGAGGCCGATCACCGCGGCCGGTACAAACCACTTGGCGTTGTCGTTGGCATGCGCGCCGAAACCCTTGTCCAGCAGCGGTTTGAGCAAGGCGGGGATTGCCGCGTCGGTACCGGCGCTTACCGCCATTGCGACGATCGCGCCGACCACCACCCACAACAGCGGCTTGATATATGGCCACAAACGCCGGAAGACGACGGCAGGCGACGATGCCTCACCTGAACCGATGGGTTTGCTTAACGTAGGCTTCGCGCTCAAGGAATCCTCTGGGAATGCGGGACAGCATCCGTGCGGCGGGCGGAATGCCCGCTGCACGTAAAATTAAATACGGCATTGTAAACGGTTGCGGATTGCGCGGCCGGTAGTGTGAATTGACCAGATTCGACCGGATTCACGGGTCGCCAGCCGCCGGCGGCCGTGTCCGGCCACGGCCACCGCGCGCTGTGTATACTTGCGCGACCCATTTCGCCACCCTGCACCCTCCACGCAATTCAGGTATGCAAGAAACCACCCTCGGCGTCGCCATCATCACCAAAAACGCGGCGGCGCGACTGGCCGAATGCCTGCAGGCCGTGGCCTTCGCCGATCAGATCGTCGTGATCGACGGCGGCAGCACCGACGGTACCGCCGAGATCGCCCGGGCACATGGCGCGCGCGTGCTGGAGGAAACCGACTGGCCGGGCTTCGGTCCGCAAAAGAACCGCGCCGTGGACGCGCTGACCACCAGCTGGATTCTTTCGCTCGACGCCGACGAAATCGTCACGCCGGAACTGGCAGCGGCGATCCGTGCGGCGCTGGCCGCGCCCACCGCCGATGTCTACGCGGTGGACCGGTTGTCGAGCTTTTGCGGCCACTGGATTCATCACAGCGGCTGGTATCCGGACTGGATTCCACGCCTGTTCAAACGTGGCGCCGCGCGTTTCTCCGACGACCTCGTGCACGAGCGCCTGGTGTTCGACACGCCGTCGCAGCGCCTGACCGGCAAGCTGATGCACTACTCCTACGAGGACTTCGAAGGCGTATTGCGCAAGCTCGACGCGTATTCGACAGCGGGTGCGCAGCAACGTCACGCAGCGGGCAAGCGCGGCAGTTTTGGCATGGCGCTCGGGCGCGGCGCGTGGGCGTTCGTGCGAACCTATGTGCTGCGGCGTGGATTTCTCGACGGCCGCGCGGGTTTTATGATCGCGGTGTTCAATGCCGAAACGGTGTACTACCGGTTTTTGAAGCTGGCGCGGATGGGGGAGCAGACCCGGCGCTAGCGGCCGCGGCTCGCCAACGGTTAGCCCACGCCCACGCAACCGCGCGGGCCAACCAGACATCAATAGACGATTTCGATCGAGCTTCCGGCAAACTCGCCGCGCAATGCCGCGAGCAGTTCGTCTGTCGGCTTCACGCGCCACGCGTCGCCCAGACGCATTTCGCCTTGCGCGTTTTCGCTGCGATAGACCACCTGCACGGCGAGGCCGTTCGGAATCTGCACAGCCTGACGCTGGCCACCGCCGCCATAACCGCCGCCGTTGCGGCCACCGCCGCCGCCATTGCCACCGCGCGATGACGCCGCCGGCGCCGGCGCAGCTTGCGGCTCGTCTTTACCCGCGCTATGCGCTTCGAGCACGCGCCGCAACGCCAACGCGTCCGCATTGCCGTTCATTTGCACCTTCACGGCTTCCGCGTAACGGCAACGCGCGCGGCCGAGGTCCATCACCGTGTCGACCGTGAAACGGATGCCGCCGGTGAATGCGTCGTTACGCGCCTGGCCCTGCACCACCAGTAATTCGTCTTCCTTGAACAGCTGTTTGTGCGCTTCAAAGGTCTCGTTGAAGACAGTCACTTCGCATTGACCGGTGCCGTCGTCGAGCAGCGCGATCAACATCTTGCCGCGCTGGGTCATCTGCGTGCGCAGCGACGCGATCACGCCAGCGACTAGCTTGTCGCGCCCTTCCTTCAATTCGCCGATCTTCTGACGCACGAAACGGCGCACTTCATCTTTGTAGGCATCGAACAGATGGCCCGACAGGTAGAAGCCGAGCGCCGCCTTCTCTTCCTGCAACTTCTTCTTTTCCGGCCATTCCGGCTCGTCGACCAGTTCGTGACCTTGCGACGGCGCATCGCCCATATCGAACAGGCCCGCCTGCATCGCATTGGCGCTTGCCTGCTCGGCGGCTTCCATGGCCAGCGAGACCGAGGCGATCAGCTGTGCGCGATTCGCATGCAGCGTGTCGAACGCACCGGCGCGGATCAATGCTTCCACCGTGCGGCGGTTGACGATCCGGCGGTCGACCCGGTTGCAGAAGTCGAAGATGTCGATAAACAGACCTTCTTCGCGTGCACGGATGATTTCTTCGATCGCGTTCTGGCCGCTGCCCTTGATCGCGCCGAGGCCGTAGCGAATTGTTTTCGAGCGCTTGCCGTCCGCTTCCGCGACCGGCTCGAACCGGTACGCCGACAGATTGACGTCCGGCGGCAACACGGCCATCTTGTTCGTGAGGCAGTCCTCGAACAGGATCTTGACCTTGTCCGTGTCGTCCATGGCGAGCGACATATTCGCCGCCATAAATTCCGCCGGATGGTGCGCCTTCAGCCATGCGGTGTAGTACGCAAGCAGCGCATACGCCGCCGCGTGCGACTTGTTGAAGCCGTAGCCCGCGAACTTCTCCATCAAGTCGAAGATTTCGTCCGCTTTCTCGCCGGCCAGCCCGTTCTTCGCGGCGCCCTGGCGGAACAGCTCGCGATGCTCGGCCATTTCCTCGGCCTTCTTCTTACCCATCGCGCGACGCAGCAAGTCGGCGCCGCCGAGCGAGTAGCCGCCGATGATCTGCGCCATCTGCATCACCTGCTCCTGGTAGACCATGATGCCGTAGGTCTCTTTCAGAACAGATTCAACGCGCGGATCCGGATACTCCACCACCTCGCGGCCGTGCTTACGGGCGCAGAAACTCGGGATCAGGTCCATTGGGCCAGGACGGTACAACGCGACCAGCGCGATGATGTCCTCGAAGCGGTCAGGCTGCGCGTCTTTCAGCATGCCTTGCATGCCGCGGCTTTCCAGCTGGAACACGGCGACCGTATTCGCTTTCTTCAGAATCGAGAACGACGCCGCGTCGTCGAGCGGGACCTGCGCGAGCGACCAGTCTTTCTTCGACGGATCGAGCCGGCGGATATAGCGCTCGGCCCAGTCCAGAATGGTCAGCGTGGTGAGGCCCAAAAAGTCGAACTTCACGAGGCCGACGGCTTCGACGTCGTCCTTGTCGTACTGGCTCACGACGCCGCTTTCGTCGCCCTGCGTATAGAGCGGGCAGAAATCGGTCAGCTTGCCGGGCGCGATCAACACGCCGCCAGCGTGCATGCCGACGTTACGCGTGAGACCTTCCACGCGTTGCGCGAGTTCGAGCAGCTGATGCACTTCGTCTTCGTTATCGAAGCGCTCCTGCAAGAGCGGCTCTTCCTTCATCGCGTCGGCGATGGTGACGTGCTTGCCCGGCTTGAACGGAATCAGCTTGGCGATGCCGTCCGTGAACATATAGCCGAGATCGAGCACGCGGCCGATGTCGCGCACCGCCGCTTTCGCCGCCATCGTGCCGAAGGTGGCGATCTGCGACACCGCGTCCGCACCGTACTTCTCTTTCACGTACTGAATCACACGGTCGCGGCCGTGCTGGCAGAAGTCGATGTCGAAGTCGGGCATCGACACGCGTTCCGGATTCAGGAAACGTTCAAACAGCAGGTTGTAGCGCAGAGGATCGAGGTCGGTCACACCGAGCGCATACGCGACCAGCGAACCTGCACCCGAGCCCCGGCCCGGACCGACCGGCACGCCGTTGTTCTTGGCCCAGTTGATAAAGTCCGCAACGATCAGGAAGTAGCCAGGAAAGCCCATCTTGATGATCGTGCCGCACTCGAATTCGAGGCGCTGGTAGTACGTCTCGCGCTGCGCCTCGCGCTCGGCCGCATCCGGATACAACTGTTCGAGACGCTTTTCGAGGCCTTCTTTTGACAATTGCACGAGGTAGTCGTCGAGCGACATGCCGTCGGGCGTCGGAAAGAGCGGCAGCTTCGGTTTGCCGAGTTCGAGCGTCAGGTTGCAGCGCTTGGCGATTTCGACACTATTGGCGAGCGCCGACGGCAAGTCCGCGAACAGCTCCGCCATTTCTTCCTGCGTGCGGAAATACTGCTCGGACGTAAAGCGCTTAGAGCGGCGCGGATTCGCCAGGATGTCGCCTTCCGAAATACACACGCGCGCTTCGTGCGCGGTGAAGTCGTCCGGCGTCATGAACTGCATGGGGTGCGTAGCCACCACCGGCAATTTCAGCGACGCCGCGAGCGCAACCGCCTGCTGCACGTATTGCTCGCCGCCCGGCTGACCGCAGCGTTGCAGTTCGATATAGAAGCCACCGGGGAAAACCTTCGCCCAATGCAATGCGTTGCGTTTGGCCGCTTCTTCGTTCCCGGCCGCGAGCGCGAGGGCGACGTCGCCCTGTTGCGCGCCCGACAACGCGAGCAGGCCTTCGCCCAGGCCGGATTCGAGCCAACCGGCTTCGATTTCCGCGCGGCCGCGATACTGGTTGGTGAGCGATGCCTTGCTGAGCAGCTCGCACAGATTCAGATAGCCGCGCCGATTCTTGACCAGCAGCAGCAAACGGGAAGGCTTTTCGCGGTCGTCGGGATTGGTGATCCAGACGTCGCAGCCGGCGATGGGTTTGACCCCTTTGCCGCGGGCTTCCTTGTAGAAACGGACGAGGCCGAACGCGTTGCCGAGGTCGGTAAGGGCGAACGCACCCTGACCGTCTTTGGCGGCGGCCTTGACGATGTCGTCAAGACGCACGATGCCGTCGGCAATCGAGAATTCGGAGTGGACGCGAAGATGAACGAAGCGGGGATCTGACATGGGCGACATTGTAACTCCACCCTCCCGGAGTTTTCAGGCCAAAACCGCACGTTAGCCGTTCGGCTTAGGACGGCAACGCGAGCGCGCCGTACACCGGCGTTGTGCAGGCGATTTGCGCTACCGCAAAGGGTTGGCCATTCGGCCGAGTCGGCCAAAGCGCCAGCTTGAGGGATAATACGGGTTTCGCCCTTTTCGACGTGGCCGCGCCGCATGGAGTTTGAATAGGGGCGTTTCAATGCGCCCCGTTTTCCGCGCCGCCACTTCTTACCGCTGGACACACATGAGTATCGTCAATCTCGCCGCGTATCATTTCGCGACCATCGAAGACACCGCCGCATGGCGCCCGTTCGTGACGGAGCGCTGTAATGCGCTCGGCCTGCGCGGCACCATCCTGCTGGCGCCGGAAGGCATCAACCTGTTCGTGGCCGGCACGCGCGAAGCCACAGACGCGTTCATTGACTACATCCGTCACGACGCGCTGTTCGAAGGCAAGTTCGTCAATCTGCAGTTCAAGGAAAGCCTGTCGGACAAGCAGCCGTTCACCCGCATGCTGGTCAAGCTCAAGCGCGAGATCATCACAATGAAAAAGCCGGCGATCCGGCCGGAGCTTGGCCGCGCGCCGTTTGTCGACGCCCCCACGCTGAAAAGCTGGCTCGACCGCGGCCATGACGATGAAGGCCGCCCCGTCGTGATGCTGGACACACGCAACGCGTTCGAAGTGGACGTCGGCACGTTCGACGACGCGCTCGACTACCGCATTACGAAATTCAGCGAGTTTCCGGAAGTGATCGAACAAAACCGCGCCGATCTGGAAGGCAAGACGGTCGTGTCGTTCTGCACAGGCGGGATTCGCTGCGAGAAGGCGGCGATCCACATGAAGGAAGTCGGCATCGAGAACGTGTACCAGCTCGAAGGCGGCATCCTGAAGTATTTCGAGGAAGTCGGCGGCGCGCACTATCACGGCGACTGTTTCGTATTCGACTACCGTACCGCGCTGAATCCGCAACTGGAGCCGACCGCGACCGTGCAATGCTTCGGCTGCCGCGCGGTGGTGCCACCCGAAGCGCAAAAATCGCCGATGTACGTGGCAGGCAAGACGTGTCCGGAATGCCATCCGGACAGCAAGGCGGCGCACGCCGCGTAATGCGGGCGATTGCAGCGGGCGGGCGTCTTCACGTTGCGGCCCGCCGCCCCCATACGGATTCATGGCTGAGCGGCATGGGTCCTTCAGTTGTTCTTCGTCTTTGCGCATCAGCACACCCATCGAACCCATGACCTATCGTGGACGCTTCGCGCCGTCGCCTACCGGGCCCTTGCATTTCGGCTCACTGGTGAGCGCGCTCGCAAGCTGGCTGGACGCACGCGCGCATGGCGGTGCGTGGCTGCTGCGGATCGAAGACATCGACGGGCCTCGCACCGTCCCAGGCGCGGCCGAGGAGATTCTGTCGACCCTCGAGCATTTCGGCATGCACGCAGACGAGCCACCCGTCTGGCAAAGCGACCGTATTGCGCGCTATCAGGAAGCCCTGGAGCAATTGAAGGCCGCCGGCCTGGTCTATCCATGCGGCTGCACGCGCAAAGAGATTGCCGACTCGCTGCTGCATGTCCACGCACGCAACACCACGCTTGCCTACCCCGGCACCTGCCGCAGCGGCCTGCACGGCAAACCGGCGCGCGCATGGCGCCTGCGCGTCCCCGACGGCGACGCGGCGGTGATCACATTCGAGGACCGCTGGCAGGGCAAGCAGACGCAGAACCTGGCCACCGAGGTCGGCGACTTCGTGCTGAGACGCGCTGACGATCAGTGGGCGTACCAACTGGCGGTGGTGGTCGACGATGCAGACGCGGACATAACGCACATCGTGCGCGGCGCGGACTTGATGGATTCAACAGCGCGACAGATCTACCTGCAGCGTTGCCTCGGCGTGCCGACGCCGGAGTATCTGCACGTACCGGTGGTCACGAACGATCAGGGCGAAAAGCTCAGCAAGCAAAACGGCGCAACCGCGTTGGACAATGACAAACCGCTTGAAGCGCTGAGCGCAGCCGCGCGTCATCTGGGTCTTGAGCTAGACGGGACTGCGCATACGACGCTAGAGGGTTTTTATGCTGCCGCGACGGCAGCATGGGCGCAGCGCACGAACGTGCGAGTGTGATGTGATGGCGGCGGGCCGTAGCGGCCACCCCGAACAGAGGCAGCGCCAGTAAAAGAACCGCTCAGAAAAGAAACACTAAAAACAACAAAACCCAGGCAAAGAGCCAGCAATCAGGTAGACGACGGCGACTTCCTCGGCATCCCAAACCCACCGAGCAACGCAGCCAACGGCTGCTTGGAAGTCGACTTCTGCGGAGCCGCAGCAGACGACGCAGCCGCCTCCTCAACCTTCCTCACCGAAGCCGCCGAAGGCTCATAAGGCTTGAGGAAGAAATCATCCACAGGCTGCGCACGATGATGATGCGGCCGATCGAACGATCCCGAGGACGAAGCCCCCGAACGCCGGCGACCGCCCCGCTCGTCACGGCCCTCTGCACGGCCATCCACGCGCTCGCGCCGCGGCGGACGCTCTTCATGGTGGTGCCGCACCGGCGTATCGACGGTCAGGTGTTGCACTTCCAAAGGCCGCTTGATCAGCTTCTCGATATCGGCAAGCTGCTTGCGCTCATTCGGGCTGCACAGCGACAACGCATCGCCGGACGCCCCGGCACGCCCGGTACGGCCAATCCGGTGTACATAGTCTTCCGCATTGAACGGCAGATCGAAGTTGATCACAGCGGGCAGCTCGGCAATGTCCAAACCGCGCGCAGCGACGTCCGTCGCCACCAAGGCCTCGATCTCGCCACGCTTGAACGCATCCAGAGCCTGCATCCGCTCATTCTGCGTCCGGTCCCCGTGAATCGCCGTGGCGATCACACCGTCGCGCTCCAGGCTCCGCGCCAGCCGGCTCGCGCCGATCTTGCTGTTACAGAACACGATTACCTGCTTCAGGCCGCGGTCGCGAATCAGCTTAACGACGGCGCCCGTCTTGTCGCCCTCGGCCACTTCATAAACGATCTGCGTCACATTAGTCGCAGTCGAATTGCTGCGCGCGACTTCGATCGTCTGCGGGTCGCGCAGGTACGTGGCGGCCAGTTTCTTGATTTCGCCCGAGAACGTAGCCGAAAACAGCAGCGTCTGACGTTCCTTCGGCAGCAGGTTCAGGATGCGCTGCAAATCCGGCAGGAAGCCCATGTCGAGCATCCGGTCGGCTTCGTCGAGCACGAGGATCTGCACCTGGCCGAGATTGGCGGTTTTCTGTTGCACGTGATCGAGCAGACGGCCTGGCGTGGCGATCAGAATTTCGACGCCGCGGCGCAGCTGCTCGGACTGTGGATTCATATCGACACCGCCGAACACCACGGCGCTGCGCAGCGCCGTGTGCTTCGCGTACGACTGCACGTTCGCCGCCACCTGGTCGGCCAGTTCGCGGGTCGGCGTGAGGATCAGCGCGCGCACCGGATGGCGGGCGGGCGATGCACTCGTGCTGGCCTGCGGCAGCAAGCGCTGGATGATCGGCAGCGAGAAGCTCGCGGTCTTGCCGGTGCCGGTCTGCGCGGCGCCCATCATGTCCCGGCCGGCCAGCACGACGGGAATCGCCTGCTCCTGAATCGGCGTAGGGATGGTGTAGCCCGATTCTTTGACGGCTTTCAGGATGTCGGGCGCGAGACCGAATTGATCAAAAGTCGCAGTACTGGGCGTGACGGCTGTGTCGGACATGGTGGCTTTCGCTAAAAATGCGCTTGGCGCGGTGCGCGCGGCAGCGGTCGGAACCGCAGAGGGCATCAGGATGAAGGCGGAGCCACGGCGTTCCGCACGGGACCCGTCAGTATTACGGGAAAAATGCGGCCGGCTCCGGCCGGCGGAAACACCCGCCGGAAAGGCCGGTATTGTAGCACTTCAGCAAAAACACTCATGGCGCATCTGCCGGCTTTCTGCTTACGACGGCGAAAGCCGGACGGCGAGCCGCTCGCCGGACCGCCCGTGCCGGCCCCGAAAGCGACCTGCGAGGGTCGGAACGCTTCGCAGGCAGGGTAGTGCGCGCATGCGACAGATGCATGACAGTCCGGCTCAACCCGACCCGCCGCACCACCCCGTCACCACGTCTCGCGCATCACCATCAGGCGCATCTCGGTCATATCCTCGATCGCGTAGCGCACGCCTTCGCGCCCGAGCCCTGAATCTTTCACGCCGCCATACGGCATGTTGTCGACCCGGAACGACGGCACGTCGTTGATCACCACGCCGCCCACGTCGAGCAGATCCCACGCGCGATGCGCATGGGCGAGCGAATCAGTGAACACGCCGGCTTGCAGGCCGAAGTCGCTGTCGTTGACAGTAGCGAGCGCCGCGTCGAAATCGTCGAAACGCTCCAGAATCGCCACCGGGCCGAAGGCTTCCTTGCGATAGAGGTCGGTGTCGCGCTTCACGCCTTCGAGCAGCGTGGCCTCGAACATCGCGCCATCCACCTTGCCGCCGGCGACGATTTTCGCGCCCGCCTGCACCGCGCTTTCCATCCAGCCGGCGAGACGGTTGGACTCCGATTCGGAGATCATCGGCCCGACAAAGGTCTTTTCGTCCTTCGGATCGCCCATGATCAGCGACTTCGTCTTCGCGATCAGCTTCTCGCGCAGGGCGTCGTAGATCTTCGCGTGCACCAGAATCCGCTGCACGCCGATGCAACTCTGCCCGGACTGATAGAACGCGCCGAACGCCAGCCGGTCGACCACGTAGTCGAGCTTGCCGCCCTGATCGCCGTCGACGATCGCCGCCGCGTTGCCGCCCAGCTCCAGAATCACCTTCTTCTTGCCGGCCTTTTTCTTCAGTTCCCAGCCCACCGCGGGCGAGCCGGTAAAGGAAAGCAGCTTGAAACGCTCATCGGTGGTGAACAGATCGGCGCCGTCGCGATGCGCGGGAAGAATCGAGAAGGCGCCTTTCGGCAGGTCGGTTTCAGCCAGAATCTCGCCCATGATCAGCGCGCCGACCGGCGTGCGGCTCGCCGGTTTCAACACGAACGGCACGCCTGCGGCGATCGCCGGCGCGACCTTGTGCGCAGTCAGGTTCAGCGGAAAATTGAACGGCGAGATAAACGAGCACGGACCGATCGGCACACGCTTCACATAGCCGTGATAGCCCTTCGCCCGCGGCGAAATCTCCAGATTGATGATCTCGCCGTCGATGCGCACCGACTCTTCGGCCGCCACCTTGAACGTGTCGATCAGACGCGTGACCTCGCCTTTCGAGTCGTTGATCGGCTTGCCGGCTTCGATACACAGCGCAAGCGCCAATTCGTCGTAACGCTCGCGAAACCGCTTCACGCAATGTTCGAGCACGGCCTGGCGCTTGAATGGCGGGAACGCGCGCATTGCCGGCATCGCGTCGACGGCATAGCCGATCGCTTTGTCGATCGCCGCCGCGTCCGCCATCGCCACACGGGTCGCCACTTCGCCGCTGAATTTATCCGTGACTTCGAGGTCCGTGTTGGCGGCCACCGCAACGTTGGCGAGGTAGTACGGGTAAGTCTTGTTCAACATGACGCGTTCTCCTTGATCCAATGCCTGACATCGGCCATGCAGCCGGCAAGGACCAGGCCCCGTTGCCGCACATGGCCGCACCGTTCATAGTTGGGCGCTCAGCCGCTTGATCTCGCGATTCAGCACACGTTCGTTGTCCGAGTAGTCGATCGGCAGATCGATCACATGCACGCCCGGCGTCGTAAAACATTCGCGCAGCAGCGGCGCGAATTCCGCAGCCGATTCAATGCGATGCCCCTTCGCGCCGTAACTCTCTGCATACGCGACGAAATCTGGGTTGCGCAGCGTCATGCCGTAGTCCGGGAAGTTCATGTTTTCCTGCTTCCAGCGGATCATGCCGAACGCGTCGTCGCGCAAAATCAGGACCACCAGATCGAGCTTCAGACGCACCGCCGTTTCCAGTTCCTGCGAATTCATCATGAAGCCACCATCGCCGCACACCGCCATGACCTTGCGGTCCGGATGCACGATCTTGGTCGCGATCGCCGACGGCAGGCCGGCGCCCATCGACGCCAACGCGTTATCGAGCAGCAGCGAATTCGGTTCGTGTGCGCGGTAGTAGCGCGCGAACCAGATCTTGTACATGCCGTTGTCCAGACACACGATGCCGTCCACCGGCGTGGTCTCGTAGACGTCGTTGACGATCCGCACCGGGTACATCGGGAAACGGTCGTCGTGCTGGCCTTTGACCAGATGCTCCTCGAAGTGCTGCTTGATCTCCTTGAAACGCGTGAAATCCCAGTGTTCCTGACGCTCCTTGAGGCTTTCCTTGAGCTGCCACACCGCGTTGGCGATATCGCCGACCACCTCGATCTGCGGGAAATACACCGTGTCGACTTCCGCGCCGAGAAAATTGACGTGAATCACCGTCTTCTCGCCGGCGTCGCCGCTGCGCATGAAAAACGGCGGCTTCTCGATCACGTCGTGGCCGACATTGATGATGCAATCCGCGTGGTCGATCGCGCGGTGCACGAAGTCACCGTCGGACAAGGTGGCGTTGCCTAGCCACATCGGGTGCGATTCGTCGATTACACCCTTGCCCATCTGCGTCGTAAAGAACGGAATGCCGATCTGGTCGACGAATTCACGCAACATCTTGGTGGTGGTCTTGCGGTTGCCGCCCGCGCCGATCATCAGCAAGGGATGTTTCGCCTTCGTGATCGCTTCGACCGCGCGCGCCACGGCCTTTTCTTCGGCAACGGGGCGGCGGCTGAAGCTCTTCGGAATCGGATGGCCGTCGCCTTCTTCGTGCGCGACGTCTTCAGGCAATTCAAGGTGTGTGGCGCCCGGCCGCTCTTCTTCTGCCTGACGGACCGCTTCGCGCACCGCGGCCGGAATGTTGGCGATCGACACGATCTGCCGCGTGTACTTGGTGAGCGGCTCCATCATCCGCACCACGTCGACAATCTGAAAATGGCCCTGCTTGCTCGATTTGATCGGCTTTTGCCCCGTCACCATCAGCATCGGCATGCCGCCTAACTGCGCGTACGCGGCAGCGGTCACGAAGTTGGTCGCGCCCGGACCGAGGGTGGCCAGACACACACCGGTGCGTCCAGTGAGGCGTCCATATGTGGCGGCCATGAAACCGGCCGCCTGCTCGTGACGCGTGAGAATCAGACGAATTTTCGAGCGGCGCAGCGATTCGAGGAGATCGAGATTTTCTTCACCCGGGATGCCGAATACGTACTCGACACCTTCGGCTTCCAGCGATTTGACGAACAGGTCCGATGCTTTCATGGAGGGTCTCGCTTGATGAAACGGACGCGGGCCATGAGCCCGCCCGTTGAAGTCCAATATCGGACGATCGAAGACGACGACAGCCGCGCGAGCCAAGCGCAGCCTGACATAACGGCGATAGCGACGACACAGGCGACAGCAGTGGCAGCGGGCACAGCGGATGCCATGCCGGACAGCTTACTACTCGAACGGAAAGGATGTGCGCAGGCGGGCAGTGCCGCAAGGCAGGTACAAACGTAAGGCGAGGCAGGCGGCGTGTCTGAAGAAAGACGCCGCATCATGCTCAGCGATTGATGGTGACGCAGTCGGACAGCATCGGCGGGGCGTTTTCGCCATCCGTCGCGTCGTACAGGTCGGCGCGCGGGCCCTTGGTCCACCAGGTGTAGCTGCCGGCCTGATACTTCGCGCCGGAAGCCGAGATCGTATTGACGAACAGCAGTTGCTGGCCCTTGACGGGCACGAGCGCGAAGCTCTGGCCGTTCGCCGTGTTCCAGTAGGTCACCTGCAGAATCTTGCCGGTCGCGCAGGTGTATTTGTGCGTCTGGCGATTCTTCGCCTGAATGTCGGCGAGGTTCAATGGCGCGGCCCATGCATTGCCGTACAACGCCGCAAGACCCGCTGCCGCGGTGACTGCAACAAGCCATTTCTTCATTCGATGCCTCGATTGTTGTTGCACATCAAGCACGGACGGCACGCCTTGCGCTGCGGCTGTGTTGCGCGCCCGGAACGAACGCTCATGAGCCCTTCGCGAACCGGTCGTGGATTGCTTATGGATCGATCACGTCGGCGCAAGCGTCGGTCGGCGCGGCGGCAACGTGCCCGACCAGCGGCACGATCTTCAGTCCAGCCGACGCCACCCGGCACGGCGCAGCGGCGAGGCCGCACCCTGTCATCCCTGCACACAGCGCGAGTATCACACCCAGTGCGCCGAGACGGCCGAACCTTCCAGACCGCACGTTCTTGCGGGATTCCAGGGGCATACGTACCTCTACTTCAACGAACTTCAATGAGTCGGGTTTCGCGCGCGGCGGGTTTGCGCGGCGCGCGAGTATTTCACTTCACAGTTCACACTTCATGGCACATCGGCACGCTGCAACGCCGCAAGGCAGCGCTTTAACGCGCCTTACTTCGTGGAAACCGGCCGCACCGCCGCCGCGGCCTGCTTCGCGCGCGAGCGTGCTTCGTCGGTCGTCTCGCCAGTGGCCAACGCCACGCCCATACGGCGCTTGACGAAGCTCTCCGGCTTGCCGAAGAGCCGCAAATCCGCATTCGGCACGGCCAACGCCGCCGCGACGCCTTCGAAAGCGATCGCCGTTTCGTCCAGCCCGCCGTAAATCACCGCCGACGCACCAGGCGCCCGCAGCGACGTATCCACCGGCAAACCGAGAATCGCGCGCGCGTGCAGTTCGAACTCCGAGAAGCGTTGCGAGCACAGCGTGACCAGACCGGTATCGTGCGGACGCGGACTCACTTCCGAGAACCATACGTCATCGCCGCGCACGAAAAGTTCCACACCGAACAGACCTCTGCCACCCAATGCCGCAGTGACCTTGTGCGCCACTTCGCGCGAACGTTCCAGCGCGAGCGGGCTCATCGGCTGCGGCTGCCACGATTCGACGTAGTCGCCCGCCACCTGCACGTGGCCGATCGGGTCGCAGAAATACGTGCTGACTTCGCCGCTCGCCGGATCGATCGCGCGCACGGTGAGTTGCGTGATTTCGTATTCGAAGTCGATAAAACCTTCGACGATCACCCGGCCGTGATTCACGCGGCCACCCGCCATCGCATATTCCCAGGCGGTTTCTACATCCGCATCGCTCTTCAGCACCGACTGCCCCTTGCCCGACGACGACATCACCGGCTTAACGACGCACGGATAGCCGACTTTGGCGATGCCCGCGCGCAGTTCCTCGAGTGAATCGGCGAACGCGTACGGCGAGGTCGGCAGACCGAGCTCTTCAGCGGCCAGACGGCGGATGCCTTCGCGGTTCATCGTGAGTTGGGTGGCGCGCGCGGTCGGGATTACCTCGGCGAGGCCGTCGGTTTCGATGGCGGCGAGTGCGTCGGTTGCGATAGCTTCGATCTCGGGGACGATCAGGTGCGGGCGCTCCTGTTCGACCAGCGCGCGCAAGGCGGCGCGGTCGGTCATGTCGATCACGTGCGAGCGATGCGCGACCTGATGACCCGGCGCATTCGGATAACGGTCGACGGCGATCACTTCGACGCCCAGCCGTTGCAGCGCGATGATCACTTCCTTGCCGAGCTCGCCGGCGCCGAGCAGCATAACGCGCGTGGCGGATTCAGAAAGGGGCGTGCCGATCCGTTGGCCGATCTGCATGGGGTCTCCAGATAAAAGTCGGATGAGGGTGGGATTGAGTAGAACACGATGTTAACATGCGTCCCCCGATGCGCACCCCGCACCGTAACCCGCACCGCACCCGCTGCGTCGACGCCGCGCTCGCGTGCGGCGTGCCGAGTGCGTTACCCTTACGCCTTCGCCAGTTTGAAGAGGAACGACGTCATGCTCCAAAGCTCCTCCGCGCGAGGTGTTGCGCGCTTCATCCCCTATGCGCGCACGGCCATCGCCGCGTTGAGCGTCGCCGCGCTATGCAGCGCGTGCGCCATGCCGAAGCATCCCGACTCGGAAGCCGCACCGCCCGATCCGTTCAACCCGGCCGCCACCCAGTTGCTCGACGACACCAGTTGGGTGCTCAGCGGCTGGAAACAGGCCGACGGCACGGCCCGCGCGATTCCGACCGCGGATCAGGGCGCGTCGATCACGCTCGTGCTCTCTACCGACAAAGGCCAGCGCCACGCCAGCGGCTTTTCCGGCTGCAATCGTTACATGGGCTCGTATGCGCTGAAAGACGGCAAGCTCAGCTTCGGCACCCTAGGCGGCACGCGCATGGCATGCGCGACGCCGGGCGGGCAGATCGAAGCTCCGTATCTCGACGCGCTGAACCACATCGACCGTACCGGCGTGCAGATGCGCGCGCCGCAGCAGATGCAACTGGTGCTCGATAACGGCGACACGCTCACGTTCGACCGCAGCGCCAAGTGATCGGTACGCTTACCATTGAGCGGTTCGGCCGGTGGACCGCCGGGCGGACCGGCAAGCGGATTTGCGCTTGCGGTCGACACGGTCCGCATGGCGCGCACACGTTGCCGTAGCAGCCGTTGTTTTTCACCGACGGCGGGCCGCACGCCGGCCTGCTTTCCCATTTGACGCAAGCATACTTGCGTCTGCCTTCGAAGCATCGGGCTTCGCCGGTTAAACTCGACGGATTGCGTTCTTGCGCGTCCGTCATTCGTTGATGTCTAGTATGCACACGGTAGTTTTCGGCTGGTTCGGCGGGTCGGCCGTCTGGTTCATTCCTCTTTTCTGGCGCCTCGTGAAGTCGGTGCTGCCGGGCGGCGCAGGCTTGCGCGGCCCCGGCACGATCCGCCTTTGGCTCGGCTTCGTCTGCGTCCTGGTGGCAAGCTGCACGCTGGAGGCGTCGCTGATCGGCGTGGCCGGCGCGAATGGCTTCGGCCACGCGCTGGCGGCGGGCTTAGGCCATCTGCTCGGCCATATCGGCACGCCGCTCGCGGCGCTTGCCCTGCTTCTGATCAGCCTGCCCTGGCTGATCGACTTCCGCTGGCGCGACGTCGCCGTATGGGCCGACGGTGCATTCGGCCTCGGCCTGTCACGCGGCCTCGCCAGGCGCGACGAGGAAGCGCGCCGCCATCGCAGCGTGGATGACGGTTTGCCGTCGCACATGTCGACGTCGACCAATACGATGGCGCCCAAAAGCAATGGACGTTATGCGCGCCCGACCGTCTGGCGGCCGCCGGCGAACGGCCGCAGCGCAGCGACGGCTGCCGGTGCGGCTGGTGCCGCTGCGGCCAGGGACGCGGCGGCACGTGGCGCCGGGGCGAACTGGCGTGCCGGCGCAGTGAAGCCGCGTAGTCAGCCCACGCAGGCGGAGCCGGTGCTGCGCACGTCCGCCGCGACGCCACCGCGCCAGGCACCACGGCAAGTGCCGATGCAGACGACGACGACACCGACACCCTTGCAGAACGCGGACCGGAGCGCATGGATGCCGGCGGAACCGGTCGCGCCGGCCGGATGGTTGCGTGAATCGACAACGGCGCCGCGTGCGCCCGCATCTGCAGCCGGTTTGACAGCGGGATCAGGATCGGCAGCGACTCCGGCTCGTGATGGCGCATCGCAAGTTGGTCGGCGTTCTGCTGGAGAGCAACGTCCGGTGGGATCGTCGGGCGCCGGCTCGGGGGCGGCGGGGGCAGCCGGTTTCGCGGGAGCGGTCGCCGCGCAGGCTGCTGCAGCGCAAGCGGCACCCACCACGGCGGCAGCACGGATGGTGTCGGGTTCGGCAGCCGGTTCGGCGATGAACAGCTCGACTGGCGATGGCCGTCTGTCGACAATGCCGAGCTCAGCCGCCAATGCAGGATCCTCGGGAAGTCGCTCCACCACTGCCCAGCAGCCGTTCTCGCCTGCTCCGCGCGCAGACACCAACGCCGCGCCTACGCAGGCAACGCGGAGTCCGGCTTCTTTCAGCACGCCGGCCCCGAGCTATACCCGGCCGATGGCGACCGCACAGAAGGTAACGCCGCCCGCCAGCGTCCAGGAAACCCTTCGCAGCATCGCGGAAAACGCCGCGCGCTGGACCGACATCGCCGGCGTCAGCCTCGCGCGCAGCAGCAGCGCGGAAAATGCGCTCGTCACTACGACTCCGGACGCTCCGACGGGTGCCGAGCCGACAGTCGAGGCTGGGCAATCGGACGTAGCTTCATCTTCACATGCGAACGATGATGTTGAAATTGCCGCGGTACCGGATGCCAACGCGCCTTTGCAGGAGGTAGTCGAGGCCGCGCCGGACCACCACACAGCGACGCAATCACCCGTCGAAACGCCGCGAATCGAAGCCGCTTCTGAAGCGCCGCTCGAGGAAGATACCGAGCCCGTCGTGCAATGGCCGATTGAACCGCCGGTTATCCAGGCGCCATTGGTTGCGGCACACACACCAGCCACGCAGCATGAAGCGCCGGTGCCCACGCCCACGCCGTTTCAAATCTTCGCAGCCCAACTGGAAGCCAGCGACACGCAAACGGACGTGTCACCACTCGTCGAAGACGAACCGACGCAAGCGCACACTGCGACGCCCGCGCCGATTGCCGAAGTCGTCATCGATAAACCGCTCGCGCCCTGGGAAACCCGAATCGATGCTGTCGCTCCAGTCGATGTGGAAAAGACGGACACCCCTGCCCTATCGGATGTATCGGACGCGTTGGAAACAGTGGACGTTGCCGACGATTTGAACTCGTCAGCCGCTTCGGACGCTTCGGCCATCGTTGCGGCAGTAGAGCCGCAAAGCGCCGTATCGCACACGTCGAACGTGGTTCGTTTCCCTGGCTTCGCGGCTCAGGCAGCACCAGCGACCTCGGCCACCATCGTCGACGAACCCTCGACCGAACGCACCGGCTCTGCGGAACCCGCAGAGCTCGCAGAACCCACCGAACCCACAATCCAGCGCACACCGCTGCGCGGCCACACCCCCGCCAACGGTTTCGAATTCCACGCACCCGCAGCATCGATGGTCGAATTGCCGACGCTCGATCTGCTCGCACGCGCCGACACTGACGTCGAACCCGTTTCGGAAGAAAAGCTCATCGAAACCGGCCTGCTGATCGAGCAACGTCTGCAGGAATTCAAGGTGCCGGTCACGGTGGTCGGCCATTCGGCCGGCCCGGTCATCACGCGCTTCGAAGTCGAGCCCGCGCTCGGCGTGCGCGGCAGTCAGATCGTCGGCCTGATGAAGGACTTGTCACGCGGCCTCGGCCTCACGTCGATTCGTGTGGTCGAGACGATTCCCGGCAAGACCTGCATGGGTCTCGAGTTGCCGAACGCCAAGCGGCAGACGATCCGCCTGTCCGAAATTCTCGAAGCTAGCGTCTACCAGAACTCGCATTCGCAATTGACGCTGGCGATGGGCAAGGACATCACCGGCCATCCGGTGGTCGCCGATCTCGCTAAGGCGCCGCACATGCTGGTTGCGGGCACAACGGGTTCGGGCAAATCGGTGGCGATCAACGCGATGATCTGCTCGCTGCTTTACAAGGCGACGCCCGAAGAAGTGCGGCTCATCATGATCGATCCGAAGATGCTGGAACTGTCGGTGTACGAAGGCATTCCGCATCTGCTCGCGCCGGTCGTCACCGACATGAAGCTGGCGGCCAACGCGCTGAACTGGTGTGTCGGCGAAATGGAAAAGCGCTACCGTTTGATGTCCGCGGTCGGCGTGCGCAACCTGGCCGGCTTCAATCAGAAGATCCGCGATACGGAAGCTAAGGGCAAGAAGCTCGGCAACCCGTTCTCGCTGACGCCGGATGCACCCGAACCGCTCGCGCCGCTGCCGCTGATCGTCGTGGTGATCGACGAGTTGGCCGACCTGATGATGGTCGCCGGCAAGAAGATCGAAGAACTGATCGCACGCCTCGCGCAGAAGGCGCGCGCCGCCGGCATTCACCTGATTCTGGCGACGCAGCGTCCGTCGGTGGACGTGATCACCGGCCTCATCAAGGCGAACATTCCGACGCGCGTGGCGTTCCAGGTGTCGTCGAAGATCGACTCGCGCACGATCCTCGATCAGATGGGCGCCGAATCGCTGCTCGGCCAGGGCGACATGCTGTTCCTGCCGCCAGGCACGGGCTACCCGCAGCGCGTGCACGGCGCGTTCGTCGCCGACGAGGAAGTGCACCGGATCGTCGAGTATCTGAAGCAGTTCGGCGAACCGCAATATGAGGAAGGCATTCTCGACGGCCCGGCCACCGAAGGTGCGTCGCCCGATCTGTTCGGCGACACGCCGGATGCCGAAGCCGATCCGCTTTACGACGAAGCCGTCGCCTTCGTGGTGCGCACGCGGCGCGCGTCGATCTCGTCGGTGCAGCGGCAATTGCGCATCGGCTATAACCGCGCGGCGCGCCTCGTCGAGCAGATGGAGACGGCGGGCCTGGTGTCCGCGATGGGCATCAACGGCAGCCGTGAAGTGCTCGCGCCGGGACCGGCGGAATAAACGGCACGGGCTGGTAGCCGCCAACCCAAGCCAGAATAAAAAACGGGTCGCTCGAAGCGACCCGTTTTTTATTCAACGCGCGTATTCAGATCACCAGCGCCCCCACCTCAAGACGGCGACACCAGCTTGAAGTCCACCGGCGAATCGATCTCGATACGCTTCGGATCCGCTTCAAGCAATCCGCTCTGCTGATCGCGCTTGAACACATACACCGTGCCGCTGTTCTGATTGCCGACGATCAACCAGTTGCCGGTCGGGTCGATCGCGAATTCGCGCGGCGACTTGCCGAGGCTCGACTGGTGCCCGATCTTCTTCAGATGACCGTTGGTCGGATCGACCGAGAAGATCACGATCTCGTTCGCATCGCCGCGATTGGTGGCGTACAGGAAGCGTCCGTCCGGCGACAGATGAATGGCCGCGGCGCCTACCGCGCCCTTGAAGCCGGGCTCGATCAGCGAACTCGTTTGCACTTGCGTGAGCTTGCCGTCGGCGTAGTTGAAGGTGCTGACCGTGGCGGCCAGTTCGCTCGTCAGATACGCATGCTTGCCGTCCGCGCCGAACACCAGGTGACGTGGGCCCGTGCCTGCCTTCTCCTGCGTGTAGCGCCAATCGGTCGGGCCGAACAGGCCGCGGCTGCCGTCCGGCGTGTAGCGGTACGAGTACAGCTTGTCGGCGCCCAGGTCCTGAGCGAACAGATAGTGACCGTCCGGCGAGAACACGGTGGAGTGAACGTGCGAGTTGTCCTGACGACCCTTCACCGGACCGCCGCCTTCATGGTGGACGGTGAGCACCGACGCGCCCACCTGGCCGTCCGCCTGCAATGGGAACACCGCGAAGCTGCCGCCCGGATCGGCCGCCACCGAGTAGTTCGCGGTCAGCAGATATTTGCCGTCCGGCGACAGGCTCAGATAGCACGGGTCATTGCCGTCCGCCGAGACCTTGTTGAGAAAGCTCAGCTGGCCGCTCGCGGCATCGAAGCGAAACGCGCTGATGCCACCGCGTTGGGTGGCCGGGCCGTTGTCGCCGGGCAATTCGTTGACCGCATAGACGAAGCGCCGGTCACGGCTCACCACCAGATACGACGGATTGACCGTCTGCGCGACCGACACGCGGGTCGCTTCGCCCGTCTTCGTGTCGAAGCGATAGACGTATATCCCTTCGCTCTTGCCCCCCGTGTAAGTGCCGACCAGCATGTCATAGACGCCATCGGCGGGAGCCGGGCCGGAATCTTGCGCAAACGCATGCGAAGCAACAATCGAGACCATGAGCACGAAACCTTTTATTATCGAGCGGGCGGAGCTTAGAGGAACTAGCCGGCCGCCGCGCCATGAGGTGGATCGAGCAGCAGAAGGCAAAGGAGAGCTTGAGACGGCACGCACAACGGCACGGTGACTACGAAGCATATGACCTCCTGGACATCGGTTATCCGGTTGTAATGGTGTCTCTGGTCTGCCGCGCCATCGGTCGAATTGTTTTATCGAGGCAAGTATAAAAGCGTTGCGTCGGATCATGCAGCGAATCCGGCGGGCCACGTAGGCCAGGCCGCGTTCAGTTGACTGGCCTGCCGGCGCATGAGTAACAATTGTCCCGCCTGACGGGGCGTTTTTCCAACCGCGTCTCACCCATCCCACACTACGGAGTTTTCATGAACGTCACACTCAGCCTGGGCCCGCTGGTTTCGTTGATCGCCGGTATTCTGATTCTTGTCATGCCGCGCCTGTTGAACTACATCGTCGCGCTCTATCTGATCATCATCGGCATCATTGGGATCTTCGGCGTGGGGTCGTCGCACTTCTAGGCGGCAACAGTCAGCCACGGAAGCTGCAAGAAGGGACGCACGACCGGGCGCAGTGCCGGCCCGGCAATGTCTCGCACGAAAGGAGGACCGGTGCGCGATAGGGCACGCGTGCTGATGGCGGCTACTGCAATGCAACACGTGGCACAGCGAAGCGGTACGTACGCGACTGATTCGCATCGGACGCCAGGCGCCAGATGCAAGACAACAGCGGACAGCCTGCATGAAGCGAGCCCGCGCAACAGAGAAACGGAGAAACGATCAGCCGTTCGAAAGCTGATCCAGCCGCAAACGCCCCTGCAACGACAATCCGCCGACGGCATAATGGCCGTCACCTTCCTGATGACGGCGGAAGCAGGCCCGTTCGATCAGAAAGGCCGCCGCAGCCAGCATTCCGTTGCGGCTCAGGCCCAACTGGCCATGTTCGAGCGGCAACATCGAATCGTCAGCGAGTTCGCTGGCGGCGGAGAGAATTGTGATGCAATCGGATTTCGACGGGTTCAGCATTGCTTGGATCCTCGAAAACGGCGTCTGCATTCGCCAGGGCAAGGCCGCTGCATGATCCGGAGGGCTCCGGGCATCGGCTTGAAATCTGATTGTAGGCAGTGATTTGACAATTACCAACTCGCGTTTTGCCGCATTGCGCGCTGAACCAAAACGCATCGCGCGAGTCCGGTAACACAATGACCCCCAGCGTGGCGGCCTTCGCCTCGCCTAAAACAGACACGCTCCCCCCATGCCCGCACTCATCGAAGACTATGCGCTTATCGGCGACGGCCACACGGCCGCGCTTGTCTCCCGCGAGGGTTCGGTTGACTGGCTCTGCTGGCCGCGCTTCGACTCCGGCGCGTGCTTCGCCGCCCTGCTCGGCACGCCCGACAACGGCCGCTGGCTGATTTCGCCAGTCTCCGATACACCGCCCACGATCACGCGCCGGTATCGCGGCGAGACGCTGGTTCTGGAAACCGATTTCGAAACGCCCGAAGGCGCGGTCACGCTGATCGACTTCATGCCTCCGGGCAACGGCTGGTCGGAGATGGTGCGGATCGTCGTCGGCAAACGCGGCACGGTGCGCATGCAGATGGAACTGGTGCTGCGCTTCGACTATGGCTTTTCGATTCCGTGGGTGGATCGCCTGAAGCACGACAGCGGCATCAAGGCGATCGTCGGCCCGGACACCGCTGTGCTGCGCACGCCGGTCGAGTTGCGCGGCGAGAACATGAAGACAGTCGCGGAGTTCACCGTGAGCGAAGGCGAGCGCGTGCCGTTTTCACTGGCCTATGCGGCTTCGCACCTGCGCATTCCGCCCGGACGCGATCCGCACACGTCGCTCGCCCGCACCGAGAACCATTGGCTCGAATGGTCGTCGCGCAGCACCGTCGAAGGCAAATGGGCAGCGCAGATCCGCCGCTCGCTGATTACGCTGAAGGCGCTGGCGTACGAGCCGACCGGCGGCATCGTCGCCGCGCCCACCACGTCGCTGCCGGAACAGTTGGGCGGTACGCGCAACTGGGACTACCGCTATTGCTGGCTGCGCGACGCCACCATTACGCTGCTCGCGATGATGCGCGGCGGCTATTACGACGAAGCGCGCGCCTGGCGCAGCTGGCTCGGCCGCGTGATGGCCGGCGCGCCGGATCAATTGCAGATCATGTACGGGATCGCCGGCGAACGGCGCCTGCCCGAATTCGAAATCGACTGGCTGCCGGGTTATCAGGACGCCAAACCCGTGCGGATCGGCAACAACGCGGTCGGGCAGCGCCAGCTCGATGTCTACGGCGAAGTGATGAACGCACTGCATCTCGCGCGCGTCGGCGGCTTGCAGGCGGACGACACCGCCTGGAACGTGCAGCGCGCGTTGCTCAGCCATCTCGACACGATCTGGCAAGAGCCGGACGAAGGCATCTGGGAAACGCGCGGCGGCCGCCAGCACTTCACCTTCTCCAAGGTGATGGCGTGGGTCGCCTACGACCGCGCCATCCGCTCCGCCGAAATGTTCAAGCTGGAAGGCCCGCTCGATGAATGGCGCGCAACCCGGGCGACAATCCACGCGGAAGTCTGCGCGAAGGCGTGGAATCCGGCGCTCAACGCGTTCTCCCAATCGTATGGCAGCGATCAGCTCGATGCGAGCGTGCTACTGATGCCGCTGGTCGGCTTCCTCCCACCGACGGATCCGCGCGTCAAAGGCACTGTGTCCGCGATCGAAAAAGATCTGATGCACGACGGCTTCGTGATGCGCTACCGCACCACGGAATACGACGACGGTCTGCCGCCCGGCGAAGGCACCTTCCTCGCGTGCTCATTCTGGATGGTGGACAACCTGGCGCTGCAAGGCCGCATCGACGAAGCCGTCGCGATGTACGAACGGCTGCTCGGCCTCTGCAATGACGTCGGTTTGCTGGCGGAAGAGTACGATCCGGCAGCGAAACGCCTGGTCGGTAATTTTCCGCAAGCATTTTCCCATGTGGCGCTGGTGCACACCGGTTTGAACCTGATGAAGCACGAACAGGCCATGGCTCAGGCCACCGGGCAGCCGCCCCATATCGGCACGCTGGCTGAGGAACTTGAGGCTGCGGCAACCCCCGATAGCGGCGCGGCAGCATCGTCAGTACCATGATTTAATGACAGTTTGCGCGCAGCCCGCGCGCAAATTGCTGCATTGCACAAGTACGCTTTGTTCAGTATGATCCAGCAGACTGTTGGCCGAAAATCAATGCGCCTACAACCAATACGGCCTGCCGCAACGCCACACGCGTGTTTGCCAAGCCCCATGCGAACCGCTTAAACGGAGCACCCATGCTCTACCAATTGCACGAATTCCAGCGGGCGATGTTGAGCCCCCTCACCGCCTGGGCCCAGGCCGCGTCGAAATCGTTCGCGAATCCCGCCAGCCCGCTAGCCTATGTGCCCGGTGCCACACGCCTCTCGGCAGGTTACGAACTGCTCTACCGGCTTGGCAAAGATTACGAAAAGCCTGAGTTCAACCTTCATCAGATTGTCAAAGACGGTCATAACATTCCGATCATCGAACAAACGATCATCGAAAAACCGTTTTGCCGCCTGATGCGCTTCAAGCGTTTCGCGGACGACAGCGACGCTGTTACCCAATTGAAAGATGAGCCGGTCGTGCTGGTGTGCGCACCGTTGTCGGGCCACCACGCCACGCTGCTGCGCGATACCGTGCGCACGTTGTTGCAAGACCACAAGGTCTACCTGACCGACTGGATCGATGCACGCATGGTGCCGCTCGAAGAAGGCGAGTTTCATCTCGACGATTACATCGCCTACATCCAGGAATTCATCCGCCACATCGGCGCGAAGAATCTGCATGTGATCTCGGTCTGCCAGCCTACCGTTCCGGTGCTCGCCGCCATTTCGCTGATGGCGAGCCGCGGCGAAGACACGCCGCGCACCATGACCATGATGGGCGGCCCGATCGACGCGCGTAAGAGCCCGACCTCGGTCAACTCGCTCGCCACGCAGCACTCGTACGAATGGTTCGAAAACAACGTGATCTTCACGGTGCCGCCGAACTATCCGGGCGTGGGCCGCAAGGTTTACCCGGGCTTCCTGCAGCACACCGGCTTCGTGGCAATGAATCCTGAGCGCCATGCAGCCTCGCACTGGGACTTCTACCAGAGCCTGCTGCGCGGCGACGAAGACGACGCGGAAGCACATCGCCGCTTCTACGACGAGTACAACGCTGTGCTCGACATGGACGCGGACTATTACCTCGACACGATCCGCGTCGTGTTCCAGGAATTCAGTCTGGCCGAAGGTACGTGGGACGTCGCCGGCGAGCGCGTACGCCCGCAGGACATCACGAAGACCGCGCTCTTCACGATCGAAGGCGAACTGGACGATATCTCCGGCGACGGTCAGACGTTCGCCGCGCAAGGATTGTGCAGCGGCATTCCGGAGAAGAACAAGCGCCACTTCACCGCGGAAAAATGCGGCCACTACGGCATTTTCTCGGGCCGCCGCTGGCGCACCATCATCTATCCGCAGTTGCGCGACTTCATCCTCGAGCACAACAAGGCGCCGAAGGTAGCGAAGGAAAAAGTCGAAGCCTGAGCACCCCGCACGCAGAGATAAGCAACGGCCTCTTCTTCAGAGGCCGTTGTCGTTTCTGGTGCTTCTTTTGCTGCTTTTTTGCCGCTTCTTATGCCGTCGATGCGCGGCCGCGTTGCGGCTTACTTCCGCAACAGATACGCCAGCAGCAACTCGGTGTTCATCTGGACGACTTCGCTGCGCTCACTCGCACTGCTGAAATCGCGACCGAGCGTTGCTTCAAGCGTGAAGCGGTTCGACACGATGTAGTAGCCCATGCCTGACAGCGTCACGTAAAAGCGCAATGGATCGACATTGGTGCGAAACAAGCCCGCGCGTTGACCCCGCTCCAGAATGCTGCCGAGCGTGGCGACGATCGGTGAGATCATTTCGCGGATGCGCGTCGACTTCTGCATGTAGCGTGCCTCATGCAGATTCTCGTTGTTGACGAGACGCAGCAACTCGGGATGATCGCGGTAGTAATCCCAAACAAAATGCGCGAGACGCGTGACAGCCTCGACGGGTGCGATACCGTTCAGTTCAAGCGTTCGCTCCGCTTCATTGAGCGCGCTAAATGCGTGCTCGAGTACAGCCGTGAAAAGCTGCTCCTTGCTACCGAAGTAGTAATAGAGCATGCGTTCATTAGTTTCCGCGCGGCGGGCGATCTGATCGACGCGTGCGCCGAACAACCCTCCATTTGCAAACTCTTCGGCCGCCGCAAGCAGAATGCGGCGCCGCGTGCCTTCAGGATCTCTTTTGATTTTCGGCTGATTCATGGTGGCATCGTCTTCGTGAGCCGCGTTATCCGGATCGCGCCGCCGGCCTCTCCTCGGGCCTTGCACCGACAGCACTGAACGGGCTGGTTGGGGGAACACCCTTCTGCGGTCTTTCGAAAAAGCGCTTCGATTATGGCACATGGATTGCGGATGGCAATTGGGGAAATCGGCGATAATGTGCTATTTAGTTCAAGCCCAGCGCTTGCGCTTAGTTGCAGCCTTAGTTGCACAAATTCGCGCCTCTATTCGTATCTGTATTTGCCTATATTGGCGCGTGTTTGCCCGCTTTCGCAGCGCTTTTGTGTTGCCCCGGTCTGCCGCGTGTTTTCCCTAACCCGCGCTCGGCAAACTGTGCGGCCACGAGGCAAGCCCCAACGTCGTGACCGTGACCGATTCCAGAACACTCGCAGATCGCATCGAAGATCTGCTACCCCAAACGCAATGCACGAAGTGCGGTTATCCCGCATGCCGTCCGTATGCCGAAGCCGTCGCCCATGGCGAGGCTAACTACAATCAGTGCCCGCCGGGTGGCGCCGAAGGCATCGCGCGCCTCGCCGCACTGCTCGGCAAGCCGGTGATCCCGCTCAATTCCGCCAACGGCGTCGAACGGCCACGCCCGTTGGCGGTTATCGACGAACAAGTTTGCATCGGCTGCACGCTGTGCATGCAGGCTTGTCCGGTCGATGCAATAGTTGGTGCACCGAAACAGATGCACACGGTGATCGCCGAACTCTGTACCGGTTGTGACCTGTGCGTGCCGCCCTGCCCGGTCGACTGCATTGCGATGCCACCGGTCACCGGTGAAGCAACCGGCTGGGACGCATGGAGCCAGAGCCAGGCTGACGCCGCACGCGAGCGCCACAACCGGCGTGAAGCCCGTCTCGCACGCGAACGCGAAGCGGCCGAGGCGCGTGCTGCAGCGCGGCGAGCGGTCAGCAGCGCGCCTGCTCAGGTGATGGAAACCGGTGCTGCGGCAACGCCCGCCGCACCCGCAGCGGACTCCGCCGAAGCGAAGAAACGCGCCATCATCCAGGCCGCGCTCGAGCGTGCACGCCAGAAGAAAGAAGAGTTGGCCGCCAAGGGCCAAGGTCCGCAGAACACCGAGCGCGTTAGCGCCGACGTGCAGGCGCAGATCGACGCCGCCGAAGCTCGCCGCCGCCGTCTCGGACTCGCTGCGGACAACACCGCGGGTAACTCCGGGGGTAACACCGCGGGTAACACTGAATTTCCGCCAACGAAGCGCTAACCTCTAACTCTACGCTGCGCATGAACGCGAACAAACGCCGCGCCATCTACGAGACGCTTCAGAGTCTCAATCCGCATCCCACGACCGAGCTCGAGTACACCACACCCTTCGAACTGCTGATTGCCGTGCTGCTGTCGGCGCAGGCTACCGACGTGTCGGTGAACAAGGCCATGCGCAAGATGTTCCCGGTCGCGAACACACCGCAGAAGGTCTTCGATCTCGGCGAAGAAGGGGTGACCGGCTACATCAAGACGATTGGCCTCTATCGGACCAAAGCGAAGAATGTGATCGCAACCTGCCGCATTCTGCTCGACCAGTACGGCGGCGAAGTACCGGAAGATCGTGAAGCGCTCGAGAGCTTGCCGGGGGTGGGCCGAAAAACGGCGAACGTGATCCTGAACACGGCGTTCGGTCATCCGACCATCGCTGTCGATACACATATCTTTCGGGTTGCGAATCGAACAGGCCTCGCACCTGGCAAAGACGTGCGCGCGGTTGAAGTGGCGCTGGAGAAATTCACGCCCGCCGAGTTCAAGCAGGACGCCCACCACTGGCTGATTCTGCATGGCCGCTATGTATGCAAAGCGCGCCGTCCGGAATGCTGGCACTGCGCGATCGAGCCACTCTGCGAATTCCGGCCCAAGACGCCGCCGCCGGATCTTTGAGCGCGGTGCCGCTCGGCGGCCGCCCGAACGGATGCCGTATCGCGTTAGCGCGTTTGTCCGGCGCCTACGCGGTGCGCACTCAGTGCGCCGGCGGCCGCCGCTTCACCTCGGTCCACTAACGCGCCGCCAGCAAGCCGCCCTGCCTCGGCGTAAAATCACCCCCTTCCAGGCCGCCTCACACTCAACACACCGCCCCCACGATGTTCAATCCCAGCCGCGACGAAGTCCGCCAATTTTTCACCGACACCTGGCGCAAGCAGCGTCAAGGCGAGATTCTGACGCCGCTCGAAGCGATCGCCGCCGACTGGATCGTCGAGCATCCGGAATATCACGCCGACCTCACCAGCACGGAAGCCGCCCAGGCTCAGGATTACTCGCCCGAACGCGGCCAGACCAACCCGTTCCTGCATCTGTCGATGCATCTGGCAATCACCGAACAGCTGTCGATCGACCAGCCGCCCGGCATCCGCGCGGCGCACGAGCGGCTTGCCGCCCGGCTCGGCTCGACCCACGAAGCGCAGCACGCGATCATGGATTGCCTCGGCGAAACCATCTGGGAAGCGCAACGCACCGGCACCCCGCCTGACACGGACGCGTATTTGCAGCGCATCGAACAGCGCGCTACACGAGACTGAGGCACGCGGGCAACCCAGCGCCCGTTAGCACGCCAGCCGAACCCGCCACCCCCGCACAAACCCTAGCCCCAAAGCACAACACCCCGCCGAAGCGGGGTGTTGTTCAATCTGAAAACCGTGCAAAAGCAGCGCTGCGCGCTTACTTCTTCTGCACCAGCGCGCCGTCCAGCGATTCGATGTAGGCCGCGATGTCTTTCATGTCGCTTGGCGAGAGGCTTTGCACCTGCGCCTGCATGATCGCGTTGTTGCGACCGAGGTGCGGATTGCCGTTGCCCATCTGGTACTGGCGCAGCGCCCAGTAGACGTAGTCGGAATGCTGACCTGCGAGCTTCGGATATTCCGGGCTCACCGGATTGTTCAGGTTGACGCCGTGGCAGGCCGCGCAGTTGTGGGTGTTAGCCAGCACCTTGCCGTTGCCGGCGTCAGCGGCGTGCGCGACGTTCGCAGCAAACAGACCGATAACTGCCGCCGACGCACATGCAGCCTTGAACACCGTGTGGAGTGCCTGTTGGGGCTTATTCATGAATTCTCCTATCCCGCGAATATAAATAGCCGAGTGACCGCCTGGATGACCGAAGCCGATCACTTGTCGGGATTGCTCTTCGAAGAGGAATTTTGCGCTGCGTAGTAGGCAGCGATGTCGGCGATGTCTTGATCAGACAGCGACGCGGTGATCGCGCGCATCGTTTCGAAATGGCGGTCGCCCTTCTTGTAGCCGTGCAGGGCATTCTCGAGGTACGCCTGATTCTGGCCGCCGAGCATGGGCACGCGGTAGACCTCAGGGTAAGCCGTGCGGTATTCAGGGATGCCGTGGCAGCCAATACACATCGCGACCTTGCCTTGGCCCGCCTTCGCGTTGCCGACGACATCCGCTGCCTGCGCACTGGCCGCATAGCCCGCGAGCACCGACAGCGCTGCGATCACGACGTGTTTGCCAACGAATTTATTCATAGCATGTAACCTGGCTTGAGGGGAAACGGGCGCCCGAAAAGGCAACGGCCCGCGCCGTTATTCTTATGGGTAGCCACGCAGGCCAAAAAAATCGGGCTAATTGTACCGCGACGCCGCGCCGAACGTCCACCGCGTGGGGCCAGAGGCCTATCCGGCCGCCGCAAAGCCGCGGCTGGCGCCATTTTGCTCCGCCGCACCGGCTCCGCATGGCCTCGTGCTGCCCGCTGCGCCCACGACGCCCGGCGCGCCCGCCCACCGGGCACGCCGGGCGAATGGACTGCTCGCGAACGCCGCGTAAGCACTTGAACCAGCGTCCAGCACCGCGGGTGACACCATACGCCAGGCTCATTCAGCCCAACAGGCCTTCTGACTTATACTGGGTTTTTTCCCAGAAAAGAGCATCTCGCCATGCGTTTTGAAGGCTCATCGCAGTACGTCGCCACCGACGACCTCAAGCTCGCGGTCAACGCCGCGATGACGCTGAAGCGCCCGTTGCTGATCAAGGGCGAACCCGGCACCGGCAAAACCATGCTCGCGGAAGAGGTCGCCGCCGCGCTCGGCATGCCGCTGCTGCAATGGCATATCAAGTCCACTACCAAGGCTCAGCAAGGCCTGTACGAGTACGACGCGGTATCGCGCCTGCGCGATTCGCAACTCGGTGACGAGCGCGTCAAGGACATCCGCAACTACATCGTCAAGGGTGTGCTGTGGCAGGCGTTCGAGTCGGAAGAGCAAACGGTGCTGCTGATCGACGAGATCGACAAGGCCGACATCGAATTCCCGAACGACCTGCTGCGCGAGCTCGACCGCATGGAGTTCTACGTGTACGAGACCCATGAGCTGATCCGCGCGAAACAGCGCCCGCTCGTGATCATCACGTCGAACAACGAGAAGGAACTGCCCGACGCGTTCCTGCGCCGCTGCTTTTTCCATTACATCAAATTCCCCGACCCGGTCACGATGCAGCAGATCGTCGAGGTGCACTACCCCGGCATCAAGAAGGAACTGCTCGCCGCGGCGATGCAGAGTTTCTTCGAGTTGCGCAACGTCGCCGGCCTGAAGAAGAAACCGTCCACGTCGGAACTGCTCGACTGGCTCAAGCTGCTGCTTGCCGAGGACATTCCGCCCGAAGCGCTGCGCTCGTCCGACCAGAAGCAGATCATCCCGCCGCTGCACGGCGCGCTGCTGAAGAACGAACAGGACGTGAGCCTGTTCGAGCGGCTAATCTTCATGAACCGCAACAACCGTTGATTACCCGTTGACGAATCGTTGACTGATCGCGAATACCCGTTGATGAGCGCGGCGCACCGCCCACTCGCCGCCGCCGAGGACACAGCATGCTGATCGACTTCTTCTACTCGCTGCGCGCCGCCAAACTGCCGGTGTCGGTGAAGGAATACCTGACGCTGCTCGAAGCGCTCAAAGCCAATGTGATCGTGCCGTCGCTCGACGAGTTCTACTATCTCGCACGCATCACGCTGGTCAAGGACGAACAGTATTTCGACAAGTTCGACCAAGCCTTCGGCGCGTATTTCAACGGCGTCGCGCAAGCCTCGGAGCTCGCCTTCGACGTCCCGCTCGACTGGCTGAAGAAGAAGCTTCAACGCGATCTGTCGCCCGAAGAAAAAGCGCAGATCGAAGCGATGGGCGGCCTCGACAAGCTGATGGAGCGCCTGAAGGAACTGTTCGACGAACAGAAAGAGCGCCACGAAGGCGGCAACAAATGGATCGGCACGGGCGGCACCTCGCCGTTCGGCAACGGCGGCTACAACCCTGAGGGTGTGCGCATCGGCGGCGACGCGGCGGGTCAACGCACGGCGGTGAAGGTGTGGGAAGCACGCGCCTATCGCGACTACGACGACCAAGTCGAAATCGGCACACGCAACATCAAGGTCGCGCTGCGCCGCCTGCGCCGTTTCGCCCGCGAAGGCGCGGCAGAAGAGCTCGATCTGCCCGACACGATCCGCAGCACCGCGGCGAACGCCGGCTGGCTCGATCTGAAGATGGTGCCGGAGCGGCACAACAAGGTCAAAGTGCTGATGCTGCTCGACGTGGGCGGCTCGATGGACGATCACATCAAGCGCACCGAAGAGCTCTTTTCCGCCGCCAAGGCCGAATTCAAGCATCTCGAGTTCTATTACTTCCACAACTGTGTGTACGACTTTCTGTGGAAGAACAATCGCCGCCGTCACGCCGAGCGCATACCGACGTGGGACCTGCTGCACAAGTTCACGCCCGACTACAAGCTGATCTTCGTCGGCGACGCGACCATGAGTCCCTATGAAGTGCTGCAACCGGGCGGCTCGGTCGAATACAACAACGCCGAAGCCGGCGCCGTATGGCTGCGCCGCCTCGCCGATCATTTCCCGCATTACGCGTGGCTCAATCCGGAGCCGGAGGGTTTGTGGGCGTACCGGCAGTCGGTCAGCGCGATACGGGAAGTGCTCGGCCACCGCATGTATCCGCTCACCCTCGCCGGACTCGAATCGGCGATGCGCATGTTGAGCAAGTAATCCGATCAGATCACGTTTTTCTCCAACTATAAGAAAGCTTCTGCATGAGTCCGTCTTCATCGCCCGATTTGTCCCCTGCCGACGTGCACCCCGGGCCGCTCAAACCGTTTGCCGATACGTCCCTGTCCACCCTCGTCGCCGGCTTCGTCGCGATGATGACGGGCTACACGAGTTCGCTCGTGCTGATGTTCCAGGCCGGCCAGGCCGCTCATCTCAGCGATGCGCAGATTTCGTCGTGGATCTGGGCGTTGTCGATCGGCATGGCCGTCTGCACGATTGGCCTTTCACTGCGCTTTCGCGCGCCGATCGTGATTGCCTGGTCGACGCCCGGCGCGGCGCTGCTGGTGTCGTCGCTGCCGCATGTGACCTACCCTGAGGCGATCGGCGCGTTTATCGTCTGCGCGGCGTTGCTGACGGTGGTCGGCCTGACCGGCTGGTTCGACACGCTGATGAAGAAAATCCCGGCAGGCATCGCTTCCGCTTTGCTGGCGGGCATTCTGTTCGAGATCGGCATCGAGATTTTCCGCGCCGCACAGTTCCAGACCGCGCTCGTGCTGGCAATGTTCTTCACCTATCTGATCGTCAAACGCCTCGCGCCGCGCTACGCGATCGTGACGACGCTGATCGTCGGCACAATCGCCGCCGGCGCGCTCGGGCTGCTCGACTTCAGCCGCTTTCACGTCGCGCTCGCCCACCCGGTGTTCACGATGCCGGTGTTTTCGGTCGCGGCGGGCATCAGCATCGGCATTCCGCTTTTCGTCGTCGCGATGGCGTCGCAGAACGTGCCGGGCATCGCTGTGCTGCGCGCGGACGGCTACACCACGCCTTCCGCACCGCTGATTTCGACAACCGGCATCGCCTCGCTGCTGCTCGCGCCCTTCGGCTCGCACGGCATCAATCTTGCGGCGATCACGGCGGCGATCTGTACCGGCCCCGAAGCGCACGAAAATCGTGACAAGCGTTACACCGCGGCAGTCTGGTGCGGTATTTTCTATCTGATTGCCGGGATTTTCGGCGCGACCATCGCCGCATTGTTCGCCGCCTTGCCGAAGGCGCTGGTGGTCTCCGTTGCGGCGCTGGCGCTGTTCGGCTCGATCATGAGCGGCCTCGCCAACGCCATGCAGGACCTGAAGCAACGCGAGGCGGCGCTGGTGACGTTTATGGTGACGGCTTCCGGCCTCACCTTGCTGTCGATCGGCTCGGCGTTCTGGGGGCTGGTGGCGGGCGTGCTGACGCAACTGGTGCTGAACGCCCGGCGCGCCTGAATCGTCGGCGGAAATCGGCGCCCAAAATCCCTGTGAACGGATCGCCGGCAGCAAGTGTCAATACTGCGTCAGACGATCCGCCATAGAATAGAAGCATCCGGCAGCGCTTTCCGTCAAAATTCCCCGGCAACATGACGGGCAGACGCTGCAGCGTGACCCGCGGCCGCCGGAACGGTTTGTCTTTTCCGTCCGGTGGCGATCTCATTTCTCCTGAACCACGGCGCACGCGCGCCATGAAGGCTCGAACATGACAACCGCACTCGACCAACTCAAGCAATACACCACCGTCGTGGCCGATACCGGCGACTTCCAGCAGCTTGCCCAGTACAAGCCACAGGACGCGACCACCAATCCCTCGCTGATTCTGAAAGCCGTCCAGAAAGACGACTACAAGCCGCTGCTCGAAAAGACCGTGAAGGCGCATGCGTCGAAGCCGGTCGGCGCCATCATCGACCAGTTGCTGATCGCCTTCGGCACCGAAATTCTCAAGATCATCCCGGGCCGCGTGTCGACCGAAGTAGATGCACGCCTGTCGTTCGACACCGAAGCGTCGATCGCCAAGGGCCGCGAGCTGATCGCCCTGTACAAAGACCACGGCATCGGCCGCGAACGCGTGCTGATCAAGCTAGCCTCCACGTGGGAAGGCATCCGCGCGGCCGAAGTGCTGCAAAAGGAAGGCATCCACTGCAACATGACGTTGCTGTTCTCGCTCGCGCAGGCCGCTGCCTGTGCCGAAGCAGGCGCGCAACTGATCTCGCCGTTCGTCGGCCGCATCTACGACTGGTACAAGAAGAACGCCGGCAGCGCGTGGGACGAAGCGAAAGACGGCGGCGCCAACGATCCGGGCGTCAAATCGGTGCGCCGCATTTACGCGTACTACAAGAAGTTCGGCTACAAGACCGAGGTGATGGGCGCGAGCTTCCGCACCCCGGGCCAGATTCTGGAACTGGCTGGCTGCGATCTGCTGACCATCAGCCCGGATCTGCTGCAAAAGCTGCAGGAGAGCACCGAAACGGTCGAGCGCAAGCTGTCGCCTGAAATGGGCAAGGGCGTGGACATCGAACGCGTGCCGGTCGACGAATCGTCGTTCCGCTTCCTCGTTAACGACGAAGCAATGGCGACCGAAAAGCTCGCTGAAGGCATCCGCGCGTTCGCGGCAGACGCGGTCAAGCTGGAAAAGTTGATCGAAGCGCTGCGTTAAGTCCAGCCTTCGTGGCTTGAATGCGCGGCCGCGGTCGCGTATGTGGCCGCGCACATCGTCCCGCACAGCTAGTCCAAATACGCGGCCCTGAACCTTCCGGTTCAGGGCCGCGTGCCGTTTACCGCCGGCTCACGTCCGACACCTGCCCACACCGCGACGCCTTACGAAATAACGTCACAATCGCTACTCCAGCGGACGACTACAATCGTCTACACGCTGCTCCCTCGCTGCCATATGCCGAAGGAACGCGGCGCCGCTGACCCATATCCCGGGAGACGATCATGTACGTTCAGCCTTACGTATTTTTCAACGGCCGCTGTGAAGAAGCGCTCAGGTATTACTGCGAGAAGCTCGGCGCCGAAATCACATTCCAGATGCGCTACAAGGACGCGCCGCCCGATGCGCAAGCGGGGATACGTCCCGGCATCGAGGACAAGATCATGCACGCGGCCATCAAGCTCGGCTCGACGATCTGGATGGCGTCCGACGGCCACTGCGACCCCGACGCAGGCTCGATGAACGGTTTCAGCCTGTCGCTCACGGCCGACGACGACGCCTCGGCGAAAAAATACTTCGATGCGCTCGCCGACGGCGGACAGGTCATGATGCCGTTTCAGCCCACCTTCTGGAGCAAAGGGTTCGGGATGCTGGTGGACCGCTTCGGTCTCGCCTGGATGGTGGGCGTGCCGGAAGAGCATGAATCGTAAGCGACAGGTCGGGAAGGGGCGCGCGGCCCTGAGCGTTGCGCCCTAAACCTTCAGCAAACTGCGCGAATGCCGTTCGATGTTCCAGTTCGGCTCAGTCTCCAGCAGCAAAGCGCGCAAGCGGTCCACTTGTTCGGCAAGCCGCTGCCCGAGCCAATACGGCCCTTGCAAGTCGGGTGGCAAGTCAAGCGCCGCGCCGCCGCACACCTCGGTGAGCGGCGTTGCAGCCGGAATGCCGAAGTGCGTCGCGCGGCCAAAACGCAGCCCGCGCGCGATCGCCAACAGCATGCCGCGCACGGCGTGCACCTCGACGCCGCACTCCCGCGCATACGCGGCGCGCGCTGCAGCGTCCGCGCGCATCAGCGGGCCGGTCGCCAGCAATTCCAGCGAACTGAGCACCGACCGATGCAAGCGCTGGATCTCTTCGAGCTTCGCCTGCGGCACGTCGATCTCCTTTGCCACCGAAGGCATCAGCGAGCGCAACTGCACCAGCCGCTTGTTGATCGCGAGGAAGCGTTTGACCTGTTCCTCTTCGCTGATCGTTTCGCCTTCCAGCAAACGGGTGTAGATCCGCGCACAGTCGCGCAGATTGTCGGCGATCCCATAGCGCCACGAATAGGTCGCGTGCAACGGCAACGCGAACGAAAACGCCAGCGCGATCACAATGCCGATCAGCACGTTCAGCGTGCGCCATAGACCGACGTCGATCAGATTGTCGCCATGACCCGCGACGATGCACATCGTGATTGCCGTCAGCAGGCCGATATACCCCGACGATCCAATCGCGAACCACGCGCAGATCCCCGCGACGATCGACATCAGCACATAGGTGAGCGGCAGCGAGCCGGTCAGGTTCTGCGTGAGGATGAGCAGAAGCCCGATCACCGCGCCGAGCAGCGTTCCCGCCGCCCGGTCGGCGGCCTTCTTGCGGATGTTGCCGTGATGCTGCAAGCCGCCGATCACCACCAACAAGGTCACCGACGACCAGATGCCGTGGGGAATGTCGATCCCGGTGGTTGCGAGAATCGACACCAGCATCGCGACGCCGACCCGCAGACTATGCAGCACCTTTGCGTGGCGATAGCGGTAGTACGGCGACGTGATCGTGCGCACCATGCGGCTGATGGCCGAGCGGCGGACAAGGACGCGGGGGGAATCGGCAGAAGCCATGGCTCGCGCGACGGACGCTTTGAAGGACGGTTCCGCTATCCTGCCCTGGAGTGCCCTGGAAAGACAAACGCCCGCAAACTTTTGTCTGCGGGCGTTGCTTTTCCGGCGAGCTGGAACGGCTGGCTTAGCCTTCGACCACGTCCAGATAATCTTCCGGACGGGTACGGTCCTCGGCGCGCTGCATGCCGAACGCGCGCACCAGCAGGCTCACCACGACCGACACCACGAGGTTGACGATCAGCGACCACACCGCCGCGTAGCCCGGAATCGCCATGCCGAACAGGTGGATCGTGAAGATCGAGCCCGCCAGCTTCAGCGAGATCGCCATCCACGTGCCGGTTGCGATACCGACCGCCCAGCCGATCAGCAGGCCGCGGTAGTCGAGCACGCGCGTGTAGAGGCCCAGCACGATGGCCGGCAGCGTCTGGATGATCCAGATACCGCCCAGCAGTTGCAGCTGGATCGCGTACGTGAGCGGCAGACCGAGAATGAACGCGACCGCACCGACCTTGACGATCAGCGACACCAGCTTCGCGACGTTGGTCTCCTGCTCATGCGACATGTTGCGGTTCACGAACTCCTTGTGGATGTTGCGCGTGTACAGGTTCGCTGCCGCAATCGACATGATCGCCGCCGGCACCAGCGCGCCGATACCGATCGCCGCGAAGGCCACGCCGACGAACCACGACGGGAAGAAGTGCAGGAACAGCGCCGGCACCGCGAAGTTCGGGCCGAACGCCTTGAAGTACGGCGCGAATTCCGGCATGTCCTTCACACCCGAAGCCAGCGCCATGAAGCCCAGCAGCGCGAGCAGGCCGAGCACCAGCGAGTAGGCTGGCAGCATCGCCATGTTGCGACGGATCGTGTTGCCCGACTTCGACGACAGCACCGCGGTGATCGAGTGCGGATACAGGAACAGCGCGAGCGCCGAACCCACTGCAAGCGTCGCGTACGCGCTGTAGCCGTTCAGGCTCGACACGTCCGGTGCCTTCAGCAGCAGCTTGGCAGGCGGCACCACGCTGAAGATATGGCCGAAGCCGCCCAATTGCGGCGGAATCACGATGATCGCTGCGAAGATCACGATATAGATCAGCACGTCCTTGACGACCGCGATCATGGCCGGCGCGCGCAGGCCCGACGTGTACGTGTAGGCCGCCAGAATCGCGAACGCGATGATCAGCGGCAGATCGCCGACGAAGCCCTTGGTGTCGAAACCCAGTGCGCCGATCACCACTTCGATACCGACCAGTTGCAGCGCGATGTACGGCATCGTCGCAACAATGCCGGTCACGGCGATCGCCAGCGCCAGCATGCGGCTGCCATAGCGAGCCGAGACGAAGTCGGCCGATGTCACGTAACCCTGACGCTTGGCGATGCTCCACAGTTTCGGGAACACGACGAACGCGAACGGATAGATCAGGATCGTGTACGGCAGCGCGAAGAAACCCGTTGCGCCCGCACCGAACACCAGCGCCGGCACGGCGATGAAGGTGTAAGCGGTGTACAGGTCGCCGCCCAGCAGGAACCAGGTGACGATGGTGCCGAAGCGCCGGCCGCCGAGGCCCCACTCTTCCAGATGGGCGAGGTCGCCCTTGCGCCAGTGAGCCGCGACAAAGCCGAGAATGGTGACGCCGATAAAGAACAGGACGAAGACGAATGTTGCGGTGGCGTTCATTATCGTGCGCCCCCTTGCGAGCTGCCCGTCGAGCGGGTCTTGGTCTTGAAGTACACGAGCGCCGTGATGATCGCGCTGATCAACACCCACAGCAGCTGGTACCAGTAGAAGAACGGAAAATCGAACAGCTGCGGTTCGACCTTGTTATATGACGGCACCCAGATCATCGCGATCCAGGGCAACAGCAGCAACCAGAGCCAGTGCTTGCTGGCCTTGTTCGCGTCGGCGTCGTGAGCCATGACGTCTCCTCTTCCCTATTATTGAAATGTTGGCCCGTGTGTGGACGGGTGGTGGATGTCCCGTCGCAGGTAGGCCACGGGTACCCCGAAAGCTTCGAAAGAGTATAGGAGCCGAGAACGTCCGGTCAAGCAGGGACGACCCGAGGCGCAAATGTGCTGCTGGGGCGCGCGGGGCGGTGGTTTAGCGGAGATGAGGGGTGGCCGCGAGGGCGCCGGACGCGGGGGGCCGGGGCGCCGATGGGAGCGATGCGTCCTGGGTATCCGGGGATATCGAACCAGCCGGGCAATGCACGGGGGAAGCGGCTGGGAAACCGTCGCATGAGCGCAACGGGGACCTGGGTCGGACCAGCCTCAACCAGCCTTACGCGGCCTTAAGCGGCTTCAAGCGGCCCGACCCATTCTCACATTAGATCGAGAACGAGCTACCGTTCTGACCGGTCGATTCCTGCAGACCCTTGATCCACTTGCGCGCCGGCAAGCCGAGTTCCGCTTCGATCAGCTTCGCGCGCGCTTGCAGCGTCGTGAACGGCACGTCGAGTGCCGGGCCCGAGAACGCGATGGCGATGCGGTTGCCGTCATGCACTTCCGGCAGCGCGACCACACGGCCGTCGAAGGCTTCGTTCAGACGCTTCATGTTGCGCACGAAGCTCGGATGATCGCCGAACAGATTCACCGTCACCACGCCCGCCTCGGTCAGGCACGCGCGCACCGCGCGGTAGAAGCCGACGCTGTCGAGCACCGGGCCACGCGCGGTGGCATCGTAGACGTCGATCTGCAACGCGCCGATCGTGCCGTGGTTGGCGCGATCGTTGACGAAGTCCCATGCGTCCATTTCGTGCACGGTCAGACGGGCGTCGTCGTGCGACAGTTCGAACATCGTGCGCGCGGCGACGACCACGGCCGGGTTCACTTCGACCGCTTCGACTTTGGCGCGCTTCAGGAACCGGTGCGCAAACTTGGTCAGTGCGGCCGCGCCAAGACCGAGCTGGACGATCCGCTTGGGCGTTTCGATGAACAGCAACCAGGCCATCATCTGCTGCGCGTATTCGAGTTCGATCTGGTCCGGCTTGCGCAGACGCATGGCGCCTTGCACCCATTCCGTGCCGAAGTGCAGGAAGCGCACGCCGCCCTCTTCCGAGAACGTCACCGGTGCGAAACGCGGCTTGCGCGGCGCTTCGATTTGCGGCGCGTCGTGCAGATCGTCGTCGTGCAGCGCGCGCTTTTTATTGCGCACTGCTTTCTGTCTGTTCAGCGTGTGGTCGCCGGCGTCAGCGTCTTTATTGCGGAAAGCACGGGCTTCAGCCGAGGCGCGCTTGATCAGTTTCGTCATGTAAGGATGTCGCGCCAGAGACGCAATTTTTGGTCGAACGAGAGCATAGCATTCGCCGGACTCGACGAAGGCAATACGAGGGTGACGTAGCCCGCTTCGCCGATCACCGGCGCAAAGCGGCCTGCTGTCTTGCCGTTGAAGCAGACTTTCTTCAACAGCGGCGCGTGAGCGCGCAGAGAAGCAAAATCGTTGGGGCTGGCGTTGCGGATCGCGGCGTCGAGACTGCCTTCGCGTTCGCAGGCGGCGAGCACGTCCCACACGCCGATGCCGTGCGAAAGCAGACGCCGTAGCCGTTCCTCATAGGCGAGGTCGGGAAGCGGTTCGTCGAGCACCGTGCCCAGCAAGCGCCAGAACTGGTTACGCGGATGCGCGTAATACTGCGTCGCGGCCAGCGACGCCTCGCCGGGAAAGCTGCCGAGAATCAGCGTGTGCGTATCCGCCGCAACGACGGGAGGAAAGCCGCGCAGCATCAGCGCTTTTCCTTTCGGTCCGATGCCGGCGCGTGCCCGGATTCATGTGCTTCCCGTTCGGAAAGGTGTCCCGGTTCTGCGCGCTGTGCACCATGGGCGGCGCGCGATGCCGTGTGCTCAAGCGGCCGGCCGTGTTCCCGCACATGAGTGCGCGGCGGAGCATGGACGTGGCTGGACGCTGAATGCGCAGACGGTGTTTGGCCAGGAGACGCCAGATGCGCCCACAACGCCGGCAACATGCACTCCGTGACCATCAAGGGCTCACCGTGGCGCTCGAACACCGAACGGCGTGCGACCAGCGTATGCGGCCTCACACCACCAATCTCAACCGCAGCCAACCGGTACAACGGATGACGCGCCGTCAGCTTGCGGCTCACCAGCGACGATCGCGCGACGCTGCTATCGCTGTACAGCAACTCGGCGAGCGGCCGCGTGCGCAATCTTCGCGTGGCCTGCCATACGCCGACGCTCGCGGCCAGCGGCGCGACACTATGCGCCGCGACAAACGGCACGCCGTCGACCGACAACACCACTTCCCGAACCCACACCGGCGCACGCGGCGCGAGGCCCAGCGCGGCGTATTCGTCGGCCCACGACAGCGCGACGGCTTCGCGCGTCACGCGCACCGCAACCGCGCCAAGCGTGCGCAGATGCGCGGTCAGCGATCCACCGCGGGTCAACCAGTCTTTCTGGGCGGCGCTAAAACCGGGTAAGGGCGCGACACGCCAGTGGGCGTCGGCGGCATCGAAACGGATAGGCATGGTGTCGGATTATAACGGCGCAGTTGTCAGAAGATCGTGAGTCCCACACCTATCGTCCTGTCGGGAATGTCAGTCGATCACCATGCCCGGCGGAACCGCCTCAATCAGCGTATCGATTTCAGACAGTTCCGATTCTCCTCGTCCAGCGACGCGCGATACAACCTTCGTGCTTTAACAAGTCGACGGTCCGCCCGTGATTGAAGGGCGTGCCATGTGATCGGATATTGAGGGAGATAAAGAAACATGAAAACGTTCCTGGGCGCTTCTGCGTGCGCAATGTCTGTCGTGCTGCTGGCGGGTTGCGCGGCGCCGCTGAACCGCGACAAAGAAACATCGTTGAATAAGGCTGTCGGCATCGAGGTGACGCCGGTTGCCAATGGTGTCTCAGTCAAGCTGCCCGAAGCCGCGCTGTTCGAGTTCGGCAAATCCGAAGTGCGTGGTGATGCAGCGGCCGTCATCAATCGTTCAGCCGTTCTGCTCAAGCGCAGCAAGAAGCCGGTGCTGGTTGAAGGTTACACCGACAATGTCGGCACGCTCGACTATAACCAGCAGCTTTCCGAATCGCGCGCCACTGCGGTGGGTTATGCGCTCGTGGCGCGCGGCGTGGCGATGGACCGGATCAGGACGAAGGGCTACGCGTACAACAACCCCGTCGCCAGCAACGATACAGCCGAAGGGCGCGCACTGAACCGACGCACCGAGATCGTGGTGCGCGGTGAAACGATGGATACGCTGATGGGGCAGAAGTAGGTGTTCGCCATCTGATGTGAGGATCGTAAAAACGCCCGCATGACGCGGGCGTTTTTACGTGTGCGGTCTTTTAGACGCGACTTTGCAGTTTCGGCGCGACTCTCGCAAACAACTATCGAGCGCTTACATCGCCTGCAGACGTGCCGCCACGCGCTCGACCACCGGCTCCCACGCGCCCGGCCGCGGTTGGCGAAACAGATCAACAGAGTCGTACCACGGTTGCGTCTCTTCATTGCCCCAACACCAGTGCGACACGTGATCGAGCATCGCCAGCACCGGGCGCCCCAGCGCACCGCCCAGATGCAAAGGCGCACTGTCGATGGTAAGCACGGCATCGAGCGCGCTCACGTGCGCGGCCACGTCGTCGAAACCGGCCTGATAGTGCGCAGTCAGATCGCACACGCGATGCCCCGATCCGCTCAGCGCTGCCACATCGGCGTCACGGCCCGGCGTCAGCGGATGGAACACGATATTGGGTAGCGCGAGCACGGGAGCCAGCGCCGCAAGCGGAATCGACCGCTTCGCGTCGCGGCGATGCGTCGGGCTGCCTGACCAGACGAGGCCGATATGCAATCGCGCCGCCTCCCCGCCCCCTGCGCCGATCCGCTCGCGCCACGCCGCCACGCGGCTTGCATCGGCGGTTAGATAGGCACCGACGCGCACCTGGTCAGGCCGCAACTCCAGCACCGACGGCACGCTCATGATCGGCAGCCCAAAGTGCGGCTTGCCGAGCGGTCCGTCCTCGATGGAGACGCAATCCCCGTAAAAGCGCGCGAACAGCGGCTGTAACGCCCGGCGCACTGCGAGTACCAGCCGACCGCCTTCGTCGCGGACGCGCGCCGCCAGCTCGTGCACGAATCGCACCATCTGAATATCGTCGCCGTTGCCCTGTTCGCTGTGCACGATCAAAGTCTTGCCGGCCAGCGATTGACCCTGCCAGCGCGGACACAGCCTTTCCATCACCGTCACAACGTTGTTGGGCTCGCGATCGTCGCGCGTTAGACGCGCCGCGAAGTGCGGCCATGCGCTCGACCAGTCGCCGCGCCGCAACTTCAGATCGGCCAGATCGACGGCCGCCTGCGATGCGGATGGGTCGAGCGTGAGCGCTGCATACAGTGCCGCTTCGCTTTCTGCAAAACGCGCCTGCTCGGCCAGATACATGCCGATCGCGCCCATCACTTGGGCATTGCCGGGCGCGGCGGCATCGACAGCGCGCATGGTTGCTTCGGCCGCGGCAGCGTCGTTGCACTGCCACTGCGCATGGCTCAGTTGCCAGGCAATTTCTGCATCGGCAGGATGGCGTGTCAGCACCTCACGACAAACGCGTTCGACGGTGGACCAATCGCGGATTTCTCGGAAAGCCAGCGCGAGCTGCAACGGCAATGCGGGGTGGATCACCGGATCGAGCGCATAGGCCCGCAACAGCGCCGCGCGACGCTCGGCTCGCGCGCTCGCACCCGGTGACGACGCAAGCGCAATCGCCAACCACCAGGGGGCGCGTGCATCCTGTGGCTCGCGTTGCTCGTACGCGCGCAACATGTGTACTGCCGCCGAATGCGCGCCGCAGCGATTGATCAACCAGACGATCCATTCGAGCGTCGCTGCCGACGGTTGGGTGGTTACCGCCAACTCGCTGTCGCGCTGCGCGGCGTCAGCCTGGCCGAGTGCGTCGGCAAACAAGGCTAACCGTGCGTAACGCGCGCCGTTTTCTGCCGCCTGCGTGTGTGCTTGCGACGCACTGTGGTACGCCGCTTCAAAACGCCCCGCACTCGCGCACAGGTCCGCATGTAATTGCGGCGTGACACCCTCCGCGGTTAACTCAAACGCCCGTCGCTCGGCAGCGTCGAAACCTTGCTCGCGCAAGATCGACCACAGGAGATGCACGGGATCGGTGGGGGTTGGCAGTGCGGAATCGGACATGGAGATACAGAGAGTTATCGCGGCGCGTCAATGCGCAATTGCAGAAAAGAGATCGGATGCGTGAACGGCTCGGAGACTGCAGATAGTCCCTCAAGCATCCGAATTTCGATCGCGCAAGCATAAGACAGAGCCGCGTTTTTACATCTCACAAATCAATCTCGATTTAGCGCGTTGAATAGATCTGATCGGTTAAAGGAGGGCAAAAAAAATGCGCTGCCAAGGCAGCGCATTTTTCAATCACAAGCGTCAGAACGACGCCGGTCCAGTCTCAAATCAAACTCGAAAACTCAACCCGCACGCGCCAGCAACAACGCGTTGGTACGCTTCACAAAGCTGGCCGGATCTTCCAGCGCGCCGCCTTCAGCAAGCAAAGCCTGATCGAACAGCAGATGACACCAGTCGTCGAAATTCGCGCTGTCCGCATGCAAGCCCTTCACCAGCGCATGCTCCGGATTCACTTCGAGAATCGGATGGAACGACGGCGCTTCCTGACCCGCCGCCTTCAGCATACGTTGCAGATAGCCGCTCATTTCGCCATCGTCAGCTACGAGACAAGACGGCGAATCTGTCAGACGGAACGTCAAGCGCACGTCCTTGGCCTTGTCCTTCAACGCTTCTTTCATCTTGTCGACAAGCGGCTTGAACTCTTCGCCGACCTTTTCCTGCGCCTGCTTTTCTTCGTCATTCAGCGCGCCCAGATCGAGATCGCCGCGCGCGACGCTTTGCAGCGGCTTGCCGTCGAATTCGTTCAGGAACGACAACATCCATTCATCGACGCGATCGGTCAGCAGCAGCACTTCCACGCCCTTCTTGCGGAACACTTCGAGATGCGGGCTGTGGGTCGCGGCCTGCCAGGTATCGGCGGTCACGTAGTAGATCTTCGTTTGCTCGGGCTTCATCCGCGCAACGTAATCGGCGAGCGAGACGTTTTGCTCCGGCGATTCCGTATGCGTCGACGCGAAACGCACGAGCTTCGCAATACGCTCGCGATTGGCGAAGTCTTCGCCGATGCCTTCCTTCAGCACCTGACCGAATTCCTTCCAGAAGCCGGCGTACTTTTCCTTGTCGGCGTCGTTCTCCGAGTTGGCCAACTCTTCCAGCATCGACAGCGAACGCTTGGTCACGCCTTCACGGATCGCCTTCACGTCGCGGCTTTCCTGCAAGATTTCGCGCGACACGTTCAACGGCAGATCAGCCGAATCGACCACGCCCTTCACGAAACGCAGATAGCCCGGCAGCAGTTGTTCAGCGTCGTCCATGATGAATACACGCTTCACGTACAGCTTCAGGCCGGCGCGATGATCGCGGTTGAACATGTCGAACGGCGCATGCGTCGGCACGTACAGCAGTTGCGTGTATTCGCTACGGCCTTCAACGCGGTTATGCGTCCACGTCAGCGGATCCTGATGATCGTGCGAGAGATGCTGGTAGAACTGCTTGTACTGCTCTTCGGTGATGTCGTTCTTCGAACGGGTCCACAGCGCGCTCGCCTGGTTGACGGTCTCGTCTTCTTCCTTCGTGACCATCTCGCTCTTTTCAGCGTCCCACTCTTCCTTCGCCATCAGGATGGGCAGCGCGACGTGGTCCGAGTACTTCTGAATGATCGACTTCAGACGATGCGACGACAGCAGCTCGTCTTCATCGGCACGCAGATGCAGCGTGATGGTCGTGCCGCGCGCAGCGCGTTCGATCTGCTCGACCGCGAAATCGCCCTCGCCCGCGCTTTCCCAGCGCACGCCTTCCGAGGCCGGCAAACCGGCACGGCGCGTTTCGACCGTGATCTTGTCCGCGACGATGAAGCCCGAGTAAAAGCCCACGCCGAACTGGCCGATCAGCGCCGCATCTTTCTGCTGGTCACCGGAGAGCTTGCCGAAGAATTCCTTGGTGCCCGAGCGCGCGATCGTGCCGAGGTTGGCGATCGCTTCGTCACGGCTCATGCCGATGCCGTTGTCGTCGAGCGTGATGGTGCGTGCGGCCTTGTCGTACGACACGCGAATCCGCAGATTCGGGTCGTTTTCGTACAGCGCGCTGTTTTCGATCGCTTCGAAGCGCAGCTTGTCGGCCGCGTCGGACGCGTTCGAAATCAGCTCGCGCAGAAAGATTTCCTTGTTGCTGTACAGCGAATGGATCATCAGGTGCAGAAGTTGTTTAACTTCTGCCTGAAAGCTCATGGTTTCTTGTGCCATGGTCGGACTTCCTCTCTGTTACGAATGGGGTTCTAGTCAGGCGTGGCGCACGGCCGCGAACCGCTTGGGCCCACTTGGGCCTCTCCTTGGCCGCCGGGACCGTGCCGCCGGATGGCCGGATTGCCGTGTCGCCGCTAAGTTGGGGCAGCCCGGCGAGGTTTCAAGAGGCGCGCCGCGCGACGCTGTCGAGATAGCGGCACAGGAACGTCGACAGCTCCGGATCGCCGCAGTTGGCGATATTGAAACGCATCCACGTGGTGGGCGATTGCTGCGGAGAAAACAGGCTACCCGGCGTCAGCAGAAAGCCTTCTTCGTGGCCGGCGGCCGCGAGCGCGCTCGCATCGACGCCCGTGTCGGCCCACAGGAACATGCCCGCCGCGGGCGTCAGAAACAGCTTCATGCCGGTCTTTTCGAGCATCCGCACCGATTTTTCGCGCACGCCGTCGAGCCGCGCGCGCAGCCGCTCGACGTGCCGGCGGTAATGGCCCTCGGTGAGAATCTTGTAGAGCACGCGCTCGTTCAGTTCGGGGCTCGTCATGCCGACCAGCATTTTCTGATCGCTGACGGCCGTGGCCACTTCAGGCGCGCAGGCGATAAAACCCACGCGCAAATTGGGCGCGAGCGTCTTCGAAAAGCTACTCAGGTAGATCACGCGCTTCAACTGGTCGAGGCTCGCGAGGCGCGTGCCCGGATAGCTCGGCGGGCACAGATCGCCGTAAATATCGTCTTCGACGACGATGAAATCGTAGGCCTCGGCGAGACGCAGAATGCGGAACGCCTGCGCGGCCGTGAGCGAGGTGCCGGTGGGATTCTGCAGCACCGAATTGATCACCAGCATTTTCGGCCGCCAGGTCTCGACCAGCGACTCGAGCGCGTCGAGGTCCGGCCCATCCGGCGTGTACGGCATGCCGACCAGCCGCGCGCCTTGCGACGCGAAACGCCCGAACATCTGAAACCAGGCCGGATCGCCAACGATCACTGCATCGCCCGGCTTGACGTAAATCCGAGAAATCAGATCGATCGCCTGGGTGATGCCGGAGACCATCACGATCTGATCCGGCGAAGCGCCGATTTCCAGCTCCTCAAGCCGCGTCTGCAACTGCTGGCGCAGCGGCAAAAAGCCTTGCGGCGTGCCGATGCCGAGCATCTGCGCGCCGCTTTGTCGGCCGAGCGTGCGCAGCGCGTTGGTGATCAGATCGCCGTCGAGCCAGCGGCCCGGCAAGTAGCCGAGGCCAGGACTACGCTCGGGGCGCGCGCCCGTATGCAACATATTGCGCAGCAGCCAGACCACATCGATCGTGGCCGGCGCGGGCGCCGCTGCGGCGATCGTGCGGATCTCGGCCGTCGGCGCAGCGCCCAATCGTTCGCGCACATAGAAGCCGGAGCCGCGGCGCGACTCCAGGTAGCCCTGCGCCACCAGCCGCTCATACGCCTCGACCACGGTGAAGCGCGACACGCCCTTGTCCAGCGCCAGCTTGCGGATCGACGGCATGCGCATGCCGGGACGGAACACGCGCTCCTCGATGCGGCGGCGCGCCCACTGGACGAGCTGCTCGACCAGCGTCAGTGACGTCGTGTCGTGAGGCGTGGGAATCTGGGTAAGCGGGACGGACATAACGGGCTCCAACTGTACCGAACGGTATCGAGTCGATTGTACCGTTACTGTGCCGGTCGCCGCCGCTACATTTAAGGCTACATTTAAGATAAGCAACGGATGATGAAGCGGCCCGGGTTGCATCCCGCCGCTCACAAGCGAACTCGGGCAGGACCCGCCCAAACGCCATCCGCCTGGCCCGCCGACCCGGCAAACGGTTATGCTTACGACCCCGGCAACGCTGCTGCCGCACCCGGCGCACGTCCCGGCTTACCGCAGAAACCGTTTTCCTGATCCGCCATGACTGCCCATTTGCTCCGCCTCGATCACCTCGTGATTTCCGCCCGTACCCTCGACGAGGGCACCCAGTACGTTGCCGACACGCTCGGCGTCGCACCGGCCGGCGGCGGCGCGCATCCGCTGATGCGCACGCACAATCGTCTGCTGAATCTGTGGGGCGGCGTGTATCTGGAAGTGATCGCGATCGACCCGCAGGCGGCAGAACCGGCGGATGGCGCCTCGCCCTGTGCCCGCCTGTTCGCCCTCGACGACCCGGCGACGCAAGCACGGCTCGAAAAAGGCCCGTACCTGTCGCACTGGGTTGCCCGAGTTGAACGGCCGAAGCAGCTCGGCGCATGGCAAACGCAGTATCCGCAGCGCATCGCACCGATCGTGCCGATGACGCGCGGCGATTTCACCTGGAGTCTGTCGGTGCCTGACGATGGCGCCTTCCCCGCGTGGCAAGGCGCCGGCGACGGCGTACTGCCGACGCTGATCCAGTGGGACACGCCGAAGCACCCGTCGGCGGTATTGGATGAAACGGGCATTGCACTGAAAGCTTTGAAAGCAGTCCATCCACAGGCCGACGTAATTGCCGCGCAATTGCACTGGCTGGGCGCGGCGCACCTGATCGCACTCGAGTCCACGGACGGCGCGGCGGCGCTCGTCGCCGAGTTTGAGACACCCGAGGGTCTACGGACCCTTAAATAAGCAGCGCGCGTGGGCCGTCGACTCGCGCGATAATTGAAGTTTTGACCAGTTCCAGAGATACCAGCAGAGGAGACCATGGACCAAAGCGACTTGAAAGCCCCCACGTGGCAACTGTCCGAACGCGCACGCAAGCTCACGAGCTCGGCGATTCGCGAGATCCTGAAAGTCACGGAACGGCCCGAAGTCATTTCGTTCGCGGGCGGCCTGCCCTCGCCGGCAACCTTCCCGGCCGAGCGCATGCGCGAAGCATCCGACCGCATTCTGCGCGACGCGCCCGCCGCGGCCTTGCAATACAGCGCGACCGAAGGCTATCTGCCGCTGCGTGAATGGATCGCGCAACGCTATTCGGTGAACGGCGCGCAGATTCGTCCTTCGCAGGTACTCATCACGACCGGCTCGCAGCAAGCGCTCGATCTGCTCGGCAAAGTGCTGGTATGCCCGAACAGCCCCGTGCTGGTCGAAACGCCAACCTACCTCGGCGCGCTGCAATCGTTCTCGATGTACGAACCGCGCTACGTGCAGGTGCCGACCGACGAGCAAGGCCTGATTCCCGAAGCGCTCACGCCCGAGCTGACAGCCGGCGCACGCCTCCTGTACGCACAACCGAATTTCCAGAATCCGACGGGCCGCCGCCTGCCGGTCGAACGCCGCCGTGCATTGGCCGCGTTCGCGAAGACCGCGCCGTTCCCGGTGATCGAAGACGATCCCTATGGCGCGCTCGACTATGCGGGCGAGCCGCTGCCCACCATGCTGTCGATGGCGCCGGATCACATCGTCCATCTCGGCTCGTTCTCGAAGGTGCTGGCGCCCGGCCTGCGGGTCGGCTACATCATTGCGCCCGAAGAGCTGATCTTCAAGCTCGTGCAAGCCAAGCAAGCCACCGATCTGCACACGCCGAGCTTCACGCAACGCATCGTGTACGAGGTGGTCAAGGACGGCTTCCTCGACATGCATGTGCCGACCATTCGCGAGCTGTACCGCGATCAATGCGCGGCGATGCTGGCTGCTCTCGAACGCTACATGCCGGAAGGCGTAAGCTGGAACCGGCCGGAAGGCGGCATGTTCGTGTGGGTGAATCTGCCCGCGCAGATCGACAGCATGAAGCTGCTCGAAGAAGCCGTCGCGCAGAATGTGGCGTTCGTGCCGGGCGGTCCGTTCTTCGCGAGCGAAGCCCAGCACAACACGCTGCGCCTGTCGTTCGTCACGGTGCCGCCGGCCAAGATCGACGAAGGCGTGTCGCGTCTCGCGGCGCTGATCCGCGCGAAGGTCTAAGCTGTCCCGACCAACTCGCGCCACCGAATTTCATTACTGTTCACTACCGACCAAGGACACACCATGGCTCAATCAAACGTGTACGACAAGCTTAAGGAACTGGGCATCGAACTGCCGAGCGCAGGCGCGCCGGCAGCCGCCTATGTGATGAGCGCGCAAAGCGGCAACACGGTGTACCTGTCGGGCCACATCGCGAAGAAAGACGGCAAGGTATGGGCCGGCAAGCTTGGCGCCACCCTCACCACCGACGAAGGCAAGGCCGCCGCGCGTTCCATCGCGATCGACCTGCTCGCCACGCTGCATGCGCATGTGGGCGACCTGAACCGCGTCACGCGCATCGTCAAGCTGATGAGCCTCGTCAACTCGACGCTTGAGTTCACCGAGCAGCATCTGGTGACCAACGGCGCCTCCGAACTGATCGCAGACGTGTTCGGCGAGCGCGGCAAGCATGCGCGCTCGGCGTTCGGCGTGGCGCAGATTCCGCTCGGCGCATGCGTCGAGATCGAGATGATCGCCGAAGTCGAATAACAACCGCCAACAGGTTCGGCCGCCGGTTCGCCCGGCCGGTCGTACCGAGCGTCCTGAACGCGTCGCGAGGTGTCTGTCACCTGCGACGCGTTTTGCATTTGTGGCGAGGTAGATCGTTCCTTTGTCACCAGATAGAATCCGCCAACCCTATCAATCTGCCGGATTCGCCGGACTGCGCCTGATGACCGCTCACACCGTTCGTTTCAAACAAGTCGACGTGTTCACGTCGGTACCGTTCAAAGGCAATCCGCTTGCAGTCGTGTTCGATGCCGATGCACTCGATGCCGATCAGATGCAGGCCATCGCGCACTGGACCAATCTTTCCGAAACGACCTTCCTGCTGAAGCCGACCGACCCGGCTGCCGACTATCGCGTGCGTATCTTCACGACGCATGGCGAGTTGCCGTTCGCTGGTCATCCGACACTCGGCACCGCGCATGCGCTGCTCGAAAGCGGGTACCGGCCGAAACAGGCTGGCAAGCTGATCCAGCAATGCGGCGTGGGTCTCATCGAATTGAAGGCGCTGAAGGCGCCGGCTGAATCGACCGGTGAAGCACAGGAGACATGGGCATTCGCCGCCCCGCCTGCGCGCGTCACAGCGCTTCCCCAGGATCGGTACGCGGCGCTCACTATGGCTTTGCGTAGCGATGCGATCGACTTCAGCGCAACGCCCTGTGCGGTCGACAATGGTGCGCCATGGCTCGTGGTACGCGTCAATTCAGCGCGCGATTGCCTCGCGCTCGAGCCCGATGCCGCCGCGCTCGCCGACCTCGTCCATGCGATGGACACCCACGGCCTTGCCGTCTATGGACCGCACGGCGCTGACGGCCCGGCCACCTTCGAGGTGCGCTGCCTGATGTCAGGCGGCCGCTTCGGTGTGGGCGAAGATCCGGTGACGGGCAGCGCGAATGCCGCACTCGCGGGCCTGCTGAGCGCCCAGCAATTGCGCCCCGGCGCACACTACACGGCCCGCCAAGGCACCGTGTTGGGCCGTGCCGGCAACGTTTCGGTGCACTACGACGACGACGCCGGCAAAACGTGGATCGGTGGGCCGTCGGTGACGATCGTCGACGGCACGTTCCGCTTGCCATGAACGGCGCAGCGCTCGATTGCGGGTTCGCGCGCGCCGGCCTGCTGCTGAGCGCCGGCCGTGTTTTGCCGCTTCAAGCCACGCTTAACAACAAAATGCCGCACCTTTTGCGCGATTAATGCGCCATGCATGACGAGAGGCCTGGCACACCTGAATTCCATATCCCGATGAAATATTCGAAAACAAGTGCCAGGCCGCAGCCCCATGGCTGGCTGCGCCGGCTGCGAATTCAGCCGGACGGCACGCCCTGTCGCGCCCGCGTATACCCGATGCGAGGACTCTTCCTTAATCCAGTGGCATTAAGTAATATCGAAACGTACCCGATGACCTGCGGATGGTCAGGCACGACGCCACGCTCCCTTCCCCTGCGCAGCAGTCCCGGCACCTTGGTCACCATGCAGCCACCCATGAAATTAGCGCAGTCAATGCTCGCGCAGTTGCAACTGGCCGGCACCAGGGAACGGGCCGCCCGATGAGCCAGTTCCGCTTCTCCGACCAGCGCGAAGCCAAACCCCGCCGCGACCCTGCTGTGTCGCGCCGTCGTGCCCTGCTCGCCATTCCGGCGCTCGGCGTGCTGGTGCTGATCCTGCTTTGGACTGTGATCTTCGCGCGCCTGTCGGTTGAAAAGGAAGCCACGAATCGCGAGGCGATGGCCTCTGCCGCGATTCTCTCCGCGGCGCTGGAGCAGCACACGGTCAAGGCAATTCACCAGGTCGACCAGATCACCCGCTTCGTCAAATACGAGTTCGAAAAAACGCCGAATCATTTCGATCTCTCCAGCACGGTGGAAAAAGGCGTGGTGCAAAGCGAGACGCTCGTGCAGGTGTCGCTGATCGACGAGCACGGCACGCTGATCGCCAACACGGCTGAACTCAATCCCAAACACATCGACCTGTCGGACCGCGAACACTTCAAGGTCCACGAACACGAAAACGACGACCAGTTGTATATCAGCAAGCCCGTGCTCGGCCGCGTATCCGGCCACTGGACCTTGCAGATGACACGGCGGCTGAATCATCCCGACGGCTCGTTCGCGGGCGTCGTGGTGGTCTCCGAAGACCCGAGCTATTTCACCAGCGACTTTTACAACAACGCGGCCATCGGCCGTGAAGGCGTGATCGCGGTAATCTCGGACAACGGCACGGTGCTGGCGCGCCGCACGGGCAGCGTCGACACCGCCAGCGGTTCGTTCTCGGCGAGCGGTTCGTATCCGACCTCAGAGCATGTGTCGGGCACCTACGTCGATTCGATCGACAACGTCACGCGTATCGTCTCCTACCGCCATATCGACGGCTATCCGCTCGGCGTGCTGGTCGGTCTGTCGCAAGCCGAAGAATTCGCCGACTACAACCACACACGCAACGTTTATCTGCTGATGGCGGGCTTCATCTCGCTCGCCATGCTGAGCTTCTTCGCGGTGGCCACCGGCTTGATCGGCAAGCTGCTCGGACGCGAACGCGAGATGACGCATCTGGTCGAGTACGATCTGCTGACCGGTCTGCGCAATCGCTATGCGACGCTGCAAACACTGCGGCACGACGTGGCACAGCATTCCAATCTCGGGCGCCTCGCGATTCTTTTCATTGACCTGGACAACTTCAAGACAGTCAATGACACGCTAGGCCATAACGCCGGCGACATCGTGCTGCAAATGACGGCCTCGCGCCTCGCAACAGCGGTCGGCGACGGCGGTGCATTGAGCCGCATCGGCGGTGACGAGTTCGTCGTGGTGATCAAGGGCGATGACGTCGAGAAGCGTGCCGTCACGCTCGCCGAAGCGGCAGCCGAAGCATTCTCCAAGCCTTTCGAAGTGCGCGGCAGCTCGTTCGTGTTGCACGCGAGCATCGGCATCGCGCTCTACTCGGTTGCCAACGAAAGCGAGATCGACCTGCTGAAAAAAGCCGACCTCGCGATGTACAGCGCGAAAGATGCGGGCAAGAACTGCTACCAGTTCTATTCGCCACAGTTGTCGCACCGCGCGGACCACTTGATGAAGTGGGAGCAGCAACTGCGCGTCGCGCTCGCTGAAGGCCAGTTGTTCCTCGCCTATCAGCCGAAGATCGATCTGACGCGCCGCTGCATCACCGGTTTCGAAGCGCTGGTGCGCTGGAACCATCCGCAACACGGTTTGATTCCGGCCAACGAATTCATTCCGGTCGCCGAATCGACCGGTTTGATCGTGCCCATCGGCGACTTCGTGATCGAGACCGCGTGCCGCCAACTGGCGTTGTGGCAGCAACAGGGCTACGACACGCTCTCGCTCGCGGTGAACATCTCCGCGGTGCAGTTCTGGCGCGGCGATCTGTACGAAACCATCTCACACGCGATCGAGGAAAGCGGCATCTCCGCGCGCCGCCTCGAACTCGAAATCACCGAGACGGCGATGATGGAATATCCCGAACTCGTGTCGGAGAAAATCTTCGCGTTGAAGCGCCTCGGCGTGCGCATCGCGCTCGACGACTTCGGCACAGGCTATTCGTCGCTGTCCTACCTGAATCGCTTCTCGGTCGACACGCTGAAGGTGGACCGCTCGTTCGTCCAGGCGATTCCCGGCGACCGCAGTGTCTGCGTGATGGTCACCGCGATCGTCAACCTGGCGCGTTCGCTCGGACTCACGGTGGTGGTCGAAGGCACGGAGACCGAAGAGCAGATTGCGTGGCTCGCCGCGCTCGGCCATATCGAGGCGCAGGGCTTCCTGTTCTCGCGTCCGGTGCCGGTCGAAGCGATTCCGGCGCTGCTCGAACGCTTCGGCGTATGCGGTATGAAGGGTCATCGCCACGTGCACGATGTCGACAGTACCAGCAGCGTGTCCAGCACGAGCACCAATAGCTGAATGCGGCCCGGCGGTGGCGCGCCAGTCGCACACAAGCGCGCCGCGTGCAGCCTGTAAGCGTATGTGCCGCAGCCCCACGCTTATCCAACCGCTGCTTCGCAAAACCGGCTACATTCACGCTGTAATGCATCACAGCGCGATGCCGTCTGCGAGCCGCGCCAATACACACACAACAATGATCTCAGAGGGCGGGCCGCCCGAATGCGGGGGCCCGCGTCGCCATGCAGTCGATCACGAGCCAGGATGCCGCTAGGCGAGGGAAACGGGAACCGCTATGGACGCTGTTCCGGGTCGTGTTCGGCCTGTCAGCGCTGTCGTGGGGCGGTCTCGCTCTGATGGCACAACTCGAAAACCACTACGTAGAACGCGAGGGGCGGCTCTCGCGCGTGGCGTTTTCCGATCTGATCGCGCTTGCCTGGATGGTGCCGGGACCGGTGGGCTGCAATGTCGCCGTGCAACTGGGACATGCGCTGCGTGGACGCACCGGCGCCTGGGTGGCGGGCGTCGCCAGCGTGCTGCCCTTTTTCATACTGATGACGCTATTCGCGATCTTCTATCGCACGCCGCTCGTGCGCGCCGCAGCTTCCCAAACGTTGCTCAATCACTTCAGCGTGGTGCTGGCCACGCTGATCGCGATCACCTGGTACAAACAGACGCGCGCGCTGGTACGCGGCAAGCTCGAATGGATCGCCGCGGTGCTCGGTTGTGTGGCGCTCTTCTATGCACGCAGTCCCGCGGCCTATGTGTTGATGCTCGGCGCAGCCTTCGGCACCGGTTGGTTCGTCAGTCCGGTTCGCAATACTCGCATCGTGCTGTCGATCGGTCGCGGGGACTGGCAGATGCTGGCCGCATTGAGCGTGTTGCTGGTGTTGTTCGCCCTGCCGTTGCCGCATCGCTATGAACTGGCGCTGCTGTGGCCGCGACTGGCCGGCGCCGGCATGACCTTGTTCGGTGGTGGCTTCTCGGCGTTGCCGGTACTTAAGACATTGTTCGTCACGCCGGCGATCGGCGTGTCGGATAACGACTTCACCTTGGCGTTTTCGCTCTCCCCGTTGTCGCCGGGACCGCTGCTGAATGTGGTGCCGTTCTTCGGCTATCTGGTGGATGGCTGGGTGGGCGCGCTGATTGCCACGCTCGCGCTCTTTGTGCCGTCTGGCTGCCTCGTCGTGCTGGCGCAGCGGCATCTGCATCAGTTGAAGGCCAATCCGCGTTTCGAGCACGGCATGCGGATCTTGCGCGCGGTCACCACCGCGTTTCTGGCGGTGGCCGTGCTGCGCATCGCGGTGCATGTGCCGTTTAAACCTGTGTATCTGGTGACGGCGCTGTTCTCCGGCATGTGCTTCGCAAAGCTCAAGGTGCCGGTGTACGCGGTGTACGGAACCGTGGCGGCCGCATGTGGGTTGTGGCTTGCCTACGGCGCCATGCAGTAGGCGGGCCGGGCGTCAGAACCCGCGTGACAACACCGCTACGCCGATCGTCACCACGCCCAGCACGATATTCACCAGCACCAGACGCCGAATCGTACCGACTGCCTGCGCGCCATCCGGCCACTTCTGCGCCTGCACCGCACGGCGAATGCGCGGGAACACGGCGAAACGAATGTGCCCGAAGATCAGCATCATCACGATGCCGAGGCCGGCCATGGCATGCAACGGCCACGTGGCGTGACCACCACCGAATTGCATCAGCAGAAAGCCGCCCGTGAGGAGAATCACCAGCACGGCTGCGGCGACCCAGTTGAAGAAGCGGCTGAACACCGATTCCCACAAAGGCAAGCGTAGTTGCGGCGAAAGATCGGCAATAGCCGGGCGCAGACAGAAATGCGCGAATACCATCCCACCCACCCACACGGCGACTGCGAGCAGATGCAAAAAGAGTGCGAGTTCGACAGCTTTGTTCATAATTGTTTTCCTCTCCCGATGACGCCACGCCGCTTATGACGAATGATATTTGTAGCGGCTATTGAGCGCATTCGACCGCGCGCTATGCGCTCAGTTCCATGTACTGGCTGCGTCTTAACATTCTTTGTAGTTGTTATTGCAGCGCGCCCGATACCGCGACGGTGCTGCACCCCGGAATTTTGCTGCGTGCGGCGTGTGCTTCAAGGTGCGCGTTGTTGCTGTTTGCACTTTAAAGCACACGCCGCGTTCATGCCTGGTTCTACCTACTTCCAGCTACGACCTGCTAGCTACTAACTACTAGCTACGATTACGCAGCGAGTACCGGACGCATACTGTCGAGCTTCATCTTGCTCTCAGGCGCACGCCCCTTGCGCGCCCGCTTGCCGATATGCGGCGTGAGCGTGGCGCCGCTCAGCTTCTCTTCGTCGACACGGCCACCTCGACGCGTGCCGATCAACACCACGCCCGCCTTGTTGATGGACAGCGCCTGCACCAGCGTTTCCTTGTCGTCGAGCGCCATCAGCGTGACGCCGCGTCCGCCACCCGAGAGCGTCTTCATTTCGTCGAGACCGAACACCAGCAGGCGTCCACCCGAAGACAGACACGCGATATGCGTCGCATCCGGCAGCATCGGCATCGGCGCGAGCGGTGCAGCGCCGGCGTCGATCGTCATGAACGACTTGCCCGCCTTCACGCGGCTCACCATATCGCCGACCTTGGCGACAAAGCCGAAGCCGTTGCTCGACGCAAGCAGCAATGCCTGATCTGCGGACGCCGCGTAGTAATGCATCAGATGGCTACCCGATTCGAGTTCGATCAGCGACGTAACCGGCACGCCATCACCCCGTCCGCCCGGCAGCATCGCCACCGCCACCGAATAGACGCGGCCATTGCTGCCCCACGCGACCAGCGTATCCGGCGTGCGGCACTGGAACGCTGCGTAGAGGCCGTCACCGGCCTTGAACGTGAAGCCGGCCACATCCAGGCCGTGGCCCTTCAGCGCGCGGACCCAGCCCTTCTGCGACACCACTACCGTCACCGGCTCGTCGACCACGCGTGCTTCGAACGTAGCGCGCTTTTCCTGCTGGATCAGCGTGCGGCGCTCGTCGCCGTATTGCTTCGCGTCGCCTTCGATTTCCTTGATGAGCAGACGCTTCATCGCGGTTTCGCTGCCGAGCAGTTCTTCGAGCTTGGCCTTCTCGTCGCGCAGTTCGGACAGTTCCTTCTCGATCTTGATCTTCTCGAGACGCGCCAACTGACGCAGGCGGATTTCGAGAATGTCTTCGGTCTGGCGGTCCGACAAGCCGAATGCGGCCATCAGTGCGACCTTCGGCTCATCCGATTCGCGGATGATGCGAATGACTTCGTCGATATTCAAGAAGACGATCATCCGGCCTTCGAGAATATGGATCCGGTCGTCGACCTTGCTCAAGCGATGACGCGTGCGGCGCGTAACCGTCGCGAAGCGGAACGCGATCCACTCGTGGATGATCTCGCTCAAGCCCTTCTGACGCGGCCGGCCATCGCCGCCCACCATCACCATATTGAGCGACGCGTTCGATTCGAGGCTCGTATGCGCGAGCAGCGAATTGACGAACTCAGTTTGGTCGATGCGGCTCGACTTCGGCTCGAACACGAGACGCACCGGCGAGTCCCGGCCCGACTCGTCGCGCACTGCGTCGAGCAGCGCGAGCATGGTCTGCTTGGTCTGCAACTGTTCGGGCGTGAGCGCCTTCTTGCCGAGCTTGATCTTCGGGTTGGTCTGCTCTTCGATTTCTTCGAGCACCTTCTGCGCGGCCGTGTTCGGCGGCAGTTCGGTAATCACGAGCTGCCACTGGCCGCGCGCGAGCTCTTCGATCTTCCAGCGGGCGCGCACCTTCAGGCTGCCGCGGCCGGTTTCGTAGGCCGCGGAAATCTCGGCGTCGCTCGAAATGATCTGGCCGCCGCCCGGGAAGTCCGGCCCGGCGATGTGTTGCATCAACTCGGCGTGCTCGATCTTCGGATTGCGGATCATTGCCACCGCAGCCGCTGCGACTTCGCGCAGATTATGCGACGGGATTTCCGTGGCGAGACCCACGGCAATGCCGGATGCACCATTCAGCAACACGAACGGCAAGCGCGCGGGCAACAGCCTCGGCTCTTCGAACTCGCCGTCGTAGTTCTTCATGAAGTCGACCGTGCCCTGGTCGATCTCGTCGAGCAGCAGCTTCGCGATTGGCGTCAGGCGCGCTTCGGTGTAGCGCATGGCCGCTGCGCCGTCGCCGTCGCGCGAACCGAAGTTGCCCTGGCCGTCGATCAGCGGGTAGCGCATTGAAAAGTCTTGCGCGAGACGCACCAGCGCGTCGTACGCCGACTGGTCGCCGTGCGGGTGGTACTTACCCAGCACATCGCCGACCACGCGCGCCGACTTGACGGGCTTGGCGTTGTCGCCAAGGCCCATGTCGTTCATGGCGAACAGGATGCGGCGCTGCACCGGCTTCTGGCCGTCGCATACGTCAGGCAGCGCGCGCCCCTTGACCACGCTCACCGCGTAGTCGAGGTACTGCCGTTCCGCGTAGTTGCCGAGCGTCAGGAAGTCGCCCTCCGGGGGCGGCGGCTCGGTGAAAAGGTCGAGAGTGTTATCGTCGTCCATCTAGATTCCGTATCCGTGTTTGGCGTGAAGTTTCGTGCGAAGGCAGAGCGTTGTTAAGAACGCCCGCTCAGATATCCGCTTCTACTTCGTTGCCCTTTTCTTCCAGCCAGCTGCGCCGCGACGCCGCTTCGCCCTTGCCCATCAGCATCGTCATGCGCGCCACCGTGGCGTCGTAGTCGAGTTCGCCGAGCGCCACCGGCGTCAGTCGCCGCGTGTCAGGGTTCATCGTGGTGTCCCATAGCTGCTCCGCACTCATTTCGCCCAGGCCTTTGAAACGGCTGATGGACCATTGCGTATCGCGTACGCCGTCTTTGCGCAGCTTGTCGAGGATGGCTTCGAGTTCGCCTTCGTCGAGCGCGTAGAGCTTCTGCGCCGGCTTCTTGCCCCGCGCGGGTGCATCGACCCGGAACAGCGGCGGACGCGCCACGCACACATGCCCACGCTCGATCAGCTGCGGGAAATGTTTGAAGAACAGCGTGAGCAGCAACACCTGGATGTGCGAACCGTCGACGTCAGCGTCCGACAAGATGCAGATCTTGCCGTAACGCAGATTCGACAGATCGACCTTGTCGTCCGGGCTATGCGGATCGACGCCGATCGCCACCGAAATGTCGTGCACTTCGTTGTTGGCGAACAGGCGGTCACGCTCGGTTTCCCACGTGTTCAGCACCTTGCCGCGCAGCGGCAGGATCGCCTGGTATTCCTTGTCGCGGCCCATTTTCGCCGAACCGCCCGCCGAGTCACCCTCGACGAGGAACAGTTCATTGCGGCCGATTTCCGTCGATTCGCAATCGGTCAGCTTACCCGGCAGAACGGCCACGCCCGAGCTCTTGCGCTTCTCGACCTTCTGGCCAGCACGCGTGCGCGCCTGCGCCTGCTTGATGACGAGGTCCGCGAGTTTCTTGCCGTGCTCGACGTGCTGGTTCAGCCACAGCTCCAAAGCCGGCCGCGAGAACGACGACACCAGCTTGACCGCATCGCGGCTATTCAGGCGCTCCTTGATCTGCCCTTGGAATTGCGGATCGAGCACCTTCGCCGACAGCACGAACGACACGCGCGCGAACACGTCTTCCGCCAGCAGCTTCACGCCCTTCGGCTGCAAGTTATGCAACTCGACAAAGCTCTTCACCGCCTGGTACAGACCGTCACGCAAACCGGATTCGTGCGTGCCGCCCGCAGGCGTCGGAATCAGATTGACGTACGACTCGCGCATGAGCGTGCCTTCTTCGCTCCACGCGACGACCCATGAGGCGCCTTCGCCTTCGGCAAACGTCTCTTCACTGGCGCGCGAGTTTTCGACATAGCGCTCGCCTTCGAACAGCGGGATCAGCAGATCACTGCCGTTCATGCCTTCGAGCAGATAGCCGCGCAGACCGTCTTCGTATTTCCAGGTTTGCGTTTCACCGGTTTTCTCGTTGATCAGCGTGACTTCGACGCCCGGCAACAACACCGCCTTCGAGCGCAGCAGACGCTGCAATTCGCCCAGCGGCAGGTTCGGTGAATCGAAGTACTTCGGATTGGCCCACGCGGTAACGCGCGTGCCCGACTTCTTATCGCCTTTGGTCGCGGGGCGTACTTCAAGCTGCTTGGCGACGTCGCCGTTGGCAAAACTCAGCTCGGCGATTTTGCCGTCGCGCCATACGGTGACGTCGAGCCGGGTGGACAGCGCGTTGGTGACCGACACGCCGACGCCGTGCAGGCCGCCCGAGAACGTGTACGCGCCGCCGGCGGCTTTATCGAACTTGCCGCCAGCGTGCAGGCGCGTGAAAACGATTTCGACAACCGGCACGCCTTCTTCCGGATGCAGGCCGAACGGAATGCCGCGGCCGTCGTCTTCGACCGAGACCGAATGGTCCGTGTGCAGCGTGACCGTGATTTGCCGGCCGTGGCCGCCAAGGGCCTCGTCCGACGCGTTGTCGATAACTTCCTGAATGATGTGCAGCGGATTTTCGGTGCGGGTGTACATCCCGGGCCGTTGCTTGACCGGCTCCAGGCCCTTCAACACCTTGATCGACGCTTCGCTATACGCGGCGTTTGGCTTTTTCGTAGACATGGTTGACTCGGGTGCGTCGGTTCATCGTTGTCCACAGGTCCTGTAGGCAGGTCCGTGGACAATGCGTTGAGTTTTCAAAAAAAGCGAAACGAAACAACGGGGTTAGGTGGGGTGCCCGCAGTGCGGGCAACGTGTTTTATCGCCTGGCTTCCCATGGGCGCGCTCGACGGCGGCTCGATGCGGGCTTACTCAACAGCCCGGCAACGGCCAGCCGGTGCGAACGCCGGGGAAGCCTGTTCGCGGGGTATTTTACTGATTTCGATACGGGCGGCAATTCACGTGGTGCGGGATTGGCCGTTTGGATAAGGCGCGACGCGCGACTTCGGCCAATTGTGCGACCGCGATGAAACCGCTACGGGACCGTAAAAAACTGCGACGGGCCCGCTGCGCAGCCGCGCCCCCCGTCCTCTGCATGAATTCGGCGCAACCTCGGATCACGCCGCCCCCCTGTATCACTTGCGCTTGTTTTCCAGCTCGTCCCAGCGTTCCAGCGCGATCAGCAGTTCCTCGTCGATCGCGGCGTAGCGCTCGGTCAGACGCGTACCTTCCTGAGCATCTTTCGCGAAGACCGAACCGTCTTCGAGTTGGGCGCCAATGGTTTTCTGCTCCGCTTCGAGCGCGGCAATTTTCGCCGGCAACGCCTCGAGCTCGCGCTGGTCCTTGAACGACAGCTTGGCCGCGCGCTGCGTATTACGGCCCGCGCTGGCTGCGCCGCTGTCTTTCGACGCCACTTCTTTAGCCGCGTCTTTCTGCGCGTCCTGCGCCATCTGTTGCGAACGGTCGCGCTGAATCTGCCAGTCCGTAAAGCCACCGACGTACTCGCGCCACTTGCCGCCGCCTTCCGACGCGATCACCGAGGTCGCGACGTTATCGAGGAACGCGCGATCGTGGCTGACCAGCAGCACGGTGCCGTCGTATTCGGTGAGCAATTCTTCGAGCAGTTCGAGCGTCGGGATGTCGAGGTCGTTGGTCGGTTCGTCGAGCACCAGCACGTTGGCCGGCCGCGCGAACAGGCGCGCGAGCAGCAGGCGATTGCGCTCGCCGCCCGACAGCGACTTAACCGGCGACCGCGCGCGTTCCGGCGCGAACAGGAAGTCGCCGAGATAGCTCATCACGTGCTTCTTCTGGCCGTTGACTTCAACCCACTCGCTACCCGGGCTGATCGTATCGGCGAGGCTCTTGTCCAGATCGAGCTGCGCGCGCATCTGGTCAAAGTATGCAACCTGCAGATTGGTGCCGATTCGCACCGTGCCTTCGTCCGGCGGCAATTCGCCGAGGATCATCTTCAGCAACGTGGTCTTGCCCGCACCGTTCGGACCGACAAAGCCGATCTTGTCGCCGCGCATCACCGTGGCCGTGAAGGTATCGACCACCGTGCGCGAACCGTAGCGCTTGGTGACGTCGGTCAGCTCAGCGACGATCTTGCCGGACTTCTCGCCCTGGCCCACGTCGAGCTTGACGTTGCCCTGGACGTTGCGGCGTTCGGCGCGCTCGTTGCGCATCTCCACGAGCCGCGCGATCCGGCCGACGCTACGCGTACGGCGTGCTTCCACGCCTTTGCGAATCCACACTTCTTCCTGTGCGAGCAACTTGTCGAACTTGGCCGCTTCCACTTGCTCCACTTCAAGCTGCTGTGCCTTCCTGGTCTGGTAGGCGCTGAAATTACCCGGATACGACAGCAGACGCCCGCGATCCAGTTCGACGATGCGCGTGGCCACACGGTCGAGAAACGCGCGATCGTGGGTGATGAAGAGCAAACCCGCGCGCAGCGAGACCAGCAGTTCCTCGAGCCAGCGGATGCCGTCGAAGTCCAGGTGGTTGGTCGGCTCGTCGAGCAGCAGCACATCCGGCTGCACGACCAGCGCACGCGCCAGCGCGACGCGCTTTTGCATCCCGCCCGACAGCGAACCGACCCGCGCCTCGCCATTCAAACCGATCTGCTGCAGCGTGGTGGCCACGCGCGTGCTCCAGTTCCAGGCGTCCGAATGGTCGAGCGCCGATTGCAGCGTGTTCATGCGCGACATCAGCGCGTCGTGCTCCGGGCCTTCCGGCTCGTCGGCGAGCTGATTGGCGACCGCGTCGTATTGATCCAGCAGATCGCGGGCGTGGGTTAGGCCGGCAGCGACCGCTTCGAACACCGTGTCGTCCGTATCGAACTCCGGCTCCTGCGGCACGTAGACCGACGTCAGGCCCTGTTGCCGCGTGACGAGGCCGTCGTCCGGCTTGGTCAGATCGGCGACGATTTTCAGCAGCGACGACTTGCCCGCGCCGTTACGGCCGATCAGCCCAACGCGCTCGCCCGCTTCGAGAGAGAAATCCGCGTGATCGAGCAACGCGACGTGACCGAACGCCAGTTGGGCCCCGGTAATGGTGTAAAGCGACATGGAGAATTGGAGAAGACAGCGATGAGTCGGAACTGCTCATTGTACCGGGCGCGCGGGCGGGTGCCTGTCTGCCGGAAGAGATAGGCCGAATGACCGGCTTGCAAAATGGGGAGGAACCGTACGCAAGCCCGATGCAGACCGGATCCGCCTGGGTTCAAGCGCTGCGCGAGCCAGGAGATAAAACAGAACAACGCGGCCGGACGGCGCTCGCGCTCGTCCAGCCGCCTCACCTGTGACGTTACTTCACGTGCACTGTGATGGTTTTGCTCATTTCGGGGCCATACGAACGATGCGCGCCGTCACCGAATTGCAGCGTCAGCGTGTGGTCACCCGGCGGCAGCGTCAGATCGGTTTCGGTCTGGCCTTTGCCGAAGTGAAGCGATTTGTCGGTGGCGGGAATCACTTCGCCCTTGGGAAGCGGCTTACCGTCGATCAGCAGATGATGATGGCCCGTGCCTTCCGTCATCGTGCCAGCCGGCGCGATCTTCATGCCGTCGACGCCGAACACCACGTGCACCGGATTGGTGACGGTCGCGCCGTCCGCCGGTTGCACGAAAGACACGCCAGCGGCCTGCGCCGCGCCCGATACCGCGAGCAACCCGGCCAATACAGTTCCGGCCAACCATTTGTTTTTAAACATCGTTTTTCTCCTTTTTGGGAAACGAGAGTCATGCGCGGGCCATGCGGGCGTCGATCGTGGTTCCAGTTACCTGAGGCCGATCGTCGCAATGCATGCCAGGCGCCCGGCGCGCCTGTCCAAACGACTAGCTGCGGATCAAAGCATACACGCTGTGCATGACGGGTCCGTCACGCGGGCCCGGACATGTCTCAGGCACTTTGCGGCGATGCCGCATGGGTAAATATCTGTCCAATTGACAAATTCCGGTAATATTGCGGATCGCCGCCATGCCCAAAAAAGGGGCAGATTTGGCGGATCAATGCACCGAACCAAAGAAGAGTACGTCGTGAGCGAAGTAATTGAACTGATTGAATATAAGAGCTGGGTCTGCCTGATTTGCGGCTGGATCTACAACGAAGAAGAAGGCCTTCCCGAAGAAGGTATCGCCCCGGGCACGCGCTTCGCCGCGATTCCGGACGACTGGCGCTGCCCGCTGTGCGATGTCAGCAAGGCGGAGTTTGCGGTGGTGGAATTCTGAGCGAGCCAGGTTGAGCCGGGGGTGCGCTGCTTGATGTAGTGCACCGGGCGGTTCGCGCGGCCCAGTGGGTGATGCCCGCTGGGCCGTTTGCTTTGTGGGACGGGGTTTGCGGCGCTCCTCGTGGATAGGCGTGTTTGATGCGCTCTGCGCTCGTTGGCGAATTTGGACTCGCCTGGTCCTTGCCGGGAGTTGGTTGTCGGCGAGATTGCAGCGGCTGTTTTGGTTTGGTCCTCGCCCTGTAGTTCAGGGGGTGGAATGACAGGCAAGGCCCGTCAGATATGGACTTTTGCTATTGCTGTAGCAGATCTGTAGCAAGCGAGACTTCCCCTCTTGGCTCATTGCGCCGACTATCGCGCAGTCCCGACTCGCACGCGTTCATCCGACGACAATCAGCCAACTTCAGACGTTCGCTTACGTCGCGCAAACGGCCGCTTCCCGTCAACCCTGCCCTCGAGAACGCGGCGTTCTTTGTCTCATGCCACGCTCGCGTATCCGTTTGGCGAGCATGCCAAGGTGTCATCCTCCCGCGCCATTTTTTGCAACGCGATTCTTCCGCACGTCACCAAGTTTGGCAGCGAGGTTGCCGGCTGCCGATAATTGCGGTCGTCTTCAACGGTGTTATCTTCCGGTCAAAATTAGTCACTATTTTGCGCGTAACATAGGCACGTTGATCGGACCCCGACACCGCGCTTACCGCCCTGGAGACGCAGACATGCGACTTGCCGACTTTATCTCGCGAGACATGGAGCCGATTCTGGTTCAATGGGAGGCATTCGCGACGACTCTCCTGCCGGCGGCGGCAGACATGGAATCGTTGGGGTTACGCGACCACGCGCAGCAAATCCTGCACGCCGTGGCAAAGGACTTGCAAACTTCGCAAACTAGAGAAGCCCAACGCGAAAAATCACTAGGCCGCGGCCCCAGCCTGATCGATGCGACCGAAACAGCCTCGCAAACACATGCCCTTCTGAGGGCACGGGCCGGTTTCAATATCAAACAGCTCGCCGCGGAATATCGTGCGCTGCGGGCAAGTGTGCTTCGCTTGTGGATGGACGATTGCCAACCTGAAACACCTGATCTGGACGACGTCATTCGCTTCAATGAAGCGATCGATCAGGCACTTGCCGAATCGGTCGCCGTTTTCAGTGCGCAGGTCGAGCAGAGCCGTAACCTCCTGCTTGGCATGTTGGGGCACGACATGCGCAGCCCTCTACAGGCGATTCAGATGACTGCATCGTATCTGGAAGCACTGAATGCTGGGGCGCGGGTATCGGAAGCCGCCGCCCGTCTGATCCGTAGCGGGGCCCGGATTCAAACGTTGCTTGACGACCTGACCGATTTTAATCGGACCAAATTGGGCTTGGGCATCAACGTCACACCCACGAGTGTCAATTTGGCAAACGTGCTTGCCGATGAGCTCGACGAGTTGCGTGCAGTTCATCCTGACAGGCAGATTGAACTGCGCGTGAGTGGTAATTTACAGGGACTATGGGACGGCCCGCGCCTGCAGCAATTGCTTGGAAATCTTGTACTCAATGCCATCAAGTACGGGGCACCAGACACTCCGGTGCTCGTGACGGTAACGGGCGGAGTAACGCATGTCCGAATCGACGTCAGCAACTCCGGACCTTCCATCGAGCGCGCAACGCTAACGCGCATCTTCGATCCCCTGATGCGGGGGCCGGACCAGCAGAGTAGATACGACTGCACTGGTAGCCTCGGCTTGGGACTTTTTATTGCAAGCGAAATCGCCAAGGCCCATCACGGCGCGATCGAAGCGCGGTCCGACGAGACGGAGACCTCATTTTCAGTGTCTCTCCCGCGTGAGGACGGAGCCATAACGACGCGTTGACGGTCGCCCACTGCGAGGTGGAGTGATCCACTCGCCTACGGCTGTTGCAGGCACATGCTGCGTGGAAAGCCTTCATTCATGCGTCGAGTCGAAATGGCGCCTGTGGATCGACCTGAGCCGTTCAAAGCAAAGTAACTTTGCTGGGTCTTCTCGGACTGAGATAGTTCAGGGGGTGGAATGACAGGCGCAACGCCCGTCAGATATATGGATTGCCACCCTTGCTGTAGCAGGTCCGGTACCTGACGAAGCGCGTTCCATCGTCTCCACGCCCGCCTCACTCGCGGGTCGGGGATTGGCGCGGGCGACTAGGGCGATGTGCGCCGCCCTGCGTGTTTCGCGTGACTTTTGCCACATACCGTCGACGCATGGTTAACGATTTCTTCATGTTCTGTCGATGGCACAGGCTCGCGCTTCTGACCACAATGAAACAGGTCAACGTGAGCGGCGCGGTGCGCCGCCGCTGGCCAGCCTCTGCCGGACGCTTTGTGCCTGTGCAAGCGCCTTGACATCACGCACACCCTGCGAAGCGCCCGTGGTCGGTGACAAGGAGATGAACATGAAAAGCAAAAGTTTGACCTGCGCGGCGGCCGTTGCGGCCACCCTTCTGTCGTTGAGCGGTGCGGCGCATGCCAAAGACCCCACCTGTTCCAACGAAACGCTGAGAGGCCTGTATGGATTCAGCGCTCAAGGCGAAATACTCGGCATCATCGGCACGGATGGTGCGGTTCACTACGCAAAGTCTCGGCTGCTGCTCAACGATGTCGCCGTCGTCAACTTCGACGCCAACGGCAACTTCACGCGAAACGATGCGGGCAATATCGGCGGCTTGCCAAAGTCGGGCGGCGCCTTCAACTCCGTTCAGTTCGGCACCTACAACGTGAACAGCGATTGCACGGGAACGATGACGATCAACTACGGCACGAAAGCGAGTCCCGCAGGCGTGGTGCTCGTCGTGAATATCGTTATCTCGTCGGATGCGACACTGGTGATCGGCGAAATGACCAGTGAGACGGTCCCCTTCGCTGCTGCGCCTCCCACCGTCGATGGCACGTGTGGGAACCCATGCTCCGAAGCGGTGCAAATCAGTTTCGAGGGCAAAAAGGTGCTCGCCTACGGATTCCGTTAGGCGGACGGGACACGGCTTCAGGGGAAAGGTGGCAGCGACATCGGTACGACGACGCTTGCCGCTTTGGTGCGCAGGCCGCCCGGCGCCCGGCTTTCGCTGGCGCAGCGGCGCGCTCGGCCAATCGGAGCTGCGGCAGACGCGACCCTTCAAAAACCGATCTGATCGCATCTTTCCGGCGGTCCGTTGCGGGTCGTACTGAGCCGATCAGGTGTCGGGCCGAGTTCGGCCGAGGCCGTGTAAAAACGCGCGTGATCACCTAGACTAAATCAACCCGCTGAAACAAGAGGCGCAGATGGGGCGATTTGTCGAAGGTGCGGAACGCAGTCAGACGACACTCCTGCCGGAGTGTCTCGATGACTTTATCGCTGAAGATAATCCTGTGCGGATTGTCGACGCCTTCGTCGAAGAACTCGAACTGGCATCCCTCGGATTCGAAGGCACCACGCCGGCAAGCACCGGGCGACCTTCTTACCACCCGGCCGTGCTGCTCAAGATCTATATCTACGGCTATCTCAATCGCGTGCAGTCTAGCCGACGCCTGGAGCGGGAGTGCCAGCGCAATGTCGAATTGATGTGGCTGACCGGCCGGCTTGCGCCAGACTTCAAGACGATTGCCGAGTTCAGGCGGAACAATGGTGAGGGCATTCGCAACGTGTGCCGTCGCTTCGTGATGATATGCCGGGAGCTGAAGCTGTTTACACAAGCGTGTCGTAGCCATCGACGGTAGCAAGTTCAAGGCGGTCAACAGCCGCGACAACAACTTCACGCCCAACAAGATTGCACGACGTCAGGAGCAGATCGAGCAAAGCATCCAGCGTTATCTGGACGCACTGGAGACCGCCGATCGCACTCAACCAGCCGAGGTAGAAGCGAAGACTGAACGCCTACGGGAGAAGATTGAGACGCTGCGTGAACAGATGCGCGATCTGGATCGCGCAGCGGAGCTTCTAAACGACCTGCCGGAAAAGCAGGTCTCGCTGACCGATCCCGACTCACGCTCAATGGTCTCTCAAGCCAAGGGTACGGGCGTGGTTGGCTATAACGTTCAGGTCGCCGTCGACGCCCGGCACCATCTCATCGTTACCCACGAAGTCACGAATGTCGGCAACGACCGGACGCAGTTGAGCCCAATGGCCAAAGCGGCGCACGACGCGATGGGCAAGAAGAAAATCAAGGCACTGGCAGACCGTGGATACTTCAGCGCACCAGAGATCAAGGCATGCGACGACGCGGGCATTACGGCATTGGTGCCCAAATCACAAACCTCCGGTGCAAAGGCTGACGGTCGCTTCGACCGGGCCGACTTCATTTACATCGCCAGAGACGACCAGTATCTGTGTCCGGCAGGGCAACGCGATATACCGCTACACCTCGTTGGAGAGTGCCAATCTGCTGAAACTGCGGACCTACTGGAGCACTGCCTGCCCACACTGTCCGCTCAGAAAGCAGTGCACGCCGGCGCCGTATCGGCGCATTCGCCGATGGGAACACGAAGCGGTACTCGACAGAATGCAACGCAGACTGGATCGTCAGCTTGACGCGATGACAATACGGCGACGAACGGTCGAACACGTGTTTGGCACGCTGAAGCACTGGATGGGCTCAACCCACTTCCAGATGCGCAGGCTTGGGAACGTTTCGACTGAAATGAGCTTGCATGTGCTGGCGTACAACCTCAAACGCGTCATGAAGATCCTCGGATTTGCAAAGACACTGCGAGCGATGAAGCTCGCAGGCGCGTAATCTCACGCCTGCCTTTGCTTGTTGGCGTGGCGCAATCAGTTCAGTCGTAGACAACAGGAAGACAGGAAGCTGCGAAGGCGCGGCCTCACCAGTCGCTCGACAGACCGCCGGCTCACGCGTTTTTACACGGCCTCGGCCAGTTCCAGTCACTCGACGCGGGCACTCAGATCGCCGACAATCGATGGTGAATTTGCTCATTGGGAACGCGGCCGAGCAATGCCATATTCCTTGCCGGTCGTGAGGTCGGCACATCGGAAAACAAAATGAAACAGCGACCACAGTTCGTAACGCCGTTGCGTGCAATCATCGCTTTTCCAATTTCACTGGCCGCGGGTGCGATGACGTTTCTTCCTGCAATCATGGCAGAAGGTGTCCCGCAGGTTCCAAGTGTCTTTGTGGGCCACGGAATAGTGTCCAACCTTTTGCGTTTTTCTGCGACCGAGCTAGGTATTGCGCTTTTGGGTCTGGCTATTTTTGGTCTACCAATCTTCCCTTTCTACGTTTGCGGCGTCTTCGTCGCAAAAAGGCTCCAGACCTCGCATTGGCTTTACTTTGCAGCTTTGGGCATTTTGCTTGCCACGGGCCTATGGATCGCGGCAGTCCTACCGCAGTCTCGTGGCGTCAACCACTATTCTCCTTACCTCGGATTGATCCGATTTGCTTTGCCCGTCGGAATGGTCGCCGGGCTTGTTTGCTGGGCTTTTCTCTATCTGACGTGCTCACGCAACCGCGCGCCGGATTCGAGCTGCGAACCTGGGCTTTAGCAAAAGCGCCCGGACGGGACAACGTTTGTCGGACTCGATAGACGCTGTGCGGCCATTTTCAGTCGGTCGACAACGTCGCGTAGATCGCCGACAATCGGTCCGTCGAAACTTGCAGTCCTGCACATTCCGTCGCAGCACGCTCCTATGAAAACAGCATGCTAGTCATAACTCCGCTTAAAACCCTCTCTCCGCAGCTAGTCGACCTCGAACGTGAGGCATCGAAAGAAGGGTTTAACTTTATGAGACGTTTGATCGAGGAGTGGAGAAACGGCAGCAATAGGTTCGACAAGCCGGGCGAACGCCTGCTAGTGGCTATCGACGACATGAACATCGTGGGTATCGTTGGATTGAATGTTGATCCGCATAAACCAGCCGGCGACACCGCGCGGTTGCGGCGTCTCTATGTCGCAAATGGCTTTCGGCGTCGTGGCGTAGGCGAAGCGCTGGTCAATGCGCTCCTCGTGGGAGCGTCATTACGATTTCGTGTAGTTCGGCTCTCGACGGATACCGAAGCCGCCGCTGCTTTCTATACGCGACTAGGGTTCAGTGCAATCGAGGACGAGACAGCTACGCACGTCAAAATGCTTTGAAGGGAAGGTCCAAAATACGAACTACGAGGTAGACATGACCACAACTTCGTCTGGTTGGGACGAGTCGGCATCTGCGTGGATCGCTGCACAAGGAGAAGATGGAGACTTTGGTCGCAGGTTCGTTCTCGATGGCCCTATGAGATCTCGCATCATGAATCGCGGCTTTGTGACCGCGCTCGATGTTGGATGTGGCGAAGGTCGGTTTTGTCGGATCATGCAAGCGGAGGGAATCAGGACCGTCGGCATAGACCCGACCGGAGCGCTCATTCAACGCGCCCGAGAATTGAACGCTCGGGGCGATTATAGAATCGAGTCCGCGGAAAATTTCTGCCTTGAAAGCGCGTCGTTTGATCTCGTTGTGAGCTACCTGTCGCTAATCGACATTCCCGACATAGCGCGCGCTACACATAATATGGTCCGCGTGTTAAATCCCGGCGGCACACTGTTGATCGCGAATTTAACCAGCTTCAACACTGCCGGGATGCCACAAGGATGGGCTACAGGCAGCGATGGAGTTGCCCGTTTTTGCATCGATCACTATCTGGAAGAACGTCCGATTTCAGCCGAATGGCAGGGAATACGGATTAAGAATTTTCACCGGCCTTTGTCTAGCTACATGAAACTGTTTCTAGACACCGGTCTGATATTAAGGCATTTCTCAGAGCCACCACCCACCGGGGGCGACTCCGCGAAAGCAGACCGCTACAGACGGGTTCCATTCTTTCACATCATGGAGTGGCAGAAGCCGGCGTGACATCTTTATTCCGCGTCGAGCGGTCACGTGGAGGAGAACGCAGCAATGTCGAATACGACGCATGAGCGCGACGCCCGACTGTGGCAACGGTCTCTATCGGCCAATCCTAGTGCAGGGGTGAGACTGTCCAACCTGCGCAACGTAACGGTGGACGACGTGCCTGCGTTGGGAACGCTCTTCTTTTGGGCGTTCCTTGGGACGATCGATGACGCAGGTGAAGCCGAATCGCAATATGCATTAAAGGCGGCAGCGATTCTCGGTGGCCGGTACGGAGAATGGATTCCGTCGGCGTCGTGGGCGATTGAAGAAGCTGGGAATATTCTGTCTGCGTGTCTCGTTTGCGACTACAAACCTTACGGCTGCCCGGTCATCGCAGTCGTCGCTACGACACCGTCGCGCAAACGGTCGGGAGACGGCAGAACATTAGTGAACGCAGCGGCCATGTCGCTCGCTGCGCTCGATACCATCGAATGCTGCGCGATGATTACTGCGGGCAACGACGCGTCCGAGCGACTCTTTAGTAGTTGCGGCTTCTTGGCCAAAACCGATTGATCCGCGAAGATCCTTCGAGTCTTTGTCGTTGTCGAAGACGCCATGAATGGCCGCAATCGGAATTGCCGAATGTCTCTTCGGAGTCGCGATCTGCCGATCACGGCCGCGTGAGATTCACGCAGCCCATGCCATTTGCATGTGTCAGTGAACGGCCACAACCGGCCGGTCGACTGCGGGCCGTGAATCGGTGACAATCTGCGTCCGAATGTTCAAGGCAATGTAAGCGAAATGTCGACTTTCAGTGACCCGTCAAACGTGGCCGTGATAGCAAGCCGGAGAGTCGTGTTTGCTGGCGATTGGATCTCATACGTCTCGCATGATGCCGAGGACGGAGCATGGCAATTTCACGGATCCGGATCGGAACCCACTCAAGAAAGCGATGCAGTCGTAGTGAGTTTGCAAAACATACTGGAGCTCGACAGCACGATTCTTGAATTGGCAGACCTTTCCATCGGATGGCATGCCTCGCGAACTGCAAAGGCCGCGCCGTGGCGCAGGGCGAAAATAGAGAAATAGTCCACTCACAACGCTTTCTTGGACAGCGAAATCGCGTTCGACCGACCTAACGTACAGTCGTCATCGGATCGCATTCGCCCAGCCATTGGCGTTTGCCCCGTTCCGGCCAGTTTGGGACCTCCGACACTACAGTGGAAATCGTCGACAATGCGGCTTAAAGCAGACGAGTATCACAATCTCACAGGTGTTCCATGAGTCAGTCCGCAGAGAGCTTTTACGATGACATGGCATCCTCTTATCACTTGATTTTCGATGACTGGGATAAGGCGATCGAGCGTCAACGGGCGGTATTGGCGCCGCTCATGTGCCCGTCTGGTGTGCCTGGCACTATCCTCGATTGCGCATGCGGAATCGGTACTCAAGCGTTAGCTCTCGCACGCGCGGGATATGACGTTGAGGGTACGGATATATCAAAGACGGAAGTCGAGCGTGCAGCACGGGAGGCCGCTCTGCGAAATCTGGACGTCAAATTCCGCGTGGACGACATGAGGTTGCTGGCCACGTGCAAGGCGCAAGACTACGGAACGGTTGTAGCTTTCGACAACGCCATTCCGCACTTGGATAGCGACGAGGAGGTCACCAAAGCATTGGCTGCGATGCTCAGGAGCCTACGACCGCGAGGCAAGCTGTTTGTTAGCTTGAGGGACTACGACGCATTACTGACTCAGCGACCGATTATGTTACCGCCATCACTGTTCATGGATAACGGACTGCGCCGCATTGTGCATCAGGTCTGGGACTGGCAAGACGCTCGACGTTACACAGTTCATTTGTACATCACTCGCCAGACGAAGAGCCTCGACTGGCAGTCGACCCATTTCGTCGGTCGCTATCGTGCTATTACGCCCGGGGAAGTGGCGACTCTTGCCGCTGTGGTCGGATTCAGCGACGTACAGATCCTCCCATCAACTGTCACTGGCTATTACCAGCCGATTGTTACGGCCGTGGCCCCCTAGTCTGGACGCACCTTACGGGTTAGCTTTAAATGGCTGTTACTGGGAGCGACGACTGTCCCTTGAGGGTCGAAGAACGACCCACGTACGGCGCAAGGCCGCCTGAAGCAGGCCCTCGTCGGAGTTGAGCGTCCAAAGCTAGCCACCTGACGCTGGATAACATTACCGTGTATACGTAATTGTTGTTGAAAATCACGTGCGTGCGCGAAACTTGACTCGCAATAATTCGAATCTTCTCCGCCAACTCCGCAAGCTCCTCGTCGCTATCGTCATAGTTGAAGCGATCACTCGCGGCCTTGGCATCCTTGACGTTCCACGTCTCATGATTCCGGCCGTGCAGACGCACGATAGCGAGGCCGTCGTTCGTCACCTCCCATACAGCGGGCACGCTGTTCCCGGAATCCTGAGGTTCGTCGACGATGACGTTGACGAGATGGCGCGAGCGCTCGCTCTGAAGCGTTCCAGCGGCCGCCGCTTCGCTAAAGCATGAGCGGTGTCGGAATTCCGCAGCGACAGTGAAGCCTTCCATCTGGTCAGCGCAGTGATCGACGTGCGCGCGGCCGTCCGGATTGCTGACGACCCAGGACGCAAACTGGAAATGCACCGCCCCCAGTTTGCCTGCGGCGCGGAGCGGCTCGATCGCCGGCGATCGAGCAGCGCGGTCCACTCGTCCGGCCCTTTACCGTCGCTCATACCGCTGCGACGCAATCAATTTCAATGTCGAAATGTCCAGGCCACGCCGGCACGTTGACGAAAATCCGTGCCGGTGGCTGCGTACCGAAGAATCTCGCATAGATCTCGTTGACGACCGGGAACATCGTTACCGACGTGCAGTAGACGTTGCACTTCAGCACCTGATCGAGCGAAGACCCCGCCGTCTCTACGCACAGTTTCAGTTGTGCCAGCACGCGCTCGGTCTGCTGCTCTATCGGTGCATCCAGTACTTCGCCGGTCTGCGGATCGAAAGGCGGGAAACCTGACACGTAGATCGTGTCGCCGTGACGCGTAACGGCGGATGTCGGCGCCTTCCAGCGCTCCAGCCAGCTCGACAGTGGTTCTACACGAATGATTTCACGGGCCATGATGTTCTCCTTGAAAATAGACAGAGTTCGAGCGGACCACGACCTTTAAGCGCCGTCGAGAAATTGCGCATTCAACTGCGCGCCTGAGGCAGCGTCGGCGAACCCATCGAAGCGTCCGTTGGCGAGCGATTGCGCTGCCCGCATGAAGCCACCCCATGCAGCCCGCGCGAGCGCCCCGCCGACGCTGACGCGCCGCACGCCGAGCGCGGCCAGGTCCTGCAGCGTAAGCGTGGACTGCGAGCCGATCAACACGTTCACTGGCCTGGGAGCAACGGCGGCAACGACGGTTTTGATCTGTTCGCGTGTCTGGATACCGGGGGCGTACAGACAATCCGCGCCGGCTGCCGCGTATGCCTTGAGCCGTGTCAACGTATCGTTCATGTCGGGCACCCCAACAAAGAAATTTTCCGCGCGACCAATCAGCAGCGTATCACCGCCGCTCTCGTCGATTGCCTGCCGTGCCGCTTCCAGCCGTTCGACGGCTACCTCTAGCGGGAACAGCGGGCTTTCGGCATTTCCGGTGGAGTCTTCGATGGAAAGGCCGGCGACTCCTGTTTCAATCGCCAGCTTTACGCTTTGGGCGACGTCGGCCGGATTATCTCCGAACCCGTTTTCAAAGTCGGCGTTCACTGGCAGATCGGTTGCCGCAACCATGTCGCGCAGATGCGCAAGAATGATCTCGCGCGTCACGTGATTGTCTGCGCGACCGGTCGACCACGCGAAACCGGAACTGGTGGTCGCAATCGCCTGGAAACCAAGGCTCGCGAGGTAGCGGGCGCTGCCCGTGTCCCAAGGATTTGGCAGCATGAAGCAGCCAGATGCATGCAGTGCGCGAAAGGCGGCGCGTTTTTCAGTAATGGTGCGTGACATGACGGGCTCCTGATAGCAGTTGGGAGCCGTTGCGGGCTCCCGGACACTTTCGGTTCAGCCGATCGCAACTTCGACGACCGGGAAATCGATCTCCGTCTCGAACGCGTTGTTGACGAAGTTCGTCAACAGGAATTGCGCGCTGAGTGCGATGATTTCGACGATATTGGCATTGGTGAAGCCCGCGGCTCGTACGGTGCGCAGATCGTCTTCGCTGACCTTGCCGTGCGTTTCCATCAGCTTCTTCGCAAACGCCACGGCTGCCGCGGTTTTCGGTGTGCCGGATTGACCCCTGCGATTAAGCTGGATTTCGTCGTCGTCGATATTCGCCAGGGTGCTTGCCACATACGAGTGCGCTGACAGACAGTACTGGCAACCGTTCACCTGCGAAACGGCAAGCGCGATGCCATCGCGTACTTTCGCGTCAAGCGTCTTCGCGAGCGCGCCCTGCAGGCCGGCCCATCCATTCAGCACGTTCGGGCTTAGCGCCATGATGCGGAACAGGTTGGGTGTCTTCATCAGTTGCTTCGTCACAGCGTCGACAACGGGTTGTGATGCGGCGGGAATTTGATCGTTGGTAGGAAGTGCAATGCGGGTCATGATGATTCTCCTGATCGAAAAAGGGAAGCGGTCTGCATCGAGTACGGCTGCGTTTGCATTGATGGAAAGTCTAGATGCAGACGTAGTGCAGAAAGTCCGGCAAACCGCGTCGAAAGTCCGCTTGTGTCGATCCGCGAAAGGCGTGGTGAGATCCAGAAAAAGAAATCGGCACCAGGTGTCGGCGCTTGCGCGCCGACACCTGGTGCCGATAGAGAGGGGGCGTTGCCTGTCGCGTTCAGGCAATTCCGCGTGCTGCCCGATCTTCCGTATCGAGCAGCAGGGCTTTGGTCGGGAGTCCGCCTGCGAAGCCGGTCAAGCTGCCCGACGAGCCGACCACGCGATGGCATGGCGTAACGATCGAAAGCGGATTGCGCCCGATTGCCGCGCCTACGGCCCGCACTGCCTCACGGTTGCCGATTCGCGTCGCGATGTCGCGGTAGGTGCGTCGCTCGCCGAACGGAATGTCGAGTAGCGCGTTCCACACGCGCTTCTGGAACGGCGTGCCTTCCATCGCGATATCGAGATCGAACTGCGTGCGCTCACCGGCGAAGAATTCGCGCAGTTGCCACTCAGCGTCGAGCAGCACCGGATTGTCGTCGGCCGGTTGCATCTCGCCCAGCTTCACGCAATTCCTGCGCTCGTTCTCCCACAGGATGGCGATCAGCTTGGTGTCGCGCGCAACGAGTTTGAGCTTGCCGACCGGCGAATCGGTGATCATGTATTCGAGAGCCATTACGAACCTCCTGTCCGTGGTTGGATGTTATCCAGTATGGACGGGAGGACGCCGCACGAAGTCCGTCAAAGCGTGCAAATCGTCCGGCTTTTCAGGCGTGTTCGGCGCTCGATCGATACTCGAGCGGGCCGGTGCCGAACACTTCGCGAAACGCCCGCACAAAGGTCCCACGGCTTGAGTAACCGACGTTACGCGCGACCTGATCGAGCGAGAGATCAGCGGTGCGCAACTGAGCGGCCGCCTGCCGCATGCGAATGTCGCGCAGCGCCTGCATTGGCGACTTGCCAAGGGCCGCTGAAAAGCGGGCCATGAAGGCGGACCGGCTCAGGAATGCGGCGTCGGCGAGGCTCGCGACGCTGTGTGGCGAGCCGGGGCGCGCGACCATATCCGCGAAGACCCGTGCGATCTGTGGGTCGCCGAGCAGCGCGAAGCGTTCGAGCCAAAGGGTGCTCGTTTTTAGCGAGCGGCGCACGAGTGCGACGATCACCTGTTTCAGCAACGCGCCGGACATGGCGCCTGCGCCGATCTCCTGGGCGACGAGCTCATCGAACGCGGTGCGTAGATAGAACTCGAGTCGGTCGGACGCCTCGAAGTGCTCGACGATTGGGGTCGACAGGGTTTCGAAAAGATTAATCGATGCGCCGAACGCCGCATTGAAATAACCGCAGATCATTACGGTCATTGGCTCGGAGGTGCCAGCGCGAAACCGGCTGATCGAATCGACAACCCGCTTGTGTTCACGCCCGGGAACCAGGATCGACGCGATGCCGGCCTTGCTGGCGGGTACTTCGAGCTTCAGCGCGTGGCGGGGTGGCACGATTAGCAGCGTGTGCGGCCTTAGCTGTACCGGTTCCGCGCCGGCGATGTGCAGCAGGCCTTCGCCGGACAGGATGTAGTGGATGCCGGGTGCTTCGTTGCCGTCCAGTTCCAGCACGAAGCCCTGACTGACGAGGCATTCGGACAATCCAAGTACCCGGATCTCAAGTGCGCTGATCAGCTCGTCCAGATCGGCTGGAGACATACGAGGCGCAGGGATAGGCGTTGCGACGGGCATTCGTATCGGGAGTATTGGGAGGCGAAAAGATCACTCGATGATCAATAACGACACACGATTCTCGCACATTACACATAGACGAAGACTTGTGGCCGCTCTTCGACCCCAAGCCGCCATTGCCTTGGTCTACCGGAATGGCCGCTAGGGGTCGAACCGCGCCGCTCAAAGTCACTTTGCTGGGTCTTCCCTAACGGCGATAGCCAAGGGGTGGAATGGCAGGCGCAAGGCCCGTCAGATATGGATTCCGCCCTTTGCGGTAGCAGATCTGTAGCACACGAAACTTCCCCTCATAGAGCATTAATCGCCGATGCTGACGCTGCTCGCAAGGTCGTATAGTGCAGCCCGGTGCTCATACCTGCCAACATCGACAGGTAGTTCCGATGCACTGCCTGCGCCATCATTCATATGATCATTGCGAGCGTACCGTAGAACACCTCTTGCGTTCCGTGCAATCAAGGCATCACCGCTGCGCATCCAATTCCAACCCGCAGCGGCGTAAAAGGCCAAGAATCGGCTTCTTCGCAATGACTACCTTCCGAAGGGCGACAGCGAGGCGACGAACCATGACATCCAGCAGACTCGAGCAAATGCAGGTCAATCTCACGTTGGCCTATATCATCAACAACGCAGCAACCAACCGATTCGGGCACCAAATCCCGCATCCAACTGTCAGGCAGGTCAAAGAGATCATCGTGGATCGCCTGAACGGATCAAAAAAGACCCAGAACAATCGGTTCGAAATTGTTTGGGGGCCCGCCATCGTATTGGACCCCAATGGCTTTGCTGCCAATGTCACCGCGGTCTTGCAATTGGCAGGTACCAACGAGTATTCAGTTGTGACAAGCGGCACCGATTTCCAATCCACGCTTGATCTTCTAGGCGATTTTTCGTATAGCTCCCTTGAGCCGTTCAGCGCGTATGTGCCGAACTGCCCGTCGGACGCACGCATATCGGCGGGTACAAACGGAGCGCTGTTCAACGTATTGGGGAAGGCTGATTCAAGCGAGAAAAAGCTCGCCGACTTCCTGAGGACTGTGCAACCGTCATCGGTAATCAACGTTATCGGGCACAGCCTCGGAGGAGCGCTAGCATCCGCGATTGTGTTGTACCTGAAGAGTCAGAGCGGCTTGCAGACTCACACGTACCACTGCCAGACGTTTGCCGGCCCGACAGCAGGCAACGATGTGTTCGCCGACTATTTCAACGAGCAAATGCGAGCCAATGCGGTACGCATATTCAATTCGCGAGATATCGTGCCGATGGCATGGAATGCAGACAGCATTCTGAATGTGAAAACCGTATACAGTGACGCCAACATTCCGACCCCGTTGGATATGAAGCTTAAGGTCGATGCGGTCAGCTTTGCTACAAGTCCTCTGAAATACACCCAATGGGGAACGTCCGATCCTTCAGGACCCGTGACGCCTGTGATGCAGTACAAGCTTGACGGGAAGGTGAATAAAGATATCGGAAAGACTGGTACAGATGATTCGAAATTCCAGGCGCAGGTTGGCTATCAGCATATCTTCGAATACATTACCTGCCTGGATATGGCTCTTACTGACATAGACATCCCCGGGCCGGGCGCCGGGGACGCGAAATGAGTCTCCAATGAATCGGTGACGGCCGCGCACGCGTTGGTCAATGAGGCACGGTGCCTGTGGCCGTTGGCGCGCACAGGCTATCGCCGATCAGCGAACGGCCGCAATGGCCTTGGTACCTTTGCAACAATTCCGAAGCGTGCACTTTGAGCTTAAACCAGAGCCGTATCGTTGAATCGGAGACTCTTCCGTTTCGATCAATACACTAGCTAAGCGAGGAGTGAAATGATTTTGAAAGAAGGTTACGCGACTATACTTAGTCACGACAATACGCTGCAATTCGCAATAGATCGCCAGATAGTAGGCCAGCAAACTAAAACATCGCCGCTAATATCGTATCCCACGAGCAACGGAAATCCTGCTGAATTATTCCATGTAGTTCATGATTCAGAAAACGGTGCGATTTATAATATTTTATCCCATGGCAATGAATACCTCGGAATCGTGGGCGATCTTTGGCCTATTAACGGAAAGAATATGGGCGGGATATTAATCGCTTGCGGCGTTAGTTTTGCAGAGAGAGCATACTTCATGCTGCTAGATGACAATACATTATCGATTACACCAGGACCAGTTCGACAACGCGCTGCGGCGGCCTGGACCGATTTTGTCACTATCACGGGCGTGCATAACGCTGGCGATACAATTGACTTTAACTTCAATTATTCAAGTTGATTAGCAGGAATGTAATGATGCGAGCTTGACACCAGCGAATTGCCTTGTTGGGAATTTATTAGAATGCACCCCGCCTACCGGTCGGTGTCAGGGCCTTGGCTAATTCACTGGCGGATTCAGTGGAAAGGTGGCCGGCGGAAATGCGCGAACATCATTCCGGTCGCCCTGTCTTTTCCCGCACCACGAAGCACAGTCAAAGCAACTTTATGCCGCACGCGTCAGACGGCTGATTGCCCGCGACACACCCGTGTGGCATGCTGGACGCCGTTTTGTACGAGGAAAGGCTGACCATGGCACAGCCATCTACGCACCATCACCCCGCGACGCGGCACAAGCCGAAGCCACATGTGGCGCCGGCGTACGTGCAGCAATTCATAGATACACATCTGGCCGCTGCGCAGGAGATCCAGCGCAAGTACCAGGTGCCGGCAGGCGTCGTCATTGCCCAATCTGCACTTGAAAGCAACTGGGGAAGGTCCGTCGTCGGCAACGCCTATTTCGGCGTCAAGGGCCGCGCTCCGAGCGGCGACAGCACGACATTCACGACGCACGAAGTGATCAACGGCAAAGCCATCAAGATCGATGACGCCTTCCGTGCCTACGGCAGCTATGAAGATGCCGCCGACGACCATGCGCAGATGCTCCGAAACAACCCGCGCTTCCGGTCGTCGTTTCTCTACACCCGCAGTTCACAGTTCGCCAACGCGCTCGCCAGCAATGGCTATGCGACGGATCCGTCTTACGCAGTCAAACTCAACGCAATCATCCGTGCGCACAAGCTCGATCAATATGACGCGCCCAGGACCGAGCCATGATGCGCCGCGCAATCATCATTGCGGCGCTGATCGTCAGCACGCAGGCGTGCGCCGCCCAGCAGCCGGTGACGAATGACGACAACGCGGCCACCCGTGCGGCCGACATCACGCGTACCTACGGTCTCTCGAAAGACAAGACGGAGTGCCTGCTCTTCGATACCGCAGACAAGGGCGAATACTTTCTTGTTCGGGTACGCGAAAACCACACGGAAGCGTGCGGCGGTGTCGCTGGCGTCTCGCCTACACTGTTCTTCCTGAAGATCCGCAAGCGCGACGGCTACACGGTCACTACCGCTTACGACGGCGAGCGCTATTTGCCGCTCAAAACGCCCGCCAAGGACTGAGTCTCAAGGCCGCCGAAGCACAGTCAACGTAACCTGGTAACGGCACCGTGCGTATGGTGCATTTCATCGTCGTGAGCCGTGTGGCAAAGTGACTTTCGAACGCACCTTCCAAGCGCTGCGGGATGTAGTACTCGCTCGATTTCGGCTTCATGGCGCGGCCAAATTCGGCACGTGCCTCGCGATACTTTTGCCGACGTCGCCCAAGATGAAGTGACCGCGTCGGCAGCGCTCTGCCCCTTGTCGATCTCGACTTCTTTCTCCCGCGCCAAGGCCTCGTCAGCACCTTTCGTTTTGAACGTTTTTGCTATACTCTGCCCTCGCTTGCGTAGCTGGGCACGCGAGCGACTGCCTGCTGGCAGGATTGAAGCCACGTTTTATCCCCGTCGGAAACTGTAGCAGTGTCAGATCGCTTTCGGCGCTACAGGGTCAACTTGTAGCAGACGCTGCTATAAACTGGGATTCACAGGCTGTCACGGCGCTTCAGTTAGGAAGAAGCAGAAAGCCGAAAACGCCCATGGGATAAGACAGAAGCCGGTAACAACAAGGCTCCGGCTATCCCATTGCAGATATCCATCTCCCCGTAGTTCAATGGATAGAACAAGTGCCTCCTAAGCGCTAGATACAGGTTCGATTCCTGTCGGGGGGACCAAGCAAGCGATTCACAGCAGTTCACCACATCTCAGAAAGCCCCGTAGGCCTTGCGCTGCGGGGCTTTTTGCTGTCATTATCGAGTCACGACGCGTCATCAAATACCAGCGCGTTGGGGGCATCGGTGGGGAAATCACCATATGCCCCAAAACCCGATGCCCCCACACCATGCCCAAACAGATAGCCCCGCTCACCGAGATGCAAGTCCGCAAGGCCAAGCCGGCGGAAAAGTCCTATCGCCTCGCTGACGGCAAAGGACTCTATCTGGAGGTCATGCCCAACGGCTCCCGATACTGGCGCATGAAGTACCGCTTCGACGGCAAGGAAAAGCGCGCAGCCTTTGGCGTCTATCCGGAGGTAACTCTCGCTGAAGCAAGGAAGGCGTGTCTTGCCGCGCGCCAATTGCTGGCGGCCGGAACCGATCCGTCCGAACAGAAAAAGGAAGTGAAGCGTGCCCGGGCTCTGGAAGCTGTGTCGTCGTTCGAGGCCGTCGCTCGGGAATGGTTCGAGTCGCAGAAAGGCGGCTGGACGGAGGTCTATGCCGGCAAGGTGATTAACTCGCTTGAGGTCGACGCTTTCCCGAAGATCGGCGCCAGGCCGATCGCGGACATCGAAGCGCCGCACATGCTGGAAATCATGCGGGCAATTGAAGCCCGCGGAGTCCGGGAGACGGCGAAGCGGGTCCTGCAGCGTTCTCGTGCCGTCTTCCAGTACGGGATCATGACCGGTCGCTGCACCCGTAACCCGGCCGCCGACATCGACGCCGAGACAGTGCTCAGGAAGGGCCGCGGCGTGCAGCACATGGCGCGCGTGAAGCCCGCGGAGATTCCCCAACTGATGCGCGATATCGCCGCCTATCCCGGTGATCGGGTAACGCAGCTTGCTCTCCGCTTCATGGCGCTGACATTTGCTCGCACGAAGGAAATGATCAACGCCGAGTGGTCAGAGTTCGACGAGAAGGCCGCCGAATGGCGTGTACCCGCCGAGCGTATGAAGATGCGCGACCCTCATATCGTCCCTCTGTCGCGACAGGCACTGGAGGCGCTGGACGAACTCCGGCAGCTTAACGGCGGCCAGAAGCACGTCTTTTACAGCGTGCAGGGACGCAAACCAATCTCGAACAACACCATGCTGTTTGCGTTATACCGCATGGGCTACAAATCACGCATGACCGGCCACGGCTTCCGGGGATTGGCCGCGACGGTTTTGCGCGAGCTCGGCTATAGCCGCGACGTTGTCGACAGGCAGCTCGCGCACGCCGAGCGCAATCAGGTCACGGCGGCGTATGTGCACGCGGAGTATCTGCCGGAGCGCAGGAAGATGATGCAGCATTGGGCCGATTACCTCGTCGCCGCTGCAGCGTAGGCCTCCCGCCATCGAGGCAAACCGACCAGTCCGCGACTTACTAACTGGTCCCCGAAAGACGTAGAAAGGACGACCATGAAAACCATCGCGATTCTCTGGACTTTAGTACTCCTATCCGCCTGTGGCGGTGGTGGCGGCTCCGATAGCCCACCGCCGATGCCGAAATATGTTCCGTCTATTGGACCGCAACTGCGCCCGTGCGAAAGCACCGGTCCAACCGCGCCGCCGTGCCCGGCACCCGGTCAGCAATGAACGAGCGCGATGACGTCATCGGCGAAGGTACAACGCGGGCAAACGAACGGATGACCGTGCTCACACAGTTCCGGCAATGAAACTGTATGCGCGCACTCCTCTCCCGCAACAGGGGCATCCGCGCTCGTCCTATCCTGACGGTTCTTTACGCGTCACTGCCATTCAAAAATCTTTGCACGTCCCGGGCGAATCACCTAAGATCGAGGCATGAGTCGCGGGACTCGCAGTTATTCCCCGCGGACGAGTGGTGGCGTCCTGCCCACCATGCGCGGTGGTACGTCAGCGTTTCACATCCGCTGAAGCCCACCGGGAACGCGGCGTGACACTCTCATCGGACGGGAGCAGATGTGGCAATTCGTTGCCACTGCCTGCTCCCTTTTCATTTGTGGCGGCGTGGCAATCCTGTCAGGAGTTGTGCCATGCAAACCCGCCGCTTTCTTCGCAGACCCGAAGTCCTTAAAAAGACCGGGCTGAGCGCTTCCACCATCCAACGCCTCGAACGTGCCGGAAATTTTCCCGCGCGGCGCGTTCTGTCGCCGCATTGCGTGGCCTGGTTCGAGGACGAGCTGGACGCCTGGCTCGAGCAGCGGGCGCTTGTCGGAACGCCACAAGCTACGTCCGTACGCTCGCCCAGCACGTCTGTGACGAGCTCGGGGGGCTGATATGGCGCCGCGCCTCTACGCGACTGGCGACATCGTGGCCTCGATCCACAAAGCGAACGGGAGCTTCACGCATGTCGCAGCGAACGTCTCTCACGCATCGATCAAGCCGGTCCATTTCCGGGCGGACAACCTTAGCGTCGACCCTGTGTTCAGCTATGCCAACTGGGTGCCCGCGTCGTTTGCCCAGCTGGAGCGCTGGCGGGCAGCTGGCGGCGTGCTGCTCGATCGCAACGCGATGCCGGATTTGATCGGAGCCGGCGCTGCCGATGTTTTGCTTCTCATCGAAGCCCCGTTTACCCTCGAGCGGATAAAACGCGCGGTGCACGCGGCGCGTGAGCACGTCGTTCTCGCCCGGCCGCACACCTGGAGGATTCACGAGGAAGCGGTCGACCTGCAGGCACCGTCCGTGGAGACGTTACAGAAGATCTGGAAACAGTGCCGTGGGCAGCGGATGACGGATCTCGAACTGGCCAAAGCAACGGGAATACCGACGTCGCGCCTACAGTACATGCGTGCGAGGTTCAAGCCCGTCAGCGAATGGGACATCAAGCCACGACTGGCGCCGGAGAACCCTGCCTATCTGCCGGCGTGGGAGTGGATCGGAAACGGGCGCAGCAGCGTCCGTAAAGAGTTGCGCCTCAGCGGGCACCAGGCGGCTGTGAAAGAGATGGCCCGGCTGGGGCACATTGCGCTCGAGAAGCTGCACCGTTACCCAAGCGCCGAGCCGCGCTGGGACGTTCTGGAGCGGCGGCGTGCGGAGACGCTCGCGGAGCTCGCCGCGGTGCGCGCGCTCATCGAATCGATCCCCGACTATCTCGAGGCCTGAGGCGTGCGAGTACGCGTCAACAAAGCCTTCGCACCTTCTGGAAATAAACCGAGACTGTGCTCTGTAGCTATCTGGAGGTCCATTATGCCTACCGCTTTACATGAGGAAACGCAATCGCTGCCGCTCACCGGCTTGAGCCGCTGGGCACAGCTGAAACGTTTCCTGCCCGTCGGCTACGAACACTTTCGTCGCCTCGGCAAGGCGGGGTTGGCGCCACGGCCCAAACGGTTGAGCCACCGCTGCGCAGTCTATGAAAACGCCGAAATTCACCGCTGGCTCGCGGATCCTGCCGCCTATCGCGCTGATACCCAGAACACCGGAGAGTAACCCCATGCTCGCACTATCCACGCTTCACCAGCTCGCCATCGTGCCCGAGATGCTGTTCGCCGGAATTGCCCGTCAAGGGCCGCCGGAAACGCGTCCGCTCACCCCGTTCGGCTCTGAACATGAACTGCCCGTTCCAGCTGGAATGGTTGCCGTGGCTGCTGGCCTGAACGACGGCGACGAGACGCGCGTGCCGGTCCTTGCGTGCCGCGTCCAGCTTTTTGAGCAGTCGTCTCCGGACGGCCAGAACCGCAGTTACCGCGCAATGCCAGCACTCATCGGTGCCAACGGCGAGATCACGGAATACGACCACATCGTCTTCGCCGATGGCTCAACCGGCTTTCTCGACTTTCTTACGGACGATGAGCCGGATGAACTGCTACGCCGCGCGCAGGCCGGGAGAATGTTCGTAGATCCGGAAGAGGAGGAAGCCGAAAGACTCGATTGGGAGGAGCAGAACGATGCTTAAAACCGCCCGCACTGCACTCGCCAACGGACTCTACCACCTGATATCGCTTCTAAACCCTGGCATCCGCAACCACGATCACGAAGTCGAGGTCAGGAACGAAACTGATTGGGCGCACCCTAGTAGTCACGTAGTAGCCGCGCCGGCTGGCTCTATTGCGCTGGTAAAGGTTTTCGACGACGACGACGTCACCGCGATCGACCTGATGGTCGACCCGGTCATCGCGTTCGCGTTTGACCGATATCCACTGAAAACCACCACGATCAGGAATCTGCATGATCGGGATGTCTCTGATGGCTGGCTAACTGGCGACGAAATTGAGCCCGTAACGCTGTCCTGCGCTGACCGCACTGACATCGTGACGACCGCCGTCGTGCTTCCCGATGGCTCCGTCGCGTGTGGAGACGCTCAGTATGCGTCGCTTGTGGAATTGCTCGAAGAGAAGCGCAAGGCGATTCTTGCTGTGGAATAAGAAAAGGCCGCTTGCAAGGCGGCCCCGATCAAGGAAAACGATGTGTCGACAAACACAATGCTCAGTATAGCTGACGAGAATCTCGCCGCGCCGGATTTTCCCAGCACGAGTATCGCCGTAGGCTTCGGGCGTGGCAATCTCGGCATGGTAAAACCGACCTCCATGCCGTGGCGCGAGCTCGTTGCGAGGCTAACCACCCCCGTGGAGGTGGCAATCGCGCACGATGCGTATCTGTCGCTCTCAAAGGGTGAGCGGGACCGCCTGAAACAGCGCGATCCGTTCTTTCTCCCCGGCGTTTGCCGTGACGGGAAACGCGACGACGCGCACCTGGAATCGCGCAGCGCCGCGACGATCGACATCGACGAGCAGGGGTCCGATGTGTACGGGGCGCTGGCACTGGGCTGCATCGATGTCCCCTTTGCTTACGCGTGGCATACGACCCGCAGCCACACCGACACCGAGCCGCGCCTGCGCATCGTGGTGCCCTTCCGTCGGCCCGTTGCACCCGCCGAGTATCGCAAGCTCATCCCGCTCATCGCGGCGCAGTTTGCGGCGACGATCGATGCAGCAAGCGTGAAGCCGGCGCAGATGATGTTTCTGCCGGTGCAGAATCAGGGAGCGCCTTTCGAATCGGGATGGCAGGACCGGGATTTCATCGACGTAGACGTATTGCTGGCGGCGCCCGTCATTGATACTTCCGCTGGAGCGCCAGAGTCCAAACGCCCGGCGCCGGCATTGACCGCTCACGATGACGAACCGGGCGATGTGATCGAGCGCGAGATCCTGAACAATCCGTCCGACGAGACGCTGTCGGAAATCCGCAGCGCGGCGCTCTGGCTCGCGAAACGGGAAACGGGCTACAACGCATGGGAAACACGCGGCGAGAACCTAAAGCACCTTGGCGAAGCCGGCTTTGACATCTGGCTCGCCTACTCGACGGAACAGGATGACTTCGACCCTGACTGCGATTTCCGGGCGAAATGGGACAACGACATCAAGGGCGACCGGTCGGATTACCGCTCGGTCATCAAGGCGGCACAGAGCGTGGACTGGATCAATCCGAAGAGCCGCGCCGGCCGGGAAGCGGACTACGCAGCCAAGATCGACCGCACCGATCTGGGCAATGCGAACCTGCTCATGCAGCTCACGACGGGCGATCTGCGCCACGTCGCCGATATGAAGCTGTGGATCTTCTGGGATGGTGCCGCGTGGCTGCCTGACCCGCACGGGCATCACGCGAAGAAATGCGCAACCCGCGTGGCTGAGCATTACGCGCGTGAGGCCGCCGCGATCGAGCGGCAAGCCGCGAACACGGCGCTAACCGCTGGCGAACGCAAGCGGATCGAGAAGGCCGCGCAGGGCGTACGTGCGTGGGAAACGCAGTGCCGCAGCCGCCGCGGGAGGGAGAACATGCTAGCCGAGGCACAGGTGCAGCTCGCGCTCCGCGCCGCCGGGCTCGACGCCGATCCACTGCTTCTGGGTGTCGCCAATGGCGTCGTGGACCTTCGCACGGGCGCATTGCGACCGGCGGCGCGCGATGATCTGGTTACCAAGCGTTCGTCCGTCGAGTTTGTGCCCGGCGCGCGCTGTCCGCGATGGGAGCAGTTCATCACCGAGATCACGGCAGCGCCCGTTTCCCCGTTGATCCTTCCTGACGGAACCATCGATCGGACGACCGTTGGACGGTACCGTCCACGCCCAGCGCTTGCCGCCTACCTGAAGCGCATGTTGGGCTACGCGCTGACCGGCCTGACGCGTGAGCAGAAGCTTTTCGTGCTCACCGGCCCCGGATCCAACGGCAAGAGCGTGCTGGCGGATGTGGTGCGCAGGATCATGGGCGACTACGCCCGCGTGGTGGCAAGCGAATTCCTGATGGAGTCGCGCTACCAGAAAAGCGCGGACACTGCGTCGCCGGCGCTGGCGAGTCTTGTTGGCGCCCGCCTGGCGTTGAGCGGCGAAGGCCAGGACGGACAGACTTTCGACAGTGCGCTTATCAAGAGCCTGACGGGCGACGCGACGAAGTCTGCGCGCGTTCCGCACGGCCAGCTCTTCGAGTTCACGCTCACCCACAAGCACTTCCTGCTGACCAACCCTCGCCCGAACATCGCCCATCTTGACGCGGCGATCCGTGGACGTCTTCACCTGATGCCCTTCGACCGCCGCTGGAACCGGCCGGATGACGCCGAGTGGGATGCCGCACTGCCGGACGGCGACAAGGAGCTGATGACCTCGCTCCAGGCCGAGGAGCAGGGCATTCTCGCGTGGCTGGTCGCTGGTGCCGTCGAGTATCTGGCGGTCGGCCTCGCCGCACCGGACGAAGTCACCGGCACAACTCGCGATTACTTCAAGACGCAGGATCCGATCGCGCGATGGCTTGACCGGTACGAGCGCTGTGATGTGAAGGACGGAACAAAAGCGGCGGCGCTGTTTGATGAGTTTGATCAGTGGTGCCACGACGACCATGTGCGCGGCGCCCGCCCCGACAACTCGACGGAGTTTGCAAAGATTCTGGACAGGCGCGGGTTTGAATCGAAAAAGCGACGCGATGCTACGTACTGGGGGCTTCGTGTAAAAGCGCAGGAAACTACGGATTCAGAACTGGATTAACCATCGCATGGGCCTTGTCACCATCAAAGTGTGGCGGGTGTGGCGGGTAGTGCCGGGGTTTCTCATAATTTCCCCATAGGTTCAAAAAACGACATATATAGGATAGTTTTCTGCAAAGTCGCCACCACCCGCCACACCCGCCACACCCCCGAACGCGCCAAATTCTGCAAATTGAAATCGGCTCGACAGTGCTTGATAGTCGCGGGCCGCTGTACGGGATCGGTGCCGAAGCTTGCGCGAGAGACCACCACTATGCGCACGCGCATACGCGCGCGAGCGCGAGCGCGGCCGTAAAGGCTCGTCGATGATGGCTTGCGGGCTGGTGGCCCGATCAGGTGTCGTGCAGGTCCGAAAAACACTCGCGGCGGCGCGCCGTCCAAACAACGTGTGCGGGAACGCTTTGCAGCAGCGCAGGAAAATTTCCGAGACTTGGGCACCAGCCGCACCTCGGAGCACGCTCATGAACCCGCGAATGCTGTTTGTCCCTGATTCCACCGCCCGCCTGGTTCTCGCCGAGCTTGACACCGGTGCTTCGCTCACGCAGGCGCAGCTCGCCATGCGAACGCGTCGCACGCTTGGATCCGTGTGCAAAGCGCTGCAACTGCTCATTTGCTCCGGGTACGTCCGCCAGGCCGGCGCGCGGGTGCGCAGGTTCGGGGTGTCGATCGGGCGCCGCCAATTCGAGTTTGTGAGGACGAACAAGGCGCTGGAGCTTGACGACGGCCTGCCCCAGCTTGATGCGGCAACCATGCTTGAGCTTGCCGCACTCATGGGCGAACTCGTCCGGGCTTCGCTGGAAGCGCAACGGTCGCACGCATAAGCGACAATCCGCGCCAAAATCCAAATCGGACTCCTAATCTGTTCACTGCATTTCATTGCTTTTCGCGCCATGCCGCCGTAAACTGACAACACATTGGACGTTCGTCCTTATATGTAGTCAAGCGGGGTGGCGAGATGGCAAACCGCAAATTCGTGGCGTACTACCGGGTGTCGACGGCCAAGCAGGGAGTGAGCGGCCTGGGGCTCGACGCACAGCGCGAGTCGGTTACCCGGTACCTGAATGGCGGCTCGTGGGATCTCGTTGGCGAGTTCACCGAGACAGAGACCGGCAAGGGTGCCGATGCGCTGGCGAAGCGCCCGCAGCTGCGTGCCGCGCTCGAGCTGTGCCGCAAGCGTGGTGCGCGGCTGCTGATCGCCAAGCTCGATCGCCTTGCCCGCAACGTCCACTTCATCTCCGGGCTGATGGAAAGCAAGGTGAAGTTCGTCGCGGTGGACATGCCCGAAGCCAACGAACTCACGATCCATATCATGGCCGCGTTTGCCGAACACGAGGCCAAGCGCATCAGCGAACGCACAAAGGACGCACTGCGCGCCGCCAAGGCCCGTGGCGTCGTTCTGGGCTCGACTGGACCCCAGAACCTCAAGCGAAACATCGAAGCCCGCCAGCGGGCCGCGGATGCGTTCTCAGGATCTCTTTCGGGCGTACTGGGCGGATTCAAGGCGGCCGGCCTGTCGCAGCGCGCGATGGTGGCCGAGCTCAACAAGCTCGGCGTCAGGACGGCGCGCGGCGGTGAATGGTCGCTGGCACAGCTGCAGCGCGTGCTCGCGCGGGTGTAGCCACCCCTGCCCGATCGCAGCCGCCCAGCACCCGAGGGCACGCCGCCCAGTGCAGCGCCGCGCACCGTGCGCAGGCCAAACTCTGGGACCACCCTGGTCCCCACGGACCGGGGGCACAAAAGTTGGCGACCTGCTCTCCAAACCGCACAGCGAAAAAACATTGATCAGGAATTCGCAAAATTTCACGCGTTTCGCCAGTCATAAGACCCCACCCCCTGCACATTCGCCGCAACAGATGCATGGTCAAAGCGACAGGGGTCGCCCGTGCGCGCGTGAATGTGCGTGCTCACGCGCGTGCGTATACGCGCGCCAAGAGCCGAGGAAAATAACTGAGGATGTATCCCGTGCGGATCTGCATGTCGCAGTTTCACACTGCAAAGGGGCAAACCATGGCCGGACTTTCAGGGCTTCCATATTTTCTGCAGGATCAGCAGGCCGCGCAGCAGCAGGCCGCGCAGCGCCAGTACCTGCAGATGCAGATGGCGCAGTTCCAGCAGGCTCAGCAGGACCGTCAGCGCCAGCAGGCAGCACTGGCCGCGGCGGGCAACGCACTGCCGCAATTGGTCAGTCAGCAGCAGCAGCCGATGCAGCTCGCGCCGCCACCGCAAACTCCAGCACCCGGGCAATCATCTCAATCCACGCAACAGGCAGGCGGTTGGCCCATACCGCAGATGCCCGGCGGGGTTTCATTGCCTTCTGGGCCAGTGCCGGGGCAGCTGAGCCGGCCGCCTCAGACGCCCGGCAGCATGACTGGCTCAATGTCCGGAATGGGGGGGGGCGGCGCCCGGGGCATTAAAGCCTCCCCTGCCACCATTTCGCCCGCTGCCTACGTCAGCGTCACCTGCACAGGCATCACCAGGGGCTATCCCGCCTCCGCCTGTGCCTCAACAACAGCCGCAGACGCCGTCCGGTCCGCTATCGATGGAAAGCGCGATCAAGGTGCTGCAGGATCAGGGTTTGAGTGGCGCGGATCTGATGGCCGGTCTCGCGCAGCTCACGCCGATTCTCGACTCGCGGGCGAAGGTGCAGGCCGCGCAGTTGCAGCAGCAGTTCCAGCGGGAGTTGCAGATGGCGAACCTGCAGGAGCGTTACGACGCGCTTCGCCAGCAGGCGGAAAACAACTCAGCCAACCGTGCAGATCGCGAGCAGGCCCACGCGGATTCTCTAGGCATACAGCGAGCGATGCTCGATCTGCGCCGTCAGGAATTCAGCGCAAAAAATCCGGCGCCGAGCAGCGGCGTGCCTAATATCGCGCCGGATGCGGCGGGCAATCTGCCGCCGGCGCATGCGGTGGGTGGATATAGTGGGGAAGCAATCGACGCGATGTCGAAAGCGTACGCTGCCGGCAACACCGCCATCGTCAATGGTCTGGGGCGCAACACCGCCGACCGGAACGTCAGAGCAGAAGTCATTAGCCGCGCTTCGGCGTACCAGAAACAGTCCGGCGGGGATATGGCCGCCACGCCGATCGAGTACAAGGCAAACACACGCGGAGCTATTGTGAACGCGCAGCAGGGCGCCAAGGTCGATGCAGCGGCCGGAGCACTGACCCAGCCGGGCGGTATTGGAGACCAGTTTCAGGGAGCCATCGACGCGCTCAATCGTACTGGCATTCCTCTCGCCAACGAGGCGCAGATGGCGGCGCTTCGGGCAACGAATGACCCGCGCATTGCGGCCTACGATGCCGCCCAGAATGGCGTCGTTTCAGAAGCCGCGCAGATTCTTGGCCGCGGTACGCTTACGGTCAACTCGATGGAGGAAGCGCGTCGTGTCGTCAACGGGTGGCACACCTCGGCGCAGGCCAAAGCCGGTCTGGCCCAGTTGAAGAAGGAAGCAGAAACCACCATCTCGGCGTCGCGCAGGGAAGTCAGAACGTCGGCATCGGGTGGCGCGCCGGTGCGTGTGTCGTCCGATGCCGAGTACAACAACCTGCCTTCGGGTGCCGAGTTCATCGCGCCGGACGGCTCGCACCGGAGAAAGCCGTAATGGGCTGAAAAGAGGCATCGCACCATAGCTCTCCCAGCCTTTCCGGCCAGACGCGCCGCGCGTCCCCCACCTGGAAGAAACCCAGCTCTTCCCTGTGCGCGTAGATCGTGCCGTAAGACCCGCGCAGGAGCCGCGCCGCCTCGCGGATGCTCAGCGCCGGGCCGGACGAGCGACCAACGCCCGCGATACGAAAAAACACCCAAGACCGAAGCTGCAAACTTTTGCGCTTTCACGTGCACACCCGAAGTTAACCGGCGACGGTTGACACGCGTAACCAACCCAGGTTAAATTAACCTCGCATAGTTAAGTGACCACCCCCAGGAGATAGAGATGATCAGTGCGTTTGGCGAGTTCGTACGGGATCTGCGCCATAAGCATTCCGAGTTGCTTAAGGACATGGCGGAGAAACTCAAGGTTACGTCGGCCTTCCTGTCGGCAGTCGAAACGGGGCGAAAAAGCATCCCACCCGACTGGTGCGACAGGATCGCTGCCCTTTATGCGTTGCCGAAAGCCGAGGTCGCGAAGCTGCGAAAGGCGATCGACGAATCGCAACGTAGCGTGACGATCGACCTCGACGGCCAGTCCGCTGCCCGACGAGGTGTCGCAGTGGCGCTGGCCCGACGTTTCAACGAGATGTCCGACGAAGAGCTGGCGCAACTGCGACAAAACATGTTTTTGCTTAAACCGAAGGGAGATAAGTAATGCATGACTTTCGTGCTCTGCCGATGAGGCGCAGCGAGATCCGGGCAGTCGCCTGTGATCTGCGGCGCTCGCTCGGCCTCGAGGGGCTTTTGTGGTTCCCGGTGCTGCAGCTGGTAGAGCATGCGTTCCCGCGGCTCGACAGGCAGTATCACTTCGAAGTCGCGGAATACGACGAGCTCGGCGAATCACACGGGCTTACGGTCCGCGACGGAGATTCGGTCTGCATCAAGATCCGCGAGGACATCTACGATCGCGCCTGGTCCGACGAGGGGCGTGATCGCGGGACGGTGGCGCACGAAGCGGGGCATTACCTGCTTCATGCACGATCGCCCGCGCTGCACCGCCACTTTGGCGGCCCGCTGAAATCCTACGAGGATCCGGAATGGCAAGCCAAGGCCTTTCAGGGCGAGCTCCTGATCCCGAAGCACCTCGTCACCGGGATGAGCATCGCGGATGTGGCGAAGGAATGCGGGGTTTCTTACGATGCCGCCGAGTACCAGATGAATCTGTACGCGGCCGGCAAATGAAAAAGCGCGTTGACGAGCGGCAACTCATCAACGCGCCTTGAGGCAAGGAACGCCAAACTGCTCCTGGCGCTCCCTCACGACTTGCTTATGTGCGACCGGAATGGTAGATGGTCAATTCCGGGTAGTCAAGTTGTGAGTTCCCATCGGGGCACGCTTTTACGGAGGTGTCGCATGTTCACACAGAACCTGCGTCCGAAAATCGTCCGTGTGAGCAGCTATGTTCGTCGCCGCTTTGGCCGCATCGAACACGTCTGCCAGCACTGGCGTTCAGTACCGAGCGTGTAAACCCCCCGCCAGGCAACGGCTTTCAAAAACTCCCGTTGCCTGGCATACCGAACGAGATCAATATGACTATTTTTGCGAAAACGGCCGATCCTGCGGCCCTTCTGAAATCCATCAGGAAGCTCATCGACGAAGGCAAGATCGAGACGTGGGCGTACGACAAGGACGGCGATTTTTACCACACGCCACCGCAGTGGAAGCACAAGGCGTGGCTGCGGCCGTACGTCGTCACTGGCGGCCTGAAGCTCCACCTGATCAAGCGCAAGGACGAGGCTCTCAGCAAGACGGTGTACGGCGTCTATCACGGCCGCTTCATTGAAATGCTGTTCACACGCTTCGACGATCGCTGTGACTCTGTCGAAGCGTCGGCGCTTCAAGGGTCCTACGTCCCTTGATCGACTGACGCGCTGTACGCCTTCAGACCACGTCGGCCGGCATCAGTCCGGCCGACAACGAATTCGACTCGCCGGAGCCTGTCCGGTTGCCGCGCGACCTCGACGCTGAAACAGCAAATCACACTCTCAACTTTCCAGACGTTTGCGCTATGTTGACGCGGCACTGCGGACCTGGCCGAGCTGATCGATGGGGATTTGAATAACCGCCGGTTGAGCTGAAAGGCTCACGGACGCAAGGATCTGCTCAACATCGCCCGCAGATTTTCGGAGCCGATGCACCTGCCGGACCGGGACGGTGCAACAGTGGCCAGACGTCCGCGCCGGCCCGCTGAGGCGGTCGGGCGCGTCCGGTTAGTTTTTCTTCCGCGGGCGCCCAACGCGTGCGGTCTGATGCGACTCCACCCACTCGATGACCTCCATTGCCTTCCAGCGCGGATGCGCCCTCCCAATGCCGCCGACGTTGGGTAGCCGGATTGCCTCCGGAAAGCCTGGCAGGCAGACGACCCGATCCCTGACGACCTGTGCCGGGCGTTGCAGATACTCACCAATTTCGCCGGTCGACCACAAGGCGTGCTCGATCGGAACCTTGGACTTTAGGCGCTTTTCCAGTTCACCGGCAACCCTGCAGGCCAGTTCATCAATTTCGTACACGGTGCCGCTCTCCCCAGCACGCGGGCGGTCCTTTTCAAGGGCGTCAATCTGCGCGATGAGTGTGTCAAGTTGGCCGCGCATTTCAGCGACGGTCTGACGGATCTTTGCCAGTTCCATATCGGGGCTTCCCACAAATCTCCATGACAGCGTCGAGCCGAAGTGCTAGCTCGACGCTGATGCTGCTTAACGCGCCTCCATCTCGGCATAACCGTCAACGAACCCGGTTTCGAACCCCATGCCGTGAGCGATCAGCTCGAGCGCGTCGCCCCGCATCTAGCGCACACGCAAGGCCGCATCGACCTGTTCAATCGGAATCAGGCCGCAGCGATTGAGCTTGAACTGTCCCACCCGAACCATCTTCGAGACCGAGTGGCGACTCAGACCTAGCATCTCGGCAGCCTGCGTGATCGTCACCTGGACGGGTCTCGGGTGACGATCGGCGTAGAGCTGCACCGCTTGAATCGCTATCCTGAGCACGTCGTTTTCTGCGATCGAGCCGGTCAACGACCCAACACCAGAGGTGCGGTTCAGTTGCGCATATTGTTGGGCATCGAGCGTCATTTCACCTTCGAATTTGCAACGCATCTGAACTCCGGTGGGTAGGGGTAAATCATCGATCAGACGGGCGCCACCGCGTCTCCTTGTTGCGACGACCAGCAGGCAGGCACGTCAAGTTGTGTATTAAAGGTCCGTGCCTGTCAGTCAGGTCGCATCGCTGCGTCAATCATCTCGATGGGGATGAGGCCGCACTTATTGAGCTTTAGAACTCCGGCCTTGATCAGGCTGTGCACGGTGCGCGCGCTTACGCCCAGCATCTCGGCGGCCTGCTTCTGGTTGACCTGTGAGGGGCGTGGGTGGCGCTCCGCGTAAAGCTGCACCGCTCGGATCGCAATACGGAGATCGTCGTTCATTTAGCCCTCTTCGCTATTTCGGAATGCCATCAGCCAGATCGAACCGCACCAGCTACCTTACCGATCTGGCTGCTTGCGGCGTGCTGGTTTGAACCGTCGCCGCCCTGCCGGCCTGCGAGCGACCCGGTGCGGCCGCGGCCAAGCGACACACAAGCCGAAGGCGCCGTATTACGTCACTCCTTGCCTGGCACGCCGATACCGCTCAGCGTGCCTCCACCTCGGCGTAACGGTCGACCATTTCGGCTTCGTGTGCCATGGCGCACGCGATCAGCTCCAGCGCGTCGAGCAGCCCTGAGTGTCGATACTGAGCGCGACCGGTTCGTCATTGCCTTCTTCGCGGATGCTGTTACTGACGAGCCGGCCGATAGTCTGGCTTGCGTTCGCGGCGCGGGCGGAACGCGGAGTTATGCCAGGTATCCGGCCTGGTTCAACGTCCGATTGTGCCAGCCGGTGTGGCTGGCCGGCAGAACGTTCATATCAGTCATTTTTCCACTTCTCCGGGTCTTCAAGCTCCAGGAGCCAGCCGTCATCGGACAGGATCGGCGGATTGCCTTCAAGCGCCATCTGCAGGCAATGAAACACCGTGTCCTGGAAGCCGCGCATCTGCTGCTCGGGCATCTGTGCGCGCATCGACAGAAACTGATCGCCCATATCCCACGGTGCGATCTCGGCCCGATCGCTCCAGCTTTGCATGAACTCGACGGCCGCGCACGAGCCCGCCCTGTACTCCGCGGAGAGATGTCGCTTAAGCATGGCGCTCATCGTCCAGCGTATCGTTCACCGCCAGATCCATGGCCGTCTCGTGCATCGAGTTGCTCGCCTCCTCGAGATAGCTGCCGATGATCTCGATTGCGTTGAGCAGACCAAGATGCGCGGCGTGGTCCAACGGCTGCGCGCGGGACATGGTGGGCTCGCAAAGGCTGTTGTGGACCAGGCGTGCGAGCGTTGTGATCGCACTGGCCGAGCGGGCGACGTCCGCGACGTGACGGAACTCGACCGTTACGTGCGCGGGACCCCGGGCATTGTAGTGATCGAAAGTAAACGCGTCCCCGACGTCGGAGCAGGACGCTACCGGCTTGTCTTTGTGGATGGAGGAATTTTGCGCTTGCCCGGATTGAGCATTGTGGCTGACGGCTTGCATGGTACGGACTCCTGTGTTTTTCAAGAGCCTGCCACTCCGTTTCCAGACGAGGTGGGCAGGCACGTGGCAGGGCTGGAAAACCGGAACACAGGAACCGGCAGGCGCGAGCGCCTCCCCACCACGGCCCGCCCATAAACTGGGCGCGCAATGATACAACGGACGAAAAAATACCGCCTCGTGGCGGTTCGTCCGCCTGTGTTCGCTCGGGTTTCCAGGCCCGGCCGCTGTTGTTTCAGCGACGTTTAAAGACTAGTCCTACGCACGGGTATCGTCAAGCCGGAACGCGTAATTTTTTACTGGTAGGTGTGCAATGCCGCTCAAGTCAAGCCGAATCCTGTCGTTATCTCTGTATTCCATACAAGAGATTGCGGCACACATGACTCCAACGCTAGATATCCGAGAATGGTCACGAAAGCAGGTAAAAGAGCTGGGTGAACATGCCTTATGGGCATTTATGCAGGTTCTTTACACGACAGTTCCGCTTCTTGTTCTTTTCGGAGTTACCGCAGTATTGGGCGGTGGCGACTTGATGACCGTGTTCGGTGGGTCCGAAGCGATGTTTGTTGTAGTCATCGCATTTATCGACGGTGCGCGCGATTCGCTCCGAGGTGTTTCGCTCGACTCGCAGAAGGGAGAGACGGAGAAATTGGACACGGTAGCGATAGGGTCAACCATTCTGGTCGTGATGTCAGTGCTGACTCTTGCCTTGTCCATAGCAATGGACAAAAACGCGATCGCCATAAGTCCCGGGAGACACGAGGCATTCGAAATACTTGTTCGGAACCTGCTTCTTCTCGCACTCGTAACGTCGTGGATTTGTAAATTCCGACTAAAGCGACTCGAACAGAAGTTGTCTAAAGCCCGTCTCGCGGCATCCTCGTCGCCCCACTTTCAGGACTAGAACGAGGGAGGTCTTCGACGCGCGACCGTCGGACGCAAATGCTCACTGAAGCTTGCGGCCATGCGAACATGGCGACACAATCCTGCAGACAACGGGGTCCACAATGAAAACGAAAATAGCTCTTGCGGTCCTGACCATTCTCGCTGCATGCACGACCATATCCGAGGTCACGCCGGCCGGTGACGGCCACTACACTGTCACGACGCAGGTCCGCGGCGGCATGACGCCATGGGGAGAGATCAAAGCGACCAGCCTGAAGCGCGCGGATGAATATTGCAGCAGCCAGGGCAAGCAGATGCATCAGGTCGACATGCAGACGCACGGCGTGCGTGGATGGACGCCGCAGGAGGCGGAACTGACATTCGCGTGTATTCAGCCGCAGACAGACAATGCCGTCATCAAGTAACCTCGACGACGAAGCCCGCGCCGAACTGCTCTGCTACCTGGTGCTCGCCCAGCTGGTCGCTCGAGCGCGCACCGGCGAGTGGCTGCGCACCGATCACCTCGTCGAATCGACTCGGATTTGGCTGGCTAGCAACGGAGCCGAAGGCAATTGGAAAGAACGCATCCACCTGGGAGCAATATCGGAAACAGTCGCACTGGGCTTCGCCGAGTTGCCTCTGTTCTGGCATGCCGACTCGCTGACAAAGTTGTTCACAGATGGCTGGCGGCCCGACTACCGGTCACCGATCGTCCGCGAGGTTTATGCGGCCTGTGAGAGCGAGATCAGCCCGTAGCCGCCGGTCGGTCAGGCGACCATTAGCGCAGCAAGACACGAAAGCGCCAAAGCCAGGAATAGGCCGCCGGCAAGAAGGTGGTATGGATGTTTCATGTGATCCCCGATTTGTTATCCGCGAAGCATAAGACGAACGGGGACGGCGATGTGTTAAGGATGGCCAGGTCGCAGATGTGAAAAAGCCCAGCGCGCAGGACTGGGCTTCGAATCAGCCAGGGCTTTACCGCGACGTAAAACTAGGGGATATGAAAAGCCCCGCTCAGGGCGGGGCTTAGTATGCTCATACGCAGCGAGGAGGCAGCCTATACCTTACCTGCCGTCTGCGGTGAGTCGGTATGTTCGCTCTGCGTGTCGGGATGACCGCGGAAAGCAGAGAGGTCCTTCGCGTCAGCATTCTTCATGACCCGGAAGGCGAGGACTAACGGCGCAAAAAACCCCTTCGAACCCTCTTTCACAGCACCGATAAATTCGTCTCGAAGAGTAGTAGGACCGTCCATGCTAGCCTCCTTATTTCTTGAAGAGATGCAGCAATTCGCGCATGAAACCGCGTGCCGCAACCGCCAGATAAAAAACATACAGCGTACAGTCAAGCAGAAAACTGCCCCGCTCTAACCAAGTAAATACGAACCTGATGAAGTTCGAAACCTCGAATCGGTCGTCTGCCCAGTCAAGTCCCTTAGCAAAACCCACCGAAAAGAGGAACAGCACGACGAACATCAATGTCGCGCCGACAACATGCCCAACCAAAATAACCGAAGGCGTTGCGATCGTCCTCAACGACTTGCCGATCACTATTGCCTTACTTCGGAGCCAGTTGTGATCGTCAGCACCCGTCTTCGTCTCAGCAGAAGACACTTGGCTAGGTGAAGCGGCCGACAACGTCGGTTCCGCCGAATCCGACGATTCAGGCACTTAGAGGTCCCTGCCTTCCAGATGCGCTTTCACGATTGTCCCCTCATTATTTTGGTCTTTCTACGTGTCGCGGCCAACGACCTATCCTGCAAGGTATGACGGCATTCTAGCCCAAAGGTTTAGCTTTCTGCATTAAGTGTTACACCTCCGTTTGCACTGCAACAATGGTTCAAGTCATTGATTTTTATGGGTACTAGATATGAACCTAACGCAATAATTCAAGCATAACGGTACACAAACGAACGTCCCGGGACGGTCTGTGCTGAAACCTCCGGTACTCCCGGTGCTCGACCATGATCGACAGCGCCGACACTATCAAAGTCGCGCGACGGCCTGTTCTGGGATCATGCCAGCCAGACGTGGCCGCCGCGCGACATGGGAATCGCACCCGTATTTCCTCAAGAGACGATTTTTAGGGGCATCCTTGGGGGCATAAATTTCTAAAAATCGGCTGAAATACCCTACCGACATTGAAGTATGAATTCTGTCGGGGGACCAATCAGCAACATCCAGACACATCAAAAAGCCCCGCCCGGCATTGCCCGGCGGGGCTTTTTTGCCTCCGTCATTACCCACGCGTCTGCCGAATACGGAACGGTTGAAGCCCAATTCTCCTCTGCCCTGCGTGCCAACCGTACCCGCCTGACCACATCCGCGAAATCCACGCAGCCTATAAACCCACACCACCCACCAACACCTAAAGTATTCCCACCGCCCGCCGAAAATCAGGCATGGAAAACGACGACCGCCTCCGCCCTGGCCATCCTCTATATGAAGAAGCGATGGCTCTCGAATTGACCGTGCGCACGCTGCGTCACGCACGGGGCAAGAAGAATCCAGAAGACGTCCTCTATGCCTCACCCGAGTGGAACGTCGTCAGCGAGGAGTTTGTGCGCGACCTTTACCGAGCGATGGGTGGCAACCCGGCCGAACTGCCCTGACCGCCGCAACGGGTCTCGCCATCACATCGCAGTCGCAGCACAAACCACCCTCACCCCATCACGCAGGCCGCTTCGGAATATCCAATCCCCGGGCCACTGCCGGACGCGCAACAAACGCCGCCAGCACCCGCTTCACATTCGAAAACTCGTCAATCCCAACCAGATCCCCGGCTTCGTAAAACCCGACCAGATTACGCACCCAAGGGAAAGTCGCGATATCAGCAATCGAGTACTGATCCCCCAAAATCCACTCGCGCCCTTCAAGCTGCCGATCCAGCACAGCAAGCAGTCGCTTCGCCTCACCGATATAGCGATCACGCGGGCGTTTGTCTTCGTATTCCTTTCCAGCGAACTTGTGGAAGAAGCCCACCTGGCCAAACATCGGGCCGATGCCGCCCATCTGGAACATCACCCACTGGATCGCTTCATAACGGCCGGCGGCATCCTGTGGAATGAATTTGCCAGCCTTGTCCGCGAGGTAAATCAGAATCGCGCCGGATTCGAACAGCGGCAGCGGCTTGCCGTCCGGACCGTTCGGATCGATGATCGCCGGAATCTTGTTGTTCGGATTCAGCGACAGAAACTCCGCCGACATCTGGTCGTTCGTATCGAAGCGCACGAGGTGCGGCTCATAGGCCAATCCGGTCTCTTCGAGCATGATCGAAACCTTCACGCCATTGGGCGTCGGCAGCGAATACAGCTGAATCCGGTCCGGATGCTCGGCAGGCCATTTCTTCGTGATCGGGAAGGCGGAGAGATCGGTCATGGATGGTGTAACCCTTATGCGAAAGCTGCGGCTAAAAATGGGAATCGGAAATCAGCGACCGGCCGAAAGACCGAGAACAGAGACCCGAACACGCGACCGCCAAATATAAACCGACTCGGCAGAACGCGTGCGTGAGCGCCGCAGTGCGGGTCGCCTCGAATCACACCAACGCGAACATTGCCACGCGACGCGTTTCCCCACCGCCTAACCGCACAAAGGCACTCAGGTTCACCACAAATCCTTGGTAGCCGTACCGGCGCGCAGGTTATACCCTTCGCGCCACAAAGCCGCGCCGATTGTCAGCAACAGCGTCTTCTGCTCGCCATCGTGTTGGTCCCACGTCGCCGCCAGCCACGTGGCGAAACTCGCACAGAGGGTTTCGAGGTCGACGGGCGTCTTGCCCTCGAGGTACTGCCGCTCGAACATCGAAAGCACTTTTTCGGGTGTCATAGGCGCCTCCTACGTGTTGGATGCGCCAAGTCTAAAGGCGGCGCACAGCGTGCGGAACGTCCACGGCGCCGAACCCGGGTTACTCCCAGGCCAAAACGGCGCCGTACCCCGCGTCTGACGGAAAAGCACTAACACCCAACAGCCAGAGCCCGGCACCCAAGCCCCGTAAAAACAGAAAAAGGCGCCGAAGCGCCTTTCCCCGTCAAACAACACCGCGAACCAAATTACGGCGCGTTGCGCTTTGCATTGTCCTTGGCGTCTTCCTTAGCGTCGCCATAGGCCTTCTGCACCTTGCCGGCGCCTTGTTGAAGGTCGCCCTTAAGTTCCTTACCGGGGTTGTTGGTGGCCTTGCCGACGGCTTCGTTGACCTTGCCCTTGATCTGCTCACCCACACCCTTTACCTGGTCCTTGTTCATGTTTGGCTCCGATATCTGGAATGCCGGCGCGTCATTACGCCAGTATCCCGATTCAGCAACGGGTGTGCCCACGCCGCCCGCCGGCCGTTTTGCCCAACGAACCGAACCGCGAAAAATATTTCAAAAAAGCCCTAAAGTCCCGCCCCGGCCTGCCGTAAAGGTGCCATGGAGGGGCCATGGAACGCACACTCATTATGCTGACGGGGTCATCCCAGGCGGCGCTAGTCGACCAGGATATCGCGCATATTGGGCGCGTGATGCGACCGTCTTTACAAGGCGATCTGGCTGGACCGATTCTGCCGGTTACCTACTGGCGCAAGCGCCTGTACCAATTGCTCGACACCGGCAATCTGTCCCACGCGCAACTGTGCGCGGTCGACAGCCTCCTGCTCCAGTTGGACCGGTTCGAAGCCGAACCCCCGCCAGTATGGACCGGACCGACCGCCGCCCCGTTCCAGCCGCTACACGTCGCCGCCAGCCGTCATCTCTGATCTGACGCGCCGCAAGCTCGATGGCCGGTCTTCCGCGCCGCTCAGCCCTACTCTTCCCAGCTAAAACCCAGCTAAAAAAAGGCCGCGAACCCTGTCGCGGCCTGAACACGTCGCAACGCGGGGATTTCGCGTCACGCTGTAAGCCTACACGTCCAACTGTGACATTCGCATTTAGGCAAAACGGTCTTCGTGCGACCGGAAATTTTCTGCTCACACTCAGTGAAAATAGGAAAAAGGGACGACCTTAGGTCATAATGTCCGCAAAAATTCCCAGCAAGGACATCCGTGACCCTCGCCGCACCGCTCGACCTGCTCAAACAGGCGCGCGCCCGCTTCACTCAACGCGAAATCGCCGCGCACGTCGGTAAGGACATCAAGACGGTACGTCGCTGGGAAAAAGGCGAAACACCGTGTCCGTCGATGCTCGAACCAGCCTTGCGCGATCTGCTGCACAGCAGCGGCCGGACGAAGGCCGGCTCAGCCACCGGTGACGCCCAATTCCGCTTCATCGATCTGTTTGCGGGCATCGGCGGCATTCGGATGGGTTTCGAGGCGCACGGTGGCGACTGCGTCTTCACGAGCGAGTGGAACGATTTCTCCACCAAGACCTATCGCGAGAACTACCCTCCCGGCGGCGACCACGCGCTGATCGGCGACATCGTCTCCTTTCCCGCCGAAGAAGTGCCGAGCCACGACGTGCTGCTTGGCGGCTTTCCGTGCCAGCCGTTCTCGATTGCCGGCGTCAGCAAGAAAAACGCGCTGGGTCGTCCACACGGCTTCGAATGCACGACGCAGGGCACGCTGTTTTTCGACGTCGCGCGAATCATCGCGGCAAAGCGCCCCGCCGCATTCCTGCTGGAGAACGTGAAGAATCTGCTCTCGCACGACAAAGGCCGCACCTTCGACGTGATCCTGCAGACGCTGCGCGACGAGCTCGGCTACGAAGTGCACTACCGCGTGGTCGACGGCCAGCATTTCACGCCGCAGCATCGGGAGCGCATCATCATCGTCGGCTTTCGCGGCAAGACGTCGTTTTCCTGGGACGATCTGCGTCTGCCGGAAAGCGGTCCGCGCCTTGGCTCGATCCTGCATCGCACGGACGGCAGCGAACCGGTGCTGCCATGGGACCACGATCGCTTCTTCGACCACGCGAGCAAACGCGTGCAGCCGAAGTACACGCTCACCCCGAATCTCTGGACCTATCTGCAAAACTACGCGGCGAAGCATCGCGCGGCGGGCAATGGCTTCGGTTTCGGCATGGCTTATCCCGACAGCGTCACGCGCACACTCTCGGCGCGTTATCACAAGGACGGGTCGGAGATCCTGGTCTATCAAGGCGAACACTTGCGGCCGCGGCGCCTCACGCCGCGTGAATGTGCACGGCTGATGGGCTTTCCCGACACCTTCAGGATTCCGGTCAGCGACACGCAGGCTTACCGGCAGTTCGGCAACAGTGTCGTCATGCCGGTGATGCGAGAAGTGGCGCGCATCATGCTGCCGCATGTGCAAACCCTGCTCGCCGTGGAGACGCACAATGGTTCGAAGCAAGCCCTTTCGCTCTATTCCTGAGCGGCCCGATCCGCTACCCAGACGCTAACGATGGTCGATATCGTCGACAGCGCAACGCGTAGCCGGATGATGTCCGGCATTCGCGGCCGCAATACGAAGCCGGAAATCCTGATCCGCAGCCTGCTGCATGGCCGGGGCTTTCGCTTCCGTTTAGACGCGCGCGATCTGCCGGGCCGGCCGGATATCGTGCTGCCGCGCTATCGCGCCGTCGTGCTGGTGCACGGCTGTTTCTGGCATGGTCACGACTGCCATCTGTTCAAATGGCCGCAGACTCGGTCCGAGTTCTGGCGCGACAAGATCGGCCGCAATCGCAGCAATGACGAGAAGGTTCGCGCGGCGCTGCTTGCGAGCGGCTGGCGCGTCGGGGTGGTATGGGAATGCGCTTTGCGTGGCGCGAATCGCGATATCGAGGGGGTGTTGCAGCGGCTCGTCGACTGGTTGAAGAGTGACGCGCCGAGCTTCGAGGAACGCAGCTGAAAGCTGCTTGTAGCCTGCCCGGCTGGAGGGAACTCCAGAGCCGCTGGTGATACACTCGATTGGCTAGCTCGGAGCATTTTTTGCGTGCCGACGCTGCAGAAATCAGGCAGCAACTGGCCGGCAGTTCAATGGCAAGCCGGTAGCAAAAACAGCACGCTCCGACCATCCCAGAACCACCAAGAAGGGAGGCACACGATGGCTGATTTCCGTCTCTGGTCCGACGATTTCCCCACCAACGGCTTTATGCCGAAAGCCCACGAATACCACGACAAGGCCTTCGGCGTAGACGGCGAAAACATTTCGCCCGCGTTGCAATGGGACGCGCCGCCGGCCGATACCCAAAGCTTCGCACTCACCGTTCACGATCCGGACGCGCCTACCGGCAGCGGCTTCTGGCACTGGGTCGTCGTCAACATTCCGGCTGATGCCCGATCGCTGCCGCGCAACGCGGGCAAAACCGATGGCTCATTGCTGCCGCAAGGCGCGCTGCAATTGCGCAACGACTACGGCACGGTCGGCTTCGGTGGCGCCGCGCCGCCGCGCGGCGACAAGACGCATCGCTATATCTTCCGCCTGCATGCGCTGAAGGTGCCGCATCTGCCGATCAATGCGGAGACCACCAACGCGGTTGCGCGCTTCATGACGCATCTGAACGAACTCGACTCGACCACCCACACCGGCCTGTACGAACTCAAATAACGCGTGAGACGCGATGCCGGTGCGCTGTCTCAGCGTCGGCATCGTCGCTGCGTGCCATCCTGCCTTTCCAGCGCGGCACGTGGCGCGCGTGGCTCATCGTAGGATGGATGCGCCGCCCCATTCCAAATCAAAAGAACGATGCAAGCACAACCATCGCGCAAGGACGGCTCGATGCCGGCCAATGCCGCCCCCGCCGCTCCACTCGCCGCCGGCACACCGCTCGCGGACAGCACCGAACAAGGCTTGCCGATTCCGCAACGCTATTGGGCGATGCTGGTTATCGCCCTCGCCCTCACGCTGGCGGTGCTCGACAGCGCGATCGCCAACGTGGCGCTGCCGACCATCGCGCGCAATCTGCATGCAAGCGCAGCCGGCTCGATCTGGGTCGTCAACGCTTACCAGCTCGCCATCACCATTTCACTGCTGCCGCTTGCGTCGCTCGGCGATCGCATCGGCTACCGGCGTATCTATCTGGCCGGGCTGATCCTGTTCACGGTGGCGTCGTTCGGGTGCGCGTTGTCCACGTCACTGCCGACGCTCGCACTCGCCCGCGTGGTCCAGGGCTTCGGCGCAGCGGGCGTCATGAGCGTGAACACGGCGCTCGTACGCATGATCTATCCGCCCTCGCAGCTTGGACGCGGCGTTGCGATCAACGCGATGGTCGTTGCGATATCGTCCGCGGTCGGGCCGACGGTCGCCTCCGGCGTGCTCGCCATCGCGCCATGGCCGTGGCTGTTCGCGATCAATGTGCCGATCGGGATCGCGGCGATTATCGGCGGCTTCAAGGCGCTGCCGATGAATCCCGGCCACGAGTCTCCGTACGACTATCTGAGCGCGGTGATGAACGCGTTCGTGTTCGGTCTGCTGATCTTCGCAATCGACGGTCTCGGTCACGGCGAGCACATCCGCTGGGTCGTTATTGAGGCGCTCGTTGCGGTTGTGATCGGCTACTTCTTCGTGCGCCGTCAGTTGACTCAACCCGCGCCTCTGTTGCCGATCGATTTGCTGAGGATTCCGGTGTTCGCGCTGTCGATCGGCACCTCGGTGTGTTCGTTCTGCGCGCAGATGCTGGCTTTCGTGTCGTTGCCATTTCTGTTGCAGGACACGCTGGGTTTGTCGCAGGTAGAAACCGGTTTGCTGATGACGCCGTGGCCGGCGGTCATCATCATTGCCGCGCCGATTGCGGGTGTGCTGTCGGACAAGATATCGTCCGGATGGCTGGGTGGCGTCGGCCTCGTGACGATGACGGTGGGCCTGCTGCTGCTCGCCACCCTCGGCGCGCATCCCGAGCCCATGCAGATCGCGTGGCGCATGGCGCTGTGCGGTGCGGGCTTCGGGATATTCCAGTCGCCGAACAATCGGACCATGTTGTCCGCCGCGCCGCGCGAGCGCAGTGGCGGTGCTAGCGGGATGCTCGGCACTGCGCGCCTGACCGGGCAGACGCTCGGCGCGGCGTTGGTCGCGTTGATCTTCGGCATCGCACCGCAGAATGGGCCGACCATCACGCTGTATGTGGCAGCCTGCTTTTCAGCGGTCGCCGCCGTGGTCAGCATGATGCGTGTGAGGCAGCGCGTGAACGTGCAAGCGGCGTGAGTGCGCTGCAGGCTTAAACGCATGACCGGCCTGCTCGGGTTGTTCGCCTGACCCCGGATACAACAAGGGCGCGAACCGCAAATAGCGGTCCGCGCCCTTTTTCAACGCTTCGGCTTTATCCAAACAAACAGTTCGACGTGACCAGCGCGCGCGGCTCCTGAAGACCCCCGCGCCGCCTTTAATAACAACTACGACGACGATGCCGTCACGTCAGCGAGCTTTACCGCTTTGGCCGTCACCGAAGAAGCGGTCGCGACGTTGCGCAGATCGCCGAGGAACGTATCGCGCCAGACCGACAGATTGTTCTCGCGCATCGGCGCCATCATGTCCGCGTGACGCGCCTGACGCTCGGCGAGCGGCATCGACAGCGCACGCTCCAGCGCCTCGGCCATCTGCGACAGATCGAACGGATTGACGACCAGCGCCCCCGGCAGCTGCTCAGCCGCGCCGGCGAATTGCGACAACACGAGTACGCCCGGATCGGCCGGATCCTGAGATGCGACGTATTCCTTCGCGACCAGGTTCATCCCGTCGCGCAGCGGCGTCACATAGCCGACCTGCGATTGACGGAACAGCGCCATCAGCAGATTGCGCTCGTACTTGCGGTTCAGGTATTGGATCGGCGTCCAGTCGAGTTGCGCAAAACGACCATTGATGCGGCCGGCTTCGCCCTCCAGCGTCTGACGAATGCGCTGATATGTCTGCACATCCGCGCGTGTCGGCGGCGCGATCTGTACCAGCGATACCCGTCCGTGCCAACCCGGCGCATTCAGCAGCAGCCGTTCGAACGCCTGAAAGCGCTCCACTAGACCCTTCGAATAATCGAGCCGGTCGACGCTCATAATCAGCTTGCGTCCACGCATGCCGTCACGCAGGCTGCGCACCGGCTTACGGTCAGTGAACTGCTCGGCGGCCTTGGCGATCGCGTCCGGATAGATGCCGATCGGGTACGCGGCCACTTTCAGGAAACGGTTGTAGGCGTGCACCATGCCGTCTTCGCTCGAGGTGCCGTGCTGGCCGCGCTCGATAAAGTCGACGAACGACTGGCGGTCTGCTTCGGTCTGGAAACCGACCACGTCGTAGCTGCACATCGCCTTGACCAATTCCTCGTGCGGCGGAATGGTACGGAGTACTTCCGGCACCGGAAACGGAATATGCAGGAAGAAGCCGATGGGATTCTTCACGCCGAGCTCGCGCAGGCAGCGCGCGAACGGCAGCAGGTGATAGTCGTGCACCCAGATGATGTCATCGGGTTTGAGCAACTCCTTGAGCTGCTTGGCGAGCGTCGCGTTGACGCGCTGATAGCCCGCGTATTCCTGCCGGTCGTAGCGCGACAGGTCGTTGCGATAGTGGAACGTCGGCCACAGTGTCGCGTTGGAAAAGCCGCGATAGTACTGGTCATAGTCGCGCTTGGTGAGGCCCACCGTCGCGTACGTCACATTGCCCTGCTTTTCGATCACCGGTGCGGACGGCTCACTTACCGTTTCACCGCTCCAGCCGAACCAGACTCCGCCGGTTTCCTTCAACGCGTCCAGCACGCCGATCGCGAGGCCACCTGCCGCGGGTCGGCCTTCCTGGGTCGGCGCCACACGATTCGATACCACGATCAGTCTGCTCATTGGTGCTCCACCTAGTCAGTTGTTTCGTTGCATACGGATATGTGCCAAAGAGGTGCACGCAAGTCGCGTGCCGTTTTATGAGATGCTGAAAATAAAAATGTATGTAAATGTGACAAGCGAGCAGAAACGCGCGGCATCAGAACGCCACGAGGAATTTTTTTCTGCTTTGCGTGACGAAACCGGAACCCTTCTTACCGGCCGTCGGACGGACTCAGGCGTCCTGCTCCGAACCGAGATCGCGCTGGTACTCCAACCCTTCCTGACGCACGCCGCCCTGGTTGTGCTCGCCGTCTGGCGGCGCATTGGGCGCGACGCGGTTCTGCGCAGCCGGGTCCGGCGACTCCTCTGGGGCGTTCTTGCTGCTTGGCCGGGAGTCGCGCTTCGAGTGGCGCGCGGAACGCCGCAGTGCTGGGTGTCTCATGATTGATGCCTCCGGGGGAAGCCCGCCGCCATCGGGAGCGGCGTCAATTCAGTGTAGGGTTCACGACGGTAAATTGCCGGTAAAAGATGCGCCGGCTTTGTAACAAGTACATAAAATCAATGCGCTGGACTGCGGTCCAGCGCACAGAACACGTCAGAGTTGCATGCTGGAGGCTCGCAACGGCGGACACCGACTGGCTTGTGGCGTTTGCGTGGGCTGCGAAGGCGGATCGCCAATGGGCGGCGCAACCGGTTCGATAGGATCCGGAGTCGGACTCGGAACAGTGTCAGGCTCCGCAGGATTCGGCGGCTCGTTAGGCTCAGGACGATGAGCGTACTGCGGAAGGGGAAGCGAACAAGCGGCGGCGTATTCCGGCATATCGGTTACCTCGTTTTGCGTTCAAGAGAACCGCAGCAAGGCCCGTGCCGAATAAAAGGAAGGAGAGAGAAACCAACAAATGGTTCGAAGACCTACGCTTCGGCGCGCGCAGCGCCGCCGGAAGAATGACACCCTTGTCACTGGCGTATGCAGCGGCACGAACCCAGATTCCAGATGCACCACTACCCTATGTAAACCACGGTGCCCACTTAGCAGGAGTGGTGTGAGCCGCTTTCTTTTGCCTACTTTTCTTTGCGGCGGCAAAGAAAAGTAGGTGCCGCCCCGCACAGGGGCAACGCTAATAGACCACTAACAAAACAAGGAAAGGCACCAAAGCCAAAACAAGGAAAGGCCAAAGCCCTAAGAGCACGGACAAAAAAGCGCCGAACAGGCAAAAACCTCAAGCGCCAGCGCCCCCAACAACTCGAGACTCATCAGCAACATCCCCCTCATCCCGAGCATCATTCCCATACTCAACAAGCCGGTTATAAAGCGTCTTCAAACTAATCCCAAGAATCTCAGCGGCCCGCGTCTTAACACCACCACATTGCTCAAGCGTAGCCAGAATCAACTGCCGATCAGCCTCAGCAAGCGAGGTTCCAAAAGGAATCGTAATCGCCGTACCAGCCGCAGGCTTGGACAAAGTAATCTGCAACGGCACGGTAGCCGTACTATCCGAATCGGAACCAGACATAATGTGCGCCCGCTGCACATAATTCTTCAGCTCACGCACATTGCCCGGCCACGGATACGACATCAACATATCCTTCACAGCAGCCGGAAAATGCTTCTTCGTGCTGTGCCGCTCATTGAGCTCATCGAGGAATGCCTGCGCAAGCAAATCAACATCCTTACCGCGATCGCGCAACGGCGGCAGACTGATCGGAAACACGTTCAGACGATGGTACAAATCGAGCCTCAACTTACCTTCCAGCACAGCCTGCTCAGGATCGCGATTAGTAGCCGCAATCAGCCGCACATCCGTTTCGATTTCCTTAGTCGTCCCAACCCGCATGAACATGCCGGTTTCCAGCACGCGCAGCAACTTCACCTGCAACTCGATCGGCATTTCGGTGATTTCATCGAGGAACAGCGTGCCGCCGTTCGCACGTTCGAAATAGCCTTTGTGCTGACGGTCCGCACCGGTGAAAGAGCCGCGCTCGTGACCGAACATTTCCGATTCGATCAGGTTCGGCGAGATCGCACCGCAGTTCACCGCGAGGAACGCATGCTTACGGCGCAAGCTGAGCTGATGCAGCGTCTGGGCGGCGACTTCCTTACCGGTGCCAGACTCTCCCACCAGCATGACCGAGGCCGCCGTCGGCGCAACGCGGCCGATCTGGTCGTAAACCTCCTGCATAGCCGGCGAATTGCCGAGCATCAAACCAAAGCGGCCCATGCGGCGCAACTCGCCGCGCAACGTGCCGATTTCCGCCTTCAGGTCGCCCGCGCGCGGCAAGCGCGACAGGATCGCCTTCACGCGCTGCATGTTGATCGGCTTCACCAGGTAGTCGGTGGCGCCCATCTTCAGCGCGTTGACCGCCGACTCCACCGTGGCGTGACCGGTAATCACGATCACCTCCACACCGGAGCGCGGATCGAGATCTTCAAACAGATCGACTCCGCTGCCGTCGGGCAGCTTCAGGTCGGTAAAGACGACGTCCGGCATCTGCCGGACCAGTTGAATGCGCGCTTCGCGCAAATCGCCCGCAGTGGCGGTAGTCAAACCGTCTTCCCCGATGATGGCGGAAAGCGCCTCGCGGGTACCGGCATCGTCATCGACAATCAGTACGTGTGGCATCGCGTCTCGAAAGCCCGAAAGCGTGAATGGGGGACATGCAAAACCGCATGATAGGAAGCCGGCCGGCAGCTTGCCGCCGCGCCGCGAGTGCGTCCGAATGTGAGCACACGCTAACGTTTCGCAGCAGCGCCGGACCTCTGACTTGACTCAATATCGCAACAATCAATAGGAAAAACACCTAGGAAAGTGCAGTATTGTTGTCTGTAAACCTATTATACGGCTTTATCGGGACAAGTTTGTAATGTACGCCGGGCGCCGCTTGCGGAAGCTGCACGCTGACGCGCCGCGTCCGCAAGGCCCTGTTTTTGCCCCTCAACTGCGCGGAAACGGCCATGCGCCGTCTTTGCCATTCGGATGCGCCGAGCCGTTTGCGCCATGCGCGGTATCTGGCGTGGACGGGCCGGCAATCGCCGCCGTCACGCTGCCGGACGGCGCAACCGAGGGCGTGGCGACTGTGCCGCCCTCGCCTTCCCAGCGGCTCAGTTCACGCGCCGCAGGAACCTGCGCGGCGCGGTTTCGCTGCACGTAGCGCACAGCCAGAAATCCGCCGAGAGCCATCAGCGCGCCGAAAATACCAATTTTGGGTCGTCCCATCGTGAACTCCTTGTTGTCGTCAAGCGGATCGGCGTCGGGCGCTCCGCGTTAGCGCGTGCTGAGGACGCCAAGCAGGAAACCGGCGCCCGCGGCAATGCCGATCGAGCGCCACGGGTTGCGCCGCACGTAGCGTTCCGCATTGACGGTCGCGACCCGGTAGCGCCGTTGGGCGCTCTCCTGCGCATCGCCGAGCGCCGATTGCAGCGTTTCGACATGCGCGCCTAGCCGCTCGCGCAGTGCATCGACGCCTTCGCCCGGCACGGTGGCAGCGAGCCGCAGCATCTCTTCCGAGTCCGTCAGCAGCACTCTCAGATCATCGACAATCTTCTGCTTGCCGAGTGCAAGCTGTTGCGTGGTGTCAGTCATCATTCACTCCTATGTCTGAATTCGGCGTTTGCATCTTGTTTCCGGCACGTCGCGGACAATCGGAGAGCCGCATCCGCCGCCGGCGCGCGTCGAACAGAATCGCTCAAAAGCACACGCATATCGGATTCACGGCGCAAACGCCGTGCCCGGTAAATTTGCCGCTGTCATTCGGTACAGACCTGAGCTCAGGCACTTTCGACCGGGCCTGCGCCGGCCTATTTCGCCGACCGTCACATGGATTGCCGGAAGCGGCGTCAAAGTGGTTAAATCGAATTTCTGTGAGATAGTGGCCGCACGGGTCCGTCTTGCTACAAGGCCTGCGCGCCGCAACACCGAACCCCAATTTGCACAGGACTTTCCGTTTATGGCGTCAATCGAGCTGGACTCGCCCACCGTCTCCGCCGGCGGCAACGCTTCGGCCCAGGCGAAGCAGCGCGTCGCGGACGGCATCGCGGGACTGAAATCGTACGGGCTGCTATATGGCTCGTCGCCGGTGATGCTCGATCTGTACGAACAGATCGAACGCGTCGCCAGCACCGACGCGACCGCGCTGATCATCGGCGAATCCGGCACGGGCAAGGAACTGATCGCCCGCACGATTCACGATCAAAGCAGCCGCAAGGACGCACCGTTCGTCGCCGTGAACTGCGGCGCGATTCCGGACGAACTCATCGAAGCCGAATTGTTCGGCCACGAAAAAGGCAGCTTCACCGGCGCGGTCCAGGCCCGCGTCGGCTACTTCGAACATGCGAACGGCGGCACGCTGTTTCTCGACGAAATCACTGAAATGGCGCCGGTGCGCCAGGTCAAACTCCTGCGCGCGCTCGAGACCGGCACGTTTTTTCGAGTCGGTGGCAACGAACTGATTAGTGGTGACGTGCGCGTGATTGCGGCGACGAATCGCGACCCTGCGGTAGCGGTGAAGGAAAACGGTCTGCGTGAAGACCTGATGTACCGGCTCGCGGTTTTCCCGTTGCGCGCGCCGCCCTTGCGCGAGCGTGAAAACGATCGCGAACTGCTCGCGCAACACTTCCTTGCCTTGCTCAATCAGCAGGAAAGCGCGAGCAAGAGCTTCAGCAAACGCTCGATCGAAACACTGCGGACCTGGTCGTGGCCGGGCAACGTGCGCGAGTTGAAGAACGCGGTGTATCGCGCGTTCATTCTCGCGGAGAAGACGGTCGAACTGCCGCATCCGCATCTCGCCTCGCGCGTGAAAAAGCCCGTGACGCAGGGCGATGCGATGAGCGTGTGGATCGGCACGCCGCTCGCCGATGCGCAAAAGCAGATCATTCTCGGCACGCTCAAGTATTGCGGCGGCGACAAACGGCGCGCGGCCAAAGCGCTCGGCGTGAGTCTGAAAACGCTCTACAACCGCCTGAGCGCATACGGCGGTGAAGAAGGCTCGGACGAAGAAACCGAGCAATAAGCCGTCCCAGGCGCTCACGCGGTTCGTTCACGTGAGCCGGTGTTTTCTGCGTGCTTGCTGTCTTCTTTTGCACGCTCCTTGTGTGCTTGCTTTGCATCGCCTCTCTACTGAAACGGTCCTTTTTGCGGGGCCTTTCATCTCATAATTAATCCCTTCGCACCGCCAGGTAAATCGGCCTTTTCTCACCAGAAACCGATCTGACTCGCACCATCTTTTGCAATTGCTTGCACTTTCCCACTGCCAATTACAAATGGCATCCTGCAAAATGCGGCAGCGTACGGCGCAACGATAAGGAAGACGTGCCTTTCGCTCACGCACCGTCAACACACGCGAAACACATGTGTGAACAGTGCTTGAGCCAAAGGCACTTGCAGGAGCAGAGACAGGGAAATGCAAAAAAGTATGGTGTGGGTCGAATGGGCGAAACGAACCGCCAGCGCGTCCAACGCAGCTAAGCGCGGACGTCCGAATACAACGGCGCTCGTCGCACTAGCCGTGGCGATCACGTCGGCGTTGAGCGGCTGTAGTTCGGTCTACTCGGAAGGCGCCACTGCCGGCGCCGGTATCGCGGGCGCAGCGCTCGCGGCCAAGGTCACCAGCAATGCGGCAGTCGCCACCGGCATCGGTCTCGGCGCAGTGGCCGCGGCCCGAGCCGGCGTGCAGTACTCGGAACGCGTGGTCCACAAGAATACGCAGGACGGTATCGCCAAAATCGCCGGGCCGCTCGACGTCGGCGCAATCGCACCGTGGAGCGTGACCCACTCGGTGCCGATCGAAGACGACGAACACGGCCGCGTCACCGTCAGCCGCACGATCAGCGCCGGCGCGCTCGACTGCAAGGAAATCGTCTTCTCGGTCGATCAGACCGCCACCAAGAATGTGCCGGCGAGCAGCGCGTTCTACGTCGCGTCGATCTGCCGCGACGGCGACAACTGGAAATGGGCGTCGGCCGAACCCGCTACTGAACGCTGGGGCGCGCTGCAATGAAGGCGCTGACGCTTCCACGTCCACGGAAAGAACACGCGCTGACTGCGCAGCGGCTCATCAACGGCACGCGTACTGCCTTGGTTCCAAGCACGCCTGCGGCGGCGCTCTCCGGCAACCGGCTGCGACTCGTGCTGGCTGGTGCGCTCTGCGTCGGCGCCAGCCTGTTGACGAGCGGCTGCTCGTCGGTCGGCGCGGCGAGTGGCGCCGCAGCCGGTGTCGCGTCAGGCCTCGTCACATCCAACCCGGCAATCGGTATCGGCGTCGGCATCGCCGTACAGGCCGCGACCGATGAAGCCGTCGGCCATTACATGCGCGTCATGCACACCGATCAGCAGAACTTGATCGCCGCGCTGGCGGGTGCCATGCCGGTCGGCGAGACGCGGCCCTGGGCGGTCAAACACACGCTGCCGATTGAGAACGGCCACGGCCAGGTGCGCGTGACCCGCGCATTCAGCTCGGCGCTCGCGCTGTGCAAGGATTTCGTGTTCTCGGTTCAGGACGGCGACGGCCCGAACGCGCACGAAGACTGGTACACGGCGAGCGCATGCCGGCAGGACAAGGGCTGGAAGTGGGCGTCGGCGGAACCGGCTGTCGAGCGCTGGGGCGCTCTGCAATAAAAAAAGCGGCAGGGTCTCCCCTGCCGCTTTTTGCCTGAAGCGTCTTAATCGACTCAACCAGGTTTAAGACTCCACGTCTTCCAGACTGAAAATTTCCGTCTGGTCGTTGTACGAGAAGATCTCGCCATAACGGCCCCAGTTGATCACTGCGTCGAGCGTCTCTTCCGCGGCGCTGTCCGACAGAAAATCCTCCAGCTCCTGCTCGAAACGCACGCGCGGCGCACGATGCCCCGGCCGTTCGTTCAACACCTTCTTGATCCGCGCGGCGAGCGGCACGTGGCGCAGCAGATGTTCCGCGAACATCATCTTGCGCTCCTGGGTGCCGAATTCAGAGAACACGCGCGCCGGCGGCGTCAGGAAAATGTCCCCTTCGCGGATGTCGGCAAAGCCCAGGTGCTGCAGCACTTCGGCGACCGGGAACAGATCGTCCACCTCCAGATGCAGCGAACGGGCGATTTCCGGCATGTCGGCACGGCCGTGATACGGCGCGGCGGCCAGCGTTTCGATCAGACCGGCCATCAGGTTGGTCGACACATGCGGCAGCCAGCTGTGCAGCTCGAGGCCCTTCTTGGTCTTTTCATCCGTCTGGCGCGCGGTCATCTTCGCGTAAATGTCGTCGACCAGCCGGCGGAATGCGGGGTCCAGACGGTTACGCGGATGCTTGAACGGTACCTTGATCTCAGCGATCACACGGCCCGGATTCGACGACAGCACCAGAATCCGGTCGCACATGAACACCGCTTCCTCGATGTTGTGCGTGACGATCAGCACAGCCTTGATCGGCATGCGGCCTTGCGTCCACAGGTCGAGCAGGTCGGTACGCAGCGTTTCGGCGGTCAGCACGTCGAGCGCGGAGAACGGCTCGTCCATCAGCAGCAACGTAGGGTCGACCACCAGCGCGCGCGCAAAGCCGACGCGCTGACGCATGCCGCCCGACAACTCGCGCGGATACGCGTTTTCAAACCCGTCGAGACCGATCAGGTCGATCGCCGCCAGCGCGCGCGTACGGCGATCACTCGCGCCGACGCCTTGTGCTTCGAGTCCCGCTTCCACGTTTTGCAGCACGGTCAGCCACGGGAACAGCGCGAAGGTCTGGAACACCATCGCCACGCCCTTGGCCGGGCCGTCGAGCGGCTTGCCCATATACGTGACTTCGCCGTCGGTCGGCTCGATCAGACCTGCGATGATGCGCAACAGCGTCGACTTGCCCGAGCCCGAGCGGCCCAGCAACCCGACGATCTCCCCTTCGCGCAACGACAGATTCGCGTCGTCGAGGACGAGCAGCTCGCCCTGCGACTTGTTGAACCCGCGGCACACGTCCTTGACGCGCAAGATCTCCTCACCGAGGCGCGGCGGCATCGGCGGGGTCTGGATCGGCGCGGCGGTCATAGCAGCTTTAGGATTTTGCATCGCGTTTAGCCTTTAATTCTCAATCTAGCCGGAGCTTCGCTTCAGCGTAGGCGAACATCGGACGCCACAGCAGGCGGTTGAACAGGGTCACGAACAGGGACATCACGGCGATGCCCACAATGATCTTCGGATAGTCGCCTGCTGCGGTGGTCTGCGCGATGTACGCGCCCAAGCCATGCGCGGCAACCTTGGTGTCGCCCCACTGAACGAATTCCGCGACGATACTGGCGTTCCACGCACCGCCCGACGCGGTGATCGCGCCAGTCACGTAATAAGGGAAAATGCCCGGCAGCATCGCCTGACGCCACCATTGCCAGCCGCGAATATGGAAGTTCTTGGCCGCTTCCCGGTAGTCGTTCGGATACGAACTCGCACCGGCAATCACGTTGAACAGGATATACCACTGTGTGCCGAGCACGATCAGCGGCGACAGCCAGATGTCCGGGTTCAGATGAAAGCGCACGATGGCGATAACGAACACCGGGAACAGCAGATTCGCTGGGAACGCGGCGAGGAACTGCGCAATCGGCTGCACCTTCTCGGCCAGCGCCGGCCGCAGGCCGATCAGCACCCCGATCGGCACCCAGATCACCGAAGCAATCGCGATCAGCACCACCACCCGCAGCAACGTGATGAGCCCGAGTACGAGCACGTGCCAGACTTCGTCGAGCGACACGCCGGTCCGCACGTAGGCAACGACGCGGTACACGACATAGACCGTGGCAAGCAGCACCAGAGCTGCCCAGACAATGTCGCCGATGCGCGAAGTCTTCTCGCGCTGCGGAATATGGAACCGCGGGCCGCCAAACGCAGGCAACGTGAAGTTGACGCGCGCGGCCTTGGCGAACATCCAGCCGAGCGGCACCAGCAGACGGTGAATCAGATGGGTGCGGCGGATCAGGTCGAGCAGCCACGATTCCGGCGCATTGCCTGAGCTGGTGGTTTCCATGCGGAATTTATCGGCCCATGCGACGAGCGGGCGGAACATGAACTGGTCGTACGCAAGAATCACGACCGTCATGGCAAGGATCACCCAGCCGATTGCGTGCAGATTCTTGTCGGAAATCGCCTGCGCGAGATAAGCGCCGATCCCCGGCAACGTGATCGTGTTGTTGCCGACCGTGATGGCTTCGGAAGCGACCACGAAGAACCAGCCGCCCGACATCGACATCATCATGTTCCAGATGAGGCCCGGCATCGAGAACGGCACTTCCAGTTTCCAGAAGCGCTGCCATGAAGTCAGATGAAAGCCGCGCGACACCTCGTCCAGATCGCGCGGCACCGTGCGCAGCGACTGATAGAAGCTGAACGTCATGTTCCACGCCTGGCTCGTGAAGATCGCGAAGATCGCCGCCAGTTCAGCGCCGAGCACGCGGCCCGGGAACAGTGCGAGGAAGAACGTGACCGTAAACGAAATGTAGCCAAGCACCGGCACCGACTGCAGGATGTCGAGAATCGGCACCAGCACCATGCCGGCGCGGCGGCTCTTGGCAGCCAGCGTGCCATACACCAGCGTGAAGGTCAGCGAGGCGACCATTGCCGCCAGCATGCGCAGTGTGGTGCGCATGGCGTACTCGGGCAGATTCGTCGGGTCGAGCGAGATCGCCTGAGTCTTGAGCGTCGACATCGGCGCCAGGGTCTCGTGAAAGCCGATCGCCGCCATCGCAATGATGCAGATGATCAGCGGAAAGGCGACGAAGTCCCAACGGTTAGGCAACACCCGCCATGCAGACGCATTGGCAGTGCGCTTCAGATTGAAGCTGAAATCCATCAGACGCTCTCCCTATTCATACAGGTATTCAAACGCTCGCAGGGGGCCGCGGCTTCGGCGCGGCAGTCTGTAGATCGGTCCAGACAGAGGAAATCAGGCATGGCAAAACGCATGTGCGCGGTAAATCGTTAGCGTTGGAGACACGCGGGCCGGCCGCGGACGGGTCCGTGGGCACGCCGCCCGGGACCGCAACCGTCAAGCCAGGCCCCTGTCGCCGCAGGCGCCGCCCGAAGGCTGGCGGGCTTTCCTTGTTTTGGACGGCACGACACTACACCATCCTATGTTTCAGGCACAACCTTTCACGGCAAATAGCAATAAATAGCGTCGAACACCCCGGCAACCGCCTCCGGCCGGCGCCGCTAAAGCATGTAGAGCGAAGCATCTACTATCGGCCAACCACTTTCCCGGCAATCGCGATCACCGCGCGGATCGGGTTTCAAACACCTGTAAAACCCGTGCAGCCATTCAGAAAGCTGATGCGCTGCCGTTAAGAACCTGATGGGCAAAGCGGATGTACTTCGCATTCCCGCAATAAGGGTGGCGTCTGGCCCCATGACGGTTAAAATCAAGAGACGGCATGCCTTTTTGCGGTTTTGCCGGCCCACAACGCGGCCCACACCGAGGGCGTATCGCCAGCCGTTTCCACAGGGGCGGCACAGCGCCGGGGCGCTGCCACGAATGAGCTAGTTGCATGTCACAGCCAGACGAATCAGAGGGTCGATGAACAGGACAACCTTGCGCCAGGCAACCGGACCGATCAGCTTCGCGCTGATCGTGCTCGTTTGTTGGTTCGTGGCCGGCATGGTCGCGGACCGGATGGTACAGCAAGAGCTGGACGCGGCTTTGCGCACGCAACGCCAGATGTCCACGTCGATCGTCGACAACATGGCGGAGGTGATCGCCAGCGACCTCGCCATGTCTCGGGCCATCCCCGCAACCATGGCCGAAATGGACGTGGTCCAGCACGCGCTGGTGCAATCGCAGAATTATGCCGCGAACGGCGAAGCGGCGGAACCCGCCCTGCGCGACGCGTTGTTAAAAGACCCGCAGATGCGCACCATCAGCAATTTCCTGCACGACGCGCAAGGCTTCTCCGGGCTCGACCAGGTCTGGCTCGTCAATGCCAACGGCATCTGCGTCGCTTCGAGCAACTCCGTCAATCGACCGCTTGCAGCGGAGCACACCTTCGTCGGCGCGGATATGCGCATGCGCGGCTACCTGACGAATGCCTTGCTCGGTGCATTTTCGGAAGCTTATGGCGTCGGCCGCCAGAGCGGCGAGCCGGGCATCTTCATCGCGGCGCCGGTGTACGCCGACGGTCTGCTGGTGGGGGTTGTCGTAGCCAAGGTGGGGATCGCGCGGCTACGCCACTGGGTCGCGCATGCCGGTACCTTTGTCGCCGATGAAAACGGCGTCATCATCATGGCGCACAACAGCGCACTCGAAGGCCACGCGCTGCCGAACTCGCACGTCACGAAGATGAGCGCCGCCGAGCGCCTGACTATCTATCGCCGCGAAATCCTCCCCGACATCCAGATTCAGGTCGACACGCGGGTGCGCGAACAGGCGCCCTGGGTGCCAGCCGGTGTCGCCGAACAGTTGTTCGGCATGAGCGAGCAGCCGGCGCCATCGCTGTACCAGGCACGCAACGGTCTGAACTCGGGGCTCTCGGCGCATCTGGTCGATCCGCTCGCGGCCTGGCCGGAACTGCTGCGCAATCACAAGCGCGACCATCTGCTGGTGTTTCTGACGCTGGCCGGCACCGTCGCGCTCGCATGGGTCATCACCGTGTCGTACGTGCGCGAGCGGCGCCACCATCGCGCCACGCGCGACCTTGCAGAACAATTGCAATCGGCCAATACGCTGCTCTCGGCTGAGGCGCGCCACGATGCGCTGACCGGCGCGCTGTCGCGGCGCTACTTCCTCGACCTGCTGCGCCACGAGATCGAGCGCGCGCATGCGGGCAATGAGCCGCTGTGCATGGCGATCGCCGACCTCGACCACTTCAAGCAGATCAACGACCGCTTCGGGCACGCCGCCGGCGACCGCGCGCTCGAACATTTCGTCGACACCTGCCGGGCCGAGTTGCGCGGCACCGATGCGATCGGCCGGCTGGGTGGAGAAGAGTTCGGCCTGCTGCTGCCGGCCACGGATCTGGCTGGCGGCCGTGAAGTTGTCGAGCGCTTGCGCCTGCGTCTGAAGGCAGTTCCTTCGCCGAAGCTGCCGGCCTCGGTGGGCTTGAGCGTGAGCATCGGCATCACCGAACTCTCATCCGACGATCTGCCCGAGCGCATCATGAGCCGCGCCGACACCGCGCTTTATGCGGCAAAGACGGGCGGCCGCGACCGCACCGAAGCCCTTCCGCCCGACGACACCGCGCCGCCCGCGCGGACGGTGGTCAACGCCTGGTGACGCCTGGCGAAGGCGCACGACCTTCCCTCCAATCCGATGCGCCATCCGCAACCCAATGCGTGCGGCCGCTGATGCAAAGCAAGTCCTGGCCTCGGGCGTTCCGTAGCGAAGCAGGTATCATCAACCCTGACATTGAGGTTGCCGCTACCGCTCTAACGGGAGATTCGCATGAAGGGAAATTTGGTCATCGTCTGTCGCGATCAGGATGCTGACGCATTCGACCATCTGCTGGCCGAATATGGCGCGTTCCAGACGCGCTTGTCGTCGACCGCGTGGTATCTGAAGCTGGAGGTCGCACCGGAACTGATTCAGGAAGAGATACTCACGCGCCTCGGCAAATACACCACGCACTACATCTTCGAAGCCGAAACGGTCACGTGGAATACGGTGGATGGTGACGCGGCCAATGCGTTGAACACGCTGTTTTCAGACTAGCGCAAAGCTTGCCGGACGCTCATTCCGAACCTCGCGCTCGGACATCACGTTGCGGCATATATATAGCGGGGCAGGCGCTTGCCGCCCTTGCCCCGCTCACCCCCAGGCGTTTTCCGAGGCCACCGCGACACGCGGCACCACATCGAACGGAAAGCTCATCAAGACCCGTAAGCCACGGCCGTCGTGGTTGCCGATCTCCCACTCCCCGCCTGCACGCCGCACCAGACGCTCGACGATCGCAAGCCCCAGCCCGCTATGACCATTGCCGCCACGCGCCGGGTCGAGCCGGACGAACGGCCGGCTGGCATTGATCAGATCCTGCGCGGCGATACCGCTGCCGTTGTCGCTCACCGAAAGCGTGAAACCTTGCGCCGTGCGCGCCGTAGCGACGACGATCGGCGGCGCGCCGTAGGCATGTGCGTTGTCCAACAGGTTCGACAGGATCCGGTCGAGCGTTGCCGCCGGCAGCAGAAAACCCGGGCCTGCGTTGAGTTCGGTTCGCACCGTGGGCCCGCCGGCCGCGACCGCACGATAACTACGGACCACGCGCTCGCACTGCCCGTCCACTTCGACCGCTTCGCTGCGATCGGCGCCGTCGTGTGCGAACACCAGAAACTGTTCGACGATATGCGTCATCGAATCGACGTCGCGCACGACGCCGTCACGCATCTTCACTTCTTCCATCATTTCGGCGCGCAGCCGCAAGCGAGCCAGCGGCGTTTTCAGATCGTGCGCGACGCCGGCCAGCATGACGGCCCGATCGTTTTCGGTGCGCGCCACTTCCTGAACCATCTGGTTGAAGCCGTGCGTCAGCTGCCGCAACTCACGCGGACCGCGTTCAGGCACCGGCGGCACCGGCAAGCCGCGGCCAAAGCGCGCCACCGCCTGGGCGAGCGAGCGCAACGGCTGCTGCAGCGCCCACGCGGCAAAGAGCGCTGCCATCACCGCGAACGAAAAGATAATCGCGAGCCATAGCACCGTGCGATCGAGGGAACGCGGCGTGCGCAGTGGCTGCACCGGCACGACGATCCAACTTCGGTCCGCGGTGCCGCGCACCCACAGCGTGGGCGGACGGCCAGGCTGGCCGATCCGCACCAGCGTACCGGTGGGCATGCGATCGCGCACGTCCTCGATGAAACGTTCGAGCGGCGGCGGCAGATCCGTGCTATCCGGCGGCACATCGGCGCTCGCCGGATCGACCAGCCTGACGCGTGACGGCAAGGGCTGGTCCGGCGTACGGGCGACGTGCTGGCGCACCGCGTCGACAAGGAAGGTGGCTTCCTCGACTGCATAGCGCGCTTGCAGCTGGCTGCGCTCGAGCCGCATAAGCGCGTACCACGCGAAATGCGACAGCAGCAGCACCGCAATCACTAGCAGCGCGAGGCGCCCGAACAGCGAATCAATGGGCCGGCGCATGCTGTTCGCCATCCGGCACGAACACGTAGCCGCGTCCGCGCACCGTTTGAATAAAGCGCGGCGTGGACGGGTCGGTTTCGAGAATGCGACGCAAACGCCAGACCTGTACGTCGATGCCGCGATCGGTGCCGTCGTATTCCGGGCCATGCAGCAGTTCGAGCAGACGCTCACGTGTGAGCGTGCGCATGGGGTGATTGACGAAAATCTTCAGCAGCGCGAATTCGCTGCCCGACAGCGTGAGCGGCTTGTCTTCGAGATGCAGCGTGCGCGACTGGAAATCCAGCGTGAAGCGGCCGAAGTTGAACGGCTCGCGCTGCTCCGGCGCTGCCGCCGACGGCAGCGTGCGGCGCCGCCGCAGCACCGCCTGCACACGCGCCAACAGCTCGCGCGGGTTGAACGGCTTGCCGAGATAGTCGTCCGCGCCGAGTTCGAGCCCGACGATGCGGTCCACGTCGTCAGCACGTGCGGTCAGCATGATCACCGGGATGTCGTCGCCCGACGCGCGCAGCTTGCGCAGCGCGGTCAGCCCGTCTACGCCCGGCATCATCAGATCGAGCACGATCAGATCCGGACGCTCGCGTTCGAGCCTGCGCTCGAGCGTGCCCGCGTCATGCAGCACCGAAACTTCGATGCCCTGACGGGCCAGATAGTCGCGCAGCAGATCGCGCAATTCGACGTCGTCGTCGACAACCAGTATTTGAGTAGCCATGGGATGAAGTTTAACGCGCAGCAGGAAGGGTTTTCGATTTCAGACGGCCCGCAAGGGTTACCGGGTGTTACGGTGAAAGCCGTACGTAATGACCCGTAACAGCCGCATCAAGCCACGTAACACAGCGCTCGGCGCAGTTCTCTACGCTGTGACTTACCGAATGCAGGCCGTCCACATTATCGGTTGCATCGTCGGCTATTCCATTACAGGGAGTCTTACATGTCCACCAAAAAAATGTCGCGCGTTCTCGCCGTTGCCGCCACTGCCCTCGCCATCGGCGCGGGCGCTGCCTATGCCGCCCAACCCGCCGATCACGGCGGCCCCGGCGGCTGGCATGGCCACTTCATGAAGGAACTGACGCAACTGCACGACCAGTTGAAGCTGAACGCGGATCAGGAAAAGCAATGGCAGGCCGCGCTCGACACCATGAAACAGAACCATGAGGCCATGCGCGCCAACCATGAACAGATCAAGAACCAGATGAAGGCCGCGCAGCAACAGCCGATTCTGGATCTGAACGCCATGGCTGCCGCGCACCAGCAGGTCGAGCAGAAAGACGCGCAACTGCGTCAGCAAACCTCGGACGCGTGGCTCAAGTTCTATAACGGCTTGAACGACCAGCAGAAGACCACTGTCAGCACGGCGCTGAAGCAGCGTTTTGCGAAGATGGAAGCGCGTCACGAAAAGATGCGCGACCGCTGGGAACACCATAATAAGGGTGCAGCGTCGGCGCCGGCTGCGAATCAGTAAGCGGGTCGAAGCAGGTAGAAGACGGCTCGCGCGGCCGTCGTCCGAATGCAAAAACGCCACGGAAAAACTTCCGTGGCGTTTTTGTTTGTGTGCGGCGCACGCTTCAAGCCAGGGGACTCGTTGCGCTTGCAACCAGCCCCCTCAACCAGCAGTCATCAGGCGATGAGAACGTCCGGTGATCCGCACTTACCCGCGTGCTTACCCGTTGAGCTGACCCAGATCGAACAGCAGCACTTCGGCGTTGTCGCCCTTTTCGAGCGTCACCGTATCGGTCTCGCTGAGCTTGGCGGCGTCGCCAGCCTGCAGCGTCTGGCCATTCACGGTCAGCGCGCCCCGCGCCACGTGCACATACGCCAGCCGGCCTTTCGGCAACGCAAACGTAGCCTGTTCCGCGCCATCGATCAACGCTGCGTAAATCGATGCATCCGCGTGAATCGTCACTGAGCCGTCGCGGCCGTCGGGCGAGGCGACCACGCGCAGACGCCCGCGCTTGTCGGCGTCCTCGAAGCGCTTTTCCTCGTAGCCGGGCTGGTCACCCGCACGTTGCGGGATCACCCAGATCTGCAGGAGGTGCGCGGATTCGTCCTGCGACGCATTGAACTCGCTGTGCTGCACGCCCGTGCCGGCGCTCATGCGCTGCACGTCGCCGGGACGGATGGTCGAGCCGTTGCCCATGCTGTCGCGGTGCGCGAGCGCGCCTTCGAGCACATAGGTCACGATTTCCATATCCCGATGGCCGTGCGTGCCAAAGCCCTGGCCGCCGGCGATGCGGTCTTCGTTGATTACCCGCAACGGGCCGAAATGCACGTGTTGCGGGTCGCGGTAGTCGGCAAACGAGAAGCTGTGATACGAGTCGAGCCAGCCGTGATTGGCGTGGCCACGTTCGTCGGAACGGCGAATCTCGATCATGGGGGATCTCCCGGTGAGTAAATAGCGATGCCCAGAATGTATGGGCGCGAAGCGCACTAAACAATCGGCAACGATGCACTGGATCGTTCCATAAATCCGTGCAATCACGGCCCAGCACCGTCGCGCATGCACAACGCATGCCGCCGCCCACCGGCCGCCGGCGGCGTCCCGCACTGGCGCGCTGCCCCTGATCGGGTAAAATACCGCCCTTTTCAAGACGCGTGGGCGCCAAAGGCGCGCCGGGCGGGCCCGAAGCCACACTCGCACGCGGCGCGACAATTTTGACCGCCTAGAATAGCGACGGCCGGCCACGAGCCGGCGGTCGTCGAGATCGGCACACCACGACGATCAGTTTGATCCAGGAGAAACATGAAGAAGGCCGCACTGTGCGTGGCGCTTGCGGTCATGGCCACCGGCGCCATGGCGAAAGAGTGGAAAACCGTGCGCATCGGGGTGGACGCCAGCTACCCGCCATTCGAATCGAAGGCGGCCAGCGGCCAGGTCGTCGGCTTCGACGTCGATTTGACGAAAGCGCTGTGCGCAAGAATGAACGTCAAGTGCGTGTGGGTCGAGCAGGACCTGGATGGGATCATCCCCGCGTTGAAGGGCAAGAAGTTCGACGCGATCGTGTCATCGCTGACCGTCACGGACAAACGCCGCGCACAGATCGATTTCTCCGACACGCTATTCGATGCGCCGGCCCGCATGATCGCCAAAGCCGGCTCGCCGCTGCTGCCCACGGCTGAATCGCTGAAGGGCAAGCATGTCGGCGTCGAGCAGGGTTCGACTCAGGAAGCCTATGCCAAGGCGTACTGGGAGCCCAAAGGCGTGACCGTCGTGTCCTATCAGAATCAGGATCAGGTGTACGCCGACATCGCATCGGGGCGTCTCGACGCAGCGTTGCAGGACGAATTGCAAGCCGACGCCGGGTTCCTGAAGACGCCGCGCGGCAAAGGCTTCGCGTGGGCCGGCCCGGAAGTGAAAGACCCAAAGACGATCGGCGAAGGCACGGCCATCGGCATGCGCAAGGATGACGTCGCGCTGAAAGCGATGTTCAACCAGGCGTTGGCGCAAGTGCGCGAGGACGGTACGTTCAAAAAGCTGGAAAAGCAGTACTTCGACGTCGATATCTATCCAGGTCGTTGAGTGGAGCATGAACTCGGGGCTCGCCCGCATGGGCTTTCCCGAGGCTTCGTAATACAGTCGCTGATAGCCTCAAAAAGCAGTTTCAGAAGCAGCTTCAACCCCGATTCACAACAAGAATCGAAAAGCGCGCTGCAAGACCGGCAACGGCCATGCAGTCATGATTTGCACAGCGGTGCGCTGTGCGCCGCAGGAAACGGCGAGCTCAGGCTCGCGGCAAACGCGGTGCAGAGCTGGCCGCGTCTTTCGCGGTGCGCCACAAGCGCATCGTCAAGGACCCCATATGTTCCTTCAAGGCTACGGCCCGCTGCTTCTTAACGGCACCTGGCAAACCGTCAAACTGGCGGTGTTGTCGCTGGCGTTCGCTTTCGTGCTGGGCCTGCTCGGCGCAGCGGCGAAGCTGTCGAAAAACCGCTTCTCCTATGGTGCCGGCACCGTCTACACGACCCTCGTGCGGGGCGTGCCCGACCTGGTGCTGATGCTGCTGCTGTTCTACAGCATCCAGATCTGGCTGAATAACCTGACCGACCTGCTCGGCTGGGACCAGATCGACATCGACCCATTCGTGGCCGGCGTCGCGGTGCTGGGCTTCATCTACGGCGCGTACTTCACCGAGACTTTCCGCGGCGCGTTCCTCGCGGTGCCGCGCGGCCAGCTCGAAGCGGGCTCGGCCTACGGCATGACCGGCTGGCAGGTGTTCACGCGGATCATGTTCCCGCAGATGATGCGCTTCGCGCTGCCCGGCATCGGCAACAACTGGCAGGTGATGGTGAAAGCCACGGCGCTGGTGTCGATCATCGGTCTCGCCGATGTCGTCAAGGCCTCGCAGGATGCGGGCAAGGGCACGCTGCGGTTCTTCTTCTTCACCCTGTTCGCAGGGGCGATCTATCTCGTCATCACCACAGTGTCCAACTTCGTGCTGATGTACCTCGAAAAGCGTTACTCGACCGGCGTGCGAAAGGCGGATCTATGATCGAGATCATTCAGGAATACTGGCGCAACTATCTGTATACCGACGGCTACCGCCTCACCGGCGTCGTGATCACGCTGTGGCTGCTGGTGGTGTCGATCGGACTCGGCTTCTGCCTGTCGATTCCGCTCTCGGTCGCGCGCGTGTCGAAGAAGAAATGGCTCGCCGGTCTGGTCTGGCTGTATACGTATGTCTTCCGCGGCACGCCGCTCTACGTGCAACTGCTGCTCTGCTACACCGGCCTGTACAGCCTCGAAATCATCCGCAACCACGAGCTGACCAACGCGTTCTTCCGCGACGGCATGCATTGCACGCTGCTCGCGTTCACGCTGAACACCTGCGCGTACACCACCGAGATTTTCGCGGGCGCGATCAAGGCCACGCCGTATGGCGAGATCGAAGCGGCGCGCGCGTATGGCATGTCGTCGTTCACACTGTACCGGCGAGTGATTCTGCCGTCGGCGCTGCGCCGCGCGTTGCCGTACTACAGCAATGAAGTGATCCTGATGCTGCACGCCACCACCGTCGCGTTCACCGCGACCGTGCCGGACATTCTCAAGATCGCCCGTGACGTGAACTCGGCCACGTACCAGTCGTTCAACGCGTTCGGTATCGCCGCCCTGCTCTATCTGTTGATTTCTTTTGCGCTCGTGTGGCTGTTCCGCCGCGCCGAGCGCCGCTGGCTCGCTTACCTGCGGCCGCAAGGCAAGTAAACAAGATGGGCGCACGCCCCCAAGCAAGTAAGCCCGCCAAGGATCCCGATGAACACCAAGAAGCAAAAGCTCTTCGTCGACGAGCTTCACAAACAGTACGGCGACAACGAAGTCCTCAAGGGCGTGTCGCTGAAGGCCAACGCCGGCGACGTGATCAGCGTGATCGGCTCATCCGGTTCGGGCAAGAGCACGATGCTCCGCTGCATCAACTTCCTCGAGCAGCCGAACTCCGGACGCATCTTCGTCGACGGCGAAGAAGTCCGCACGCAGATCGCGAAGAACGGCGCTTTGCGCGTATCCGATCCGAAGCAGTTGCAGCGCGTGCGCACCAGGCTGTCGATGGTGTTCCAGCACTTCAATCTGTGGGCGCATATGAACGTGCTCGAGAACATCATTGAGGCGCCGGTCAACGTGCTGGGCTTAAAGCGCAAAGAAGCCGAAGAGCGCGCGCGTGAATATCTCGAGAAAGTGGGCCTCGCACCTCGTCTCGAGAAACAGTACCCGTCGCATCTGTCGGGCGGTCAGCAGCAACGCGTCGCGATTGCGCGCGCGCTGGCCATGCACCCTGACGTGATGCTGTTCGACGAACCGACTTCGGCGCTCGATCCCGAGCTGGTCGGCGAAGTGCTCAAGGTCATGCAGACGCTCGCCGAAGAAGGCCGCACGATGATCGTCGTCACGCACGAAATGGCGTTCGCGCGCAACGTGTCGAATCACGTGATGTTCCTGCATCAAGGCCGGGTCGAAGAAGAAGGCCATCCGGACGAAGTCTTCAAGAACACGAAGAGCGAACGGCTCAAGCAGTTCCTCTCTGGCAGCCTCAAATAAGACTGCCGTAAAGCCTGGTATTTGGGCTGTAGTCAAAGTAGCATTACAAGGCGCTTACGAGCGCCTTTTTTACTTCGCTCACCTGTGCATTCTGGTCATTCTGGCCTCGAAACTGTGCACGAACCTGCCTCTAACCGCCCTCTTTCCGCCTTACTCTGCCGCATTTGAAGCGTCAATAGTGGCAATCCTTGACGTGGTCCGTCCCAATCCGTGATTCCCTTATGGCATAAGGGTTTCCCGCCTTTTGGGGGATATCGCAACGATTCCTTGCACACATTCGTATTGCAATTTGGAGACACCGGCCCAAGCCGGTACTAATTTCTTCTCCCACTCCAGGGTATTTTTGATAAATTAGTAACCAAAGTAGCAAAACAAAGTTCATTAAAAGTAGTTTCACTTCAAAGCAACAGAGGAGAACCGGTCGGCGAGGGATCGGCATGGCGCGAAGAATAGCCCGCTGAGGCTATCCGTCACGACAGGAGACCCAATCCACCCGCTAATCTCCCTGGTACCGATTTCTGTTCGGCGCGCTTGCGTCCGAACACCATTCGCAGTACTGGGTTTCACTTTTTGACAGGGTATGGAGGAGAAGATGAAGAAAGCTTTGCTCGCCGCTGCGTTGATGACAGCCGGTGTAGTTGCGCACGCCCAAAGCAGCGTAACGCTGTACGGCCGCCTTGACGCCGGCCTGGAATACATGACGGGTGTTCCGCAAGGCACGGGTGCAAACGGCCAGGCAACTGGCAGCACGAACCGTTGGCGCGCGGAAAGCGGCGACTGGGGTACGAGCCTGTGGGGTTTGAAGGGCGTTGAGGACATCGGTGGCGGCAACAAGGTCCTGTTCCAGTTGGAAGGCTCCTTCAACACCATGACGGGTGCAGGCCCTGGCGGCGGCGGTCTCTTCAATCGTTGGGCAACCGTCGGTTTGTCGAACGACCAGTACGGTACGTTCACGATGGGCCGCATGCTCTATATCTCGAACGGCGTGTGGGACTTTGACCCGTTCGGTCAATCGAACTGGTCGTCGGCATCGCTGGTGCGTGGCCGCAACTGGCCGCAATCGAGCAACAACTTCGCGTACCAGTCGCCGAAGATCGCAGGCTTTGACTTCTACGGTCAATACGCTCTGTCGAACGCAACGAGCTGGAACGGTAACGGCACGACGGCTCAAGGTCGCGAAGCAGGCGCACAGGTCACCTACACGAACTCGCTGTTCCAGGTTCGCGGCCTGTACGACGAAATCCGCAACCCGGCTAACGGCAGCCTGTACGGCCCGACCGCCACCGGCGTCAATACGGCCAACATCGGAACTGGCGTGTTCGCGGCATCGCGTGAATACTCGGCTCTCGTGAACGTGTTCCTCGGCCAGTTCAAGATTCAGGCCGCTTACCAGGCTATCCGTTCGGCGGGTGCGACGGGTGTTCTGCCGGGCACGCCGACCACGCTCGACCACGAATGGGGTGGTGTGACGTGGCAAGCAACGCCGGCTGCAGCACTGATCGCAGCGGTCTATCACGTGAACGGCAACAATGGCGCAGGCAATGCGACGATCTACACGATCGGCGGCTCGTACAACCTGTCCAAGCGCACGCTGCTGGATCTGCAGATCGCAACAACGCAAAACAGCAAGACGGCTAACTACGGCCTGAATGCGAATAACTCGGGCACGGCGACCTCAACGGACAACCCGCTGCCGGGTCATAGCCAAACTGGTGTGTACGCAGGTATTCAACACTCGTTCTAATCGAACAGTGTGCCCCGAGGGGATTTCCTTCGGGGTGTAGTCAGAAGTTCTTCAAGAGAATCTTTTTCACGCTGCTGCGAGAGGCGCGTATCGGTGCGATGTCCGAAAGGGTATCGCACCGTTTTTTATTTGCGCGCACGGTTTTGCCACTGCCCCGGCGCACCTGATCGGTGCGTGCGTGCCGCGGATGTCAATACCGGCGCTTTAACTCTGCGTTTCAACAGTACGAGTCGAACCGCTCAAACCGCCGCTTCGTTCTCCTCACCCGTGCGAATCCGGATCACCCGCTCCACGTCCGCGACGAAAATCTTGCCGTCGCCGATCTTGCCGGTGCGCGCCGCGCCGATGATCGCGTCGATCACCTGATCGCACTGATTGTCCGCAACCACGACTTCGATCTTCACTTTCGGCAGAAAGTCGACCACGTACTCTGCACCACGATAGAGCTCGGTGTGGCCTTTTTGCCGACCGAAGCCTTTGACTTCCGTCACGGTCAACCCCGTGAGGCCGACTTCAGCAAGCGCCTCGCGCACTTCGTCGAGTTTGAACGGTTTGATGACTGCAGTGATGCGCTTCATGGCGGACCTCATCTCGTGATTGGAAGGTTGAAAGGGAAATGGATGATTTTTATTCTACGCCGCGCCGGATGCGTTGCGGCAATCCGGCGCGTGCTTCTGGTCTGCTATGGGGTAAGTCAGTAAGTCCGCAGCCTTTCGCCTGAGACTCACTCCACCGGCTCGGTGTAGCGCGACGTAATCGGATAACGCCAGTCGCGGCCGAACGCGCGATGCGTGACGCGAATTCCGATCGGCGCCTGACGGCGTTTGTATTCGTTGATCTTGATGAGGCGCGTGACGCGTTTCACGTCGTCGACCGCGTAACCCGCCGCGATGATTTCGGCGAGCGAGCGATCCTCCTCCATGTACATGCGCATGATCGCGTCGAGCACTTCGTACGGCGGCAAGCTGTCCTGATCGGTCTGGTTGTCGCGCAGCTCGGCCGACGGCGCGCGCGTCAGAATCCGCTCGGGAATCACATCCTGCTTGCTGAACGTGGTGGCCTGATTGCGGTAGTGACACAGCTTGTAGACCAGCGTCTTGGCGATGTCCTTGATCACCGCAAAGCCGCCGGCCATGTCGCCGTACAACGTGCAGTAGCCCACGGCCATCTCGCTCTTGTTGCCGGTGGTCAGCACGATCGAGCCGAACTTGTTCGACAGCGCCATCAGCAAGGTGCCGCGAATGCGCGCCTGAATGTTTTCTTCGGTGGCGTCTTCGGCGCGGCCGGCGAACTCCTCGGCGAGCGAGCCGCGGAATGCATCGAACATCGGCGCGATCGCGATTTCGTCGTAACGCACGCCGACGCGGCGCGCCATTTCGGCGGCGTCGGTGGTAGAAATGTCGGCGGTGTAGCGCGACGGCATCATCACCGCCCGCACGCGGTCCGCGCCCAGCGCGTCGCACGCAACCGCCAGCACCAGTGCCGAATCCACGCCGCCCGACAGGCCGATCAGCGCGCCCGGAAAGCCGTTCTTGTTGATGTAGTCGCGCACGCCCATCACGAGCGCGGCATACACCTGCGCTTCGAGCGAGCGCTCCGGCGCGATCGCCGTGGGCACCGGCTTGCCGCCGTCGAATTCGACAATCGCGTTGCCTTCCTCGAATTGCGCCATCTTCGCGACCAGATCGCCCTTTTCATCGAGTACGAACGAGCCGCCGTCGAACACCAGTTCGTCCTGCGCGCCGACCATGTTCACGTAGACCATGGGCAAGCCGGTCTCGCGAATCCGCGCGCGCAGAATGTCGAAGCGCACCGCTTCCTTGTTCAGGTGATAGGGCGAGCCGTTCGGAATCAGCAGCACTTGTGCGCCCGCCGCTTTCGCCATTTGCGCAGCCGATGCATGCCACGCGTCCTCGCAAATCACCACGCCATACTTCACGCCGTCCAGTTCGAACACGAACGGCTTCGGGTCGGAAGCGAAGTAGCGCTTCTCGTCGAACACCTCGGTATTGGGCAAATCCTGCTTGCGATAGGTGCCGACCACTTCCCCGTCGACGATCAGCGAGGCCGCGTTGAAGGTATCAACCGGCGGCACGCCGCGCTCGATCGGCGCGTTTGCATTACCATGGCCGTGCGCTACATCGCGCAACGGATGGCCGACGATCACATGCAAGCCGGCGAAGGGCTTCAGTTGCGCGGCCAGATCGGCAAGCGCCGCCGCACTCGCGGTGTAGAACGCAGGACGCAGCAGCAGATCTTCGGGCGGATAGCCGGATAGCGCGAGTTCTGGCGCAATCAGCAGCTTCGCACCATCGTTGTGCGCGGCGCGCGCGGCAGCGACAATCTTCGCGACGTTGCCGGCGAAATCGCCGACGGTGACATTGATTTGAGCAAGAGCGATTCGGGTCTTCATGGCAGGATCGACAGGCAAGCCAGACGGCTTGCGAGTACCGCGGCTGGTTAGCTCGACGGCAACGGACAAATCGGATAAACGAACGACGCACCGCTACATGCTGCGCGTCGCTCATTGGGAACAGTCACACAGATTGAACCAGGAACGCTTTGATTATCGCACGGGCATTCTGGCGTCGCCCTCCGAGGTGGACGCCGCGGAATGGAATGCCCTCCTCGCCCAGCAAGCGCAGCCCACGCCGTTTCTGCGGCACGAGTTCTTGAGCGCACTGCACGCGACCCGTTGCGCGGTCGCCGATACTGGCTGGGCGCCGCAATTCGTCACGCTCACCGACCCGCGCACGGACAAGCTCGCGGCCGCGGCGCCCGTGTATCTGAAGGGGCACTCGTACGGCGAATATGTCTTCGATTGGGCATGGGCCGACGCGTACAAACGCAACGGTCTGCCGTATTACCCGAAGCTGCTGTGCGCCGTGCCGTTCACACCGGTGCAGGGCAACCGGCTGTTATCGGCGGATACGCATGCGCTCAGGCATCTGGCCGCGACGCTGATGGCGTTCGCCGAGCAGGCCGACGTGTCGTCGCTGCATGTGCTGTTTCCGACCGAAACAGAAGCAGGCGCGCTGACCGACATGGGCATGATGCAGCGCGAAGGCGTGCAGTTCCACTGGCTGAACGACGGCTATCGCGACTTCGACGATTTCCTCTCCACGCTCGAACAGAAGAAGCGCAAGAACATCCGCGCGGAGCGTCGCAAGGTTCAGGAGGCCGGCGTGACGATGCGCCGGATTCGCGGCGAAGATATCCAGGACGCCGATTGGCGATTCTTCAGCAAGTGTTATCGGCAAACCTACCGCGAGCACTTTTCGAGTCCGTATCTGAACCTCGATTTCTTCCGGATGATCGGCGCGTCGATGCCGGAAAATCTGCTGCTGGTAATCGCCGAATACGAAGGCAAGCCGATTGCCAGTTCGCTCGTGGTCTATCAGCGCGACGCGAAAACCGGCGGCACGCTCTATGGCCGTTACTGGGGCGCGTTGGAACACGTGCCCTGCCTGCACTTCGAAACCGCCTACTACCAGCCGCTCGAATTCTGCATCGAAGAAAAGCTCGGCGCGTTCGAAGGCGGCGCCCAGGGCGAGCATAAAATGGCGCGTGGTTTTTTGCCGACCGTGACGCGCTCGGCGCATTGGCTCGCGCATCCGGCCTTCGCCGATGCGGTCGGCCACTTCCTCGACAACGAAAAGAACAGCATCCACGCGTACGTGGACGAGCTGCGCGAACACAATCCGTTCAAAGGTTGAAGCGTACCCATGGCGTGGTTTCTGTATCTGCTCGAATGCTCGGACGGCAGCGTCTATACCGGCATTGCCACCGATGTGCAGGCGCGCTTCGACAAACATGTGAGCGGTGAAGGCGCGCGCTATACGCGTTCGCGCAAACCGGTGCAGGTGCTGGTGTCGTTTGAGTTGGCCGACCGGTCAAGCGCTTCGCGCGCCGAGTATTGGGTCAAGCGTTTGCCGCCGGCCGAAAAGCGTGCGCTAGGCGCGGGACTGCGTACGCTCGAATCGGTGTTGCCCGTGCCCGAACCAGAGCCAGAGCCGGTTGCCGCAGACGAGCCGCCCTCCACCTAACCCCTCGCTTCACGCATCCGCTCAGTCAGCAGCCGATGCATCAGCGCGATTTCACCCACGGCGTCCGCCTCCAGCGACGTCAACCGCTCCCGTGGAGGAAGGTCGTGCCGGATCGGCCGCAACGTCCGGTTCAAAGCCGCCTCGATGTCGGCACTCGTGGTGTCAATCCACGCGCCGAGTTCATCGTGCATGCTGCGCCGGTTCGTACTCAAGCGCAGTTGCGTCGCCGTTCCCGCCATCTTTCGCAACACGCTCAGCACCGTCAGCGTCACCGTGTCGACCATCGAGTCCTCGAGTTTTTCGAGGCGAATGCGGCCGATGGCCTCCTCGGCGTTATTGCTGCCCAAACCCGCGGCCCGGCGCAGGCGTTCCATGTCCTTCTCGCTTCGGTCCGGCGACTCCAATGCTGCCCTCAGATACGCAAGATTGGCCCGCACCGCGTCGCTCAGATAGGCACGATAGTCGACCTTTTCCCGCGTCGGCCACAGATAGAACGTCGCCAGCAGCGCCAATACACAACCGAGCACGTTGTTGCCGAGCCGCGTCAACGCGAAGGCGAATTCGCTGGCGCCGGGCGTCGCGAAGTCGGCCACGAGCACGAAGGTCGGTGTCAGGAAAAGTACGAAGAGGCTGTAGCTGACGGGACGCAGCGCCATGGTGGCCACCACCAGCGGAAACACCGCCAGTGAAATGCCGAGAGGCGAATGAATCGCATAGCCGATCACGGCCGCCAGCAGGCCGCCGACGATGCTCCCGGCAGCGCGCTCGATACTCCGTGGCCAGGTCGCAGCAATAGACGGTTGCAGAATCAGCAGCGTCGCCATGGTTGCCCAATAGCCGAAGGGCAGCCCGAGCGCCCGGATGACCAGAAAACCCGCCGTGGTCGTGACGCCGACGCGGGCAGCGTGGCGCAAGCCGACCGACTGAACGGAAAAGTTTGCCTTGAGGGTCGACCACGTCCGCGTCAGCAGTCTGGCGGCACTGTCCTGCCACCCGAGCGGATGAGCAGCTGTCGGCGCGAAATCGACCAGTTCGAAATCGAACTTCAATGTCACAGGTTCCATCAGCGCGGATTCGAGTCGCCGCGCCAGGCGTCGCAAACGGAGTTGCAGGTCGGCGAGACGGTTCCATTGGGCTTCGTTGCTGGCCACGCCGATTCTTCGCAGAACCTCGCCCAGCCCGATCAGCAACCGCGCCGCGCGTCTGGTGCGACGTGCGTCTTGCGGGGTTTTTTCGCAGGCGCCGGTGACCGCAATCAGGTACGCAAAGAGCGCTTCACTCTCGGTCAGGAGCGCGAGCAGATTGTCGTAGTCTTCCCGGCCGGCCGTTCGTGAGCCAGGCACGTTCGCCAGCGCCTTGCGCGAGCGCTCCAGCGCAGCGCGTGCATCGGCGCGAAATTTCGCGGCATGCGTGGCCCACTCGCCAGGCGCTGCGCGCGCTTCGAGCAGGCGCGCGCTGTCCAAGGCGATATCAGCCAGACGCAGATACACCGCACGCAGCGAAGCGCGGCTTGTGCCGAACGGATGAATGCGCCAGACGGTCAAGCTCAGCACGACGGCGAACAGGCATCCGGCCAGATAGACGCCGAGAAAGGCCACACCTTCGCGAACGTTGTGCATCGGCCGGTCGACCATCACCACGCAGGCGGTCGCCGCTAGAATCGTCACCTGCGATGTCGCGGCGCCCCAGATCCTGCCGAACGCGCCGAGCGTCGTGAATATCAGAATGGCGAGCGCCGCGAACACCGTCCCCTCGCCTGACGCGAAGGCGGTCACGCCGCCGCACACGGTGGACAGCAGCGCGAAGCCCATCATCGAGGCGAAGCGCGCGCGATTCGAGCCGGCTGCATCCGCGAGACAGGTCCAGAAAGCGCCGATCGCAGCCCATGCAAATACCGGGTCGTGCAGCAGATTGCCGAGCACCAGCATGGCGGTGGATGCGCAAGCAGCTCTCAGCCCTTCCGACAGATTGGCCTCGCTCGTCGAAAACGACACCATCCATATCGGCCGTTTGCGGTAGATCGCGGTGACGAGCGCATACAGGCTCGCATACAGGCGGCTCGGCCAGCGCAACGACGAAGGGTTGGACTTGCGATTCAGCATCCGGACGGTGGGCTTCCAAAAAACGCACGTTGGCGCTACCTCAGCGCATTGATACGCCGACGGTGGAAAACCTGCCGCGGCCGCCGAATGATAAGGGTTAACACTCATATATAAAAATGCATTCGGTTCATTCATTCGATGCGTTGTGTCTATGCGCTGCAACGCCCGGCCAGACACGCGCACTAACTGCAAGACCCGCTGCGCATGGCGCGGAATCCCTGAAAACGCCGCCCATGAAAAAACCGCGTGGCCCTTGCAGGCTCACGCGGTTTTTTCATCAAGCACCGATGTAACGCAGCTTACTTCTTGTAGTTCGCCACGCCTTCGGTGATTTCCTTGTGCGCGGCTTCGATGCCCGCCCAACCCTCGACCTTCACCCACTTGCCCTTTTCCAGCGCCTTGTATTGCTCGAAGAAGTGCTTGATCTGGTCTTTCAGGTACGCCGGAACGTCGTCGATCGACTTGAGATCAGCGGTCATCGGGCAGACCTTGTCGTGCGCGACGGCAACCAGCTTGGCGTCGACGCCCGATTCGTCAGTCATTTGCAGCATGCCGAGTGCGCGGGCGCGGACCACCGAGCCAGCCAGCAGCGGGAACGGCGTGATCACCAGCACGTCGACCGGATCGCCATCGCCCGACAGCGTTTGCGGAATGTAGCCGTAGTTCGCCGGATAGCGCATGCCCGTGCCGATGAAACGGTCGACGTGCAGCAGACCCGTTTCCTTGTCAGCTTCGTACTTCACCGGATCGCTTTGCGCCGGGATTTCGATGATGACGTTGAAATCTTGCGGAAGGTCTTTGCCTGCGGGGACGTTATTGAAGCTCATGAGCGCTCTCTGATCAGATGGAATTCGGAACACGGCGTGCGGCGCGTGATCTCGAGCGGCGCGAAACTCGCCAGCCCAAGGCGCTACGGCCGGACAGTACGGAATACGCCATTATAGCCAATCGGCCGATGGCACCTCTGGTTGGATCGGCGCGATAATCGTCTGGCGTCGCTCGATTGTGCCTCTCGTTTGTGAACACCGCGTATCTGACCTCGGCCCGAATCACGGCTTGAATCATGGCTGGGTGACACCTCAAGGAGCATGCATGGAAGAAGCCCGGCATTTCATCGGCGGCGAATGGTCCGCTGCATCAGGCGGCGAAACGATCGCCGTGCTCGATCCCTCGGACGGCCAGCCGTTCACCCGGCTGGCCCGCGGCACCGCGGCGGATATCGACGCCGCCGTCCATGCCGCCCGCCGCGCCTTCGAAGGCGCATGGGGCGCAGCGAGCGCCGCGGAACGCGGCCGCGTGCTGTACCGGCTGTCGATGCTGGTGGCCGTCCATCAGGAAGAACTCGCCCAACTCGAAGCCCGCGACACCGGCAAGCCGCTCAAACAGGCGCGCGCCGATTCCGCTGCGCTCACGCGCTATTTCGAGTTTTACGCCGGCGCGGCTGACAAGCTGCACGGCGAAACGCTGCCCTATCAGGCCGGCTACACGGTGCTGACGATCCGCGAGCCGCATGGCGTGACCGGCCACATCGTGCCGTGGAACTACCCGATGCAGATCTTCGGCCGCAGCGTCGGCGCGGCGCTCGCCACCGGCAATGCGTGCGTCGTCAAACCAGCGGAAGACGCGTGCCTCTCGGTCTTGCGCGTCGCCGAACTGGCGGCCGAGGCGGGTTTGCCCGCGGGCGCGCTGAATATCGTCACCGGTTACGGGCATGAAGCGGGCGCGGCGCTCGCGCGTCATCCCGGCATCGATCACATCTCATTCACCGGCTCGCCCGAAACTGGGAAGCTCGTCACGCAAATGGCCGCGGAGAACCACGTGCCGGTCACGCTGGAACTGGGCGGCAAATCGCCTCAAATCGTGTTCGCCGATGCGGATCTCGACGCGGCGCTGCCCGTGCTCGTATCGGCGATCGTGCAGAACGCCGGGCAAACCTGCTCGGCAGGCAGCCGCGTGCTGATCGACCGGGCGATTTACGAGCCCTTGCTCGACCGGCTGAGCAGCGCGTTCCATGCGCTGCGGGTCGGACCGTCGCACGCCGATCTCGATTGCGGTCCGCTGATCAATGCGAAGCAGCAACAGCGCGTGTGGGACTTCCTTTCCGACGCTCAACACGACGGCATCCCGATGGCGGCGCACGGCGAGGTCATCCCCGAAGCGCCCGAAAGCGGCTTCTATCAGGCGCCCACCCTGCTGCGCGACGTGCCCGCAAGCCACCGTCTCGCGCGCGACGAAGTGTTTGGCCCGGTCCTCGCCGCGATGTCGTTCGCCGACGAAGACGAAGCGCTCTCGCTCGCCAATGGCACGCAGTACGGCCTGGTCGCAGGCATCTGGACGCGCGACGGCGCCCGGCAGATGCGCCTCGCGCGGCGTCTGCGCTCCGGCCAGGTGTTCATCAACAACTATGGCGCGGGCGGCGGCGTCGAATTGCCGTTCGGCGGCGTGAAGCATTCGGGCCATGGCCGTGAAAAGGGTTTCGAAGCGCTGTATGGCTTCACAGTGTTAAAAACCATCGCGATTCGTCACGGCTAGGCAGGCATGAGTTCATGCAATTGAGTTCGAAGCGAAGTTAGTCAAAGCATCACCATCCACAACAAACAACGGAGACATCATGCGGTTGACAGGTAAAACGGCCATCGTCACGGGTGGCGGCTCGGGTTTCGGCGAAGGCATCGCGAAGACCTATGCGCGCGAAGGCGCGAACGTGGTGGTCAACGATCTGAACGGCGCCGCGGCTGAACGTGTGGCGAGCGAAATCGCCATCGCCGGCGGCAAGGCGATCGCGGTGGCCGGCAACGTCACGCAACGGGAAGACTGGCAAAAACTGCGCGAGGCCGCGCTCGAAGACTTCGGCAGCGTGCAGATCGTCGTCAACAACGCCGGCACCACGCATCGCAACAAACCGGTGCTCGACGTGACGGAAGCCGAGTTCGACCGCGTCTATGCGGTGAACGTCAAAAGCATCTACTGGAGCGTGCAGGAATTCGTGCCGTATTTCCGCCAGCAAGGCGGAGGCGTTTTCATCAATATCGCGTCGACGGCCGGTGTGCGGCCACGGCCGGGCCTCATCTGGTACAACGGCAGCAAGGGCGCGGTGATCATCGCCAGCAAGTCGCTCGCCGTCGAACTGGGCCCGGACCGCATTCGGGTGAACTGCGTGAACCCTGTGATGGGTGAGACGGCGCTGCTGACCGAATTCATGGGCGTCGAAGATACGCCAGAGAATCGCAAGCGCTTTCTCGCCGGCATTCCGCTCGGGCGTTTTTCGACGCCGCAGGATATCGCCAACGCGGCGCTCTATCTCGCTTCGGACGAGGCCGAGTTCATCACTGGTGTGTGCCTCGAAGTGGACGGCGGGCGCTGCGTGTAAACGCCATGTCAGGCAAACCGTCCAGCACGGCTAGAATCGCGATCGACGGCGGTACTTCATTTCCACAAGAAAAAAGGAGACACCATGGCTAGTCCTGCAAATCCGCTCCACCATCCCGGCGCGGGGGCGCCACCTTCCACGTTCGAGGAGGCGACCTACCGCAAGGTCAGCTGGCGGCTCGCGCCGCTCCTGATGCTCTGCTACGTGGTCGCGTATCTCGACCGCGTCAACGTCGGCTTCGCCAAGCTGCAGATGACTACCGACCTGGGCTTGAGCGACGCGGTCTATGGTTTCGGTGCGGGGATTTTCTTCGTCGGCTATTTCATCTTCGAAATTCCGAGCAACGTGATCCTGCACAAAGTGGGTGCGCGGGTGTGGATCGCGCGAATCATGGTGTCGTGGGGCGTGATCTCAATGCTGACCATGTTCGTCACCACGCCGGCCATGTTCTACGTGATGCGCTTCCTGCTCGGTCTCGCCGAAGCGGGTTTCTTCCCCGGCATCATCCTGTATCTCACGTACTGGTATCCGGCGCACCGCCGTGGCCGCATGACCACCTGGTTCATGACGGCAATCGCATTGTCCGGCGTGATCGGCGGCCCGGTGTCGGGCTATATCCTGAAGAGCTTCAACGGCATGAACGGCTGGCACGGCTGGCAGTGGCTGTTTCTGCTCGAAGGGATTCCGTCGGTGATCGTCGGAGTTCTGGTGTTCGTGATGCTCGACGACCGCGTTGCGAAGGCGAAGTGGCTCACGGCGGAAGAGAAGGAACTGCTCGAGCGCCAGGTGTCGGCTGAAGAAGCGACCAAACACGATATGCCGATACGCCAGGTGCTCTCGAGCGGCCGCGTGCTGATGCTGAGCCTCACGTACTTCTCGTTCGTGATGGGCCTCTATGGCGTGAGCTTCTGGCTGCCAACCATCATCAAGGCGACCGGCGTGACGGATGCGTTCATGATCGGCATCCTGTCGGCGATTCCGTTTGCCGCGGCGGTGGTCGCGATGGTATTTGTGTCGCGCAGCGCGGACCGCAAACGCGAGCGGCGCTGGCATATCGCCTTGCCGGCCTTCGCCGGGGCGATCGGCCTCGTGCTCTCCGTGGTGTGGGCGCACAACACGGTGCTGGCGATGGCCTCGCTCACGCTCGCAACCATGGGCATCCTCACCACGCTGCCGCTGTTCTGGAGTTTGCCGACGGCAATCCTCGCCGGCACCGGCGCGGCCGCCGGCATCGCGATGATCAATTCGATCGGCAATCTCGCAGGCTTTCTCAGCCCGTATGCGGTCGGCTGGCTGAAGCAGGCGACTGCCGCGAATGACTCCGGCATGTATATGCTGGCGGCGTTCATGATCCTCGGCGGTCTGCTGGCGATCAGTGTGCCGGCGAAGATGGTCAATAAGTAAGCGCGGCCGACCAGCGATCTCGCGGACGACGTAACGCAGCAACCGCCGCCAACAGTGTTGAGTTACGCGTAACGCGCCACGCTTCAAAGAAAAAGCCCCGGCATCTTCCAATGCCGGGGCTTTTTCATGTGCGTCTACTGCGGCGCGTCTCAACTGCTCGCTGCAGCGCTCAACGCATCAAACGATATTCATCGCCAGCGCACTCTCGCGATAATGCTCGCTCGCCTTGGCGGAATCGCCAATCTGTTCATGCAAACGCGCCAACGCGCGATGCGAACGAATTTTCAGCGTCTCGTTGTCGGCAAGTTTCAGCGCGCGCTCGAGGAACGATTGCGCCTTGCCCCACAACTGCTGATGCAGGCACAAACGGCCCAATGCGAACATCAAGTCCGCGTCTTCCGGGCGATCCTTCTGCCAGCCTTCGGCCTTCTGGATCAGCGGCAACGCGTCGCCGCCGGTCGTGTCCGGATAACGGCGCAGCAGACGCGCGTCCCAGTTCTGCGCCAGCGCTTCTTCCACGATCTTGCGGGCTTCCTGCGGACGATTCAGCGCTACCAGCAGTTCGGCGGCGAGATCGGCGAGACGCGGCGAATGACGTTCCGTAGCCGACAGCGAATTCCACAACTCCAGCAGCGCATCGGCGTTATGACGCCGGTCGCGCAGCAGGTTTTCCGCCGCGAGCTGGCGCAAACGCACCGCCACAGCAGGATGGATCGCCTCGCGTTTTTCCAGTGTCTTGACGAGCTTGAGCACTTCGCCCCAGTTCTTCAATTGCTGTTGCGCACGCAACGTGATCTGCTGCGCGTGGATCCGCCGTGCGCCCTGCGACTGCATTTCAGTCAGCGCGGCGAGTGCACCGTCCGCGTCGCGCCCGTCGGCACGCATGTCCGCGGTGGCCATCAGGCGAGCGTCCTGCCAGTCGGCTTCGTCGATCTGGGCGAGCCATTCGTCGCGCCGTGCATATTCACGCATGCGGTGCGCCGCGGTGGCCGCGATCAAACCGGCCGCGCCCTTGTTGTCGCCATTCGTGAGCGAATCTTTCGCTGCTTTTTCAGCGCGCGAGAAACGCCCGGCGTACAGATTGCCGATTGCGTCACGCAGCGCGGCGTGCGCCTTCGCGACACGCGAGCGCGCACGGTAGGCCGCCACGCGCTGCGGCATGCGCCAGATATTGCGAACGATGCGCAGAAGCGCGTACATCAGGATGAACAGCACCACCAGCCCGACCACGAACAGATTCAGCGAGATGTCGACGCGGTACGGCGGATAGACCAGCAGCACCTGCCCCATGTCGAAGCGTCCAACCACCGCCAGCACCACGGCGATGGCGAACAGCAGCGCGAGCCATAGAAGTCCCCGGATTGCCATGATTAACCTCGGCTCCGGTATTGATTGACGGCCTGCAGGCTGGTGTTCAGAGTCGGCAGTTCAACCGCGGCCGAACCCGCATCCACCTGCTTGACCAGATCGACCACGGTCTGCGTTTTCTTCGACGTATTGTCGAAGTAACGCGTGAGCGCAGCCTGCGCCGCCTGCAGGTCGGACTTCAGCGTGGTCTGGTTGCGCGAGAGCAGCGCGAGCCGCGCCGACAGCAAACGCAGCTTCAGATTCTCGCGCACGAAATAGCCTTGATCGGGCGTGACGAGCATGGCGTCGGCGTTATCGATTCGGCGCACCTGCACGAGGCTGCTGAGCTGCTGGCCGATGCCGGTTGTGACTTCACGCCACCACACTTTCCAGCGCGGCTCGCCGGTGGCCGCGGCCACCTTCGCCGTGTCGGCCCAGGTGGCGGCCTTCGGCGTTGCGTGAGCAATCGGGGCTTCGCCGGAAAGCGGCAGGCTGTCGACCTGGTCGATCGCGTTGTCGAGCTTGATCGCCATACCGGTCAGATCCGTGGACGGCGCGGCCTTCAGCTTGTCGATGTCTTGCGCGATTGCCTTGCGTACGGTCACGGCCTGCGGGCTATCCGACGCGGCGAGACGCGTGTCCGCGCTTTGCAGCGCGAACAACGCAAGCTGCGTATTGCCGGTGAGCTGCAATTGCTGGCTCGCGGCCGACAGCATCTGGCCGACCTCGGCCATCGTCCAGTCGTCGCGATTGCGGGCGAGATCGGAGTATTGCTGTTGCAGCGCCTGCTGCGCGGTCTGCGCATCCGCAAGCTTGCCTTCGAGTTGCGCGACCTGCGAGTCGGACTGATGCACCGTGGCCAGCGCCTGATCGGTCTTGACGCGCAAGTCGTTGGTCTGCGCGTCGTTCGCCTGCTGGCGTTGCACGAGCTGTTGCTCGGTGCGCTCCACCTTGCGATTGAGCGCATAGCCGCCCACCCCCGCCGCACAAGCAATGATCACGACGACAAACCACAGCAGCGGTCCGCTCGCGCTGCGGCGCTTTTCCTGCGCTTCGTAGGGCGTGAAGGGTGGATTCGGCGGCAACGCAGTGGTTGCGGCCGGCTGGGGTGAAGCGTTCGTGGATGCGTTCGTTTCAGTCATGCGTGATTTAGCCGGTGAATGAGCCGGGTTGGACGGTACCGGTTGAACAACGGTCGGGACGGCGGCAAGCAAGGCGCGGGCAATACGCTCATCGCCCGCACCGGACACCGTAATGCTATCAAAACCCAATGCCCGCGCGGTCTGCGCGATACGGGGATGCGGCGTGACCAGATTGGCGTGCTTCAGTTGCGTGATTTCGTCGGCGGTCAGATGCTCCTGCGCGAGTTCGTGCAGGTTGCGCACGCCCTCCGAACTGGTGAGCAGCCAGGCGTGCGGCGCGCCGGCTAGCAGCGCGTGCACGCGCGCCCAGCCGCCGATCGACGGTTCCGGCACGAGACGGCGATAGGCCGCGACCGTTTCGACTTCGGCGCCCGCTTCGCGCAAGCGGTCAGCAAGCCATTCGCGGCCGCCGTCGCCACGCACGATCAGGACGCGCTTGCCTTCGAGGCTCGTCGCGCCGAGCGCGGTATCGATCGCCGCGAACAGGCCTTCGGAATCGAAGCGCGCCGTATCGTCTTCGGCTACGGACGGCGGGCTGATGATCGTGTAAGCCGGCGCCGCGACGCCGTGGCGCGCCAGCGCCTGCACGCTGCCAGGTCCGACTACGCCGATCGGCAGCGCGTGCGGCCAGATCGCATCGCTCCTGGCAAACGCGTGATCGACCGCGTTGGGCGAGACGAACACCACCAGTGCATAGCGTTCCAGAGAGGCCAGCGCTGCGCGCAACGGCGCTTCGTCAGTGACAGGCGCGATGTCGATCAGCGGAAAGTCGAGCACGGCAACGCCCGCTGCCGCGAGTTGCGCGATTAATTCGTTCGACTGACCGGCCGGTCGCGTAATCACGACCGTGAACGCCGCCTTGTCGACGGATGAGGATGCGTTGCCCGGGATATCGGCCGCCATCACTCGCCGGTCGCCGCGCTGTCCGCCGACCCGGCGGCGGGGCCGCTGGCCGTGCTCAACGCGCGGACGATTTCCATCGCACCTTGCTGCTCGAGCGCGTCCGCCACTTCCTTGCCGAGCGCCACCGCGCGTTCGACCGTGGGCGCCGGCGCCGATGCCTGCGCGCTCAACACACGCTGGCCATCAGGCGTAGCGACGATGCCGCGCAGATGCAGCGCGCCGTCGTGCCAGTGTGCATAGGCCGCGAGCGGCACTTCGCAGCTGCCGCCCAAGGCGCGCGAGACCATCCGCTCTGCTTCGACGGCCGCTGCCGTATGTTCGTGATGCAAGGGGGCGAGCCATGCCGCGAGGTCCGCGCGATCGGCGCGAATCTCGATGCCGAGCGCGCCCTGACCGGCTGCGGGCAAGCTGTCTTCCGGATCCAGATTCGCGCGGATGCGCTCGCCCAGACCCAAACGCTTCAAACCGGCAGCCGCCAGAATGATCGCCGCATAGTCGCCGCGATCGAGTTTCGACAGACGGGTGTCCAGATTGCCGCGCAACGGCCGCACCACCAGGTGCGGATAACGCATGCGCAGCATCGCCTCGCGGCGCAGGCTGGAGGTGCCGACCACCGCACCGGCCGGCAGCGCGGCAAGCGAGTCGTACTCGTTCGACACCAGCGCGTCGCGCGGATCTTCGCGCTCCATGATGGTGGAGAGCGCAAAGCCCGCGGGCAGCTCCATGGGCACGTCTTTGAGCGAGTGCACGGCCAGGTCGGCGCGGCCGTCGGCCAGCGCCGCTTCCAGTTCCTTGACGAAGAGGCCCTTACCACCAACCTTCGACAAAGTGCGGTCGAGAATTTGATCCCCACGTGTCGTCATTCCGAGGATTTTTACGTCACAAGATGGATATAATTTGTGCAGCGCACATCGCACATGCTCCGCCTGCCACATGGCAAGGCGGCTTTCTCGCGACGCAATCACAAGCGTGTGGGGTGGCGTAGAAAACGTCTCGGTGTTCATTAGCTTGCTGATCGAATGACGGGATGTAATAACAATCAATGTTAGCACGCGCCCTTGTGTCTCAAGGCACAGCGGAGCGCCGTGCTAGCGCGGTATCGATGGAGGAGACGGGCCTCGTAGAGCGCACGCCTGCCTCATCCCAGCCTGTTCAAGCACGGTCGTTCGCGCACCGGGGCGCGGCATGCGGGATGATGCAATGCGGCGCAACGTGGCTGTCGTGCATGCAATGCACGTCACACACCTCGTGCGCTCCATGCAAATGGGCACGCGGCTCCCCTCTCCGGCGTATTGCCATCGCCGCATACCGGTTTGTCCAGGTTTCGCGCAGTTCACGTTGCAACTCTTAGTGCAGTTCCGCAGTAGCAGTTCATCACTCAACAGACCCTGGCTTCCCTGAGGAAACCCATCGTGACGTCTTCCGGATCGGCGCGCCCTGCCCGCCGCAACACTGCATCGCCCAACGCTCAAGCGGCTGACGCCGCAACGGCTGCCCAGTCCACACCGGCCCAACGCGCCGGCAAATCTGCTAAGGCAGGCCAGGCCGCTAACGTCGCCAAAGCCTCCAAATCCGCCAAAGCCTCTACGCCCGCCAAGGCGGACAAGACGGTGAAGGCCGTCAGGACAGGTAAGGCGACGCAAGCCGCGAACGCCGCCCAGACGCTGAAACCGGCCAAGGCGAAGTCCCCGAAGACCAAGGCCGTCGCGAGCGTTGCCGCGCCAGAAGCCACTCAGGCGCCCAAGCTGCAAGCCGTTTCGCCGGATACGGTCGTACCCGCCTCGAAAAGCAGCGGCCGCACGCGTGAGGACAAGGACCATCCGCTGTTCCAGGACATCCGCTATCTCGGGCGCCTGCTCGGCGACGTGCTGCGCGAACAGGAAGGCGACGAGGTGTTCGACGTCGTGGAGACGATCCGCCAGACCGCCGTGCGTTTTCGCCGCGAAGACGATAGTGCCGCCGCACAAACGCTCGATAAGAAACTCCGTTCGCTGAGCCCGGAGCAAACGGTCAGCGTGGTGCGCGCGTTCAGCTACTTTTCGCATCTTGCGAATATCGCTGAAGACCGCCACCGCAACCGCCGTCACCGGATTCACGCGCTGGCCGGCTCGACCTCGCAGCCGGGCACCATGGCTCATGCGCTCGAACGGCTCGTCGAAGCGGGCGCCGCTGCAACGCCGGTCCTGCAGCAGTTCTTCAATGATGCGTTGATCGTGCCGGTCCTGACCGCGCACCCTACCGAGGTGCAGCGCAAGAGCATTCTCGACGCGCAGCACGACGTCGCGCGTCTCCTCGCCGAACGCGATCAGCAGTTGACCAACCGCGAACGCGCGCACAACGAAGCGATGCTGCGTGCGAGCGTCACGTCGCTCTGGCAAACGCGGATGCTGCGCGATTCGCGCCTGACGGTCGCCGATGAAATCGAAAACGCGCTGTCGTACTACCGCGCGACCTTCCTCGAAGAAATTCCGGCGCTCTACGCCGACATCGAGGAAGCGCTCGCCGAGCACGGCCTCGAGGCGCGCCTGCCGCCGTTCTTCCAGATGGGTAGCTGGATCGGCGGCGATCGCGACGGCAATCCGAACGTCACGGCCGAAACGCTCGAGCACGCGATCACCCGCCAAGCGGCGGTGATCTTCGAACACTATATGGAACAGGTGCACAAGTTGGGCGCCGAGTTGTCGGTGTCGAACCTGCTGGCCGGTGCAAGCGACGCGTTGAAAGACCTCGCGGCCATCTCGCCCGACCAGTCGCCGCACCGCACCGACGAACCGTATCGCCGTGCCTTGATCGGCATGTACACGCGACTCGCGGCGAGCGCGCGCGTGCGTCTCGGTGAAGGCAGCGTGCCGGTGCGCAGCGCGGGCCGCGGTGCGGCGCCGATCCGCGCCAAGCCGTACGACGACTCCGCCGAATTCGTGCGCGATCTGCACGTGCTGATCGATTCGCTCGCCGAGCACCATGGCGCGCCGCTCGCGGCACCCCGCCTGTCGCCGCTCGCGCGCGCCGCCGAAGTGTTCGGCTTCCATCTGGCGAGCATCGACTTGCGTCAAAGCTCCGACATCCATGAAGCGGTGATCGCCGAGTTGATGAAGCGTGCGGGTGTGGAAGACGACTACGCGTCGCTCTCCGAAGAAGACAAACTCAAGGTGCTGCTCGCCGAATTGTCGCAGCCGCGCCCGTTGCGCCTGCCCTACGCCGAGTACTCCGATCTCGTGAAGAGCGAACTCGGTGTGCTCGAAGAAGCCCGCGTCACGCGTGAGAAGTTCGGTGCGCGCGCGGTGCGCAACTACATCATTTCGCACACGGAGACCGTCAGCGATCTGGTCGAAGTGATGTTGCTGCAGAAGGAAACCGGCCTGCTGCACGGCCGCCTCGGCGACGCGCACGATCCGGCGCGCGCGGGGCTGATGGTGATCCCGCTGTTCGAAACGATCCCCGACTTGCGCAACGCGCCGCACATCATGCGCGATCTGATCGCGCTGCCGGGCGTCGACGCACTGATCGAACATCAGGGCAACGAGCAGGAAGTGATGCTCGGCTATTCGGACAGCAACAAGGACGGCGGCTTCCTGACGTCGAACTGGGAGCTGTACCGCGCCGAACTGGCGCTCGTGTCGCTGTTCAATGAACGCGGCGTGACCCTGCGCCTGTTCCATGGACGCGGAGGCACGGTAGGCCGTGGCGGTGGTCCGACGTACCAGGCGATTCTGTCGCAGCCGCCAGGCACCGTCGACGGCCAGATCCGCCTGACCGAGCAAGGCGAAGTGATCGCCAGCAAGTTCGGCAATCCGGAAATCGGCCGGCGCAACCTGGAGACGGTGGTGGCCGCAACGCTCGAAGCCTCGTTGTTGCCGCACGGCATTGCGCCCGCGCAATTGCCCGCCTTCGAAGAAACCATGCAGCAATTGTCCGACGCGGCGATGGCCTCGTATCGCGCGCTGGTCTACGAAACGCCGGGCTTCAAGGAGTATTTCTTCGAGTCGACGCCGATCTCCGAGATCGCCGAGTTGAACATCGGCAGCCGTCCGGCTTCGCGCAAATTGCAGGACCCGAAGCAACGGAAGATCGAAGACCTGCGCGCGATTCCGTGGGGCTTCTCATGGGGCCAATGCCGTTTGCTGCTGACCGGCTGGTACGGTTTCGGCAGCGCAGTGGCCGCGCATCTGGACAGCGCGCCGAGCGATGCCGAGCGCACCCGCCGTCTTGCGCTGCTCAAGAAAATGCACAAGACGTGGCCGTTCTTCGCGAACCTGCTCTCCAACATGGACATGGTGCTGGCGAAGACCGACCTCGCGGTGGCCTCGCGCTACGCACAGCTCGTGTCGGACAAGAAGCTGCGCAAGCATGTGTTCGAGCGGATCGTCGCGGAATGGGAGCGGACGTCGAAGGTGTTGTCGGAGATCACCGGCAAGAGCGAACGGCTTGCTGAGAATCCGCTGCTCGCGCGTTCGATCAAGAACCGCTTCCCGTATCTCGATCCGTTGAATCACTTGCAGGTCGAGTTGCTCAAGCGTCACCGCGCGGGCGATACCAACGCACGTGTGCGGCGCGGGATTCATTTGAGCATCAACGGGATTGCGGCGGGGCTGCGTAATACGGGCTGATCAAAGCCACATCAACCGGGTGGGTAGTACCACCCGGTTGATTCGACTTACTGCATGGACCTACTGCGCCGCGATCATCAGCGCGTCGAGCTTGAACGAGCCGTCTTCCTTTACGTCGAAATACTGACGCACCTCATCGGGCGAATTGCTCCACAGCGAGCGAATCGCCACCACGCGCGGCTCCGGCGTGCGCATGCGCGCCACCCACGAGCTGAACTCAATCTCAATGCGCCAACGCTCGCGAATCGATGCCGTGAAACCGGCCGCTTCGAACAATGCAATCCATTCGTCGGCGCGGTAATCGCGGATATGCGAGCCGTCGCGCAGCAACTCCACCGCCTGAATATGCGTGTCGAGCAGCGGATGATCGGCGCCGGCGATGTCGATGAACAGCACCTTGCCGCCCGGCTTCAACACGCGACGCACTTCGGCCAAGGCAAGCGGCACGTCGTGCCAGTGATGCGCGCTCATCCGGCTGATGATCCAGTCGAACGAATGATCGTCGAACGGCAGCGTTTCGGCCGCACCCTGTTGCGTGCGGATGTTAGAGAGGCCGCGATCTTTGGCCGCGCCATCGACCGTCGCCAGCATTTGCGGCGCGATGTCGTACGCGACCACTTCTTTCGCATGCGGCGCGACTGCGAAACTCGCGTGACCTGCGCCACAGCCCATATCGAGCACCTTCGCATCCGGCGTCGCGGCGATCGATTCCGCCAGCGTCTGCAGATCGGCGCCGGTGGCATGCGTCTGACTCGTCAAATACGCGGCGGCGGTCGAGCCGAAGGCGTCGGCGACCTGATCGTGATGCTTCATGGGAGGCTCCGGTTATGTACGTGGGGGTTGCGCCGGGCTTGAGCCCGGGTCTCTCTGGACGGCGCTGCGTCGTTCCAGTCGTTACAATAGAGCCCGCCGTGTACCAGTACAAGTTAAGCAATTATTCTGGTATCAATAACACCACCCCCGCCAAGCGCCGCCCGATCAGAATGACCACGCCGTCCTCCGCCGACAATCCGCCGCCGCTCGAAGCCACGCCCGCGCGTGCACTTGGCGATTTCATCCGTGCGCATCGCGAAAGGCTCTCGCCGCAAGCGCTCGGCCTACCGCCTGGCCCGCGCCGCCGCACGCCGGGCTTGCGGCGCGAGGAAGTCGCGCAGCTGTGCGGCGTCAGTCCGACTTGGTACACGTGGATCGAACAGGGCCGCCCCGTCTCCGCTTCCGCCGATGCGCTGGCGCGGATCGCCGTCGCGCTGCAACTGTCGCGCGCCGAGCGGGCGTATCTGTTCGAACTGGCTGCGCAACGCGACCCTGCCGAGCCTGATCCGGCCGCCGCCGACGCGCCCGCCACCCTGCTCGAAACCGTACAACTCGTGAACGCACCGGCGTACGTGCTCGACCGGCAGTGGAACGCGCTCGCCTGGAACGAACGCGCCGCAGACCTGTTCGTCGGCTGGCTGGACGGCGCGCACGACCGCAATCTGCTGCGCTACACCTTCACCGAACCGGCCGCGCGCGAGTTGATCGTCGACTGGGAAACGCGCGCACGGCGCCTCGCCGCCGAATTCCGCGCCGACTCGATCCGCCATCTGAACGACGCCCCCACCCGCGGGCTGATCGACTCGCTCACCGCCGCCAGCGACGCGTTCGCCCGTTTCTGGGCGTCGCAGGACGTCGGCGGCCGCGAAGGCGGCAGGCGCGAATTCAACCATCCGCGCGACGGCCGCCTCGTCTACGACCAGATCACGTTCAAGCCCGCTCATCGCGAGGATCTGAAGCTGGTGGTGCTGGTGCGGGAATAGCCCAGTGTTAAAATCCCTGTCTTTCGCCCGTTTCGACGGCGCCCGCACCGTCCGCGAACGCCGTCAGCCTTCTTCACCGCTCGCTCAACTGCCGCTTAACTGCCCAACACCATGACGTCCCAACTGCACAAAAAAGGCGAAGCCTGGTCGGCTCGCTTCTCGGAGCCGATGTCGGAGCTCGTCAAACGCTACACGTCGTCGGTTTTCTTCGACAAGCGTCTGGCGCTCGTCGATATCGAAGGGTCGCTCGCGCACGCCTCGATGCTGGCCGCGCAGAAGATCATCGCCGCCGACGACCTCGCCGCGATCCAACGCGGCATGGCGCAGATCAAGGGCGAGATTGAGCGAGGCGAGTTCGAGTGGCAACTCGATCTGGAAGACGTCCACCTGAACATCGAAGCGCGCCTGACCGCGCTGATCGGCGACGCCGGCAAGCGCCTGCACACGGGCCGCTCGCGTAACGACCAGGTGGCGACGGATATCCGCCTGTGGCTGCGCGGCGAGATCGACCGTATCGGCGGCCTGCTGACGGAATTGCGCACGGCCCTGCTCGACATGGCGGAGAAGAACGCCTCGACCATCATGCCGGGCTTCACGCACCTGCAAGTGGCGCAGCCGGTTACGTTCGGCCATCACCTGCTCGCCTACGTCGAAATGTTTTCTCGCGACGCCGAACGCATGGTCGATTGCCGCAAGCGCGTGAATCGCCTGCCGCTCGGCGCAGCTGCTCTCGCCGGCACCAGCTATCCGATCGACCGTCATGCCGTGGCGAAAACGCTCGGCTTCGACGGCATCTGCGCGAACTCGCTGGACGCGGTGTCCGATCGTGACTTCGCGATCGAGTTCACGGCAGCGTCGGCATTGATCATGACGCACGTGTCGCGCTTCTCCGAAGAACTCGTGCTGTGGATGAGCCCGCGCGTCGGCTTCATCGATCTGGCCGACCGTTTCTGCACCGGTTCGTCGATCATGCCGCAGAAGAAGAACCCGGACGTGCCTGAACTCGCGCGCGGCAAGACGGGCCGCGTGAACGGCCATCTGATCGCGCTACTCACGTTGATGAAGGGCCAGCCGCTCGCGTACAACAAGGACAATCAGGAAGACAAGGAGCCGCTGTTCGACACCGTCGATACGGTCGCGGACACGCTGCGCATCTTCGCAGAAATGGTCGCCGGCATCTCGGTGAAGCCGCAAGCCATGCGCGACGCCGCATTGCAAGGTTTCTCCACGGCAACCGATCTCGCCGACTACCTCGTCAAGCGCGGCCTGCCGTTCCGCGACGCGCACGAAGCGGTGGCGCTGGCAGTTCGCGTGTGTGCCGATCGCGGCTGCGATCTGGCCGACCTGACGCTGGAAGAAATGCGTAAGGAACTACCGAACGTCGCGCATCTGATCGGCGAAGACGTGTTCTCGTATCTGACGCTCGAAGGTTCGGTGGCGAGCCGCAACCATCCGGGCGGTACCGCGCCTGAGCAGGTGCTCGCGGCGGTCAAGGCTGCGCGGGAAGCGTTGAAGTAAGGTAAGGCCCGGCGCGCACGTGCGCGTCGAGCCAATGCGTGCATGACGGCTTGCATTGGCATCACCGCAAGCACGAAGCAGCATGAAAACAAAAGGCGAACTCACCAACGAGTTCGCCTTTTTATTTTCACGGCTGGATTGATTGCGCGAAGCGTCGCGCAAAAAAGAAAGCCCGCGCGAAGCGGGCTAAATGAAAGACTTCCACCGATGCCTCTCGAAAGAGGCCATCGAAGTGTAGGCGTGTTTTGGCCGAAGAGAAATCCGGCCATATTTCAGCCTATTACAAGCGGTCGAATCGTAAAGGAGCGGGTCAACGACAATTGCATCCTGGCGTTTTTTGACTACCATCAAGTTAGATCCTGTCACAGTGCTTACCTCGACGATGTCCACCTGCGCACGTCACCTTCCCCGCTTGACTGGACGCTTCGCTTCACGCGTGAGCGCATCCTTTTCGCCTGCGCATCGCGCGGCTTCCGCGTTGACAACGGCTTCGCTTTTGGCGCTCGCAGCGCTCGCGGGCTGCACGTTCACGCCACCTGATCGCCCGCTTGTCATCACGCCGCCGGCGGCCGTCAACAGTGCGACGCTCGACCAGTACCGCAGCGCGGTCGCGCAACGCATCGTCGAACGCAGCCCTTCCTATGTGTTGCGCGGCACGCCGCAAGCGATGCTGCGCTCGCTGGTGGTCGTGTCGTTCACGGTGGATCGCGATGGCCGGGTGCTGCAGTCGTCGGTGTATCGCACCAATGGCGACGACGAAGCCGAAAGCACCGCGCTCGCCTCCTTGCGGCGCGCCTCGCCGCTGCCGCAACCGCCCGGTAAATTGCTGAACGGCCATGGCCAGCTCGAACTGTTCGAAGACTGGCTGTTCAACGACAACGGCAAATTCCAGCTGCGCGAGTTCGCGTCGCCGCAAGCGCAGACCATCGACTGAACGCAACGCCTCACACCCCTCACCTGCCTGTTCCCCTGGCATGGCCGCTTTCGCGCGCCAACACTGACGGCTGACGACTGACGTCCGCCGTTGTAAGCTGTCGCTTCATCGTCCGTGCCGAAGAAGGCTTCAACCGCCAGCAAGACGCGCGATGCGCACGAACTTAAACAAAGATGCCGACCGACCACGCGCCGCCTGCCCGTCGAAGTACGGCGCCCGACGGCATCACGACATAGGAGACCCTGCATGTCCACTTCGCCGATTTCCGCGGCCCAGCCCAATGCGGCCGGGCAGACCAGCAGCGCGCGGATCATCTTCGCGAGCTTTATCGGCACCGCGATCGAGTTCTACGATTTCTATGTCTATGCGACCGCTGCGGCGCTCGTCATCGGACCGGTGTTTTTCCCGCACGGCTCGGCGACCGCCCAAGCTTTGTCGGCTTTCGTTACCTTCGGTATCGCCTTCGTCGCGCGGCCGATCGGCTCGTTCCTGTTCGGCCACTTCGGCGACCGGATCGGCCGTAAATCGACGCTCGTCGCTTCGCTGCTGGTGATGGGTGTGTCGACCACGCTGATCGGTTTCGTGCCCGGCTACGACTCGATCGGCAGCCTCGCGCCGATCCTGCTGTGCGTGCTGCGCTTCGGCCAGGGTATCGGTCTTGGCGGCGAATGGGGCGGCGCGGCGCTGCTCGCCACCGAGAACGCACCGGCCGGCAAACGCGGCTGGTTCGGGATGTTCCCGCAACTGGGGCCGTCGATCGGCTTTCTGGCGTCCAACGGTCTGTTCTTCGCCTTGGCCCTGTCTTTGAGCGACGAGCAATTCCGCAGCTGGGGCTGGCGCGTGCCGTTCCTCGTCAGCGCGGTGCTGGTCGCGCTCGGTCTGTATGTGCGCCTGAAGATCGCCGAGACACCGGCCTTCCAGGCGGCCATCGAACGCAAGGAACGCGTGAAGGTGCCAATCGCCACGCTGTTTTCGCAGCACGGGCTGCCGACCCTGCTCGGCGCGCTGGCAATGGTGGTCTGCTACACGCTGTTCTACAACGCAACGACGTTTTCGCTGTCGTACGGCGTGTCGGTCCTGCATATTCCGCGGCCGACGTTCCTCGGCATGCTGTGCATCGCGGTCGTGTTCATGGCGCTCGCCACGCCGCTGTCGGCCTGGGCGAGCGATCGTTATGGCCGCAAGCCGGTGCTGATCGTCGGCATCATCGCTGCGATCCTCTCCGGCTTCACGATGGCGCCGTTGCTCGGCAGTGGTCAGACGCCGCTGGTGCTGCTGTTCCTCGTGATCGAACTGTTCCTGATGGGCGTGACCTTCGCGCCGATGGGCGCGCTGCTGCCGGAGCTGTTTCCGACCAACGTGCGTTATACCGGCGCAGGCGTGTCGTATAACCTCGGCGGGATTCTCGGTGCGTCAGTCGCACCGTATATCGCGCAGGTGCTGGCCGCGCACGGCGGGTTGCCATGGGTAGGTGCTTACGTTTCGATTGCGGCGGCCGTCAGCATGATCGGTGTGCTGTGCATGCGCGAAACCCGCGATTCGCAGCTGATGTAATCAGGGTAAAGACGCGCTGGTAAATCCCCTGCCTTGCGCGTCTTTTTGACTTGCCTATACTCGATTCCAATAACCCTAAGGCAAGCAGGGAGGCTCTGATGAGTATTCATCTTCACAACGCGGACATCGTGATGATCATCGCGCTGGCATTGCTATGCTCGCTGCTGCTGGCTTTGCGCTTTCGTCCCGCGACGTGGAAAGGCATTGTCGTGGAAGCATTGGCCGCCAACGCGGCTGCCATCACTGCGGTGATTGCTTTCGAAATGCTGCTCGCCTGAGCGGGCGAGAGCCGCGATACCCGGCTGGGCGCGGCTGACGAAAGCGGTCTGACCTGATCCGAAGAAGCGGTTGAGCGGCTGCCCGTGCCTATGCAGGCAAGCGGCAGCCGTCAGCGCCTCGCGCTGCGTTCAAGCCGAACGCGCGCCGCTAGCCGTTACCGGTAGTAGTACCCGCCGTGATGGTAATAACCGCCGCCACCGTAGTAATAGCCTGGCGCCGGTGCAACGATGCAGCCGCCGAGCGCCGTTGCGAGTAGTGTGCCGACGATCAGGGTCAGGATTAAGCGTTTCATATTGTTCTCCTTCGAGTCAGATTCATTCGAGCCGAAACCCCGAATGACTCGATTGAACACGACCCTGCTTCGCGCGACCGTTGCGATTTGTAAGGGAAAATCACTGAGGTGTTACACCTTCGGACCCCGAAAGCCGCCGCATCCGAAGCGCGACAACGACAGACACACATCAGACAAAAACACCGCCTATACTGCTTTGAACATGTACAAACCGCGCAAGTCCTGCCCGTGGCGGGTGCGCGAGTCGGGGCGCCGATTATAGGCATTGGGTACGCGTTTCCATGCGCCATGGCTGAGCCAATAGCCACGCAAAAGCGCGCACGTGTAGTCAATTAGGCACTCAACGAAAAGCGACAGATTTAACAGGTATGTAATGCGCGGCGCTTATTCAAACGCTGCGAGCGGCCGCGAGTAGCCACCCGCGCGAGACGCCAACGAGCGGCGCACGAATCTGCCGGCGCACGCACGGCATGTCTTGATGAATGCGCCATTGAACTCGACCGCCGGCCGGCGGTCTCTGTAGAACTGAGTCGGCTACTCGACGTCGCCGCTCAGCGCTTGAGTCAGTTTGTTCATTGCAGTGATTCCTCTCCGCCCGTAGTTCCCCGACGCGGGCGTTTTTCGGAGGCGTTCCGTGGCAGCGCTCGTTTGATTGGGCGACTGCGCGTCACGCCTCTTTTCTTTTAGCCAAACGATTGCGCGAAAGCGCTGCAAAGCTGCGCTCAGGCTGCGGCCGATCCGTGCTGCATGGCTGCGACGCGTGGCTCGCTGTGTACGTCGCCATGCACGTAATCGATCGCCTCCAGTGCCTCGGCGATCGACGGCACTGAGTGGCCGTCGCCGATCGAAATCGAGCGGAACGGCGCCTGGATGCCGAAATGCGATGGCGAAGTCGCCACAAAAATCATGACCGTGCGCTTCTGCAATCCATGCGCCACGTGAACGAAACCCGTATCGGTACCGACCACCAGCGCGCACGCGTCGATCATCTGCGCGATTTCGGTCACGTTCAGCTTCGGCAGGACGGTCGAGCCCGGCACCTGCGACGCAATCTGCTCCGCCTCCGTGCGCTCGCGTTCCGAGCCCCACGGCAGCACCACGTGAAAACCGCGCTGCGCCAACTCGAGGCCGACTGCGACCCAATGGGGCACCGGCCACTTCTTGTCGTCTTTGGAGGTGGCGTGAAACAGCGCCGCGACCGGCCTGCCGTCAGCCGCGAACAGTGGGGTGGCCGGCTCGGCCAGACGCAGATTGTAGACAGGCGGGCCTTCGACCTCATAGCCCAGCGCCTCGCTCGCGCTGATGCGCATGCCATGCCATGCATCGCACTGCGGACGCGGGCCGAAACGCCCCGTATAGGCAAATGCGGCGCCCCGTTCGCCCAGATCCTTGGACTGGTAGCCAATACGCTTCGACGAACGCGCCAGAAACGCGATGATCGCGCTCTTGTACACGCCGTGAATGTCGATGATGAAGTCGTAGCGGTAGGCGCGCAATTCGGCGATCGACGCCCAGATTGCCTTGAAATCGCCCCAACTGCGCGCTTTCTTGAAGCGTCGCAATGGTGCGCAAAGCACGCGGTCCACACTCTGGCTCCAATGCACCACTTCGGCGAATGCTTCGTCGGCCGCCCAGTCGACTTCTACGCCGGGATACGCGCGTTTGATATCGGCGACGACTGGCAACGCCTCCACAATATCGCCGAGCGAAGTGACCTTGACGATAAGGACTCGCTTCATTGAGGACCTATTAATTGTTCGAACATCAAAACATTTTAGCTGACGATTGGAATAACCATCGCCGAACGCTCCAGTGCGCCGTCCCGGCATTAATACAGGGCGTTACACTGCGCACCTTACGAACAGCCCTTTTACTACATTTCAAAAAACTTTCATACGGTTGAAGCGATAGGGCGCGCTTTATAATTCACCCTTTGCGCCAGCACATCCTCATGTCCCGGGCATTTCCTCCCCTCTCTTCCGGCATCGTGCGTCGCGCGAGACGCCTGTGGCGTCAATACGGCATCTTCTGGCTCGGCGCGATCGCGGTCGGCCTGGTGGCGGTGCTGTACGCCAGGCTGATCGATTGGGGCTACGGCGAATTCCGCACCATGCAGCAGCACCACGTGTGGGCGCCGCTGATCGTCACGCCCGCGGTCGCGGCGCTCGCGGTCTGGCTCACGCGCAAGTTCTTCCGCGGCGCCGAAGGCAGCGGCATTCCACAAGTCATCGCCACCCTGCATGCCAAGCCCGGCGAATACGGCGCACGGCTGTTGTCGTTCCGGATCCTGGTCGGCAAGATCGCGGTGTCGTTTCTGGCGATTCTCGGCGGCTTTACGATCGGGCGCGAAGGGCCGACCGTGCAGGTCGGCGCGGCGCTGATGTTCAATCTGCGGCGGCTGTATCCACGCTCGAACGCGCAGATCGAACGGCAACTGGTGCTGGCGGGCGCGGCGGCGGGTTTGTCCGCGGCGTTCAATACGCCGCTGGCGGGGATCGTGTTCGCGATCGAGGAACTCACGCGCAGCTTCGAGGCCCGCGCGAGCGGCGTGCTGATTACGGCGATCATCATCGCCGGGGTGATCGCGCTGGGGCTGAACGGCAACTACACCTATTTCGGCACCATCCAGATCGGCGCGCACTTCCCCGATCTGCTGGCGGTGGCCGTCGTGCTCACGGCAATCGTCACCGGTATTGCGGGCGGCGTGTTCGGCTGGCTGCTGCTGAACACCGCGCGCTGGATTCCGGCGCCGCTGCGTCAGTTGCACGGCGAGCGGCCGGTCGCGTTCGCCGCGCTGTGCGGTTTCGTGATCGCGGTAGTCGGCCTTATCTCCGGCGGCACGACCTTCGGCAGCGGCTATGCGGAAGCGCGTGGCCTGCTCGACGGGCACGAGCACCTGTCCCTGTTCTATCCGTTTCTGAAGATGATCTCGATGGTCGGCTCGTACCTGCCGGGCATTCCGGGCGGTATCTTCGCACCGTCGCTGTCGATCGGCGCGGGTTTCGGCAATCTGCTGCACATGGTGTTCGGCTCGATGCAATTGCCGATGCTGATCGCCCTCGCGATGGTCGGCTATCTGGCCGCCGTCACGCAATCACCGATTACGTCGTTCGTGATCGTGATGGAGATGATCGATGGTCATGCGCTGGTGATTTCGCTGATGGCCACCGCGTTGATTGCAAGCCGCGTGGCGCGTCTCTTCGCTCCACCGCTGTATGAATCGCTGGCTCAGCGCTATATGGCGCCGCTACCGCAGCCGGCACCCGCGCCGGTGCCCGAAGTGCCCGAAGTCGACGTGCCCGAACCAGCGGCCGTCGATGAGATCACGGGTGAGGCGCCTGCTGAAGACGGCGCCCCGCGTCAGTAAACAACAACCGCCGGCGCGCGCATATAAACCGGCCGTGCCGGCGCCACTACGCAACCGGCCAGCATGACCGCCAGAACGGCGATCAGAAACAGATTCTTTTTCATCACGTGTTCCTCAGAAACACGGGCATGCGCTACGCCGGACGCACGAGCGGCGCCTGTGTCGTCAAACTGGAGGGAGCGGCACGAGCGGTGTCGATTCCGCTGTGCCGCACGCGGTTGTTGCCGGTGGACTTACGCCCAGTGGCCTTGGACCCAGCGATAGTTCGGACCGTGTTCGACCCAGTGGCCCGGCACCCAGTGGTAGCCGACGCGCTCGGCCTGCCAGTGGCCCGCGTCCCACACATAGCGGCCGTGATCCCAACGCCAATGACCGTGATCCCACACGTAGCCGACACGCGGTGCCGGCACGGCTTCATAACGCACGGCCGGCGGTGCGGACGGCGCGATCACGACGACTTCCTCGGCCGAAGCGGAGGCCACGGCAGATGCACCAGCAGCGATCAGAACAGCGTTGGCGATCAGCAAGCGAAAGGTCTTGTTCATGTTTTCCCTCTTTGGATGGACACCGAATGCGGCGTTATCCGTTTAATGCGCGAGGGGACGAAAGCGCTGACTGTGGGCGTGTAACGGCACACCCCGAAGTGCAACGGATTATTTCGCCGCGCGAAAAGCACGCGTGAGAGGGCCTGTGCGAGCGCACATGAACACAGAAGTAGCGGGGACGACGACGAGAAAAACAGCGGAGGGAAACGACGAGGGAACAAAACAACAAAAGCGCTTACGCGCCCCACCTCGTCACATCAACATCGACGCAACGAAACAGAGCGCGCAACACGTTACGCGGAACCCACCTGCGGTATTTCGATCTTGACCTCGAGCACTTCGAGATCGTCCTGACGTTCCAGGCTCACACGAATATCGTCATCGGAGATTTTCACGTACTTTGAAATCACGGCCACCAGTTCGCGTTGCAACGCAGGCAGATAATCGGCAGGCGCATGGCCGCCGGCGCGCTCATGCGCGATGATCAACTGCAGGCGTTCCTTCGCTACCGACGCGGATTTCTTCTTCTCGCCCAGCAAAAACGAAAGAATCGACATTACGTGCGCTCCCCTTACTTGGTGCCGAAGAGGCGCTGCAGCAGCCCTGGCTTCTGGTAATCGGTAAAGCGAAGCGATTTCTGCTCGCCGAGGAAACGCGACACGACATCTTTATAGGCTTCAGCAACGTCGGTACCGTCGAGGTGCACAGCCGGCAGCCCCTGGTTCGATGCATGCAGCACCGCTTCCGATTCCGGAATCACGCCGATCAGATCGATACGCAGAATTTCCTGGATGTCGGTCAGCGACAGCATTTCGCCTTCGCTCACGCGCTTCGGGTTGTAGCGGGTGATCAGCAGGTGTTCCTTGATCGGCTCCTTGCTTTCGATTGCGCGCTTGGTCTTCGACGACAGAATGCCGAGGATACGGTCCGAGTCGCGCACCGAGGAGACTTCCGGATTCGTCACGATCAGCGCTTCGTCGGCGAAGTGCATGGCGAGCAGCGCGCCCGATTCGATACCCGCCGGCGAATCGCAGACGATGTATTCGAAGTCCATCGCGATCAGGTCGTTGATGATCTTCTCGACGCCTTCCAGCGTCAGCGCGTCCTTGTCACGCGTCTGCGAGGCCGGCAGGATGAACAGGTTCTCGCACTTCTTGTCCTTGATCAGCGCCTGGTTCAGGTTGGCTTCGCCCTGGATCACGTTGATCAGGTCGTACACCACACGGCGCTCGCAGCCCATGATGAGGTCGAGGTTACGCAGGCCGACGTCGAAGTCGATCACGGCGGTTTTGCTGCCACGCAATGCGAGGGCCGATGCAAAACTCGCGCTCGTGGTCGTCTTGCCCACGCCACCCTTGCCCGAAGTCACCACAATGATTTTTGCCATTACCCTTACCTTGTGTTCGTCAAATTCGTCAATTATGTGCGGCCATATTTGCCGTGAAGCGCCGCGTGCCGTGTACGTTCAGGGCTGCGCGCGCTTCACGTCGATCAGGTGAGCCGCAACGGTTCGATCATCAGTTTTTCTTCTTCGAGCCAGATCTGCACCGGCTTGCCGAGCACGTCGGCCGGCAGCGGGTTCTCGGTCGTACGATAGATGCCCGCGATCGAGATGAGTTCCGGCTCGAGACACGTGCAGAAAATGCGCGCGTCGTGATTGCCCTGCACGCCGGCCAACGCCCGGCCGCGCAGCGGCGCGTAAATATGGATGTTGCCTTCCGCGATCACTTCCGCGCCGTAGCTCACCAGACCGAGCACGACCAGATCGCCCTTTGCGTAGATGCGCTGGCCCGAGCGCAACGGCTTGTCGACCACCATGGTTTGCGACGAGGTGGCAAGGCGCACGGGTTCGGCGGCCGGCGCGGGGTCGACCGCGGCGGCCGTAGCCGGCGTGCCCTCTACCGCCGAAAACAGATCGGCCGGCGGCGTGGCCGTTGCTGCGGTGGCAGCCGGTGCCGTAGCGGGCACATTGGCGGCTTCTTCGTCAGCGGATTTAGCGGATGCGCCGCGACGGTCGCGCGCTTCGAGCAAGGGCAGTGCGGACTCCGCCGCCCACGCCTGCTGCGCATTGGCCACCACGCCGACCGGGCGCATGCGCACGCTGTCGAGCAGTTGCGCGATGTCGGCGAGCGGCACGCGTTCCGTCTCGGCGAGCCGGCGCACGTCGATCGCGACGACGTCGTTAGCGAAAAATTCGGGGGTCGCCTCGAAGCGCCGGGTCAGTTCGGCACGCATCGCGTCGAGGTCGGTTGTCTTGACCACGAACAGGAGCGTGTCGACAGAGCCGCTGCGGAGTTCGAAAAAGGGCGATTTCTTGGGCGACATAGCGTTCGGCAAAAAATTTTGCGTATTTTACAGGCGTCCAGGCGGGGAGCGAGTTTTTTTGCCGACAGAACGCAGCACGGCGGCCTGAATACCCATGACGTGGCCACGTCTCGGCCATACAGGCCGCGTCCAGGCCGGTCATTTGGCCATGAACGCTGTTGCGACGCGGATGGGATGTGAGCGGCAGGCTGACGCGCCGCTCGCGAGATCACTGCTGAAATACCTGCGACGTGGTCGGCACGTGCCGCACCAGCAGGCTTTCTGCCTGCTCGGGCGCACGCGCGACGCGGCGATGCTCGCCGGTGGGACCGAAACCGAGCGCCTCGTAAAAGCGCATCGCATTGCGGTTGGCGTCCGCGACCCATGCGTAGATTTCCATGGCGCCTTCGCCGGCAAGCCAGGCGCTGGCCGTGTCGACCAGCAACTCGCCGCCTCGCAGATGACGCACGGCCGGCGCCACCCACAACTCGCAGACGAACGCGCGGCGCGCCTCGGAGTCGTCGAAATAGGCTTCGACTAGTCCTGCCGGATGGCCCTCGGTATAGAGGATGAAACTGGTGAAGATAAACGAAACAGCGTGTTCAGCAGCGGTGGCGTCGAAGGTGGCGGCATCCGCCGACAACGCGTCCTCTAGCGTCTCGCCGAAGGCATAGGGTGCCTCCCGCAGCGACGCAGTACGGAGTTCGCGGAAAACAGCGCCCTGATCAGCGGCGATACGGCGAACGGTCAATGACGGACTCATGCAGACGAAAACCCCTTGAAACCCTAAGGCATAGCTTTAACCGAACCGGCGCGCGAGTCAAATCCTTATTTGCCGGATCGAACTTTAGCCGCGGTTCCTGGTGCAGGCGCCGCGCGCCCGCTGCGCAGCAATTCGCACGCCCACCGTCCGGATAGCCGGTTCGTCAGGCGCGCTGGTCACTGCGTTCAAGGCGCTTCGTAATTGCCGGTGCCGTCCGGCCATGGCGTCAGCAGCTCGTAGCCCTCTTCGGTCACGGCGATCATATGCTCCCATTGCGCCGACAGCGAACGGTCTTTGGTGACCACGGTCCAGCCGTCACGCTGCACCGCGGTGCTGGCGCGGCCCGCGTTGATCATCGGTTCGATCGTGAAGACCATGCCCGGCTTCAGACGCACGCCCTGCCCCGGCTGACCGTAGTGCAGCACTTGCGGGTCTTCGTGATAAACCTTGCCGATGCCATGCCCGCAGTAGTCGCGCACGATCGAGAAACCGTCGCGCTGCGCGATCTTCTGGATCGCGTAGCCGACGTCGCCGAGCGTGGCGCCTGGCTTGACCTCGCGAATGCCGGCCAGCATCGCTTCATAGGTCGTGTCGATCAGCTGGCGCGCCACCGTGCTCGGCTGGCCGACGCAATACATGCGGCTCGTGTCGCCGAAATAGCCGTCTTTGATAATCGCGACGTCGATATTGATGATGTCGCCGTCTTTCAGGATTTCGCTGCGGTTAGGAATGCCGTGGCACACCACCTGGTTGACGGACGTGCAAACCGTCTTCGGAAAACCCAAATAGCCAACATTTGCCGGAATCGACTTTTGTGTATTGACAATGTAGTCGTTGCACAGTGTGTCGAGCTCGTCGGTGGAGACACCGGCCTTGACGTGCTCGCCGATCATCGCCAGCACGTCGGCCGCGAGGCGGCCGGAAATGCGCAGCTTGGCGATGTCGTCAGGAGTCTTGTAGGTAATGGCCATGAATTCGGTGGGGCTGAAACGATGTTGACGATCGGCCAATTGTACAGAGGATCGCCGGAGGGCCTCCGCGAGCCGGACGGGACCTGCTAGCCGGGCGTTTTTTCCGCACGACGCCGATCGGCTTTCTGGAGTCGGAAAAACCGTGTCAGCCTGCCCCATGCTGCGAGCGCGCAGAGAAATCTTTTGTGAGGCTTGCATCTGGCCGCGCATTCGCGTCGTAAAGAAGTTGAGGACTCGATTTCTTCCCCACATCGTTTAGTTCTTCTCAGAAGAACGGGGCCTCTTTGCGCCCGCGATTTGCGTTTGAGCATCGCGTGGATAGCAGTTGTCCGCGCGTATGCGTCGCGAGTCCGCGGCATTGGCGTCGTACCATCGGAGGAGCATAGCCATGTCGGAATCCAGCAATAAATCAGCAGAGCTTATCGACGTATTCGACCGCCGGGTTGAACGGCGCCTGCAGCGCAGACAGTTTTTCCGCAACGCTGGCGGACTCGGCCTAGGTCTGGTCGGCGGCACGCTGATCAGTGCGTGCGGCGGTGGCTCCGGCTCGAGTGCCTCGGCCGCCAGCGCACCGACCGATCCGGAGATTCTCAACTTCGCGCTGAATCTGGAATACCTGGAGTCGCAGTTCTATACGTATGCGACAACAGGTGCGGGCCTCGCGGCCAGCATGACGTCCGGTCTGGGTACGCTGGGCACGGTAATTCCAGGGCAGCAGGTGCCGTTCCAGGATCCGGTCGTTCAGGCCTATGCGAACGAAATCGCCAACGACGAACGCGAGCACGTCACCTTCCTGCGCAGCGCGTTGGGCTCGGCGGCAGTCGCGATGCCCTCGATCGACATTGGCGGGACCAATCCGAACGGAGCGTTCTCGAACGCGGCGCGCGCTGCGGGTCTGGTCGGCGCAGGCGTCACCTTCAATCCGTATGCGAACGACAACAACTTCCTGCTCGGTGCGTTCATCTTCGAAGACGTCGGCGTGACGGCCTACAAGGGCGCCTCTCCGCTCATCACCAACAAGACCTTCCTCGAAGCGGCTGCCGGCATTCTCGCGGCTGAGGCGTATCACGCCGGGCTCGTGCGTACAGTGCTGTTTGCAAAAGGCGTCGACACGGCGAGTATCTACACCGCCGCCAACGCCATCTCCGCCGCGCGCGCCAGCCTCGACCAGAACGGCCACGACGATCAGGGCATCACGGGCGCGACGTCTGGATCGTCGAACATCGTGCCGCTCGACAGCAACGGGCTCGCCTTCAGCCGCGGCTATGGCAACGTACTCAACATCGTCTACCTGACGAGTTCGATGGCGACCAAGGGTGGTTTCTTCCCGAACGGCGTGAATGGCACGCTCAACATGAGCGCCTGAAGCACGCAACGTACTGTGCCGGATGCACCGGCAACGGGTCGCCGCGATGACGATCGCGCTCACCCGTTGGCCGGCCTTCATCTGGATTGCCTTGAACGCTTGAAGACGGACAGGAGCAGTCATGAACAAAGCGATCAGCCAAGCCGCCGTGCCTCAAACCCTCACCGAGCAGACCTGTTTCGATATCCGCGAAACGCTGGCAGGACGGCGTCGCGGCTTGCGGACGATGCTGCCGTTCGTTGGACCGGCGGTCGTCGCTTCGATCGCGTATATGGACCCGGGCAACTTCGCCACCAATATTCAGGCGGGCGCCGGTTACGGCTACACCCTGCTCTGGGTGGTCGCGTTGGCGAACATCGTGGCGATGTTATTTCAGACGTTATCCGCCAAGCTCGGGATCGTGACCGGCAGCAATCTCGCCGAACTATGCCGCTCGGTCCTGCCGCGCCGTTGCGTGCTCGCGATGTGGGGCATCAGCGAAATCGCGGCGATGGCGACCGACCTGGCAGAATTCGTCGGCGGTGCGATTGGCGTTTCGTTGCTCACGCATCTACCGATGATGCCGAGCATGCTGATCACCGCCGCCGTCACCTACGGTTTGCTGCAGTTCGAGAAGCGCGGCTTCCGCCCGCTCGAACTGGCGATCGCGGCCCTCGTCGGTGTGATCGGGCTGTCGTATCTCGCCGAGTTGCTGATTGCGCCGGTGCATTGGTCATCGGTTGTCAAGCATACGTTCACGCCGGGCATGCCCGATAGCAACGCGCTGACGATTTCCGTCGGCATTATCGGCGCAACGGTCATGCCGCATGTGCTGTTCCTGCATTCGGGACTCACGCAGAATCGCGTCAAGCCGCGCAATGAAGGTGAGCGCGCCAAACTGCTGCGCTTTTCGAATATCGAGGTGGTGGTTGCGCTCGGCGTGGCCGGACTCATCAACATGGCGATGGTGATCATGGCGTCGAGCGCGTTTCATGCGGGGCATGCCGATATGGCCAGCATCGAAACAGCATGGCGCACGCTCACGCCGCTGCTTGGTGGCGCCGCGGCGGGTCTCTTTCTTGCGGCGCTGATTGCGTCCGGTGTGTCGAGTTCGGTCGTCGGCACGATGGCCGGGCAGATGATCATGCAGGGCTTTGTCGGCTTTCATATCCCCGTATGGGCGCGGCGGCTGATTACGATGGCGCCGGCGTTCGTGGTGGTTGCCTGCGGAGTGGACGCGACGCGCGCGCTGGTGCTGAGCCAAGTGGTATTAAGCATCGCACTACCGGTGCCGATGATCGCGCTGGTGTGGTTCACCTCGCGTGGCGACTTGATGGGCCGCTACCGGAATCGCCGCTCGACCACGATCGCCGCGGTGGCGGGCACATTCGCCGTGCTGGCGCTCAATCTCATTCTGTTGCTGCAAGTGGCCGGCATTTCTCCATGGCCGCCGTTCCACGCGGGATAAGGTGGCAAAGCAGCTTTCTGCATCCGGTTATCGGGTTGGCGCGTACATTGTTCGAACGCTTATTCACGAACGATTTTCGACGGACCCGACTTTCATGCCTCGACGCCTGCTTACCTTGACCGCCGCGCTGGCGCTCGCCGCTCTGGGCGGCTGTAGCGCCGCGGGCGTACTCAACGCCACCGTATCGCACAAGAACTTCCAGGTTGAGCACAGCCTCGCGTACGGCCGCTCGCCACGGCAGACGCCCGATGTCTACATGCCCGCCGCCAATTCACCGCAAAGCGGTTCGCACGGCCGTCCGATCGTCGTGTTCTTTTACGGCGGCAGCTGGCAGAGCGGTTCGCGCGACAGCTATCTGTTCGTCGGTGCGGCGCTGGCTTCGCGTGGCTTTGTGGCCGTGGTGCCCGACTATCGGACGTGGCCGGAAACCACCTTCCCTGGCTTTGTCGACGACGCGGCCGCAGCCGTGCGCTGGGCACGCGATCACGCGGCCGAGTTCGGCGGTGACCCGTCACGGATCTTTCTGATGGGTCATTCGGCCGGTGCGCATATCGTGATGCTGCTGGCCACCGACGGTCGCTATCTCGCAGCGCAACAGATGAGCAAGCGCGACTTGAGCGGCGTGATCGGCCTTGCCGGCCCGTATGATTTTCTGCCGCTGCACGACGCGACGCTTGAAGAAATTTTCCCGCCTGCATTGCGCGCGGCGAGCCAGCCGATCAACTTCGTCGAAGGCGACGAACCACCGGTGTTCCTCGCAGCGGGCGAGCGCGATACGACAGTCGATCCGGGCAACACCGACCGGTTCGCGGCCAGGCTGCGCGCCGCCGGCGACACGGTTGAAGTGAAACACTATCCGCGGATTGGGCACGCGCTGCTGGTCGGCGCCATCGCCGGGCCGTTGCGGGGCTTTGCGCCAGTCCTCGACGATACCAGCGCGTTTATCGACGCACAGACGAGCCGTGAGGTGCAGCGTGATGGTGATGCGCAATCATCGCCATGCGCATCATGCACGCTTCACTGCGCGGTACCGAGCAACTGTCTGCGCAAGGTCGGCGCGCGCGTCGACGGATCGAGCCAGATGCCGAAGAAGGCCCGTGCGAATGTAGGATCGTCGAACTCGCCGGTCATACGGTCACCCGCATAAAAACGCACGCCCTTGTCCGGCAGATAGACCGCGCTTAACTGGTCGCCGGGACCGACATCGACAAACGCCTGCATCATATCCGCACGCCAGCGCTCCAACGTATCGGCTGGAATCGGCGCGCTGGCAAGACGCTTGATCTCGCTGATACCCGCATCGACGAACCGCTCGCGCTTGATGCCGCGAGCGTAAATGATGTGCAGCGCGAAGCGTTCGTCATAGTCGATGGGTACGCGTTCGCTCCACATCTGCGCACGGTAGAGCTTGAAGCCGAACACGCTGAAATCGCCCTCGCCCACGAGTGTCGCGGACTGCATGTCGCCGCGCCAATCGGCGCAGGCGGCCGTCGCCCACAACACCAGCACGATCGCCGCGAGCACACGCATATCAGTCCGCCGAGGTGAGCAGGAACTGCATCACGTCCGTGCGTCCTTCGTCGAAGCCAGCTTCGCAGTACGCCAGATACAGCCGCCACGTCCGCACGAAAATCTCATCGAAGCCTTGCGTATGGATCGTATCGAGTTGTGCTTCGAACGCGCTGCGCCAGCGGCGCAGGGTCTCGGCATAGTCGTGTCCGAATGCCAACGACGTACGTGCCGTGAGCTTGCCACGCCGCGCCGCTTCGATGAAACGCTGCGGACTCGGCAACATGCCGCCCGGAAAAATGAATTCGCGGATGAAGTCACTGGTCGCGCGATAGGCGGCGAAGTGTGAATCGTCGATCGTGATGGTTTGCACGAGCGCGCGTGCACCAGGCAGGAGACGTTCGCGCAAGATGCGGAAATACGTCGGCCAGAATTTTTCGCCGACCGCTTCGAACATTTCGATCGATACGATGCTGTCGTACTGGCCCGTCAGCGTGCGGTAGTCGCGTAGTTCAAGATGCACCTGATCACTCAGACCTGCTTCGCTCACACGTTGCTTGGCGAATTCAAGCTGCGCCTGCGAGATCGTGATGCCGTGCACGTGGATTCCCTGGCGCGCCGCGTGCATCGCAAAACCGCCCCACCCGCAGCCGATTTCCAGAATGCGCATGCCTTCGCGCAAACCGAGCGTATCGATGATGCGTTGATACTTCGCATGTTGTGCGGCTTCGAGCGATTGGTAGAAATTGCCATCGAACATAGCGCTCGAATAGGTGAACGTCGGATCCAGCCACTGCGCGTAGAACGCATTGCCGATATCGTAGTGCGCGTGAATATTGCGCTGGCTGCCCGCACGCGTATTGGGCCTGAGCTTATGACGCAGCCCGTACCAGAGTTGCGCGAGCCAGCCGCCGTAGACCGTGCGTTGCAGCGCGCGCTCGTTGCGAATCGCGACGCGCAGCAAGGCGGCCAGATCAGGCGTGTCCACCCAGAACGTGCGCCATGCGTCGGCGAAACCGATGTCGCCTTTGCGCAGAATCGCGCCGCACGCACGCCAGTCGCGCAGCTCCAGACGCGCGCCCGGTGCCGCATGCGGATCGCCGAACACGCGCTGCTGACCGTCGGGCGTGATCAGCACCAGATGCCCAACCTGAATCCGTTCGAGCAGAGAGAGAAATAGACGGCCCGACGCGGGGATGGTTCGGTGCTCGCTCAGGGTTCTTGAAAGCGCCATGGCTGAATCTCCTCAATCGGACGATATGGGGCGCGCAGCGGCGGACGGTTGGCCGGCTGCGGCGTGGTCGGTGGATGCATCGGCGGTGCGACTCGGCGCAGGATGTTTGCCGTAGAACGGCGCTTTCTTGAAGGCGAGACGCAACGCCTGCCAATGAATTCGTACGACGACGCCGACGGTCAGCAACGGTTGGCGGATCAACGCGGCGAGCGCTGTCGAGCGCGTTAAGGGTTTTAATCGGCCACCCAGCGCGGTGCGGATCAGCAAACCGTCAGCGTCGTGGTAGTCGATCGAGACCGACGCGCTGTTTGGCGTCTCTCTGACGCGAAATTCGTAGCTCCCCTCGACGCGGCAAAATGGCGATACGTGTAGCACTTTTCGGCATTTGAGTTGTGTTTCGGACGTGATCGGAGCGTTGCCCGCAGCGCTCAAGAGGTAGCTATGGCGATCGCCAAAAGTGTTGCGCACTTCGGCCAGCAACGCGCGCAGATGACCGTCTCGATCGTGGCAAAACCAGAAACTGACCGGATTGAATGCATAGCCGAACACACGCGGGAACGCTTGTAGCCAGATCTTGCCGTCCGCTGCTTCAATACCCGCCGCCGATAGTTGCGCGCGCATCCATGTGGCGAGATCGCTACCGTCGCGTGGACCGTGATCGCGTTGGTGCAAGCTGAGCGGCCGCCAGCGATCGACGCCAAACCACCTGCTATCGAGCGACGCAAGACGATCCAGATCGCAGCGCACGCAAAACACCGGGTACGTGAAGGGATGATGCTTCGGCCGCAGACGCTCGTGCATCACCTGCCCCGTCAAAAGCCAGGCAGCCGGATCAACGTTGGCTTCGACGCGAGCGGGATTCATAGTTTGGCCCACGCCGGCGACGCGTCGAAATCGGCGGCCACGCGCAGTGCCGACTTCAGACCGTCCTCGTGAAAACCATAGCCCGTCCATGCGCCCGCGAACCAGGTACGGCGCTTGCCTTGCACCGACTGCAGACGGTGTTGCGCATCGATAGCGGCCAGATCGAACAACGGATGGTCGTAGACGAAGCGGCGCAACTCGGTGCCCGGCGCCGGCTGCGTCACCGGATTGAGCGTGACGACGAGCGGCGTTCTGAACGGCAGCGGCTGCAGTTGATTGACCAGATAACTGACGCACACCGGATGCGTGCCGTCGACCGCGCGGTTCCCCAGATAATTCCACGCCGACCACACACGCTGACGACGCGGCAGCAGGTTCGTATCTGTATGCAGCACCGCGACGTTCGGCTGGTAACGCACGGCGCTTAGCACGCTGCGCTCGTCCTGATCGGCGTCGTTTGCCAGCAGACGCAGCGAGGTCGGCGCGTGGGTGGTGAGCACCAGCGCGTCGAAGCGTTCCGTGCCCCTATCCGTGAAGACATCGACGCCGTCTGCATCGCGTCGCACACCTTTGACTGCGGTACCGATGCGCACGTCGTCGAGCGTGTCGACGATACGCCGTACATATTCGCGCCCTCCTCCGACCACCGTTTTCCACTGCGGCCGGCGGTTCACCTGAAGCAACGCATGGTTCAGACAAAAGCGCAGGAACGTGGTGGCCGGGAACGCGAGAATGTCTGCAGTCGCGCTCGACCAGATCGCCGCGGCCATCGGCAGCAGGTAGTGACGCTGGAACGCGCCGCCATAACCTCCGGCCGTCAGCAGTTCACCCATGGATGCGCGCGTTTCCATCGCGAGATCGAGATTGCTTTGCGCACTGCTGTTGAAACGCATGATGTCGCGCAGCATGCCGATGAAGGTCGGCGAGAACAGGTTGCGACGTTGCGCGAACACGGTGTTCAGGCTGGTGCCGGCCCATTCAAGGCGGCCTTCGTCGAGCGAGACCGAGAAGGTCATTTCACTCGGGTGCGACTCGACACCCAGTTCGGCGAACAGCGCGATCAGGTTCGGATAGGTGCGGTCGTTGAAAACCAGGAAGCCCGTGTCGACGGGATGTGTGTGGCCCTCGAGGGTGACGTCCACGGTGTTGGTGTGGCCGCCCACGTAGCCGGCCGATTCAAACAGCGTGACCTGATGGTTGCGCGCCAGCAGATAGGCGCTGGCCAAACCCGAGATACCGGCGCCGATAACCGCGACCCGCGAGCCGCGCGGTAGTGGTGAGGTCGGTGCGGAATGGGTCATGGGCGCGTCTCCTGGTTTCAGGGGCGCGCGGTCGGTTAGTTGGGTATGGCGGGGTGGCGCGTCCTTGAAGGGATTTACGCAGCGGGGGTTGAAACGGATGCAAATCTGGCGGATTTTGGACGGCAGACACGGGCACGCGACCCGGCGAGACAGAGCTAGCCGACGTGCGGCGTGCTCACATTGGCAATCGGGGAGAGTTGTTCATGCCGGGCCGCGAGGGCCCGGCAGAAAAATCTACCGCGTCAGCGCACCGGAATGATCAAGTGCTGACCGATAAGGATGAGGTTGGGGTTCGGCAGGTTATTGCGCTTCTGCACTTCAACAAATCGCGCACCGCTTCCCAACTGGCTCGCGGCAATGGCGTTCAGCGTGTCGCCCGAGCGGACCACGTACGTCTTCTCGCCGCCGGTCGCAGCGGTGGTGAGCACCTGGTCGCTGATGAAGTATTTACGCAACAGGTCCAGATAGGCCGGCGACTGCTTGACCTTCGCGATCGCGGAGTTCAGGTAGATCAGGAGCGCGCTGTCTTCCTTGCGTACGCCGATTTTGTACGCGAGATTGGAGCCGTCCAGCTTCGTGACAGCGAAGGTCAGGTCAGTGCCCTTGATTTCCGATACGCCGAACGGATAGTCGTAGACGATGGCGTCGACCTGATGCTCGTCCAGGAAGTGCGACATCCACGACCGCTGACCTTCGATGCTCGCATCCGACAGCTCGACGATCTTGCTATTCGGGAACGCTTTCTGGACATACGCTTTCACGTCCGGATCGCCCTGCAGCACGCCGACCGTTTTGCCCGCCAGGTCGGCTGCGGAGCGGACCGGCGAACCCTTGGCGACGATCAACGAATAGCCGAAGTCCTCGACATAGGGAATCGAATAGACGACGCCGCTCGGGGTGTTGTCGGGGAACGTCAGGCCGTCCATGGCGACGTCGACGACCGCGTTGCCCTGCTTGTCGGTTTTCGTCAGCTGATCGGGGACCGCCGGATACGTGTCCACGCCGTGGTGCGTGTCGACGGCGATGGTCGGATGATCGCCCGAGGTGAACTCTTTCTGCGCGAACAACAGATTGGCGAAGTCGACGTTGAAGCCTTGCGGCTTGCCGTTGTCTTCCGAGTAAAACGGCCGCGATGGATTTTCGACGCTGACGCGTACGACGCCGTTGCTCAAGATCGACTTCAGCGTGTCCTTGTTGGGCACGAAACCGTCTGGATTGCTCGGGGCTGGCGTTTTGACGTCGGCGCTGCTGGGGTTGCCGGTGTCTACGCCGTTCACCCCGCCATTCACCGCGACGGTGTCTTTGTCGGCGCTCTGGCCGCTGTTAAGCGGATTTTTCAGGCCGCCTTCGTGGATATACCAACCGGCAGCCAGTAAGATCAGGAAAAGAACCGAACCCAGAATTTTCTTCATTATTTTTTGATCGAGTTGAGTAGTCGAGCGGTGCGCGCCAGATTATTTGGGCGCCGCGGGCGAGCCGAGTTGCTGGGCGGGCTGACTGATAGCGCCGATCTCGGTAGCGGCCTTGGCTTGCTGCACTTCCGCGCTTTCCATCAGCGACGTTTCCATTTCGGAAAATGCTTTGTTGACCGAGTTCATCACAGAGTCGAGGGCGGCGTCGGTTTTGATTTGCGCGAACGTGTCGCTGGATTGCATGCCGGCGATCTTGTTCATGCGTTGCGCGGATTGCGACATATCCCACAGCGCTTTGGCCCGGTCGATCGCGTCGGAGAATCGCTTGAGTTCGTCCTGAACCTGCTTATAGCGCCCCTCGCGAAACGCGAGCAGTTTTCTCATCGTCGCGAGTTGGGTCTCGAAACGCGCCGCGTCTTCCGGATACTGCTTTTTAAACTGCGCGGTTTTATCTTCGAAGTTTTTCACTTCTGTGCGGAAATCCGTGATGCTCTTCTTGAACCGCTCGGCCCCTTCCTGCTTTTCGGCCAGTTCGTTGTAGAGCGTCTCGATCGGGTTCGACTTCGCTTCGTTCACGAACATCTTGACCTTCTGGTTCGCGAACTTCATGGCGAGAACGGGACCGAAGTTGATCGCCGCAAGCCCGATCACCGCCGCGAGGATCAGGCCTACCAGGCCTTTGACCAGCAGGATGGCGAGCGGCGCGCCGATGGCGATGCACAGCCCGATAATCGACCACTTGATGACTTTGTATTTCGTGCTGCTTTTGGTCGTGTCAACGACCGAATTGCCGACTGACATGTGAATCCCCTTTTGAAGCCTGTTTTACAAAACTGGTCTTGCAAACTGTTCGGGACATCGTTGTGGCTATGCGTTTGGCGTCGGTGTTTTTAGGCTCGACGCGAAAACGCTGTATGACTTTACAGGCACTCAGGCGACTCGGGAAGTGCCACTTCTTTTTCACCATAATTCGGCGGGTCACGAAGTCGAATTGGCCTAGTGGGCAATGGCTGCGCGCGTTGAATTCAGGCGGAAATATTTATGACAAACAAGCATCGGATTATTTTCTAATTGCTTTCAATTTGTGCGTTCGCGGTAAGTGAATTCGTTCTTGCGACCTGAGAACGCACATGTCCATTATGTGAATCGCATAAATTCGGTGCTGTGCTCGCTTTTTTGCATCGTTTTGGATGAAACAAAGTTGGGTGGTGAAGAAGGCCTCGCAGCGCAATCAAACGGGCGATGCGGGGGGCGCAATGATCAAATGCTCCCCTGGCCAGCGACAGCCGGGATAAAGAGAACGAATGACGATCGATTCAAATTAACGTTTCATATCCAATGTGTTCAAGGTGCCGGCCTGGCTCGCTCGCGCGCCAGGCCGTACCGTGCCCCTCATCAATCTCCGGAGCACGGTGATGCTGCATACATTGCTAGCCAGACGCGAAGGGCTGACTACAATGTATTGATAAAAGCAAAATTGCAGGGGCAGTCGGCGGTCCATTCAGGCATAGCGGTTAGTAGCGTGACGTTTCAATTCCTTCATTGGAGGCACGGCCATGACCTGCCTGAACGAAAGGATTGTCGGCGCAATATTCCTTGTTCTGACCGGATATGCGTTCGCGGGTGGCCTTGCCACCGACCTGCCCGAAGCGATGACCGTTGCGAACATCGCGCCTCTGCCCGAGACGGTTGTTCCACCCATTCCGGAACCGCAACGGTATTTGCACCGTTATGAAATGGAATATCAGTCGGACCAGGGAAAGCCGTTTTACGCGCAAGTCGATAATTTCTATAGCACGCAGGCGCCCCGCGAATTCCGATTTGGCGCTGGGAGCGTTGCGACGCCAGCGCCTGAGGCGGCACCACAGCAGACGTCGAGTTATCTCAATCTGGGGCCGTCGTTGGCGCCGCAACTCTCGATAGCCCAGTTGCCGAACACGACTTTAACGCTCGGTGCACAACCGCAGCGAAGGCTGTCGTTGACTGTCAACGATTGGGTCTTTTCTGGAACTGCGCGTGTGGCAGTTTTCCATTCGCATGATACGGGTGCGACGCTTTCTGTTTGGCATGGCTTCTGAGCCGGGCACGCGATTCGAACGACCCAAAAGCAAAACCCCCGCTGAACTTTCGTTCAGCGGGGGTTTTTAAATTTGGCGGAAAGGGTGAGATTCGAACTCACGGTACCCCTAAAGGTACACTGGATTTCGAGTCCAGCGCATTCGACCACTCTGCCACCTTTCCGGGTCTTCCAACTCACAGCAACTAGGCCATTTCGTCAGATCCAAGCGGGTCGTTGCTTGGGAGAGAAAGATTATAGAACAGCTGAAACCGATTTCCAAGCCCCTCGGCCAAAAAATTTAAAGGGACTTGGCAATCGGCAGCGGCCTCAGCCCGGCGCCAATCAAGCCGCCGGCACTTCCAGCCGTTCCACCCCACCGAGGTAAGGACGCAGCGCCACCGGCACCGTCACCGAACCATCCGCGTTCTGGAAATTCTCCAGCACTGCCAGGAGCGTGCGGCCAACCGCCAGACCCGAACCGTTCAGCGTATGCACCAGCTCCGGCTTGCCCTGCGCATTGCGGAAGCGCGCCTGCATCCGGCGAGCCTGGAACGACTCCGTGTTCGAGCAGCTCGAGATCTCGCGATACGTATTCTGCGCAGGCACCCACACCTCCAGGTCATACGTCTTGGCTGCCGAGAAGCCCATGTCGCCCGTGCACAGCGTAATCACGCGGTACGGCAGCTCAAGCTTCTGCAAAATCGCCTCAGCATGGCCGACCATCTGCTCCAGCGCGTCATACGACGTTTCCGGCGCGACGATCTGCACCATCTCGACCTTGTCGAACTGATGCTGACGGATCAGCCCTCGCGTGTCGCGGCCATACGAACCCGCTTCCGAGCGGAAGCACGGCGAATGCGCGGTCAGCTTGATCGGCAACGTGTCCGCTTCGACGATGCTGTCGCGCACCGTGTTCGTCAGCGAAATTTCCGACGTCGAAATCAGATACTGCGTGACCGTGTTCTCGTCACCGCCCTTCTCGACGCGGAACATGTCGTCGGCGAATTTCGGCAGTTGGCCGGTGCCGTACAGAATCTCCGGATTCACGATATACGGCGTATACACCTCGGTATAGCCGTGGTGCTGCGTGTGCGTGTCGATCATGAACTGCGCCAGCGCGCGATGCAGCCGAGCAATCTGTCCACGCAGCAACGTGAAACGCGCGCCCGACAGTTTCGCGCCGGTCTCGAAATCGAGGCCGAGCGGCGTGCCGACGTCGACGTGATCCTTCACCTCGAAATCGAACTGGCGCGGCGTGCCCCAGCGGCGCACTTCGACGTTCTCAGTTTCGTCTTTGCCTGCGGGCACGCTTTCGTGCGCCAGGTTCGGCACACCGAGCAGCAGGTCGGACAGACGCTTCTGGATATCGTCAAGCTTGGCCGCCGACGCCTTCATCTCGTCGCCAATCCCGCCCACTTCGGCCATCAGCGCCGACGTGTCCTCGCCCCGCCCCTTCATCCCGCCGATCTGCTTCGATAGGGTGTTACGGCGCGCCTGCATCTCTTCGGTACGGGTCTGGGTGTCGCGGCGTTCCGCTTCGAGGGCGGCAAAGGCCGCCACGTCGAGGGTATAGCCGCGGTCGGCGAGGCGTTTGGCGACGCCGTCGAGGTCTTTGCGCAGCAGCTGGATGTCGAGCATGGGATGGGGCAGGTGTTCGTTGTATGAAGCAGCGATTTTAGCGCACCGGCGCGGGCGGCCGGTGCGTTAGATGGTCAAGGCCGTGCGGAATGGCGACACGGCATCTGCAACCGCCGCAGAAGCCCGGGCGAAAAGGCTCAGCCCTTCTTCGGCTTGTTCTCGCTGCGCCACTGCGCGTCGAGCTCGGCCAGACGCGCCATCTTGTCGCCGATCTTGCCTTCGAGACCGCGCGGCGTCGGCTCGTACCAATGCGGGTCGCGCATGTTGTCCGGCAGATAGGTCTCGCCGGCCGCGTAGGCATCGGGTTCGTCGTGCGCGTAGCGGTATTCGTGACCGTAGCCGAGTTCCTTCATCAGCTTGGTCGGCGCGTTACGCAGATGCACCGGCACGCCGCGCGACTGGTCTTTGCTCACGAACCGCCGCGCTTCGTTGTACGCGTTGTAACCCGCGTTCGACTTCGGCGCGACCGCCAGATAGATAATCGCCTGCGCCAGCGCCAGTTCGCCTTCGGGCGTGCCGAGGCGTTCGTAGGTTTCGGAGGCGTCGAGCGCGATGCGCGCCGCGCGCGGGTCGGCGAGGCCGATGTCTTCCCATGCCATCCGCACGATGCGTCGCGCGAGATAACGCGGGTCCGCGCCGCCGTCGAGCATGCGGCAGAACCAGTACAGCGCGCCGTCCGGGCTGCTGCCGCGCACCGATTTATGCAACGCGCTGATCTGGTCGTAAAATGCGTCGCCGCCTTTGTCGAAGCGGCGCAAATTCTCGGCGAGCGCGCTGCCGAGCAGAGCGCCGTCGATTTCGGTGCTCTTCTGCTGGGCCGCCGCGCGCGCGACGATTTCCAGGTTGTTCAGCAGCTTGCGGCCGTCGCCGTCGGCGGAACCGATCAGGGCGTCGCGGGCTTCGTCGGTGAACGTGAGGCCGCCGAGTTCTTTTTGCGCGCGGTCGAGCAGTTCGCACTGCTCTTCGTCGGTGAGGCTTTTCAGCACGTAGACAGCGGCTCGCGAGAGCAACGCGCTATTCACCTCGAACGACGGATTCTCGGTCGTCGCGCCGACGAACACGAACAGGCCTGACTCGACGTGCGGTAAGAACGCGTCCTGCTGGCTCTTGTTGAAGCGATGCACTTCGTCGACGAACACTAGCGTCTGGTGGCCATTCGCGCGATGAATCTGTGCGGTCTCGACGGCTTCGCGGATATCCTTCACGCCCGAAAGCACCGCGGACAACGCGATGAACTCGGCATGAAACGCGTCGGCCATGAGCCGCGCGAGCGTGGTTTTGCCGACGCCGGGCGGGCCCCAGAGGATCATCGAATGGGCTTCGCCGGATTCGAAAGCGACCCGCAACGGCTTGTTCGGGCCGAGCAGGTGCTTCTGGCCGATCACTTCGTCGATATTGCGGGGCCGCAGGCGTTCGGCGAGCGGAACATTGGCACGGGTTTCTTCAAACATGACGTTTTGGGGATAATCTCGGCTTTTCCGGACGCGGTCCGTGTGAAGGCGGCGTGCTGCCGGATGAACAAAGCCGGCACGCAAGAGTGCGGGCAACGTCCTGCATTATGACAGTGACGGCGCTCGGGCGATGACCACGCCGGTTAGCCAGTAATCTCGCCGACAGCCTGACAGGCTAACATCGCGCGCGGATTGGCCGGCAACACGGGCATCGCACGCGAACATACAAGCAGCACCGAACGCACAAGCAACACCAACAGGGACAAGATTAGATGGCACAAGATCCACTCGCCGGCGACGCCGGCTCCACCTACGCACCACTCACGCCGGTGCCTGACGCGCGCCGCGCCTTTCGCACCGGCGACGCTTTCGCGCTCTGGTTCTCGCTCGGCATCGGCCTGCTGGTTGCGCAGGCGGGCGCGCTGCTGGTGCCCGGGCTGTCGCTGCCGCATGCGCTGCTGGCGATCGTGATCGGCAGCGTGATCGGCGTCGTATTGCTGGCGCTGGCAGGCGTGATCGGCACGGATACAGGGCTCGCGGCGATGTCGTCGTTGCGGCCGACGCTCGGTGTGCGCGGCGCCTCGGTGCCCGCCGTGCTCAATGCGGTGCAACTGGTCGGCTGGGGCTCGTTCGAGGTGATCGTGATGCGCGATTCCGCCGATGCGCTCGCCAAGCAGGCCTTCGGATTCTCGATGCCGCTGATCTGGACCGTGATCTTCGGTTTGCTCGCAACGCTGCTGGCCATCAGCGGCCCGTTGTCGTTCGTGCGCCGGTTTCTGCGCACGTGGGGCATCTGGCTGCTGCTGGCGGGCGCTGCGTGGCTCTCGTGGAATCTGCTCGCCAAGCACGATCTGGCCGAGTTGATGCGCCGTCCGGGTACCGGCGAGATGTCGTTCGGCGGCGCAATCGATCTGGTGGTCGCGATGCCGCTCTCGTGGCTGCCGCTGATCGCCGACTACACGCGTTTCGGCCGACGCCCCGGCGAGACCTTCCGCGGCACGCTGCTCGGCTATGGCATCGCAAACATCTGGTTTTACGCGCTCGGCGCGATCTACGGTCTCGCGGCCGGCGGCGGCGATGCGCTGCTGACCGGCGCGCTGGCTCAAGCAGGCGGCGGCCTCGCCCTGCTGCTGATCCTGATCGACGAAGTGGACAACGCGTTCGCCGACATCCACTCGGCAGCGGTCTCGACCGGCACGTTCTGGACGCGCGGCAGCGTGCCGTTGTTGTCGGCGGCTTTCGGCGCGCTGTGCACAGCGATCGCCTTGCTCGTGCCGATGGCGAAGTATCAGAACTTCCTGCTGCTGATCGGCTCGGTGTTCGCGCCGCTGTTCGGCGTGGTGCTGGTGGATCACTTCATCGTGCGCAAGCGTCGCATTGAAGCCGCCGTGCTCGGCGATGTGCGCGGCCGCTACGGCTTCTCGGGCGGCTGGCATCTGAGCGCATTTATCTCGTGGGCAATCGGGATCGTGGCGTATCAGGCGATCAATCAATGGCTGCCGAATCTGGGCGCTACGTTGCCGGCGTTGGTGATCGGCGCGGTGTGTTATCTGGCGCTGGTATCGACTCGGAAGACTGCCTACGCTTGAGTCGCGCAAGCATCGCTGCAATGAAGAGAAAAGGCCTGCATTTGCAGGCCTTTTCTCTTCATGCACCATCAATCGTGGTCAGCTCATCGCTTCGACGCCCGATACTCGACACCCGGCAACACGCACAGCAATTCAAACGCGAGATTCGCACCAAGCAGCGCGGTCGTACCGAACGGATCGTACGGCGGCGCGACCTCAACCAGATCGCAGCCGACGATATTCAAGCCATGCGAGCCGCGAATGATTTCCAGCGCCTGCGGCACAGTCAAACCGGCGATTTCCGGTGTGCCCGTACCCGGCGCAAACGCCGGATCGATACCGTCGATGTCGAACGTGATGTACACCGGACCGTCACCCATGCGTTCCCGCACACGCGCCATCAGCGGTGCCAACGACTGGTTCCAGCACGCCTCGGCCTGCACGACTTCAAAGCCCTGATCGCGGCACCAGTCGAAGTCTTCAGCCGCGTAACCCGTGCCACGCAGACCGATCTGCACGACGCGGTCGCAATCCAGCAAGCCCTCTTCCACCGCGCGGCGGAACGGCGTGCCGTGCGCGATCTTCTCGCCCATCATCGTGTCGTTGACGTCAGCATGCGCGTCGACGTGAATCAGGCCGACCTTGCCGTGCTTGCGATGAATCGCGCGCAGGATCGGCAGCGCGATCGTATGGTCGCCGCCCAATGTGATCGGCTTGCAGTTGTGCTGGAGGATTTCGTCGTAGGCGGTTTCGATGCGCTTGATCGAATCGTGCAGGTTGTACGGATTGATCGCGACGTCGCCGAGATCGGCCACGCGCAGCGAATCGAACGGCGCGGCGCGCGTCGCCATGTTGTACGGGCGCAGCAGCACCGATTCGCTGCGGATCTGGCGCGGTCCGAAGCGCGCGCCGGTGCGGTTCGAGGTGCCGAGATCGAACGGCACGCCGACGAAGCAGGCGTCGAACCCTTCGGCCGAGCCGACGTTCGGCAACCGCATCATCGTCGCAATGCCGCCGCAGCGGGGCATTGCGTTGCCGGACAACGGCTGCGGCCGTTCACCGGCGTCGGGGGAAATGAAAGAGGAAGTATTCATCGTGTCTCGGCAATGAAAAGAGGGGCAGTAAGCAAATACGTGCAACCGGCCGAGGGATCAATAGAAAAAGCGCACCTTGCCGGGCGAATCTCGATTCTTGAGCAGTTTCCCGCAAGTTAAAATACGAACAGAATAAACTTCACATTGATTCGTAGCGATGTATCCTGCCGTATGTTCTCCCAACTCACCGATCTCGACCTGCGGCTGATCCGCGTCTTCCTCGCCATCGTCGACGCCGGCGGCGTCTCGCCGGCCCAGGCCACGCTCAATGTCGGCCAGTCGACCATCAGTACGCAACTCGCCACGCTGGAAACGCGCCTCGGCTACCGGCTGTGCGAACGAGGCCGCGGCGGCTTCAGCCTGACCGCGCGCGGCGAGCAATTCATCGACGCAGCCCGCGCCCTACTGTCCGCCGTCGATACTTTCGGCATGCAGGCCCGCAATGTCGGCCGCAAACTGGTCGGCACACTCGATATTGGCATGATCGGCCACACACCGGTATCGGCAAGCGCGCGGATCAGCGACGCGATCGGCCGGTTTCGAGCGCGCGATCAGTCGGTGCGGTTTTCGATTCTGGTGCGCTCGCCGGGCGAGCTCGAAGAACTGCTGCTGAACGGCCGGATTCAGATCGGCATCGGCTATTTCTGGCATCGCGTGCCGTCGCTCGAGTACACCGAGGTTTTCGCCGAAGACCAGTTTGCGTATTGCGCAAAGGGACATCCGCTGTTCGCTTCTGCCGGCGAAGTACCGCCCGTTGAAGCCGCGGCTCACGAATGGGCGTGGCGGAGTTATCCACTACCCGAAGCCGAAAGCTCGACGACGCCGCAAAATGTCACCGCCCTCGCGGACAACATGGAAGCGGTCGCGATGCTGGTGTTGTCGGGACACCATCTCGGCTATTTGCCGGGGCATTTCGCGGCGCCGTTCGTGAAGCAAGGCTTGTTGGCCGCGTTGAATCCCGCACAGATGAAGTACCGCGTGGCGTTCCATATGGTCACGCGGGCGCGGCAGCATCGAACGGATATCGTTGAAGCGTTCATCGACGATATGAAGGCGGCGCATCCCGTGCAGGTGCTGGAAGTGGATGAGTAGCAGTTCGGCGTTGCACGCGCCGCCAAGAAAAAAGCCGCGCAAACGATGCGCGGCTTTTTCTTTGCATAGGCAAACTGCGGCAGCTTAACCGTTGATCACATCCGCGCCCTTCGGCACCGTGAATTTGAACGCATCGGCCGGCAGCGGCGGGTTCTTCTGAATGTTCGAGAACGTCAGCAGTGTCACGTTGCCGAACACATCGTGCAGTTCCATCGCTTCAAGATTGCCGTCCTTGAAGCCGATGCCAACGCGCTGAAACTGTGTGTCTTTTGCCTTGGGCGTCAGTTCGAGCCAGTCGATGCCGGCCTTCACGCCTGCATCATGCAGCGTGAAGTTCTTGTCCAGATCGTTGCTGCCGAACAGGATCGCCGCCGGGCTCGCACCGAGTGCGCCGCCAAGACTGCGCACCGTCACCTGGTTCAGATCCTTGTCGTACACGTACAGCTTGTCGCCGTCGGCTTGCAACAGTTGTGCGTAGGGCTTCTCGTATTGCCAGATGAACTTGCCGGGGCGCGCGAACGTGAACGTGCCGCTCGACGTGCCGGTCTTGCCAGTGGTGGACAGCACACCGCTCGCGCCGCTTGCACCCTGCGCCTTGCTCGGCGCGCGCACTTCCTGCTGCACGAAGGTACCGCGCGCGGAATGCACTTGCGCGACGAATGCCTTCAGTTGCTCGGTGCCGCTCGCGAAAGCTTGCGACGCGACGAGCATCGACGCGCCAATTGCCACACTGCCGACGCCGCGTGCGATCTTACGAGCGAGTCGGCCGACACGGTTGGGTTGAGCACTCTGTCGAGCGTGCTGCTGCGCGAATAGCTGCATGGTGTTTTCTCCCTTGATTGAATTTGTTGGACGGTCACGCCGGCGGGTGTTGAGGACAGCGGCCGGGCGACCGCGGCGGCTAGCTTGAACCGCGCAGCCGAGGGACGAGCCCTCAGCCTTGGGTCACAGCTTAAGCAAGAAGCCTTAAGCGGGGCTTATACGGCATTTATGCGCTGCGCCTTTTGCGGCTGGTTCGATGGGCCGGCCGTGTAGACCGCCTATTCCGCTTCCCGCGCCGGGGCAAGAATCTCTCGATTGCCGTTCGACGACATCGCCGACACCACGCCCGAGTTTTCCATCTGCTCGAGCAGGCGCGCCGCGCGGTTATAGCCGATGCGCAAATGCCGCTGCACCAGCGAGATCGACGCACGGCGGTTCTTAAGCACCACGTCGACCGCCTGGTCGTATAACGGGTCGGCCTCGCCGTCGCTCGAGCCCGATCCACCGGCGCCTGCGGAGCCTTCGTCGCCCTCGCCCGTCACGCCGCCTTCGAGAATGCCCTCGATATAGTTCGGCTCGCCCTGCTCCTTGAGCTTGTCGACGACGCGATGCACTTCCTCGTCCGACACGAACGCGCCGTGCACACGCACCGGCAAGCCGCTGCCTGGCGGCAGGTACAACATGTCGCCCATGCCGAGCAGCGATTCCGCGCCCTGCTGGTCGAGAATCGTGCGCGAGTCGATCTTCGACGACACCTGGAAGGCCATGCGCGTCGGTACGTTGGCCTTGATCAGGCCGGTAATCACGTCGACCGACGGACGCTGCGTGGCCAGAATCAGATGGATGCCGGCCGCGCGCGCCTTCTGCGCGATCCGAGCGATCAGCTCTTCGACCTTCTTGCCGACCACCATCATCAGGTCGGCCAGTTCGTCGATCACGACGACGATGTTCGGCAGGCGCGACAGCGGTTCCGGATCGTCCGGCGTCAGGCTGAACGGGTTCGGCAGCTTCTCGTCGCGCTTGGCGGCTTCGTCGATCTTGTTGTTGTAGCCAGCGAGGTTACGCACGCCGAGCTTGCTCATCAGCTTGTAGCGGCGCTCCATTTCGGCCACCGCCCAATTGAGCGCATGACCGGCCTGGCGCATGTCCGTAACCACCGGACACAGCAGATGCGGAATACCTTCGTAGACGCTCATTTCGAGCATCTTCGGATCGATCAGGATCATGCGGACCTGGTCGGCGCTCGCCTTGTAGAGCAGCGAGAGGATCATCGCGTTGATACCCACCGACTTGCCCGAACCGGTCGTACCAGCCACCAGCAAGTGCGGCATTTTCGCGAGGTCGGCGCACACCGGCTTGCCGCCGATATCCTTGCCGAGACCCATGGTGAGCGGCGAAGCCGCATCCGCATAAACCGCCGAGCCGAGAATCTCCGAGAGACTCACGGTCTGACGGCGCTGATTCGGCAACTCCAGTGCCATGAAATTCTTGCCGGGAATCGTTTCGACCACGCGAATCGACACCAGCGACAGCGAACGCGCGAGATCTTTCGCCAGACCGACGATCTGGCTGCCCTTCACGCCGGTAGCCGGCTCGATTTCATAACGCGTGACGACCGGGCCGGGATACGCGGCGACCACGCTCACTTCGACGCCGAAGTCCTTGAGTTTTTTCTCGATCAGACGCGAGGTGAATTCGAGCGTATCGGCGGAAATGGTTTCCTGTGCAGCCGGCGCTGCATCGAGCAGCGAGATCGGCGGCAAGGTGGAGTCGCCCGGCAGGTCCGTGAACAGCGGCACTTGCCGTTCTTTCTCGACGCGCTCCGATTTGGCGGGCGTGACGATGGGCGGCACGATCATGACCGGCTCGTGTTCCTCGATCCGCACGCGGCCCTTTTCGACCTTGCCTTCACGCTTCACGGCGGCGGCTTCGCCCAATTTACGGTCGCGACCGGCCTCGCGGCGCAGCTTGGCGAACGTGACTGCCGAAATGATCGACTCGCCGACCTTTTCCGACACCGACAGCCACGAAAAACGGAAATACAACGACAAACCGATGCCGAGCACGATAAGTAGGGCCAGCGTGCCGCCGGTGAAGCCGAGCGCATGGGATATGCCGCGCGCGACCGCCTCACCGATCACGCCGCCCGGCGCCCGTGGCAACTGCACTTTCAGCGACCACATGCGCAACGCTTCGATTCCGTCGCAGGCAAGCAACACCAGCATGAACGCGAACGCGTCCGCGAGCCACCCGGCATCGCGCGGCGCGTCTTCCTGCAGTTCCTCGTGACGGGTGATACGGCGGTAATTGGCGGAGATATGGCGGCCGAGCAGCACGATCCACCAATAGGCGGACAGCCCGAACAGGAGCAGCAGGATGTCGGACGTCCATGCGCCGACGCGGCCCGCCCAGTTGGCGATATGGTCGACCTGCGCGGCATGCGTCCAGCTCGGATCGTGCCGGCTGTAGCTGACGAGCGCCATGAGCAGGAACACGCCGAGCGCGACCTGCAAGATCCAGCGGATTTCGGTGAAAAGGCGCGACATGCGGTGCGGCAATGCCTGCGCGCTCGCGGAATAGGGAGCTTTTGCCATTGATCCTGTTGCTTGTGTGGCCGATTGCCGCTGGAGTCGCGGCCCGAAGCGGCGCTTAAGGCGGCTCCAGACCCGGTCCCGGCTGCCGGATCCATCGATGCGGCCTATTGTAAACGCAGTGCCTCACGCGAGGCTGTAAATGACGGTAACTTAGCCGATCGACCACACGAAAGGCCGCCCAGGCCCGCAGCGACGCTATCACCACGATCGGAAAGCTTCATGGAGCAGGCCGGCGTGCCGCCCTTTATAATGCCGCTCTGATACCCATCTATAGTTTCAGCTCAAGTCGCGCGGCCTCGCATGGGCGAGCCGGGCGCCGTAAAAGGATTTCGATCATGCCCGCTACTTCCACGAAACACGCCAAAGTTCTGATTCTCGGTTCCGGTCCCGCCGGCTACACGGCAGCGGTCTACGCGGCACGCGCCAACCTGTCGCCGGTGCTCGTCACGGGTCTCGCCCAAGGCGGTCAGCTGATGACCACGACCGACGTCGAAAACTGGCCGGCCGATGCGAACGGCGTGCAAGGCCCGGAGCTGATGGGGCGCTTCCTGGAACACGCAGAGCGCTTCAACACCGAAATCATCTTCGACCACATCCATACGGCCAAGCTGGATGAGAAGCCGATCCGCCTGATCGGCGACTCGGGTGAGTACACCTGCGACTCGCTGATCATCTCGACCGGCGCATCGGCGCAGTATCTCGGCCTGCCGTCTGAAGAATTGTTCATGGGCAAGGGCGTATCGGCTTGCGCCACATGCGACGGTTTCTTCTACAAGCAACAACATGTGGCCGTGATCGGCGGCGGCAATACCGCAGTCGAGGAAGCCCTCTATCTTTCCGGCATCGCCAAGAAGGTGACGGTGATCCATCGCCGCGACAAGTTCCGCGCCGAACCGATCCTGATCGACCGCTTGCTGGCGAAGGAAAAGGAAGGCCTGGTCGAGATCAAGTGGAACAGCACGCTCGACGAAGTGACGGGCGACCAGTCCGGCGTGACCGGCCTGCGTATCAAGAACACGCAAACCGGCGACACCACGGATATCGCGCTGCAAGGCATCTTCGTCGCGATCGGCCACAAGCCGAACACGGACATTTTCGCAGGCCAGCTGGAGATGAAGAACGGCTACATCATCACCAAGGGCGGTCTGAACGGTTTCGCAACGGCGACCAGCGTGCCGGGCGTGTTCGCAGCGGGCGACGTGCAGGACCACGTCTATCGTCAGGCGATCACCAGCGCGGGCACGGGCTGTATGGCCGCGCTCGACGCGCAACGTTATCTGGAAACGCTCGACGAGATCGGCGAGCACGTGATGAGCGCCGAAGCCGACCGCTGATCTGAGAAACACCAGGTGCAACGGTAAAATGGCGGCTGGGCATGGCCCGGCCACCTGCTTGATAGAAGGCCGCGGCTGAGAAGCTGGCGGCCTTTTTTGCGTCCTGTTCGCGTCGGATTCGCGCGATCGATCTACTTTTCTGTGTATTACCGATATGCCGAAGAATCAGCCCCACCCCAGCGAACCGAAGCGCGCCCGAGCTGTTGCCAGGCCCGCGCCGGAGGTATCCGCACCCGCAGTCAAACCGAAGATCGAACCGGCCGCGGGCCTGGCCGGCCTCGGCGCGTTGCGCGATGCATTAAAGGGCGACACACAACGTCGTGAACGCGAACGTGCGGCCGCCGCAGCGGCGCAACGCGAAGCGTCAGCGGATGCCGATCTGTTTCGCCGCGAGATCGGCGCGGTTGCACCGCTGGCGGTCCCGCCGCGCGCCAGCTTGCCGCGCAATCCTCCGCCGCCGTTGCCGGTGCAAACCAAACTCGACGAAGAAGCCGTGCTGCACGAAGCGATCTCCGACGAATTCGATCCCGAGGTCCTGCTCGAAACCGACGAAACGCTCTCCTATTGCCGTCCCGGCGTGAGCCAGGAAGTCGTCCGCAAACTGCGGCGTGGCGATTGGATCGTGCAGGCACAAATCGACTTGCACGGCATGCGTCGCGAGGAAGCCCGCGAGGCGCTGGCCGAATTCATTCGTGAGTCGGTGAAACGTGGCCTGCGGTGTTTGCGCGTGATTCACGGCAAGGGCCTCGGGTCGATTGGAAAAGAACCCGTACTGAAGGGCAAAGTGCGCGCGTGGCTCGTGCAGAAGTCCGAGGTGATCGCGTTCTGCCAGGCGCGTCCGCATGACGGCGGCGCGGGTGCCGTGGTTGTCCTATTGCAGCCGGGCGCATTGCCGGCTTCCCCCAAGTCCTGACGGAGTCCCGGTGATCCATCCGAGGCTGACGCTGGCGCTGACCATCATGGAAGCGCTGGCTATTTTCGCGTACGCGATTTCCGGTTTTATCGAAGCGAGGACCCGCCGGCTCGACGCCGTGGGCACCTTCCTCGTGGCCGTCGCGACGGCCTTCGGCGGCGGCACCTTGCGCGACGTGCTGCTGGAGCGGCGGCCCTTTTACTGGGTCGAGCATCAAGCCTATTTGATCGCGATCTTCGTGATGTCGTTGTTCGCGCCAACGCTCCTGAAGATGACGTCGCGGCTGCTTTCCGAGCGGGTTCTGCTGGTAGCCGATGCGATCGGGCTGGGCTTGTTCAGCATTTCAGGCACGTCGATCGCGCACGACGCGCAGATGCCGTGGTTCACGTCGGTGATGATGGGGGTGTTGGCCGGCGTCTTTGGCGGCGTGATTCGCGACGTGCTGTGCAACGAAGTGCCACTGATTTTGCGTGATTCACGGCCGTACGCGACATGCGCTTTTGTGGGGTGCTGGCTGTACGTGCTGCTGGACTATATGGACGTCGATACGGTTTATAGCGTGTTGATCGCCACCGCCTTTATCCTGCTCGCGAGGCTGGCAACGTTCAGGTTCAACGTCCGGCTGCCTCACTAAGTTTGCTTCATCAAACTGCTCTGATAAAAAGCACGCCGCCCGGAATCAGGCGGCGCGCTCCAAAGCAGTCTTACTTGTTGGTCGCCAACGCCCCCGCACTCTTCGAGCCGCCAAACAGCGCCGTCAGGTACTGCGAGTTGTTGTTCATCGTCGCCATCAGCGTGTTGAGCGCGGTGAACTGACTCTGGTACTGCTTCGTCAACTGCGCGCTGTAATTGGCGAGCGTGGTCTGCTGCGTGGTGATGCTCTTCAGGTCGGCATTCAACGCCGTGCTGCGGGTGTCGATGATGCCGCCCGTCTTCACGAAGTCGCTAATGCTCTTGTTCAATTTAGCGCCGATGCCGTTGGTCGAGTTGAACAACGCGGCGACTTGCGCCGGGCTGCTGGTGAGCGACGTACTCAGCTTCTTGCTGTCGATGACCAGGGTGCCGTCCGCCGGATCGCCCTTCAGCGTAATGCCAATCGAAGCGAGCCCCACCGCTGACGACCCCGCGCCGACGCCCCCGCCGACGATCGACGCCAACGTATTCTTGATCGTCGTCAGCGTCGAATCGCCAAGCAACGCGCCGCCGGTTTTCGAGGACTTGTCAAACGAGGACAGCGAGTTGATGGTCGTGACGACGGTGTTGTAAAGATTGGCGAAGTTGGTGATGGCCGTGTTCTGCGCGGTCGTATCCGGTGCGATCGTCAGTGTCTGCGTGGTGCCAACCGCGGCGCTCGACAGATTCAGCGTGACGCCGGAAATCGCTGCCGTCACCGCGTTCGTAGAGCTGCTCGCCTCAATCCCGCCGATGGTGAACTTCGCGTCCTGAGCAGCCTCGCTTTGTTGCCAGGCCTTGCTGGTATCCGAGGACACGATCGTGGACGCCGCGCCGTTCGCACCCGGCGTGGAGGTTACGCCGAGGCTCGACAGGCCTGCGTCGCTCTGCACGTCGCTGGTGGACACGTTGATCGTATTGGCCGCGCCGGTGGTAGTCGAGCGCAACACCAGGTGGGCACCACCCGTGCCGGTCACGATGGTGGCCGTGACACCCGGATTGTTGCCCGCCTTGTTGATCGCATTGGCGATACCGCTCAGCGTGTTGTTGGTGCTGTCGATCGTGACATCCATCGACTTGCCGCCAACTGCGATGGTTAACTTGCCGGTGCCCAATTTGGCGGTGGAATCGAACGCCGCCGACGAGAGACTCTGCGATGCAGCGATCTGCTTGACATCGATCGAGTAGCTGCCGGCGACTGCACCGGGACCCGCCTTGGGATCCATGCCCTTGCCGCTCGCGGTGGCCCCGAAGGTCGACAGGGTGGTTCCGTCCGAGAGATTCTTGATCGCTGCCTGCAAGGCGTTCAACGCGGAGCTCAGGGCGCCGTACGCGGATAAGGTGGTGGTATCGCTCGTCTGTTTGGCCTTCAGCGCCGCCGTCTGGCCGGCCGTCTTCGCATTCACGAGGGCCGAGACCAGGGTCGCCACGTCCATCGTCGCGTTGCCGGTGGAGCCGCTGATAATCGATTGCGCCGCTTGCTGCACCTGGTTCTGCGCATTAGCAGTCGCGCTATTCACAGACGTGGTGATCGTTGACATGCAAAGGCTCCGTGCGTCGAGTTATTCGTTATTTATTGCGTGACGCCCCGGTGGTCTTTCTGATTACGGCGGCAAACCGGCTACGTCGCGGTCACGTCGATTTCTTACAATTTTTTCAAATGTTACACGATCTTTCTTGAAAGTTTGTGACGTTTTGTCGTAACAAATCGCGGCGCATAAGCTTTTTCGAGCGTCCGGTCTTTGGCGGATGCGGATGGACATTCGGCTTCCGCTAAAATTTTCCGGGTCGTCGTGAGGTTGTCGATTTCCACCGCTCTCGTTCGTCGTCAGGTAAACGGCCCCTCCGGCCGTCATCGCGCCACAGCGCGCCTCGCAACCCGCCATAGGTGACCCCGATGACCCTGAAGCTCTATGCCCACCCCTTCTCCTCCTACTGCCAGAAGGTGCTGACCGCGCTTTACGAAAACGGCACGCCGTTCGAACTGCGCCTCCTCGCGTACGACGACCCGCAGGTCATGGCTGAGTTCGCCGCGCTGTGGCCGATCAAGCGCTTTCCCGTGCTGGTCGACGGCAGCCGGACCGTGATGGAGGCGAGCATCATCATCGAGTATCTCGGCCTGTATCACCCGGGGCCGGTGCCGCTTTTGCCGGCCGATGCCCGCGCCGCGCTGGAAGTGCGCAGCATGGATCGCTTCTTCGACAACTACATCTCCACGCCGCAGCAAAAGATCGTCTACGACAGCATGCGCGCCGAGGGGGAGCATGACCCGCGCGCCGTGGCGGAGGCCCGCAGCATGCTGGACACGGCCTACGGCTGGCTCGACAAAGTGATGGCCGAACGCGAATGGGCGGCCGGCGATACCTTCAGCCTCGCCGATTGCGGCGCCGCGCCGTTCCTGTTCTACGCCGACTGGACGCATCGCATCGGCCCGGCTTTTGAGCACGTGCTCGCCTACCGGAAGCGGCTGCTGGCCCGGCCATCGTTCGCTCGCGCGGTCGACGAAGCCCGCCCGTATCGCCCGCTGTTCCCGCTTGGCGCGCCTGATCGGGATTGATCGTACGGACCCCGCACGGGCCAACTTAACCACGAGAGCGCGCCAACACTATTTCCAAGCGATACACTTCACTTCGAAACCCACTTCCGCCCATCACTCATAAGGCAAAACATGGACCGTTTCGAAGCGATGGAGATATTTACGCGTGTGGTCGAGGCGAACAGCTTCACCAAAGTATCCGAGTCGCTCGACCTGCCCCGCGCCAAAGTCAGCCGGACCATTCAGGCTCTGGAAGAACACGTCGGCGTGCGGCTTCTGAACCGTTCGACGCGGCAGGTCAGCGTCACCGAAGACGGCGCGCTGTTCTACGACCGGTGCGTACGCATCCTCGCCGAAGTCGCCGATGCCGAATCCTCGCTGTCGAATAAGCGCGAACATCCGAGCGGCACGATTCGCGTCGATACGTCCGGCACGCTCGCCCGTGCGCTGCTGCTGCCCGCGCTCGACGACTTCTACCGGCAATACCCCGAGATCGACGTGCGGCTTGGGCTGGCGGATCGCAACATCGATCTGATTCAGGACGGGGTGGATTGCGTGATCCGCATGGGCACGCCGGAAGAGTCGAGTCTCGTCGCGCGGCGCATCGGCGAGGCGCGGATCGTGACCTGCGCGTCGTCCGCCTATCTGGAGCAATACGGCACGCCGACCACGCTCGAGGAGCTAAGCGAGCATCGCGCGGTCAACTACGTTTCCGCGCGCAGCGGCAAGACCTTTCCGTTCGAGTACGAGGTGGATGGCGAAATCGTCAAGGTCACGCTCAAAAGCGTGCTTGCGGTGAATGACGGCAGCGTCTACATCAGCGCGAGCGCCCTCGGCCACGGCATCATCCAGCCGTCGCGCTTCATGGTCGCGGATCTGATTGCGCAAGGCGCGCTCAAGGAAATTCTCACGAACTACACGAGCCCCAGCACGCCGCTTTCGATCCTGTACGCGCATCGCCGCAATCTGAGTTCACGGCTGCGCGCCTTCACCGAGTGGGTCACCGAGCTGGCACGGAACAATCCGGATTTGCGCATCAAGGACGCTTGACGTCGCGTCGCAGGGGCGACATGTTCCGGGGCCGCCGCAACCCGATGCAAACAGCACCCGGCACATGAAGAAAAGCCCCACGCGTCTCACGACGCATGGGGCTTTTTCAACGCAAATCGCTCAGCGAATAATTCGCCTCAGGCAATCCGCTCTTCATTGGTCGGATCGAACAACACCGCCTTCGACGCATCGAACAACAATGTCGTAGTCGACAAGGGCTGCGGATTCGAAGCCGGGTGCACGCGGCTCACAATGCGCTTGCCGTTCACCTGCGCGAACACCAGCGTATCCGGACCGGTCGGCTCGATCACATCGACCTTCACGTCGATCGCCTGCAGGTTCGCGTGGTCGCCATGCGCACCGCGTGCGTCGGTGATCCGCTCAGGGCGCAAGCCGAGAATCACTTCGCGCCCGACGTGCGACTTCACCTTCGCCGAATCGAACGGCAGATTCAACACATTGCGCGCCGTGCCCGTATCCAGTTCGATGCCCACGCCCGAACCCTGCTCCACCAGCTTGCCCTGGATGAAGTTCATCGGCGGCGCGCCGATAAAGCCGGCCACGAACAGATTCGCCGGCGAGTCGTAGATTTCCTGCGGTGCGCCGAACTGCTGGACGATGCCGTCTTTCATGACCGCGATGCGGTCGCCGAGCGTCATCGCTTCGATCTGATCGTGCGTCACGTAGACGATCGTCGTGCCGAGGCGTTGATGCAGCAGCTTGATTTCCGAGCGCATTTCGATGCGCAGCTTCGCGTCGAGGTTCGACAGCGGTTCGTCGAACAGGAACATCACCGGATCGCGCGCGAGCGCACGGCCCATGGCCACGCGCTGACGCTGGCCACCGGAGAGCTGCCCCGGCTTGCGGTCCAGCAGGTGCGTGATCTGCAGCGTGTTCGACACGCGGTCGACAATCTGCGCCTGCTCCTGCTTCGGCACCTTGCGAATGCCCAGGCCGAACGAGATGTTCTCGCGCACCGTCATGGACGGATACAGCGCGTATGACTGGAACACCATCGCGATGTCGCGATCTTTTGGCGAGAGGTTGTTCACCGTCTTGCCATCGATCTGGATCTCGCCCTTGGTCACGGTTTCGAGGCCGGCGATCATGTTGAGCAGCGTCGATTTCCCGCAGCCCGAGCCGCCAACGAGAATCAGGAACTGGCCGTCTTCGATGTCGATGTTGACACCCTTCAGAACCGGTACCCCGTTCGGGTAAGTCTTGTACACGTCACGGATGGAAAGGCTTGCCATGCTGTGAATCCTCTTGTCTCTGGTACAGCTTGAAAACTCTGGTCGGATGACGGCGACGCACTATCGAAGAAGCGCCGCCGCGATGCGTATGGTTAGCCCGGGCTTAACCCTTGACTGCGCCCGCCGTCAGACCGCGCACGAAATAGCGGCCGGCGACGATGTAGACGAGCAAGGTCGGCAATGCCGCGATGATCGCGCCGGCCATGTCCACGTTGTATTCCTTCACGCCGGTCGAGGTGTTCACGAGGTTGTTCAGCGCCACCGTGATCGGCATCGAATCGACACCGGAGAACACAATCCCGAACAGGAAGTCATTCCAGATCTGCGTGAATTGCCAGATCAGGCACACCATGAAAATCGGCAGCGACACCGGCATCAGAATCTTCGTGAAGATCGTGAAGAAACCTGCACCATCGATCCGCGCGGCCTTCACGAGTTCAGCCGGAATGCTCACGTAGAAGTTGCGGAAGAACATCGTGGTGAAGGCGATACCGTAGATCACGTGCACCACCACCAGACCGGTGATCGAATTCGACAGGCCGAGCAGGCCTTCGAAACGCGCCATCGGCAGCAGGATCGCCTGAAACGGAATGAAGCAGCCGACCAGGATCATCGTGAAGATCGGATCCGCGCCGCGGAAGCGCCAGTGCGTGAGCACATAACCGTTGAACGCGCCGATGATCGACGAGATCAGCACGGCCGGAATGACCATGCGCACGGAGTTCATGAAGAACGGCTGCATGCCGTCGCAGCGCACACCCGTACACGCACCGCTCCATGCCTTGATCCAGGGATCGATGGTCCAGTGAGTAGGCGGCGTGAGCAGGTTGCCGGTGCGCAGTTGGTCGACATCCTTGAACGACGTGGACAGCATCACGTACAGCGGAAACAGGAAATACAGGGCGAACAGAATCAAGGCCGCATAAATGACGGCACGGCTGATCGTCATCTTAGGCTGCATTGCGGGTGCTCCTCGATTCCAGATACATCAGCGGCACGAGCACGGCCACAACGGTGGCGAGCATCATCATCGACGATGCCGCGCCGACGCCCAGCTGCCCGCGATTGAACGAAAACGTGTACATGAAAATAGCCGGCAACGATGAAGACGTACCCGGACCACCCGCGGTCAACGCGACAACCAGGTCGAAGGTCTTGATCGTGATGTGGCAGAGAATCAGCAGCACGGAGAAGAACACCGGGCGCATGCTCGGAATCACGATCTTGCGGTAGATGGTGGGCAAGCCCGCGCCGTCCATTTGCGCAGCCTTGAAGATTTCACCGTCGACACCGCGCAGGCCCGCGAGGAACAGCGCCATCACGAAGCCGGTGGACTGCCACACGGCCGCGATCACCACGCAGAAAATCGCCTTATCAGGGTCGCCGAGCCAGCTAAACGAGAAGCTCGTCCAGCCCCAGTCGTGGAACACCTTTTCGAGGCCGACGCTCGGCGTCATGATCCATTGCCACGCCGTACCCGTCACGATGAACGAAAGCGCCATCGGGTACAGGAACACGGCGCGCAGCGCGCCTTCATTGCGGATCTGCTGATCGAGCAGGATCGCGAGGAACAGGCCGAGGCCGATACAGATACCGATAAACGGAATGCCGAACCAACCGAGGTTGGCAGCCGACGTCCAGAACACATCGTTATCGAACAGTTCGCGATAACGGTCGAGACCGACAAATTCATAACGAGGCATCAGCCGCGAATTCGACAGCGACAGATAGCCGGTAATAGCGATGAAACCATATACGAAGATCAGGCTGATCACGACGCTGGGTGCGAGCACCAGCTTCGGAATCCAGCGATCGGCAAGGGCCGCCATCGGCGACGTGCGGCGGGTCACGGTGGACGTTTTCCCGTTTCCGCTGATAGAAGCAGTCACTACTCGACTCCTGCTGAAACTGTACCGCCGGGGCGCTCGCTCACGAAAGACGCGAGACCGGAACGGCATAGGTGTGACTCGATGAAACCAGGGGTGAAGTGTCTCGCCCTAAGTAACGCAACGGCTGCAAGCATTCCGAAGAACGCGCCCGGCGCCCCCGCAGGGAACGACCAGGCGCACTACTTCGCTTGACGCTACTTACTTGGTCTTCGCAGCCTTCGCGAGCGCAGCAACCGCGCTCTTCGAATCCTGCTGCGAGTTCATGAACTTCGTGACCACGTCCGAGATCGCGCCGGCTGCTGCATCCGGTTGCGCCATGCCGTGTGCCAGCGAAGGCACATAGCCGCCCGACTTGATCGCCACTTGTTCATCCGCGTACGACTTCTTCGCGCAGTCGTCGAACTTGGCCATCGACACGCCCAGACGAACCGGGATCGACCCCTTGTTCAGGCTGAACTGTTCCTGGAATTCCGGCGACATGATCGTCTTGGCCAGCGCCAGTTGACCCGGCGTTGCACCCGTCTGGCCCTTCTGCTGGAAGAACACGAACGAGTCGACGTTGAACGTGTACGACTTTTCCGTGCCCGGAACCGCAGCGCAGACGTAGTCCGAACCCGCCTTCTTGTTGGCGTTGGCGAACTCGCCCTTCGCCCAGTCGCCCATGAACTGCATGCCGGCCTTGCCGTTGATGACCATCGCCGTTGCCAGGTTCCAGTCACGGCCCGTGCGGCCCGCGTCGAAGTAACCCTGGATCTTGCGGACCGTGTCGAACACGCCGACCATCTGATCCGACGTCAGCGTCTTCTCGTCGAGATCAACCAGCGCCTTCTTGTAGAAGCCCGCGCCTTGCGACAGCACGACGTCTTCCCACAGCGTCAGGTCTTGCCACGGCTGACCGCCCATCGCGATCGGCTGGATGCCCGCGGCCTTCATCTTGTCGGCCACCGCGAAGAACTCAGGCCACGTGGTCGGCACCTTGCCGCCCGCCTTGTCCAGCGCTGCCTTGTTGATGTACAGCCAGTTCACGCGGTGCACCGAGAACGGTGCTGCCACATAGTGGCCGTCCGCGTGCATGATCTTGTCGATTTCCGGCGGCAGGTTCTTCTTCCAGTCAGCTGCGGCCGAGTCGATCGGCACCAGCACGCCTTGCGAAGCCCAGTCCTGGATCAGCGGACCCTTGATCTGCGCAGCGCTCGGCGCGTTGCCCGAGATCACCTGCGTCTTCAGTGCCGTCATGGCAGCCGCACCCGCGCCGCCAGCAACCGCGAAGTCCTTCCACGTGTAACCCTGTTTCGTCATGTCGTCCTTGAGGACGCCGACGGCTTTCGATTCGCCGCCCGAAGTCCACCAGTGCAACACTTCGATCGACTCGGCAGCTTGCACGGCCGAGACGCCACACATCAGACCTGCGGCGCACAAAGCGCCCATGATCGCGCGAAATTTCATTGCTTATCTCCTCCAGACACCTGAACAAAAAACAAATGGCCCCTGATGTCGCCAGGGTGCTGTGGTTGGTTCAAACAGGCAAAACACTGGGCGATCGAGCACGGTCGGGCGCATGCGTTAAGGCATGTGCCGGCGGACCGATATCCGGCCGCTGGAAGCTCAAGAGATGAGTGGTTCGGGATGCAACTGACTGTCTCCTCTTTTGATTTTTGCCTGCCCGCGTCGCGCGCGGCAGACTCGAGGTGCCTTGCACGTTAACCCTGACGCCAGATCAGCTTTCCGGCCTTCCGTAAGGACCGCCGGGGGCATGCTGGCACGTGCTCTCACGCAATGTCCGTTAACATGCAGGGGACGCCTGCCGATTCGGGAAAACGCGCATCTAGCCTCACAGCGCACGCTTTTTTCATCGAATTAGCGCTACCTCTTGATTTGGATTGTAGTTAAACTACAATTCAGTGTCAAAAAATATTTTATCGGACTACGGTCGCCCTTTTTCGGTCCCCACGGCGGCCCCAGGATATCGACGGAGACACATGCAAACCGATTCAAGCTTCACCTTCGTTCTCTTCGGCGGAACCGGCGACCTGTCGATGCGCAAGATCCTGCCGGCACTGTATGAAGCGCACCGTGCAGGCGGCATGCTGGCCGACAGTGGCAAGATCGTCGCGGTGGCGCGGCATATAGCGGATCGTGCGGCCTACATTGACTGGGTCAATGAGCACGTCAAACCGCACGTATCGAAGAACGGTGTGGATGAAACAGCATGGGCGAGCTTCCTCGACCGTATCGAGTTCGTGAAGATCGATCTCGGCAACCCCGAAGACTTCACGCTGCTGCGCGACGCCTTGAGCGGCCGCCCCGGCATTCGGGTGTTCTATCTGGCCACAGGCCCGTCGCTGTTCGTGCCGATCTGCCGCGCGCTGGCGTCGGTGGGGCTCAACGAAAATTCGCGCATCGTGCTGGAAAAGCCGCTCGGCTACGACCTCAAGTCGTCCAACGCAATTAATGATGCAGTCGGTGAAATCTTCGCTGAAGAACAGATCTACCGGATCGATCACTACCTCGGTAAGGAGCCGGTGCAGAACCTGCTCGCGCTGCGCTTCGGCAATGTGCTGTTCGAACCGTTGTGGCGCCGCGAATGGGTAGAAAGCATTCAGATCACGATCGCTGAAGAACTCGGCGTGGAAGCGCGCGGCGACTTCTACGACAACACCGGCGCCTTGCGCGACATGGTGCAGAACCATTTGCTGCAACTGCTTTCCATCGTCGCGATGGAACCACCGCATTCAATGGATTCCGATTCGGTCCGCGACGAAAAGCTGCGCGTGCTGCGCGCGTTGAAGCCGATCGATCCGCGTGATATCGGCAAGGTCGCCGTGCGCGGCCAGTATCATGCGGGCGTGATCCGCGGCAGCGCGGTGCCGGCGTATGCAACCGAGCCTGGCGTGAAGCAGGACAGCAACACCGAAACCTTCGTTGCGGTGAAGGTGGAAATCGAAAACTGGCGCTGGGCCGGTGTGCCGTTCTTCCTGCGCACGGGCAAGCGTCTCGCGGATCGCGTCGCTGAGATCGTGGTGAATTTTCGTGCGGTGCCGCATTCGGCACTGGGCGCGTCCGCGTTGCGCGGTGGTGCGAACCGTCTCGTGATCCGTTTGCAGCCGAACGAAACCATTCGCCTCTACTGTCTCGCGAAGCAGCCAGGCGAAGGCATGAACCTCGCCAGCGTCCACCTCGACCTCGCGTTCGACCGCTTCTTCCGCGAAGGGCAAATGGAGGCGTATCAACGTCTGCTGCTCGACGTCATCAACGGCCGCCTCGCGCTGTTTGTGCGGCGCGACGAGCAGGAAGCGGCATGGCGTTGGGTCGAACCGATCCTCAACGAATGGGCCACTGCCAACAAGCCGCCCAAGCCGTATGCAGCAGGTACGTGGGGGCCGGCAGCGGCGAGCGCGATGTTGGCGCAGCACGGCACCTGCTGGCTCGAAGAAGAGAATTGAATCAACTGAATTACGGCGTCGTACCATGCGCGATCCCGATCGAAGCACGGCACGGCGCCGGCGAGACCCACCGACGAACTGAACGGAATGGCGCCGGTATCACGAAGGCGCCTGCAAGTCATCCCACTTGCAGGCATCGCGTGAGAGCAGGACGGCACATTCCGCAGATCTAACAAGAAAGCAGCACGGAGGAGAAGTGATCGAGCTTCACGCTTTCGACGATCAACGCGCCCAATCCGACGCGTTGGCGAAGGCGGTTGGCGACGCGTTACATGCGTCGCTCGCCGCACAGACGGCTACGTCAACCAACGACGCGCGCCCGGCCATGCTTGCAGTGTCCGGCGGCAGCAGTCCGCGTCCGTTCCTGCAGACGTTGTCCACGCAATCCTTCGACTGGTCGCGCATCGCCGTGACGCTGGTCGACGACCGCTGGGTGCCGGAAACGGACAGCGCGAGCAATTCGCAACTCGTGCACGAAACGCTGTTGCAGAACGCCGCGAAAAATGCCGCTTTCTGGCCGCTGGTCGACGCCACGCAAGACTTGAACGCGCACGTTGCCGCGCTGAACGCCGACCCGCGCTTTAGCGCCGTGCCGGACGTCGCGATTCTCGGCATGGGCGAAGACGGCCACACCGCGTCGATTTTCGCGGATGCGCCCGAATGGGACTACGCGATCACCACTGCCGAGCGCTTCGTTGCCGTGCATCCCGGCAGCGCGCCGCATGCGCGTGTGAGCTGGTCGCTCTCCGCGCTGAAAGAAGTGAAGCACCTGTTTTTGCTGATCGCAGGACCGCGCAAGATGGACGTGCTGAATGCCGCCACCGCTGCGCTACAAAAAAATGCCATCTCGCAGTTGGCAAACGACAAGGGAGTGAGACTCGATGTCTACTGGTGTGCAAACTAAGGCTGTTCCGGGCGCGGGCCAGCACGCCGATGGACCGAGGCTGCTCGCCGACATCGGCGGCACCAATGCGCGTTTCGCGCTCGAATACAGCCCGGGCGAAATCGGCTCGGTGCAGGTCTATCCGTGCGCGGACTATCCGGGCGTTGCCGAAGTCATCAAGAAGTATCTGAAGGACACTAAGATCGGCCGCGTGAATCACGCGGCGATTGCGATTGCGAATCCGGTCGACGGCGATCAGGTCAGCATGACCAATCACGACTGGAGCTTTTCGATCGAAGCCACGCGCCGTGCGCTCGGCTTCGACACGTTGCTGGTGGTGAACGACTTTACCGCGCTGGCCATGGCGCTGCCCGGCCTGACCGACGCGCAGCGCGTACAGGTAGGCGGCGGCGCGCGCCGTCCGAACAGCGTGATCGGCCTGCTCGGCCCGGGCACCGGCATGGGCGTGTCCGGCCTGATTCCCGCCGACGACCGCTGGATCGCGCTCGGCAGCGAAGGCGGCCACGCCACCTTCGCGCCGGCCGACGAACGCGAAGACATCGTGCTGCAGTACGCACGCAAAAAGTGGTCGCACGTCTCGTTCGAACGTGTGGCGGCGGGTCCCGGCCTCGAAGTGATCTACCGCGCGCTCGCGGGTCGCGACAAGAAACGCGTGGCGGCGAACGTCGACACGATAGAGATCGTCAAGCGCGCGATGGAAGGCGAGCCGCTCGCGGCCGAATCCGTCGACGTGTTCTGCGGCATTCTTGGCACCTTCGCCGGCAATATCGCGGTGACGCTCGGCGCATTGGGCGGCATCTACATTGGCGGCGGCGTCGTGCCGAGGCTTGGCGAGTTCTTCGCGCGTTCGTCGTTTCGCAAACGGTTCGAGGCGAAGGGTCGCTTCGAGGCATATTTGCAGAACGTGCCGACCTATGTGATTACCGCTGAATACCCGGCGTTTCTGGGTGTGTCGGCGATTCTCGCGGAGCAGTTGTCGAACCGCGCGGGCGGCAGTTCATCGGCCGTGTTCGAGCGGATTCGCCAGATGCGCGACGCGTTGACGCCGGCCGAGCGCCGTGTGGCCGATCTCGCGTTGAATCATCCGCGTTCGATCATCAACGATCCGATCGTGGATATCGCGCGCAAGGCCGACGTGAGCCAGCCGACGGTGATCCGCTTTTGCCGCTCGCTTGGCTGCCAGGGTTTGTCGGATTTCAAGCTGAAGCTGGCGACGGGTTTGACCGGCACGATTCCGGTGAGTCATAGCCAGGTGCATCTGGGCGATACCGCGACGGACTTTGGCGCGAAGGTGCTGGACAACACCGTGTCGGCGATTTTGCAGCTGCGCGAGCATTTGAATTTCGACCAGGTCGAGCGGGCGATCGATTTGTTGAACGGCGCGCGGCGGATTGAGTTTTATGGGCTCGGCAATTCGAACATCGTCGCGCAGGACGCGCATTACAAGTTCTTCCGGTTTGGTATTCCGACGATTGCTTACGGCGATCTGTATATGCAGGCGGCGTCTGCTGCGTTGCTGGGCAAGGGCGATGTGATTGTCGCCGTGTCCAAGTCGGGACGTGCGCCTGAGTTACTGCGCGTGCTGGATGTCGCCATGCAGGCGGGGGCGAAGGTGATTGCCATTACGTCGAGCAATACGGCGCTGGCCAAGCGGGCTACTGTCGCTTTGGAGACCGATCACATTGAGATTCGCGAGTCGCAGTTGTCGATGATTTCGCGGATTCTGCATCTCGTCATGATTGATATTCTTGCCGTTGGGGTGGCGATTCGGCGCGCTGTGCCTAGCGCTGATGTGGCTGAGACTGTCGCTAAGGCGCGACAGGGGGCGGATGATGATGCTACTGCTGTGCTTGATTGGTTAAGTCATGGGGCGGCTTCTTCGCCGCGGGATTAGGGGTTGATTTGCGCCTTCGCTGCGGGGTTGTTTGCTTGCGGCGTTGGCGTTTAGTTTGGGTTTTTTGCCTGCGTGGCGCTTGTTGTCTGTGTTCTTAGGGCTTTGGCCTTTCCTTGTTCTGGCTTTGGTGCCTTTCCTTGCATTGTTAGTGGTCTATTAGCGTTGCCCCTGTGCGGGGCGGCACTGTAGTGGTCAAGCAATCCTGGACACCGGCAAAGGGTATTTTTAAAAAGTCGAA
>NZ_CAJNBA010000008.1:0-193140 GCF_905220735.1 Paraburkholderia aspalathi
TCTTCAGGAATGTTCCGTCTGCTCATTTCTCACCTCAGTTGGAGAATTATCCCCTTTAGAGGTGTCCAGGTTCATTGAACCACTACAGTGCCGCCCCGCACAGGGGCAACAATAATAGACCACTAACAAAACAAGGAAAGGCACCAAGGCCAGAACAAGGAAACCCCAACACCCCGAGCAAACAAAAACCCAACCGCCAAGCAGGCAAAGAAACGTCACTTCACCCGCCGCCGCCCCAACCCCCGCACCGCGAGCAAACACAAAACCATAACCGTAAGCGACAAAACCGTAGTCATCGTTCCAAGCGCATAAATGACAGGCGTCGTCACCGACGTGGTAAGCCCCTGCAATTCGAGTGGCAAGGTATTCTGATCCCCAATCGCCTGCGAGGTACGCGCAATCTCATCCCATGAAAGCGTGAACCCAAACATCGCGACGCCGACAACCGAAGGTCCGATGATAGGCAAAACAACATGCCGGAAACTTTGCCACGGCGTGGCGCCGAGATCCCGCGAAGCCTCTTCATAAGCAGGATTAAAGCGGTTGAACACAGCAAACATCACGAGCAAACCGAATGGCAGCGTCCACGTCAAATGCGCGCCCAGCGCCGACGTGAACAAGCCCATCGACGTCGTATAGGTATCGGCAAACGATTGATACCCCCATGCGGAAGCAAGATACTTCACACCGTTATCGAGCAACCGGAACGTTAACCCGATCCCAAGCGAAACGATAATGGACGGCATGATCAGACTGGCGACCGACACGTAAAAGACCGCCGTATCCCCGCGAAATCGTCGGCGAAAGGCCAATCCGGCCGCTACCGAGAACAGCACGGTCAACACGGTTACAGCCAACGCCAGCCGCACGGATCGCCCAAATGCCCCCCAGATATCGACATCGCCGACACCGTCACGCAGCGCGGCAAACCAGTGCAACGACACGCCACGCATCGGAAACGTCAGCCCGCCCTCGGGTCCCTGAAACGAAAGAATGAAAATCGTAATGACCGGTCCATACAGGAACAGCACGAACAAGCCGAACAGCAGCGCGAGCCAGTAAAAGCTGGCTGGCCGACGCTCCCGATGTCTGAGGCGAATGGCCTGCATCTTCACAGCTCCTTTCGGATGTCGACCACCCGCGTCAAACCCCAAACGATCATCAACACGACAGCCAGCAAAATGATCGCGTTGGCCGCCGCGGCGGGAAATTGCAGGTAGCCGGTCTGCACCTGGATGATCTTGCCGACAGATGCGATCTGCTGGCCACCCATCACGCCGACGGTCAGGAAGTCGCCCATTACGATCGTGATCACGAAGATCGAGCCGATCACAATGCCGGTCTTCGACAGCGGCAACACCACGTCGCGAATCACTTGCCAGCCGCTTGCGCCGGCATCGCGCGCGGCCTCTAGCAACGAACGGTCGATCCGCATCATCGCGTTGAAAATCGGCACGATCATGAAGAACGTGTAGAGGTGCACGAACGCCAGCACGACCGAGAAATTCGAATACAGCAACCATTCGAGTGGCTGGTCGATCAGATGTGCGCCCAGCAGGGCCTGATTGACGAGCCCGTTACGGCCGAGCAATGGCATCCACGAAATCATGCGGATTACGTTCGACGTCCAGAAGGGAATCGTGCAGACGAGGAACAGGATTGTCTGCATGCTCGTCGTGCGTACGTGAAACGCCAGGAAGTAAGCAATCGAAAAACCCAGCAGCAAGGTCACGGTCCATACGATCGCGCAGAACTTGAGCGTCGACCAGTATGTTTTCAAGGTCACGCAGACGTCCGTCATCGACGAACAGCCATTAAAAATCGCCGCGTAGTTTTTGAGCGTGAAAGCCGGGATGATCTGATATTCGTTGAAGTCCCAGAAACTGACGATCAACGTGATGACCAACGGCACGATGAAAAACAGCAGGAACGTGAGCGAAAGCGGTGTGGCCTGCAGCCATGCCGGCGCGCGCGGGTGTTTGACGGGCTCATCCTGCGCGTGAGAGGGAAGGTCGATCGTTGCCATGGGCGGGTATCAGTGGAAACACTGCGCTGCGGAATGAGCGCGTCGTCGAAGAACTGCCGGCATGTCATGCACCGGCAGTCCGGCATGCGATTCAGTCGCTCAAGTCACGCTCGAGCCACGCCAAAGCCACATTTAAGCCGCGATGAACTCGTTCCACTTCTGAACCATGTAGATGTTCTCGTCCATCACGGCATTCCAGCAGGCAATCGCCCCCATGCGCTGGTTGTACGAGCCGCCGTCACGCACGGTGCCGGCTTTTTCGAGCAACTGGCCATCGGGTGCCTTGATGTCCTGCGCGGCAGCTTTGCCTTCGATCCAGTAGTCCCATTCGTAAGGCTGCATGTGCGTCTTTGCCGTCTCGAGCACACCCGAGTAATAGCCCTGACGCATCAGGTAGGCGCCAGCCCAACCGTCCTGGAACCAGTTGACGAACTCGTACGCAGCGTCGAGCTTCTTCCCTTGCAGGGAGCGCGGAAAGCCAAAACCTGACGCCCACGAGCGATAGCCTTCCTTGAGCGGTTGGAACTTGCAGGCGACACCCATGGTGCGCACCTTGGTCACGGCCGGCGACCACATCGACTGGATCACCACCTCGCCTGACGCCATCAGGTTCACGCTTTCGTTGAAGTCCTTCCAGAACGCGCGGAACTGGCCGGCGCGCTTGGCTTCGATCAGGATCTTGATGGTCTGGTCGATTTCGGCCTTGGTCATGTTGCCTTTGTCGCCGTACTTCACGTGACCCATCGCCTCGATCGCCATTGCCGAATCCATGATGCCGATCGCCGGAATGTTCAATAGCGCCGCCTTTCCCTTGAATTGCGGATTGAGCAGTTCGGCCCAACTGTCGATCGGGCGCTTGATGAGGTCGGGACGGATGCCGAGCGTGTCCGCGTTGTATGTGGTCGGGATCAGCGTCATCCATTCGGTCGGCGTTGCGGAGAATTCCGTGGAGCGCGGGCCGGTCAGGAACATCACCTTTTTCGGCGCGGTGCCCTGATCGCCGATCTTCTTGCCGTTCACTTCACCGCGTGTCAGCACCGGCGTGATCTTGTCGGCGAGCTTGATACGTTTCGCGTCCATGCCCGCGAGCGTGCCGGCCGGAATCAGTTTCTTGAGCGCGAAATATTCGGTGTCGACAATGTCGAACGAGTTGGGCTGCGTGATGATGCGCTTGGCCACGTCGTCAGTCGTCACCGGCACATATTGAATGTCGATGCCTGTGTCTTCCTTGAATTTCTTCGCGATGTCGGCGCTCTGATTCACCGCCGTGCCGAGGTAGCGCAACGTGATCTTCTCCTGCGCATGCACGTACGGAAAACCGGCAATGCCGGCCGCCGCCACAGCGCCCTTGATGAACGTGCGGCGCGACAGGCCCTTTTCCTTCAGATCGGATGCGGCCGCTGCCGGGCTCTCGTTCGCTTCACTCATTGCCTTCTCCTCAGTTGACGTTCGTTTGGTCTGCGCCTGATGTTCGGTCAGCGCCTGTTTGTCGTTCAGTTAAAACTCGGTTCACGTTTCTCGTTCAGAGACCTTCTTTGCGCCACCGTGTCGCGCAGGCAGAACACAACCGCGCACCCGCTCAGGCCGCCAGCGGATGCGCATCCTGCTCGTTCCACCAGACCACCACACGCGCGTCGGGGCCGAGCCGTGCCGGGTCATAATCGCCGTCGCTCACCAACGAGATCAGTTCCGGCGAGCCGTCGAGCGGATCGAGCGTCATGCGTAAATGGGTGCCCTGGTATTCCGCTTCGCGCACCTTGCAGGGCACGCCGCCGATCCGCGCCAAGCCACTCTCACCGGTTGCCGTCTGAACTGGCGTGACGCCGTGCGGCACCACTCGCAGATGATCGGCGCGCACGGTAAACGAGCGGCCATTCGTGTTGAATACGTTGTGACCACCGAGAAAACGCGCGACGAACTCGGTACGCGGACGGTTGAAGACTTCATGCGGCGTGCCGCTTTGTTCGATGCGCCCGTGGCTCATCACGACCACCAGATCGGCAAGCGCCATCGCTTCTTCCTGCGAGTGCGTGACGTGCACGAACGTGATGCCGAGTTCTTTCTGCCAGCGCTTGAGTTCTGCACGCATCTGCACACGCAGGAACGGGTCGAGCGCTGAAAGCGGTTCGTCGAGCAACAGGCAGCCCGGTTGATTCAACAACGCCCGAGCGAGCGCAACACGCTGCTGCTGGCCGCCCGAAAGTTGCGCCGGTTTGCGTTCGGCATACGCGGACATCGCGACCAACTCCAGCAGCTCACCGGCACGCTTGCGGCGCACATCCTTCGCGACGCCGCGCATTTTCAGGCTGAACGCGACGTTATCGAGCGCGCTCAGATGCGGGAACAGCGCGTAGTTCTGAAAGACCATTGCCGTGCCGCGGGCAGCGGGTTCTTCCCGCGTGACATTGCGTCCCGCAATCAGAATGTCACCCTCGGTGACCGATTCATGCCCGGCGATCATGCGCAGGGTCGAGGTCTTGCCGCATCCCGAGGGCCCGAGCAGGCAGCAATACTGACCGCCGGCAATGCGCAGATCGATGGCGTCGACGGCAAGCGAGTCGCCGTATTGCTTCGACACGTGCACCAGTTCGATATCGGCGGCTGTGGTTTCTAGCACCGTTGAAGCAGGCTGAATCATGGAGTGGATGTCCTCGTGAACGGCGAAGTGCTGACGCACGCAAAACCATGCGCGATGCCTCGGCGAAGCCATCCAAATGCAAGACATGTGCCATCCGTCCATTCGCGAGGTCCGGCGATTGCAAACGCGCCGGTGTGCTTAACGTCGACGAATTGGCTCACATATTGCAAACGATCTGCGGCGTCGATCGTCAGCGATCAAAGCGTTTCTTTTTGCGCAATCGCGGTGCGTCTTCGGTCCGTCCCGGGGCATGATCCGGCCAACTCGGTTCATGCGGGGCCTAGCGCGTCGCCTTTCGTCACTCACGGCTTCTTTACATGAACGACACACGGAACATGCCCGCAGCAGAGAATCGCGCCCGTCAACCGATCGCCACCCATGGCCGCTTTGCGTATCGCCCGATCACGGATAGCGACGCGTTCCGCTGGCCCGGCGATAGCGGGCTCGCGGTCTATCTCGGCTTCAATATCGAGCACTTTGCATTCGGCGAGGGACTAGGCGCCGCGCTCGGCCCGATTTCGCCGCAACCGGATGTGCTGAACCATAGCTGGCGCGAATACGGCAACCGCGTGGGCGCGTGGCGCTGTATCGAACTGTTCGATGAGCTGGAAATGCCTGCGGGCACGCTCATCAATACCGCGCTCTACGACCATTGCCCGGAGTTGATCGCGGCGTGCGTGGCGCGTGGCGACGAACTGATCGGTCACGGGCACACCAACGCACATCGGCAAAGCGACCTCGACGAAAATGGCGAACGCGAGCTGCTTCTGCATTGCCGCGAACGTATCGCCGAAGCGTCCGGCACGCCGCCGCAGGGCTGGCTCTCACCGTGGATCTCCGAATCGCACCTGACGCCCGACCTTCTGGCCGAGACGGGTTATCGCTATACGCTGAACTGGTGTCACGATGATCGTCCGGTACGTATGGCGACACGCAGCGGACCGTTATGGTCGATTCCGTACCCGCAGGAACTCAACGATCTGCCGATGATGGTGGGCCGCCATATGGACGGCCGCGCGTTCGCCGACATGATCGTCGATCAGTTCGACGAGATGCTCGAGCAGGCGAATCGCGGCACGCAACCGCAGGCGCTCGTAATGGGCATCGCGCTGCATCCTTATCTGGTGGGGCAGCCATATCGACTACGGCATCTGCGCCGCGCGCTCGAACACATCGCCGCGGCACGAGCGAAAGGCGATGTGTGGATCACGACGCCGGGCGCAATCGCGCATCACATGGACGAACTGGAGCGGGACGGCGTGCTGCGCCCGGAGGCTGCATGAGCACGAGTACGACCACCAAGCCGAAAACCGCCGCGGCCATCGCCAGAAAAACGCCGAAGGAAGAAGCGGACGACGACGCGCGCATCTATCAATCAATCTTCGACGGCGTGCTGAACCATCGTCTGACGCCCGGCACGAAGCTGCCGGAGCCCGAATTGTGCCAACTGTTCGGCGTGGGCCGCGCAGTCGTGCGGCGGGTGTTGGAAAAGCTCGCCTACGACGGCATCGTCGTGCTGCGGCCGAACAAGGGCGCGGTGATCGCCGAGCCGACGCCTGAGGAAACGCGCGAGATCTTCGAGGCGCGGCGCTCCGTTGAACGCATGCTGGTCGAGTTGGCCGTACAGCGCGCGAGCGCTCAGGACATCAAGGCCTTGCGCCAGCAACTGGCGAGCGAACATGAGGCGATGCATCGCTTCGACCAGCCTTCGTGGGCCACGCTCGCGAGCGGTTTTCATATGCGCATCGCCGCGCTCGCGGGCAACTCGATCCTGCAAAACTATCTGAAGGAACTGGTTTCGCGCTGCTCGCTCATTGTCGGCGTATATGAGCCGCCGGGGCATGCGCCGTGCGAGCACGCGGAGCATGCGACGATTGTCGATTGCATCGAAGCGCGCGATGCCGCCGGTGCAATGGCCCATATGGAAGCGCACCTTCGCGATATCCAGGAACGAATCGAAACCTCACGGATGCGCGGCGAGAAAAGCCTGGGCCAGTTGCTCGGCATCACTGGCTATGCCAATGCGTCAGCGCGGGAAACTACGTGAGTGGCGACACGCGGCCGCTTGACACTCAGCTGACTCAAACCCCGAGCGCACGGCCGTCGCTACGTGGATCGTGCGCGCCTGATGCTGCGCCGTCCGGCTCGATGCGGATCACGCCTGGATGGCCGGCCAAAGGACTCTGCGCTGGAATGGCGCTCACTTCATGCCCACGTGCAGCAAGTTCGGCAAACACGTCGGCGCCGACGTCCTCTTCGAGCTTCAACGCATCGCGTGTATCGGAGAATGTCTTGCCAAGCAGAAAGCGCGGACGGGCGAGGGCAGTGAGCGGGTCCATCCCGTAGTCGATCAGCCGCGTGAGAATCGCGGCCAGCGTTTGCGGCTGACCGTCGGCGCCTTGCGTGCCGAACAGCAGATGTGGCCGGCCATCCTTCAGATACATGCCGGGGTTGAGCGTGTGGAACGGCCGCTTGCCCGGTTGCACCGCGTTGTGATGCCGGGGATTCGTGCTGAATGAAGCGCCGCGGTTGTGCCACAGAATCCCCGTATCGCCCGCCACTACGCCGCTACCCCAGTCGAAGTAAACCGTTTGCAGAACACTGACGCTGCGGCCTTCGCTGTCCGTCGCGCCGATGAACACCGTGTCGCCCGGGCGGAACACGTGGGGCCAGGCGCGCGCTTCATGCAGATTGATCGAGCGTGCATGGGCATCGAGCGCGGTGGGCGAGAGCATGTCATCGACCGGCACCCAGTTGAACTCAGGATCGGACACGAAGCGGTCGCGGTCCGCGAACGCGCACTTCACCGCTTCCACCAGCAGGTGGTAGTAGTCGGCGCTGCCCTCGGCAATCTGCGCAATATCGAAACGATCGAGCGTGCCCATGATCTGCAGGGTCGTCACACCTTGAGTCGGCGGCCGCATGCTGACCAGTTCGCCACCGCGATAGGCCACCCGCAAAGGCGCCTCGTCGCGTGCTTGCGTTCGCGCCAGATCGCTCGACGTCAGCGGCGAGCCGGCTTCGCGCAAACCGAGTGCGATCCGCTCTGCAAGCTCGCCCTCATAGAACTCGCGCGCGCCGAAGCGGGCAATCCGCTCGAGGCTCTTCGCCAGCGCGGGTTGCACGAAAGGTTCGGCGATGGCAGGAATTTGGCCGTGTGGCGCGAAAGTTGCCGCAAAGCCGGGCAGGGAACGCAACTCATCCGCGCGGAGTGTTTGCCAGAAATGCTGCGAAGGCGTGACGGGAAACCCATTCGCTGCATAGTCGAGCGCGTGATCGAAGAGCGATGCCCACGATTGCTGCCCGCCCCATGAGGTCCGGCTGATCTGATAAGCCTGATTCCACGTGTCGACGGTCGCTGCCGTGGTGATCGCAGACGCGGCACCGCGCAAAGGAATCGCGCCGCTGTACGGTGGCAGTTGCTGCGCGGCCTGGCCGATGCCCGACACCGTGCGCAACGTCCCTTGCCTGTCGCCGATCACCCAGAAAGCGTCGCCGCCGAGCCCAGTGAAATGCGGATACGTCACGCATAGCGCCGCGCCGATGGCGATCGCGGCTTCGATCGCGTTGCCGCCCGCACGCAGTATGTCGAGGCCCGCGGCGCTGGCAACGGCGTGCGGACTGGTGACCATGCCGCTGGTGCTGCTGGCGAGTTTCAGGTTGTGCATCAATGCTCCGCTACCGAAGGTTCGCCAAAGTGTGTTGCGAGTATAGATCGCGCGCGAGGGCAAGCAACGCGCGATCGCTGCCGCGCGCGCCGACGAGCGACAGCGCAAGCGGACGATCGATTTCGTCAGTAAAAGGGAGCGTGATTTGCGGCAGACCGCCAATCGCGGCGATCGAGTTCATCGTGAGCGCAGCTTCATAGAAACCGCCGATTGCGGTGTCCGACGCGTCTTTCGCCAACAGCGCGACGGGCGTGGTCGGCATGAGCAGCACGCGATCGGGTTCGAACGTCGCATCGAGCACGCTGCGTAGTTCGCGCCGAGTGGCGCGCCATTTTTCGGCCTGGTTTCGATCGAGCGTCTGCAGCCGTGCAAAGCGGGCCGCAATGGATGGGCCGAAACGCGGCTGCGCCGAACGGATCCAGTCGCCGAGCGAGGCATCGATTTCAAGATCCTGCGCGGCCTGATAACACGCAAGCCAGCGCGCTTCGTCCCCGGCGAACAGATCGAGCGATGTGTCCGCACCTAACGATTCAGCTAGCGCCTCAAGGCGTAAAGCATCGTCGGGTGCGTTGCGCGCGCGAGCGGCGAACGCCTCGGCGACACGAACCAGGCGCAACGGCTGACCGGACGAGGAAGCTGCCGAGGCTGCTTCCGGCAGCAGTACGTCGCCCACCGCGGCAAGCACATCGATCGACCGCGCGAACCAGCCGACCGTGTCGAAGCACGGCGCGAACGGCAACACACTTTCGAGCGAAATCGCATCGTGACTCGGCCGCATACCCCACAACCCGCAGAACGCCGCGGGAACGCGCACCGAGCCACCGGTATCGGTGCCTAACGCAAAGTCCACCTCACCGCTGGCCACTGCCGACGCAGAGCCGCTCGACGATCCGCCTGGCAAGGCATGCGGCCAACGCGGATTGAGCGGCGTGCCGTCATGATGGTTGGCGCCTTCGAGGCTATAGGCGAGCTCGTCGGTGATCGTCTTGCCGTCGAGCGTCGCGCCTGCTGCCAGCAGCGCTCCGACACAGGGCGCGTGACGGAGCGCCGGCACATGGCCCGCCCGCCAGTCAGGATTGCCACCACCGGTCGTCACGCCCGCGACGTCGATCAGATCCTTCACCGCAAAGCGCAGGCCATCGAGCGGCCCGCTCGCCGTCGCAGCGACACGTACGCGTGGGCCAGAGATAAACGCACTCATGCGGCATCCGCCAAGGCATCGACGATGCGCGCCGAATCCGTGACGAAGCCAAAGCACTTCTTCACGTTCCAGACGGCCGCCTCCGTGCAGAACGCCGGCGACGACGTCGCGCAGCAGTCTTCCACCAGCACGCAGCCATAGCCGAGAAAGTTGGCGTCGGTCAGCGAATGCAGCACGCACTGATCGGTGTTCACGCCCGCGAACATCACCGTACGAATGCCGAGGTTGCGCAGGATGCTGTCCAGCGGCGTGTCCCAGAAGCCGCTGATGCGGTACTTGTCCACGCAGATGTCCTCGGGCAGCGGCTTGAGTTCGTCGACCACGGCAGCTGCCCAGGAATCCTTCTCAAGCACATGCGAACCGTTGCTCGCGAGCGGTTCGCCGAGGCCTGTGCCGGTTCCGGTCGGCTTATATAGATGCAACTGGTTCGGCGGCATGTTGGCGAGGTCGGGCCGGTTTCCCCAATTGACCCAGATAACCGGCACGCCGCGGTGACGCAGAGTCGGCAGCAGGCGCTGCAATGGTGCAATCGGCGCGCGGTCCACCACGAAATCGCCCCCAATCTGGGCAACCCATCCTCCATTGGTGCAGAAATCATTCTGCATGTCGATGACGACGATCGCCGTGCTGCGCAGGTCGATGCGCACGTTTTGCGGTTCGCACGACAGCGTCGCGACGATTGGTTCGGGCGGGGGCAAGGACATGTCGACCAGTTTCTCGCTGGCACTCCAGCGAGAGCGGCCGTCGCGGCCCAACTGGCCGGAAACGCTTGTGCCATATGCGTCGTGTTGTTTCATCGGAGGTTCTCCATCGTGTCTGAATCGCCATAAAAAGGGTGTTGCCCGGACCTCGACCCATGGTGCGTTTGCCGTGCGCAGTCCGTTGTTTCGAGCAGATCGGAATGAAGTCCGGCGCCTGTCAAAAGTACGGCATGGCATCGAAGTTGCATTTGTTTCGTTCATGAATAACCTACTTACCCAAACCAAACGCAAGAGGAATGCCAGAATGCCGATCGCCAAGTTCAAAACCCTCGCCACCTGCGTCGTGGCGCTCGCCGTATCCACCAGCGCGGTTCATGCCTTCGCTGCCGATCCGTTACGGGTCGGCGTGCTGATTCCCGGCTCGAAATCGGACAAGGGCTGGATGGAATCCGGCTACGACGGGCTCGTTGCCGCGCAGAAGGAACTGGGTCCGAAGCTCAAGACGCAGATGATCGAAAACATCAATTACGCCGACATGGAACAGGCGCTGACCAACCTCGCGTCGAAGAACCAGTTGGTGATCGGTGTAGGCGGGCAGACCCAGGCGTCAGTGCTGAAGATCGCCAAGCGCTTTCCCAATGTGAAGTTCGCAATCGTCGGCGGTAACAAGGGGCAGGACATGCCGCCGAATGTGGCGGGATATGACGTCAAGCAGGCGGAGATCGCTTACGTCGCCGGCGCGGCCGCGGCGATGCTGTCGAAGAACGGCGCGGTCAGCTACGTGGGCGGCATGGAGATTCCGTCAATCGTCAACGCCGGCAAGGAGTTCGGCAACGGCGCGCGCTCCATCAATCCGAAGATCAAGTACTTCGAGAGCTACACGGGCGATTTCGACAATGTCTCGAAGGCGAAGGAAGCCACGCTGGCGGCCATCTCCCAGGGCGCGGACGTCCACTATCACATTCTCAATCTCGGCTTGCGTGGCATGGAGCAGGCGGCCAACGAAAAGCACACGCATGTGATCGGCAGCTATACCGACCGGTGCGGCACGGACCCGCTGTATATCGCGTATTCGATTACCGGCGTCGGCTATCAGGTGCAGTACGCAATCGACCAGATGGCGGCTGGCACGTGGCAGCCGGGCTATAAGGCGTTCGGCCTGGCAATGGGACCGAAGGCGTCGGGCATGGTTGTCTGCAAGGCGACGCCGGAGATGTCGACGAAAATCAGGCAGATCGAGCAGGACATCGAGAGCGGCAAGATCAAGGTATCGGAAGGCTGATATGGACGCCACTCCAGCTTCTGCCGCTTGCACAACGGCGTTGGCCGGTGAGGGCGCCACGGCCCGCGCGAGTCACGACGCGCCGCGCACCGCGGTACTGCGCATGGACGGCATCGGCAAGCGCTTCGGCCCGTTTCAGGCGTTGAGCGACGTGTCGCTCGAACTCTTTGCGGGAGAAGTGCATTGCCTGCTCGGTGAGAACGGCGCCGGCAAATCGACACTCTGCAACGTGGTGTTCGGCGTGCATCAGCCCGACGCGGGATCAATGTGGCTGGATGGCGAGCCGTATCAGCCCCACAGTCCGCGCGACGCTCTTGCGCACGGCATCGCGATGGTGCATCAGCATTTCAGTCTCGTCGAAGACGTGAGCGTGCTCGACAACCTGCTGCTCGGCCAGGTACGCGGCTGGCTCGATCGCAAGCGCGAGGCGCAACGGGTGCGCGCGTTGGTGGCTGATCTGGGTCTCGCGCTTGAACCGGATGCGCGGGTCGCGGATCTGTCGGTCGGCGAAAAACAGCGCGTCGAGATCGTCAAGTGTCTGATCCGTGAGCCTCGGCTTCTCGTGCTGGATGAGCCGACCGCCGTGCTGCTGCCGGCTGAAATCGATGCATTGCTCGACACCTGTGCGCGGGTTGTCGGGCGCGGTTGCGCGGTTGTATTGGTGACGCACAAGCTGGCGGAGATCCGCCGGATCGCAAGCCGTGCGACGGTGCTGCAAAGCGGCCGCGTGGTCGCTCGTGCGAGTACGCCGTCGGCCGATGTCGATACGCTCGTGCGGGCCATGATTCAACGGCCGGGGAATGAGGGCCATGAAGCGAATCACAACGCAGATCCCGGCGCGAAGCCCGCGCCGCCGAAACCCCGCAGCGCGTCCCCTTACGGCCGGCCACTCGCCGACGAAGCCTTACAGATCGACGGCCTGACGGTGCGCGATGCCGACGGTGTCACGCGTCTCGAAGACTGCACGCTGGTGGTCAACCGCAGCGAGATCGTCGGCATCGCGGGCGTGGAGGGCAACGGTCAGAGCGAACTAGGTGCGGTACTCGCCGGCTTGCAGCGCGCAAGTGCAGGGCGCTTTTTCGTGCAGGGCAAAGATTGCACACAGGCTGCGCCGCAGACATTGACGAAGGCGGGTGTCGGCGTGGTGCCGGAAGACCGGCACGCGGTCGGCTGCGTGCCCGACATGAGCCTGACCGAAAACCTCTTTCTCAACCGCCTCGACGACTACGCGCGGCACGGCTTCATGCGCCGACGCGCGATGCGGCGCGACGCCCGTGCGCTGATGCAGCGTTTCGACGTGCGTGCCGCGAGTCCCGACGTCGCTTTTCGCGGCCTCTCAGGCGGCAACCAGCAAAAAGCGGTGCTGGCGCGCGAGCTCACGCTCGAGGGCCTCGCCGTGCTGGTCGCGGCGCAGCCTACGCGAGGTCTCGATGTCGGCGCGGTCGCGGCAGTGTATGAGCACATTCGCGCCGCGCGCGACCAGGGCGTCGGCGTATTGCTGATCTCGTCCGAACTTGACGAACTGATGGCGGTGGCCGACCGCGTCCTCGTCATGTATCGCGGCCGCATCATGGGCACCTGTGTGCCGGATGCGTCGCAAATCAATCTTCAACGCGAGCGCATTGGCGCATGGATGGCAGGCCAGACAGCATGACTCCCACGACCTCTTCGACTTTTTTGTCTCTTGTCTCATGGCACGGTTCGCGGCGCTTGCGAACCGCGGCCGTGCTGGGAGGCGCCGCGCTCTTCGCGGTTGCAGCGGCGCTGGCGCTGATTGCAATCGTTCATGTGCCGCTCGGCGACGCGCTTGCCGCCTTCGCCGACGGTGCGTGGGGCTCGCCTTACGCGATCGGCGCATCGATCAATCGCAGCCTCGTGTTCGCGCTGGTCGGCAGCGGCTTCGTGCTGGCGAACCGCGCGCAACTGACTAACGTCGGCGGTGAAGGGCAGATCGCGATGGGCGGCATCGCCGCCACCGCGGTCAGCCTCTATGGCCACGTCGCGCACTTGCCGTTCGGTCTTTCGTTCATCATGCCGATGCTGGCGGCCGCGCTGGCCGGCGCGGCGTGGGGCGCGCTTCCCGGCTGGCTGAAAGCGCGCGCCGGCACCAACGAAGTGATCAGCACCTTGCTGCTGACGTTCATCGCGGTGTGGTTCCTCTACTGGTGCGTGCAATCCGAAACGCTGCTGCGCCAGCCGATGACCAACGCCGCCACGCTGCCCGAGTCGCTGGATATCCCCGATTCGACCAAACTTCCGCTGCTGTCGAGTGCCAGCTCCACGGGGCTGCATATCGGTTTGCCGATCACGCTCGTGCTGTGCATCGTGGTGGCGCTGGTACTGGTGTATAGCCGCTTCGGCATGTATCTGCGCGCCGTCGGCCTGAACGCGCTGGCGGCGCGCCGCGCCGGCATGCCGATCACGTCGACAATCGTCGGCGCGCTGGCATTGGCCGGTGCGCTCGGCGGTCTCGCCGGCGCATTGATGCTGCAAGGCGATCAATATTCGCTGAAAGCCGGCTTCTCGTCGGGCTACGGCTTTGACGGCCTTGTGGTCGGTTTGCTCGCGCGTGGCTCGATAACCGGCGTGTGCGCGGCGGCGTTGCTGTTCGGCTTTCTGCGCTCGGGCGGCATCAATATGGAAATGGTCGCATCCGTGCCGTCGGCGCTGGTGCTGGTGGTGCAGGGCGTCGTGATCGTCGCGCTGGCCGGCGGATCGCTGTGGCTCGAGCCGAAAGGAGCAAGTTGATGAACGCGGAATTCGTAGCGGTTTTCGTCGGCTCCTCGATCCGGTTTGCCGCCCCGCTGATGCTGGCTTCGACCGGTGAACTGATCAGCGAACGGGCCGGCGTGCTCAACATGAGCGTGGAGGGCATGATGCTGTCGGGCGCGTTTCTCGGCGCGGCGGGTGCATGGGCGACCGGCAATGCGGCGCTGGGTCTCGCGATCGGCATGCTCGGCGTGCTGCCGATCGCTTTGCTGCAAGCGTTCCTGAGCGTGACGTTGCGCGCCAATCAGATCGTGACAGGCATCGGCATCAACATCCTGGCGCTCGGCGCGACGACGCTCGCCTATCGCGAGCTGTTCGGCGAACGTTCGAGCGCGGTGATTCCCGGCCTCGCGCGCTGGTCGCCGCCCGGTCTGGGTGCGATTCCGGTCATCGGCGAGCCCGTGTTTCATCAGGTGTGGCTCGTCTATCTCGGCCTCGCGATTCTGCTGGCAACCTCGCTCGTGATGCGGCGGACCGCGCTCGGTGTGGCGCTGCACGCGGTGGGCGCCGCGCCGAGGTCGGTCGATCAGTCGGGGCTCTCGGTGACGCGGCTGCGTTATGGCGCCGTGCTGTTCTCAGGTGTGATGTCGGGCGCTGCGGGTTGTTTCATTTCGATCGGCGACATTCACACCTTTACCGAAGGGATGACTGGTGGCGCCGGCTACCTCGCAATCGCGGCGATCATCTTCGGCAACTGGAAGATCGGCCGCACAGTCGGCGCGTGTTTGCTGTTCGGCGCCGCGAGCGCGTTGCAGTTCCAATTGCCCTTGATCGGTGTGCATGTGCCGACCGCGTTGCTGGTGATGCTGCCTTATCTGCTTGCGCTGATCGCGGTGGCGGGGCTGATTGGCCGGCAAACCGCGCCGCTTGCGCTGACCCAGCCGTTCCGGCGCTGAGGCCGCGCTTACAATCCCGTGAAGTCACGCAACCCTGACGCATCCATTTGACACAACCCCGCCACCGCCAGGCTTTCCATCGATATGAAACGTGCTTCCGCCCGATCGACCTCCGCTGCGTCGACCGCGCCCACAACCCAGCGTCAGAAGCTTGCTGCGGCGACCCGTCAACGCATCTTCAAGATTGCGATCGCCGAGTTTTCAGACAAGGGGCTAAGCGGCGCGCGCGTGGAGACGATTGCGAGCCGCTCGAAGGTCAACATCCGGATGATTTACCACTACTTCGGCGGCAAGGAGGCGCTTTATCTGGAAGTGCTCGAGTTCGTGCTGGGGCGCCTGCGGGAAGCCGAACTCAAACTCAAGCTCGATGTCGACCAGATCGAGCCGGTCACGGCCATCGTGCAGCTTTACGATTTCATCGAGGGGCACTTCGCGGCCCATCCTGAACTGTCGAAGCTTCTGTCGTTCGAGAATCTGAACCGCGCCCGGGTGATGAAGCGCTCGAGCGCGATTCCGGAAATGTCATCGCCGGTGTTGAGCCTGCTGCGCACGGTGATCGCGCGTGGCGAAGACGACGGCTCGTTGCGCAAGGACATGGACCCGCTTCATCTGTATGTCGCTCTGGTGAGTCTGTGTTCGTTTCACAAGTCGAACGCTTTTACGTTGTCGCGGATTTTCAACACCGACATGCTCGCCACGCAGTGGCAGGAAGATCACAAGGCGCAGGCACATGAGATGGTGCGCGCGTTTGTCTCCGCCGGCGCGTCGTAAGCGCCAGGCTCGAATGCAGGGCGCAGGAGCCCCGAGTTGGGGAGCGCTGCACCATGACGCATTGATCGAAAGGCGGCAACGCGGACCGTCTTCGCCGCCGGGAAATCGGCGCGAAACCAAACCTGGTAAGGCTAACAGCATGTTCGGGCTAACCTGAAAGTCACCTGGCATAGCTCCTGCTAATTTGAGTTCAAACTTGTATTCAAGATTGAACTCAAGGAAAAACCAGTGCCAATTTCGTCGCCCCTGAAGGTCCGTAGTCTCCTCTCGGCTTATGCCGCCAAACGTCTTACGCCCACTGAAGTCGTGGCGTCGGCGCTTGCTCGTATCGCCGAAATCGACCGGCCGGAAGTCTGGATCCTGCGTGTGCCTGCTGCAGACCTGGAGGCCCGCGCCCACGCGCTCGAAGCGCTTTACGAAGCGCAGGGCAGTGCCGTGTTCGAACGGATGCCGCTCTTTGGCGTGCCGTTCGCGGTCAAAGACAATATCGACGTTGCCGGCTTGCCGACCACCGCCGCGTGCGAGCCTTTCAGCTATACGCCGGACACCTCCGCATTCGCCGTGCAGCGCCTCATCGACGCCGGCGCGATCCTGATCGGCAAGACCAATCTCGACCAGTTCGCAACCGGCCTCGTCGGCACGCGTTCGCCTTACGGCGCGGTGCGGAACACCGAGTTTCCAGAGCGTGTGTCGGGCGGGTCGAGTTCAGGCTCGGCGGTTGCGGTAGCCGCGGGTTGCGTGGCCTTTTCGCTCGGCACCGACACGGCCGGCTCAGGGCGCGTGCCGGCTGGATTCAACGGGTTGGTCGGCCTGAAGCCGTCGCTTGGACTCGTCAGCAAGCGCGGTGTCGTGCCGGCGTGCCGCAGCCTCGACACGATCTCGGTGTTCGCGCACGACGTCGACGATGCGTGGCGCGTGTTCAATGAAATCGCGTGTTTCGATCCGCTCGACGGCTACTCGCGCAAGGTCCCAGGGCTCGGTCTCCTGCGTGGCGCGCCGCGGATCGGCGTGCCGGATCATCTCGAGTTCTATGGTGACGCAGCGGCGAATCAGGCCTTCTCGGCCGCACTCGATACGCTCTCTACCCATCTGCATCTCGCGCCCACGCCGATCGACTTCAAGCCGCTCAAGCAGGTCTCCGCGCTGCTCTACGACGGCCCCTGGGTGGCGGAAAGGCGCGCCGCGCTCGGTTCATTCTTCGAGACGCATCACGAAGCGGTCCATCCGGTCGTCGCTACGGTGATCGGCAAAGCGGATCGCTACAGTGCCGCTGACGCCTTCAACGGCCAGTACGCGCTCGCCGATCTGAAGCGGCACGCCGAGCAGCTCTTCGAGACGATCGACATCCTGATCGTGCCGACCACGCCGACGCATCCGTTGATCACCGACGTGCAGGCCAATCCTGTCGAGTTGAACAGCCAGCTTGGCTACTACACGAACTTCGTCAACCTGCTCGACCTGTGCGCGTTGGCCGTGCCATGTCAGCGTCGCCACGACGGCTTGCCAGCGGGCGTCACACTGATCGCGCCGAGCGGCGCGGACCGGCGGCTCGCCGAGTTGGGCGCGCGGATCCATGCGCTGTTCGGGAATGAGGCTGCGGACGTGGCCGGGATGGTGACTGAAAAGAAACCCGCGGCCGCGGCAAACACGATCGCGCCATTGCCGTTTCAGGAGCCGACGGTCGCGCTTGCCGTGGTCGGTGCACATCTGCGTGGCCAGCCGCTGAACTGGCAGCTTCAGGAAGCCGGCGCGCGTTTTGTCACGGCGACGCAAACCGCCACCGGCTACGCGCTTTACGCGCTTGCGAACACCCAGCCGCCGAAACCAGGCCTCGTGCGCGTTACCGACCAGCAAGGCGCACCCGTCGCCGTGGAAGTCTGGGAAATGCCGCTGCGCAGCTTCGGCAAATTTGTTGCCGACGTGCCCGCACCGCTCGGTGTCGGCTCCGTGCAACTCGCCAACGGCCTCACGGTGAAGGGCTTCATCTGCGAGCCGTCGGCAGTCAGTAACGGTAGTGGCGCACTAGACATCACCTCGTTTGGCGGCTGGCTCGCTTATCTCGACAGCCTGAACGTCAACTGAGGGCCAACGCTCTTCACCCCCAACCAGGAATTGGACACCATGACCAGTCGCCGCAAGTTCATCAAGAGCGCCAGCCTGTTGACGCTCGGCAATATCCTGCCGATTCAATCGGTGTTTGCCGCGCCGAAGACGACGGTCGGCGTGATCTACGTCGGTGCACGCAGCGACTACGGGTACAACCAGGCTCAGGCAACCGCTGCTGCCGTCATCAAGAAGATGCCTGACGTGAAGGTGGTGGAAGAGGAGAACGTGCCTGAAACCATCGCCGTGCAGAAAACCATGGAAGCGATGATCGAACAGGACGGCGCCACGCTGATTTTCGCGACCTCGTTCGGTTACTTCGATCCGCACGTGCTGAAGATGGCGGCCAAATATCCGAAGGTGCGATTCGCGCATTGCGGCGGTTTGTGGAAGCAGGGCAACCCGTCGAATATCACCAGCTACTTCGGTTATATCGACGAATGTCAGTACCTGAACGGCGTGGTCGCGGGCCACATGACGAAGAGCAAGAAGCTCGGCTTCGTCGCCGCCAAACCGATTCCGCAGGTGCTGCGCAACATCAACTCGTTCACGCTCGGCGCGCAGTCCGTCGATCCTTCGATCACCACGCAGGTGATTTTCACGGGCGACTGGTCGATGCCGGTGAAGGAGGCGGAAGCCACCAACAGTCTCATCGATCAGGGTTGCGATGTGCTGACCTGTCACGTCGACGGTCCGAAGGTCGTCGTCGAAACGGCGGAAAAGCGCGGCGCGATGAGTTGCGGCTACCACGCGAGCCAGGCGGCGCTCGCGCCGAAAGGCTATCTGACCGGCGCGGAATGGGACTGGGCGACGCCGTACAAGCAACTTGTCACGGGTGCACAGGCCGGCACGCCGCAACCGAATGTGTTGCGCGGCGGTTTGAAAGAGGGCTTCGTGAAGATGTCGCCGTACGGCGCGAAAGTCACCGCGCAGGCGAAGCAGAACGCCGACTCGATCAAAGGCAGCATGGTGGCCGGCAATTTCGTGATCTTCAAAGGGCCGATGAAGGACAACAAAGGCGGCACGGCGATCGCCTCCGGTGCGAGCCACATACAGACCGATTACACGCTCGAAAGCATGAACTATCTGGTGGCAGGCGTCGTCGGCCAGATCTGAACCTAGCCTGCGTGATTATGTGAGTGTGCGTGAGTTTGCATGAGCGAAGGAGCCGTGATGCGCCCCAATGCCCCTACCGCGAGAGTGATGCTGTCGCTCTTGCCCGCGCTGCCGACCGCGTTGGCGGTGCTCGGCACGCTGCTGCTGTTCTCGTTGTTCCTGCTGGTGCAGGGGCAGCCGGCGCTCGATGCGATCGGACTGATTTTTGAAGGCGCTTTCGGCTCGTCGTTCGCGTGGCAGAGCACCTTGCTGCGCGCGTCACCGTTGATGTTGACTGCGCTGTGCGTCGCGCTGCCCGCCCAGGTCGGACTGATCGTGATCGGCGGCGAGGGCGCACTCGCACTCGGTGGCATGTGCGCGGCAATCGTCCCGCAGATGCTGCCGCACGGCACGCCGTGGCTGGTCGCCACGCCGTTGATGGCGGTGGCGGGCATGCTGGCCGGCGGGTTCTGGATCGGCGCGGTGGGCGCATTGCGGCAGTGGCGTGGCGTCAACGAGACGATCAGCAGCCTGTTGATGTCGTATATCGCGATCGCGCTTTTCAAACATCTGGTGGAAGGGCCGTTGCGAGACCCCGCAAGCCTGAATAAGCCGTCCACCTATCCGGTGCCCGACGCGATGATGATCGGCTCGATCCCCGGACTCGACACGCACTGGGGACTGTTCTGGGGCGTCGTCGCCTGCATCGCGGCGTGGGTGTTCGTGAAGTTCAGCACCAAGGGCTTTGCGATGCGCGTGGTGGGCGGCAGTCATCGCGCGGCACGTCTGGTCGGCTTGCCGGTCAATCTGCTGGCGCTTGCCGCGTGCATATTGGGCGGTGCAGCGGCGGGACTCGGCGGCATGTTCGAAGTGGCGGCGGTGCAGGGCAGCGCAAATGCGTCCTTGCTCGCAGGTTATGGCTACGCGGGCATCCTCGTGGCGTTCGCCGCACGGCAGAATCCGCTCGCGATCATCGCCTGCGCGCTGATGATCGGCGGCATCGAGGCGAGCGGTTCTCTGCTGCAACGTCGACTCGATCTCCCCGACGCCACTACGCTCGTCTTGCAAGGTCTGCTGTTCGCTAACCTGCTCGCGTGGGAAGCGCTTGGCGGGCGCATCGCTGCATGGCGCGTCAAATTGCAGGCCGCCGCGCAGGCCGACCTTCCCGTGCAACTGGAGCAGACCCATGCCTGATATGCACTCGCCCATCGTGATCCTGTTGCTGTCGCTGTTCGCCGGTGCGATCCGCGTCAGCACGCCTTATCTGTTCGTCAGTCTCGGCGAGTGTCTGACCGAGAAGGGCGGGCGCGTGAATCTCGGCCTCGAAGGCATCCTCGTGTCAGGCGCGATGAGCGGCTATGCCGGTGCTTTTCTGACTGGTTCGCCGTGGGCCGGTGTGCTTGCGGCCGGTTTCGTCGGCTTGCTGCTCGGCTGCCTGCATGGCCTCGTGTGCTCGTTGCCGCGCGTGTCGGACATTGCGTTCGGCATCGCGTTGATGCTGCTCGGCACCGGGCTCGCGTTCTATCTCGGCAAGCCCTTCATCGAACCGCAGGCGCCGATGCTGCCGTTCATCGACCTCGGCACGTGGACCTCGTCGCCCCAATTGCATAACGCGCTGCATATCAACCTGCTGTTCGTGATCGGCGTGGTGTTGTCCTTCGTTCTGCAATGGGGCTTGCGCAATACCCGTTGGGGGATGGTGCTGCGGCTCGTCGGCGATCATGCCGAGACGGCGCGCGCCATGGGCTATCCGCTCACGCGCGTGCGCATCGCCGCGACGGCGGTGGGCGGCGTGTTCGCGGGTATCGGCGGTGCGTATCTTTCGCTGGTTTATCCGGGGAGCTGGAACGAAGGGCTCTCCAGCGGACAAGGACTGATGGCGGTCGCGCTGGTGATCTTCGCGCGCTGGCAGCCCTTGCGCTGCCTATGGGCCGCGTTGCTGTTCGGTGCGGCCGGCGCGCTCGGGCCGGCGTTGCAGGCGATCGGCGTGACGAGCGGCTATTACCTCTACAACGCGGCGCCGTATGTGCTGACGCTCGCGATCATGATCGTCAATTGCCGTCCGGATCGCACGCTGGCTGGCGCGCCGGGCGAGTTGAGCCTGACTCGCTGAGCTTGCTCCACTGATTTTGCCCTGCCATGCGTGCCTTCAACGACCCCGTCAGGACCTAACAAGGATCTCACCGCCATGAACCGATTCATCGAAGCGAAACCGTACCCGTGGCCCTACGATGGCGACCTGCGACCGGAGAACACGGCGCTCGTGATCATCGACATGCAGACGGATTTCTGCGGCCACGGCGGCTATGTCGACAAAATGGGCTACGACCTGTCGCTGACGCGCGCGCCGATCGAGCCGATCAAAAGCGTGCTGAAGCCGATGCGCGAACTGGGCTTCACGATCATTCACACGCGTGAAGGGCATCGCCCGGACCTCTCCGATCTGCCCGCGAACAAACGCTGGCGCAGCCGCCGCGCGGGCACCGACGGCGTAGGCATCGGCGACGACGGCCCCTGCGGCAAGATTCTCGTACGCGGCGAACCGGGCTGGGAAATCATCGACGAACTGAAGCCGCTGCCAGGTGAAATCATCATCGACAAACCCGGCAAGGGCTCCTTCTGCGCGACGGATCTCGAACTGATCCTGCGAACGCGCGGCATCATCAATCTGGTGTTGACCGGTATCACCACCGACGTCTGCGTCCACACGACGATGCGCGAGGCCAACGATCGCGGTTTCGAATGCACGGTGCTGGCCGATTGTTGCGGCGCGACCGACAAGGGCAATCACGACGCCGCGCTGCACATGATCACCATGCAAGGCGGCGTGTTCGGCACGGTGTCGGATTCGCACGCGCTGCTGGCTACGCTACTGGCCAAGACGGCTGCGCCAGCAGCGGCGCTTGCCACTTCGGGCAGATAAATCATGACCACGGCGCCGAAGGCATTGGGTGTGGAAGTGCTGAACGCAAGCAAATCGTTCGGCGCGTTTCGCGCATTGGATGGCGTATCGATCAAGGTCAAAGCCGGCACGATGCACGCGCTGCTCGGCGAGAACGGCGCGGGCAAGAGCACGCTCGTGAAGGGACTGGTCGGTTATGGCGTGCTCGACGACGGACAGATCGTCGCCGACGATCGTGAAGTCCACATCGCGTCGCCGCGTGATGCACAGGCGCTCGGCATCGGCATGGTGTATCAGCATTTCACATTAGCGTCCGGCCTTTCGGTCGAAGAAAACCTGTTGCTCGCACGCGGGCGGATGCCGTGGAAAATCGACTGGAAGGGCGAGCGCGCCGCGCTTACCGCGTTCATGCAGCGCATGCCGTTCCGCTTGCCGCTCGACGCGCCGGTGGCCATGCTCGCTGCCGGTGAAAAGCAGAAGCTCGAGATCCTGAAGCAGCTTTATTTGCAGCAGCGCTTCCTGATTCTCGACGAACCCACCTCTGTGCTGACACCACAAGAAGCGGACGAAGTGCTCGGCCTGATGCGCGATCTGACCTCACGCGGCGAGCTGACGGTGTTGATGATCACGCACAAGTTCCGCGAAGTGATGGCCTATGCGGACGACGTCACCGTGTTGCGCAAGGGCAGGCAAGTCGGCACGAGCGCGGTTGCCAACACCAGCCGCGACGAACTCGCAGCGTGGATGATGGGCACCGTCGCTAGCCACGCGCCGAACGAAGTGCCCTTGAAGGACGAGGCGCCGGTGATGGCCGTGGTGACCGTGGAACGCCTGCCACGCAAACCCGTCGACGACACTGCGCAAGTGCGTCTCGCACTACGCGACGTATCAGTGGAAGACGATCGCGGCCACACCGCAGTCAAGCACGCGACGCTGTCCGTGCGCGCGGGCGAAATCCTCGGGCTTGCGGGCGTTTCTGGCAATGGACAAAAGGAGTTGGTGGAAGCGCTGGTCGGTCAACGTCGCGTGAAAGCCGGCGACATGGAGGTGGCGGGCAAGGCCTACCATGCAACGCGCGAAGAAATGACCCAAAGGCGCGTGTTCGCGATTCCCGAGGAGCCGCTAAAGAACGCCTGCGTCGCTGCGATGAGCGTGGCGCAGAACCTCGCGCTGCGCGACTTCGATCGCGAGCCGTTGCGGCGCGGCGGCTGGTGGCTCGACGGGCGCGCGGTGCGTGAGCGCGCCGCGCAACTGATCGCCGAGTTCAACGTGCGTCCACCGCTACCCGAACGAACCATCGGCACGCTGTCGGGCGGCAACGTGCAGCGCGCGGTGTTGGCGCGCGAGCTCGGACAGCCGGTGGATGTGCTGATCGTCGCCAATCCTGTGTTCGGTCTGGATTTCGCGTCGGTTGCCGATATCCATGCCCGTCTGATGGCTGCACGCGATGCCGGCGCGGCGGTGTTGCTGGTCAGCGAAGACCTCGACGAACTGCTCGAACTGGCGGACCGCATCGTGGTGATCGCGGAGGGCAAACTCGTGTTCGAGACGCCTGCGGCGCGCGCGGACCGGACCGTGCTCGGTCAGCATATGGCGGGGCACGGCGATGCCCCGGCGCATCCCGCCGTACCCGCAGAAAGAATGAAGGAAGCCATTGGATGACACACCAAACCCCGTTGACGATCGACGCCCAACCGGGTCCCTTCACCTTGGACCCCACGAAAACCGCGCTGGTCGTGATCGACATGCAGCGCGATTTCATCGAACCGGGCGGCTTCGGCGAATCGCTTGGTAACGACGTATCGCTGCTGGCTGAGATCGTGCCGACCGTCGCGGCATTGCTGGCCTTCGCGCGCAGGCATCAATGGCTCGTGGTGCATACGCGTGAATCGCACGCGGCGGACCTGTCCGACTGCCCGCCGGCGAAACGGCTCAGAGGCGCGCCCAATGCCCGCATCGGCGATGCCGGACCGATGGGGCGCATCCTGATTCGCGGTGAGCCCGGCAATGCGATCATCGAGCCGCTCGCGCCGCTTGCCGGTGAACTCGTGATCGACAAACCCGGCAAGGGTGCGTTCTACGCCACCCGGCTCGGCGAAGATCTCGCGATGCGCGGCATCACGCGTCTCGTGTTTGCGGGCGTGACCACCGAAGTGTGCGTGCAGACCTCGATGCGCGAAGCCAACGACCGCGGCTACGACAGTCTGCTGATCGAAGACGCAACCGCCAGCTATTTCCCCGCGTTCAAGCAGGCGACGCTCGAGATGGTGCGCTCGCAAGGCGGTATTGTCGGCTGGACCGCACCGCTTGCTTCATTGACGAAACTCGACGAGACGATCCCGGCATGGAAGTGAATCAGCCCGACGTGGTAGCCCAAGTGCAGGCGGCATTTATCGAATATGAGCGGGCGCTGGTCGACAACGACGTCGCGGCGATGAACGCGCTTTTCTGGCACACGCCGGAGACGGTCCGCTACGGCATCGCCGAAATCCAGCATGGCGGCGAAGCGATCCGCGCATGGCGCGAGAGCTGCGAGCCGGTGCCGAAGTCGCGCAAACTGCATCGCACTGTGGTGACGACTTTCGGCACCGACTTCGCCACCGTCAGCACGGAATTCACCAGCGACGCGACGCCTTTGATCGGTCGCCAGATGCAGACGTGGGCGAGGCTTGGTCCCGCCGACGGCTGGAAGATCGTCGCAGCGCACGTCAGCCTTATCGCCATGCCATGAAACGCTGATAATAAGAAAAAAGGGGATGTGGCATCAATGAACGAAGATACGACGAATCTGCTCGAGACTCCCGCGGCGCCTGACACGCCTGCCATTCCGGCCGCCGCCAATCCGCTCGCCGAGCAGGTGTACCAGCAACTGAAGAACGATATCTTCAGCTTCCGCCTGTTTCCCGGCGACCGTTTTTCCGAAAACGGCATCGCGCAGCACTACGGCGTGTCGCGCACACCGATGCGCGACGGCCTGTTTCGTTTGCAACGCGAGGGCTATCTGGAGGTCGGCTTCCGGCGCGGCTGGAAAGTTTCGCCGATCAATTTCGACCAGCTCGATCAGCTCTATGATTTGCGCATCGTGCTGGAAGTGGCGGCCGTCGAACGCGTGGGGGCGGGCGGCGACGTCGCGCATGCGGCCGTGGAAGCGCTGAAAGCGATATGGTGCGTCGAGCCCGAATCGCGCGAGAGCGACCCAGTGAAAATGTTCGGCATGGACGAGAACTTCCACCGTCAACTGGTCGCGGCGACCGGCAACGCGGAGATGCTGCGCGTGCATAACGAAGTGACCGAGCGCATCCGCATCGTGCGTCGACTGGACTTCCTCAAACCGCACCGCACGAGCGCCACCTACGATGAGCACTCCACCATGCTGAACCTGATCGAACGCAACCGGGTGACCGAAGCGATCATCCTGCTGCGCGCGCATATCACGCAGAGCAAGCTGGAAGTGCGCAAGATCACGCTCTCCATGTTGGCCGCCGCGCGCGATAGCAAGTTGCCGTTTGTGTCCTGAGTGGCCTCAGTAAAATCCGCCCGGAAGACATCGACTTCTGCTCTGGAACTATCCCGCAGCCACACGTCCCCGGGCGAATTGGAGAGCGACTTGTGCCACACGCTCGCCAAGATATTCCGCCGTGAGCAGATCCGATTGCGGCGGGGAAGCTTCGGGGCCCTCGTCAGCATTTGACTGGGCGCCGGCGCCAAGAAAGAATCCCAGCCGATTCAGATCCTGCTCGGCACCCTTGGAGTGATTGTTGCCAGGTGGCAAGCCAAGGTTGACCCAATGCATGCCATGCTGGGCAGCCAGAATAGCGAACTGGATCAGCGTCTCAAGTTTGTCGCCGGACCGGGAGGCCGAATTCGTGAAACCGGCAGCGATTTTGTCCTTCCACGCTCCATCGAAAAAAAGCTTGGACGTTGCATCCATAAACGCTTTGAATTGGGCAGAGGCACTTCCCATATAGGTTGGCGCACCAAAAATGATGGCGTCCGACTGCGTGAGATCATCCCAGCGAGACTGCGCTTCTTCAGAGGTCAGAAATAGCGTCGACGCCCCTGCAACTTTCTCGACGCCACGTTTGACTGCCTCGGCTTGTCTGGCGGTGTGACCAAACCCACTGTGATAGACAATCGCAATCTTCACGGTGTCAGTTTTGGCTTTGCACATGCGTCATCCTTTCTCAAGTGCTATCCGGTAGTCTCACTAACGAATGGCAGTCAGACCGCCACGACAGCGTTCAAAAACTCATCGATCGTCAGGACCTCGTGGCCAAAGGTCGGATAGGACACGTCAATCGCTGCGCGATGGGCCAGTTCGGTAAAGTCGGCGACCGCATCCTTGAGGAAGGTGACATGGAAACCTGTCTCCAGAGCATGACGGCCCGTGCCTTCCACACACGTTTGGGAGGTCAACCCGGCAAGGACGACCTTTTCGATGCCGTTAGCGCGAAGCTGCTGTTCCAGATCGGTGCCAATAAACGAATCGAACATGCGATGCTGGCTGATGATCGTCTCGCCTGCCTGCGGCCGAAGCGGCGCGAAGAAGTCCGCTCCGTGGCTTCCTTTCCAGAATACCTGGTTGTCGATGCCAAACTGAAAGCGCGGATGCACGTGAGGGACGTCGTCGAAGCTATGTTCGTCAACCCCGTGCGGTGAAAAGAAAATTTTCATCCCTGCGGAACGCGCGCCTTGCAAAAGCCGCTTGAGATTTTCCACCAGCGCGGTTTCCTCGAGCATCGGCGCGATCATGCCGTTGAGCTTGCCGTCTTCCGCCAGAAAGTCGTTCAGCACGTCGACCAGGATCAGGGCGGTAGTTTGAGTTGAGTAGTTCAGTGTGTTCATCACGAATCCTTTTGCAGTAGGCAGTACGTTGGCGTTTGTGCCAGTTCGATGGCGATGCGTTGCGACCTCAGTTGGCGCTTTGACCGCCGTCCACAATAAGCGCGTGTCCATTCACATAGGAAGCCAGGTCGGACAGCAAAAACAGCGCGGCCTTGGCGATGTCATCAGGCTCGGCCAATCTGCCAAGCGGAATATTGGCCGCGAAGGGGTGGGACTCGGTACCGTCCGCGTTTGCTTCGATCCGTGCGGACGTCATGGGTGTTTTCGTGATCGATGGGTTGACGGAGTTGACACGGATGCCTTGTGAACCCAGTTCGACAGCCGCCGCACGGGCCAGTGCCACGACGCCACCTTTGCTGGCGCTGTAGATCGTCGTCCCGGGATAGGCGATGCTGGCAAGTACCGAACCGTTGAATACGATCGATCCACCGTTGCCCTGTAAGCGCATCTGTGCGGCCTGGGCCTGAAGACCAAAGAATGCCGCCTTGAGGTTCGTATCGATTACACGGTCCCACGTCGCTTCATCCAGCTTGTCTAGCGGACCGCCGCCGGAAACGCCGGCGTTATTGAAGGCGCAGTCGAGGCGGCCGAAATGCGCCACGACCTGGTCAACCACGCCGGTCATACTTCCCGGCTGCGTCACGTCGGCCTGAACGAAAACGGCCTCGCCGCCGGCCGCGACAATCTCCGCAACGACGGCATGGCCCTCGTCTGCGCGACGCCCGGTCAGTGCCACTTTTGCGCCTTCCTTGCCGAAGAGGATTGCGCTTGCACGACCGATTCCTGATGTGCCGCCGGTTACCAGCGTTACTTTTCCTTTGAGCAGTTCCATCACAACTCCTGATTTCAATTCGATGCTTGCCCGATGGCCGGAGTACCTTCTCCGCGCATCGTTTTCCATGAATGAAGTGTGATCTATTCGTGATATGGTGACTATCCATCTGCGACGAAGATCAATTATTCGTTTGCCAAATGAATGATCGCTTCCAGGAGTTGAGGCTGTTCGTGCGTGCTGCCGAATCCGGCAGTTTTTCGGCTGCCGCGCGCGAAATGGGGCTGTCGCAGCCCTCGGTGTCGCGCATTGTGTCCGAGCTAGAAGCGCGGCTCGGTGTGCGCCTGTTGCTTCGCACCACGCGCAAGATCGTTCCGACCGAAGCCGGCCAGGCATATCTGAAGAAAGCGAAGCAGCTGCTGCTGGATCTCGAGGAGGCAGATGAAGCCGCTCGCGGAGGCGGTAGTCTCAAGGGTACGTTGCGCGTGGCGGTCTCCGGGACCTTTTGTATCCGAACGATTCTTCCCAACCTGCGAGACTTTCTGAACGGTCACCCGCAGTTGAAGGTGGAGTTTCTCACTGCGGACGTCATGCATGATCTGATAGCGGAGGGCGTCGACATGGCAATTCGTTTCGGGCCCTTGCCGGATTCGGCTTTCGGTGTAAAGAAACTCGCGACACTAAAGCGACAGTTGATGGCATCGCCGTCATATGTTGAACGGCACGGAGCACCGAAAACGCCCGCCGAGCTTGCCCACCACGATTGCATTTTCGGCCCCACCGGCGTGCCGATTCTGCCTTGGGAATTCACGAAGGGCACTGAAAAAATATCCGTCAAAATTGATCCGCGATACTCGTTCACGTCGGCAGAAGCGCTGATCGCGTGCGCACGCGAGGGGCTGGGTATCGCGCGGGCGTCGGTTCTCATGTGCAAAACGGAGCTTGAATCTGGACAGCTCATCGCGTTGCTTCCCAAGTTCACGCTCGCCCCGGTTGAACTCCACGCGGTCTTTCCTGCCGGGCGGATACCTTCCCAGAAAGTCAGATCGTTCACTGAGTTTTTATCCGGCGTTCTCGCTGATAAGAAATGACCCACCGGGACGGTGGGTCACAATCACTCGAACACGCTCAGGAAGCGAATCATTAGCTTGGCGAATCGACGGTGACCAATGTGCCCATCAGGCCGAGCGCGTGTTTTCCTCATCCTGGTAGCACGGATAGTCGGTGTAGCCGACGTGCGTGCCGCCCCAGAACGCTGCGCGATCATATGGGGTAAGCGGGAGCCTCTGCTGCAAACGACGTGGCAGATCGGGATTCGAAGTGAAGTGCCGGCCAAATGCGACCAGGTCGGCATCGCCCTTGTGCAGAATTTCTTCCGCGCTATCGCCATTGAAGCCGCCGGCGGCAATGATCGGGCCGTCGAAAGCGCGGCGCAGCAGAGCGGACGCCACGGGCTTCTGATGCTCGTCGAGCGTTTCGACGCCTTTGACGCGCGGCTCGATAACGTGCAGATAGGCGAGGCCAAACCGGTTCAATTGCTCGGCCGCGTAGGTAAACGTCGCTTCTGGATTGGAGTCGGATATTGAACCCCACTGTCCGCTTGGCGATAAGCGCACGCCCACACGGTTCGCTCCCCACACCGATACGAGAGCGGTAACGACTTCGATCAGGAAGCGCGTGCGTTTTTCGATGGTGCCGCCGTACGCATCCGTGCGCTTGTTCGTGCCGTCCTGCAGGAATGTATCGGCCAGGTAGCCATTCGCCGAGTGCAGTTCAACCCCATCGAGGCCGGCAGCCAATGCGCGCTCGGCGCTCTTCCGGTAATACTCGATCACGGTCTGGATTTCGGCGACATCGATCGCACGGTGCATCGAGACCGGCACCCAGCCGTTATGCGTCAATGCTTCGCCTTCGAACGGCACCTCCGACGGCGCGATCGGCGCCGCGCCACCTGTCAGGTCAACGTGCGACTGGCGTCCGTCGTGTCCCAACTGCATGAAGATGCGGCCGCCCTTCGCATGAACGGCGTCGGCGATTCTTCGCCAGCCCGCGATGTGTGAGTCTTCATAGATGCCGGGTGCACCGAGGTAGCCGCGGCTGTCGTAGGACACGTGCGTCGATTCGGTGATGATCAGGCCACCGTCGGAAGCGCGTTGGCTGTAGTACTCCAGCATCAATTCGCTGGGGCTGTCGTCGCTGCTGGCGCGAAGGCGCGTGGTTGGCGCATGCACCACGCGGTGATTCAACGTGTAAGGGCCGAGTTGAAGCGGCGAAAAGAGTCGGGTCATCGTCAATCCTTGGTGAATATCGAATGCAATTGGCGCAGCGCTGGACTAGCGCTGCTGCCGTTGTGAGGTGGCGCGATCCAGCTCGCAAAATTCGCGGTCGGATAAGGTAATCGCGCCGGCCGCCACGTTCTCTTCCAGATGCGCGACGCGGGAGGTTCCCGGTATCGGCAGGATCACCGGACTGCGCTGCAATAACCACGCGAGTGCGATCTGCGCGACGCTCGCCTGATGGTTGCGCGCAATGGTGTCGAGTAGCGAGCCGGGGCGGGTCAGCTCGCCGGCAGCAAGCGGAAACCACGGGATAAAGCCAATGCCGTGGGCCGTGCAGTAATCCAGCGCGTCTTCACTACCGCGGTCACCGAGGTTGAAGCGGTTTTGCACCGTCGCCACCTTGAAATATTTCGATGCGGCTTTGATGTCGGCCACCGAAACTTCACTCAGGCCGGCGTGACGGATCACGCCGCTGTCGATCAGGTGGCGCACGGCGCCAAACTGCTCATCGCGCGGCACCACGGGGTCGATACGATGCAACTGCCACAGGCCGATCTGTTCGATACCAAGGCGTTGCAGGCTACCGTGCGCTTGCTGAATCAGGTACTCAGGCCGGCCGTGCGGAGTCCACTGGTTCGGACCTGTGCGTGCGAATCCCGCCTTGGTCGCCACGAGCATCCCGGCGCCATACGGATGCAGCGCTTCGCGGATCAATTCCTCCGAAACGTTCGGCCCATACGCGTCCGCCGTGTCGATGAAATTCACCTTGAGTTCAGGCAGACGACGCAGCACGCGAATGGCTTCGGCACGATCGGTGGGCGCGCCCCAGATGCCCGGGCCGGTGATTCGCATTGCGCCAAAGCCGAGCCGGCGGATTTCAGCGTCGCCGCCAATTTTGAAAGTAGGGCGAGGGATAGTCATGTTTCACCTCATGCGGCAGTGACCGCACCGTTTTGCGCCCGAACCAGGTGTTTGCCGATGCTGACGCTCAGGATCAGCGCCGCGACTTCGCAGAGCGCGGCGGTCCAACCCAGGTTGTTCACCGGGGTGAAACTCAGGGTCAGGGAGCCGAGTGCGGCGCCGAGCGAAAAGCCGAGATACATGAACGAAGCGTTCAGTGACAGGGCAATCGGCGTGCCGCGCAACCCGGCGAGATTGATCAGTCCTGCTTGCTGGGCAGGGTAGAAGGACCAGTGAGCAACGCCCCAAGCCACGACGCCGATCAGAACGGGAACCAGCGCCAACGTCACTGGCAGCCAGTGCGCGCTCGCCGACATGAGGGAGAACGCGAGGATCGACACGCTCAGGCAGGGGATGATCACGCGGCGGGGACCTACGCGATCCACTGCCTTGCCGCCGATGAATACGCCGATCGCTGCCGCAACGCCCCAGGTGAACAGCACGTAGCCGATTTGCGCGCCGTGCAACGGCGTGGTCTTCGCAACGAACAGCGCCAGGTACGTATAGACCGTGTACGCGCCCATCGCCCAAAGCGTGGTGACGAGCAAGGTCATCAGGATCACCGGCTGACGCGCAACTTGAATACGCTCGCGCAGCGTGGCAACCGGCAATCCTGCGCCGATGCTGCGCGGCAGGCCGAGCAGCAAACCTGCCGTAGCCGCAGCGGACAGGGCGGCGACGCCCGCAAAGGTCATGCGCCAGCCGAGCCGGTCACCGACGAACGCGCCCAGTGGCACACCAAAAGCAACCGCGCTCGTGATACCACCGTTGACGATGGCGAGCGCCGTACCACGCCTCTCCGGGCCGGCAATGGCGCCGGCCAGCGCGTTAGCGCCGGGCACATAAAGACCGGCAGCCGCGGCGAGCAGGATGCGCGCCGCCATCAATTCCCAATAGTTCTGGGCGGCCCAGGCGATGACGTTCGCCACGGTGAAGGCAGAAAGCGACAGGATCATCAACGTGCGCCGATGGAACGCGCCGGTCAGTGCCGTCAGAACCGGCGAGCTGAGTGCGTAGGCTAAGGCAAACACCGTGACGAGCTGGCCCGTGGCGACAATGCTGGTATGCAGGTCAGTGGCAATGTCGGGCAACAGACCGGCAATCATGAAGCTTTCGGTGCCGACCGCGAATGTCCCTAACGCGAGCCAGTAAAGCGGCGTCAGGGAAGTTGGCTGGGTGGTGCTGTTCATCGTGTGCTCCGCTTACGCTGTGACAGCGTCCGTGGTTTCGGTGCTGTAGAACGGGTAGTCGGTATAGCCGACGTCGGTGCCGCCGAAGAAGGTGGGGCGGTCATACGGGTTCAGCGGCAACTGAAGGCGCAGGCGTTCGGGCAGATCCGGGTTGGCGATGAAGTCACGGCCAAAGGCGACCAGGTCGGCGTCGCCTGCCTGCAGGACGGCTTCGGCGCTCGCGGCCTTGAAGCCGCCGGCGGCGATGATGACGCCCTTGTAGTGCTTGCGGATCAGTTGCGCGGCGACCGGGTTCGGATCCTTGCTGTCGTCGTCGACGTTGCCCAGCACGCGCGGCTCGATCAGGTGCAGATAGGCCAGGTTCAGTTTCGCCAGTTCCTGCGCGACGTAGCTGAAGAGTCCTTCCGGATTGCTGTCCGACATATCGCCCCAGCTGCCGCTCGGGCCAAGGCGCACGGCCACGCGGTCGCTGCCCCACACCGAGATGACGGCACGGGTGGCTTCGATCAGGAAGCGGGCGCGGTTTTCCAACGAGCCGCCGTAGATGTCGGTGCGCTTGTTGCTGCCGTCCTGCAGGAACTGATCGAACAGGTAGCCATTGGCAGCGTGCAGTTCGACGCCGTCGAAGCCGGCTTCCTTGCCGCGAATCGCGGCAGTACGGAAGCTTTCCACCAGCCCGGCGATCTCGGGGATAGTCAGCGCGCGGCTCGGCGTGTTCGGGATCCAGCCCGCTTCGGTGTAGGCAACGCCGCCATGCGGCACGGCGGAAGGCGCCACCGGCTCCACGCCACCTGGCTGCAACTGGCTGTTCGACTGGCGTCCAGCGTGATAGAGCTGCAGGAAGATGCGGCCACCTTTGGCGTGCACGGCGTCCGTCACCTGCTTCCAGCCGGCGATCTGGCTGTCGTCGTAGAGGCCCGGCGCGCCGAGGTAGCCGTTGCCATTGGGAGCGGCGATAGTGGCTTCACCGATCAGGAAACCGCCTTCCGAGGCGCGCTGCGCATAGTACTCGGCCATCAACGGGCCGGGTTTGGCGCCTTCTTCGGCACGCATGCGGGTGAGCGGCGCCAGCACGACACGATGGGACAACTGGTAGGGACCGACTTTGACTGCGGAATGGAGCTTCGACATGATTTCCTCGAGATTGAGTGGCTGGTGACTTTCAATCGCCAGCGGGCTTTCGACCTTGAGGAGCAGTGTATGGACGGACGGAGATAAGAAAAATGGGCTAAGGTTCCGAATATATCGGACGTAGAAGTCCGCAATTGAGTCGTCACCGGGTTTCGACCGCTCGCCTGCGTCGCCCGGCCGGCGCAAATCGGCCTCAGACCTCGGGATGCGGCAATGGACAGCCTCAGTGGGATTTCGGTGTTTGTGCAGGTGGCGGAAACGCGCAGTTTTACCGAAGCGGGACGGCTGCTCGGCGTATCGTCTTCGGCGGTCGGCAAAAGTGTTGCGCGCACCGAGGAGCGCCTCGGCGTGCGGCTCTTTCACCGCAGCACGCGCAGCATTACGTTGACGGCCGAAGGGGCGCTGTTCCTCGAACGATGCCGCCGCATCCTCGGCGAGCTCGAAGCGGCGGAAGCCGAACTGTCCGACGCCGCCGGCAGTCCGCGCGGCAGACTGCGGATCAGTACGCCGCAACTATCCGAACTGATCATGCCGGCGCTGGACGGCTTCATGCTGCAATACCCGGACATCGAACTCGACGTCGATCTCTCCGATCGCATGGTGGACATCATCGAAGAAGGCTTCGACGCGGTGATACGCACGGGTGAGCAGCACGATTCGAGGCTGGTGTCGCGGCGCCTCGGTTCCTGCGGGCAGGTGCTGGTCGCTTCGCCCGGTTATCTGGCGAAGCACGGCGTACCCAAGCATCCTTCCGAACTCGTGCAGCATGCCTGTCTGCTACATAAATTCCCCGCCAGCGGCAAACTGGAACGCTGGCCGTTTCAGCTCGCTGCCTCGGAAGCGGAGCCGGAGTTGCCGCAAACCTTCGTCGCCAACACGATTGAAGTGCTCGGCTTTCTGGCGCTTCAGAACAAGGGGCTCGCCTTCCTGCCGACCTTCCTCGTGCGCGATGCGCTGGCGAGCGGCGCGTTACAGATCGTGCTCGATGATTTCATCGACCAGACCGTCACCTTCTGGATTTTGTGGCCGGCGAGCCGTTACGCGTCGCCGAAGCTGCGCGTCTTTATTGACTACGTCAGCCAGAATCTGCGGATCTGATCTGATCGCGACGGCAACGAATTGCTGAAGAATCGCTGAATAATCGCGATACCGGACTAAAGTGTCCTAAATGATCGGATTCCCAGCCCGTTTATCTCCAATCGCCTGAACTCTACTATTCCACTGTCGCTGCGCAGATAGTCTGCACAGCCTCCAACTGGAGAGTTCTTGTGAACAGTATCGTCAGGCGAGCTACAGGCTCCGGCAAAATCAGGGTAGGCGTTGTTGGGCTAGGCAACTGGTCGGAATATGGGCACGTGCCTTCGCTGAAACTGCTGCCGGAATATGAACTGACGGCGGTGTATAGCCGCAGCGCGGAAAAGGCGGCAGCGCTGGTCGCGCGTCACGGATTCAAATACGCGGCAGCCTCGTTGCAGGAACTGGTATCGCATCCGGAAGTCGATCTCGTGCTCGTATTGACGCCCGCGTTCCAGCATGAAGAGGGTATTCGCGCGGCCATCGAGGCAGGTAAGGACGTCTACTGCGAATGGCCGCTGACGCCGAGTACAGAGTTGTCGAAGGAGTTGCTCGCGTTGGCCGACAAGGCGGGCGTGCGCACCATTGTCGGCCTGCAACGGCGCCTCAATCCCGGCTACCGCTATGTGCGCGATCTGCTGGAGCAGGGCGAAATTGGCGAGGTACGTTCGGTGCGCCTGCACGTGAGCGTCGAGTACTTCCAGCGCGAACGGCCCGCTTCGCTGTACTTCACGATCCCCGAAAAGAACTTCTCCAGCCTGCTGTCGATCTACGGCGGCCACTTTCTGGACGCCTTGTTCACGACGATGGTCGGCTATCCCCAGAGCCTTTCGGCGCTGACTGTCAATCAGTTCAAAGAAGTCACGCTGATCGAAACCGGAGAAACGTTCCCGCACACCAGCGCCGACCAGGTCGTGCTGGCAGGGACTTTCGCCAATGGCGCCGTGCTGACGGTTCATATCGAGGCGGGAAAGCGCAATAACTTCGGCATGCAGCTCGACGTGACCGGCAGCAAGGGAGACCTGAAAATCTGGAACACCACCAGTTTCGGCGACGCCTTCAATCGCGTCGAAATCGCACGCGGTGACCGCCAGCCGCTGACTCAACTGCCGATTCCGGCCGAATACGAATGGCTGCCGCCAAGCGAACTTGGCGCGAGTGTGCTGGAATTGGCGAACCTGTACGCCGCCCATGCACGCGACGTCAAGACCGGTTCAACGCTTGCGCCCACTTTCGCGGACGCGATCCGGATGCATGAACTGATGGATCAGATCGCAGAGTCGAATCGCACGGGGCAGCGTATCCCGCTCTCGTTCAGCACGCCGGGTTAAGCCTGGCAACCGGCGCCAGTCTTCGAGCAGCTCCGTCATCCGCTTTCGCAAACTTCACAAGGAAACGCAATGTCTACCCATCCCGTCGTTCTGATCACTGGTGCGTTGAGCGGCATTGGCCGCGCCACCGCGCTGGCTTTCGCCCGCGAAGGCGCCCATGTCGTTGTCTCCGGGCGGCGCGCCGACGAAGGCCAGAAACTGGCTGAAGAGCTTCGCACGCTCGGTGCAGAAGCCGAGTTCATCCAGTCCGATGTCCGGTTCGAAGACGAGGTATGCGACCTCGTCGACAAGACGGTTACGCGCTTTGGCCGGCTCGACGTCGCGGTCAACTCGGCGGGCACCGAAGGCCAGAACGGCCCGGTAACGGAGCGCACGCCCGAGGGCTATGCAGCCGTCTTCGATACCAATGTGCTCGGTACCTTGCTCAGCATGAAGCACGAGATGCGCGTGATGCTGGCGCAGGGCAGCGGCAGCATCGTCAATATTTCATCGACAATGGGTTCGCGCGGCGCGGCGAACGCCTCGCTTTACGTGGCAAGCAAGCACGCGGTGGAAGGTCTGACCAAATCGGCGGCGATCGAGGGGGCCGCGTCAGGCGTGCGCGTCAACGCCATCGCGCCGGGTCCGGTCGAAACCGCGATGCTCGAACGGCTAACCGGCACCGCTGAGCGAAAAGCCGCTTTTCTCACGAACGTTCCGCTCAAGCGCGCGGGAACGCCCGAAGAGATAGCCGACGCGATCGTGTTCGTCGCGTCTGACAAGGCGAGCTTTATCACGGGCGAAATCATCCGGATCAACGGCGGGAAAACGGCCTCGTAGGCCGTCGTTCGCGAGGGGGGCTACTCGTACTTACTCGTACTTACTCGTACGAGAAGGCCCCGCCGAACTTGTCCATCCGCTCCAGCGCCATCCCCGAACCACGCACTACACAGGTCAACGGCGCTTCGGCGACAAACACCGGCAGGCCCGTTTCTTCCGCGAGCAGGCGGTCGAGATCGCGCAGCAACGCACCGCCGCCCGCGAGCATGATGCCGCGCTCGGCGATGTCGGCGCCCAGTTCCGGCGGTGTCTGTTCCAGCGCGATCTTCACCGCCGAAACGATCTGGTTCAGCGGATCGGTGAGCGCTTCGAGTATCTCGTTGCTGGACACCGTGAAGCTGCGCGGAATGCCTTCGGACATATTGCGGCCCTTGACCTCCATCTCCTTGACTTCGGAGCCCGGAAACGCGGAGCCGATTTCTTTCTTGATCGCCTCGGCGGTCTGCTCGCCGATCAGCATCCCGTAGTTGCGGCGAATGTAGTTGACGATCGCATCGTCGAACTTGTCACCGCCCACGCGCACGGAACCTTTATAGACGACGCCGCCGAGCGAGATCACGCCCACTTCGGTCGTGCCGCCGCCAATATCGACCACCATCGAGCCGGTCGCTTCAGATACCGGCAGGCCGGCGCCGGTCGCCGCGGCCATCGGTTCTTCGATCAGATAGACCTGCGAGGCGCCCGCGCTATGCGCGGCTTCCTTGATCGCACGGCGCTCGACCTGAGTCGACCCGCACGGCACACAGATGATGATGCGCGGCGACGGCGCGAACATCCGCGACTCGTGCGCCATCTGTATGAAGCGCTTGATCATCTGCTGGGTGATGTTGAAGTCGGCGATCACGCCGTCCTTCATCGGGCGGATCGCCTCGATATTGCCCGGCACCTTGCCGAGCATCTGTTTCGCTTCCTTGCCGACGGCCAGAATGATCTTCTTACCGTTCGGGCCGCCTTCCTGACGAATCGAGACCACCGAGGGTTCGTCCAGCACGATGCCCTTGCCACGCATATAGATCAGCGTGTTCGACGTGCCGAGGTCGATTGCCAGGTCGTTGGAAAAATAGCCACGCAAAAAACCGAACATGCAAATTCCTGTCTCGCTGATGCCGGGCGCGTGAGCGCGCCGCTTGGGATGCCGCCCGGAGGCGGCAGGCGACCAGGTGATGGCCGGAGAGAGGGAAGAATAACAGCTTCGGGCGCCGGGCTACTTCGGCGGGCGTGCGCGCAGCAAGTTGTCGGCCTGCCATTTGATGCGGTCGCAGTTGCTTTTGACGCGCACTGCGAATTCCGACGGGGAGTTGAGCTGCAGCGAGCGCATCTGCATCGCATCGCTATCCCCGCGCGCCCAACCGGCCTGCCAGCGCGTATCGAACTGGCTGGCTTCGGTGAGGACCTTTCTGAGTTTCTGCTTGTACTCGACCACGTCCTGCTCGGAACCTCCGCAGAATTCCTTAGCAAAGCGGGCGCGCTGACCCGCGGCTTCCGCGCTGCCGTTGTCGCTCTCTTCGCTCGCTAACGCGGATCGCGGCTGGGCCAGCAGCAGAAGCGACAAAAGCAGCGCCAGTACGGGTGCCAGCGCGAGCAGGGCGTGATAGCGAGATTGGTTTTTATACACGATGCCTCCTTGTGGCCGTCCTCCGGCGCCGCAATGAAGCGCATGTGTGCAGCGATGGAGCGTGCTGCCCCCATATTACCGTGTATAGCTATAGACGCCCGCCCAGTATTACTTACGGCGCATTGGTCAACGCCGGATCCAGATAGGCGCTCACGTTTTGCGATTGCTTGTAGACCGCGTTGCGCACATTGAACTTGTCCGCGTTCACGCTCGAACCGTACACGGAATCCAGCCCGTCACCCTTCACGAACGCCTTCCTCGCCGCCGCCGCGTCGAGCAGATGCGTGCCTTTCAGCAACGGCAGATACTGGGCCGGCGTCAGGCCGACGCGCGCGGACATGATCTTGACGGCATCCGGTTGCGTCTTCGGATCGTTGATGTAGGCCACGCAGCGATACCAGACCTTGATCACCTTGGCCCAGTCGGCCTTGCGCGACTGCAGCCTGACCGGATTGACCGTGATCGCGTCGTAGATCAGGCCCGGCGCGTCGGCTGAGGTAAAGATTGGACGTGAACCGGGCACGCGTTTGAGCGCTTCGCCCGCGTTCGGTTGCCATGCACCGACCGCGGCGACGTCGCCGGACGACGCCAGCACTTGCGGCAACTCGTTTGTCTTGGCGTTGACGAGCGTGATGTCCGATTCCTTGAGCGCATGCTTTTCGAGCGCGGTGTCCAGCAGCAGGTGATCGACCAGACCCATTTCAACGCCGACCTTCTTGCCCTTAAGTCCGGCCACCGTGCGAATGGGCGGCTTGGCAACGATCATGTCGTTGCCACTCGAGTAGTCGGTCAGAAGGATCATCACGTTTTTGGCGCCGCTTGCGCCGGTGACCAGCGCATCGCCGTTGGTCGCGCCGACCGCGTCGAGTTTGCCGGCGGAGAACGCATCGAGCGAGGCCGAGTAGTCGAACCATTGGAAATTGACATCCACGCCGGCTTCCTTGAACCAGCCTTTGTCGATGGCAACCTGGAACGCGACGAAGCCGGGCCAGTCGCTATAGCCGATGGCAAGGGGCGTGGCTGCTTGTGCAGGCGCGGCGGCAAAGCCGATGGCGACCGCAGCGGCAGCGCCGGCGATCGCGCCACGCACGCGGCGCGACGAGGCAAGGCTGCTCAGTAAAGTGAGGGACGTACGGGCGGATTCGAAGCGTTTCATCGTTTTCTCCAGGAGACCGGTCAATTGCGATTGTTGAGTTGGATCGCGCGGCGACTGCGCGATAAAACAACATGACCGGTTCCCGCGAGAATCCGAATGGTGCGGACACTGGGCGAAAACTGCGGGAGACAAACGCCGGCCACGGAGAGGCACGATAGGCATCGCTATCGCCAATCTCCCGGGCTTTTGTCCCGCCGTGTAGTGCGGCCAGCTCGTTCCCGGATCAAGTCCGGATCGAACAAACGGGTGCACCGGGCTGCTCTCGGACCAGACATTCTCGCGAACCGGAACCCTAGCATCCCTAAGATGCGACGCTGCCGCACCTCTCGGCAATTAATCTAGCGAGAAATATGCCAGCCGGATTGCGCGATGTGTCGAGATGCTTGTTATGCGAATGCTTCAACGCAGACGTGGCGTCAAAAACTCAATCCAGCGTGGCAAAACGCTGATGCACATAGGCGAGAAACTGTTCGAGGCGTTCCTCGATCGAGGCCGCGAGACTGACCCGTTTGATGCGGCGATCCGCTTCGGAACTCGTCTCCAGCAGCCAGCCGGCGTCGATCAGCTCCTGCACGTAGCGCACCGCGGTGCGGCGGCTCACGCCCGGCATGAACTCGTAGAGGGCCGTCTTGGCGAAGTCATCTTCCGGTTCCACCCACATCCGGCAAAACAGATCGCTGTAGTTGAGGTCGTTCAGCCCCAGGTCGCCGAAATGCGCGGACCACTGCCAGTCCATGTCGAGAATGGCGCGCGCGACGGCTTGCCCCTTGTGACGCGCAAGTTTCTTCTTCATCGATTCACCACGAGGAGGAGGGGTGCACAGTTTAAGTGCTAATCGCGCCGGAAATTGGGCGCGCCAGAATTATGCATGGCCAGGTTGAGATATTTTATTGACGAAGGAAATTCGTGTGTACCATTGCATGCAATTTTGCATGCAATTGGAGCGGCGATGAAATTCGAACTGTTCAAGACGTTCTGGGGCTTCGATGGCGGTCCGCACGATGCGGCGCCACTGGTACGTGCCGCCGGGTTCGACGGTATCGAAGCGCCCGTTCCGGCGGGTGGGGTTGAGCGTGAAGCGTTTGCGCAGGCAATCGCGGATGAACGTCTCGAGTTCATCGCGGAAATTACGACGGCGGGCAGTTATGTACCGGAACGGTCCGCCACGCCGGCGGACCATCTGCGCGACTTCGAAGAAAAGATCGTGTGGGGCAAGCCGCTCAAGCCACGCTTTTTCAATGTGATGGCGGGCTGCGACGCATGGCCGGCCGCCACCCAGGTGGATTTCTTCACACGCGCAGTGGAGATTGCCGCGAAGCACGAGGTGACCTGCAGCTTCGAGACGCATCGAGGCCGCTCGTTCTACAACCCGTGGATTACCCGCGACGTCGCGCGTGCCGTGCCGGACCTCAAGCTGACTTGCGATTTCAGCCATTGGGTATCGGTGTGCGAGCGTCTGCTCGACGGTGAATGGGACACGATCCTCGAGCTTGCGCCGCATGCGCATCATCTGCACGGGCGTGTTGGTTATCCGCAAGGTCCGCAGGTCCCGCATCCGGCTGCGCCCGAGTACGCCGACTGCCTCGCCTCGCATCAGCGGATCTGGGAGGCGTTGTGGAGCGCGCAGATCGACAGGGGCTATACGACAACGACCATGACGCCCGAGTTCGGCCCCGATGGCTATCTGCACACCTTGCCGTTTACGAACGCGCCCGTGGCCGATCTGTGGGAGATCAACACGTGGATGGGGCGCGAAGAGCGACGCCACATCGCGGCGTTTCTTGCTGGACGTGAGGCGCGTGGCGGCCTACAAACCGAATCGCAAACGCATTCGCCGACTCAATTTTCCACCGAACCGCAGCACGCATAGGCCACGTTCATGAGCCAATCCCACACCCGTTTCGACCGCTTGCCCGTTGTCGACGTCAGCGGTCTCTTTAGTGACGACCCGGATCAGCGTCTTGCAACCGCACTCGAACTCGACCGCGCGGCGAGTGACGCGGGTTTTTTCTACGTCACCGGCCATCAGGTCTCGCGCGCACAGCAAGCTGCGCTAATAGATCAGGCCAAGCAGTTCTTCGCCGCTCCCGATGAATGGAAAATGCGCTATTACATCGGCAAATCGACCGCGCATCGTGGCTATGTACCCGAAGGCGAAGAGGTTTTCGCAGGCGGCAAGCGAGACAGGAAGGAAGGCTTCGATACGGGCCGGGAGTTGCCACCCGACGACCCGGATGTCCAGGCCGGCACGCCGATGCTTGGGCCGAATATGTGGCCCGAGCAACCGGGCTTTCGTGAAGCCGTCGGCGGCTATTACGAGGCGGCGTTCGCGCTCGGCCGCGCGTTGTTTCGTGGCTTCTCGCTCGCACTCGGTTTGCCGGAAACGCATTTCGACAGTTATTTGCAGAAGCCCCCGAGTCAACTGCGCCTGCTTCACTATCCCTTCGACCCGTCCGCGGAAGACCGGCCGGGCATCGGCGCGCATACGGACTACGAGTGCTTCACGATCCTGCTGCCGACGGCCCCGGGGCTCGAAGTGATGAACGGCGAAGGTGAATGGATCGACGCGCCGCCGGTCGACAACGCGTTTGTAGTGAACATTGGCGACATGCTGGAGGTGTGGACGGGCGGCACGTACGTGGCGACGTCACATCGCGTGCGCAAGGTGAGGGAAGAGCGCTACTCGTTTCCACTCTTCTTCGCCTGCGACTACCACACCGTGGTCGCGCCACTGCCGCAGTTTTCGACACCGGAGGCGGTGGAGAAATATCAGCCGGTTTCGGCAGGCGATCATCTGTTTGCGCAGACGGCGCAGAGTTTTACCTATTTGAAGCAGCGTCTCGAACGCGGTGAGCTGGCGTTGCCGGAGGGATCGAAGGGGTTGGCGAGCTTTGGGCAGCAGGCTCGTTACGCGGGCACTGAGCAGGGCTTTGTTTAGCAGAAACCCCGCATCAGGACTACGGCGCCGCCTCGTCTACGAGCGGCGCCGTTGCTTTTGAAGTTCGATGAAACGTGCCGACATCAGCGTGTAGAGCGTGCGGCGAAGCGTGGCAAGCGTGAGCATGGTCGGAAGAGGGCAGTGAAGAGTGTGACGCTTCATCACGCACACACCGTGCCATCGTGCAGAGCGCCTACTCTGCGTGATAAGCGTAATCACGCAGCCCAATCATGGTGCCTCACGCATTCAACTGGTGCCGATTCACCCTCGGCCGTGGTGCGTGCGCCATCAGACCAATGAACCTCTGCTTGCCGCATTGCGCCGCCGATACCATTCAATGCCTTGCCACAATGCGCTTTCGGCTTCAGCAATATCACGCTGGCACGCAACTCGCTTAGCTACACATCGAGAGGTGCGAAGTAATTTGCATCATCTTCAGGATCGCTAGGGTTCCGGTCGCACCGCTTTAAAGGCTTCCAGAAGGCTTCAAAGCGCGCACACGATGTCTGGTCCGAGAGCAATCCGGTCTTGCCGTTCACCTTCTTTCAAGGCGCCGGCGAGGCTCCACGGAGGGATAAAAGCCCGGGAGGTCGCGATGTCGGTCAATCGCCCTCTCATGCTTTTTCCCAACCGATACCTGGAGCCTCCATGTCGACGCAAACCTCAGTCGATCTCGCACCGATCCCGCAAGTGTTGTGGGAAACAGTGATTCCTGCCGGCACGCATTGGTCCGGCGTGCTACGCCGTGGCATGGCGCTGCGCATCGTCGATTCCGAGGGCGGCGCCAATCTGGCCGCCGTGTTCTACCGGCACGACGAGCCGCTCGAACGCTACAACATGGCCGATACCTTGAAGGCGCAGCACACCGCGCATCTGACGCGCGGCCACGTGCTCTATTCGGATATGGGCCGCGTGATGGCGTCGATCACCGCCGATACGCTCGGCTGGCACGATCCGCTAGGCGGCCTCGGCGACGCCGAACTGTTCGCCGACAAATACGGCACAGCCCGCTATCAGCAACATCGCAATGCGATGGTCCGCAACGGCCGCGACAGCCTGTTGCTCGAGCTGGCCAAACACGGCCTGGGCACGCGCGACCTCGTCGCCAATATCAACTTTTTCAGCAAGCTCGCAATCGGTGAAGATGGCTCGCTCGACTTCGTAGCGGGACATTCTCCTGCTGGCGCCGCCTTCGATCTGCGTTTCGAAATGGACACGCTCGCCGCGTTTTCGAGCGCACCACATCCGCTGAACCCTTCCTTCGAATACGAACCGAGACCCGTCAAGCTGATCGCGTATCGTGCATACGCCGCCGACGCCTCCGTACCAGCCGACGATCCTTGCCGCGCCGCCTGCCCTGAGAACGGGCGCGGCTTCGTCAACACCGATCGTCTGTTCGTTTAAGGAGACCCGCGATGCCTATCATCGAAAGCAAACTCGACATCCGTCACGCGGTCTACGACCTTACGCTGCCGTCCGGCGAGCCGTGGCTGCATGAAATCAAACGCGGCCAGTTGTTCCGCATTCTCGACCTCGAAGGCAATCAGGCCGTCGACACGCTGTTCTACAACAGCGCCGATCCGCTCGAACGCTACAGCGCGCAGGACACGATTCGCGCGCAACGCAATCTCTATCTGTCCGCCGGCAGCGTGCTGATGTCGAACCTGGGCAAGCCGATGTTGACCATCGTCGCGGACACCTGCGGGCGTCACGATACGCTCGGCGGAGCCTGCGCCGCCGAAAGCAATACGGTGCGTTACGCGCTCGACAAACGCTATATGCACAGCTGCCGCGACAGTTTCCTGCATGCCATTACGCATTGCACCTGTGGCGTCGGCACGCAGCTGACCAAGCGCGACATCGTCAGCAATATCAACTTTTTCATGAATGTACCGGTGACACCGCTCGGCAAATTGACTTTCGAAGACGGCATTTCCGCGCCGGGCAAATACGTCGAGATGCGCGCCGAGATGGACGTGACCGTACTGATCTCGAACTGTCCGCAGTTGAACAATCCGTGCAACGGCTACAACCCGACGCCCGTGCGGCTGACCATCTGGGACGCCCAATGACATTCGACAAAGTCCTGATTGCCAATCGCGGCGAAATTGCCTGCCGCGTGATTCGCACGCTCAAACGCCTCGGCATTGCGTCGGTTGCGGTCTATTCAGAGGCCGATCGCCACGCCATGCACGTGATGCTCGCCGACGAAGCGGTCTGCATCGGTCCGGCGGTGGCGGCCGCCAGCTATCTGAATAGCGCGGCGATTCTCGAGGCGGCGCGTGCGACCGGCGCGAATGCCGTGCATCCCGGCTACGGTTTTCTCTCTGAAAATGCGGCTTTCGCGCAAGCCTGCGAAGACGCAGGCATCCGCTTCATTGGGCCGCGCCCCGCGCAGATGCGTGAATTCGGCCTGAAGCACACGGCACGCGAGCTGGCACGCGCGAACGACGTAGCGCTACTACCCGGCACTGGCTTACTGCCTGATGTGACTACCGCGCTAAGCGAGGCCGAATCGATCGGCTATCCCGTGATGCTGAAAAGCACCGCGGGCGGTGGCGGCATCGGCATGTCGTTGTGCCGCGACGCAGCGCAGCTGGAGAGCGTGTTCGCATCGGTCGCGCGGCTTGGCGAGGCCAACTTCGCGAACGCGGGCGTCTACATCGAGAAATTCGTCGAGAACGCGCGCCATATCGAAGTGCAGATTTTCGGCGACGGCCGAGGCGGCGTGATCGCGCTCGGCGAACGCGACTGCTCGGTGCAACGGCGCAATCAGAAGGTGATCGAGGAGACGCCCGCGCCGGGTTTGACCCAAGCCGAACGCACGGCATTGCATGCAAACGCCGTGCGTCTCGCGCAGGCTGTGAAGTATGAATCCGCCGGCACGGTCGAGTTCGTATTCGACGCTGACACGCGGCGCTTCTATTTCCTCGAGGTGAACACGCGGCTGCAAGTCGAACATTGCGTCACGGAGGAGGTGACGGGTGTCGACCTGGTCGAGTGGATGATCCGTCAGGCAGAGGGCGAGCTTGCGCCGCTCGACACGCTGGTTCCGACGCCCAGCGGTGCGAGCATCCAGGTCCGCCTGTACGCTGAAGATCCGCACAAGCAGTTTCAACCGAGCGCGGGCGTGCTGACCCACGTCGCTTTCGCCGCCGATGCGCGCGTCGATACCTGGGTCGATGCAGGCACAGAGGTCAGCGCGTTCTACGACCCGCTGCTCGCGAAGATCATCGTCAAGGGCGCAACACGCGATGCCGCGCTCGCCGCCATGCGCGCCGCGTTGGCGCAAACACAGTTGTACGGCATCGAGACGAACCTCGACTATTTGCGCGCGATCGCCGGTTCGGCGACCTTCGCGCGCGGCGAGCAAACCACCGCTTTCCTCACGCGCTTCGTGTTCGCGCCGCACACCATCGACGTGCTCGACGGTGGCGTGCAGACTACCGTGCAGCAGACGCCGGGACGGGTTGGCTACTGGGACATCGGCGTGCCGCCGTCAGGCCCCATGGACGGTCTGTCGTTCCGCCTCGCCAACGAATTGCTCGGCAATCCGGCCGACTCGGCCGGACTCGAATGCGCGATGGTCGGTGCGACGCTGCGCTTCAATACCGCGACGCTGTTCGTGCTGGGCGGCGCGCCGCTCGCCGCCACACTCGACGGTCAGCCGGTCACGCTCTGGCAGGTCACGCGGGCGCCGGCGGGTTCGGTGCTCAAGCTCGGCGGCGTGACCGGCGCGGGCATGCGTGCCTGCCTCGCACTTAAGGGTGGCTTGCAGGTGCCGGACTATCTCGGCAGCAAGGCCACCTTCACGCTGGGCCAGTTCGGCGGCCACGCGGGGCGCGCCCTGCGCAAGGGCGACGTGTTGCATCTTGCCGCCGACGCAGGCCGCGGCGAATCGGGCGCGCAACTCGATCCGGAGCGCGTGCCGGTGCTCACGCACGACTGGACTCTCGGTGTGCTCAACGGTCCCCACGGTGCGCCGGACTTCTTCACGCCCGATGACATCGCGATGCTGTACGGCACGCGCTGGACGGTTCACTACAACTCCAGCCGCACAGGGGTCCGCCTGATCGGTCCGAAGCCGCAATGGGCGCGCACGGACGGCGGCGAGGCCGGGCTGCATCCGTCGAATATTCACGACAACGCGTATGCGGTCGGCGCGGTCGATTTCACGGGCGACATGCCGGTGATCCTCGGTCCGGATGGTCCGAGTCTTGGAGGGTTTGTCTGTCCGGTGACCGTGGTGGGCGATGAACTGTGGAAGCTCGGGCAACTGCGGCCGGGGGATACGGTGCGGTTCGAACCGGTGCGTGCGCAAGCATCGCTTACGATGTCGGCAGCACCTGCAGCAACCGCAACAACGATAAACCTCGGCACTCACGACTGCATTCTCTACAGCGATCCATCGGCCGGTGAGGGCACAGGCGTGGTCTACCGCCGCTCCGGCGATCAGAACGTGCTGGTCGAATACGGCCCGCTCATGCTGGACCTGAACCTGCGCTTTCGCGTGCATGCGCTGATGAACTGGCTCGATGCACACCGGCTGCCCGGCATCGTCGATCTCACGCCGGGCATCCGTTCACTGCAAGTGCATTTCGACCCGCGCACGCTATCGCACGACACCTTGCTCGCGCATCTTCAGCAGGCCGAGCGCGAACTGCCCGCCGTCGACGAGATGCGCGTGCCGAACCGCATCGTGCATCTGCCGCTGTCATGGGACGACCCGTCGACGCGGATCGCGATCGAACGCTACATGCAATCGGTCCGGCCCGATGCGCCGTGGTGTCCGAGCAATATCGAGTTCATTCGCCGCATCAACGGTCTGGATAGCATCGACGACGTGAAGCGCATCGTGTTCGACGCGCGTTACCTGGTCATGGGTCTCGGCGACGTCTATCTCGGCGCGCCGGTAGCGACGCCGCTCGATCCGCGTCACCGGCTCGTCACGACCAAATACAACCCGGCGCGCACCTGGACGCCGGAAAATGCGGTGGGAATTGGCGGCGCCTATCTGTGCGTGTATGGCATGGAAGGGCCGGGCGGCTATCAGTTTGTCGGCCGCACCGTGCAGATGTGGAACCGCTACCGCACCACGCGCGAATTCGAAGCCGGCAAGCCGTGGCTCCTGCGGTTTTTCGACGAGATCCGCTTCTATGAAGTCAGCGAAGCCGAGCTGACCGAGTTGCGCGCCGACTTCATCGCGGGCCGCGCGAGTCTGAAGATCGAGGAATCGGTATTCGATCTCGGCGCGTACAACCGCTTCCTGAAAGACGAAGCCGAATCGATCTCCGCCTTCAAACACCTGCAGCAGGCGGCGTTCGACGAAGAGCGCGAACGCTGGAATGCCGCGGGGCACGCCGAGTATGTCGGCGAGCCGGGCAGCGACGCGGGTTCGGCCACCGGCAACGGGGCGGACGACGCGCTGGCGGCAGGCCAGCAGAGCGTCGTCGCCGACGTCTCGGGCAGCGTCTGGAAACTGCTCGTCAGCGAAGGCGAACGCGTGAGCGAAGGGCAGGTGGTGGCAATCGTCGAATCGATGAAGATGGAAGTGTCCGTTGCCGTCACCGAAGACGGTGTGATCGAAGCGATCGATTGTGCAGCCGGCGCAGCGGTTGTCGCCGGTCAGCGCCTGATGGTGCTGCGTGCCGACGTGGCGGCCGGGACCACCGAGGAGGCGACGTGCAAATGAAGCAAGCCGACGAACTTTTCGAATCGATGTCGATTGTGGCGCTGCAGTCGCGCCGCAAGTCAGGTGGATCGAGTTCCGATACCGAACGCTGCCCCGGAGAATCCCATGACCGTCATTAACAGAAGCGACTGGTTCGCGGTACGCCGCGAACTCTCCTCACGCGGCAAGTGGCTATTGGGTTTCGGTTCTTTTTTGTTGCCGGTTCTCGTCTGGTGCATCGTCAGCTATGTGCCGTTCGTCTGGCATCCACAGGTACTGGTCGAGAGTCCAGGCAGCGTCGACTATTTTCAGCCCGGCATGCGGGTCGATAAGGACGTGTTCGCCGATGAACTGAGCCATGCGCAAGCCGGCCACACGGCGTTGCCGACGGGCGAGCCGGTCAACCCGGTCTACTTGCCCGCGCCCCACGAAGTGCTGCGTGCGTTCTACACCGCATTCACGACGCCGCCTGCGTCGCGCGACGGCGTGTGGCTGCATCAAAGCCTGTGGCACAGCATTCAGGTGATCTTCTGGGGCTTTCTGCTGTCGTCGGTGATAGGCGTGCCGATCGGCATCGTCTGCGGGACTTACAGCGCGATTGCGCGGCTGCAGGAGCCGTTTTTCGAGTTCTTCCGCTACTTGCCGGCGCCCGCGTTCGGCGCGCTGATGGTGGCGATCCTCGGCATTTATGACGGTCCGAAGATTGCCATCATCGTGATCGGCACGCTGTTCCAGCAGGTGTTGATTGTGGCGAACACCACGCGCAAGCTGGAGTATGGCCTGTTCGAAGCGGCCATGACGCTCGGCACGAAGAAACTCAAGCTGCTCACGCACGTGGTGATTCCCGGCATCCTGCCCGACCTGTACCGCGACCAGCGCATCCTGCTCGGCTGGGCATGGACGTATCTGATCGTGGCGGAACTGGTCGGCACCAGCTCCGGTATCACCTGGTACATCACGCAACAGGCGCGCTATGAGCATTTCGACAACGTCTACGCGGCGATCATGATGATCGGGATTATCGGACTCGGCACCGATCTCGTGCTGGCCTATGTCGGCCGCAAGCTGTTTCCGTGGGACCGCACGCTCAAGGCGTAGCGGGACCGTTTGCGCCACGGCCCGATGTCAAACATCGCAGCGCACAGCACCTCATTGCACCGCATTCAAGGATTCAATCATGTTAAATCCGCAGCCGATTCCGTCATACCTTATCCAGTCCGACGCGGTGCGTGAGCGTTTCGACCGTCTGAAGTCGCGCGAGGTGATTCTCGAAGTTCGCGATCTCGACAAGCGCTTCGAGAGCGCGCAGGGCGAGTGCACCGCATTGAACGGCATCAACTTCAAAACGCACCGACGCGAGTTCGTCTGCGTGATCGGACCGTCGGGCTGCGGCAAGTCGACTTTGATTCGCATTCTTGCGGGCCTCGAACGGCAGACGAGCGGCAGCGTGCTGCTCGACGGCAAGCCCGTGGAGGGGCCCGGCGCCGATCGTGGCATGGTGTTTCAGGGCTACACGCTGTTTCCGTGGCTGACGGTCAAGAAGAACGTCATGTTCGGTTTGAAGATGAACGGCCACAGCACCATGCACGCGGAGCGCGACGCGCTGCAATGGCTCGATCTGGTCGGTTTGACGAAGTTCGCCAACGCGTATCCGCATCAATTGTCTGGCGGGATGAAGCAGCGCGTGGCGATTGCACGTGCGCTCGCGAACCGGCCGCGGATTCTGTTGATGGATGAACCGTTCGGCGCGCTCGACGCACAAACCCGCGCGAAGATGCAGACGCACTTGCTCGATATCTGGCGCAACATCGACGTAACTGTGCTGTTCATTACGCACGATCTGGACGAAGCGATTTTTCTCGCCGACCGTATCCTGGTGCTGAAGGCCAATCCCGGCGAGGTGCAGGAATTGATCGAGGTGCCAGTGCCGCGTCCGCGCGATTATTCGCAGGCCACATCGCCAGAATTTCTTGCCACCAAGGCGCGGCTCGAAGCACTGATTCATCCGCCCACGGCCATTGACGAGGAAGACGACGTCGTCAAGCCGCATATGGTCCGGATGACGGATGTGACGGATAACGTCGAGTAGGAACGAAGCGCGCTTGAGCCGGGAGGGGCTATTCGCCGTTCTGCGGGCAGGTATGGCCGTCCACCGTCCACCGCCAACATTACCAAATCGTAATCATCAGACGCTCCGCTTGCCGGTATGATTTAAGGGTCAAGCACAGCGGAGCACTCTCATGCGAATCCTGGTGATCGAGGATGAGCTTAAAACAGCGGCTTATCTGAAGAAAGGCCTGGAAGAATCCGGCTACGCGGTCGATGCCGCGAACGACGGCCCACAAGGGCTGCTCCTCGCGCAGGAAGAAGAATACGACGTGATCGTGCTCGATGTGATGCTGCCCGGCATGGACGGCTGGACCATCGTCAAGACCTTGCGTAGCACGCGTACCACGCCGGTGCTGTTTCTCACCGCTCGTGACGACGTCGACGACCGCGTGCGCGGCCTCGAACTCGGCGCGGATGACTACCTCGTCAAGCCCTTCGCCTTCGTCGAATTGCTGGCTCGGGTGCGCACGTTGGCGCGCCGTGGTCCGCCGCGCGAAAGCGAACTGATCAAGGTGGGCGATCTGGAAATGGACGTCAATCGCCGGCGCGTGAAACGCGGCGGCGTGCGTATCGATCTCACGCCGCGCGAGTTTTCGCTGCTGCAACTGCTCGCGCGCCGCCAAGGCGAAGTGCTGAGTCGCACGCAGATTGCGTCGTATGTGTGGGATATGAATTTCGACAGCGACACCAATGTCGTCGAGGTCGCGATCCGCCGGTTGCGCACGAAGATCGACGATAACTTTCCGGTCAAGCTGATTCATACGGTGCGCGGCGTCGGCTATGTGCTCGAAGTGAAGGACGCCGCGTGATGCGCGGCCGCTCGCTGGCCGCGACGCTCGCGCTGGCCTTCGGGGTCACCACGCTCGCGGTTTTCGTGCTGGTCGGGAGTTTTCTGTACCTTGCGCTGGACAAGCAGATCAAGGCGCAGGATGACCTCGACATCGTGCTTGCCGCGCGCCATGCAAGGCGGCTCGTCGAAGAGCTCGATGCATCGAACGGCATTCGCGAACATGGCGACCGGTTGACCAGCATCGTGCTGGGCAATGAAGCGATGTCGATGGAAGTGTTCGGTCCCGATGGGCATATGGCGATCGAGCACAATGCGGGAGAGACGTTTGCGACGCAGGGTGGCGCGGCGAACGGGGCTACCTCGGCAGCGTCAAATGCGCCTGATGATTCCGTTGCGCTCAATTCGGCAAGCGAAACGGGCACGGCGAATGATCTCCATGATCCCGGCGAGACCGCTGAAGCGGGCGGCGTCGAGATGATCGCGGCGCTGCCACCGCTAACGCGCATTGCCGCTACTGCGCGCATCACCGACGTGGATATCGGCAACTGGACCGGCCGCAACGGCGCACCGATCCGCGGCATCCTCGCGGACGCGCGGCTGCACAACGGCGACACGGCGACTGTGCTGATCGCGCGCAATATGAGCGACCGCTGGCGGCTGCTCGACCGCTATCGCGACAAACTCAACCTGGCCGGCGCAGCCGGCGTGATTCTGGCGATGCTGTTGAGCTATCTGTTGATTCGCGCCGCCTTGCGGCCCTTGCGCGATATCGCGGCGAGTGCGGGTCTCGTCACGGTCAATCGCCTGAATACGCGGATCACGGTGGCGCGCGTGCCGAGCGAACTCGAAGCGCTGGTAAACGCGCTCAATGCGATGCTCGAACGCGTCGAGCACGGCTTTCAGCGTCTTTCGCGTTTCACCGCCGACCTCGCGCACGATATGCGCACGCCGATTAGCAACATGCGCGGCGCCGCCGAAGTCGCACTTGCCCGGCCACGCTCCACCGATGAATATGAGGCGCTGCTCGCATCGAGTCTCGAAGAGTGCGACCGGCTCTCGCGAATGATCGAAAACGTGCTGTTTCTTGCGCGTGCTGAGCATCCGCAGTTCGTCAAACATATGCGCGCGTTCGAGGCGGGGCAGGAACTGACGCGGATCGCGGAATACTTCGAGGGCATCGCCGACGATGCGCATGTCAGGGTGCAGGTCACCGGTGCGGCGACGCTGACGGCGGATCTCGAACTGTTTCGTCGCGCCGTCAGCAATCTGCTGGCTAACGCGATCCGCTATACGCCGAGCGGCGGCGAGATCGGGCTCGATGTTCGCGCATCGGCCGACGCCGTGCGCGTCACGGTGTCGAATCAGGGACAACCGATTGCTGCCGAGCACCTCGATCGGATCTTCGACCGTTTCTATCGCGTCGACCCTTCGCGCAGTTCCTTGCCTTCGTCTGGCATGTCTCAAGGGTCCACGGGTTCGACGGGGCTCGGGCTTGCCATCGTCCGCACGATCATGGAGTTGCATGGCGGCACGGTACATGCGGAGAGCGATGCGCAGAGTACGCGGTTTGTGCTTACGTTCCGGCGGGTTTAGGGGGGCGAAGTGCGAGCTATGACTTGATCTCCACTGCACCACAAAGCACGGCCATTTCAGCACCGCATGACGGCTCCAGAACAAAGAGCGCTTGTTGACCGGCCTGCAATTGCTGAAAGCATTGCTCAACCTTTTCGTTGGTAATCGCTGCGGGCCTGGAATCAACGCGGCCGCCGAGCCACTCCAGCCAATTGCGCACTTCACCAAGCGAGAAGTTGTACCGCGGCGAAATCAGTAACCGTGACACGACATTCTGAGCGGCGAAATCAACCGTGCGCAAGGTGACGACGCCGAGAAACCTTAGCGATTCGCGCTCGCCTCCAACACGCCTGAAGCAGAGTTCCAGTTCATGTTCGTCGGGACGGTGTTCGATACAGACGAGTTCTGAGTCGTGGAAGCCTGGAAACTGCTCAACGCGCCTGATATCAGTGTAGGTAGTTTGATTCATAGTCGTTCCTTGAAATCAGGGCATGGGCATTGCCAGGCCGGGCCCGCGTTTGAGGTTCCCCGAAAATGGGTCAATGGTCCAATGATGGGCATGAGGGAGCCCTTGGCCGTGGTCATGATCGTAGTCGATATCGACGACCGGTCTTCCATTGCTGCCAAAGAGGCGCATTTGCCCGCTACCGGGGTTAGTGTACCAGGTGCCCGGTTCACCTTCGTTTGGAGTTTTTGCCAGTTGGAAAGCATCGCCATCCACCGTATCTTTTGTGTATTCGAACGGCTGGGCGTCGCTAAGCAGCGACGGTGTATCGGCGCTGAAATCCCCTGTAGGAATGCCATCGCTGCTGAAGTCATCCATCGCGTTCAGCATGGCGTTGCCGGTGATTGCCTTGCGCGCCGCTTCGATTTCGTTCACGCGGTCCACCATCGCGTTGTACTGGTCGATGTAGTCCCATGCTGCATTCGCGGACAAACCCATCCCTTCCATCACCAACTGGTGGAAGCTCTTTTTGACAACGGGGGGCGGCGCACCGACACCGGCACTACCGACGCTGACCGGGCGTTCGGCAATCACAACCACGCTGCCCCCACGTACCATGTCGTGAAGCACCTGTACAACTTCCAGATCGGAGCCTTTTGCCACTAGCCGGTCATGCCAATGGAAGTTGGCACCGAGAAATTGACGCACGCGTGCGACTAAGCCGACATCGTTCGCCCATATGTCAGGGTATGCCGCAAGCGTGTACTTTCGGCCCGCATCGGCGGCCTCTTGACGTCTCGCCTGCGGCTCGAACCGCAAGTAACGCTCATCTCCTCGATACAACATGTACCGTTGCCTCGAGTCTGTCTTCAATTCCATTGCCATACCAATGTCTCCGCTGGTTGAGCGGAGAACATCGTAAAGATGGGTAACCACGCAAACGTAAAGGTATGTGAACGAGCGCGCCAGTAAGTGTTGCTCGACGCATTACAGGCATTCGGCGGCAGAGAGCCTCATCAGGCCGGAGTTCGCTCGCTACCGCCTACGGTCGCCAAATCATGCGTCGCCGCAGCATCCCCCTCGTTATGCCACGTTCCACCCAGCGCCTTCAACAACAACACACTCGATTCCAACTGCCGTGCCGCAATCTGATCCGCGGTGCGCTCGTTCGTCAGCGCGATCGTCTGCGCGGTCACCACGTCGAGATAACTGACCGCGCCCGCGTTGAAGCGGTTTGTCGTCAGCCGTAGCGACAGATCGGCGGCCGTGGTCGCGCGCTGTTGGCTGGCGGCTTCGTCGGCGAGCGAATGCAAGGCGGACAGATTGTCCTCGACCTGCTGGAAGGCCACCAGCACCGTTTGCCGGTAGTCGGCGACCGTGCCGTCGTATTGCGCCGTCGCGCCATGCAGAGTGGCCGTGCGCCGGCCGCCGTCGAACAGCGTGCCGGCGAGTTGCGATCCGAGCGACCAGAACAGACTCGGTGCGCTCAGCCATGGCGCGAAGAAGGTGCTTTCCAACCCAGCGCTTGCCGACAGCACCAGATCGGGGAAGAAGGCCGCGTGCGCCTCGCCGATCTGTGCATTCGCTGACGCCACGCGCCGTTCGGCGGCGGCAATGTCGGGACGCCGTTCGAGCAATTGCGACGGCACGCCGACAGGAATTGCCGGCGGCGTCGCAGCCGATCCGTTCGGCGGCAGCGTGAAGGTGGAGGCCGGCTCGCCGATCAGCGTGGCAATCGCATGCTGCATCTGCGCGCGCGTCACGTCGATGTCCGTGTCCTGCGTGCGTGTCGCTTCGAGTTGGGTAGTGGCCTGAGCGACCGCCGAGGCATCGATCGCGCCGTCTTTCAGTTGCTGCTGCAGCAGCTTCAAGGCGGCGGCATAGGCGGTCACGCTGTCGTCGAGCAGCTTCTTTTGCGTGTCGAGTGAGCGCAGCGAAAAATAGTCGACGGCGAGGTCGGCGCTCATTGACAGGCGCACGGCTTCGAGATCCGCTTCGCTCGCCTCAGCATCGGCCTTCGCGCCGGTCACGCTGTCGCGCACGCGGCCGAACAGATCCGGCTCCCAACTCGCCGATACGCCGGCCGAATAGTCGGGAATGGTCTTGCCCGCCAGCGCACGGTCAACGAGATTCTGCGAGGTTCTCGAACGATTCTGCGCGGCACCGGCGGTGATGGTCGGGAAGAAACCGGCACGCTGATAGTCCACCATCGAGCGAGCTTGCTGCACCTGCGCAACCGCCTTGCGCACGGTCTGATTCGAGACGTCGACGCGCGCTTCGAGTTGGTTCAGGACCGGATCGTTGAAGATGGTCCACCACGGGCCACGCGGTGCCGCGTCGGCGGGTGCGGCCTGGGCCCAGCCAGGTGCCGCGCCAGCGTATTGCGCGGGGATCTCGGCGGTGGGGCGCTGGTACGGCGGCAAAGTCGAACAGGCGCTCAGCAGTGCGCCGATCAGCGTGGCCACAATCGAACGCCGCAACAACGGGCGCGGAAGAGATATCGGAGACATTCGGCTCATCCTTTCGATGACTGGCGCTCAGCTATGCGTGGCCGGCGCGATCTGCACGAGCTGGCCTGTGCTCAGCGAATCGCCGGGGTTATCGATCACGCGGTCGGTCGCCGCGAGGCCCGTGGTGATTTCCACATGCGTGCCGAAATCGCGGCCGATGTGCACCGTCTTGAGCGCCGCACGGCCATTGCCGTCGACCACGGCGACCGTCACGCCGTCGGGGCGGAAGAGCAGGGCGCTCACAGGCAGATCGAGCGCCGGTGTGGTCGACCGCAACTGCAGATGCACCTGCACGTACGCACCTGGCATCAACGCACCATTCTTGTTATCGACGTCGACCTCGACGCGCAGCGTGCGGCTCGACGGATCGATCGAACCGGTTGTGCGCGCCACTTTTGCGGCGATGCGCCTCCCGGGATATTGCTGGGCGGTCAGATATACGCCGGTGTCGGGCGTGACGTAGGGCGCGTCGTTCTGCGGCACGTTGACGAACACGCGCAGCACGCCGGTCTGCTGGATATGAAACAGCTCGCCCGACATGCCCGCTGTACCGGGCGTCCCGCCGGCCGTCACGAGTGCACCGACATCGACGTTGCGCGCGGTGATCGTGCCGTCGAACGGAGCCGTGATCTTCTCGTACGACACCAGCTCGGCAAGATGCGCGACATTGGCCTGAGCCGACGCCAGCATCGCGCGGCGCGCTTCCATGTCGCTGACCTTCGTATCGGCGTCCTGCTGCGCGACCGATTGCGTTTTCAGCATCTCCTGCCAGCGTTGTGCGGTGGTCTTCGCGAAGTCGAAGTTGGCCTGCGCGGTGGCTTCGTCGGCACGCGCCTGGCGCAGTTGTGCGTCGAGATCGGGCGCGTCGATCGTGGCGAGCGTTTGACCGCTTTTCACCTGGGCGCCGATGTCGGTGTTCCAGTGTGCGAGGTAGCCGCTCGTGCGCGCATAGATCGACGCTTCGGCGAACGGTGTTACCGCGCCGGGCAGCAGCAGCTCGTTGACGGCCGGCGCCGGGCGTGGCGTGACCACCGACACGCTGAGCACGCTTTGCGCTTGCGTCTGTTGTGTCAGCGCGGCGCTTGCGTGCAGACGCGGCACGATACCCACGATCAGTAACGCTGCGGCGAGGCCTGCCAATGCGAACGGCCACACGCGGCGGCGCGAATTGGGGCTTGGGGTCATGTCAGCGGAGCGTGCGGTGCCGGCGGCGTTGGGATGCGAGTATTCGTTGCCGCTCGTGGCCTGAGCGGACGGAGCCGCTTGAGTGGTCTCAGTGGCATGCACGGTATCTGCGGCTCGATCAGCCTCAACAGCCGGTTCAGACCGGTCGCCGAGGTCCGGCGGAAGTGATGGATTGTTCATGAGCTAGTTCTCGTCGGAGTCAAAGTGTGCGGGCGGGAACGCGGGATTCTTCTGCGGCGGTGCGAGCTGCGCGGCGTTTGTCTAGCCACGCATGCACCATCCCGTAGACGACCGGAACAAACAGCAAGGTGGACACCGTGCCAAGCGCAAGGCCGCCGATCACCGCGCGGCCGAGCGGCGCGTTCTGTTCGCCGCCGTCGCCGAGTCCGAGCGCCATCGGCAGCATGCCGATCAGCATGGCGAGCGCGGTCATCAGCACCGGACGGAAGCGGCTGAAGCCTGCCTCGAGGGCGGCCTGCAACGGTGGTTTGCCGCCGTGGTGGAATTCACGCGCGGTGTTGATCACGAGAATGCTGTTGGCCGTGGCAATGCCGATACACAGAATGGTGCCGGTCAGCGCCGGCACACTCAGGCTCGTGCCGGTGCTGAACAACATCCACGCAATCCCCGCGAGCGAGCCCGGCAAACCGCTGATGGTGATGAACGGATCGATCCACGACTGAAAATTGACGACCATCAGCAGATAGACGAGGGCAATCGCGAACACGAGACCGCTTGCGAGGCCGCTGAACGAATCGTGCATCGCCTGCACCTGGCCGCGCACCACGATCGACGCGCCCGGCGGCAATTGCGGCCGGATTTGATCGACGAGCCGATTCACGTCGGTCGCCACGCCGCCGAGGTCGCGCCCTTGGGCAGACGCGAAAATATCGAGCACCGGCTGCACGTTGTAGTGCGAGACGACGGCTTGCTGGGTGACGCGTGTCAGCGTGCTCATCGCGCCGAGCAGGTTCTGCGGAGCGGGGCCGTTGCCGGTTGCCGCAGCGGACGCCGTCGCCACGCCCGCACTTGCGCCACCGTTCTGCGCGACCGGAATATTTGCCAGCGCCTGCAGCGAGTTGATGTCGTACTGCGGCATCATCGCCATCAGCGGATAGCTGACACCGTTGTGCGGATCGAGCCAGAAATTCGGCGTGGTCTGCGAACTGCCTGAGAGCGCGATCAGCAGGTTCTGCGACACGTCGCGTTGCAACAGGCCGGCCTGAATCGCTCGCGTACGGTCGACATTCACATTGATCGCGGGTTCGTCGCCCGGTTGCTGGATGCGTGCATCGACGAGACCGCGCACACCGCGCAGTTGAGCGAGCAAGCGGTTCGCCACGACGCGATTGGCGTCGAGCTTGTTGCCGACGATCTGGATATCGATCGGCGCAGGCAAGCCGAAGTTGAGAATCTGACTGACGATATCGGCGGGCAGGAAGGCAAACGCGACGCCGGGGAAATCTTTGGATAGCGTGGTGCGCAGCGTCGCCACATAGGCGGCGGTGGGCTTGTGTCCGGCTGCGAGCGTGATCATCACGTCGGCGTCTTCCGGGCCGATCGGGTCGGATGAATCGTAGGTCAGGTTGATACCGCTCACCGGCACGCCGATGTTGTCGAGCATGGCCGCGAGTTCCTGCTTCGGAATCACGCTGCGCACACGGGCTTCGACTTCATCGGTGATGCGCGCCGTGTCTTCGATACGCGTGCCGGTCGGTGCGCGCAGATGCAGGCGGATCTCGCCGGTATCGACCGCGGGGAAGAAATCGCGGCCGGCAAATGGCACCAGCACGAGCGAACCGATACACAGCAGCAGGAAGACCGCAATGAAACGGCGCGGGCTCGCGATTGCCGAACCGAGCACGCCGCGATAGCGTTCGCGCAACCTTTCGAAGCGATGTTCGAAGGCGACCTGGAAGCGGACCAGGCGCGCAATCGGGCCGTTGCCCGTGGCCGGCGCGTTACTGCGCGCACGCATCAGGTACATCGCGAGGGTCGGCACCAGCGTGCGCGAGAAGAAATACGACGCGATCATCGCGAACACCACCGCTTCGGCGAGCGGCACGAAGAGATAGCGGGCAACGCCGGAGAGCAGAAACATCGGCACGAACACGATACAGATCGACAGTGTCGAGACGAAAGTCGGCACGGCAATTTCGCCGGAGCCGTTCAGAATCGCGTCGTGCAACGGCTCGCCGTTTTCCAGATGGTGCGTGATGTTTTCGATCGCGACGGTGGCGTCGTCGACGAGAATACCCACCGCGAGCGCGAGACCACCGAGCGTCATGATGTTGATGGTCTGGCCGAGCGCGGACAGTGCGATCAGTGAGGTCAGCACCGCGAGCGGAATCGACACCGCGATGATCAATGTGGCGCGCCAGCTGCCGAGAAATAGCAGGATCATCAAAGCTGTCAACGCCGCGGCGATCACGGCCTCACGCGCCACACCCATTACCGCCGACTTCACGAAAACCGATTGATCGGACAGCGCGGTGATATGCAGCGCACTCGGCAAACCCGCCGCGATATGCGGCAGCATCGCCTTGACCTGCTGGATGATGGTCAACGTGGACGTGCTGCCGGATTTTTCGACGGTGAGCAATGCGGCGCGTTTGCCGTTGCTGCGCACGATATTGGTTTGCGGCGCATAGCCGTCGCGCACATGGGCGACGTCGCGCACGTACACCACGCCGCCGGCTACCGTTTTGATGGGCAGGTCGTTCAGCGCGGCCACCGTGTCGGTGCTGCCGTTCATCTGCACGTTGTATTCCTTCGTGCCGATCTTGGCGGTGCCGCCCGGCAGAATCAGGTTCTGTGCGTTGACGGCGTTGACCACATCGAGCGGGGCAAGCCCTTTAGCCTGCAGCGCGCGCGGATCGATATCGACCATGATCTGCCGTACCTTGCCACCGAACGGCAGCGGCACCGCGGCGCCTTGCACCGTCGCGAGTTGCGTGCGGATCTGGCTGTTGCCGAGGTCGTAGAGCTGCTGTTCGGACAGCGTGTCGCTGGAGAGTCCGAGCTGCAGGATCGGCACCGTCGACGCGTTGTACGTGATGATGTTCGGTGGCAGCGTGCCAGGCGGCAGCACGCGCAGGATCGACGCGGAATTGGAGGCCGCTTCGGCGATCGCGCGATTGATGTCCGCGCCGGGGTGGAAAAAGATCTTCACCACCGAGACGCCGTTCAGCGATTGCGACTCGATATGCTCGATATCGTCGACGTCGGAGGTCAGCGCGCGCTCGTAGTTCGAGGTGATGCGGTTGGCCATATCCTGGGCGGAAAAGCCGTTAAACGTCCAGACGATGCTGACCACCGGGATGTCGATGTTCGGAAAGATATCGGTCGGCGTGCGCAGTATCGCAAGAGGGCCGACGATAAAGATCAACACCGCGAGGACCACGAATGTATATGGGCGGCGCAGCGCGAGCTTGACGATCCACATGACGGTTTCCTGAAAAGAGGCAGAGGGAGGCGCGCGGGGGTTGATGCGCCTGGTGGCGCGGGGCGCGGGCTTCTTCGTTGGTCAGGAGTGTGGCGTTTGCGCACTTACCGGGTGTGGTCCGGTTGATTACCGTTCTGTTATCTGGTTTTTTTTGATTTGTGCTTAGGCCAGGTGTGTAGATAACAAAACAGTAATCTTCGGGTCAGTGCTCCGACAGGTGAAATGACAAGAATGGGAAGCGTGGTTCAAGCCACTCATTTCTTGCACTTCATCGGAGAGACATCATGAAATTGCTTACCGCTATTGCTGTTGCTGCTCTTAGCCTGCCGTTTGGGGCTACTGCGTTTGCTCAATCAAATCCGTCAGGGTTGACCCGTGCTGAGGTCATTGCTCAGTTGAAGCAGGCTCAGGCTGAAGGGGTCGTGCCTACGTCTAATAATGACTATCCGCCTACGGCCAGGGAGATTGCTCGGAATCGGCAGATTTATGCTATTCAGCATGGGGGGGATGGCGCTGTGAAGACTGCTGCGGATCAGGCTGCGGCGGCTTCTAATTGATGCTGCATCCGGACTCACGCGGTGTTGGCCTTTCCTTGATTTGCTTTTCGTCTATTAGCGTTGCCCCTGTGCGGGGCGGCACCTACTTCTCTTTGCCGGCTGCAAAGAGAAGTAGGCAAGAGAAAGCAGCTCAAACCGCTAATGCTAACTGGGCACCGTGGTCTGCTACGGGTAGTGGTGCATCTGGAATCTGTGTTCGTGCCCATGCACGTGCTTGTGACAAGGGCGTCATACTTCCGGCGGCGCTGCGCGCGCCGAAGAGCAGTTCATAAAACCGATCACTTTGTTTTCGCGCTCGGTTTTATCCTCCGCTGTGATCGTGTTCTTCAACTTAAGCCCAGCGCCCAATCCACTGCTGCGTCGAACAGGCTGTTTCCCGCCGGCGACAAGTTGGCGAAGGTGTCGTTGTTCAGGAAAAACATCACGCGGCGTGCGGGGGCCAGCGATTCGTAGTCCATCGTCGCACCTTTCTCGTACGCGAAGATTGCCGCCTTTTCCGGTTGGCCATACAGCGTTGCAATCGTCGTCGCGCCCAAGCCCGGTTTGCCCCAGCTCATCGCGGCCTGTTTGACATATACGTTCGCTACGCCTGCCGGTAAACCGGCTGCGATCGGGTGCGGTGCATTGACCAGCCACAGGTAACGTTCCTTCTCCGCTTCGCCGAAATCGACGTCGTGACGCTTGCCCGTCATCGCGAAGTCGTCGAGTAAATCGTTCTCCCATGTCAACAACGGTTTGGCCAGGTAGCGCCAGCCACCTACTACCTGTTTCGATGAGACCGTCGATGAAATAACAACGAGATCCGCATCGCCAACTGCCTCCGGCGGTTGCGCCTGGTCCAGCATGCGCACGCTATAACCTCGCGCTTCAAGGTGTGCCGCGATCCTCTGGTCGACAGTCAGGCTCGGCCCGTTGAGCTGCACAACCATCACGATTTTCTTGCCCGTGCGTGGTCCGCTCGTTGCCGCGCGCGCAGCAGGTGTCGTGACCGCCAGCAGGGCGCCAAGGCCCGCTGCTGCGGTGAGAAATGTCCGGCGCTTACGTATGGGCGCTGAGCTCTGTTCAGCGCGGCGATTCTGAAGTTTCATGACGATTCCAGTCTCGTGTTGATCAAGTGAATGGGTGTATTGAGTGCGAGGTGCGATCGCGGTACGGCCTAGAACTCGAGCGTCGACAGCAAAGAGACCTGACGTGCGTCGCCAACCGACACGAAATACTTGTTCACGCTCGACGGGTAATAAGTCTTGTTGAACAGATTTTTCACGTTGAGCTGGAACGACAGATGCCGATTGCCAAGTTTCGTCTCGTACGTGGCGAAGGCGTCGGCGACGGTGTAGGCCGGTAGCGTAAAGCTGTTGGCCGAATCGCCCGGCCGTGGGCCGACGTAATGCGCGCCGGCGCCGACTCGCAACTGATCGCCACCGAAGATCGTGCCGAAGTCGTACACCGCCGCAAGCGATGCAGTATTCTGCGGGGCGTTCCACAAACGCTTGCCGGCGTAAAGCGGGTCCTCGGTGGTCTTCGCGTCGATGTACGCGTAGCTCGCAATCACGCTCCAGTGCTGGCCGATCTGGCCGGCTACGTCGAGCTCCACGCCGCGCGAACGCGCTTTGCCGGCCGTGCGCCAGTCGGTCTGCTTGGTCGTGTCGTTGTACTGCTGCACCAGCACGTTCTTCTTGTCAATATTGAACAACGCCAGCGTGCCGCTCAGGCCGTTGGGCATCGCCACCTTGGCGCCGAGCTCCCACGAGGTGGCTTCCTCAGGCAGCACCGATGAATCGATTACCACGCCCGAAGACAGCGGCGCGATCGTCGAAGTCGGTTTGAGCGACTGCGTGTAGCTCCCGTATAGCGACACCGTGTCGGTCCATTTGTAAACCACGCCCGCGCGCGGCAGCCATTTGGTGCCGTTAATGTCGGTATTGACGACAAATGGCCGGCCCTTTCCCGCGATCTGGTTGTAGCTCAGAAAGCGCGCGCCGCCGATCAGGATCCACTTGTCGGTGAGGTGCAAACTGTCCTGCAAGAAGAGCGAGCGGTCGTGCAGCGTGTCCGTCTGATCGCTGTCGCTGGCCGACACCGTGGTCGACGGACTCTCCAGACCATAGACCGGACGGAAATAGTTGAACGGATATTTCGTGGCCTGGCGCAGCAAGTCCTTGCGATAGATGCGGCGGTATTCGTCGTCGATACCGACCTGCAAATCGTTGCGCAAGCCGGCAATGTCGAAATGGCCGTCCACATAGGCGATCGCGTAGCTGTCCGTGCTGAGCGCGCCATGCGTCGCATCGTTGCTGCGCGACACGGCACCCGTCGTGCTGTTGATGCCTTGCACGCGTAACTGGCCCGCGTCGTAGGTCTCGCGGTTGTAGCTGTAGCCGAAGTGCGCCTTCCAGTTGGCGTTGATCTGATGGTCGACGCTGATCTGCGCGAGGTTCGATTCGCCGTCCATTTCGTTGAACGGTTCGTCGAGACGTTCGCGGCTCGAGATCGCGAGCGGCTTGTTGGTCTTCGGGTCGAGCGCCGTGCCGCGGTCGAACGGATAGAGAAACTTTCGATATTCGTACGACACCACCACCTGCGTATCGCGTCCATACCATGCGAGCGACGGCGCCACGAGCGTCTCGCGATGTTCGCCGAAGTTGCGCCAGTATTGTTCGTCGGTCTGATCGACGACCAGCCGGTAGGCGAGGCCGGAGTCGCCGATCGGCCCGGTCGTATCGAACGTCGCGCCGGCTCCATTGCGACCGTGTCCGTAGGTCGAGCCGAGCACGGAGATCGCGTGATACGGTTTGAGCAAAGGTTGCTTGCTCACCACGTTGACAACGCCGCCCGGATCCATGATTCCGTACAGCAGCGAAGTCGGACCTTTGAGCACTTCGACACTGTCAGCGGCTGCGTTCAGCGCGCGCCCCTGCACAAGCGGCATGCCATTGTGCATGATCGAACCGTCGCGATTGCCGCCAAAACCGCGCTTGAGCAAGGTGTCCTGCGTGCCGGCCAGCGTATTGCCTTGCACGATGCCGCTCACGTTCGCGAGCGCGTCGTCCAGATTGCGCGGACGTTGGTCGTGCAATACCTGAGCCGGCACGATGTTGACGGCTTGGGCCGTGTCGAGTACCGGTGTATCCGAACGCGTCACCACTGCGTCGGCAGGTGGCCGGTAGCTGCCGGCTTTCACCGTCGACGAACTGACGGTCACGGCGGGGAGGGTGGTGCCGTTCCCGTTGCCAATGTCCGCTGAAGGCTCAGTACGCTGCTCGAGCGTATAGCTGCCATTGGACTGTTGCACCGCGCCGAGCCCCGTGCCGCGCAGGATTCGACCGAAGCCTTGCTGTATGTCGTAATCGCCGCGCAGACCTTCGCTCATGCGGCCGTCCGTCAGCGCCGCGGGAAACGACAGCAGCAGTCCGCTCTCACGTCCGAAGCGATTGAGCGCCGCTTCGAGCGGGCCAGCCGGAATGTCGTAGCTCTTGCGCGGCGACGCTGCCGAAGCGGATGGCGCATCGGCGGCCAGCGCGACATTGAACGGCAGACCCGCCGAGATCAGCGCAGCCGTTGCAATATGCCGCGCGAAGTGTGCCGGCTGCCGCGCGCACAAAGCGCCGCGGCTGCTACGGCTGCCATTGCCGGCGCCGGTCTTTCGATGCTGTCCCATGTTCAAAGCTCGCAGGAAGGTAGACGATGTGTTGCTCTCATCTCCCTTGTCACGCGAGATTCGAAAACAGCTCACAACAAACGAAAAAATTTCAGCGCCGGTAGCGCAAGCCGGTTTTAAGAGCGAGCCGCGCGCACGGTACCCCAGTAGCGTGTGATGAACACGACCTCAACCGGCAAGGTTCTCGTCAGGGTGTCGAGCACGAGGTCGGGGTCGGCGAGCGGGAAGGTGCCCGAAAGCCGCAAACCGGCCACGGAGGGATCGCAGCTCAGATGCCCCGCGCGGTAGCGGTCGAGCTCGTTCACGAAGTCGCCGAGCCGCATGCCGCTCGCCACGATCAGGCCATCCGTCCATGCTGCGTCGTTCTCGCTGATCGGCTCGACCGCGCTGATGTCATCACGTGTAAAGCGGGCGCGTTGGCCTGCATGGACGACCGGCGCGAGACCGGGAGCATCGAATGGATTGATCCGCACGGCGCCTGCGAACACATCGACACGGCAGAGCGCGCTCTGTTGTCTGACGGCGAAGCGCGTGCCCAAAGGCTGCAAACTGCCTTGCGCCGTCTCGACGATGAACGGCCGGCGCTCACTCTCGTTGTGACCGGTCGCGATCATGATTTCACCTTTGATCAGGCGCACGCGGCGCTCGGCATTGCTGAAACGGATATCGATGGCGCTGTCGGTATTCAGTGTCAGGCGGGTGCCGTCAGCAAGCGTCATGGTGCGGCGTTCGCCGAGTGCAGTGCGCGCGTCCGCGCTCCATGCGCGCCACGGCACGTGTTCACCGGCAATCCATGTCGCGCCGCCGGTGAACAGCAGGCTTGCGAGGACTTTGACACTCGCACGGCGCTTCGCCGAGCCAGGACGCGTCAGCGCAGCGCGTGCGGCCGCCGCGCCACCTGCGTCTGCGTTGCCCGTGCCTGTTTCAGCGAGGCCCCGGAAGCGGCTGCTGACGCTGCAGATGTGTTGCCATGCACGCTCATGATCGGGATGCTCCGCGCGCCAGCGCGTTAGCGCGAGTTGCTGCGCGCGCGACTTGTCGCCGGATTGCAGTTCCATCCACCACTCCACGGCGCGCAGGGCGATGTGCTGTGGAATATCGGGTCGCGCGCTCGCGTTCATCCGTCGATCCGTCAGGCCGCGCTGAGCGCAAAGAAACACTGCGCGCCGGCGCGCACCAGATGGCGTTTCACGGTCGAGACGGACAGTTTCAGTTGCGCGGCGATTTCGGCATGGCTCAAGCCGTCGAGCTGGGCGAGGAGGAACGCACGCTTGACGGCGAGCGGCAGTCGCTCCAGCAGACTGTCGATTTCACACAGCGCTTCGAGAAGCAACGCACGCTCTTCAGGGGAGGGCGCAAAACTTTCGGGGACGAGCGCCAATGCTTCCAGATAAGCGCGCTCGATCTGCTCGCGACGCCAGTAGTTGGCTATCACGCGTTGCGCGACGGTCGTCAGGAACGCACGCGGTTCTTCCAGGGCGAGCGGTTCATCGCGGGCGAGCAGACGCACGAACGTGTCGTGCGCAAGGTCGGCCGCGCGATGCGCGCAGCCGAGCTTCTTACGCAGCCACGCGTGGAGCCAGCCGTGATGATTGCTGTAGAGCGCCTGCATCTCGTGATGCAGGGCCGATTCGATTGCCGCCATGGCCTACCGGACGCGCCGGATCGATGGATGCGGCGCCCTTGTAAATGAGAACGATTCGCATCATAGCATGACAAAATGTAAGGGTGGAATGAGAACGTGCCTGGCGCTATGACCGGTCGCGGTTACGGGTTCGCGTGGCGCCGGTGATCACCGCGAGGCCGAGCATGACGACCGCGACGATCGCGATCGTATGTTGTGCAACATGCAGCGCCATCAGTCCCCACGCCACGCCGCCTATCAGAATGATCCAACCTACGAGATAAATGAGCAGGGTCATCGTTGTTCTCCTTTTCGTTCGACGGACGGGACCAGCTTGCCTGCTATGGAAAACGTTACCGGTCGCCCCGATTGGGCCGTTGAAGTCGCTTGCCCGAACCGGCCTGCAGCAGGGCGAATCCGGCACATGCGATCAACGGGTCTATCGAGCAGCAGATTTCGCGCCTGACGTCGAATGCCCGCGCCGATTCACGCGGGGACCGATCGTGGAAGGGAATTCAGACGACCCACCACGCGAGCAGCGCCGTGAGCAGCACCACGGCCCATGAAGGCAGGCGCCACCAGCCGAGCAAAGCGAGCGCCACGATGACGAGGGCGAAATCGCGCCCGCTGTGCACCGCGCTGGTCCAGACGGGATCGTAGAGCGCGGCGAGCAGAATGCCGACCACGGCAGCGTTGATGCCGGCCATCGCCCGGCGCATCGACGCGAATGCCCGCAGTTCGCCCCATAGCGGCAACGCGGCGCCGACCAGCAGAAAGGAAGGCAGAAAAATTGCAATGGTGGCGATCAGCGCACCGGCTATACCCGCCGGGTTACCGGTGCTGGCGGCGCCTAGAAACGCCGCGAAAGTAAATAGCGGACCCGGTATCGCCTGGGCTGCGCCGTAGCCGGCCATGAAAGAATTGGTCGAGAGCCAACCGCGCGGCACGACGACCGCTTCCAGCAAAGGCAGCACGACATGGCCGCCGCCGAACACCAGTGAGCCGACCCGGTAGAACGCCGCGAACAGGTCGAGTGGATACGCATGCAGCAAGGCGGCCGCAGCAGGCAAGCCGAACAGCAACAGCCCGAAGACGGCGAGGCAAAGAAGGGCGCCAGCCTTCGTGCCGGGCATGCCGAGCGGCGCGCGCGGCACCTCGGTCGATGATTTCAGAAGCAGGGCGCCGGCGATACCCGCCACGACGATCGATGCGATCTGGCCATAAGTTGCGCCGAGCACGATCACCGCGATGGCCGACGCAGCCGCGATCGTGACGCGGGCGCGGTCGGGGCAGAGCGTGCGTCCCATCGACCAGACTGCCTGCGCAACGACGGCGACCGCAGCGAGTTTGAGGCCGCGCAGCAGATGAAGCCCGTTTGCCTCTGCCAGATGGGTGAAACCGTAGGCAAACGCGACCATCAACAGCACCGACGGCAGCGTGAAGCCGAGCCAGGCCGCCAACGCGCCCGCGATGCCGCCACGAAAGCGGCCGATCGCGATACCGACCTGACTGCTGCCGGGGCCCGGCAGAAACTGGCACAGCGCGACCAGATCGCTAAACGTGTGTTCGTCGAGCCAACGGCGGCGTTTAACGAACTCGTCGCGGAAGTAGCCGAGATGGGCGGCAGGGCCACCGAACGAGGTCAGGCCGAGCCGCAGGAAAATGCAGAAGATGCTCCATGGCGAACTATGTGCGGGCAGCTCGAGGGGCGTATCGGATTCCGTGTTCTGCATCAACATGTTCCACACCCGCTCACAGCAAGGATTTCCCCTGGGCGAGAATCTTGTCGCAGACCTGTTTCGTGACCTGTTCTTTCAGGCCGCCACCGCTCAGGTCCAGTTGCTTGCCGTCGCCGCTGCTCAAGATGCCCTTGGCACCATTGGTATAGCCGCTGTCCGTCGAGGCCGAACTGGAGCCGCCCGGCAGTTTGCTCATCAGCGAGTCCTTGACCGAAGACGCGCTGCCGCCGCTGAGATAGTTGTTCTTGATGCAGAACTCGAGCACACCCGCGACGTTGCTGGTGCTGCCTGAAGTTAATGACTGGCCTGACAAGGCACTGCCCATGCCGCCGAGGCTCCCGAGGCCGCCGGACGATCCACCACCCGAGCCCTGATTGAGCAGGTTACCGAGCTGCGCCTGAGCGGCCGGGACAGGTAGCAATGCTGCGATCAGCATTCCCGTAGCTGCGATGCGATAGGTGCGTGATTTCATACTCGAACTCCTTCTGCTGGCTGGAAGTCCTCTCTACTATAGTGCCTTTCAGACGCACGGCAGACGGGGTTGTCACGTTAAATGTTGTCATGCGTGGTGGATTACCTGCGACAGTCTCTAGAGACTGTCATCTTGATCGTATAGACCGTACGCCGTATATCTGAGCGCTGTTAGAGGGAAGGGGCTTATCGAACACGTTGCAAGGCGGAGTGAGTTTCCGCGATATTTGGCGTGCGACTGCGTTGGCATTCACCGCTGCACAGGTCAGGTTAGTCGCTGAGCCATCCTAAGCGACCGTATGAGACAGACTCAGAATGACAGTCAATGCGCCCGATTTGTCATAGTCGAAGAGTCGTGACTTCACTTTCAGCACGCCATCGAATCCCAGGTCGTCGACCTTCATTGTTACGTTGTCGCCAACAAGAGGAAGTTGATGTGCTGCCCGTGTACCGGTAGTACGGTATGTGCCAAAGCCACCCGTGTACTCGTACACATAAGTCACTTTCTCATCCATGTGCGCCCCGCCCGTGTGAATCATGTGGTCAATCTGATAGAAGTCTTGCACAACTGCGTCCGATTTCGCCTGGCCTCATTTGGACTGAACAGGATGTGAAAAAAGGGGGAGGTGAATCGTTGGTCGACGTTTGATGGGCGTTGCGTGCGCAGTGAGCGGAACGGCGTTGCTTCATGCGGAAGCTATTGACACTCCTCAGCCCGCTGCCGACGGTCAGACCTGACAACAGTCGCGGCATGCATTGCCATATATATGGCAATGCGCACACTATATGAGATTTCTATTCTTTGCCGTAAGCAAATCCTGATTTATATATAGGGATTTCCTTATTTTTTATTGAATATTTTTTGAACGCGTATCTCTCACAATAAATTACCTTAATCTATAGAAGCAATCTGCATTTCTCCCTTCAGACTGAATTAAATCGGCCGTATACCTTGATGATGCAGGGATCATCAGTAGACTTGGCGTCATGGTCTATACCAATTTCTTTCCGCATTTTTAGTCATCATTGATCGAAATTAATCAGACTGCGACGGCGTGTGTTTCACGAGGCAAGTGGAATCTTCAATACCCCTCATTGAACTGCATCATGAAAAAAGGCCGCAATGATGTTATCCGCATCTGAACGCGGACGGCACATATCGCGGCCGCAAAAGCAAACGTTTGCCAACAACTGACGGCACCCAGAATGGCTCCATAAAAAACCATCGGGACCGTCTCATTCGGAGAGAAGAAGAGCATGACGAGGTCGAAATCGAGCAAGGTCGATACACAACGAGCACACGTAAATTCAGACGCTCCTGAAGCACGGTTTGGACATGCCAACACCGTGGCGATGCAGGAGCAAATCACCGAGGGCATTTCGCGTCGCACATTTCTGTACAGCCTGGGCGCGTTGGCTCTGTCCGCCTGCGGCGGCGACGGTGGAGGAACATCGTCGGCTCAGGGGTCCCAGTCATCGCTGTCGGCGGCCGCATCACGCGCTGCGGTGCCGAGCAGTTCGTCGTCCGGCGCGTTTGTGCATCCAGGTCTGCTGCATACCCAGGCCGACTTCGATCGGATGAGCCAGAAGGTCGCGGCGCAAGCGTCTCCGTGGATCGATAGCTGGAACATCCTGATCTCGAACAGTCATGCAAGCCTGTCGTGGACAGCGCGCCCACAGGCAGTCGTCTATCGGGGTAGCGACGGAGTGCATTCGCAGAACTACTCCTTGCTGTTCAATGACGTCGCGGCGGCGTACGCATGCGCATTGCGCTGGAAAGTCTCTGGCAACACCGCTTATGCCGACAAGGCAGTGCAGATCATGAACGCCTGGTCGTCGGCGTTGACCGGGATCGGTGGCAATACCGACGCCGATCTCGCGGCCGGTATCTACGGCTATGAATTCGCCAATGCCGGTGAAATCATGCGCACCTATTCAGGTTGGGCAGCCGCGGACTTCGCGAGCTTCCAGAGCATGATGCGCAACGTCTTCTATCCGATCAACCACGATTTCATCAATCGGCACAACAACACCGAGGTGACTCACTACTGGGCCAACTGGGATCTGTGCAACGTGGCATCGATCATGGCTATTGGTGTGCTATGCGACGACCAGTCGCTATTCGATGAAGCTGTCACGTACTTCAAAAGCGGCGCGGGCAACGGCGCGATTTTGCAGGCCGTCTACTACGTCCACCCGGGCTACCTGGGTCAATGGCAAGAGTCGGGACGTGACCAGGGACACGCCACGCTCGGCATTGCGCTGGCGGGAGCGATCTGCGAAATGGCCTGGAATCAGGGTGTCGATCTCTACGGTTACGACAACAACCGCTTCCTCATGGGGGCGGAGTACGTTGCGAAAAGCAATCTGATCGAGTCGGGCACGACTTTCTACACTGTGCCTTTTGCCCGCTACACCAATGTAGACAAGGTGAACCAGACGGCGTTTTCGACTTCGGCTCAAGGGGACGCGCGGCCTTGCTGGGCACTGGTCTACAACCACTACGTCAATCGCAAGGGATTGGCCGCGCCTTACACACAGAAGTTCGCGACACTGGTCCAGCCCGAAGGTGGCGGAGGCAACTATGGACCGAACAGCGGCGGCTACGACCAACTGGGCTACGGGACGCTGACCTGCACGCTGGATGCGATCGCAAGCGGTGTAGCGCCAAGCGCGCTCGTCGCGATTGCAAGCGGAGGGGAGGTCGTTCTGTCGTGGTGGGGCACGGCGTACGCGACGAGCTATAACGTCAAGCGCAGCACCACGTCTGGCGGACCCTACACGTCCATTGCGAGTGGCGTTACCGATCTGCTCAGCTATACGGACAGCGGTCTCTCAGCCGGCACCTATTACTACGTCGTGACCGCGGTGACACCGGCCGGCGAATCGGCCGCGTCTAACGAGGCCGTTGCGGTCACGGCGGTGCAACTGCAGACCTACCTGGCATTCGACGAAAGCAGCGGCACCAGTGCTGCGGATTCTAGCGGGAACGGACATACCGGCACGCTGGTCGGCGGTGCGAGCAGGGCGGTTGGCAAGAAGGGCAATGCCGTATCACTCGACGGCAGCACGGGTTATGTCAGCCTGCCGAACGACATCGTGGCCGACGTGTCGGACTTTACGATCGCGGCGTGGGTGTACTGGAACGCAGTAAAGAACTGGGAGCGTGTATTTGATTTCGGTTCCGGCACGGGCCGCTACATGATGCTGACTCCGCGCGCCAATAACGGACTCGCGCGCTTTGCCATCACGCTTAATGGTGGCTCGGGCGAGCAGGACATTTACGGCAATGTGGCCCTGCCTACCGGGCAGTGGGCGCACGTCGCGGTGACGTTATCGGGCAACGTCGGCACGCTGTATCTGAACGGTGCGGAGATCGGCTCCAACACGACGATGTCGTTTGCACCCTTCCGTGTGGAAAGCACGAGCCAGAACTGGATTGGCCGATCGCAATTTTCAGCCGATCCGTATTTCAACGGATTGATCGACGAGTTTCGCATCTACCGTAATGCGCTAAGTGCGGAGCAGATTGCGGCGTTGATTGCGGTGTAGTGATGGGCTGGCGGATGCTGACGTGCTGTGGGCGCGTTGGCGTCCGCGCGGCTGGGCTTCAGCCCCAGCGCGGTCGTGCAAGACCGCCGCAAATCCATAAAGGTTGAACATAGGTCGATGTTGGAATTTGCAAGCTGCGCGATCTAATATGATCAATACGCATCGGCTCCAGCCAATGCCCCACGCAGCCGCACCCGGAGATCCCATCATGCTGATTGCGAAAGTCGTAATCGGAGTAGCTGCCCTCGTCGGCGTGACCACAGCCTACGCGGACGGGTTCGTCGTCACGAGATCCCTTTCGAATGGACGTGAAATGCGCCTCGTCCAACACACTGATGAATGTAATGGCGGCCCCGGCGCATTCATTTACAGGAGCGGTAAGCAGATCGATCAGACCTGCAATGTCCAACTGACTGCGGCAGGAGCGACCGTGAGGCTGCCACCTTTTGAGCCACGCATGTTCTTCCCGCGCGATACGCTGTACCAGGACTCGAAACTATGAGCGCCCGCCGGTCTCTGCAATAAACCGTTGGACGGGCGTGCATTACCGGTGCAGGCGTTGATTATTCCTGCGTTCTGCCGCCAGTACGATCGCATGGTCTGGTTCCAGGCTCGCTGGGATGCCGCAGCATGCGCCACAGCCGCCAGCCCGGAGCCGGGAACCGGACATTTCTAACGAGTCAGAACCAGACATTTACATAAAGCTGCTACAACCAGATTGTTGATAATTTATCTTATGTCAAATCACGAATATTCGACGACACCGTCAAGCAAGCCTGGTCCGAGCATCCACCATCAGCACCTTCCGACTCATGTAAACTCCCCGCATGCCCCCAGAAATCGACTACCTCAACCCAGCCCTTCCTTCCGGCCTCCGCCGCGTGTCGATGCCCGTGGTCGACGCAACTCCAGAAACCCTCACCGGATTTGGCAGGCTTGTAACGGACCCAAGCGAGTGCGCGATCGAGATTGTGCAGTGGCCGGCGTTGGGGACAAGACCCATAGACCCCGGAACCGGTAATGAAGCCGGCACAACCGAAGGCACATTCGTGAGCGAATGGCGCGGGGACATTCTCTACGGTCGAAACGAGGCTGTCGGTGGTCACTACATCCTTGCGTACGCAAAAGAGCCGGAAGCAGCCCGCGACGACCACGCCAATGCGCCCGAACGCATGTTGCTCTGGCACGCGAACTACCACCCGGACGGCGGACAACTGTTCTTCCCACTCGACCATCGCCCTTTCTACGTTCCATTGGCATTGCCCGGCGACGACATCGCGCCGGAGAAGTTCGTGTGCTTTCGCTTCAATGGACAGCAGGGTCTCTACATCCATCCAAACATCTGGCATGAAGGTGTGTTCACGCTCAGAGGGACACAGCGGTTCTTCGACAAGCAAGGCGCCGTCCACGCCCGCGTCTCTGTCGACTTTGCCCGCGAGTTTGGTTGCCTTCTCGAGGCGCCGATCATCGGCGTCGCCTAACCGTTCGGTCAAGACACGATCTACAGCGGTAAAGCGCAGCCAATCGGCGTTTCTATACGACGATTCAGCCATCGAGCGACCAGTTCAAACTCTCAAATCAGCCAGAATCTGTTCAGCGAGAAAATCGCAGGGCGGTCGCCCGGACCGCGCACTGCGCGCCAAAACGACTTCGAGGTCATTCAGCGGCGGCAACCCGTTGTTCTGCGATAGCTGAACGAGGTGCGCCGGTACGCTGCATCTTGCAAGAGGCGCTATCGCGAGCCCTGCTTCGACCATGCTGATAAGGCCCAATAAACTCGGGCTTTCGTAGGACATCCGGTATTTGATATTTTCCCGCTGGAGCGCGCTGATGGCATAGGCACGCGCAGTACTGCCATGTGCGAAAACGGCAATCGAAAGCGGGCGCTCTTTCCACACTTTTCTTGCGGGCGACCCGACCCACACCATCGGCTCGAATCGAATGAATTCGCCTGCGACGCCCCTTGTTTTCGTGAAGCAAGCCAGGTCTAGCGTGTTGTCTTTAAGCAATGGAACAAGCTCACTGCTTGGCAAACCGATCACCCGAATTTCTACACGCGGATGAGCAACCGCGAACTTTGCCAGAACCTGCGGCAGCAACGATGAAGCGTAGTCGTCCGGAACACCGATGGTTACGCGCCCCTTCATCTCCGGGCGAACTACAGACGCCCATGCTTCCTCGCGCATCGCAAGCATTCGACGGCCATAGTCCAGGAGCGTCCTGCCTTCGGCTGTGATTGCTACGTTGCGGGTGCTTCGCACGAAGAGCGGTTTTCCCAGCGCTTCTTCAAGCGTCTTGATCTGCATGCTCACTGCCGACGGCGACCGACGCACGGACTCCGCACCTCGTACAAACGATCCTGTATCAGCGACCGCCACCAACATTTCAAGCACATCCAGATCAAGCTTTTTCATTTTAGTCAGAAAATCTGATGAATATGTTCAGTTTAATCCGTTTTACTGGAGTATGCATCAAGGCGATACTGCGACCGATGACCACTTGGCGGAGCCCGGGAAAATGCACGGTACGGTTTCGATTTACGGATTTCTGGCGGTCGGCGGAATGCTTGCTGTGACACCGGGGCCGAACATGATCTACGTGATGTCGCGCTCGATTGCGCAAGGACGCACGGCCGGGCTTATCTCGCTTGCGGGCGTCATGCTCGGATACCTCTTCTATATGTTTGGGGCAGCGTTCGGCATCACCGCCTTCTTCCTGAGCGTGCCTTATGCAGGCAGCGTTCTGGGCGCTGGGGGCGCTGCGTATCTGTTCTACCTGGCGTGGCAGGCTGTAAAGCCTGGTGGCCGCTCTCCGCTGGAGGTTCGCGAGTTGCCCCGCGAACACCCTCGCCGGCTTTTCGCGATGGGCGCAACAACTAGTCTGTTGAATCCCAAGCTCGCGATGATCTTTCTGTCACTGCTACCGCAATTCATCAACTACCAGAACGGCAGCGTTCTCAGGCAATCGCTCGTGCTCGGTTCGTCGTTGATTGTTGCGTTCGCGTCCGTCAACGGTTTCGTGGCGGTCTGCTCCGGCAGTATGGCGAAGTTCCTCTCCAGTCGCCCGGGACTTCTACAGGTTCAGCGCTGGACCATGGGAATTGTTCTGGTTGCCCTCGGCGCACATATGACCATCGATGCATTGAAGCTGACAGGCATCAACTGATGCAACCGCTACACCCTGCCGTCACCGCCCTTCCCCAGGAACATATTGAACGCTGCGTCTGTATTGGCTGGGTGTCACACCTTGCTGACGAACAAAGAAGCGCGTGAAATTTCCCGGCGAGTCAAAGCCCAGATCGAGCGCGATATCCTGAAGCGCCATTTCCTGCTGCGAAACACTCTCGATCGAAAGGTCCATTCTCAGCATGCTGCTGAAAGTCGCGGGCGTCATGCCTGTCTGCTTGTGGAATAGGTGGAAGAAATGCGGACGCGATAGCCCTACCTTTTGCGCAAGATCGTCGAAGTCTGGTGTAAGGCCCCTCGCCTGTTTCATTGCTTCGATCGCGTGACGAATCCTGATGTCATACGCGATACCGCCAACGAGTCCCGCTGCTGAAAGTACGTTCCCTTGGGGCGATCTGCCGACCAGTTCGCCTGTCATGTCGGCGATCAGCCCCTGGACCGCTTCAAGCGACCTCCCCTCACGGTCGGTCAGAATATCGAGCAGGTCAGAATGAAGGCGGCTGAGATTCCCCTGCAACAGTACGGAAGAACTCGGAAAGAACCGGGGATGAATACTGTACGCGAAACGCCGGTCGACATCCCTCAACCAATCCGGCTCCAGATAAAGTGCGAGCAGCACCGTCGACTGTGATTGTGGGCGATGCTCATAAAAATGCGGCTCCCACGCATTCACGAGCAGCACGTTCTTGTCTGACAAAACGTACTCACGATTGCGGACCCCGAACTGAATGTCGGGACCGCCTTCCTTGAAGATGACGTGGGAAACCCGATGTGCATGGAGGACCATGCTCTTGTCCAGCAGCAGCAACGCCACTCGTCCGAACGGCCCGTGGATGATTCGTAAGGGTTCCGACATGTAATTACCTCCTGCCGTCCTGATGAATTCAAAGCGTTCGCAGTGTCTCGGCCGCACCGCGAAAAAAAGTCACCATACGCAATGATAAATCGGCCTCGTCTGTGACAAGTCTGCATACGGGCGGAGCCACTACAAGTGGGACATTCGCCTACTCTGCGTACAAGCCCTCTTGCACCGCAGCCATCGAAGTACGGCCTCACGGCCGATCAACACGTTTTGAAGTCCGAACGTGAATGGCGCTTGCTGCAATGCAGGATGCCTCTCGCTACATTCGCACACTCAAGGAGACGATCATGGCTGGTGTCGGCAGTGAAAAGGTATTTGAGAATGACAAAGTTATTGTGTGGAACTTCGTTCTCGCACCGGGCGAGGAAACGCCGGTTCATACCCACACGCTTTCATACATGTGGTACGCGATCGAAGGCGCGCCCTTGCATATCTTTGACGAGAACGGCGGAGACCTCGGCATCTTCGAAGTCCCGACGGGCGCGATTTACTCACTCAAATGCGAGAACGGGTATCTGGAAGTGCTGTCCGAAATCGGCAAGGGCGCCAAGGTTCCCGCGACGCACAAGGCACGCAACGAGGGTAGCAATCCATACCGCGAAGTGCTGGTCGAGTACAAATAGCCGCGCGCCTGACTGAGTCAGTCCTGGCACCTTGCCAGTATCCCCGAACGCCCCGCGATGCGAGGCGGCGTTCGGGCGACCCCGCAACGATGGCTTAAGCGCGATGCTGCAGCAATGCGGTTATGTTGCGAGTCTCGATCTCAATGAACTGCTCCACGGCATCGGCACCGTCCAGTGACAGATCCGGGTCGAGCCCGTCCGCCAGACGCTCGAGTTGCATGTTATTCCATGGCAGAAGATGAAACGGATGGAGCGCAGCTTCGGGACTAGGCGCACGATCAACTTCACCAGCGAGAATGCGCTTCGGAATCTCAGGATCGGCAATGATCGGACGGCCGAGCCCGATGACATCCAGTTCACCGCGCTCCAGCGATTCGATCATGGCTGTCGTCGTGCGAAATCCACCGACCACCATCACGGGCATCTTCGCTGCGGCACGAACGGAGGCGGCAAAATCCACGAAAAAGGCTTCGCGCTTGACGGTACTTTCGCGCGGTGCATCTTCTCCCTCGTCCATTAGCGTGAGGCCGGCAATCTTCGGCTGCTCGAGCGAACCACCCGATAGTTCGAGCAGATCGAGCGAAGAATCGTTGAGCGTCTTCACGAGTTCAACGCACTCGGCATTGGTGAACCCGCCCTTCTGAAAATCAGAAGAATTGAGCTTCAGCGCGACCGGGAAGTCCGGACCAACGGCCGAGCGAACCGCAGCCACCACCTCGAGCACGAAACGGGAACGGTTTTCAAGCGAACCTCCCCAACGGTCCGTGCGCTTGTTGGCGAGCGGGCTAAGGAACTGCGAAATCAGGTAACCGTGCGCCCCATGCAACGAGACACCGGTGAAACCGGCCTCGCGCACTTTCCTGGCCGCGAAGGCGAATTGCCCAATGGCCTGCTGAATCTGCTCTTCCGTCATTTCGCGCGGCGTGGCGAACGAAAAGCCGGCGCCCCTCATCACGTCGATGTCCACTGAAGAAGGCGCAAGGGGTGACGTGTTTATCGCATCTTGCACCTGCCGTCCGGTATGACTGAGTTGAGCCCAGAAATGCGCGCCTTCCGACGTTCCCGCAGCGGCGAGCCGTGCGAGTTGCTCCTGTCCACTGTCGTCGTCGATCACGATATTGCCCGGGCGCTCGAGATGCCACCGGTCCACCTGGATATTGCCGGAGAGAAGCAGCCCGGCACCAGAACGCGCCCAGCGCCGGTACAACGCTTCGAGGCGCGGCGTCGAATGATTATTAGCGTCGGCCATGCCTTCGCTCATGGCTGCCTTGACGAGGCGGTTTGCGAGAATCGCGCCGCTGGGTAGCCGCAACGATTGTGAAAGAGGATTGCTCATCTGAATGTCCACCAGGAAACGGTCACGTGTAAGCCGAGCCCTTGCCCAGTAAGGCAAAGTCGACTCGGCACAGTAACGACAGCGATCGCTGTCGTTTGTTGTATAGTGATCGCTGTCGTATCATTCGTCAAGCAGATAAAAGAGGGACACTTATGGTCAAGACCTGGTCGGACGACAATCCGAAAGCCGCGTTGATGTCGCGCAAGCGAACGATGATCGTCGACGCCGCGCTGCGGGCGTTCCTTGAAAGCGGCTATGCCGAAAGCTCGGTCAATCGCATCGCGGCGGACGCCGGTGTGTCCATCAAGACGCTGTACCGTCACTTCGAGAGCAAAGACGATCTGTTCAGTGCAGTGATGCAAGCGGCCTGCTCGCCTAGCGGCACAGAGTCGGCTGACGCGTCGGAACCCGCAGAACCGGGCGAACCAGCCTGGTTTAGCGAACCGCCGGCCGTGGCATTGCCAATTGCGGGTAGCGATTATTTACGACACGCTCTTTCGAAAGGGCAGTTGGACCTTTATCGCGTCGTCACACGGGACGCACCTCGCTTCCCCGAACTGGCGCGCCGCTATCGCGAGGAAGTGACGGGCACACGCGACGCACTGTTCACGAGCTACCTTGATCGCTGGCTGCCTGTCACGGGCTGGGAAGTAAGCGATAAATATGGCGCCGGTGCAACCTTCGCGGCACTTCTGAAAGCCAGGCTTTTCGACGATGCGTTGCTTGGTTTAAAGAACCCCAGCGAAGAAGATATCGCCGAATGTGCGGCTGATGCGACCGTCCAGATGATCGCGCTCATGGAAGCCGGTCGGCTCTAATCCGCCCAACCGTCCTCACCAATTAGCGGTACGAAGCTCACTTCGCCCAACCAGCACTCGTGATAATCCTGTTCGCCGTGCCGCACCAGTTTGATCAATTGCTGATGGTGACGCTCGCGCCCTACCGGCATCACGATGCGCCCACCAATCGACAGTTGCGAACGCCATGCCTGCGGGATACGCGGGCCACCAGCCCCAGCGATAATCGCGTCGTACGGCGCATAGTCGCTCAAACCGACTGTGCCGTCGCCAAGATAAACGGTCACGTTGAATATGCCCACCCGCGCCAGCGTCTCGCGTGCGATGTCGGCGAGCATCGGATCGCGTTCAACGGAATGGACGTGTGCCACGATCGCAGCCGCGATTGCAGCGGCATACCCCGATCCCGTGCCGATATCGAGAACACGGTCGCGCGGACCCAGTTCGGCCGCCTCTATCATCTGCGCGACAATGGCGGGCTGCGAAATCGCTTGCTGGTTCGCGATAGGCAACGCGCCATCGTCGTACGCGAATTCACGCAGTTGCGCAGGCACGAATTCCTCTCGCGGCACACGGCGCATCGCGGATAGCACGTTGACGTCGCGGATACCCCTCGCAACGATTTGCCGTACAACCATCCGCTCCCGGGCTTCCCTGAAATCGATCATTGTGGCCTCCGTCTGAGGGCCGCGCCGGCTTTACAGCAGGCCGCGCATAACTTCCACCGGACAATTCAATTTTGCGCCTCGTTTGACGCTGGCGAACGCGCATCGGCCTTGCCGTCAACGCGTCCCGGCGAATCAGGTATTCGATGGCCGGTCGCTTAAGGGTCAGCACTGATGGCGTCGTATGGCACACCGGTCCGTTTTCGCCAATAATGGCCCCACATCCACTACTGGACGAGGGCGGCCATGCATTACAGCCCCGACGCCATCCGCACCATCGCTCTGGTCGGCCATGCAGGATGTGGCAAGACATCGCTTGTCGAAGCCCTGCTCCACCAGGGTGGCGAATTACGCGCGCCCGGCAGCGTGGAACGCGGCAACACGGTCTGCGATTTCGACCCGCTAGAACGCAAATATCACCACTCACTGAACTCCGCGGTCGCCCACCTGCACTACCGGGATACCCGCGTCTATCTGCTGGATACGCCCGGCTATCCGGACTTTTCCGGCCTGTCGATTAGCGCCCTGCCCGCTGTAGAAACCGTCGCCATTGTCATCAATGCACAGACCGGCATCGAAATGACCACCCGGCGGATGATGGCGTGGGCAGAAAAACGCAAGCTCTGCAGAATGATCATCGTGAACGGTATCGATCGCGACAAAGTCGATCTCCCGGAACTTCTGACGCAAATCCAGGAGGCCTTCGGCAAGGAATGCCTGCCCATCAACTTACCGGCGCAGAACGGCAGCCAGGTGGTGGATTGCTTTTTCAACCCCGCGGGCGACGCCGACTTCCTGTCTGTTGCGGCGGCGCACAATGCGCTGGTCGATCAAGTGGTCGAGATCGATCCCGCTTTGATGGAACTTTACCTGGAGCAAGGCGAAGCCATCAGCCCGGAGCAGTTGCATGAGCCCTTCGAGCGTGCGTTGCGCGAAGCGCATCTGGTGCCGATCTGCTTCACGTCGGCAGCAAACGGTGCTGGCATCGCGGAATTGCTCGACGTGTTCGTCCGGCTACTGCCCAATCCCATGGAAGGCAACCCGCCCCTCTTCTACCGCGATACCCGCGGCCGCCAGGAAGTCGTGCGTGCCGAACCGGTCGCCGACAAGCATGTATTGGCCCACGCCTTCAAGATCGTCGTGGACCCTTACATCGGCAAGATGGCCGTTTTTCGCGTCCATCAGGGCACGATCAGGCGGGATAGCCAGCTCTATATCGGCGACGCACGCCAGCCGTTCAAGGTCGCCCATCTGATGATGCTGCAGGGCAAGGAACACGTGGATGTCCCACAAGCCGGCCCAGGCGATATCTGCGCCACGGCCAAGATCGATGAGATCGGTTTCGACGCCGTGCTGCACGACGCCCCCGAGGACGGCAACATCCACCTGACCCCGCTCGATTTCCCCACGCCAATCTACGGACTGGCGATCGAGCCTGCGCGCCGCGGCAACGAGCAGCGCCTCTGGGAGATTCTGCAAAAGTTGAGTGCGGAAGATCCATGTCTGCGCATCGACCACCCGGTCGGCACCAACGAGACGGTGGTGCGCGGACTGGGCGAGTTGCACCTGCGCCTTATGCTGGAGCGGCTATCCGAGCAGTACAAGCTGGAGGTCGTGACGCGCCCACCGAAGATCGCCTATAGGGAAACCATCGGCGCAAAAGCCGAGGGGCACCATCGTCACAAGAAGCAAACCGGCGGCGCCGGGCAATTCGGCGAAGTGATGCTGCGCGTGGAGCCACTGCCGCGCGGTACGGGCTTCGAATTTGTCGACGCCGTCAAGGGTGGCGCCATCCCTGGGCAGTTCATGCCCGCCGTGGAAAAAGGCATCCTTCAGGTTATCGATAGCGGGCCGCTGGCCGGCTTCCCGATGCAGGACGTACGAGTCACCGTCTTTGACGGCAAGAGCCATTCAGTCGACTCCAAGGAAGTGGCGTTCGTTTCCGCCGGGCGCAAGGCCTTCATCGATGCGGTGCTGAAAGCTCAACCCGTCCTGCTCGAACCTATCGTGGACATCGAGGTGATGACGCCTGAAGCCGCAATGGGCGACATTATCGGCGACCTCTCCGCCAAGCGCGGACAAGTCCATGGCACACGCTCGGCCGCGGGCAACGCCGTGGTCGTCGCAGGCCAGGTGCCATTGTCCGAACTCAACGACTATCAGTCGCGGCTGAACGCCATCGCAGGCGGGCACGGCAACTACAGCATCCAGCTCAGCCACTACGATCCGGTACCTCCCGCCCAGCAGGAGCGGATGGCGTCGCAGCACAAGAAACAGGGCGACGGCGCGGCGCAGTGAGTGTTGCACCTGTGTCCCAGGCGCGCTGGCTGGCACTCGAGTGCCAGCCCCGTCGCAGATGCCTCAGAACGAATGCCGCATCCCGATCCGTACATCAGACTGCGTATTCGACGACGACGGCGTGAAGCTGTAGCCGATCACCGCATTCACGCCATTCGACGCACGCAGATAGTCGCCGGAAACATACACATCAGTACGTTTGGACAACAGATAGTGCAGTCCGAGCGAGCCCTGGTTCCAGTGATTGCCTTCGAAGGCCGTGTGTTGATAGCCGCCGTACAGCGATAGCGCGGGCGTGAAGTTATACGACGCGCCTCCTTCGTAAACCTGCATGCGCGAGGTCTGCCCGAAGCCCTTGATCGTCGTGTACGTAAAATCGCCGGTGATCATCAGGTTGCCGATCGTATACGCGGCGCCGATCGCGAACGCACCTTGTTTATCCACCGGGAATGCCGAGGAGCTATACAGATCGGTCACCGCGCCAGTGGCCGGATCGACGGAAACGGTCGGCTGGCCGAGGAAGGTGTGCGTGCCGATCATCGCGTACGGGTCGAACGCATAAATGCCGAACGGATTGTTCAACTGCGTATAAGCAACACCCATGTTGAATGGACCGTGGTCATAATGCGCGCCCACACTCCATGCGCTCTTCTGATGGAAGTCGCCGGCGGTGTTACCGAACGAGTACATGCCGCCGAAGGTGAAGCCGGCAAAATCGTTCGACAGGAACTTCACCGAGTTCGGCAGACGGTCGCCGTTCATCCGGTCGAAGTCGCCCTGGTGAATCGCGTAGCCGCTCGCCCACGCGGAGATGTTGTACAGAAAGACAAACTCTTCGGTCATATCGAGTTGGTTACCGAACGAGAATGTCCCCCATGAGTTCTTGATACCGACATACGCCTGGCGTCCGAATTCAGCACCACCGAATGCATATTGTCCATTGCCCAGGTGAAAACCCGATTCGAGCACGAAGACCGCTTGCAAGCCGCCGCCGAGGTCTTCCACGCCTTTGAAGCCGATCCGGTTGCCGTACGAAATGCCGTCGTCGAATTTGAACTGGTGTGCGCCGCCGGCGTTATTCACGTAGGTGATACCGGCGTCCAGAATCCCGTACAAGGTGACGCTGCTTTGCGCATGGACCGCCGTCGGTGCGCATGCCGCGCTTGCCGCGAGAGCGAGTCCCGAAAGACTAACGGCATTTTTCTTCTTCATCTAGTTCTCCCCTGCTCTTTGCCTGCGTATTTCGTTAGATAAAGCGATCCCTGCTGCGGGTTGTCTTCCAACGCGCGGCGCTTCTCGCATGACGGGCAGTTCGAAATCGGCTGAGACTGATTGAAACGGATTGAAGCTCACTAACACTGACCTGGCCAGCTAACCCTGAATTAGCCGGCCAGGCTGATCGAAGCTATCGGCACTGCGTACGATCACCTGTATGTCTGCATCGACGGGTCAAGAATAAGTGTCCAGATTTAAGATGATTCGACCGGATGCGACATGAATCTGTCGAGTAGCGACCTCGTAGTCAGGAATGCCGGAGTTATTTCACACCGAGTGCGGTTTGCACCGCTTGCAAACCATTGGCGCCGCTGGCGGTGTTGACGCCGTCAAGCCATGACTTCAGCAATTCGGGGTGGCGCTTGAGCGCTTCGGTGGCGGCCGTGGCAACACCCGTCTTCTTCTCGAGTACCTCGGTGATCACGCCGTTTTCCAGATCGACATTGAATGTGAGTTGCCTGAACAGACGGCCGACATTCGGACACTGCTCGGCGTATCCGCTACGCGCAACGGTATTCACCGTGGCGCCGCCGTAGTTCGGCCCGAAGTACTTGTCACCGCCGTCGAGGTAAGTCAGCTTGAACTTCGTGTTCATCAGATGCGGCTCCCATGCAAGGAACACGATCCATTTTTTCTCACGCACCGCGCGGTCGACCTGCGTGAGCATGCCGGTCTCGCTCGATTCGACGAGCTTCCAGCTGCCGAGCCCGTATGCCTTGTCGTCGACCATCTTCTTGATGTTCTGATTGGCCGGCGCCCCCGGTTCGATGCCATAGATCTTGCTGTCGAACTTGTCGGCGTTCTTCGCAAGGTCCGCGAACGAATGCACGCCCGCGGCCGCCACGTAGTCGGGCACCGCGAGCGTGAACTTCGCGTTGCTCAGATTCGGATGCACAACCTCGATCGATTTCTCTTCCTCGAACGGCTTCACGACCGGTGCTTGCGCCGGCATCCAGTTGCCGAGAAACACGTCGATCTGGCCTTTCTTCAAGCCTTGGTAGGTGATCGGCACCGACAGGTTCGACACGTTCTGATGGTAGCCGAGCGCCTTCAACAGCACGCCGGTCATCGCATTGGTCGCGTCGATGTCGGTCCAGCCGGGCCCCGCCATGTTGACCTGAGTACAGGACTGCGGCTCGGCAGCCACGGCAAAGGTGGCCGCCGCGCACAGCAGCGCAACGCCGGATACAGCCTGTTTGAAGAGCTTTTTCATCATGTCGGCTTCCTGTAGATGGGTTGAATCGTGAGCGGAGACGTCAGCGCGTTACGGCGGGAAAACGCGCCATCGCTTCGAGCGTGTCGAGGTCGATGTGATTGCGCATGTAACGCTGGCTCGCATCGACATGCGGCTGCCAGTCCCATGACGCGACCGTGCCTTGCGTCGTGGCCTCGAAATGAAAACGGCGGCGGCGCTGGCTTTTCAGTACTTCGTTGTGCAGCGCGGCGAGGTCCCAGCGTTGCGCGATCTCCTCACGAAATGCTGAGACCTGTGATGCATATTCGGCGCGCGCGGCGAGGTTCTCGCGTTCGAGCGGGTCCAATGTTACGTCGTACAGCTGATCAGGATCGGCCGGCGTGTGAATGAATTTGAAGCGTCCGCGTCGCAGCATCACAATCGGCGCTATAGCGCCTTCCGCCAGGTATTCGCCGATCGCTTCGTCGTGGCCAGCTTGTGTGCCGTGCAGATGCGGTACGAGACTTTGGCCATCGAGCGAATCCGGCCAGGTCGCAGGCTGCTCGCCGCGCGCCATCTCTACTAACGTGGGCAGCAGATCGAGATGCGACACCGACTCGTGCACACGATGCGCGTCGAACTGCTGCGGCGCATGAACGATCAACGGTACGCGGCAGCCTCCTTCGAAGAACGTCATCTTGTACCAGAGCCCGCGCTCGCCGAGCATCTCACCGTGATCGGACGTCACCACGATAACGGTGTCTTTCGCGAGCCCTGACTGTTCGAGTGCATCAAGGATCGCACCGAACTGGTCATCGACGTAAGAGATCGCGCCGTAATAAGCGCGCCGTGCGTTGCGGATCTGCTGGTCGGTCGGCGGCGTGCGGTCGGTTTCGCACACGTGGCGCAAGCGCTTCGAATGCGGATCGGCTTCATCGAGCGAATCGCGATGCGCGGGCAGATCGATGTCTTCATCCGCATACATGTCCCAGTACTTCCGCGGAATCGCGTACGGGTCGTGTGGATGCGTCAGCGAGGCGACCATGCAGAACGGCCGTGCATCTTTGCCTGCATGCCGCTCACGTGCGATATCGAAGAGCTTCTGGCGCGTGGTGAACGTGACTTCATCGTCGAAGTCCAGTTGGTTCGTGCGCACGCACGGACCCGCGTCGATCACCGAACTCATGTTGTGGTACCACGTGGGGCGCGTTTCGAAATCGTCCCAGTTCGGAGTCCAGCCAAAATCGGCTGGGTAGATGTCGGTTGTGAGCCGCTCTTCAAATCCGTGCAGTTGATCGGCGCCGCAGAAATGCATTTTGCCGGACAGGATCGTGCGATATCCTTCTGCGCGAAGATAGTGCGCGAAAGTCAGCGTTTGCGACGGAAACTCTGCTGCATTGTCATACGCACCGATCGCCGACGGCAGCTTGCCCGATAAAAAAGAAAAGCGCGACGGTGCGCACAATGGACTGGCGCAATACGCGGAATCGAATACCACGCCCTGCTTCGCGAGGCGATCGAGATTGGGGGTTTTCGTTAGACGATGCCCGTATGCAGCGAGCGCAAACGGCGTCATCTGGTCGGCCATCAGAATAAGGATATTCTGTTTCGTGTCATGCATTGGAGCGTGCCTCGAATAGAATCGCAAATAGGGGTGCGGGTGTCGTTGCAAGCGGGATAACCGGTGTGCCGGTCCTCGCGTGAACACCACTATTGCCGTCCAATTTGCCGCTGTGAAGACGGCAAATCGTTATGTGCCTATAAGGGGGCCTTATGTCGAGGCAGGATCGCTTGCCGCCGATGCAGGCGTTGACGATGTTCGAATCCGCAGCGCGTCTCGCGAGCTTCACGGCGGCTGCACGCGAACTGGGCTCGACGCAGCCGGCGGTTAGTCAGCGTGTGGTGCAACTCGAAGAAGCACTCGGTGTGCCGCTGTTCGAACGCGGCCATCGCGGTGTCACGCTGACGGAAGATGGTGTGCGCCTCTTCGAAGCGGTGCGCAACGCCCTCGACACCATCCGCCTCGCCACCGCCGAGATCCGCGCGCGGCGCACGCCGCAAACGCTCACGCTCTCCACTGACTTCGGTTTCGCGACCTACTGGTTGATGCCGCGGCTTTCGCAATTCAAGGCGCTGATGCCGGACGTCGACGTCAAGATCATCACGTCGCAGAGCGTATTCGATCCATCGCACGACCAGGCGGACATTGCGATTGCGTTCGGCGATGAAGATGCGGACCTGAGCGCGCGAGGCGCGCTCAAGCTATTTCCTGAGCGTGTCACGCCGGTGTGCAGTCCGGCTTTTCTCGCGGCGCATCCGGAATTGCACACGCCGTCGGACTTGTTGAGCTTGCCGCTGCTGCATCTAGAACCGACCCAACCGGCACGCTGGCTGTCGTGGGCCGACTGGTTCGCTGCTCAGGGTCTGGATGCACCGGCAGCACATCGCGGCATCACGTTTAACAGCTTTACGCTCGTGGCCCACGCAGCGATCATGGGCCAGGGCATCGCGCTCGGTTGGGCGCCACTAGTCGACGAGCTTCTTGCCACGGGGCAACTCGTCGAACTGTTCGACACGCCGGTGGTGACGGAACGCGGCTATCTGCTCGTCACGCAGCGCGCGGCGACACCGGCGGTCAGCGCGTTCCGCCGATGGCTGCTTGGCGAATGTGGCCTCGATGCTGAGTGAGCACGGCAAGCCGTCAATGCCGTGCACCACCGCCCCACCCTCCCCTGACGCTCCCATTCCAGCGCGACGGCGGTTAGCTTCTATCCCCTTGTACCGCTGATTTGCTCTACTGCGATGACGCATGCCGCGCCCCGCGGCGTTGCCCTATTGCCTAAGTGGAGAGCGCATGTCCGCCGATTCCCGTCCCGATCAACTGGTTCTCACGGTCGCCTGTCCTAGCGCAGCGGGCCAGGTCGCCGCCGTCGTCGGCTTTCTCGACCGGCATCATTGTTATATCGACGAACTGACCGTTTTCGATGACGACCTAAGCGAGCGCTTTTTTGTACGCTGCGTGTTTCATGGCGTCGATACCAACGAGACCCTGCACATCGCGGCACTCAAGCGAGAATTCCAATCGATCGCCGAGCGCTTTCAGATGACATGGGCGATGCACGACGTCAGCACGCGGCCGAAGGTGCTGATCATGGTGTCGAAACTCGAACACTGTCTCGCCGATTTGCTGTTCCGCTGGCGCATGGGTGAGTTGAAGATGGATATTGTCGGTATCGGCTCGAACCATCGCGATCTCGAACCGCTCGCGCAGCAGCACGGCTTGCCGTTCCATCATCTGCCGATCAGCGCCGATACCAAACCCCAACAGGAGGCGCGTTTGCTCGATCTGTTCGAAACCTCAGGCGCCGAGTTGATGATTCTTGCGCGCTACATGCAGATTCTTTCCGGCGAAACGAGCCGTGCGCTCGCGGCACGTGCGATCAACATCCACCATTCGTTTCTGCCTGGCTTCAAAGGCGCCAAGCCTTACCACCAGGCACATACGCGTGGCGTAAAGCTGATTGGCGCAACCGCGCACTTCGTCACCGACGATCTCGACGAAGGTCCGATCATCGAGCAAGTCGTGGAGCGCGTCGATCATTCATACAGCCCGGAGCGGCTGCTGGCGACGGGACGCGACGTCGAATGCATCACGCTCGCGCGGGCCGTGAAGGCGTTTATCGAGCGACGGGTGTTTATCAACGGCGATCGGACTGTCGTTCTGCAATAAAAAAACGCCGCTGAAAAGCGGCGTTCTCTATCGTACGAGTTGCCGCTCTAAACAAGCGGCAACTCACTCACGTGAAATACGAAATCACTTCACCCAGCTATCCACACGATCTCCGTGTGCGCTGATCCACGCATCGGCAGCAGCCGTCGGCTTCTCGCCGTTCTGCGTCGCCAGCATCACGCTGTCGATCTCGCCCGGTTTCCATTGAAACTTCTTGAGGAACGCGACGACCGTCGGCGCCTTCGTCTCCAGTCCAGGATTGACGACGCTATCCACGTGCTCCGCTTCGCCGAACACCTTCTTCGGATCCTCGAGGAATTTGAGCTTGTACTTTGCGAACATCCAGTGCGGCTTCCAGCCAGTCACGATGATCGGCTTGCTCGCCGCTTCCGAGCGCGCCAGTTCAGCGGTCATCGCGCTGCCCGAACTCGGCATCAGCTGATAGTCGAGCCCGTATGCCTTGATCGCTTCGCTGGTTTTCTGCATTACGCCCGCGCCTGCATCGATGCCGACGATGCGCGAGCCGAATTCCGTTTTCTTCGCTTCCAGATCGCCAACGCTCTTCACGTCCGCGTTATCCGGCACGATCAGGCCGATCTTCGCATCGTTGAAGTTGGCACCCAGGTCGACGACTTTATCCTTGAAGTTGTTCCAGTACGCGCCATGCGTGACCGGCAGCCATGCGGACAGCGTCGCGTCGAGGTCGCCGCGCGCCACGCCTTGCCACATCACACCGGCCGCGACCGGCACGAGCTGCACCTGATAGCCGAGGCGCTTTTCGATCACGCGCGCAGCGACATTTGTGGTTGCAACGCTGTCGTCCCAGCCTTCCACATAGCCGATCTTGATGGTCGGCTTGGTATCGGCCGACACACTCACGCTGCTTGCCGCCAGCGCCGCGCTCAACGCGCTCAACACGAATATCTTTTTGATCAGTCTCATCGCCGTTCTCCCGTTTGCCGTCAAACTACCCATTGAGCATTTAGAATCGCCAACCAGAATTGCCGGGTAGCGTTGTTTTCCGACATCCAGTTGTCCGCATGCGACTTCGACCGAAAGTCCAGGCGCCGCTCTTGTCTTACTTATCGACGACGAGATCGCTCAACGGCTTGCTGCAGCACAGCAGCACCATGCCCTGATCGATTTCGCGCTGACGGATCCCACCGGCGTGTTTCATGGCGACTTCACCGGACACCAGCTTCACCTTGCAGGTGCCGCACATACCCTGCGTGCATGAGGACGGGAGCCGTATGCCGGCCTTCTTCGCCGCGTCGAGTACATGCTGGCCGCTGCCGCATTCGATCTCGCGATTACTTTTGGCGAAGCTCACCTTGAACGTCGTTTCTATTTCCACCGGTGTGATCGGCACCTGCGCGGGTGCAAATCCAGCCGCGTGCTCACGCGCTTCGACAAAGCTCTCCGCGCTTGCCGTGGGCGCCTGCAACGCATCGGCGACATGCGCGGTCGTCAATTGCGCGGCCACTTCGCTGATCGTCTCGAACGAGAAGCTTTCCTCGTGGTAATGGCTGCGATCGAAGCCGCCTTCATCCAGCAGATGACGGACTGCCTGCATGTACGGCGCCGGACCGCAGGTGAAAATCTCACGATCGAGAAAATCCGGCGCGATGAGTTTAAGCAGCGGCAAGGTCAGAAACCCGGTGACACCAGGCCAGTTCGTGCGCGCACCAACCCGCTCGCAGACAAACGCTGTGCGGAAATTGGCCTGATTCGATGCAATCAGATCGAGTTCGCGCGCGAAGATGATGTCGTCCGGCGTGCGGGCGCTGTGCACGAACACAATGTCGCTATCTTCGCCGAGCTCGTGATGCGCGCGGCTCATCGACATCAGCGGCGTAATGCCCGATCCCGCCGACAAGAACAGAAGTTTTCGCGCCGGATGCCGTGCACAGGTGAACTCGCCGGACGGCCCCAGCACACGAACCTGCGTACCCGCGTGCAAATTGTCGTGCAGCCAGTTCGATACCTTGCCACCCGGCACGCGCTTCACGGTGATGGAAATGGTGTGCGGACGCGTGGGCGGCGAGGAGATCGTATAGCAGCGATTCACGGCCTCGCCGTCGATCTCCAACTCCAACGTAATGAACTGTCCCGGCTCGAACACGAACGCCCGCTCGGACGGTGCGCGAAAGAAAAAGCTCTTGACGTCATGCGTTTCCTGACGGACCTGGCAGCACACCAGCGTCTCGTCGGTATCGCTGTTCCAACGCGCCGGCAACGTCTCCCAGAACCTCGGTTGCGTCACCCGGCTCGAAGTTTCGCGGCTTGACACCTCGCGGTTTGGAGCCGGCTCGGGGCTGAGCTGAAGCGTCGCCTGATCGCGCATCATTATTTTCTCCCGCTCCTGGTTGCGGTATCGCGCTCAGCGCATGAAAGACACGACTTTTTCGCCGTGCGAAACCGGCGTATCGCCGGCATCATGGGTTTGGGGCGCATTGCTGAATTCCGCAATACGGCCGATGTACCACTCGCAGAACTTCTCGACGAGGCCTTCGGTGAACGGCGAGTACGGACCCGGTTCATAGGCGCTGCTGGTCGCGCCGCGTTGCGAATACTCAACAAGCGCGCGATCCTGGTCATTGGTGGCGCGCCACACGGCCGTGAGATTGTTCACGTCGTAATCGATGCCTTCGCGTGCATCCTTGTGGACTAGCCACTTGGTGCGCACCAGCGTTTTGCCCGCCGACAACGGAATCACCGAAAAGCTGACGATATGATCGCTCATGAAGTGATGCCACGAATTCGGTTGCGTCCAGAACGAGAGACCACCGAGGTCGGCCTGCTCGAAGCCGCCGAGCAACTTCTTCGAGGCCACCTTCGCGTCCATGGTCTGCGATTCGCCGTCGCGGTCGAGCGGCAGGCGTTGCGTGCGGAAACCCGTCACCAGATCCGCCAGACGGTCGATTTCCGCCGACGGCAGTTTCATCGCCTCCCATTGCGCAGTACGGCGCGCCACAGTCTCTTCGAACGCGGCCATGCCTTCTTCATTGGCGGGCGTGCGCTGATACCCAAAACCGTATTCGTAAAGCGAAATCGTCAGCTCGGGATGGTTCGCAACGCAGTGATAGCACTCGCGATTGTTCTCCATCGTGAGCTTCCAGTTGCCCTCTTCGATGATATCGATCGTCGCTGCGACCTTGCAGCCGGCGAGATCGTGCGGCAGCAGGTACGGCTCCATCGCGGCGCGCATCACGGAAAAATCGGCAGGAGGTTCATCAGCGAGACAGATGAAGATCAGACCGGCAAGATTCTGGAGGTGCACCGCTTTCAGGCTGTGCTTGCAGCGGTCGAACTGGTCGCCCATATGCTCGGCGAACATCAGATCGCCGTTCAGGTTGTAGGTCCAGCTGTGATACGGGCAAACGATATTGCCAAGCGAACCCTTGTCCGTATTGCACAAACGTGCGCCACGATGGCGGCAAACGTTGTGAAACGCCCGCACCTGCATGTCGTCGTCGCGTACGATCAGAATCGAATCGTTGCCGATTTCCACCGTGATGTAGTCGCCCGGCTCCGGTACATCCGGTTCCACCGCGACCTGAATCCAGTGCTTGCGGAAAATCGCCTCCATGTCGAGCGCGAAAATTTCCTCGCCCGTATAGAACGGCGCTTCCAGCGTGTGATTCTTTTTGCGGCGTTCGATCATTGCGCGAACGTCTGCCGAAACTTTCATTGTGTGCTCCGTTGCATGTCACGTCTGGCGCTGCGCCAGGCCCTCCTGGTCGCATGCTGGCCCGAACCGGAAATCAGTAATCCACGAGTTGATGCTCGCGCAAATACGCGAGAATCACTTGTGCTTTTTCGACGGAACTCCCTTCAATTACGACGCTGCCACCACGGCTTTCGGTCGTCGTCGCCGAGAGCATGCGGGCATGGCCCGAGCGCTTTTCGGCTGCGGCGAGGCGCACCGGTTTGGCGGTCGCGGGGCGGATCGTCCAGGCGGGTTCGTCGGGGTTGGCTGTGGCCGGGTGGCCGGACGCAGCCGTCGCGACCGGACGGATCGTGCCTTCGCGCAGCCGTGCATAGGCGTAGCTCGGCGCCGTGTTGGCCATCGGATGCACGGCGATCAAGGCCGGCAGCCGCACTTCGACGCGGCGGCGCAAACCTTTCGGCATGAATTGCCGGACTTCGGCATGGCCGTCGCGAATCGTCAAATCGACCGCTGCGCCGACCAACGGCATGTCAAGTGCACTCGCTACTTGATACGGCAGCATGCCGCTATCGAAGGCGCCTTCGGCGCGGGTGCCGGTCAATACAAGGTCGTAGCCTTGCAAACGCGTGGCGAGCGGCGCTATCGCATCGCCTTGGAATTCAGGCGTTGCCGGAACCTCCAGCACTTCGACAGTGCGCGCGCCAAGTGCCAGATACTCCTTGAGCGCCGGATTCGACGGATCGCCCGCATGCAACACGTCGAGCGTCGCGCCGTGCGTTTTGGCGAGCGAGAGCGCGATCGTCAGCGCGGCGGCGTCGTTGCGGCTGTAGCGCGCCGTGCCGCTGACAGGGTGCCGCCCCACGGAAACCAGTACGGCGATTTTCATGCAAGCGCTCCTTCCGCAACAGCCGTTGAATTCAATAGCGCAGCCCCCGTGCCGCGTGCCGTGCGTGCAGCCTCCGCGGCTTCATTCAGCGCCGCGATGGTTTCCTGCGCGTCGGCGATGACGGTCAGATTGGCGCGTTTGGCGATTGGCGCGCTGGCGTCGAGATTCACGGCGATCACGTGCCGGCAATCCTTGATGCCCTGCAGATGCTGAACCGCGCCGGAAATGCCGAACGCGATATAGACGCTCGCCTCGACCGTCTTGCCGGTGGCGCCAATCTGCTTGTCGCGGGTGAACTTGCCGTCGTCCACGGCGACGCGGCTTGCGCCGATCGCAGCGCCTAACGTGGCCGCAAGACGCTCGAACGCGGGCACATCGCTAACGCCGTTGCCTGCCGAAACGATGAAATCCGCTTCTTCGAGCGCGAGTTGGGCGGCGTCGATCTCCTCGATGCCAAGATCGCGCACGACGCTTTTGGACGATGCCGGTTCGCCGTCGAAACGCCACACCACTCGCTCGCCCGCCCCCAAAAACGGCAGCTTCGGATCGACCGCGTTCGGTGCAAGCAACACGACCTCCGGCAGCGCGCGTACGGCGTATGCCGTATTCGTCTGAATATAAGCAGCGACATGGGCCGCATCGATCTCGACGACATGCGTCGCGACACTCGCGTTCGCGGCGGCCGCGTAACGGCGACCGAGGTCGCCGTCGCCGGTCGCGTTGTCGGGCAGGAAAATATGCGCCGGTGCATAGGCCGCGACGCACGCGGCCAGTGCGTTCAATTCGTCGAGCGGCGCGAAAACGCGGCGGTCGAACATCGGCAACTCGATGAGCTTGTCGGCGCCGAGCGCGGCGGCGTCGCCGCTGAACTCACCGAATACGAGCAGTACGACTTCGGTTGTCGCATCCGCGATCAACGCGGCGGCGGCCAAGGTCTGACGCGCGAGATCATCCAGCGCGCCGCGGTCCGCGTGAGCAGCCACCAGCAGCACGCGCTGTGCTGCAGCCGTCGTGCGGCGCGGTTTTGCGTGCTCGCGATGCGCCGACCCTGTCGAGCCGTGCGCCGCCAGTTCCGTCGAGCCGGCAACAGCCGTCACGCCGAGCGTAATGCGCCTGAGCCCATCGGCCGTAATCGTGAACGGCCGGCGCGGATCGATTCGTTTGAGATTGTTCATGGCGTTACTCCAGCGCCGCTGCAACCAGTTCGGCGACGTCCAGCACTTCCGGACGCGGGCCGACCACGCCTTCGAGCATCGCCGTGCAATTCGGGCAACCCACCGCGACGATTTCGGCGCCGATCGTGCGGGCGTCGTCTATACGGATGTCCGGAATGCGTTTTTTCCCGGGGATGTCAGTCAATGGCGCACCACCGCCGCCTCCGCAGCAACGTCCACGCATACCATTGCGTTCCATCTCGACCACCTTGATGCCGATGGATTTCAGCAAGCGGCGCGGCGCTTCCGTCTCACCGTTATAGCGGCCCAGATAGCACGGATCGTGATACGTGATCTTGCGGTCCGCGAACGCAGCGACCGCCTTCGGCGAAAGCTTGCCGCTCGATACCAGTTCTTCGATCAGGGCCGTGTGATGCTGAACCTCGTAGAAACCGCCGAGTGCGCGATATTCGTTGCGCAAGCTGTGCAGCACGTGCGGATCGGCGGTAACGATCTTGCGGAACGAGTACTGCGAGAGCGTGCCGATCAGCCGCTGAGCGAGTTGCTGGAAGGTCGCTTCGTCGCCGAGGCGCCGTGCCGTATCGCCGGTATCGGTTTCGACGCCACCGAGCACCGCGTAGTCGATCCCTGCCCGGTTCAGCACCTTGATTAGCGCACGCAGCGTGCGCTGATAGCGCATGTCGAATGCGCCTTCACCGGCGATCAATAGCACGTCCACCTGCCGACCCGGTTGGGCGACCTGTACTTGCAGATCGACCGCCCAGTCGTAACGCGCGCCGATGTCATAGCCGTTCGAGCTACCGGTTTCGCGCAGATTGGCGAGCGTGATCGGACCTTTGCCCGGTACGCTGCCTTCGACCAAGGTCTGATTGCGGCGCATATCCACGATCGCATCGACATGCTCGATCAACATTGGGCATTCCTGCACGCAAGCGCGGCAAGTGGTGCACGACCACAGCGTATCCGCTTCGATCAGGCTCGACACGAGCGGCTTGCCCGGCGCGCCACCGTGTTTGCCGACCGGAATGCCAGGCGTCGGGCTGCCGGCATAAGCTTCGTCCGTGCCACCGACCATGCCCGTGACAAGATCCTGAATCAGCTTCTTCGGATTGAGTGGCTGCCCGGCGGCAAACGCGGGGCACGCTGCTTCGCACTTGCCGCATTGCACGCAGGCGTCGAAGCTCAGCAACTGGTTCCAGCGGAACTCGACCGGCTTGCCTACGCCGTATTCCTTCGCGTCGAGGAGCGGCACCTTCAGTGCAGTCGGCGGCACGACATCGTTATCGTTGCGCTCGGCAAAACGCTCCTGACGCGGATGAAACGCGAGGTGCAGCAACCCGGCGAGCGCATGCTTCATCGGACCGCCGCGAGCCGCGCCGAAGGTCATCGTGAACGCGCCGACTGCGATCAGCAACGCGACGATAATCGCCAAAGCACCCGACATCGCCGCGGCCGGCAGCGCAATGAAGAGCACCAACCCGAGCGCGAACGACCCAAGCAGCAGCGGGAGATGATCCCAAGGCCCGCGCGAGAGCCGTGCCGGCACCGCCTTCGTGCCATGCCGCCGGCGCCACACGAACACCGCGCCGACCAGCATCACCAGCGCCGCCAGAAAGATCAGCTTGTCGAGCCACGGCGAGTAGATCGCAAGACCGTAGTTGACGAACACCAGCGCCATCGCGAGGATCGCCCCGCCCGCCGTCGCGACGTGCGTCTTCGCGATGTACGGGTCACGAGCGACCACATGGTGCAAGTCGACGAAATAGCGCTTCGGGATCGCCAGCAGATTGGTCCAGCCGTACGCACCCGCCGCCGTGGCACGGCCTTCACGCCAGTAGGCAGCGCGTTTGGCGAGCGCGAACGCCAGACCCGCCACCGACAACCACAGCAGGACGGTGATGACAAACACGGGGCTCATCGTCAGAAATCCTTGCAAAGGCGCAGCGCGTCATAGATCGCGCCGTGGATGTTGTGCATGGAAATGCAGTCGCCGACGCGGAACAGCAGGAAGCGGCCGTTGCCGAGTTCTTCGCTGAGCGACGGTTGCGGCTCGGACGCAAAGAGTCTGTGCACGTCCACCTGGCCGCGATTCACCGACTCGGGCTTGAGCGTCCAGTAGAGCTGGTCGTTTGGCGTGCTGCCGTTCTCGATCACCACCTGGTCGACCGCGCGCTCTTCCTGCTCTTCCGTGTACTCGTTGCGGATCACGGCGATCTTCTTGCCGTCTTCCTCGTACACCTTGTCGAGCCAGTAGTTAGGCGTATGAATCACACCTTGCGCGTAGAGGCGGCGATAGAAAATCGGGAACGTGGTGCCGCCGACGTCGTCGGCCACCTTCACGTCAGGCGTGACGATCTCGACGTTCGACCCGCGGCTCGACATGAAATCCGCGACGCCTGCGCCAGCGTGCGTGCTGACGCCGTCATAAACCAGCACGTTCTTGCCCGGCTCGACCTTGCCCGACAGCACATCCCATGAACTGACCGCGAGCCCTTCTTCGACGCCCCACGCCGCGACTTGCGACGTGAACGACGAACCGCCCGTGGCCAGCACGACGATGTCCGGCTTCTCGGCCATGATGGTCTTTTCGTCAGCCGCAACGCCAAGACGCCGATCGACACCGAGGCGTTTCGTTTCCATATCGAACCAACGCACGATGCCCGCCATCTGCTCGCGCTGCGGCGCTTTCGCGGCCAGCATGATCTGACCGCCGACGTAGTCGTTCTTCTCGAACAGCACCACGTCATGACCGCGCGACTTCGCCACGCGCGCCGCTTCCAGTCCAGCCGGGCCTGCGCCGACCACCACCACCTTGCGCTTCGGCCCACGTGTCTTCGCGATCACGTGCGGCATGGTTTCTTCGCGGGATGTCGCGGCGTTCTGCACGCACAGCACGTCCAACCCGTTGTATTGGCGGTCGATGCAATAGTTCGCGCCGACGCATTGCTTGATCTCGTCCTCGCGACCGTCGCGGATCTTGATGACCATATGCGGATCGGCGATCTGTGCGCGTGTCATCCCGACCAGATCGACCATGCCGCTCGCGAGCAAACGTTCTGCCTGGCCCGCATCGCGGATGCTTTGCGCATGCATCACCGGCAGCTTCACCACCGACTTGATCCCGGCCGCGAGATGCACGAACGGCTCGGGTGGCAGCGCCATCGGCGGCATGCAGTTCGCCAGCGTGTTGTGCGTATCCGCACCGGAACCGATCACGCCGAGGTAATCGATCAGGCCGCTTTCGCTCATCGCCTGGGCGATCTCTTTCAGCTGTTCGTGATCGAGACCGTCTTCATGGAATTCATCGCCACACATGCGAAGACCAACACAGAAATCCGCGCCTACCGCTTCGCGCACCGCCTTCAACACTTCCGTGCCGAAGCGCAGGCGGTTCTCGAGCGAACCGCCCCATTCGTCGGTGCGGAAATTCGTGCGCGGGCTCCAGAACTGATCGATCAGATGCTGGTGAGCCGCCGAGATTTCGATGCCGTCCATGCCGGCATCCTTCACGCGCTTGGCAGCCGCGGCAAAGTCCGTGATGATGCGGCGAATCTCTTCCACTTCGATGATCTTCGCATTGCCGCGGTGCACCGGCTCACGCACGCCCGACGGCGACATCAGATGCGGCCAGTGTTCGCCATGAAACGCCGAGCGGCGCCCCATATGCGTGGCCTGAATCATGATCTTCGCGCCGTGCTGATGCATCGCTTCGGCGAGCCGCGCGAGCGGATCGATGATCTTGTCGGTCGAAAGATTCACCGATTTCCACCAACCTTGCGGGCTGTCGATCGACACCGGGCTCGAGCCGCCGCACACGGCGAGGCCGACGCCGCCCTTGGCCTTCTCTTCGTAGTAACGGATATAGCGGTCGCCGGGCAGACCACCCGGTTCCGCATACACCTCAGCGTGCGCGGTGCTGACGATGCGGTTACGCAAAGTCAGTTTGTTCAGCGTGAGAGGCTTGAAAAGGTTCGGGTAACGCATCGCGATCGACCTCGGAATGGATAGGCTTTGTGCGTTTTTACGACGCGAGCGGCGACACTTCGAACACGCAGTGATCGTGGCCTTCGGCCGCGCAGCGCGCTTCCTTCGAATGGGACGGCGGACCCTTGCGCTGTCCGTCAGGCGCAGTGTCGTTGACCCAGTCCATCGCGCCCGCGAACCAGCCGGCGAACATGTAGCAAAGCTTGCCTTCCTTGCCCGGCTGCGCGAGCACGAACGACGAGTGGTGCAATTCAATGCGGGCACGTGAGCTGGACGGATCGGCTTCTGTGATCGTGAAGAGGCCCCAGCCACGTTGCGACAGGCGGTTCAGGTAATGCTCGAACACCGCCATGCCCGCAATACCGTGCTGTTTCGCTTCCTTGTCGCACCAGAAATACGCGGACTTGTAGCCGGCTTTGTAGAGAATCTCGGCATACGTTTCGATGCCAAGTGCTTCCTCGACGGCCGTATGGTTGTTCGTGAAGAAATGACGCGGCACGTAGAGCATCGGCAGCGCGTCGGTGGTCCAGACGCCGGTGTTCGGATCGACGTCGATAGGCAGTTGGGGTTGCATGTGGGGGCTCCGTTTTTTTAGGTTCAGGTTCGGTGAATGGCGAATCAGACTTTCCAGACTTCGCCGAACACGCGTACCCAGTTTTCACCCATGATCTTCTTGATGCGCGTCTCGCTCCAGCCGGCGCGTTCCATCGCGGCCGTCAGGTTCGGAAACTCGCCGATCGTGCGAATGCCTTCCGGATTCACCACCTTGCCGAAGTTCGTCAGTTGGCGATAACGGCCCTTGTCGTGCGTGATCCAATCGAAGAACTCAGTGCTATAGCCTTGCGTGAAGTCCGTACCAATGCCAACCTGGTCTTCACCAATCAGGTTCACCACGTATTCGATTGCTTCGATATAGTCTTCGACGGTTGCGTCCGGGCCACGCTTGAGGAACGGCGCAAACATCGTCACACCCACGAAACCGCCTGCATCGGCGATCTCTTTCAGTTGCTCATCGCTCTTGTTGCGCGGATGCTCTTTCAGGCCCGACGGGCAGCAATGCGAATAGCACACCGGCTTATTAGAGGCGGCGATCGCTTCGGACGACGTCTTGCCGCCCACATGCGAGAGGTCGACCATGATGCCGACGCGATTCATCTCCTGAATCACTTCACGGCCATAGCCCGACAGGCCGCCGTCGCGTTCATAGCAGCCCGTGCCGACCAGATTCTGCGTGTTGTAGCAAAGCTGGACCACGTTCACGCCGAGGTCCTTGAAGGCCTCGATATAGCCGAGGTTGTCTTCGAACGCATGCGCGTTCTGGAAGCCGAAAATGATGCCGGTCTTGTTCTCTTTCTTCGCGCGCAGGATGTCGTCGGTGGTGCGCACAAGCGTCAGGATCTCGCCGTATTCGCGAATCTGTTGCTTCATCTCGGCGATGTTGTCGACGGTCTTCTGGAAGCTTTCCCAGACCGACACCGTGCAGTTCACCGCAGTTACGCCGCCCTTGCGCATGTCTTCGAACACCGAGCGCTCGAACTTCGAAATGTTCAGACCGTCGATGATGATGCTGTTGTCGTGCAGAGTGCTCATCGTTTGCTCCAGGCGTGCTTAGTAGATGGGAAAGCGTTCGCACAGCGCGAAAATTTCGCGGCGCACGCGTTGTTCTGTTGCGGCATGGCCTTCCGGATGATCGCGCAGCGCATCGAGCACCTCGACGATCAGCCGCCCGACTTCGCGGAACTCACTCACGCCAAAGCCGCGCGTCGTGCCCGCCGGCGTGCCGAGGCGAACGCCGGAGGTGACCGTCGGCTTCTCGGTGTCGAAAGGGATGCCGTTCTTATTGCAGGTGATGCCTGCGCGTTCCAGCGCCTGCTCGACCTGGTTGCCTTTGAGGCCCTTCGGACGCAGATCGACCAACAGCAGATGATTATCCGTGCCGCCCGTCACCAGATCGACGCCGCCCGCTTTCAGCACTTCGCCGAGTGCCTGCGCATTCGCGAGCACGTTATCGATGTAGGTTTTGAAACCCGGTTGCAGCGCCTCGCCGAAGGCAACGGCCTTGCCGGCGATCACATGCATCAGCGGGCCGCCCTGCAAGCCCGGGAACACGGCGGAGTTGATCTTCTTGGCGATGTCTTCGTCATTCGTCAGTACAAAGCCGCCGCGCGGCCCGCGCAACGTCTTGTGCGTGGTCGACGTGACGACATGCGCATGCTCGACCGGATTCTGATGACGCCCGGCCGCGATAATGCCGGCGATGTGCGCCATATCCACCATCAGCTTCGCGCCCACGCCATCGGCGATTGCGCGCAGCCGTGCGAAGTCCAATGCGCGCGGATAAGCGGAGAAGCCGGCGATCAACAACGCCGGTTTGTGCTGCTGTGCGAGTTCTTCGATCTGCTCGTAATCGATCAGCATCGTGTCGCGATTCACGCCGTATTGGACCGCATTGAACCACTTGCCCGACATCGCCGGCTTGGCGCCGTGGGTCAGGTGGCCACCCGCGTCGAGCGACATGCCGAGCACCGTGTCACCCGGCTTCACCAGCGCGAGCATCACCGCGCCGTTGGCCTGCGCGCCGGAATGCGGCTGCACGTTGGCAAACTTCGCGTTGAAAATCTGCTTGATGCGATCGAGCGCCAGCGTTTCGATCACGTCGGCGTATTCACACCCGCCGTAATAGCGCTTGCCCGGATACCCTTCCGCGTACTTGTTGGTCAGCACCGAGCCTTGCGCTTCGAGCACCGCGCGCGACACGATGTTTTCCGACGCGATCAATTCGACTTGCGACTGCTGGCGCTCCAGCTCTTTCAAAATGGCGCCGCGCACCGCCGCGTCACGCGTGGCCAGCGATTCTTCGAAGAAAGGATTCGGGTTCGACATGGAAGGTCCGTGGGGTGGTTGGCGAAGGACCGGAAGCGGGCTGCTGATCGGGCTGTGAAGCCCTGCTGCCACCGGTCTGCATTGGGTCTATTCTTGACTCTCGCCTCGCGCGCCAATTTACGAATTCAGACGCGTTCTTTGCCTTTTCCGCCATGAGCGACCTTTTTCGACAAGTCGCGATGGCAGGTTTCGAACGATCGTTAGCGGTTGGCGCTTTTGCTGCACTGCAGCTGATCGTTGTGCGCAGTTCGGGTGCGCGTGTGGGCTCGGGTGGCTCCGTTCTGGTGCTGTTCGTTGAGCGATCCGACTGTATTGATGCGCAACCGAGGGTTTAGCCTGATGGCACGTTAGTTGCGCTAGTACTCAAAATTGCAGGAGTCGCTGCTCCCCACGGCGACGCGACATTACAGATTCGAAGGAATCATTTCCCCCATGTCCACCGATCGCACGGCGTCGTTGTCGCACTTTGCATTCATGCCGGTGCCGAACTTCACGATGATCGCGTTCACCAACGCGATCGAAGTTCTCCGCATGGCGAACTACCTGACTGGACAAACGCTTTACCGCTGGTCGATCGTGAGCCCCGAAGGCGGCCCGGTGACGGCGAGCAACGGCCTCTCGGTCGATACGGGTCCGGTCGAGTCTGTCGGTCAGCCGGACATCGTGTTCGTGGTCGGCGGCATCGACGTGCAGCGCGCCACCACCCCTGCCCATCTCGTCGCGCTGCGCCGCTTCGCCCGCATGGGCAGCGTGCTTGGCAGCCTGTGCACCGGCACCTATGCGCTGGCGCGTGCCGGCTTGCTGGCCGGTTATGCGTGTGCGATTCATTGGGAGAACATGTCGGCGCTCAAGGAAGAGTTTCCCGACACGCGCTTTCTGAAAGAACTGTTCGTGATCGACCGTGATCGCGTCACCTGCACGGGTGGCGTGGCGCCGCTCGACATGATGCTCAACCTGATCACACCGCGAGTCGGCACGGCACGCGTCACGCAGATCGCGGAGCAGTTCATCGTCGAACACGTGCGCGATAACAGCGCACAACAGAAAATGCCGCTGGTGGCGCGGCTCGGTTCGGCAAACAAGTCTCTCTTCGAAGTGATCTCGCTGATGGAGAACAACATCGAAGAGCCGCTTTCGCGCGAAGAACTCGCACGGCTCGCCGGCATGTCACAGCGGCAATTGCAGCGGCTGTTCCGCGAACATCTCGGGATGACGCCGACGCATTACTATCTGACGCTGCGCTTGCGGCGCGCCCGCGAGTTGCTGCTGCAGACCGACATGTCGATCATGCACATCACGATGGCTTGCGGTTTCCAGTCGGCTTGCCACTTCTCGAAGAGCTACCGCGATGCGTTCGGCACCGCGCCGACGCGCGAACGGCGCAAGCAGGCGCCGTCGCTGGCCGCAGTGCCGGTGCTCGCGGCTTGAGTCGAATACCTCGCTGATTGAAGGGACCGCGAACGCGGTCCCTTTCCGCGCCATCAAGCCGCTTTCAGCAACCCGTGCGGGTCGATCACAAACTTCTTCGGCGCGCCGCCATCGAACTGCCGGTAACCGTCCGGGGCCTGATCGAGCGAGACGACCGTCACGTTCACGATATCCGCAATCGGCAGCCGGTCCCACAGGATCGCCTGCATCAGATTGTGGTTGTACTTCATCACCGGCGTCTGCCCCGTGTGGAACGAGTGCGACTTGGCCCAGCCGAGGCCGAAGCGGATGCTCAGGCTGCCTTTGCGGGCAGCGGCATCGGTGGCGCCCGGATCGTCCGTTACATACAGGCCCGGAATGCCGATCGCGCCCGCGGCACGCGTGATTTCCATCAGCGAATTAAGCACCGTGGCTGGTGCTTCCTCGTGCGAGCCGCTGCTGCCGTGACCGTGCGCCTCGAAACCGACGCAGTCCACCGCGCAATCCACTTCGGGCTTGCCGAGAATCTGTTCGATCTGCTCGCCGAGCGTCGCGTCCTTCGACAGGTCGATGGTCTGGAAACCCATCTTGCGAGCATGCGCGAGACGCGCCTCATTCATATCGCCAACGATCGTGCAGGCTGCGCCCAGCAAGCGTGCGGATGCAGCCGCCGCCATCCCCACCGGCCCCGCGCCCGCGATATAAACGGTAGCGCCAGGCTTCACGCCTGCCATCACCGCGCCGTGATAGCCGGTCGGCAGAATGTCGGACAGACACGTCAGGTCGCGGATTTTAGACATCGCCTGCGCGTAGTCGGGGAATTTCAGCAGATTGAAGTCGGCGTACGGCACCAGCACATACTCGGCCTGACCGCCGATCCAGCCACCCATGTCGACGTAGCCATAAGCGCCGCCCGCCCGCGACGGATTCACATTCAAACACACGCCGGTGTGCTGCGCCTTGCAGGTCGGACAGCGTCCGCAAGCGACGTTGAACGGTACCGACACCAGGTCGCCAACCTTCAACGTTTCAACATCGCGGCCCACCTCGATCACCTCGCCGGTGATCTCGTGGCCGAGTACCAGGCCGACCTCGGCGGTCGTGCGGCCACGCACCATGTGCTGATCGGAGCCGCAAATATTTGTGCTTACCACCTTCAGGATCACGCCGTGGCCGATTGACCGGCCACGCGGATCGACCATCTTCGGAAAGTCGATCGACTGAACTTCCACCTTGCCCTGCCCTAGATACACGACGCCGCGATTGCTGCTCATTTGTCTGTCTCCATGTCTCGTGAGCGGCGCGCCGGACTCTACGTGACGCGCCGTTCAACGAGCGTAGCGCCCGCTGAAACAAAGGACATGTACCGAACACGACACCGGTTTGGCAGGAACCGACACGCCGGGCGCAACCCACGTCCACGCTGATGCAACCCGGTTTTTATTGATTGACCGTTCAATATAAAAAAACTAGTATTCCCCATCGAACACTTGGGCGGCTGGCCTGCGCCCGCCGCCTCCAGCCCCATGCCCAAACTTGGAATGCGCGAAATCCGCCGCGCCCAGCTGATCGACGCAACGCTGCTGACCATCGACCAGACTGGTCTCGCCGGTGCGACGCTCGCTTCGGTCGCGCAGCGCGCGAGCATTTCCACCGGCATCGTCAGCCACTATTTTGGCGACAAGGACGGTTTGCTCGAAGCCACCATGCGCCACGTGCTGCGCGATCTGTGGCAAGCCACGTCGAGACGTCGTCGTGCGGCGAAGGCCGATCCACGTTCGAAATTGCGCGCGGTCGTCGCGGCGAATTTCGACGCCGAGCAGACCAGCGGCCCCGTCATGAAAACGTGGCTCGCGTTCTGGTCCGAGAGCATGCACAAGCCGCAATTGCGCCGGCTGCAATACGTAAACACGCGGCGCTTGAACTCGAACCTGTGCGCGGATTTTTCCAAAGCGCTGCCACGTCCGGCGGCGCGCCGTGCGGCGAGCGGCCTCGCGGCACTGATCGACGGGCTATGGCTGCGTGGCGCTTTGTCCGGTGAGCCGTTTGATACCAAGGCTGCACTGCGCATGGCAAACGAATACATCGATCTGGTGCTGGAAGCACGTAACTAGACCAGCGAACATTTCCGAAAAAAGGAGCAACTCATGGCGGTATTCGAAACGCAACGTCTCTATATAGGCGGCGCCTACGTCGACGCGACCAGCGGCGAGACCTTCGACACGCTCGACCCCGCCACGGGAGAAACGCTCGCCGCCGTGCAACAAGCCTCAGCGGCGGACGTGGATCGCGCCGTGCAATCGGCACGTGATGGTCAACGCGAGTGGGCCGCGCTCACGGCGATGCAGCGCTCGCGCATCCTGCGCCGCGCGGTCGAGATCCTGCGTGAACGCAATGACGAACTCGCCGCACTCGAAACACGCGACACCGGCAAGGCGATTGCGGAGACTCGGGCGGTCGATATCGTCACCGGCGCGGACGTGATCGAGTACTACGCAGGGTTGGCGACCGCGATTGAAGGTCAGCAGATTCCGTTGCGGCCCTCTTCGTTTGTTTATACGCGGCGTGAACCGCTGGGCGTGTGCGCAGGTATCGGCGCATGGAATTACCCAATCCAGATCGCATGCTGGAAATCGGCGCCCGCGTTGGCAGCCGGCAATGCGATGATCTTCAAGCCGAGCGAAATCACTCCGCTGTCCGCATTGAAACTCGCCGAGATTTATACCGAAGCCGGTGTACCAGCCGGTGTGTTCAACGTCGTGCAAGGCGACGGCCGCGTGGGGGCGATGCTCGCCGCACATCCCGACATCGAGAAGATCTCGTTCACCGGCGGCGTTGAAACGGGCAAGAAGGTGATGTCGCTGGCAGGCGCCTCGTCGTTGAAAGAAGTGACGATGGAACTGGGCGGCAAGTCCCCCCTGCTCGTATTCGACGACGCCAACCTCGGACGTGCCGCCGACATCGCGATGAGCGCCAACTTCTTCAGCTCCGGCCAGGTCTGCACGAACGGCACACGCGTCTTTGTGCAGCGTAGCGTGCTGGAACGATTCGAAGCGCTGGTGCTGGAACGTGTGAGGCGGATTCGCGTCGGCGCACCCACGGACGCCGACACCAACTTCGGCCCGCTGGTCAGCGCCGCGCAATTGCAGAAAGTGCTCGCCTACATCGAAAGCGGCGTGCAGGACGGCGCGCGGCTCCTCGCAGGCGGCAAGCGGCTGACGGAAGGCCACTTCGGCAACGGCCAGTACGTCGAGCCGACGGTTTTCACCGGCTGCCATGACGACATGCGTATCGTGCGCGAAGAAATCTTCGGCCCGGTGATGAGCATCCTCGTTTTCGATGACGAAGACGAAGCAATCTCGCGCGCCAATAACACCGCTTACGGTCTTGCTGCGGGCGTTGTCACCGAGAACCTGGCGCGTGCGCATCGCGTGATTCATCGGCTCGAAGCGGGTATCTGCTGGATCAACACCTGGGGCGAGTCACCCGCGGAAATGCCGGTAGGTGGCTACAAGCAATCGGGCGTCGGCCGTGAGAACGGCATTACCACGCTCGAACACTACACGCGCATCAAGTCCGTGCAGGTCGAACTCGGCCCGTATCAACCGGTGTTTTAAGGAGGGTTGGCGATGGCTTCGAACGAATACGACTACATCATCGTCGGCGCGGGTTCAGCGGGCAACGTGCTCGCTTCGCGCCTGACCGAAGACGCGGACGTGACCGTGCTGCTCCTCGAAGCAGGCGGCCCCGACTACCGTTTCGATTTCCGCACGCAGATGCCCGCAGCCCTCGCCTATCCGTTGCAGGGTCGGCGTTACAACTGGGCGTACGAAACGGACCCCGAGCCGCATATGAACAACCGACGCATGGAGTGCGGGCGCGGCAAGGGGCTCGGTGGTTCGTCGCTGATCAACGGCATGTGCTATATCCGCGGCAATGCGCTCGACTACGACGGTTGGGCAACGCGTTCTGGGCTGGAAAACTGGACCTATCTGGATTGCCTGCCGTACTTCCGCAAAGCCGAAACACGCGATGTCGGCGCAAACGCGTATCACGGCGGCGACGGCCCGGTCCATGTGACGACGAGCAAGCCGGGCAACAATCCCTTGTTCGCGGCGATGGTCGAGGCCGGCGTGCAGGCGGGTTTCCCGCGTACCGACGACCTGAACGGCTACCAGCAGGAAGGCTTCGGCCCAATGGATCGCACGGTCACGGCGAACGGCCGACGCGCCAGCACCGCACGCGGCTATCTGGATCGCGCGAAGAAACGCCCGAATCTGACCATCGTGACGCATGCCATGACCGATCGCGTGCTGTTCCTCGGCAAGCGTGCGATAGGCGTCACGTATCTGCATCACGGTAGTGCTGAAACTGCGCATGCGCGCCGCGAAGTGTTGGTGTGCAGTGGCGCGATTGCCTCGCCGCAGTTGCTGCAACGCTCAGGCGTGGGCCGTTCGACGTGGCTGCGCGAACTCGACGTGCCACTCGTGCACGATCTGCCTGGTGTCGGTGAAAACTTGCAGGACCATCTGGAGATGTACATCCAGTACGAATGCAAGGAGCCGGTTTCGCTGTATCCCGCGTTGCAATGGTGGAATCAGCCTGCCATCGGGCTTGAATGGATGTTTAACGGCACGGGTATTGGGGCGAGCAATCAGTTCGAAGCGGGCGGCTTCATCCGTACCCGCGATGAGGACCTGTGGCCGAACATCCAGTATCACTTCCTGCCCGTCGCGATCAACTACAACGGTTCCAACGCGATCAAGATGCACGGTTTCCAGGCGCATGTCGGCTCGATGCGTTCGCCAAGCCGTGGACGCGTGAAGCTCACGTCACGCGATCCTGCCGCGCATCCGAGCATCCTGTTCAATTACATGGCCGATCCGCTCGACTGGCGCGAATTCCGTGACGGGATCCGTATTACGCGCGAGATCATGCGGCAGCCTGCGCTCGATCGTTATCGCGGGCGTGAGTTGAATCCGGGCGCGGAGTTGACCACCGATGAGCAACTCGACGCGTTTGTGCGCATGCGTGCGGAGACCGCGTTTCATCCGTCGTGCTCGTGCAAGATGGGTTATGACGATATGGCCGTGGTGGATAGCGAGGGACGCGTGCATGGGCTCGAGGCGCTGCGCGTGGTCGATGCGTCAATCATGCCGCAGATCACAACCGGCAATCTGAACGCGCCGACGATCATGCTTGCGGAGAAGATCGCCGATCGGATTCGCGGGCGGGAGGCGCTGGAGCGGGTGGAGACGCCGTACTTCGTGGCGAATGGAGCGGTTTCACGGAAGCGGGAAGTAGCGGCGGTCTAATCCGCGTCGACACCGACAGCCGCCCCCACCGGAAGTAAAAAAGCCGCGAACATTTCGCGGCTTTTTTCGTGTTCGCTCAGAGGGTAAGCGGTTATTCTCAGACGAGACTGGACACTCGGTAAGCGTCACTCCCGCGCAGGACTCAACACTCCCTGCGCGTCCGGCTCGACCGCTTCCGACACCAAGGTCTCCAACGCCAACCCACGCGTCTCGATCCCCATGATCCATACTGCCGCGGCAGCGATCACAAAACACATCGCGCCAAGCGAAAACACGCCGCCTTGCCCGAACGTCGGCAGAACCACGCCGACTACATAAGGCCCGATCAACGAGCCCACACGTCCAATCGCTGACGCAAACCCAGACCCCGTAGCCCGCGCTCCCGTGCCATAAAGCTCAGGCGTATAGGTGTAAAGCACCGCCCACATCGCAAACATAAAAAACTGCATCGCAAGTCCGGCGCAAATCAGCAGCGTCGGCGTTTGCGCGTGCAGCGCGGTTTGCCCGTAGACATAAGCCATCACCGCGCTGCCCGCCAGCGACGCGATACAGGTCGGCTTACGTCCCCAGCGCTCCACGAGCCACGCAGCGCAGATAAAACCCGGAATCCCGCCGAGCGAAATCAGTACCGTATACAGCACCGACTTCGTCACCGCAAAGCCCGCTTGTTGCATTAACGCACCGAGCCACGACGTAAGTCCATAAAAGCCGAGCAATGCAAAGAACCACAGCGTCCACACCATAATCGTGCGACGCCGGTAGGCCACGCTCCAGATCTCGCGGAATGCACTCGTACCCTTCGCAGCCGGCGGTTCCTGCAACATCACCGGTGCGCGCAACTGGCTCAGTCCAGCCGCTTTCATCACCTTCACTTCGACTTCGGCGAGGATCTTGTCCGCCTCGGCGAGGCGTCCGCGATGCTCCAGCCAGCGCGGCGATTCCGGCACGACGCGGCGCACAATTAACACGAACACGGCGGGAATCGCCAACAGTGCGAACTCCGTGCGCCACCCAAACGCCGGCAACACGAAGTACGAAACCACGCCCGCCGTGATAAACCCGAGCGGCCAGAAGCCATCCATCAACGCGATCAGTCGTCCGCGTGACTTGGCAGGCACAAATTCGGAAAGGAGCGTCTGCGCAATGGGAAACTCCATGCCCATGCCAATACCAAGCAGCACACGATAAAAAATCAGCGCTTCGACACTCTGCGCGGTCGAGCACAGATACGACGCGAGCCCCCACAGCACCATGCTCCACTGAAATACGGGGCGCCGTCCGAAGCGATCGGCCAGCAATCCGGCAACCGCCGCGCCGATCACCATACCGAAGAAGCTCGCACTCGCAACCAACCCTGCCGTCGCGCTCGACAGATGAAATTCGCTCTTGATCGAACCGAGCACGAAGGTCATCGTGCCGAGATCGACCGAGTCAAAAAAGAACGCGATCGCGATGATGATGAAAATGGTCCGGTGATATCCGGAGAACGGCAGACGTTCGAGTCTGGCGGCTGCGCTCGCGCGAGGCTGAAAAACGGTAGACATGTCATGCCCTCGTTGATGCGGCGGCTGCCGCGTGGACGTTCCGATCAGTGCGTATTCAGTAGACGCCGACATAAATCGGCCACATAGAAGGAATACGTCATCGGGATGGAACGAGGGCGTCGTTAGGGCCGCAACCGCGCCCGCGCAGCGCCGGCAATCCGCGCGAGCGCATCCGCACTCAAACGAGCGGCGATCTTCTCAACGTATTCGTGATGCCGCGACTGCAGCGGCGCGCCCAACTGCTGTGCAAGGAGATAGCGGATCAACGCGATACGCCGGTGCCGCAAGACGATGCTCTGATCGAGCAGCGCGAGCGCGGCATGGGCATCGCCCTGTTGGCACGCGCGTTCGGTGAGACGCGCGGTGGCTAGACGTGTCGACGTCATGTCAATCAGTTGCCGGAGAAGTGGAGAGCGGAGCCTCACAAGCAAGACACCGCTCGCCGCGCTTCACGACATCAACGGCTCGGCCGCATCGAGCATGATCTTGACAAAGTAGTCCGCAAAACTGCGGCGCACGATGATATCGAAGCTGTCTGCGCCGGTGGGCAACAACGTCATCGACGCCTTGAAGAAGTGACTCTGTGCGCACTGCCCTTCGCTGAACAGTTTCGGATGCAGATCGAGCGGACAACCGCGCGCCAGCACTTCACGCGTCCGCGTGCCACTGATCTCGAGCACCGTATAGCCGCTGCCGATATCCACCGCCGACGCGAACACGCCCACAAATGCCGCACCGAGCTTCGCCTGCAACGGCGCGGTACGCGTCGCGTCGTGTGCCATGGCCGAGCGCACCAGCCACTCGTCGGGGCCAAGCCACAGCATGTCGTAGCCATTACCGCGTGCAATGGTGTTCGCCTTCTCGGGCGGCCGGCAGCCGATCACGCTTTCCACCGCGCTCACGAACGCCGCGTCACGCGTGTCGCCACGCACGTTCACCAGTTCCAGGAACGGCCGCTCGCTCAAACGGAACGCCGCCGACACCGTCGCCTGATGCTTCTTCAGCAGTGCATCCGCGCCCACCAGCGGCGACTCCTGCCACACGCCCGTTTGCTGGCCGACAGCGCGATCCACCGCCGACACTGTCCCTCTTGTTTCATTCCACATGTTGACGTGCTCCTTCGCTGTCGTAGAACACCGAGCTGGTGACCTTGGCCGCAATCTGTCTACCGCTCGCGAGCGGAATCGTGACCGTTTCGCCGATCTTGTCGAGACCGCCCTTCACTACCGCCATTGCAATCGAGCGCTTCAGGATCGGGCTGTAATAGCTCGACGTGACGTGGCCGAGCATCGGTGCGGTATCGCCCTGGAACGGACCCGCGACAATCTGCGAACCTTCGGGGATCACGAACGACGGATCGTCCGCGAGCAGCCCGACCAGTTGCTTACGGCCGGCCTTCGCCGTATCCGAACGCGTCAATGAACGCTTGCCGAGAAAGTCTTTCGACTTCGCGACCAACCCGCCCATGCCGAGGTCGTACGGCGTCATCGACCCATCCGTGTCCTGGCCGACGATGATGTAGCCCTTCTCGGCACGCAGCACGTGCATGGTTTCCGTGCCATACGGCGTGATGTCGAATTCCGCGCCCGCAGCCATCAGCGCCTCCCACACCGCGCGGCCGACGTTCGCGGGCACGTTCACTTCATAAGCCAGTTCGCCCGAGAAGCTGATCCGCATCACGCGCGATGCCGCACCCGCCACGGTGCCTTCGCGATAGCTCATGAACGGGAACGCCGCGTTCGCAAAGTCGATGTCGTGGCAAACTTTCTGCAGGACCTTGCGGCTGTTCGGACCGACCACCGCAAACGTCGCCCAATGATCCGTCACGGAAGCGAGACGCACGCGCATATCCGGCCACTCGGTTTGCAGCCAGCGTTCGAGCCACGTCAGCACGCGCGCTGCGCCACCCGTGGTGGTCGTCATCATGTAGTGTTGGTCGGCAAGACGCACGGTCACGCCGTCGTCGAAGATCATGCCGTTTTCGTCGAGCATCAGGCCGTAGCGGCACTTGCCGACTTCCAGCTTGCTCCACGGATTCGTATAGACCCAGTTCAGCAGCTTCGCCGCATCGGGGCCCTGGATGTCGATCTTGCCGAGCGTCGAAGCGTCGAGAATGCCGACGCTCGTGCGCACCGCGAGCGACTCGCGTGCCACCGCGGCATGCATGTCCTCGCCGGCCTTCGCGAAGTACCAGGGGCGCTTCCAGTTGCCGACGTCCTCGAACGCCGCACCGTTTTCCACGTGCCATTCGTGCACCGCGGTCTTACGCACCGGATCGAGAAACTCACCCAGCTCCCGACCCGCAAACGTGCCGAACGTAACCGGCGTGTAGTTCGGACGGAACGTCGTCGTGCCGGTTTCGGGAATCGTCTTGCCGAGCGCCTGCGCGAGAATCGCCATACCATTGATGTTGCCGAGCTTGCCCTGATCGGTGCCGAAACCCATCGCCGTATAGCGCTTCACGTGTTCGACCGATTCGAAACCTTCGCGCGCCGCGAGAAAAATATCGGCTGCCGACACGTCGTTCTGGAAGTCGACGAACTGCTTCGGCCCGCGCGTCGCCAGTTCGCGGCCGCCGACGAGCCACAGCGGCTGCATCTTCGTTTCGCTAACCTCGGCCACGTGCACCGGATTCGGCCGCGCAACGATGTGCCCCGCTGCACGCGCCGCCTCGACACCGGCATCGACCGCGAAGCGAATCCCCTGTCCTAGCGTGAAATCGCCGGCACACGCACCAACGCTCGTCTCGGCTTGCATCGCCTTGCCCGGCACGAAGCAGGCCTTGTCGTCATGCCAGTGCGCTTTGCCGCCCGATTGCGCGAACAGATGCAGCACCGGGCTCCAGCCACCGGACATCGCGAGCAGATCGCAGGGTAGATCGCCCTGCTTCGCACCGACCTGTCCGTTCGAATACGACGCCACTTCGACCGAGGCAACCCGCAGCTTGCCGTGCGCGGCTGTCACAGCCACACCGTTCATCACCTTGACGCCATAGCGCCGTGCGAGCGCGGGCAGCGTGCCCTTCGACTCGGCCGCGCGCGGATCGACGACCGTCACCTGAGCACCGGCCGCTTTCAGATCGAGCGCGCATTGATAGCCGTCATCGTTGTTCGTGAACACGACGGCATTGCGGCCCGGTAGCACCGCATAGCGATGCAGATAGGTCGACACGGCCGAGGCCAACATCACGCCCGGTAGATCGTTGTTGCCGAATACGATCGGCCGCTCATGCGCGCCTGTTGCGAGAATCACGCGTTTCGCGCGGATCTTCCACATCAGTTCGCGCGTACCCTTTCTCTGCGACACCGGCAGATGCTCGGTGAGCCGTTGCGTGACAGTGATGAGGTTATGGTCCTGGTAACCGAATGCGGTGCTGCGACACAGGATCTTCACGTCCGGCATCTGCCGCAGTTCGTCTTCGATCTTGTGGACCCATTGCAGCGCCGGTTTGCCGTCGATCTCCGCGCGGCACGACAGCAGCGAGCCGCCGAGTTCCGGCTGATCGTCGATCAGCGTCACGCGTGCGCCGGACAATGCCGCCGCATGCGCGGCCGCCAGCCCCGTCGGGCCACCGCCGACCACCAGCACGTCGCAGTGCGCAAAGCACTTGTCGTAGCGGTCCGCGTCGGTTTGCTCGGGCGCCTTGCCGAGACCGGCCGCATCGCGAATCACTTCCTCATATTTCGGCCAGAATTTGCGCGGCCACATGAAGGTCTTGTAGTAGAAGCCCGCCGGAATGAAGCGTGCGAACTTCTGGTTGATCGCCATGCGGTCTTTTTCGATGCTCGGCTGCGCGTTCACGCTGGTCGCGACGAGTCCCTGATACAACTCCACTTCAGTCGCACGCGCGTTCGGCACCGTGTATGCGCCGGTTTCGAGCTGCACAACCGCATTCGGCTCTTCCACACCCGCCGTCACGATGCCGCGCGGCCGGTGGTACTTCCAGCTGCGCGCCACGAAGTGTTCGCCGTTCGCGAGCAACGCGGACGCGAGCGTGTCGCCCTGATAACCCTGAAGCTTGCGCCCGTTGAACGTGAAGTTCAGTACGATCGCACGGTTGATGCGTCCGCCGCTGGGGAGTCGGTCTTTCTGGCTCATGGTGCCTTGCCCTCGTGTGCCTTGTCTTGTGCGTTAGCCTCGTTGCTGTCCATCGCGAGCAGAGGACGTTCGAACGTCTCGTAGCCCTGAATCTCGTAGCTCACGGTGTCGCGCTGGGCCTTGAACCAGCGGCGGCATCCTTGCGCGTGCATCCATTGCTCGCGATGCACGCCGCGCGAATTCTTGCGCATGAACAGGTAGTCACCCCATTCCTTGTCGGTGAGCTTGTCGGTGTCGAGCGGGCGCGCAATATCCGCTTCGCCGCCGCAGGAAAATTCGGTTTCGGCGCGTGGCCCGCACCAAGGGCATTCGATCAGAAGCATCTGGTTTTCCTAATGTGCGTTAGTGGGCAACAGCGGCAGCGCCGTGCTCGTCGATCAGGTGGCCGGTGTAAAAACGATCCAGCGAGAACGGCGCGTTCAGCGGATGCGGCTCGTCCTTCGCGATCGTGTGTGCATAAGCCCACCCCGACCCAGGCGTCGCCTTGAAGCCACCCGTACCCCAGCCGCAATTGAAATAAAGCCCCTTCACGTCGGTCTTGCTGATAATCGGGCACGCATCCGGCGATACATCCACGATGCCGCCCCACTGGCGGTTCATCCGCACGCGCGAAAACACCGGGAACATTTCGACGATCGCTTCGAGCGTGCCTTCGATGATCTGGAAGCTGCCGCGCTGACCGAAGCCCGTGTACTGATCGACGCCCGCGCCAATCACCAGGTCGCCCTTGTCGGACTGGCTGATGTACGCGTGCACCGCGTTCGACATCACCACCGTATTGACGACCGGTTTGATCGGCTCGGAGACCAAAGCCTGCAAAGGATGGCTCTCCAAAGGCAAACGGATACCCGCCATATCGGCGAGCGACGACGTATTGCCCGCCGCGACCACCGCGACCTTCTTCGCCTTGATGAAACCCTTGGTGGTATCCACGCCAACCACCTGGCTACCGTCGCGGCGAATCCCCGTGACCTGGCAGTTCTGCACGATATCGACACCATGCTGATCCGCGCCGCGTGCGAAGCCCCACGCTACTGCATCGTGTCGCGCCACACCGCCGCGACGTTGAATCGACGCCCCGAGCACCGGATAGCGGCTGTTCAGATTGATGGTCGGCTCGATTTCCTTGATCTGCTCCGGCGTGAGGAACTCGGCATCCACACCATTCAGCCGGTTTGCATTCACGCGGCGCTCAGTATCGCGCACGTCCTGCAGCGTGTGCGCGAGGTTCATCACGCCGCGCTGGCTGAACATCACGTTGTAGTTCAGGTCTTGCGAGAGACCTTCCCACAGCTTCATCGCCTTCTCGTAGAGAGCGGCCGATTCGTCCCACAGGTAATTCGAGCGCACGATGGTCGTATTGCGCGCGGTATTGCCGCCGCCGATCCAGCCCTTCTCCAGCACGGCGATATTGCGCACACCATGCTCCTTCGCGAGGTAATAGGCAGTGGCGAGGCCATGCCCGCCGCCGCCGACGATCACGACGTCGTATTCACGCTTAGGCTCGGGGCTCTTCCACTGACGCTCCCAGTTCTCGTGATACGACATCCCGTTGCGCAACAGGCTGAATATCGAATAGCGGCTCATTGTTGGTCCTTTGGGTCCTGTTGTTACTCTTTGATTCTCAACTTGTTCAACACTCGATGACGTTCACGGCGAGTCCACCGCGCGACGTCTCCTTGTATTTGGTCTTCATATCCGCGCCGGTTTCACGCATCGTCTTGATCACGTTGTCCAGCGACACGTAGTGCTGGCCGTCGCCCTTCATCGCCATGCGCGCCGCGTTGAGCGCCTTGATCGCGCCCATCGCATTGCGTTCGATGCAGGGAATCTGCACGAGGCCGCCGACCGGGTCGCAGGTCATGCCGAGGTTGTGTTCCATGCCGATCTCGGCGGCGTTTTCGACTTGCGTCGGCGTGCCGCCCATCACGGCAGCGAGCGCCGCGGCGGCCATCGAGCACGCAACGCCGACCTCGCCCTGGCAGCCCACTTCGGCGCCGGAGATCGAAGCGGTTTCCTTGTAGATAATGCCGATCGCCGCAGCCGTCAGCAGGAAGGTGACGATGCCCTCGTCGTTCGACGCATGCATGAACTTCACGTAGTAATGCAGCACCGCGGGAATCACGCCGGCCGCGCCGTTGGTCGGCGCCGTGACGACACGCCCACCCGCTGCGTTCTCTTCGTTCACAGCCATCGCGTAGAGGTTGACCCAGTCGAGCATCGACAGTGGGTCGCGCAGCGATTCTTCCGAACGCGATCGTAATTGCGCGCACAGGTCGGCGGCGCGGCGCTTCACGTGCATCGGGCCTGGCAACTCGCCACGCACCTTGCAGCCACGTTCTACGCAGGCGGACATGACGCGCCAGATCGTCAGCAGCCCTTCGCGCACTTCCTGTTCGGTACGCGACGCGCATTCGTTGCGCAGCGTCACCTGCGCGATCGACAAACCGGTTTCACGGCAGACACGCATCAGATCGTCGCCGGTGCGAAACGGAAACGGCACCTCCGCGCCGGCGCGCAATCCATTGACGCGATCGCCTTCGCGATTGATCACAAAGCCGCCGCCGATCGAGTAATACTCCTTCTCCACCAGCAACTGGCCGTTCTCGTCGAAGGCCTGAAAACGCATGCCGTTCGGATGCACGATGCTCGAGCCCGGCGCGCCCGGCATCAGCTTGCGAAAGAAGCCGATCTGTTCGCGCTCGTCGAATTTGACCGGATGCTTGCCGAGCAGCACCAGTTGTTTCGTTTCGCGAATCGCCTGGAGGCGCGGTTCGATCACGTCCGGGTCGATCAGATCGGGCAGATTGCCTTCAAGGCCGAGCAGCACCGCCTTGTCCGTGCCATGCCCTTTCCCGGTCGCGCCGAGTGAGCCGAACAGCTCGACCTTGACGCGCCGCACGAAGCTCAGCAGATTGGCGTCTTCGATATGCGAGGCAAAACGGCAAGCAGCAATCATCGGCCCGACGGTGTGCGAGCTTGAGGGACCGATGCCGATCTTGAACAGATCGAAGACGCTGACGTTCATGACGTGCCTTATACGTTGCGATACCTTGGGTGCCGGGTTTGGCTTGAACTAGCCCCTATTGCACCGCACGTCAAATTGGACCGATAGAATAAAAACGGCATGACAGTGGGATAGTGGCGTCAAGCGGGCCGCCGGCCAAGCGCTGCGGCGGATTTGCGATGACTTCTGACGCATTTGCGACATGAGCCGCTTAAGCGTCCCTGTCCCCGGTGCTATGCTTGTTTCAACCCCTTTCCCTTGCTGGCTGCATGCATGAATTCCGCTGAACCGCTTCCCCTTCAATCGATCGACGGCACCTCGAAGCAACGCATCCGCTTCGGTATCATCCTGCTGCCGAACTTCACGCTGACGGCGTTCTCGGGTTTCGTCGACCTGTTGCGCCTGTCCGCGGACGAAGGCGACTTCAGCAAGCCCGTGCGCTGCTCGTGGAGCGTGATAGGGGAAACCCTCGCTCCGGTGCGTGCCAGTTGCGGGATCCAGATCACGCCGTGGGAAACATTCGACAACGCCGAGCCCTTCGATTACGTCGTTGTGGTGGGCGGCCTGCTGCATTCAGGGCCGGCTGCGAACGATGCGACGCTAGCCTTCATCCGCCGCGCCGCCGCCACCGATGCGACGCTCGTCGGCATGTGCACCGGCGTGTTCTCGCTGATGCGCGCGGGCGTTCTGGAAGGCCACCGTATCTGCGTGAGCTGGTTTCACTACTGGGATTTCATCGAGCGCTTTCCGGCGGTCAACGAGGAGGCGTTGGTGGCGGATCGGCTATTTGTGATCGACCGCCGGCGCATCACGTGTTCCGGTGGGCGGGCGTCGATCGACGTGGCGGCCGCGATTCTGCTGCGTCACTTTGAAACGGCCACGGTGCAGAAGGCGTTGCGGATTCTGCTGGTGGACGATATGCAGAAGGGCAACGCACCGCAGCCGCATCCACCTGGGTTGGCACCTGCCGCGCATCCAAAGGTGAAGCGCGCGATTCTGCTGATGGAACAGCATGTGGGGCGATCGCTATCGCTCGATGAACTGGCGCGCAAACTCGATCTGTCGCCGCGGCAGCTCGAAAGGCTCTTCAAGGCGCAAACCGGTAAGGCGCCTCAGGCCTACGCGAAGCAGGTGCGTTTGCGCACTGCCGCCTGGCTGTTGACGAGTTCGGATAAAACGGTAGCGGATATCGCGTCGAGTTGCGGCTTTTCCGATGCCTCGCATCTGGGCCGCGAATTCCGCAAGCAGTTCGGTTTGCCGCCGATGATGTACCGCGAGCAACGCGGTACGGCGGCTGAAGTCGATGACGGTTCAGGCTATGACGAAACCTTTCCGGGGCGGGCTCAGGCGATCTGAGCACGCTGTTTGTCGTCAGGGTTTAGCGGTCCCGCTTTCGCGCCGCCGGAATGGCGCGAAAGCTAAACCCAAACTCTCAACCTTCATTTCCCAGCAACATAAGCCTTCACCGCCGGCAACCCATCCTTCCCATCAAAGGTCTTCACACCGGCAAGCCACTTGTCGAGTACAGCCGGATTCGCCTTCAGCCAGTCCTTCGCCGCTTTGTTCGGATCCGTCTTGTTCATGATCGGCAGCATCACGTGGTTTTCGATATCCGTCGTGAACTGCAGGTTCGACACGAGCTTCGCGACGTTCGGGCAACGCGTCGAGTAATCGCTCGGCGTGACCGTCAGCACTCTGGCTTCGCCGTAGTTCGGGCCGAACACGTCGTCACCGCCGGACAGATAATCGATCTTCATCTGCACGTTCATCGGATGCGGTTCCCAACCGAGGAACACGATCGGCTTCTTGGCGCGAACTGCGCGATTCACTTCGACCAGCATGCCTGCCTCGCTCGACTCCACCAGCTTGAACTTGCCAAGACCGTACTGGTTGCTGTCGATCATCTTCTTGATCAGCGCATTGCCGTCGTTACCCGGCTCGATGCCATAGATTTTGCCGTCGAGCTTGTCGTAGTTCTTCGCAATGTCGGTGAAGGTTTTGATGCCCGCCTGATACGCGTAATCCGGCACGGCCAGCGTGTATTTCGCTCCAGTCAGGTTCGGCGTCGGCAGCACGGTAAGCTGGCCGGCCTTCTTGAACGGATCGATCATCGGGTCCATGGTCGGCGACCAGTAGCCGAGGAACACGTCGATCTGCTTGCTCTTCACACCCGCAAAGGTGATCGGCACCGAAGCGATCGTTTTGGTCGGCTTATAGCCGAGCCCTTCAAGCACGGTCGAAGCGAGACCGGTCGTCGCCGCGATATCGGTCCAGCCAACGTCGGCGAACCGGACGTCCCGGCAGGTGGCAGGTTCCGCGGCAAGGACATATGACACCGACAGCGCGCACAACGACGCAGCCCACAAACGTTTCATGGCGTTCCCTTTGGGTGATTGATGCTTTACTGGTTTTAATAATCGGATTTTCAAAGTGCGACTTCTTGCGTCGACTTCATTGACGTCAACTTACTTATGCAGACTTGTCTACGCCGACAAGCGTCGCTCCACACTCGGCGCGTGACCGAACTGCGCGCGATAGGCCTTGCTGAAATGACACGGCGAATGAAAGCCGCATACTGCCGTTACCCGCGCAATCGACGCATCAGTATTGCGCAGCAGTTCACGCGCACGACGCAAACGCAAGGTCAGGTAATAATGCGTCGGCGATACGCTCAGAAACATCTTGAACATGCGCTGCAGATGACGTTGAGACAGATGTACGAGCCGCGCGAGCTCGTCGAGCGACAACGGCTCTTCGATATTCGCTTCCATCAAGCGCACGACTTCGATTAATTCCGCTCGCGAGAAACCGACCCGTGCATCGACGGGAATATGCTGATAATCCGTCGAGCCACGAATCCGCTCGACGATGAACTGTTCGGACACTTGCGCCGCGACTGCATGGCCGAGGCGCATGCCGACCAGGTTCAGCATCAGATCGAGTGGCGCGGTGCCGCCGGTGCAGGTCATCCGGTCACGGTCGATCACGAACAGTTCGTCGGCAAAACGTACGTGCGGGTAACTCTTGTGCAACGGCGACATGTCTTCCCAATGCACGGTACAGCGATAACCGTCGAGCAGATTCGCGGCCAGCAGTGCGTACGGTCCCGTGCAAATGCCGCCAAGCGGAATGCCCTTCGACGCAACATCTTGCAGCAACGCGATGATCGTCTCGTCCACGTAGTCGCGCACATGCCAGCCGGCGCAGACGATCAGCACATCCGGCATGCCCGCTTCGGCCAGCGTCGTGGTCGGCTTCACGGTGATGCCGTTACTCGCTCGCGCCGGCTCGCCGTCCGGTGTAATCACCGACCATGTGTAGTGCTGCGCGCGGCCCACGTAGTTGGCCATGCGCAGAACCTCGACCGCGCTCGTGAACGCGATCATCGAAAAGTTCGGCAGCGTCAGAAAGCCGAAGTGCGCGAGCCCGGACAGCGGCGAATCGGATGGGGCCTCAACAACTGGAGAGATCGCGTCGCGCTTCATAGGCGGCTCAGCCGTGCTGGGCCGCCGGCGCCCGGCGCACCTTCATGACGCTGCGCAAGCCCGACAACAGAGGCGCCCGCGCCGTACCCGGCGAGCGGCCGAAACTTTCCGTGATGCGGTCGAGAATGATCGCCAGCATCACCACTGAGAGGCCGCTTTCAAAACCCAAGCCGATATCGAGCCGTTGAATACTCGCCAGCACGTCGTTGCCGAGACCGCCCGCGCCGACCATCGAGGCGATGATCACCATCGAAAGCGCCATCATGATGGTCTGGTTCACGCCGGTCATGATCGACGGCAGCGCGTTCGGAAACTGCACCTTATAGAGCAATTGCAAGGGCGTGCAGCCGAACGCCTGCCCTGCTTCGACGATCTCGCGATTCACATGCTTGATGCCGAGCGACGTGAGACGCACCGCAGGCGGCATCGCAAAGATCACCGTGGAAAGAATCCCCGGCACGCGGCCGAGACCGAACAGCATCGCCGCCGGAATCAGGTAGACGAACGCGGGCATGGTCTGCATCAGATCGAGCACAGGACGCACCATCATTTCGACGGTGCGGCTCTTCGCGGTCCAGATGCCGAGCGGCACGCCGAGCAGCAGGCTGATCAAGGTCGACGAGAGCGTGAGACCGAGCGTGATCACCATCTGATCCCAGAAGCCGGTGCCGTAGATCAGCAGCATCGCCAGCAAGGTGAACAGCGCGAAACGCCAGCCCACCCGCCACAAACCGACACCGACGAAAAACGCCATCAGCGCCCACATCGGTACCGCTTGCAGGCCGTGCTCGATCAGCGCGGCAAAACTCTCGATGACCTTGCCGATCGAGTCGAAGGTTTTAGCGTCGTGGTCGAGCAGGTAGTGAACGCCGTGATCGACCCAGGCGCCAAGTGGAATGACTTCAGACATGGGAACCTCGATGGCGCGTGAGAACGTTCAGCACGTTCGTCTTGTTGACCGAACCGCAGTAGGAGCCGTCCGCTTCGACGACCGGCAGCGGCGCACGGCTCGCCACCACGCGCTCGACGACGTCGTCCAGCGGCGTAGTGCGGCGGATGCACTCGATGTGATTGAGCTGCGGCGATGCGCTGCCCATCGCGTCGCGGCAGACGAAGCCGCGGAACTTGCGCTCGCTGTCGAGCACGAACGCGTATTCGGCGCTGCCGTTAAGCGTGGCGGCCACGCTCGAGGCGTCGATCTGCGGCGAATGCTGCATGAGCGGCACGGCGTCCGTCTGCATCAGGTCGCCGGCCGTCAGATAGCGGCTGGTGTCGATGCCTTCGAAGAACGCGCGCACGTAGTCGTCGGCGGGATTGGTGATGATTTGCTGGGGCGTGCCGACCTGGACGACCTTGCCGCCTTCCATGATCGCGATCCGGGTGCCGATGCGCATCGCCTCTTCCAGATCGTGCGACACGAACAGGATGGTGCGCTGCTGCTCGCGTTGCAGATCGAGCAGCACGTTCTGCATTTCCTTGCGTTTGAGCGGATCGAGCGCGGAGAACGCCTCGTCCATGATCATCAACGACGGGTTGACCGCCAGCGCCCGTGCCAGACCCACACGTTGCTGCATACCGCCGGACAACTGGGCCGGCAGCTTTTGCGCGAACGGCGCGAGGCCGACCTGCTCGAGCACGGTCATGGCGCGCTTCTCGCGCTCCTTCTTGCCGATGCCCGCCACTTCCAGCCCGAACGCGGCGTTGGACAGCACCGTGCGTTGCGGCATCAGCGCGAAGGACTGGAACACCATGCTCATGTCCTTGCGGCGCAGCGCCGTCAATTCCGCGCGCGGCACGCTGGCCACATCGCGGCCGTCGATCAGCACCTTGCCGGCCGTCGGCTCGACGAGACGGTTGATCAGGCGAATCAGCGTCGACTTGCCGGAGCCCGAGAGGCCCATCAGCACGAAGATCTCGCCTTCCTTGACTTCGAACGAAACGTTGTGGACACCGACTATCTGGCCGGTGCGCGCAAACACTTCCTCTTTGGTTGCGCCGCCTGCCAGCATGCCGATCGCCTGTTTCGGGTTGGTGCCGAACACCTTGCACAACCCTTCGACCACGACCTTGGGGGAATTCATTGAATGCTCTCCTCGCGTGGCGGACGTCCGTCCGCGCTGTGCATACATAGTTGCCAGAAAAAAGTACGCCTAGCCGACTATTTGCGACAAGCACATGTGGAAATGCGACACCGCCAGTGCGCGGGCGCTGGCTGGTGGCGGGCGAAGCCCTTCTGGTAAAGGGTTTGCGGGGTGTTGGAGTGGGTGGCCGTCCGTGTCGCGCCAGAGCAAGTGAGGGCCGCCTGGAGGGAAAAAAGTCTGTGCGGATGACGTGGCAGGCGCATTTTGCCGCAACGCAGCAAGCGCACCGCTCCTCAGCGGGCGTTGTTGCGCGTCCGCGAGCTGGACCCCATGATCAATGATCGAGGCCCCATGACGGGCGCGAACCACCTGCAGCAGACGGTCTCTCCGCGAAAAATACCAGATCGCAAGATTAGGGCAACCTTAAGGCTGCGCGCCGTTACTCCGTGTTACCAATCTCGCATCCCTCTTGCACCTGCAAACCGCGGCCCTGCCTAAACTGCGCACCATCTTCACTGTCATCGCCCGCCACCATCGGGCGAAAAGAAAAACATGCGCAAGAACCTATTATCAGTGATTCTCGGCGGCGCGATATTAATGGCTTCCACAGCCGCTTCCGCGCACGTCGATGTGGGCATCGGCATCGGCATTCCCGGGCCGGTTTTCGTGCCTGCCCAGCCGGCCTACATTGCGCCTCCGCCGGTCGTTTATGCGCCCCCGCCCGTGGTGGAATATGGCTACGGCTACGGCGACGACTGGCGTGCCCGTGAATGGCATGAGCGGCAGGAGTGGCGCGAACGGCGGTGGCGCCACCATGAGCATGAGGAGCACGAACGTGAATGGCGTGAACGCCATGGTTGGGATGGGGATTGAAAATGCGGAAGAAAGTTGTTTGAGCGCCCCTAAGGAGAAGTTAAGGAAAGCTTCTTATTCTGTGGGTACGCGTCGGCCGGAATGGTCGACGTGGCACCATCACACTATTGGAGAGCCTTCATGAAAGCACTCAAACACGTCATGCTCATTGCTTCGATCGTCGCCATCCCTACCCTGTCGTTTGCGCAGCAGATGAACGCACCGATGAACGATACGACACCCGCACCGACCGTCTCGATGCACGACACACAGAACAATCAGGCAGGTACGCAATATCAGCAGCCCTCGCACAAGATGTCGGGCTACGGTGACAGCTCAGGTTACGGCGCACCCCCAACAAGCTTTTCGCAATCTTCGACGATGCATTTCGCGGGTAAGGACTCGCGACTGTTCAAGCATTGAATACGCGCGATGATGCCTTGCCCTTCCGCGCTAATCATTATTCGCACCAGGTCATTGGACAACAACTGGCGCGGGAGCGAGGCACATCGTCAATCAGGAAGCCAATCAGAAACCTGGCGAGATCATTGCGGCGCAGGCGCCGCCCGATATCCTCGCCGGCCGACAGCCAACGCGAGCATGGCTGATACCGCAAGACTTGCCGCTACGACATAAAGTCCGGCCGCATATCCCCCCGTCACACTCTTCAGCCAGCCGATCGCAAACGGACCGACGAAGCCGCCGAGGTTGCCGATCGAGTTGATCATGGCGATACCGGCCGCCGCACCGGCGCCAGAGAGAAAGGTACTCGGCATGGCCCACAGCGGCGCCTTGGCCGCGCTGATGCCCACGTTCACGAGGATCAGTGCGAGCACCACCCCAAGGACGGTATCCGCAAAGCCTGCCCATGCGAGCCCGATGCTGGCAGCGACGCACGGAATCACCACATGCCACGTGCGCTCGCCAGTGCGATCCGAATGGCGCGCCCACATCACCATGCCGATCACAGCCAGCACGCTGGGAATCGCGTTCAACGCACCGGTACCTAGTGCGCTAAAGCCGAATTGACGAATGATCAACGGCGCCCACAGCCCGAGCGTATAAAGTCCCGCGGAGGTGCCGAAGTAGATCATCGACATGATCCACACCCGCGGGTCGCGCAGCGCTGCGAGTGCACCCGCAGCATGGCCTGCCTGCGATTCTCGTCCCGCGCGTTCTTCGCGCAGCGTTGCGATGAGCCACGCTTTCTCATCGGCGGCAAGCCACTTCGCCTTTTCCGGCGAATCGGTGAGCGCTTTCAGAACCACGAACCCGAGTACGACGGCTGGAATTGCTTCGATGAGGAAGAGCCATTGCCAGTCTTTCAAGCCGAACAGGGCCGGCATCTGCATGATGGCGCCTGAAATGGGCGATCCGATTGCGGTCGACAAAGGCGCGGCCGCCATGAACGCGGCCGCCGCGACTGCGCGCTGCCGTGCAGGAAACCACTGGCTGAGATAAAGAATGATGCCGGGGAAGAAACCGGCTTCGGCCACACCGAGCAAAAAGCGCAGCGTATAGAACGAATTCGGCCCGACGACAAACGCGGAGGCCGCCGACACCAGCCCCCACGTCACCATAACGCGTGCAATCCAGATGCGTGCACCGACCTTGTTCAGAATGAGGTTCGAGGGCACTTCGAACAGAAAATACCCCAGAAAGAAGATGCCGCCGCCGAGCCCGAACATGGTCGGCGAGAGGCCGAGGTCCTTGTTCATCGTGAGCGCGGCAAAGCCGACGTTCACGCGATCGAGAAAGCTCACAAAATAAAGCAGCATGACGAAGGGCAAAATGCGCCACGTCAGCTTGCGAACCACACGGGCTTGCAATTCATTGGCCATGCCAGTCTCCAGTCTTTGAATCGCCCGTGACGTAGTCGTCCGGGCGTTTTGTTTTTGTCTAATGCGGGCGTTGTGTATCGCGTACTACGTCTTGCGTGCTCAGGCGGCCTTGAACTCCGTCGCTGGTTTCGCGGCGAGGATCGCGCAAACGGCATCGGTCACCTGCACGGTCGTGGCCGTTCCGCCGAGGTCGCCCGTGTGCAACGCCGGGTCGGCCGTGATGCGTTCGATCGCGCTCATCAATTGCTGGGCAGCGGCCATCTCGCCAAGATGCTCAAGCATCATCACAACCGACCAGAACGTGCCGACCGGATTGGCGAGACCCTTACCCATGATGTCGAAAGCGGAACCGTGAATCGGCTCGAACATGGAGGGATAGCGGCGCTCGGGGTCGAGATTCGCGGTCGGTGCGATGCCGAGGCTGCCGGCCAGTGCCGCTGCCAGATCGCTGAGAATGTCCGCGTGAAGATTCGTGGCGACTATCGTGTCGAGCGTGGCGGGACGGTTGACCATGCGCGCGGTGGCAGCGTCGACGAGTTCCTTGTCCCATTTGACGTCAGGAAATTCCTTTGAGACTTCCAGGGCAATCTCGTCCCACATCACCATCGCGTGGCGTTGCGCATTGCTCTTGGTGATCACCGTCAGCAGCTTGCGCGGCCGCGACTGGGCGAGGCGGAACGCGAATCGAAGAATGCGTTCGACGCCCGCGCGGGTCATCATCGAAACATCGGTGGCGACTTCGATCGGATGGCCCTGGTGTGCACGTCCGCCTACGCCGGAATACTCACCCTCCGAGTTCTCGCGAACGATGACCCAGTCGAGATCCTTCGGCCCACAACGCTTCAACGGCGCGTCGATGCCTGGCAGGATGCGGGTGGGACGCACGTTCGCATACTGATCGAAGCCCTGACAGATCTTCAGGCGCAAACCCCAAAGCGTCACGTGATCGGGAATATGCGGGTCGCCTGCCGAGCCGAACAGAATCGCATCCTTGTTGCGGATGGCATCCAGCCCATCGGCCGGCATCATCACGCCGTGCTGGCGGTAGAAATCGCCGCCCCAGTCGAAATTCTCGAACTCGAACTGGAAGGCGTCGCTTCGCGCAGCGATGGCTTCGAGAACCTGTTGGCCCGCGGGCACGACTTCCTTGCCGATGCCGTCGCCGGGAATGGTTGCGATGCGATAGGTTTTCACGGGCGTCTCCTTGGTGTTGAACGTATGGCTGCATCCTAGAACGACAACCGCACGCGAAAACGCTGCTAGACTCAAAGCATCCTTAACCTGAAGTTAATAATGGGCTGCTCGACGGCCCGCTCGTTGGCCCACTCAACATGACTTCGTCGATACAACCGGAAGATCTCGCCTTCTTCTCCACGCTCGCTGCAAGCGGCAGCCTGACCGCGACTGCACGCGAACTCGGCTTGAGCACGGCGGCCGTGAGTAAGCATCTGGCGCAGATGGAATCGCGCGCGGGCGTGTCGCTCGTGAATCGCACAACCCGGCGGATGAGCCTTACGCCGGAGGGCGAGCTTTATCTCACCCGCGCACGGCGCATCCTGAGCGAAATGGACGACCTGGCCCAGTTGCTCGGCGGCTCGCAAGCAGCCCCGAAAGGCCTGTTGCGCGTGAACGCGACGCTCGGTTTCGGCCGCAGTCACGTGGCGCCGCTCATTTCCCGATTCGTGCGGCGTTTTCCCGAGGTGGACGTGCAGCTGCAACTCTCCGTTGACCCGCCACCGATTAGCGACGACGCCTTCGACGTGTGCGTGCGTTTCGGCGAACCATCGGATGCGCGCGTGATTGCGCGCCGGGTCGCGTCCAACCGTCGGCTGCTGTGCGCATCACCAACGTATTTCACCAAACGACGCGCACCGCGCAGTCCGGCGGAGTTATCGCAACACAATTGCATCGGCATTCGTCAAGGCGACGATGGCTACGGGTTATGGCGTTTAACCAGCGGACGCGGCGCGGCCGAAAAGACCGAGACCGTGCGAGTGCGCGGCAACCTCACCACCAATGACGGCGAGATCGCGGTGAAGTGGGCGCTCGACGGTCACGGCATCCTGATGCGGGCGGAATGGGACATCGCGGAGTACCTCGCCGATGGCCGTCTGATCCACGTATTGCCGGAATACCGCACGCCCGATGCCGATATTTACGCCGTGTACCCGCAACAATTGCAGATGACGGCACGGGTCAAGGCATTCGTCGACATGCTGATAGAAACGTTCGGTGCGCGCTGAGTCTGTTGTTTGATAGTTCTGCAATGCAGAACTACCGCATCAACCATCTCTATCGCAATTCAAACCGGATAATTCCGGCAATCCCCTTGTATTACATAGTCTTACGGCACACTTCAAGCGCACCTTCAGCGCCAGGTGTTTTCCCTATTTTGGCCTGCATTGCAGTCCAAACGAGCGATTTCCCCCGTTGACACAGAACGAACGGTCGTGCCAAATTGCGCCTGCATCCTGTGCGCAAGCATGCGATCAATGAGCTCTTAGCAGCGCCGGGCCGCCCCGCATCCCAGGAGACAAGCCAGCCGGCAACCGGACTCGAGACGCCTACTAGCAGATCCAAAATTTCGCATCCCTTATCAGATCGCGAGGGCTCTTTATCGCCTGTTGAAATCGTATCGCGCAACAGATCGCCAGAATCTTGCAGCACAAGCATTACTTCGCCAGTTCAATTGATTCCAATAAACAAGGAGACACGAAGCATGCCGGCAAGTCATCGCAATCGAATTGGAGCCATTCTTGGATTAGTGGGCGCATGCGCCCTGGGCACGGCCCAGAGCGCCCATGCGCAAAGCAGTGTCACGCTGTACGGTATCGTCGACGGCTCGATCCTCTACACCAACAAAACGCTTAACGCGACCACCGGTCAGAACGCCGGCCGTCAATACTCGTTCACCGACAGCGGCCTCTCCGGTTCGCGCTTCGGCTTGCGTGGCGCGGAAGATCTCGGAGGCAGCATGCGTGCGATCTTCGAACTCGAAAGCGGTATCAGCATCGCCAGCGGCGCGTTCAGCAATTCGAACGGCAACGCGTTCGGGCGGCAGGCGTGGGTCGGCGTGGACAGCCGCTACGGCACGGTCAAGGCCGGTTTGCAGTTCTCGCCCTTCTTCCTAGCGGTGTACGACTTCGATCCGCGTGAGATGTCGTACTTCGGCAGCGGTCTCATCACCTATCTCAACAACGTCTATGTGACCGGCCTGTTCAATCCGAACGGCATTTCGTACACGTCGCCGGAAATCGCCGGCTTGCAAGGCAGCGCGATGATGGCGCTAGGCGGCACAGCGGGAGACTTTCAGGCGGGACGGCAGTACTCGGCAAGCCTGCGCTACCACCTGGGCACGCTGACCATCGATGCCGCGCTCTATAGCGGCAACGCCGGCGGCAGCGCTGCATCGATCGCGATTCCGAGCGTGGTCGAATTCGACGGCCGTGCAATCGGCGCAAGCTACGTGTTCAACAACCTGACCGTGAAGGCGTCCTACGTGCAGTACAAGGTGGCCGGCTCGTTCAACGATCGCGTCTATTCGGGCGGCGCCAGCTATCGCATCACACCGGCGTTGAACGTCGACGCGGGCGTGTGGGTCACGCGCGACGGGAACAACTCGTCGAACAACTCGATACTGGCGTCCACCGGGATCGACTATTCCCTCTCGAAGGCCACCGTGGTGTATGGGCAAGCCGGCTTCGTGACTAACCACGGTGCCATGCACACCGGACTGTCCGTCAACAATGCACTGAACGAAGTAACCGGCACAACGGCCGGCGTGAACATCGGCATGCGGCACATGTTCTAACCGCCTCAGAACGCGAGATACCGGCGTACCGTGCAAGCGGCGCGCCGGATCATGCGAATGGGCGACTTGATGCGCGCTATCTAAGTGACTTCCCTAATAATCTGCAATGCAGAACAATCAAATGGAAAAACTTATTGACGCAAAGCGAACGCCCGTGCCAAATTTCTCTAACGCCGCCACACATCACCATTTCCAGTTTGCGCCGATGCGAGCGTGTTTTAAGCGTCGACAACCGTCGATAACGGTCGCCGGATTCGAGAAGGCGGCTGTTGTCCCGTCCGTAGTCAGGCGTGCGGCGATGCGTTCCCTGCGGCAAGGGTAACGATTGCACAGCGCGCCTCCGTTGGAGGGTGTCAAAGCGTGGACATGTTTTTGCAGCAGCTTCTCAACGGCTTGACGCTGGGCGGCATCTACAGCCTCGTCGCACTCGGACTCACGCTGGTCTACGGCATTCTCGCCGTGCCGAATTTCGCTCACGGCGCGTTCTACATGGTCGGCGCGTTCGTCTCGTTCTACCTGATGAGCCGGCTCGGCTGGAACTACTGGCTCGCAATGATCGGCTCCGGCCTCGCGGTCGCCCTACTCGCGATCCTCGCTGAACGGCTGGTGTTCCATCCGTTGCGCAAATCTTCCGAATTGCATCCCATGATCGCCGCGATCGGCCTCCTGCTATTTCTCGAAGCCGGTGCGCAGGCGATCTGGGGCGCGGACTTTCATCGTATGGCCACGCCCTACACCGGGATCGTCGACCTGGGCGGCGTGACCGCGCCGGTGCAGCGCCTTTTGATCATCGGCGCCGCGTTCGCGTTGGTGGTGCTGCTGCAACTCTTCCTCAAATACACGGTGATCGGCTCGAGCATCATCGCGATGGCGCAGGACCGCGAAGGCGCGTCGCTGATGGGCATCGACGCCAACAAGGTGACGATGCTGACTTTCGGCATCTCCGGCCTTCTCGCCGCCGTGGCCGCGACGCTGTACGCGCCGATCAACCTCGTCTATCCGGCGATGGGCCAACTGGTGATCCTGAAGGCCTTCGTGATCATCATTCTCGGCGGCATGGGCAGCGTGCCGGGTGCGATCGTCGGCGGGCTGATCATCGGCATGGCGGAGAGCTTCGGCGCCTTCTACATTTCGACCGACTACAAGGACATCATCGCCTTCGTGCTGCTGGTGGTGATTCTGTCGGTTCGTCCTCAAGGACTGTTCACCAGGGAACTGCGCGCATCGTGAAACCGGTCATGAAATTATTCGAGGGCAAGCTGGGCTGGACACTGCTGTTCGTGCTCGGTCTCGTGTTTCCGTTTCTGGCCACCAACGACTACATGCTTACCGTGATGTCCACCGCGTACGTCTTCGCGCTGGCCACCGTCGGGTTGAATCTGATCACCGGCTATACGGGGCAATTCAATCTCGCGCACGGCAGCTTCATGGCGGTGGGCGCGTACACAGTGGGCATTCTCACGGTCGATCATCAGGTGCCGTTCTGGATCGCGTTCATTGCGTCGGGCGTCGTCGTCGCGATACTGGGTGCGCTGGTCGGCCTTGTTTCGCTGCGTCTGCGCGGCCACTACTTTTCTATTTTTACGCTGTGCGTGGGCTACATCATGTTTCTCGTCATCGAGAAATGGGACAGCCTTACGCATGGTGTCTCGGACATCGTCGGTATCCCGGCGCCTTCGGGCTTCGGCATCGTCTCGTTTGAAAATCCGCGGCCGCTCTATTACCTGGTGTTCGCCTTTCTGGTGCTCGGCGTGTGGCTGATGCATCGCATCGTCGACTCGCTGCTCGGCCGAACCTTCATGGCGATCCGCAATAGCGATGGCCTCGCGCAGTCGCTCGGTATCAACCTGATGCGCAACAAGGTGCTGGCCTTCGTGCTGTCGGTCGTCTATGCCGGGCTTGCGGGTGGACTCTATGCGGGTTCTGTGCGCTTTCTCGGACCGGATCTGGCCGGCGTCGAGCATACCTTCGACATGACCATGTACATGCTGGTGGGCGGCATCGGCACCCTCGCCGGCCCGCTGCTCGGCGCGCTCGCCATACCCTGGCTCACACAGTATCTGCAGTTTTTGCAGGCGTACCGCTTCGTGGTGTTCGGCCCGATCCTCATTTTGCTGGTGATCTTTTTGCCGAATGGGATCGTCGGTTTGTATAGGGCGAGAAAGAGCCAGCGCGCGAAACTGGCAACGCCGAAGAGCGATGTTGTCTCGCATCAATCGCAGCCCACACGCGGAGACCGTCATGCTTGAAATCGACTCGCTCAGCAAACGCTTCGGCGGTCTCGTCGCGGTCGACGACGTCAGCACGCATATCGAAGCCGGCAAGATCAATGCAATCATCGGGCCGAACGGCGCGGGTAAGACCACCTTCTTCAATCTGATCAGCGGCACCCATCTGCCGAGTTCGGGACGCATCCGCTTCAAAGGCCAGGACGTGACAAAGCTGGCCGCCGATCAGATGGCGCGCCTCGGCATTGCGCGCACATTTCAATCCACTGCGCTGTTCGACCGGGCCAGCGTGCTCGACAACCTGATCGTTGGCCACCGGCTGCGTACGCGCTCGGGGCTGTGGGACGTGCTGACGCATTCAGCCCGGCTCAAGCAGGAAGAACGCATCTGCCGCGAGAAAGCGCGCGAGGCCCTGGATTTCGTCGGACTGTCGGCGATTGCGGAACGGATGGCCGGCGACATCTCGCAGGAAGAGCGCAAGCGTGCCGCCGTGGCGCTCGCGCTCGCCACCGAACCGAGCCTGATGCTGCTCGACGAACCCGCCGGCGGCGTCAATCCCGAAGAGACCGAAGGCCTCTCCGAACTGATCCGCAAGCTGGTGAAACACGGTGTGACGGTGTGCCTGGTGGAACACAAGATGAACATGATCATGAAGCTCGCCGATCGCATCATGGTGCTGAACTACGGCAAGAAAATCGCCGAGGGCACGCCTGCCGAGATTCGCGCCAACCCGGCCGTGATCGATGCCTATCTGGGGAGCGAACATGCTGAGGTTTGAGAACGTCACGCTCGATTACGGCAGTTTCCGCGCGCTGGACGGCATCACGCTGCACGCGGACGACGGCGAACTGGTCGTGCTGCTCGGCGCCAACGGCGCGGGCAAGAGCTCGATCTTTCTCGCGACGAGCGGCCTGCGCCGCGCCACGAGCGGCAGCCTGCGCCTCGGAACGCGCGAGCTGCTCGGCATGACGCCCGCACAGATCGTGCGCAACGGCGTGATTCAGTGCCCTGAGGGCCGCAAGCTGTTCCCAGGCATGTCGGTGCTGAAGAACCTCACGCTCGGCGCCTATGTGCATCGCGGCGACAAGGCCGGCAATCAACGCAATCTCGATCAGGTATTCGCGCTCTTTCCGCTTCTCGCGGAACGCAAGGATCATGCGGCCGGCTCGTTGTCCGGCGGGCAGCAGCAGATGGTGGCGATCGGCCGCGCGATGATGGCCCGCCCCAAGGTGTTGCTGCTCGACGAACCGTCGCTCGGTCTCGCGCCGCTGGTGGTCAAGCAGGTGTTCGAGGTGATCCAGCAGATCAATCGCGCGGGGACGACGGTGCTGCTCGCCGAACAGAACGCGTTTGCGGCGTTGAAGATCGCGCACCGTGCCTATGTGATCGAGAACGGCCGCATCGTGCTCGAAGGCGATCACGCGAGTCTGATGAACAACGAAGCGATCCGGCGCGCTTACGTCGGCGGCTGAACGGATTTGATGCACCGCCTGACGCATGGCCATAAATGTGACCATGAGCGTCGGGCCATATTCGAACAATCCCAAAGGAGACACGTATGACGATCAAACGCTTGTGCGGACGCGCTGGAGTAGTTGCGGCGGTCGCCACGACTGCGCTGCTGGGCACGGGCGCCGCGATGGCGCAGCAGGTGGTGCATATCGGCTACTCCGGTCCGTTGAGCGGGGGCGCGGCGAAGTACGGCCAGGAAGTGCTCGAAGGCATGCAGATGGCCGCGGCCGACGTCAATCAGGCCGGCATCGAAGTGGCCGGCAAGAAGATCAAGCTCGAAATCGTGCCGCTCGACGACAAGTACAACCCCGCCGAAACCGCCATCAACGCCCGGCGTCTTGCGCAGGAACAGCAGGCAGCTGTGGTGCTCGTGCCGCATTCGGGCGGTGGCTTCGCCGTGCAAACCAGCAATGAGCAACAGAAACTACTGCTGCTCTCATACACCAGCGTGCCGCAGATCAGCGAGCGCGGCAACAAGCTCACGGTGCGCATTCCGCCCGCGTTCACGTCGTATCTGAACGCGTTCATCAAGTACGAAATGGCGACGTACGGCAAGAAGGTCGCACTCGCCGCCACCGATACCGACTACGGCAAGGTCTGGGTCGCCGCATTCAAGCCCGCATGGGAAGCAGCCGGCGGCACGATCGTCGCGGACAATTCGATGTCGTATAACCGCGCCACCGATTTCTACAGCGGTGTGAGCCGTGTGCTGGCCGCCAAACCGGATGTGATGTTTATCGGCGGCCCGTCCGAGCCGACCGGCTTGATTGCGCAGCAGGCACGCGAACTGGGTTTCAAGGGCGGCTTCATTGTGATGGATCAGGCCAAGCTCGACGAAGTGGCCAAGGTGACCGGCGGCTATGCACCCTTGAACGGCGCGATCGGGGTGTTGCCGCTGGCCAACGACGATACGCCGAACGCTAAAGCGTTTGTGGAGCGCTTCCGCAAGACCCACGCTGGGCGTGATCCGAGCCAGGAAGTATCGCTGAACTACACCGCGGTCTACGCAACGGCACTCGCGATGAAGCTGGCCGGCAGCGTCAGTGATGCGACCGCGATCCGCAATCAGTTCGATAAAGCCGTAAAGGCGCTGCCGCCACAGGCCAATCCGCAGAGTGTGACGGGTGTCGACGACCACGGTGGCTTTGTGATCGGTAATCCGGTTGCGGCAGTGGTTCAGGGTGGACAGTTGAAGTCGGCGGTGTTGAGTTCGCTGACAGCGGCGAAGTGACGACGTGACGGTCTGATATGGGCGTAAAAAAAGCGCCGTGGTTTCCACGGCGCTTTGCGCATTTCCAGTTCGGATTACCCCTTCAACGCCTCGATAATCTGAACACGCACATCGGGCCGCTCGGCAAACGGATCGGTCGGATTGCGCGGCGTCACGATATCCTCGGCGCGCGTTTTCACTGCGGCTAGCGCATGCGGATGCGAGAAGATATAGAACTGCTCGTCGCGGATCGCATCGAACACCATGCCCGCGACGGTTTCGGCACTCACCTTCCCCGAACTCACCGCCTTCTCGCTCATTGCGCGCGATACGCGTTGCGATAAGGTCGGAGGCGTGTCGTTGTCCAGTTCGGACGGGCGGTTGCGATGCGCCTTCGCAATACCCGTCGGCACGAAGTACGGGCACAGCACCGAGCACGCCACCTGCTGCGTGACCAGCGAAAGATCCTGATACAGCGACTCGGTCAACGACACCACCGCATGTTTCGACACGTTGTATGGACCCATCATGGGCGGATTAAGCATGCCCGCCATCGACGCCGTGTTGACGATATGCCCGCGATAGCCCGGATCGCGTCTAGCGGCCTCGAGCATCAGCGGTGTGAACGCCCGCACGCCGTGAATGACGCCCCACAGGTTGACACCGAGCAGCCATTGCCAGTCGCGTTCGGTGTTCTCCCATACGAGACCGCCGCTGCCGCCTACGCCCGCATTGTTGAACACCAGATGGACGCCACCGAAGGCGTCGAGCGTAGCGCGGGCCAGCGCGTCGATTTCCTCGCCCTTCGCGACATCGACGCGACGCGCGATGGCTTGCGCGCCGGCCGCGCTCACCTCGGCGAAGGTTTCGTCGAGTGCATCCTGTTGTACGTCGGCGAGTACGAGGCGCATGCCCAGCTTCGTGCCGAGCCGTGCGAACTCACGGCCGAATCCGGAGCCCGCACCGGTGATTACCGCTACCTTGCCTTCAAAATTGTTCATGCCTTGTCCCATTGCCAGTTGGTGAGAGTGGGTCTATCCAGCCAGGTGTATTCAGATGTCTCTATACGCTGTGCTAACGCGCGGCGGGATAGTACTGCTCGCGCAATTCCCGTTTCAGCACCTTGCCGATCGGACTGCGCGGCAACGCGTCGACAAAGGTCAACGCGGAGAGCCGCTGCATCTTGCCGAGCCGCGCGTTGACCCAGGCCAGCAGCGTGTCGGCGTCGCTCGGCGCACCCGGGCGAAGCACCACGAACGCAACCGGCGTCTCGCCCCATTGCTCCGACTGCGCACCCACCACGGCCACATCCGCGACATCCGGGTGCGAGCACAGTTCAGCCTCGAGGTCACTCGGATAAACGTTGAAGCCGCCCGAAATGATCATGTCCTTCTTGCGATCGAGCAGCGTCAAGAATCCGTCTGCGTCGAAGCGGCCCATGTCACCAGTTCGGATGAAGCGCTTGCCGCTCGGGTCATACCACTCCGCCTCGGCAGTCTTCTCCGGTTGACGGTAGTAGCCGGTCATCATCGCGGGCGAATGGCCGACGATCTCGCCCACCTCGCCCGCTGCGACCTCGTTGCCGAGCTCGTCGATCAGACGGATGTCGTGACCTTCGATCGGTTTGCCGACCGTATGCAGCTTGGTGGGACATTCGTTGGCCTCCAGCTGACACGAGCCACCGCCTTCGGTCATGCCGTAGTACTCAGTGAGCTTGCCCGGCCAGCGGCGCACCACGTCCGCCTTCACGCTCGCCGCGAACGGCGCGCTGGTGCAGAACTTGGCCCGGAAGCTGGAAAGGTCGTAACGGTCGAAATCCGGATGCGCCATCAAACGTTGATACTGGACCGGCACCAGCATGGTGTGTGTGACGCGGTACTGTTGCGCCAACTCGAGATAGCGTGTGGCGTCGAATTTCGGCATCAACACGACTGTGCCGCCGAATGTCAGCGTCGGCATGAAACTTACGAGCGTCGTGTTCGAATACAACGGCGTGGAGATGAGCGTCGTGGCATCTGGGCCATAGCCGCGTTCGATGCTGCGCACCGCATAAGCCCAGCGCATGCCGTGCGACTGCACGATGCCTTTCGGCGTACCCGTGGTGCCAGACGAATAGATGATGTTGAATGGCCACGCCGGATTGATCGTGACCGCTTCAGGCGTTGCGCCCTTGGGCGCGAGCCACGCTTCAAGCGGGGTGCTGCCTGCGTGCGCATCTAGCGCGATGGGGATTGCGCTGATCTCTGCAGCCACCGGTTCGAGCAAACGCTTGACGTCGGCATCGAGAAACAACAGCCGCGCACCCGAGTTGCCGATCATGCTGACGAGACTCGCCGCGCTCGACGACGGCGCGAGCGGCGCGACCGCCGCCCCTGCCCGCAGGCCGCCGAGAAACACCACAGCGTATTCCACCGAGGCGGCCGCGCATAACGCAATCGCGTCGCAAGGCTTGATACCGTCGCGCTGCAATGCGGCGGCAAAACGATCGACTCGTGCGTCAAGCGCGGCATAAGTCACGACCTCGCCGTCGCAGATCAATGCCGCGTGCTCACCGCGTTCTTTGGCGAAGCGGCGCAGCATGTCGGTGATGCAGACGAACGGTTCGTCCACTAACGCTTCGAGCCATGTCATGACGAGGCGCCTCCTTTGCCACCGTTGTTTTCACTCGCCGCGGCCGTGCGTGCCGCGTCCTCTTCCTGCAACTTGCGCCACAGAATTTTGCCGCTGCCCGACTTGGGCAGCGACGTCACGAACTCGACAATGCGCGGCGCCTTGTAAGAGGCCATCTGATCGTGCGCCCAGTCGATAATCGCCTGCTCGGTGATCGTGCCGGCTTCCGCCGCGGCGGGCACCACCAGCGCCTTGACCGTTTCGCCGCGCTTCGCGTCCTTCACGCCGATCACGCACACCTCCTGGATCGCGGGATGCCGGTACATAAGCGCCTCGACTTCCGCTGGCCACACCTTATAGCCCGAAGCATTGATCATGCGCTTGAGGCGATCGGTCATAAAGAAATAGCCGTCCTCGTCGATATGACCGAGGTCGCCAGTACGCAGAAAGCGCTTGCCGTCGAGTTCGATAAACGCTTCTTCAGTCGCCTTGGGATTGCGCCAGTAGCCTTGCATCACCTGCGGCGCGTTCACGATGATCTCGCCGGTTTCGCCTTGCGGTAGTTCCTGCAGCGTGACCGGATCAATCACGCGCGAGTCCACGTCGAATACGGGAATGCCCAGGCACTGCGGCTTCGGCCGATGCGGGGGGTTGATGTGCGTGCCGGCAATCGTCTCCGACATGCCATAGCCTTCGACATAATCGAGCCCTGTCAGCGACTTGAGCTTTCTGGCAATCGCGTCCGGCATTGCCGCGCCGCCGCCGCGTGCGCCCGTCAGGCTCGACAGATCGTATTCGCCAAGCTTCGGGTTCGACAGAAAATCGACCATCATCGCCGTGATCGACTGCCATGCGGTCACGCGATATTTCTGCATGCATAGCGCCGCAGCTTCGCGATCCCAGCGCGGCAACACGATAATTGTTGCCCCGGAGAAGACCGCGCTGTTCATGCCGCCTTGCATGCCGGTCACGTGAAAGAACGGCAATATCGATAGATACACACCGTCCGGCGGCGCAGAGAACCAGACGCAGCCGCCGAGCAGCGTGCTCATCACGCTGCGGTGCGTATGCATGCAGCCCTTCGGCTTGCCGGTGGTGCCGGACGTGTATGGCATCACGCACAGATCGTCCGGACCGGTGGTAAGCGGACCCGGCGCGATATGCCGTTCGAGCGCCTCGCGCCAGGACGTGACGCCGGGAATATTGAAGGTCTTGCGCGGCGCGGCCACGAACTCCGGCACGGGAATCGGCGATGGCCGCTTCAGATAATCGCTATACGTCGCGACGATCACGTGCTCGATGCCCTTCCCCGGCCCCTTGCCGATCAGCGGCTCGACGTTCGCGAACAGGCATTGCGGCGCAATGATCGTGGTCGCCTCGCTGTCCTCGACGTAATGCGCCAGCTCACCGCTCATGTTCATCGGATTGACCGGCACCACGACGGCGTTCGCACGCAGGATCCCATAGTAAGCGATGATCCATTGCGGGCTGTTCTGCATGTAAAGCAGCACGCGGTCGCCCGCCTTGACGTGGCATTCCTGCTGAAGGAATCCCGCGATACGCTCGGTTTCGTCCTTGAACTCGCCGAACGTAACCGCCGTGTCGTAGAAGACGATGAACGGTTTGTTGGGAAAACGCGCCGCCGACACCTCGGCGTTATAGAAAATATTGGTCTCGGGCAGCGTCAGATGCAATGGCACTTGCGGCGGCCAATTCGGGTGATGGCGTTCGTTCATAGGCGTCTCCTGCCTTTACTGTCTGTGCGCGTTTCACACGGATGGTGCGCGCTTCGTTCACATCCGCCGCGTGAAGGACGCGGCGGGTTAATGCGTCATGGCAATCAAGGGACTCAGTTGCTTGATGAATGCCCGAGATGACGTCCAAGCTCCATCTTCGCAATGGCGTTACGGTGCACTTCGTCAGGGCCGTCCGCGAAACGCAGCGTGCGCGAACTCGCATACGCGCGAGCGAGGCCGAAGTCGTCGCTGACCGCGCCGCCACCATGCACCTGCATCGCCCAGTCGATCACCTGGCATGCCATGCTGGGCGCAGCCACCTTGATCATGGCGATCTCCTGACGCGCGTCCTTGTTGCCGACCGTGTCCATCTTGTGCGCGGCGTTCAGCACCAGAAACCGCGTCTGGTCGATCATGATGCGTGCGTTCGCGATCCGCTCGCGGGTGACGCCCTGGTCCGCGATCGGTTTGCCAAACGCTACGCGTTCCAGCGAGCGGCGGCACATCGCTTCGAGCGCGCGCTCGGCGCGTCCGATCAAACGCATGCAGTGGTGAATACGGCCGGGTCCGAGCCGCCCTTGCGCGATCTCGAAGCCGCGGCCCTCGCCGAGCAGCATGTTGCTGGCCGGCACACGTACATTTTCAAAGGAGATTTCGGCGTGACCATGCGGGGCGTCGTCATAGCCGAATACCGGCAGATGACGCAGTACTTTCACGCCCGGCGTGTCCATCGGCACCAGAATCATCGACTGCTGCTGATGCCGGTTGGTGTGGTCCGGGCTGGACTTGCCCATAAAGATGAGGACCTTGCAGCGCGGATCGTTCGCGCCCGAGGTCCACCATTTGCGGCCGTTCAGAATGTAATCGTTCCCGTCGCGTTCAATGCGCGCCTCGATATTGGTTGCGTCTGACGACGCCACTTCCGGCTCCGTCATCGCAAAGGCCGAGCGGATCGAGCCGTCGAGCAGTGGCAGCAGCCATTGTTGTTGCTGCTCCGGTGTTGCGTAACGCACCAGCGTTTCCATGTTGCCAGTGTCCGGCGCCGAGCAGTTGAACGGCTCCGCGCCGATATGCGAGCGCCCCATGATTTCGCACAGCGGTGCGTATTCGAGGTTGGTGAGCCCCGCGCCGTATTTCGACTCGGGCAGGAACAGGTTCCACAAACCCACGGCTTTCGCTTTCTGTTTCAATTCCTCGATCACCGGCGCGGGCTGCCAGCGGTTGCCGGATTCACGTGCGGCGTCCATCTGCGCTTCGAAAACCGCCTCCGCTGGACACACGTGCTCGTCCATGAAAGCGTTCAGGCGCTGCTGCAAACTCTTGACCTTGTCCGAGTGCTGAAAATTCATGCGGCGTCTCCTGTCGACCGGAGTTGGCGCTTTAGCGCTTACTCCGGTCCCATGCAAAGCTGTTTCTATACGTAGACGCAGCGCGCCCTTGCCAGCGCGCTGCGTCTGAAGACCACTCGATCAAACAATGATCGAGCCGCCATCCACCGCGAAATACTGTCCCGTGATATGACGCGACGCTTCACTCGCGAGGAACACGACCGGGCCTTTGAGATCCTCATCACCGCCGAGGCGCTGCAACGGCGTGCGCGAAATGACGGTGTCTTCGAGCTTGTCGAGCAAGCCCGCCGACATCTTCGAAGGGAAAAATCCCGGGCAGATCGCGTTGACGTTGATGTTGTACTTGCCCCATTCCGCCGCAAGCGCCCGCGTGAAATTGATCGCCGCGGCCTTGGAGGTGTTGTACGCAATCGTGTTCATGCCCGGCGGCGAACCCTTCAACCCCGCCACCGACGCGATGTTGATGATCTTGCCCGCACGACGCGGAATCATGCTGCGCTTGCCGACTTCACGAGCGACGAAAAACGGCGCATGAACATTCAGGTTCATCACCTTGTGCCACGCTTCATCGGGGTAATCTTCGGCCGGTGCGCCCCACGTCGCGCCTGCGTTGTTCACTAGAATGTCGATGCTGCCATGCAAGCCGAGCACTTCATCCACGAGACCGGGGATACCCTCGAAGCGCTGCAGATCGTTGACGATGGTCTGCACCTCGATACCCCGGCTTTGCAGATGCGTTTTCGCTTCGGCGAGCTCATTGGCCTTACGCGCGGTGATCGCCACGCGGCAGCCCATTTCTCCTAATGCCTCGGCCATTTGCAAGCCCAGCCCGCGCGAGCCCCCGGTGATCAGTGCAACCTTGCCGTCCAGTTGAAACAGGTCTTTCACAGACATTACGACGCTCCTCCAAGTTGTTCTGCAATGCAGACTTCTATTCCAGATTTGCTGACCATCATACGTGCCGAAATTCAGCCTGTAAATAAAAGCACGCTCATTCACTTTTGATTTAAACTGACACGCATCGTCGATGGGCCGGTCATCGGGACTTACCCGAATACCGCACTTTTCAATCGAGCCGCGTCTATGCGATTTCGTGGGTTTCCGCGCTTGTCGCGTAGTTGTTCTGCATAGCGGCTCACCTTTGGACGGGTCTTCTCCCATGCAAGATGCGCTGATCATCAACTCGCGTGATCTGGAATTCCAGTTGTTCGAAGTGCTCGAGGCCGAGACGCTCACGCAGCGCGCACGCCACGCCGACCACACTCGCGAGACCTTCAATGCGGCGCTCGAAACCGCTCATGCGGTCGCCGCCGACAAGTTCGCGCCGCACAACCGTCTTTCGGACGAGCAAGAACCGCAATTCGACGGTCAACGCGTCACGATCCTCACCGAGGTCAAAGACGCACTCGACGCGTTCCGCTCTGCCGGTTTTCTTGCTGCAGGCAAAGATTACGAATGGGGCGGCATGCAGTTGCCCTCGGTGATTTCCTTTGCATGCCTGTCGCTCTTCAAGAGCGCCAACATCGCCACCTCGTCTTACGCGATGCTGACCACGGCGAATGCGAACGTGATCGAGCGCTTCGGCAGCGCCGCGCAGAAGCGCAAGTATCTGCAGGCTCTATTCGAAGGCCGCGCGTTCGGCACGATGGCGCTGACCGAGCCGCAAGCGGGCTCGAGCCTCTCGGATCTCGTCACCAGTGCAACGCCTAACGAAGACGGCACCTATTCGATCCGCGGCAACAAGATTTTCATTTCGGGCGGCGATCACGAGCTGAGCGAGAACATCGTTCACCTGGTGCTGGCGCGAATTCCCGGCGGGCCCCCAGGCGTCAAAGGCATCTCGCTCTTCACGGTGCCGAAATTCCACGTGAATGACGACGGCAGCCGCGGTGCGCGCAACGACGTTGCGCTCGCGGGCTTGATTCACAAGATGGGCTGGCGTGGCACCACGTCGACGATGCTGTCGTTCGGCGAACGCGGCGAATGCATTGGTGAACTGGTGGGCGAACCGCATCACGGCCTCGCGTATATGTTCCACATGATGAACGAGGCACGCATCGGCGTCGGTCTCGGCGCGGTCATGCTCGGCTATCGCGGCTATCTGGCGTCGCTCGATTACGCACGCGAACGGCCGCAAGGACGTCGCCCGGATAACAAGAATCCGCTCGATCCGCAATTGCCGTTGATCGAACACGCCGATGTGCGCCGCATGCTGCTCGCCCAAAAGGCGTATGTGGAAGGTGCGTACGCGCTGTGCCTGTACGCGGCGCGCCTCGTCGACGAACAGAACACCGGTGAAGGCGACACTGCACGCGCCGAAGCGGGCCTGCTGCTCGATCTGCTGACGCCGGTGGTGAAGTCGTGGCCTTCACAGTGGTGCCTCGAAGCGAACAGTCTGGCGATCCAGATTCACGGCGGTTACGGCTATACGCGCGAATATCCGGTCGAGCAGTTCTACCGTGACAATCGCCTGAATATGATTCACGAAGGCACGCACGGTATCCAGGCGATCGATCTACTCGGCCGCAAAGTCGTGATGAAACAGGGTGCGGCGCTTAAGCTGTTAGGGCGTGAAATACAGCGCAGCGTCGAATCGGCTCGCGCTCATCCGGCACTGCAAGCGTATGCCGATTCACTCGTCCAGGCATGGAGCGAATTGACCGGCACGGTTGAAGCGTTATTGCCTACGCTCGCCAGCGAAAGCGAACGTGCGCTCGCCAACGCGAATGCTTTTCTCGAAGCGTTCGGGCATATCGTGATTGCATGGACGTGGTTGCGGCAGGCGATCGTTGCGAGCGCCGCGTTACCTGAAGCGAAGAGTGAAGCCGACCGTGACTTCTATCGCGGCAAGCTGCATGCGTGCCAGTGGTTCTTCCATTGGGAATTGCCGCGCGTCTCGCTGATGCTTGCCACGCTGCGCAGTCTCGACGATACGACGCTCAGCATGGCGCCTCAGTGGTTCTAAACGCTGCCGCTCAGTGCGGCTTCAACGCGGCGTTCGATGCGGCTATCGACGCCGCTTGATACCGCCTGACTCCGCTCAATGCGACAACGCGACTTCCAGCTGCGTCACCACGTCGATCAGACGCGGCCGCACTTCTTCGAGCAGGAACTCTTTGGAGAGTTTGAACGAAGGTCCGCCGACATTGATCGCCATGATCGGCAGCTCGCCACCCGGCTGGAAAGCACGCGCGATGCCGTTCACCTCTTTCTGCCAGTCCCCGAACGAAGTCGTCACGCCGAGCGTGCGGTAATCTTCGAGCGCATTCTCGATGCCGCGGCGTGTTTTCGGCCACTGGACGTGATCGAGCTCACGCACCTGCTCCATAAAGCTGAGACGGTCGTGTTCAGGGATCGCCGCGAGCCACGCGCGGCCAATCGCCGACGTGGCGACCGGAATACGCGAACCGACTTCCAGCGTCAGCGTGAGCGCCACCGAGGCCCGGCAATTTTCCACGTAGATCATCGAGAGCCGGTCGCGCGTACCCAACGACACAGTTGCGCCGACGATATCGGCCAATTCCTGCATCACCGGCCGGGCAATCTTGCGGACATCGAGCCGCGCCAGCATCGCGCTGCCCAGCGCGAGCGAAGCCGTGCCGAGCCGGTACTTGCCGCTCTCTTTCAAATGAATCAGATAGCCGAGCAGCGTCAGCGTGTGAGTCAGACGCGATACGGTCGATTTCGGCAGCTTGCAGCGCAATGCGAGTTCCTGATTGCTCAGCGATTTGTCGCCTGAGCGAAAACACGCCAGCACCTCGAGCCCGCGCGCGAGTGCCGTGACGAAATGCCGGTCGTCCTTATGCGCCTCGTGCGCCGTCCGGCTCGCGAGAACCGAATTCGCGCCGGCGGATGCAGCGGGTGTCTGCTCACCGTCTCCCGCGCTCGGGTCCTCGACCGGATGATCGATCGGACTGTGATTGGTTTTGCTCAAAATGAAACACGCTCCCGCGAAACGGCACCATCTGAAGGACAAACCATAGTCCGGAACGGGGTGATCCGGGCTGCGGAATTATAGACAAATGCAAAAAACCGCTCAGACTTCTTCTTTCGGCGCAGCAACCACCGGGCTGAAGAAATAAATGACGGCGCCGATTGCAAGCGGCACGACGGTCACGGAGAACAGCGCCGAATAGATCCCCGCGTTCGATAGATGCGCCTGTTTTGCGACACCCGCGATCCAGCCGAAACAACTGCTGGTCAGCGCCACGCCGAGAAAAACGAGGCTATTGAGCAAGCCCAGACCGAGCCCGAGCCGGCGCGGTGCAATGATGGCGCGCGCTTGCGACATCACGAGCGGATGGATCGAGCCGACCGAGAACAACACGCAGATCAACGCGACACTGACGCCCCAGTTGCCGTCCGGGCTGACCGCGAGCACCAGTGCCGCCAGCACGCCGGCAATCAGCCACAGCAACGAGATAAGCTTGGGCGCGCAGAACCGCACGACCACCGGAATACAGAAAGATGCGGCGATCCCGATCACGCTGGTGACGGTCATCGCATTGCCGCGCGCGATGACGTCGAAGCCGTACACGTCGGCGAGATACGGCCCACCCCATGACGTACGGAACGTGCTGCCGACCGAAAGCGCGAGGCAGGCCGGCATCAAGGTCCAGAAACCGGTGCGCCGTTTCACTCCGCCTGCCGCGTGTTGCGATGCAGCGAGGCTTTGCTCATGCGCGGCCGCATCGCGCCGGCGCACGAAACATACGACGCCAAGCGTCGCGCATAGCATAGCCAGCGCAGCGGTAACCATGACCGGCCGCCAGCCGAAGCTGGCCGTCGCTCGGCTCAGCGGAAACGCGGCCAGCAATGCGCCCGCCATGCCGATCGCACTCGCCGTCGTGACAGCACGCACATTGCGCGTGCCGTGGCCGGAATGCAGCACGTAGTTGAGCAACCCCATAAAGATCGGCGCGCAACCCAGTCCGATGCCGGCTTGCGCGACGAGCGCCACGGTTGCGTTCGTCGTCATCGAAAGAATGCCGGCGCATGCAGCGCCGATGCCCATCAACAACGCGGTCGGGCCGCGCACGCCGTAGCGGTCGAACATGACACCGACCGGCAGTTGCGCGATGGCGAACACGAGGAAGAACGAGCCCGCGAACCAGCCGAACATCTGCGGCGAGAAATGAAAATCGCCGATCAGCTGGGTGGAAATCACAGCGATATAACTACGGAAAAACTGACTCAGTACATAGCTGAAGGTCAGTGCCCACAGGCCATAATCGATCGACGATGCAGCGGCTTCCGTGCGTGTTTCGTGTAGTTGTTCCTGTACGCCATCAGACATCTGCGGTACGCCCTGGATGATCGAAGCCGTCATGATAGGCGAATCGGGCGACGGGCGGCCAGGTCAGTTTTTTCAACGCTCGCGCGTTTGCTGGAGTATTGTTTAAGCGCGCCGGGAGCTTCACGACGTCACTCTTCTACAAGACCGGAGGCCCCACGCGGGCGGAAAAGTGCTTGCAGGCGCATGTTTTTTGCATGCAACGATGCGAAATCAACTTTTCGAGGAATGGAGAAAACGTGAAAACAGTCAATCTATTGAAGGCGCTCGGCATCGCATTGTGTGTGGCGACTGCGTCCAGCGCCTATGCCCAATCGAGCGACGCGATGGCGTCTGGCACCATGGCGGCGCCGGCTCCGAATTCGAAAGCGATGAAGAGCACGGACCGCAAGTTGGGTCTGGCCGTGCGCAAGGCTTTGGGAAAGGCACAGGGTTTTGATGTGTCGAACGTGTTTGTCCGGGCGCGCGGCGGCGCGGTGACGTTGACTGGCACGGTGCCCGATGGCGCGCAAATCCCACAAGCTGAGGAAATAGCCAAGGGTGTTTCAGGCGTGACCTCGGTGAACAACAAGCTGACGCTCGGCACGCAGGGCGGCGGCGGGGGTTGATCGCGTCTGACGATTGACGATTAACGAAAGCCGGGTAGTGACGATGGATAGCGCCGCAAGAGCCAATTTGCGGCGCTGTCTGTCGTTCTGGCGGTTTTCAGCTTATGCGCGCACGAGTCCTGTCATAGGGTGCATGCCTGCGGTCTGGCCAAACAATCTAGCGGCGGTACGCTGCGGATCGAGTCCGAGGCTTTCGCTTGCGGCGCCGGCGAGCAACGCATCCAGCGACATCGTCGGCTTGAGGTCGCGCGCTTCGTAAAGGTCGCCCGGTTTCAGGCCAGGCCAGTCGGCGAGCACACGTCCGCCCGCCACCGCGCCACCCAGCATCATCGCCACCGAGCCGGTGCCATGATCGGTGCCGCCCGTGCCATTGGCGGCGGCGGTTCTGCCGAACTCGGTTGCCACTACCACGGTAGTCTTGCTCCACAACGGCCCCATGCCGTCACGCAACGCGGCCAGCATCGTGTCAAGCGCTTTCAGCTGATTGGCGAGGCGTGCGTTTTGCGCCGTGTGGGTGTCCCAGCCACCGGTTTCGATCATCGCAATTCGCGGACCATCGTCGCGTGACAGAAAACCGGCGGCGAGCTTGCCGAGGCTCGCCGGGTCCTGACGCGCTCCGGCGTCGCCCGCGAGTCCGCGCGCGGTCATGGCCGACTCCCATAGCGGGCGCAATTGCGCATCCTGGTCGTACAACTGCGAGACCCGCATGAGCAGATCGTCAGGCGCCTGCGGCAACCCCGAGGGCGCGTACGAGGTCACCGCCGCGCTGCCACGCAGCGCTATCGGCACGGTCGGCGCGAAGGCGATCGCGTTCTCGCGCGTGGCGGGCATCGATGCAACGAGCCGGTTCAGCCAGCCGTCCTTCATCTGATACGGCGAGGTGCCGCCGGTCTCCAGCACGTTCTGCCCGTCGAAGTGCGAGCGGTCGCGATACGGCGATGCCACTGCGTGCACGAACAGCGCCTGGCGATCCCCATACATCGCGGCGGTCTGCACCATTGAAGGATGCAGCGCGAACGTGCCGTCGAGACGGGTCGCCTTGGACGCATCGATCGCAAGCGCACCGCGCAATGTCGCGTAGGCGGGTTCGGCGTACGGCACGACGATGTTCAGGCCATCGGCTGCGCCGCGCTGGATCACGAACACGAAGCGGCGATCCGTTGCGACGCTGGCAAACGCAATTCGCGGCGATACGAGAATCGCGCCCGCGCCGGCAGCGGCAACGCTCAAAAATTTGCGGCGTGAAAACATGGCGTTCATCTCCGTTGAAAATCCGGCGAGACCAGCAGCAGCGCGATCGCGGTCGATGCGCTTTCGGCACGCGATACGGCGGTGGCAGTCGGCGCACTGAGCGAGCCGGCCAGCAAGGTCTGGCCGAGCGAGCGCGCATCGAGCCGGTCGCCGACCCGCGACGCGAAACGCTGCGCCACTTCGACCCGGCGCACGAGCGCATCAGGCGCGGCCCAGCTTGCGGCAATGTCGTCGTAGCCCGCAGGCGAACCTGGGCGCCACACTGGTTGACCGAGTTGCGTCAGGATGGGCGCGGTCTGCATGTTGCCGATGTCCTGCCAGCCGAGCCCGCGCATCGAAGAAATGGTCCATTCCCACGGAGTCTTGAACTTCACCGCGGCCGGCGACCACGCCTGCGGCATGTCGAGCAGCGTCCGGTACACGGTCGGCAGATCGCCGCCGCTGCGCGCGAATGCACTCGCCAATCGCTCGCTCACCGCCGGTGGCGGATTATCCGCGACGAAGTGACGGGCGAGCTTGCCGCCAATGTGCTGCGCCGTCGCGGGCGAGCTTGCGAGGTCGTGCAGTATCGCCAGCGCCTGCTCTTCTCCCGGCTGGTCGTAGCGGCGGCCCATGATGGTGCGCGAACCCGGCTCGTGCAGCGCGACGCGAAACACGAAAGTGCCTGGCGCGGCGTTCGTCTGCAGACCCTGCCCGCGCGGGTTACCCGAATTGCCGGGGTTGCCGGCGAGGCTCCAGCCGGTCAGCGCACGGGCGAATTCGGTGACGTCGTCCTGGGTATAGCCGCTGCGCACGCCGAGCGTGTGCAGCTCCATGATTTCGCGCGCCAGGTTCTCATTCAGACCGCGTTTGACATTCGGATTGCGCTCCGCTGCGCGCATGGCTGCCATGCTGTCCGGTCCAACCGAACGCGTCTGATCGAGAAATAACTGCATGGCCGGATGACGTTCGACGGCGACCAGCATGTCCTCGAAACGGCCAAGCACGTGCGGGCGGATCGCTTCCGCTTCGAATGAACCGGCCAGCGCCGCGACGCCGGGTTTTTCCGTCGACACCGCGAAGTGGTTCGCCCAGAAATGAACCAGCCGCTCGACGAAAGGCGTCTGCGTAGTCAGCGCGCTTGCGACCCGCGCGTTCACCGCGGAACGGTACATGTCGAGAATTTCGCCTCGCAGCGCTTTTCGTTCGGCTTGCTTAGCAGTTTGTGCAGCGGGTTCTGATGCGCCCTGCCCGATGGTTTGCGGGTTGGCCGGCCCATTGGTTTGCATGCTGACCTGCGCGTTCGTCTGACTGGCGGCTGCGCTTTCATTGACGTTCTGCTGGGTCTGCCGATTCAGTTGATTCAGCTGCATGCGCTGTTGTACGAGCTCGCCCGACAGCGCCACCGAATCAGGCTGGCTCGCCCACGCGGCAGGCCGCGGCTGATATTGCTCGAACTGCGCGAGCAGCCATCCCTTCGGGTCGGCGGGCGGCGTATCGTCGGCCCGCGCGCCGAGGCCGAAACGATTCAGCGCAATCGCCGCGGCATTCAGGTTCGGTGATGTGGCCATACCATCCTCTTCGGCGTTGGATATTCTTTAAACGACCGCCACGCTCAAATCCGTCGCGGCCGTTCAGAATTTTTTATTCGCCCGACGCTTCACTCGAAGGTTCACTTGCGGCCGGCTTCGGTGGCTTGTTCGCATTGGCGGCCGGCTGCGGTTCACGCCATTGTCCGCGCAGCTTCAGGCTGTCGGCGAATGCGACGCGCTCTTCGGGCGACAGCGTCGCCGCAAAATCCGCCACACTGCCCTCCACTTGCGCGCGCAAGCTGCTGTCGGCCGCACGCGTGCGGGCCAACGCTGCGTCCAGTGCCGCGCGATCGAACTGCGGCGCGGCGAGCAGGCGCAATACTTCATGACGCCCTTCGCGGCCATCGCGGGCATATTGCCGGCCCTCGCGGCGCGCATTCTTCAGGCCGTCGATGAAAGCCTTCTGACGCTCGGCCGGCAGCGTTTCGGCGGCAAAGCGCAGCGCAGTGCGCTGCTGCGCCAGCACCGTGGTGGTCGCGCCATGCGCCGCAAACCATTGATAAGCACCTCCGACAATCGCGCCCAGCAGAAACACGTTGAGCACCAGCGAAGCCACCAGCACGATTTTCCATGACCGGCCGTTCATTCGCCGCTCCAATCGGCGGATGAACCACCGAAGCTCGAAGTTAAATAAGAGGACTCATGCACTTGCGGAACCGTCCCCGTCAAAACGAAGAACGAGACCGCAAAGGCGCCGGCCACGCCGCCCAGCACGCCGACGCCTGCCACCGCCGCACCCGACCACCACAATTTCCGGCGTGGTGCGCTCGGCCGCCGTCCGGGTGCGCTGCCGATGATGCGCTGCTGCAAGGCCGCGCGAGGCGGATCGACCTTGTCGGCGGCCAGCAAGGCATCGATGCCGGCCGCGTCGGCCAGCAACACGTCGGCCTCGGCACGATGCGTAGCGGCCCAGACCTCTGCCGCTGCGCGTTCCTGTTGCGGCCAGCGGCGCGGATCGGCGCCGTAGGCTTCGACGATCTGATGGAATCTTTCGGGCGTCATGACTTGTCCTTGCTAAGGCCGCTGCCGGCCAGTTGGGCGCGCAGATTGCGGCGCGCACGTGCCAGCAGACTTTCCAGCGCATCGACCGTGATGCCCATCAGGGCGGCAGCGCCGATGTTCGACATTTCCTGGTAGTAATTCAGCACCAGCGCCTCGCGCTGTCGTGCCGGCAATGCGGCGAGCGCCTCGCGAACGCGCTCGTCCTGGGCGCGCGCTTCGAGCGCGGCGTCGGGCAGCGCAGCGGGGTCGATCTCGTCAGGCATGTCGTCTTGCGGGACTTCGCGGCGGCCGCGCAGACGGTCGTAGCAAAGATTGAGCGCGACACGATGGACCCAGGTATCGACCTTCGCCTCGCCTTCGCGCCAGCGCGAAGCCTGTTTCCAGATTCGCACGAAGACCTCCTGCGCCACGTCTTCCGCTTCCATGCGGTCTCCCAGCATGCGCGTGGCGAGCGCGAGCAGACGCGGCAGCTTGCGCGCGACGAGCGAGCGGACGGCGGCCGGGTCTTGCCGGGCCACCCCCTCGAGCAATTCCGCATCGGGATCGCGTTCGCTCAAGGCATGCGGCTCCAAAGCGAGCCAAAGAGCACCATGGCGCTCAACGTTCAGGCCCAATGCCCTTCGACCCAACGCCAGTTTGGTCCGCGCTGCACCCAATGCCCCGGCACCCAGCGATAGCCGACACGCACCGGCTGCCAGTGGCCGGGCACCCACACATAACGGCCGTGCTCCCAACGCCAGCGGCCCTGATCCCAGACGTAACCCGAACGCGGCGCTGGCATCACTTCGACGCGCGGCGGTGGCGGCGCCATCGGCGCGACGATCACCGCCTGCGCAAAGGCAGGCGCCGCCGTCAAAGCGGCAGCGCACGTAATCGCCGCAGCGAGCACGGAAGTCAGAGGGCGGACCGGTTTGGTCGATGTCATGTTGGATTTCTCCCATAAGAGCCGAAGCCAGAAGCGGCTGCGTTTCTTCTTGAACGCCGCAGCCGCGAAAATCCGTCGTTCTCCGTCGCTCTGAATGGCGCTGAAAGAAACGCGCCGCTGCACGCGAATCATGGAGACCGCAACAGCCTTCCCATCCAGGGCCCGCGCAAGCGGAACGACAGCAAAAGTTATAGAAATGAATGGCAACCGATAGGTGGCGTAATGTTCGCGCCCTCAAATCTTAATCAGCGGGTGTTTCAATGCGGCCAGTTTCTAGCGGTAAGACCCTCAGCTGTATTTCTAACAATATCCCCAGCGAACATCCACACGTGCATTACCTGGAAACGCTGAACGGCGAAGTCGAATCTGGAGCCAGTCACATGTTCCGTAGAACCCTCTTACCCATCCCGTTGGCCGCGATGCTTACGCTCGCTGCTTGCGGCAACAATAGCGTGAGTTCGACGGCGTCCGCGCCGCCGGCTGCATCGACACCGACAGTCACGGTGTCCGCGCAGGATGCCGTCACGACAGCCACGCCGATCAAACACGTGGTGGTGATCTTCGGCGAGAACGTCTCGTTCGACCACTACTTCGCAACCTACCCGCAGGCCAACAACCCGGTCGGCGAGCCGCAATTCACCGCAGCCGCAGGCACGCCGTCGGTCAACAACCTCAGCACCAACAACCTGATCACCGCGAACCCGAACGCGCTGTCGACCTCGCCGAACACGGCGGGCCGCACGGTGGGTTCCGTGACGGTCGCGGGTCTCGGCCTGCCGGCCGCCGACCTGCTGCCGTTCCGTCTCGATCGTTCGCAAGCCAATACGTCGAGCCAGAACCACGCGTATGCCGCGGAACAGCTCGCGTATAACAACGGTGCGATGGACTCGTTCCCGCTGTTCACGGCGGCAGGTTCGACGATCGCCGGCAGCACCGGCGCGTTCGCCACGAAGGGCCAGGTGCTCGGTTACTTCGACGGCAACACGGTCACGGCGATGTGGAACTACGCGCAGAACTTTGCGATGAACCAGAATGCGTACACGGACACGTACGGTCCGTCGACGCCTGGCGCACTCGAAGTCATCTCCGGCCAGAACAACGGCGTCGTAGTGACGGGCGGAACCTCGGCCAATGCGATTCCTGACTCGGCCGGCGGCTTCACGATGATCGGTGACCTGGATCCGACCGGCGACGTCTGCACGATCGCGGCAGGCAGCACGGTGACGGGTGCGATGACGTCCAAGAACATCGGCGACCTGCTTAACGCGAAGGGCCTGACGTGGGGCGGCTTCATGGGCGGCTTCAACCTGACGACCACCAATGCCAACGGCACGACCGGTTGCGCACGCTCGACGTTCTCGCAAGTCCTGAACGCGACCAAGACCGACTACGTGCAGCATCACGCGTGGTTCCAGTACTACGCCAGCACGGCCAACCTGAAGCACACGCGTCCGACGTCGACGGCGCTGATCGGCGCGACCGACCCGCTCGACAACACGGCAACGCCGGTTCACCACCAGTACGACACCGACGACTTCTTCACTGCGGTGAAGGCGGGCAACTATCCGTCGGTGAGCTTCCTGAAGGCGCCGGCAGTCGGCGACGGCCACCCGGGCAACTCGGATCCGATCGACGAGCAGGCTTTCGTCACGAAGGTGATCAACTTCCTGCAGCAACAGCCTGACTGGAAGAACACCGCCGTGATCATCGCCTACGACGATTCGGACGGTTGGTACGACCACCGCTACAAGGCGCCGACGAGCGCGTCGTTCGACTCGACCACGGCGCAATCCGCTGGCGGCGCAACGATCGCCGGCAGCGACAACCTGAGCGGCACGGGTCAGTGCACGGCAACGGGCGCGGTGCAACCGCAGGGCGTGAATGGCGGCGCAGTGAACGGCCGTTGCGGCCCGGGTACGCGTACGCCGTTTATCGTGGTGTCGCCGTGGGCGAAGGTCAACTTCGTCGACGATACGCCGATCACCCAGGCGTCTGTGGTCAGGTTCATCGAAGACAACTGGCTCGGCGGTCAACGCATTGGCAGTGGTTCGTTTGATGCAACGGCAGGCAGCATCATGAACATGTTCAACTTCTCGGGCTCGGGCAACAATCCGACAGTGTTCCTGGACGAGAACCTGGGCACGAAGCTGTCGGCGGCGCCGGCTAGCTGACCCGCAAACGTGCGGACTGCCCTTCCGGTGCGACTGCCGTCACGTCATGTACGAGCGCGGCTCGTGCATGACGACGCGACACGCAGCACGAGGAAGAGCACGAAACACATCAAGCTGTAGTTGGGCGTCGAGCCAGTGCAAACGTGCTGGCTCGATTTGCTTTTTGGTCGCACCTGATCGAATCACTTGTCACTACCGCCATGAATCATCCTTCAGACGCCGTGCTGCCCCCGCATCTGCCTGCCGGCGGTGAGCCGGGTCCCGTCATTACCCGTCGCGCCTGGCTCAGGCTGCTCGTGTGGAGCGCCGTCGGCATCGTGCTCGCGCTCGCCGTGGTTTGCGCGTACGCGCTCGTCTACCCGGAACGGATGCCGCCCGCAGTGGGTTCGATCGTCGAGGAAATCACCGGCGCGAATCCCAATCCGGTTCATTTGATGGGTCCGCAAGACGCGCCGCTAAGCGCGGTTGCGCTGCTCGGCAAACAGATTTTCTACGACCAGACGTTGTCGGCCTCGGGTACGCAGTCGTGTGCGTCGTGCCACTCGGCACAGCATTCGTACGCGCCGGATAACGCGTTTCCGGTTCAACTCGGCGGCGCGCACATGAATCAGGCCGGCTATCGGCCGCCGCCGTCGCTGACGTATCTGTACCGTCAGGCGCCATTCAGCATCGGGCCGGATCAGGGCGATACGGACGTGCCCGTCGATATGACCCAACTGGCCTCACAGGCCGCCGGCGTGCAGCGCGCACAGAAGACGGCGCTTGCCGCACCCGCCGCGCCGGCGATGGTGCCGCAGGGCGGCCTGTTCTGGGACGGCCGCGCCGATACGCTGCAAATCCAGGCAATCGGTCCGCTGATGAATCCAGTGGAGATGGCCAACGCGACGCAAGAGGATGTCGCGCGCAAGCTGCTGCAAACCAAATATCTGGACCAGTTCAAACAGATCTTCGGAGCGGGCATCGTCAACAATCCGAGCCTGCTGATCTCGGAAGCCATGTTCGCAGTGGGACGGTATCAAACCGAAGATCAGTCGTTTCATGCTTTTACCAGCAAGTACGATTACTGGCTCGAAGGTAAAGCGCGGCTGACCCACGCCGAATTGCATGGCTTGCAGTTGTTCAACGATAAGGACAAGGCTAATTGCGCGGGTTGCCACTTGAGCCAGCCCAGCAAGGATGGCTTGCCGCCGGTGTTCACCGACACGCAGTACGAGGCGCTTGGCGTGCCGCGGAATCCGGCCATTCCGGCCAACAAGGATCCGAAGTTCTTCGATATGGGCGTGTGCGGGCCGTTCCGTGACGACATGAAGAAGGAGACGCAGTACTGCGGGATGTTCCTGACGCCAACCCTGCGCAATGTTGCCGAGCGCAAGGTGTACTTCCACAACGGCGTGTATCACGACCTCAAGCAGGTCATGGACTTCTACAACCTGCGCAACACGGCGCCCGAGAAAATCTATCCGCGCGATGCTTCGGGCAAGGTACAGAAGTACAACGATCTGCCGGCGCAGTATCACGCCAATGTCGACGTTGCCGATGCGCCGTTCGATCGCAAGTTCGGGGATCAGCCGGCCATGACGGATCAGGACATTCAGGACATCATCTCGTTCATGAAAACGCTGAGTGACGGGTATAAGGCTGCAGGGTCCTGATTCCATTGGGGCCGTTGCGCAGCGTCGCGCGAGCCGGTGAGGTATCCTTGCCGGTTCCGCGACCACTTTCCGTACCCTGCCCGATGGCCGATTTCCCTTTCGACGCCGTACTTTTCGACTGCGACGGCGTGCTCGTCGACTCCGAACCCATCACTAGCCGCGTGCTCACCGAAATGCTCGGCGAGTTAGGCTGGCAATTGAGCGTTGAAGAGGCGATGCAAATTTTTGTCGGCAAGGCCGTCAGGGATGAAGCCGCACTCATCGAAGCGCGCACCGGTTTCGCGATTACAACGGAATGGCTCATGCAATTTCGTGCGCGCCGCAATGAGGCGCTCGATCGCGAACTGGTGGCGATTGACGGCGCGGCGTCGGCAGTGCGCGCGCTTTATGCGTCGCTCAATGGACGCATTGCTGTCGCGTCCGGCGCGGATCGCATCAAAGTGGAATTGCAACTGGTGAAGGCCGGTATTCTCGACTGCTTCGAAGGGCGCATCTCCAGCGGTCATGAAACGCCGCGCAACAAGCCGTATCCCGATGTCTATCTCGCCGCGGCCGCAAGCCTCGGCGTAGAACCGCAACGTTGCGCCGTGGTTGACGATACCGTCACGGGCGTCACGGCGGGCGTAGCCGCCGGCGCCACAGTGTTCGGCTACTGTCCGAAAGAACTGAGCCACAGCAGCGCTACCGCCTTGCATGGCGCGGGCGCGGTTCACGTCTTCCGCGACATGGCCGACCTGCCCGCGCTGCTCGCCGGATGGCGCGGCGTACAGAGTTAAGCGCGGGGTTAAGCGCGCTCGCCCTTACTCGACGACCTTACTCGAAGGCGGGGTCGATCGGCACGCGATACCCCACCGCGAGGCGGTTGGTCTCATTCGCCATACCGACCACCGCCAGCAGTTCGCCAAACATCTCATCGGTCATACCCGCGCGGCGGGCCGCAGCCGTATGGCTCGCGACGCAGTACCCGCAGTTGTTCGTCACGCTCACCGCGACGTAAAGCAATTCCTTGATCAGCGGATCGAGCGCCCCCGGCGCCATCACGTCCTTCAGGCTGTCCCAGGTGCGCGCGAGCGTAGGCGGATGCTGGGCGATGTATTTCCAGAAGTTATTGACGTCGTCGACCTGGCGGGTCTGCTTGATGTCGTCATAGACGGCTTTGACTTCAGGCGAAGCTGCGGAATATTCGATGGCTTTCTGCTGGCTCATACATCCTCCTTTGCTTGCTAATGGAAATCGGCGATTCGTGCGCGAGTGGCGCGAGGTTACTTATTGTGCCCGCAATTCCGGCGGGCGTAGCTGTTGGTAGTGCACCAACACCATAGCGTCACGAGTCGGTGTATCTCAACCATCTTGCGCGCGCGAGATCGGTTGATGTGGACGCCATGCCGCTTTGCGGCGGATGGCATGGTGTGTGCAAAGGGAATCAATGAGCGCGGCGATACCCGGGCTCACTGTTAATCCAACCCTACCGGAGATCCACCATGAAAACGCTAGTTCTCAAAGATTTGCCCCGCGCCGATGAACTCGACCGCGCGGCTTCGCAATCCGTCCGCGGCGGCATCGCCTACCTCACGCGGGAAGCACCGTCTGCTTGCCCCGGCGGGATGATGCCGCCCATTGTCGTTCGGCGCGGCTGGGAGTGTCCGCCGATTCATTGGGGTTGTGGGCCTGTCCATGTCCCATACGGCAAGCCGCCTTGCCACTCCGAGCCTGTCGTGGTGCCGCTTTAGGCATCGCGAGAAACCGCGTGAAGCGTGAGGATAGACGGGCCAGCATGGCGGCCCGTCTACTTTTCATTGCCACGCCAGGATATCGTTACTTCCCTGTATCGCGCGGACGCAGCACCTGCCCACCCGGACCGTCGTCCACGAGCCAGCCCTCGGCTCTTAATTGCTCACGCAGACGATCAGCCTCGGTCCAGTCCTTGGCCGCGCGGGCCTTGTCACGCGCATCGAAGATAAGCGCGATATCGGCGGGAACATCAGGCACATCTTCCTTCCAGTCGGCGAGCCGGAGTCCTAGCACGGCGTCGAATCGATCGACCGTCGCCCGTCGCGTCGCCGCCGGGAGATCGCTTCTCACCACATCCCACAGCACGGCGAGCGCGCGCGGCAGATTCAGATCCTGGTCGACCTCGGCCTTGAAACGTTCGACGCTGTTCGCATCGGGCGCGCCTCCTTCGGGCCATTGCACATAGGCTCGACGCAAACGGTCCAACGCAGATTGCGCGGCATCGAGCGCTTCGAGATTGAAGCGCAGCGTGCTCCGATAATGCGCGCTGAGGCACAAGTAGCGATACGCGAGCGGATCGACGCCTCGATCGATCAACGTCTGCAACCGCACGAAATCGCCGCCCGACTTCGACATCTTGCCGGCGTCCAGCGTGAGGAAATGGCCGTGCATCCAGAAGTTCGCGAGGCGGGTTCCATGGCGTGCCTGAGTCTGCGCGATTTCATTGCTGTGATGCACGGCGATGTGATCCTCTCCGCCGCAATGAATGTCGAACCACGAGCCGAGGTATTTCGCCGACATCGCCGAGCACTCGATATGCCAACCGGGGAAACCCCGGCCCCACCGGCTATCCCACTCCATTTGCCGCATGGTGTCCGGCGGACTGAATTTCCATAGCGCGAAATCCGTTGCGTGCTGTTTCTCTCCTAACGCCACACGCTTGCCGGCCTGCAGGCCGGCGACATCGAGACGTGCGAGAAAGCCGTAATCGTCCTGTTTGCTCGTGTCGAAGTAGACGCCGTCGGCCGTGCGGTACGTATAGCCGTTGCGTTCGAGGTCGGCAATGAAATCGATCTGCTCGACGATGTGATCGGTTGCGCGGCACCAGAGGGCAGGCTCGAGCAGGTTCAACGCGTGCCAGTCGCTCATGAAGGCTTCGGTATATCGCTCGGCGATCGCCCACGCCGATTCGCCGGTGCGGCGGCTGCCCTTCTCCATTTTGTCTTCGCCTTCGTCGGCATCGGAAACCAGATGGCCGACGTCGGTGATATTGACGACGTGCCGCACGGTGTAGCCGTTCAATGTCATCACGCGGCGCAGCACGTCTTCGAATACGTAGGTGCGAAGGTTGCCGATATGCGCGTGGTCGTACACGGTTGGACCGCAGCAATACAGCCCCACATGGTCCGCTTGAATCGGCGTAAAAGCGCGTAAGGTGCGCGACCATGTGTCGTACAGGACGAGTGGCATGTGAATTCCTGTGGTGTTGAGCGCGTTAGTGAACGTAAGTGCGTGAGAGCGAAAACGAAAAGATCAAAACAAAAAGCCACCGGTCTTGTGACGGGTGGCCTCAGGAATACGGACGTGTACAGATCGACTCTCTAGACGCAAGCTCCCCTTGGCAGGCTGCAACAGCATGCGTGCAAAGAATGCGAACGGGAATGGATAGATGCGATCATGGAAACGATGCTAACGTGTGTTTCGAGGCCCGTCAATCTCGAACACGCCCATAGGTGTCTTCGAAACGCACGATGTCGTCCTCGCCGAGATAGGCGCCGGACTGCACCTCGATCAACTCGAGCGGAATCTTGCCCGGATTCAGCAACCGGTGCGTCACCCCAAGCGGAATGTACGTCGATTGGTTTTCGGTCAGGATGATCTCTTTGTCGCCGTTGGTAACGAGCGCGGTGCCCTTGACGACGATCCAATGCTCCGCACGATGGTGATGCATCTGCAAACTCAATTGCGCGCCGGGGCTGACGACGATGCGCTTGACCTGGAACCGGTCGCCGCTATCGATGCCTTCGTACGATCCCCATGGCCGCACCACGCGACGGTGCGTGACCGACTCGTGACGTCCCATGGCATTCAACTGCGCGACGATCTTTTTGACGTCCTGCGCCTGGTCGCGATGCGCCACGAGCACGGCATCAGCGGTCTCGACGATCACGACGTTATCCAGCCCGATCGCAGCCACCAGCCGGTGTTCAGCGCGGATGTACGAATTGGTCACGGCGTCGGTCAGCACATCGCCGATCAGCGCGTTGTACTGTGCATCGCGCTCCGCAATGTCGGCGAGCGCCGTCCACGAGCCGATGTCGTTCCAGCCGAGATCCGCCACCGCGACCACGGCGGCGCGCTTCGTTTTTTCCATTACGGCATGGTCGACCGAGATGTTGGGACAGGCCGAGAAGCTTTGTGCTTCGAGACGGACGAAATCGTTGTCGCGCTGCGCACTCTCGAGCGAAAGCTCCGCCTGCTTCGCGATTTCAGGCTCGTAGCGCCGCAGCTCCTCCATGTAGGTGGACGCTTTCAGCATGAACATGCCGCTATTCCAGTAGTAGCTGCCATCCTCAAGAAAACGTTGCGCCGTCGCGGCGTCCGGCTTCTCGACGAAGGAATCTACCGCGAAGGTTGGCTCGCCTTCGACAAGGCTCGCGCCTGAACGGATGTAGCCGTAGCCAGTGTGCGGTTCGGTTGGCGTAATACCGAACGTGACCAGATAGCCGTCTTTGGCAATCTGCGCTGCGGCTTCGGCCGCTTTAATGAAAGCCGCTTCGCCTTTAATCACGTGATCGGACGGCAGAACGAGCAGCAGCGCGTCCGGGCTTTCACGCATGGCCAGCAACGCCGCTACCGCGATAGCAGGCGCCGTGTTGCGGCTGGCCGGCTCGAGCACGATCGCCGACGAGACGACATCGACCTGGCGCAACTGCTCGGCCACAAGAAAGCGCTGCTCATTGTTTGTGACGACGATCGGCGATGCGACGTCGGCGATACCTCGCAGGCGCAGGGCGGTTTGCTGAACCAGGGTGTTTTCGCCCGTCAACTTGAGGTACTGCTTCGGATATCCACCGCGCGACATTGGCCACAGCCGCGTGCCGCTTCCACCGCAAAGAATGACTGGATAAATATGCATGGTCTTTTTCTCTTTTCTCTCTAGATATTGTTTGAATGTGCGCGCCCTGCTCCCCCGGCCCCCATTCAAGCCCGGCGCATAAGCTGCATTCGTACCGATTCCAGTTCCTGCGGCAAACGGCGCGAGATTGGCGCCCGGCGTGGCAGTTCGACAAAGCCCAGGCGTTGATACAGATCGTACGCACGCCGATTGCTGACCAATACGTCCAGTACGATCTGCCGATCGGGCTCGACGTGTATCAGGTCCGCGCGCAATACGCTGGTAAATAGCGCACTGAACACACCCATACCCCGCATCTGTTCATCCGTCGCGCAATGTGCAATCAGCGTTTGTGACGACTTCGGTGCGGGCAATTCACTCTCCAGCACGAGCCCACGCAACAGCATGCCCACGGTGCTGCGCACGCCAAAAAACACCGTCAGCATCAGCGCAACATGAGGATCGTCAAACCAGATGGTCCTGCCGTCATGCATGGCAAGCACAGCCAATACGTTATCGTCGCCCGTCACGGCGACGCGGTGCCGCCGGTAGGAGAAACGGCCGTGTTTCGACGTGAACGCGAATTGCAGAAACTCGATGCACCGATGGTCGGGTTCGCCGAGAAAGAACCCGAACTCACGCACACCCGAGGCGAAGATCAACCGCGCGCACGCCTCTGCGTCTTCTGCTCGCGCCGGGCGGAACTGCAAAGCACCCGCTTCCTGCCCCTGCTTTGATGTGCGAGCGCGCTCTGATTCAACGGCGTACATGGCGAGTGTCCCTCTTTAACGCGGCAGGCGCTTGAGCGCCGCGATGGTTCGACTGATCTGTTCCGGCTCATGCGTCGAACAGATAAAAAACCGCAGACGCGCCGCCTTTTCTTCGACGGCGGGATAGAAAATCGGCTGTACGTTGATGCCTTCAGCAAACATCGCGTTGGCCCACTGCGCGGCTTTCAAGGTGCTGCCGGTAATGATCGGCACGACTGCATAACCGGCGCTCTTGCCCGTGTCGAGACCCGCGGCGCGCGCTTCGTCGAGAAACTGCTTGCCGCGCGCACGCAGCAGCGCCACCCGCGCCGGTTCAGCAATCAGCCGTTCGAGCGCTGCAAGCGACGCTGCCGCCAGTGCAGGCGCAAGGCCCACGCTATACAGGAAGCCGGGCGCGAGATGCCGCAAGATATCGATCAGTGCCTGCGAGCCGGCGATAAACCCGCCGCATCCCGCAAGTGTTTTGCTGAGCGTGCCCATCCAGATATCGACGTCGCCGCTCGCCACGCCGCAATGCTCGCGAACGCCCCGGCCTCGCTCGCCCAGCACGCCGAGCGAGTGCGCCTCGTCAACCATCAGAAACGCGGCATGCCGGCGCTTGATGTCGACGAATTGAGCCAGATCGGGTATGTCCCCATCCATGCTGTACAGGCCTTCGATCGCGATCAGCACACGCCGGTAATCGTGCCGTACGCGTGCGAGCAGCGCATCAAGCGCCTGCCAGTCGTTGTGCGGAAAACTCAGCCGTTTCGCACCGCTCAATTGCGCGCCCTGCACGATACTGTTGTGCGCGAGTGAGTCATGCACGATCAGATCGCCGGGACCGAACAGCGAGCCGATCACTGTCACGTTGGTGGCATGGCCGCTCACGAACACGACGCAATCGTCCACCTCGTACAACGAGGCAAGCGCCGCTTCGAGTTCGCGCTGCACGGGCCGCTCGCCCGCCACCATCCGGCTCGCCGATGCCGACGTACCGTAGCGATCAATCGCTTCTTTCGCTCGCGCGGATACGAGCGGATCGCCGGCAAGGCCGAGATAGTTGTAGTTCGCGTAGTTCAGATATTGCGCGCCGCCAATTTGGGTGGTCGCGCCCGCAATACCTTCATGCACGCGAAAAAACGGCGACTCCACCTGCAGCTTCTCGCCCATCTGCCGCAATATTTCGACCTGCTGATAACCCGGCATGGTCTTGAAGCTGCACAGAGCAGCGCGCGAAACGTCTTGCGCCGCGCGTGTGCCACCGGCGGGCAACGGCGCGCCAGGGGTCTGCGCCTCTTCGGAGACGCGCTCCAATTGCCGCATCAACGCCTTCGCGGCGAGTTGCTGACGGATATGATCACCCAATCCCATGCTGTTCAGATAACCCTGTGAGGTGCCGGCCTGATGTCGATATCAAGCCGGAAATTCAGCCCATTCCCATGCGTCACGCGTGGCGAGCAGTTCGGCAACCAGCCGGTAGTTCATTTCATGACTCGGCCGCAATGCGGTGACGCGACCGAGCAGCGGCGCGCCGGCCATCGCCATGTCGCCGACCAGATCCAGCACGCGGTGCCGCACGAACTCATCCGGCACACGCATTCCACCCAGCACGCGGTTGCCGACGATCGCAGCAGTACACGACAGGCGTGCGCCGCGCAGAATCGGCATGCCGCGCACATAACCGGCGAGAATTGCGGGGATGGCCCATTTGACGCGTCCGTATGAACGCGAGGGTGCGATCTCCTCGGCAAAACTCTTAGGCGTCACCGCGCCGTCCCAACGCAATGCACCGAAGCCTTTGAGGTCGTTGCGCACGGCCATTTCATAAGCGGCCGACGGTTCGATGGAGATACTGCGCTCATCGCGTGTGCCCTCGCCGTCGGCTATCTTCACTGGACGCAGCACGCGAATAAAACGCTTGGCGTGCGGCAATTCGCTTCGTCCGCACGCATGGATCGCCTCGATCCACGGCTGGGCGCTGCCATCGAGAATCGGTACTTCTTCGGCATCCAGTTCGACAGTCGCACGATCAATTTCGCAGGTCAGCAGCGACGCCAGCAGGTGCTCGATGGTGCGCACACGAACGCCATTGGCGCTTTCGAGCATCGTGCAAAGCGGCTGGCCGCGTCGTAACGACGGGCTCACCGCGAGCTCAGCCAGCACACCTGCGCCCTGCATGCGGCGAAACACGATGCCACGCGGACCATCGGCATCGACGGGAAGAATCCGCACATTCACGCGCCGTCCGGTATGCAGACCGTGACCGCTTAACGCCAGCGGCCGCGCGAGCGTCCCTTCACGGCGGCGCCAGCCTGTGGGTGCGTTCATCAGACGAGCTCCGTCGCGGCTGGTGTCGGGACAGGTGTTGCCGTATCCGCTTGCCCCGACAACGCATCGGCGACATCGGCCAGCGCATGAGCGCCGACATCGAGCGCATGTTGCGCGGCGACCGCCGCCACCTGCGCCGCGACACCGTTTGGCTCCGCCACATCGTCCTGCGTCTGGATCGATTCGACGATCCGCTGCGCCAATGAACGCACCGTTGCGCCTTCGGCCATCGTCATGATCGACAGCTTGACCTGGAAACTCTCTTCGACCGCCATGCCGAGCTCCATCCCCATCAGCGAATCCATGCCCATATCGAGGATCGAGCGGCCGGCTTCGATTTTTTCCGGCGACATGTGCAGGATGCGTGCGATCTGTGCCTGCAAGGTTTCTTCGACCATCTGCAAGGCATCCGCGAATGCCAGGCCGAGAATCTGGTCGCGCATCTGCGCGCCGCCCTGGCGTGCCGGTTCGTGACTGCCGCGTGCATGCAGCTCCGTGTAGCGGCGAGCGCGCGCGGCCGGCATGCCGAGCGAAAGCGCCTGCCAGTCGAGCCGAACTATCGCTTCGCCGGCGTTCATATCGACGATCGCACGCTCCAGCGCCGCGAGCGCTTCGGCCGACGTAATCGACAAGCCGCCGATGCGCGCCTGCAGCGCCTCACGGGTCTCTGCGTTGCGCGCGAGGAAGCCAACGTCGTCCAGCGGGCCCCATGCCATGTACGTGCCCGGCAAGCCGGCCGCGCGGCGCTGGGCGATCAGCGCCTCGAGGAAGCTGTTGGCCGCGACGTAACTCGACTGCCCTGGATTGCCAAGGAAAGTCGTCGCCGATGAATAGACCACGAAGAAATCGAGTTTCGCAGCGCGCGTGGCACGGTGCAGGTTCCATGCGCCGGCCAGCTTCGGCGCGAGCACTGCGGCGAAACGTGCGTCGTCGAGATTGCGTACGAGACTGTCGTCAATCACCATCGCCGAATGGAGCACACCCTTGAGCGGCGTTCCGCGCGCGGCGATATCGGAGAGCAGCGCGTCGAGCGCGGCTGCGTTCGTGACGTCGCAGGCCGCCGTGTGCACCTGTGTGCCGTTTTCTTCGCGCCAACGCGCAGCCTCTGCGGTCAGCTCCGGTACGAGCACGCCTGAACGGCTCGCGAGCGTCAGATGTCGTGCGCCGCGCGACATCATCCAGCGGGCAGTGGCAAAACCAAGCCCGCCCGTGCCGCCGACGATCAAATACGCTGCTGCCGGATCGAGTTGCAGCGCTTCAGCGCCGGCCGTCGCGCGCGACGGACTCGGCGTACCCGCCGGATACGTCACGAGGATCTTGCCAATCTGACGTGCCTGCTGCATGTGACGGAATGCTTCCTCGACGCGTTCCGCCGGAAACGCGCGATAAGGCAGCGGATGCAACACGCCGCGCGTGAACAGTTGCATGACCTCTTCGAACAGACACGAGGTCAGATCCGGCAATGCGTTCATCAACTGGTCGGCATCGATGCCGAAATAGCTGATGTTGTTGCGGAACGGCCGCAAGCCGATACGGCTGTTTTCGTAGAAGTCGCGCTTGCCGAGTTCGAGGAAACGGCCGAACGGACGCAGCGTGTCGATGCTGCGCACCATCGCTTCACCGGCAAGCGAATTGAGCACGATATCGACGCCTGCACCTCGCGTGCGCTCACGGATTTCATCGGCAAACGCCAGGCTGCGCGAATCGAACACGTGATCAGCGCCGAGCAGACGCACGAATTCGCGCTTCTCGCGGCTGCCCGCCGTTGCAAACACTTCCGCACCCAGGTGGCGCGCGAGCTGGATCGCCGCGATCCCTACTCCGCCCGCCGCACCGTGCACCAGCACGCGCTCGCCGCGGCGCAGTCGCGCCAACTCGCTCAGCGCGTAGTACGCCGTGAAAAAGGTGGTCGGTACCGTCGCTGCTTCTTCAAAAGTGAGACGTTCGGGCTTGCGGGCGATGGCCTCGGCCTTCGTACGCACGTGGCTCGCGAAGGACGCCGGTGCGAAACCGAGTACCGCATCGCCCGGTGCGAATCGCTGCACGTCCCGACCGACGCGTGAGACGCGCCCCGACAGTTCCATACCGATCGTCGCGCCGGCAAAACCGTTTTCAACGGCTTCGTCGGACAGCAAGCCCATCGCGTACATCACGTCACGGAAATTCAGACCCGTTGCAACCGGTTCGATTTCGACTTCATCCGCCGCGAGTTCGCGTTGCGGCAGTGCGAACCATTCCAGGTTGCGCAACGAGCCAGGCGACGCAAAACCGAGCACCGCCGCTTCGCTCTGCGGACGTACCGAGGCAGTCGATTTGCTGCGCAATGCAGCGCTCGCCGCAGACAGCATGCGCGGCACATAGCGGCCGTGTGCGGTGAGCAGCACTTCTTCTTCACCGTCGGACGCGAGCAGCTCACGCGCCAACTGGACGCCAGCATCGCGGCACGCCGGCGATACGTCGATCAAACGGCACGACAGTTCCGGATGCTCGTTGGCCAGCACACGGCCGAGCCCCCACATCGCCGCCTGCTCGGGACGCAACGTCGTGGCACCGGCAAACGGTGTGGCGACAGGCGCACCGCCGCGCGTCACGATCCACAATTGCGGCTGTATGACGCCAGTAACCGCGGTGAGATCGCGCACAAGTTGCACTAGCGCGAGCGTGGTCTGCTGCTGGACGTGCATCACTTCTGCGCCATCCGCATCGGCGGACAGCGTGTGATTCGGCGCGATAAATACGATGTGATGCGCACGCTCTGCCGGCACGGCCAGCTTGCTCATGTCGTGACGCAACGCCTTGAGCGTGTTGCTCGACGTCGTGTGGCCGGCTGCCCGCAAGGCAGCAGCCAGGGTCTCGTCGACGCCGGTTTCCGCTGCGTACAGCAGGGACCAATGCGCCGACGGCGTCTGTGCTTCGCTCTCGTTGCCAGGAGTAGTGCCGCTATGCGGCTCGCGTGCGACGATCAGCGTCGGTGCGCCTTCGAGATCCAGACCCTGCTCTGTATGCCGTGTGACCTGTTCGAAGCCCGCTTCTTCAAGGTGTTTCGTCAAGGCTACCGGCGACAACCATGCCGCACGGCGCGCGTTGGCGTGCGCGGCATCCGCATCGAGATCGAACACGATATCGGCGAAGCGGCTATTGCGCGGCTCCGCGATCACGACCAGCGCGCCCGGCGCGAGCCAGCCGCGCAGCGCGTTGAGTAGTGCACGTGGTTCCGTCTGTGCGGCAAGCACGTGGCTCGCCACAACGATGTCATAACGCTCGCCGGCTTCGATGCCTGACAGGCGCGGTGCATCACCGAACTCAATGTTGGCGATCCGCACGGACGGATGCTCGCTCGCGTCGAAGCCACTCAACTGCTCATGCGTGCCTGCAATCGTGTAGTCGCAGCGCGACACTGGCACGTGAATCGCGAGCGGCTGCAGCACATCGCTCGATGGCGAATCGAGTTCGAGCACGCGCAAGCGGCGCGATTCGCTCCACCCTTCGATCGCCCGATGCAGGCAGGCGCCGGTCAGCGCATTGACGTGGGCCCACGTCGGCGAAGCTTCGAAGAAGTGCTCGACCAGACTGCTGCGCGACGGCGGCAGAATCTGCGCGCCGCTAACTTCGCCGCGCAACACGGCAGGCAGCGCTGCGCCGCAATGCGCAAGCAGCGTCAGTTCGGCCACGTGCGCGGGCGACTGCGCAAGCAGGTCGCGCCACAGTTCATCGATGCCCGGCAGATTCTCGCAGGCCACGGCGTCTCGCACGAGACGTGTACCGTCGCGCTGCGCGAGGCCGTCTTCAACGACGATCTGCACGAGACGCGCTAGCAGGGCCGGATGCGCACAGTCCGGCAACGACGGTTGCGCAAACACGTCAATCGCATCGAGGGCATTCAATGCGTAAGCGCTAGCGAGCACGTCGAGCAGCGGCAGCATTTCAGTCAGATGTGCCTGTCTGCGCGGCTGATCTTCATGCGAGGCCAATGCTGCAGCGGCAGCTTCCAGCAACGCGGCTGGCTCCGGCAACATGCGTGCATCGAGGTCAGCGGCAAGCGGTTTGGCCTCGACGATATAGGCGTAACGTGCAGGCGCATGCTGACGGCGCCCCATCAGATCGACGCGGCGGAAGCGGCATGCGCCGAGCCGCGCGACGATCGCGCCATGCGCGTCGGCGAATTCGAACGACGCCACGACCGAATGCGGACTGCGCCGTTCGATCCGTGCGACCACGTAGCGGATCGCGTCGCCGCGCAGATAGTCGATGCGTCCGATTTGCACCGGCACATAGGCCGCGTGTTCGATCTCAGCTTGATCCGCCGATGCGAGCAAGGCGAACAGCGGATGGAACCCGCTGTCCATCAGGGCCGGATGAAGCGCATAGGCACTCGGTTCCGAGCCGGACTCGGCTTGCGCGAGGACAGCGGGGACTTCCACTTCCGCGAGCGCCATGCCGGCATTCGCGTCGACGTGCACCGCGCGCACCCATTGAAACGCCGGACCGTAGCTCAAGCCGATCGCGGTGGTGTTCGCATACAGCGTTGTGCCGGACATGGCCGGTTGCGCGAACAGCTCGGTGAGCGTGGTGGCCGGCAGCGCGTCCGCCTCGCCTTCCGTACTCAGCGCACAGCCGCTCGCCAGCAAGCGGCCGGTGACGTTGAGCGACCACGCTTCGTCTGACATGCGATCGCGTGTTTCGATCGTGAAACTCGCGGTACGCACGTCGACGGTGAAGCGGAACAGCTTCGAATGCTGCGGCTGGAACACCACTGGCAGACGGATTTCGAGGTTCTCGACAGCGCAGCTTTGCGTGCCGAAATGCGCACGCGCGGCGGCGAGCGCCATTTCGACGTAGCCTGCGCCGGGGAACGCCACGCCGCCATCGACCACGTGGTCGGCCAGCATCGGCAGACCGGCCGGATCGAGCTGATTTTCCCAGGCGAGCGCGTGCTCGCGCAGACGGTAACCGAGCAGCGGATGTTCGCGGCGGCGATTGACCAGGTTGTAAGCCTCAGCGGTCGGGCCAAGCCAATAGCGTTCGTGTTGCCAAGGGTAGGACGGTAGCGCCACGCGTGCGCTCGTCGGCGCGAACCGTTCGACGTCGACACGCGCGCCATTCGCAAGCATCGCGTAGATCGCGTGGTGCAGCATCTGCGCGCTGTCGTGGTTGCGCTTGAGCGTCGGCAACGAGCGGCCGGTGATCCGAGCATCGTCTAGCGTCTGCGTCACATAGGTGCGCAGAATCGAATGCGGGCCGACTTCGAGGAACAGGCGCACGCCCGTCTGGGCGACCTGAGCCACGGCATCGCCGAAACGCACCGGCTCGTGGATATTGCGCCACCAGTATTGCGCGTCGAGTTCGTTGCCCGCGAGCTCGGTACCCGTCACCGTCGAGACGAAGCTACGCGATGCAGCATTCGGCACGAGATCCGCGAGGCCCTGCAGCACGCTCGGCTCGATCGGATCCATCTGACGGCTGTGGAATGCATAGTCCAGATCCAGCATCTGGAAGAAACGACCACTTTCCTTCATCGCGGCTTCGAGCACCTGCAACGCACCGAGTGGGCCGGCCAGCGTGACCGCATGCGGGCTGTTAACCCCCGCGACTTCCACCGCGGTGTCCACGCCGAGTTGCACCATCAGCGCACGCATGGCCGCTTCGCCAAGCCCGGCAGCAGCCATTCGACCCGTGCCGCGCGTGCTTGCCTGAGCGCGACTGCGAATCTTGATCACGTGTACGGCTTGTGCCAGCGTCAGCGCACCCGACGCCCACGCCGCAGCGACTTCGCCGACGCTGTGGCCGAGGCACACGTCATAGCCGACGCCACGCGCTTCGATGACGCGCACGACCCCCACCTGAATCGCAAATAGCAGCGGTTGCGCGTGCTCGGTTGCTTCCAGCGTGTTGGCGGTGACACCTTCGCGCAGCACCTCGACCAGCGAGGCACTGCCGTCGGCACGCCACAACGCGTCGAGCTCGTCGAGCGCGGCGCGGAACACCGGCTCCTGTTCGAGCAATTGCTTGCCCATGCCGGCCCACTGCGAACCGTTGCCGGAAAACACCAGCGCAAGACGTGTATCGTCGCCCGGGGTTTCGCCCTGCACGAGCGCCGCTTCTGTCTGATCCGACGTCGGCGTGGCTAGCGCGGCGAGCGCCGCACGCGCTTCGGCTGGGGTCGACGGTGCGATGATTGCGCGATGCTTGAGCCACTGGCGATGATGCGCCGCGTTCGATGCCAGTGTGCTCCAGGGCGCGCCGTTATCCAGCATCGACATATAGCGTGCCGCCAGCGCCGGCAGTGCGGCTGCGGTGCGAGTCGAGAGGATCAAAGGCGACGGGGCCTTTGAGTCGTATTCGACTCTTACGGTGGTATCCGCCACAGGTGCTGCCGGTGCTTTCGGTGCTTCCCGCAGAACGATGTGTGCGTTGGTGCCGCCGAACCCGAACGAATTGACGCCGATCACCAGCGGTTCCGCACCACTACCGAGCGGTGTCAAACGATCCACGACGCGCAACCGGCCGCCGACAAAATCAATCGCCGGATTCGGCGTTTCGAAGTGCAGCGTCTTCGGCACCGCACGGTGCTTCAGGCACAGAATTGCCTTCATCAAACCGGCCATCCCCGAAGCTGTTTCGAGGTGGCCAACGTTGGTCTTCACGGAGCCGATCAACAAGGGCCGATCGACCGGCCGTCCCGCCGACGCGACTTCGATCAGGGCGCGCGCTTCAATCGGATCGCCGACCGCCGTTCCCGTGCCGTGCGCCTCGACATAGGCAAGCGAGCGCGGATCGACACCCGCGCGTTCGTAGACTGTGCGTAGCAATGCCGCTTGCGTCGCGGCGCCCGGCACGCTGATACCGCCTTGCGAATAGCCGTCCGAGTTGACGCCCGAACCGGCGATCACCGCGTGGATCGTGTCGCCGTCGGCCAGCGCACGGTCGAGCGTCTTGAGCATCACCAGCGCGCCGCCTTCCGAGCGCACGTAACCGTCGCCGGTCGCGTCGAATGCGCGGCAGCGTCCGCGGGGCGACAACATCGACGCTTTCGAGAACGTCACAAAGCCGAACGGATGCAGCAGAAGATTGACGCCGCCCGCGAGCGCCATCTCGGCGTCGCCCGATTGCAATGCCTGACATGCCTGATGCAAGGCGACCAGCGAAGACGAACACGCCGTATCGACCGACACGCTCGGCCCGCGCAGATCGAACAGATAGGACAGACGGTTGGACGCAATGCTGAGTGTATTGCCGGTCGCCGAATACGGATCGACCGCGTTCAGGTCGTCGACGAAACGATTGCCATAGTCCGGACTCGCCACGCCGATGTAGACCGCGCAGTTGCTGCCCTCCATGTCGCGCGGACGCACGCCCGCATCCTCGAAGGTTTCCCATGCGAGTTCGAGCAACAGGCGTTGCTGCGGATCCATCTGCTGCGCTTCGCGCGGCGAGATGCCGAAGAAGGCTGCGTCGAAACCGGCGACATCGTCGAGCACGCCGGCTGAGAACGTGTAGCTCTTGCCCGCTTCGCGCTTGGACGGGTGCTGATAGAACTCCGTGCCGAAACGGTCTGCCGGTACTTGCGTGACCGCGTCTTTTTCATCGCGCAGCAGCGCCCAGAAATCATCGGGGCTCTCGACATGGCCGGGGAAACGGCAGGCCATCCCCACAATTGCAATCTGTTTGGTCATTGTTCCGTCATTGGGTGCAACGTGCGCGCCGGCGCCCCGCCCGGCAGGCCTGGTTCGAGTGCTCGAATCAGGGTGAGGCCGAGTTGTTCGGCGCGCAAAGCTTCATTCGTGGCAGGCGCTTCGCCGTAATTGCGCCAGATAAAGTAGTCGCTTCGAACCGGTTCGCAACCGAGTTCGCCAAATACGTGGGGCAGCGCGGGCACGTGATCGCCGTAAAAGCACAGCACCGTGTCGCGGCGCCGCGCGCGTAGCGCTGAAAGCAGGCGGCCAAGCATCGCATCGGCGTTGGCGAGGTGGCGCAGATAGGCGGTCAGATCTCGCCAGCGCGCATCGTCGCCGAGCGTGTGGAAGGCTGCGCCCTCGCCTGCGTGTACCGGTTCGAGATGCAGCGGCCCGTGGTTTTCCATCGTCATCGCGAAGATGAAGGCAGGCTTGTCGCGCGGTTCGTCGAGCGCGCTGAGAATCGATTCGGCAACCGCCATATCACCGACGTACGGGCCGGCACGCGGCGCATCCTTGAACGATGCGATGTCCAGAAAGCGGTCGATCTGGAGATGTTTGAAGGCGCGTTCGCGGCCGAAAAAATCCGCGTAGTACGGGTGAATCGCCCTGGTTTGATAGCCGCCCCGCTTGAACCACGAGGCGAGCGATGCGCAGGCCCTGCGCACGAATGCGTACGGATAGAAACGCGCATAGCCGAGTTGCGCGCCCTCGACACCGGTCAGGACCGCGAACTCCGTGCGCATTGTGTTGGCGCCCCACGCCGGGACCGTCAATTCACCGCACTGGACCGACTCGCGGCGTGCGGTGTCGAAGTGATCCAGGATGGCTGGTGCGATCGACTCAGTGAGGCGGCGCGCGTCGAAGAACGACTCGCTCTGGATCAGGATCACGTCGGGCGTCGACCGAGGCGCGCCCGTGGCAAATGGACCCGTGGCCAGCGCGTCGCGCAACTGGCGTGCCGTGGCCGGCTTCATGCCGTTCAGCAGATAGGCGATGAAAACGGCGAAGAAACCGTGACGCTTCTGGTCGTCGGACGGATTCAATGTGAGGGGCAAGCGTGCGGCGAGCAGATAGGCCGCGGCGAGGCAGACGGCAGCAGCGATCACAATTGCACCGAACGGCCTGTTGCCCATTGGCGTGTCTGCTACGAAACCACCGATCACCACTGCGATGCCAACGATGATCGCTGCCACCGTCCCTGCGCTGAGAAACGGCAAGTACAAACGCGGATGCGCAAACAGCTGACTGAAGAGACTGAGATCGGTAAAGACAAACGGCTCGCGCAGGGACGCATATTTTGCGTTGCTCACGCCGGCAAGCAATGCGACTAGCGCGATTGCGACAAACGCGGAAAACCTCACGCGCCCTGTGATCAGCAACAGGCACAGGCAAATAAAAACAATTGCGACGACATGCAAAGCAAAGGCGATCGGCGAGCGGCGCAGCGACGCGCGCGGCACCGCGATCGCTTCGGGCAGAAACGCGAGACCGGCGGCCGCCGCAAAGCTGAGCACGAACGTCGTATCCACTCAGCGCTCCTCACGTGGCAAATAGGACAACCCACCCAGAATCGCATCGGCCATTACCGCGGGCAGCAATGGCAAAAGGCGCATGCCGAACGCGAGCAGACCGGGAAAAGCGATTTCGGCGCGCCCTGCTTTCAGTTTGTGCTGGATATGCTGGGCGGCTTTGTCGGCCGACCAGAGGAACCGCTTGTCTCCAGGGAAGACGTCGCTCATTGCCGTCTTTACGAAACCGGGCAAGACGATCGACATGCGGACGCCGTCACGCGACAGGATCGGGCGGACTGAATCACCGTAGGCTTTGATTGCTGCCTTGCTGGCGCAGTAGGCCGGTGAGATTGCCATGCCGCGCAATGCGGCAAGCGAGCTGATCAGCGCGATCTGGCCGCTGCGACGCGGACGCATGCGGGCGATGACCGGCAAAACCGCGTGCATCACGCCGTAGAAGTTAGTGTCGACGATAGCGGCCGTGCGTTCGAGTTCTTCCCAGTCATGCACGGAAGCAAGCGTGCTGGCCGCGCCGGCGTTGGCGATTAGCAGGTCGATGGGGTGAGCGTCGTCGAATTGGCGCAGCCAGGCTTGCATTGCGGCGGAGTCGCGGACGTCGATCTGGCCGGTTTCCACTTTTGCGCCATTTGCGCGGCAGACGCTGGCCGCTTCTTCAAGTCTTTTCTCGTCACGGCCAATGAGACCGAGAACGACGCCTGGCGCCGCATATGCCTGAGCGAGCGCGCGGCCGAGCCCTGCGCTCGCGCCGGTGATCACGATGTGGCGAACAGGCAGGTCAAGCATCATGCGCAAGGCTCCAGCCGATCAATCACACCCGTAACTGCCATGGCTATACCACTTCGCGTATAGAAATCACCATTAATCTGAGTCTGATCAATTACATAGTTCAGGAAAGTCTGGTAGACCTCCCGGTCCGGCGAGGATGCGCTACACCAGAAATCGTCAAGTGTGCCTTGCCAAGTCATTCCCGGCATGTCATAGACTGCCGTACCCAAAGCGATCAATGCCCGGCCATGGTGAAGTGCCGAAAGCCCGACGGTACTATTGATCACGGCTACACCTCGGGCATAGCTCAACAAGGTTGGTAAATGACCACCCTTGATAAAATAAACGCGGTTATCAACGCCTAGATCGCGTGCAAGATCCAACAGATTCCGTCGATGATCGATCAGTCCCGTATCGAGAGGGTGACTCTTGAATACCAGCGACGCGTCTTGCGGCGCATTCAATGCGAAGGATCTCAGAATCGCTTGAGCGAAGTCGCTGATGCCGCCGAAAGGCGAATGGTGCACCACCTGCGCGTCGGAATTCAATTGAAGCGGGACTAGGTAATAGTCGTTCCCGCCGCCTAACAACCTCGCGGTAACCTCAGCAGCATATCGCTCGCGTTTCTTTGTCAGTGCAAGGCCAATCGCCAAGCCAGCGTATTCCACTGCGCCGTTACGCGGACGGTGACTGACGTAGTGTGGAAAACGGCGCGCGTAAAGAGTGTTTGCCAGTCGATAGCGAATGTCGTGGTAGGCACGCTCACGCAAATTGTATCCAGTGTGCCGACTCTCTGGAACCGGAGGGATAATGTGACGATGCTCTTTCAGCCAATCTGCATCACAACGCAGTTGGGAACGCCCGTTGACACCGAAACGCTCCAGAGTGATCCAATTCGGCCGAACGTATCCTTCCTCGAAAACGTGCACGCGAGCGCCGTGCGAGGCAGCGATCGAATGAATTGGCATATGGACCGGACGGCAATCACCGAAGAGCACGATATCGGTTGCACCGCTTTGCGTGAGAAGCTGTGAATACCACGACTCAAGTTCTTCCGCGGTTCCTGCGTAGTTATACTGGTCGCGCAATCCAGAGTAGACCAAATCTCCGCCGCAAAAATTTACCTTCTGAACCACGTGCCCGCGCGTCTGCAAAGCCCGAGCTAGTTCTGGGAAGAAGAACGATGCGGTGCCTTGGAGCAATATAAAGGATGATGACATAGGCGCGTTGCGAAGGTAAATCGAAACAAAAAGCAAAGCACACCTTATGAGGTGCACTGAATCTATAAATATGAGTTCAATTTCTGCATATATCGGTACTTCATATCCTCCAACCGCTCAGAATAGAAGGATCGATCTAGTGACGCGCGCGCGTCCGCTTCGCGTATCAGTCGCCACGGCTGATCGAGAGCGTCTGCCAAAGAAAACAACGGCAGGTGAAGGTCGTCGCAGATAGTCACGATTTTCAATTGCCACGGTATCCGTGGTGTCTCGATGTATGCGACAGGTCTTCCTAGCGCTGCCCCAAAAATTAGCGGGTGATAACGCCCAACCGACAGCACAAGGCGACTTTTTGCCAAAACAGCTTTGGTGGCTTGCGGATTCCACCAACACTCGCACATCTGCGCAATCCGTTCGCTTGACGCATACGCCCTCATTTCGCGCGCATCTTCCGGAGAAAAAGGCAAAAACAGGCATTGAAATCCCAAGCTTTCAAGCTTGCGCGCAAGCAGTTCAATGCGCCCACCGTCGGGTGCGAACTCTGCGCCGTTTTCTTCCCGCACAACGATCGTGACTGTGTTTTCCGCGACATTCCAATCTTCCGGAACATCACCGGTTGGTAAATCCCAAGCCCAATCGGCTCCTAGATGTGCTTTGCTCGACATCATCGAGTAGCGCTCAAAGCTCCACCGAGTTCGGAAGCTCACAAACGCCAGATGGCGGGTCAGCAATTCCGCTCGTGATCGATCACGCAAATACGCGTCTCCAGCTGCTGAAGGAAAATCAACACCTGCGATCAAAACCGGCACATTGCCGAGGATTGCATGAAGTAACTGCGCGCCATTAAAGCTGAAACTTAATCCTCCACCTCCAATATGCAAAGCCGCTGCGCGATCGGGCTCTACCGGCCCAACATCAAGTTGATGCACGCTTTCGCAGCAATGATATGGGTACCAGTTCCAAAAGCCATCATGAGCCCCGTGCTTGTCTAGCGACAGCTTGACCGGAAACTTAGGCGAAAGGAACCGGTAGAGCTGCTGCAGCATCGCTTCGTCACCAGTATTCCCTCTACCCCAAAAACCGGAAACGACAATGGATTTTGTGGGTGTCATTAGTATCCAAGCGCTCGACGATAGACGCCGGCATTGCTCTCAGTATCATAGGTAGTCGCGTCACATTTGTGCCCTCCTGACGCGACGGCTGAGACAACTTGAGATAGTTCCAGAAAATTTCCGACCTCGAACAGAGATATGCGGTCAGGGTGATAGCGCTCAATTTGCATAAAGGCCCTAGTTCGAGATGCCACGACAGGTTTGCCCATTTCGAGCGCGATGGACATTGGCCCGGAAGAAGACTGACCAACTTCCATGTACGGCAACAATGCGATGTCGCTGATATGCATTGCCTTGGGAAAGTCCTCGTCTTTCAAGGCGCCCATGAAATGGACGCGCGAAGAAAGATCCGCGGGATGCTTAGACGTGCTCAATCGCTCGTAATCGCTTGCACCGAGTGTCAAGTTCAGCTTTGCATCCTCCTCACCTTCAATGTCAAGCCACTTTCGCCCCGGCTCGATCTGGTCCACCAGATCAGATAGATAGCTGTCTAGCGCAACGCCTTTTTTAATCTCGTTCGGGTGTAAGCCGCCGAATATGGCCAAATGAAAATTAGGAGGTAACAGCCGAAGAGCTCGCAGCGCTACGTCGATGCCCTTGTACTTGCTGACAAAGCCGAAGCAGCCAAGCACAATCGCATCGTCTGGAAGCTTGCCAAGCCGCGGAAAATCACTTCGACGCGCCGTGCGCTTGACTTCGTCGACGACTCGCTGGGGATAAAAAGCCAAGGGATGGTCAAACACCTTGTCGATCTGATGCACGTACTTCAACATCCGCATGTCGCGGCGCGTATGAACGATCACCGACGCCTTGCTCGCCTTGAGTCTTTTGTACAGCTCCGTTGATAGCAAATTGTTGCCAACATGAGCACGCCAGACACCGACGGCTTTACCGAAACGAAATTTCAAGGCCGAGCCTGCAATGTCCTGCCAGGGAAATGGCAAGGACTGAAGGATGGTATGGAAAGTCACGCACAATCGCGGTGAAGCTTTGACGATTTTCTCAAATCGACGAAAGATCGCCTTTTTGGTACGCCCTAGCGTACCGTGCTCTAGTTGGATATTGACAACATCGAAATCACGAAGCTCTTCGCAGATCCTGCTAATTTCTATATCGGCGAGCTTCTGAACCGACTTAGCCTCGCTGCGAAAGAAAAACTGATCAAGATCAAAAACTGTGACATCAAAATAATCGTCAAGCTGTGGCACCAACGCCTTTGTGTAGCCAGCAATCCCACACAGTTCGTCGAAAGTGCTAATGATCGCCAACCTAGGCTTCCCGTTAGTGTTGAACTTAGAGGTCATTTTCATTCTTGAAATAGTAAATTGACAGCGCGCTCCAAATCGAGTGGCTGCTTCCTGCTTTCAAATTGAATCAATATTTAGGTAAGGTGATCTCGCGTCGCCTGAACAGCAAGCACAACGATTGCCCAAGCGAGGAAACTTGCCACCAACGCAAAAAACACTATTCGCCAACCGTGAGGCCAAGTCGCGCTGTCTGGCTTGACAGCGTCGACAAACTTGATGAGATACAAAGATTGCCGCTCCGCATTTGTGATTTGCCGCTGCTGAGCATCCGACGCATTCGCATACTGCTTCTCGAGCACACTAATATCTGACTTTAGATTCTCGAACTGCTCAAGTTGCGGCGCGTAGCTTTGCGCGCTCGCCCCTAAGCCGGATGTGTTATTGAGTTGACGCAACTCAGCCGCCACCACCCCTATTTTTCCATTCAGATTTTTCATGATGGGAGAGTCGGCGCTCAGATCCGTGCCCATCGCATCTCGTTGTGCCTGTAACGTGATGAGATCCTCCTTGAGCTTATTGGCGAGCTGCAGATTATTCAGGGCTAGCGCTGAAGGATCAACGAGGCCGTACTGCTTACGTGCACGCGCCAACTCAAACCGCTTCTCGTTGAGTTGTTGCAAGACGCGCCCCACATCTCGATTCGAACTTTCAACAGCGTCGTGCCGTACGCGCTCAGAGATAGCGTTAATCAGCCCTTCCGATATCGCCAGTACATGGCGCGACAAATCATATGAATCCTGGGCGCTAAATGCCTTCAACTCAACGGTGACAAGACCAGTCGTGATGTCAAAGTAGGGTTTGACCTTGCCTCGGAGAAAGCGCTGCTTCTGATTAGTGTCGGCGTCAAGCGGCAAATGATCCAGTAGGTCTCCGCGTGTTGGGCCAAAGAGATCATTGAGATTCACCCGTCCGCCAAGATCACGTACAAATGCTTCGCTATCGAGATATTGCACCACCCCGTAAGATGTGATTCCAACTTCTGAAGAGAAGGGCACAGCTTGCGCAATGCCGGCCCCTTCATTCTTGGTCTGCGCCGGCTCTGCTGGGCGCACTCCGAACGTGACAGTCGTGACGTATTCGGGCCTTGCCACGAGCCCGTAATAGATCGCCGTGAGAATCGTAGGTAGCACACATATAAGCAAAAACAGCAAAGCTTTGCCGCGTGGCAACGCAATGCCAAGGGGAGGATTGTGCGGAAGGCTTAATGGATCAGTAGTGGCCATTGAATTGAACAATTTCTGTATAGGCTTGGATGGCAGTCTCTATGTCGTCGTACAGTACAGCCGCACCACTATCGAGTACTAAACCGCAGTCACATGAGTCTCGAAGGACATCATTATTGTGCGAAACCAAAATTACATTCGCTTCGCGAATTCGTTCGTCGAGTGCTGCCTGCGCTTTCTGGCGAAACGCAGCGTCTCCAACGGCAGTTACTTCGTCGATAAGATAAGTATCAAATCGAAATGCGAGACTTAGGCCAAACGCCAAGCGGGCGCGCATGCCCGATGAGAACGTTTTAATCGGCATATCGAAATACGCGCCGATCTCGCAGAAGTCCTCCACGTACTCCATCACCTCATGCGGAGCATAGCCATAGACGCGCGACGCAAAGATCACATTCTGGCGCGCGCTTAGGCCGCTAATGAAAAAACTGCTTAGAGCCATCGGAAATGAAATCGCACCACTCCGTCGAATTACACCGCTGCTGGGCTTCTCTGCACCAGCAATGAGCCGAATCAACGTCGACTTCCCCGCTCCGTTGCGACCGAGGATAGCTAGATTACGTCCCTTCGGAACGACAAAACTAACGTCGTCCAGAATCACTTTACTGCCGCGCGTGGTTCGGAATGCCTTCGAAACCCGAGAAAACTCGATCATTCCTCGGCTCCAATGTGGCGGGAAAACAGATGCAGGAGCGCCCCACCTCCTGCCAGCAAAACCATAGCCGCCAGCAGCACGTACCCGGGCTGTAGCCACGGCGGAGCAAAACCGCTATAAAAGCCTGAACGCAATAACTCAATGCATTGCAATACAGGGTTCCAAATGAGCACTGCGCGAATCTGAGGGGGCATCTTTTCAGCGACGTAGAAGATACCGCTGCAAAAGTACATTACCCGCGTGATCTGAGACCAAATCATCTCCCACGACTCAAAGAGTTCACCCAGCATTGCCATAAAGATGCCGAGCGATACACCGAAGAACCACGCAAGCAGCAATGCACCCAAGGTGAGCAAACTATCCTGCGGTACAGCGGAAATGCCAAGCAGATTGAAGATGCCCAGTATCAGGATCGCCACCAGCAATTCGGTAAGCAGAGAAAGAAGACCACGCGCAAGTAAAATGTCGAGAGCTTTGATTGGTGGAAGTAGCAACAGCGATCGGTTTGCTGAAAGCCCGTGCATGACTTTCGAACCGGTGTGAATGATCATGAAAAACGGCAGAAGTCCCGTTAGATAAAACAGGTACAGGTTGTGACCAAGCGGCGCGGTAGCATGATTGAGCAGCGAAAAGAACAGACCGAGCACCATCAGGTGCACAATTGGTTCAATGATTGCCCAGAGGTATCCTAGGCGCGATCGCTCATATTGCCCTGCGATTTCACGCAAAACGAGAGCATACAAAACCCTGCCTTGCATACGCAAAGCTGATGCTGGGGGCCTGACGGTGGGCGCCACAACGCTGGCCGCCCGTCGCACAACCTGCATCTGTCGACCGATTTGTCGTTGGAGTCCATCGCGGTGCGCGCGGAATTCGCTATGACGCGGCTGCCGCTCGAGCGCGATTTCCGCATAGTGCAATGCACGCCGAAACTCACCAGAAGCGGCGCATGCGCCACTCAATACTCGCTCAGCAGAGCCGTCTCCCATATCGCCAATTCGATCTTTCAGCAATCCAATCGCTTCGTGTGGGCGTCCGACCTCGACTGCCAGAGATGCAGCATGAATCACGTAATCGAGATTGTCCGGCTCCAATTCAAGGCAGCGCGCAGCGTCATTCCTAGCCTCAGCCATCCGCCCCGCACTTGCCAGTGCCCCACTTCGCGCACGGAAAACCGCCGCATGCTCTTCCGAATGCTGGATCAGTTGCGTCGCGAGGTTAACGGCGGAGTCATACGCACGCGCCTGAACCATCGAGTGAATTTCGGCCAACACATTAGCTACATCTTTCATACCCGACATATCTAGTGAATTAAATTTTCTTGAAAAAAATTCATTTAAATGAATTCACTGAATTTACAATCGGGTAAGCAACCGAGAACAATACATTGAGAAACTTTTGGAGATCGGCGATAGGCGCATTGGCCACATAGACGATATCCTTGTCGTCGATCATAAAACTGCGCGCGATGAAATAGCTACCCGGATCCGTTAGATCGATTCGATAAATAACGGGCACTTTTTCGTCCGTGGATTGTACGCGCGACGCATCCGGCATGCCGGAGGGCAAACGCTCCTCCATGCGAAACACGAAAACACCGCGAGGGTCAGCCCGATTATCATTCAAGCCACCCGTTCTCGCCAAGGCTTGCGCAAGGGAAATACCCGGAGCCTCGAAGCTGATTTCATCGTTCTTACCCGTGGCACCAAGCGCCGTAAATGTATTCGGCTGATAGAGGACTGCAATAGTGTCGCCCGGAAACAGCGGTATGTTTTGGTGCGGATCATCAATGATCCGCGCAAACGGCATGCGCGCAATTTGATTTCCGCGGACGATTTGGACAGTAAGCTTATCCAACGACTGGTGAGCCGCGCCCGCACTTGTCAATGCGTCGAGCAGCCGTTCCGCCTTTGGCGTGAAAGGAACCCGAACGGCGCCCCCACCATCGCTTACCACGGTAATAAACGATGTCTGGTTTTGCGCAAGGCGAACCAGAACCTGAGGCTGATTGGCTTTGCCCCTCAAACGCCGGGCGATCTCGGCCCCCAGTTGCTCAGTGGAAAGTCCCGCAGCCTGAATACGGCCAACAAAGGGTACCGAGATGCCACCAGAGCTATCAACGACCTGACTCGGCAACGCAATTGATTGCCCGCCTGCCGGCGCTAGGCCCTCAGCCTGAAGCCCACCAAACAACGCAGCCGGCGGGGCCTCCCATACCGTCACGTCAAGCACATCGCCAGGCCCCAGACCTTTTTGAGCAGGCGCTTGATTTCCGAAAGCCTCAGAAAAAGTTGAAGAAGCGCGCCGCGAAGCCAGCTGCTTTACTACCTGGGCATTTATGTCGATTAATTCAATACCTTTTGCACTTAGTTCAGCCCGGGTTGACTCAACCTGACTTGCGCGCGGGCCTGCCGAAGGAATGTTAGAGCACGCGCCAAGGAATGCCGCAGCTACGACCAATGCAGTCGATTTCAGAACGAGACAAATGCGCATCTTAGTTAAGCAACATGCAATCGAGGATTGCCTTTATTGTTTTCGGAGACCTTGGCGAGGAAGGAAACCGCGGGGATAAATTGCGCTTTGCAGGCATCGGCAACGCTAATACAATGCGCGACTTACGCGATGTTACATTTTGACACAGTTCCCAAGACCTCGAAAGAATTTTCCGTATGAACCCCGCGATTTTTCTGGACGTTACTCGCCTCGTGAGTCGCCTCAATAATGGGCTGCTGCCCACCGGGATCGACCGTGTCGGACTTGCTTACATTCAAAAGTATGGCGCTCGAGCGCGCGCAATCCTTAGCGAGCGCGGCTTTGCCACGGTTTTAACCGAGAGAGATTCACAGCAAACGTTTGCAATGCTGCTCTCATCGATCCGCAATAGAAACGCTATTCGTGCCTTAGTCGTACGCGCGTGCCTTAATCGCTTGCGAGAAACAAGACTTAATGGTGTGTTGTTGCATACGAGTCACAACGGGATGGAATTCGGGCGTTATTACCGGGCCATGACACAGCGTCAAGTTCGCCCCGTATTCATGGTTCACGATTTAATTCCGTTAACCCACGCCGAATATTGCCGCCCGGGAGTAGATGCAACTCACCGGCATCGCATGCACACAGCGCTGATGCACGCGAGCGGCCTGATCGCCAATTCGCAAGCCACACTCGACTCGCTCGCGGTCGAAGCCGAGCGCGCCGGTCTCAAGCTCCCGCCGAGCGTAGTCGCACGCCTCGCCTCAGGCGTCACCCAACGCCCACTCGTAGAGCGCCCACTGCCCTCACCCTACTTCGTGATGCTCGGCACGATCGAGCCGCGCAAGAACCACTGGTTCATCCTGCATGTATGGCGGCGTATCGCCGAACAACTCGGCGCAGCCGCACCGAAGCTGGTTGTAATCGGCCGGCGCGGCTGGGAATGCGAAAACGTTGTGGATATGCTGGAGCGCTGCGAAAGCCTCAAAGGCGTCGTGATAGAAGAAGCACACTGCTCCGACGAGCAGCTTCACGCTTATCTGCAGCACGCTCAGGCGCTACTGTTCCCATCATTTGTCGAGGGATACGGCATGCCGCTCGCCGAAGCGCTCGCCCTCAAGGTGCCGGTGCTCGCCAGCGACCTCGACGTTTTCCATGAAATCGCCGACGACATTCCGGACTATCTCGACCCGCTTGACGGTCCCGGCTGGCTCGCCAGCATCCAGGCCTATGCCCAAGCCAGCAGCCCGGCGCGCGACGCACAATTGACACGCATCGAACGCTTTCGCGAACCGACATGGGCGGAGCATTTCGAGCATGTCGACGGCTTTCTTGAGACGTTGCGTTAGATGAGAGTGCGTTCGGAACATCTGTGGATCGATCGATGGTTCGGCCGCCTCGCACTGCGCCTCGCCCGCGTCTGCGGCAAGAGCGTCAGCGTCGCGTGGCCCGGGCCGGTCTGGTCGCGAGGCGTATCCGGTACACCCCTGTTGTCGTGGTTCACGGCACCGGTGACCGATGCTAGCGCCGATGCTTTCGCTGTCGCGATCAATTCGGCACTCACCGTCGCGCTCGAACACGGTCGGAACGCCGGCGTCCCTCCCGAAGTCGAGCGACTGATGCAAAGGTTCGTGCACAGCCATGCCTCGACAAAGCGTCGGACGCAATACGGCTGCCCCGCCGCATTGCTCGAGACCAAACGCCTAACTCGCGTCATGCTGATTGACGAGCGTGCCCGTTCTTATGGACTCGGCGTAATAGCGGCTCGCAACACTCGTCGCGCCTTCTTGCGGATGGTGCAAGCCGCACGGTCAGCCCATCCGCAAGCCGAATTCTGGATCGCCCGATCGGATGACAAAGGTGCGGGGCGCTGGCTTTCTTCGTCGATTGACGGTATGCCGCCAGACGTTCGCCCCCTTGCCGATCACGAATCGCTGTGCGCCGCATTGCCTCATGTCGATCACGTCTACACGCTGGGCGCCTCGGAGGGCATGCATGCGCTGATGGCCGGCGTGCCCGTACATGTATTCGGCGCGCCCTATTACGCAGGCTGGGGATTGACCGACGACGATCTGCACTTGCCGAACCGCAGCGCACGGCCCACGCTCGCCGCCCTATTCGACGTGGTCTTCCTGCGCTTCACACGCTATCTGAATCCGTTCACGCACACGCCTGGCACGCTCGACGATCTGCTCGACAGCATCGAGCTGCAGCGGACCGTCCAGCATCGATTCGCGGATTTGCAGCACGTAGCAGGGATACGCTTTCAATGGTGGAAGCGCCCGTTTGCGACGCCGTACGTAAGCGCCGGCGGCGCTACGTTACGCTGGACGCGCAGGCCGCAGTCCGTGCAAACGAACGAATGCGCAGTATTGTGGGGCGCGCGCAGCGCGGAAGGTCTTGCGCCCGGGGTTCGCCAGGTCAGAATCGAAGACGGTTTCTTTCATTCGACAGGTCTCGGCTCCGACATGATCGCGCCGCGCAGTCAGGTGATCGACCGGCGCGGCCTCTATTTCGACGCGAGCCAGCCGAGCGATCTCAGCGTGCTGCTCAACGAAAGCGAGTTCAGCGCAACCGAACTGGCACGCGCCGCGGCACTGCGCGATCAGGTTGTCAGGCTCGGTGTCACCAAATACAACCTGGGCCGACGTCGCCCTGCGTGGACCGCACCGAAAGGCAAACAAGTCGTACTGGTCCCGGGCCAGGTCGCCGACGACGCATCGATCCGGCTCGGCACACGCGCCATCGGCACGGCCGACGCGCTACTACGCGAAGTACGCAGGCTGCGTCCCGACGCTTTCGTGGTCTACAAACCGCATCCGGATGTGCTGTCGGGTAATCGCAATGGACTGATCGATGCGCAGCAACTCGCGGACATGGTCGATACGGAAGCCGACTTGCTGTCGCTCGTCGACGTGGCGGACGAAGTGCACACACTCTCATCGCTCGCAGGCTTCGATGCATTGTTGCGCGGCAAAGCGGTCTTCACGTACGGGCTGCCTTTCTATGCGGGCTGGGGACTAACGCACGACGCACTCGCACCGGTGCCATGGCGGCATCGCACGCTAACGCTGGACATGTTATGCGCGGGCGTGCTGCTACGTTACCCGCTCTACTGGGACTGGCACACGCGTCTTTTCACAACGCCGGAAGCGGTAATCGAACAGCTCGCGCCGCAGGCCGCACGACCGCTCGAACAGGTTCGTGGCAACCGCATGCGGCCGCTGCTCAAAGCAATCCGCTGGACCCGCAACGGAATCCACCATACGTCATGGCGTTTCCGGCAGAGACTCACACCCCGTACATAACCGTCGCGCCGGAAAACGTAAAAAGCCCCGCAAAGTTTTCACCTTGCGGGGCTTTTTCTCAAGTGGCTACGTTTTCCGCCTAGCGGGACATCATATGCATGCTGACGTTATGCATGATCCACAATGACCCGACGATCAGAATCACGGCCGTGAGCACCGTGAAGCCGAACGCCATGACGTTCCAGCGCTGTGCCGACGACGCGTTCATGTGCAGGAAGAAAATCAGGTGCACGACGATCTGCACGAACGCGAGGCCCGCGATTGCAAGCAAAGCGTTCTCGCCGGTCAACGTCCCGTTGAGGACGAGACCGAAAGCCGCGGCAGTCAGGATGACGGAGAGAATGAAACCCACCGTATAGCTGCCGAAGCTGCCGTGACTTTCTCCGCCGTGTCCTTCGTCCGGGTGCGCCAGGTGTGAGTGATGGCTATGGTCCATTTAGATCACGCTCGCAAGATAGACAAAGGTGAAGACGCCAATCCACACGACGTCCAGAAAGTGCCAGAACAGGCTCAGGCACGTCAGGCGAATCATGTCGCGTTCGGTCAGATCGCGATGACGCATCACCTGCACGGCGAGCACCACCATCCAGATCAGGCCGCAAGTAACGTGCAAACCGTGCGTGCCAACCAGCGTAAAGAACGACGACAGGAACGCGCTGCGGCTCGGGCCCGCACCCTGTGCGATCAGGTGCGAGAACTCGCGCATTTCCAGCACGAGGAACGCGAGACCCAGCAGGAAGGTCACGCCGAGCCAGAAGAGCAGCACGCCCTTCCGGTTCTTGTGCGCGCCCAGCATCGCGAAACCGTACGTGATACTGCTCAACAGCAGCATCGACGTTTCAAGCGCGACGCCCGGGATCTCGAACAGATCTTTACCGGTCGGGCCACCCGCGAACTGATGGCCCATCACCGCGAATACGGCGAAGAGCGCGGCAAAGATGATGCAGTCGGTCATCAGGTACAGCCAGAAACCGAATACCGATTGCGACGGCACATGGTCCGGCGCGAGATGCGGTTGAACCGCAATAGTCTTCTGTAGCATCAGTCCACCTCAACCGCAATGTGGGCACCAGCGCCGGAGCGTTTTTCTTCAATCAACGCGACCGTGTCGGCCGGGATGTAATAGCCGTCGTTGTCCTGGAAGCTATAGATGATCACCGTGCCGATTGCGCCGACCAGGCCGACGATCGCCAGCCACCAGATGTGCCACACACCGGCAAAACCGAGCGCCAGCGAGAACAGGCCAACCAGCAGACCCGCTGACGTATTCGACGGCATATGAATGTCGCGATACACCGGCTCTGCTTGCGGCGCTTTACGCGACTTCATGTCGGTGAACGCGTCCAGCTTGCGCACCGTCGGGATGATCGCGAAGTTGTACACCGGCGGCGGCGAGCTCATCGCCCATTCCAACGTATGACCGTTCCACGGATCGCCCGAGACGTCGCGATTTTGCGGCAGATTGCGGTCGCGGATACTGACGTACAGCTGCGCCAGCTGGCAAGCAATACCGATAGCGATCAGCCCTGCGCCGAACGCAGCGAGGATCAGCCACGGATGCCATGCCGGATTGTCGTAGTGGTTCAGACGACGCGTCATGCCCATGAAGCCGAGCACGTACAGCGGCATGAACGCGACATAGAAACCGACCAGCCAGAACCAGAACGCAGCCTTGCCGAGTTTTTCGTTCAGCTTGAAACCGAACGCTTTCGGGAACCAGTAGTTGAAACCGGCCAGATAACCGAACAGCACGCCACCGATGATCACATTGTGGAAGTGAGCGATCAGGAACAGGCTGTTGTGCAGCACGAAGTCCGCGCCCGGGATCGCCATCATCACGCCGGTCATCCCGCCGATCGTGAACGTGATCATGAAGCCGATCGTCCACAGTACAGGCGTGGTGAATTCCAGACGGCCCTTGTAGATCGTGAACAACCAGTTGAACACCTTCACGCCGGTCGGAATCGCAATCACCATCGTCGCAATACCAAAGAACGCGTTGACGTCAGCGCCCGAACCCATCGTGAAGAAGTGGTGCAGCCACACGAGGAACGACAACACCATGATCGCGCAGGTCGCCCATACCATCGTCTTGTAGCCAAACAGCGGCTTCTTGGCGAAGGTGGCCACGACTTCCGAGAAAATACCGAACGCCGGCAGGATCAGGATGTACACCTCCGGGTGACCCCATGCCCAGATCAGGTTCAGGTACAGCATGGCGTTGCCGCCACCGTCGTTCGTGAAGAAGTGCATGCCGAGGTAGCGGTCCAGACCGAGCAACGCGAGCGTCACGGTCAGGATCGGGAACGAGGCCATGATCAGCACGTTGGTGCAGAGCGCGGTCCACGTGAACACCGGCATCTTCATCCAGGTCATGCCCGGGGCCCGCATCTTCACGATGGTCGCGAAGAAGTTCACGCCGGTGAGCAAGGTGCCGATACCGGAGAGCTGCAAACTCCACAGGTAATAGTCGACCCCGACACCCGGACTGAACTGCAACTCCGACAGCGGCGGATAAGCCAACCAACCTGTTTGCGCGAACTCACCGATCACCAGCGACACGTTGATCAGAATCGCGCTGACAGCGGTCATCCAGAAGCTCAACGAGTTGATGAAGGGGAACGCAACGTCGCGCGCGCCGATCTGCAGCGGCACGATCAGGTTCATCAGGCCGATCATGAACGCCATCGCCATGAAGAAAATCATGATGACGCCGTGGGCCGTGAACACCTGGTCGTAGTGATGCGGCGGCAGATAGCCTGGGCTCATGTAGCCGAGCGCCTGCTGCAGACGCATCATGATCGCGTCCGAGAAGCCGCGCAGCAGCATGATCATCGCCACGATGATGTACATGATGCCGAGCTTCTTATGGTCGACGGAGGTCAGCCATTCCGTCCACAGGTAGCGCCATTTGCCGAGATAGGTGACCGTGCCGAGCACAGCCAATCCGACGAGCGCCATGAAGATGCCCGCGCCCACGATGATTGGCTCGTGGTACGGAATCGCATCGAGCGTAAGTTTTCCGAACATGCGTTACCCCTTACCCTTTGGCGCACAGTTAGCGTCGTTCATGTTGTCGAGGACGTTACCGTTGTTGTATCGGGCAATGATGTTGTGAAAGAGCTTCGGATCGACCGACGAGAAGTAGCGCACCGGCTCCTTCTCGGTAGGCGCCGACATCGCGTGATAGCGGTCCATGTCGAGACGGTCGGACGAGGCGCGTACCTTGCTGACCCACGCGTTGAACTCGTCGGGCGACGTGGCGAGCGCGCGGAACTTCATGTCCGAGAAGCCCTTGCCGCTGAAGTTCGCCGCGGTGCCTGCGTAGTTGCCGGCCTCGTCGGCGATCAGATGCAGACGCGTTTGCATGCCCGCCATCGCGTAGATCTGGCCGCCGAGTTGCGGAATGAAGAAGGAGTTCATCACCGTGTCGGACGTGATGAGGAAGTTCACCGGCGTGCCGACCGGGAACGCCAGTTGGTTCACCGATGCAATGCCGAGGTCGGGATAGATGAAGAGCCACTTCCAGTCGAGTGCGACGACTTCGACGTTGATCGGCTTGACCTGCGATTCGAGCGGTTTATACGGATCGAGCTCGTGCGTGCTCTTCCACGTCAGCACGGCGAGGAACAGAATGATCAGCGTCGGAATCGTCCAGATGGCGATTTCAATGCCGGTGGAATGCACCCAACCCGGCTTGTACTCCGCATTCCGGTTCGACGCGCGATAACGCCATGCGAACAGCAGCGTGAGCGCGATAACCGGAACGACCACGATCAGCATGGCCCAGAGCGACGTGGCAATCAGCTCACGTTCAGCCAGCCCCACACTCCCCTTCGGATTCAAAACATCGAGGTTGCTGCAACCCGAGAGCAACAACACAAGGCCGGCGGAAAGGAAACCTGCCGACCCTCGCAGCGTTTTTCCTTTCATATCCATTGCCTTTCTTCTACGACTTCAACGAACGTCATTCGACCGCTCTCCATTAGTAAGCGATCGCATAATAGGGGGTCGTCAAGGGGATATAAACACTCGTTTTCGCAACGATCTATTGCGCCGCAACACCGTGTGACATGTTGCCGCACTGCTGTGCGCACGTGAGGGTTTGCAATGCGCTATTGCGAAGTGCCGGCGGGATCGCCGGATCACAAAAGTCCCTTCAAACAAGCATTAAAACGCAGCGTAACCTGAAGGTTACGCTGCGCCGGATGCTCGAAAAGGACGTGTGTATGGGTGCGAAAAAGCGCGCTCGCGCTGGCAGCATCCTGGCGACGGATGTTGCACCTGCGACACGCGCCTTGTTTCGATCAGCCCGGTGTGCGTGCCGCGACAGTAGCGGGCGCCGCAGCCTGCAGGTGCTCGCCACCGTCAGCCGGTACGGAGTCTGACGGATGCAGGCTACGTTCCGATTGCGCCAGCAGCGTGCCGACCGACGGGTCGATCGCATCGGTGAACGGCTTCGGATTGATACCGATGGCCAGCACCAGCAAAGCCATCGCGCCGAGCAGCACGAACTCGCGCTTGCCGAGGTCCTGAAGCTTCGCGACGCGTGCATTGGCAATCGCGCCGAAAATCACGCGCTTGTACATCCACAGTGTGTAGGCCGCGCTCAGGACCAGCGTCGAGGCCGCGATGGCGCCGATCCAGAAATTGAAGCGGATCGCGCCCATCAACACCATGAACTCGCCGACAAAACCCGAGGTGCCCGGCAGGCCGATATTGGCCATCGAGAACAGCATCACGAACGCAGCGAAGCGCGGCATGGTGTTGGCGACGCCGCCGTATTCAGCGATCGAAGCCGTCTTCGTGCGGTCGAAGAGCATGCCCGTGCACAGCAGCATCGCGCCGGACACCACGCCATACGACAGCATCTGCACGATCGCGCCGGCCTGGCCGATGCGGTTGAAGACGAACAGGCCGAGCGTCACGAGGCCCATGTGCGCGATCGTCGAATACGCGAGCAGGCGGCGCATGTCGGTCTGCACGAGTGCCAGCAGGCTCGAATAGATCACCGCGACCAGCGACAGCGTGATCATCATCGGCGCGAAGAAATGACTGGCTTGCGGGGCGATCGGCAACGCGAAACGCAGCAGACCGTAGCCGCCTAGCTTGAGCATGCCGATCATTACCGCGGCGCCGGTCGGGCCGTCGAGGTGGACGTCAGGCAGCCACGTGTGCAGCGGCCACATCGGCACCTTCACACCGAACGCAGCAAGGAAGCCGAGGAAGATCAGGACCTGCGGCCAGGTGCCGAGGCGAGTTTCACGCCACAGCGCGAGGTCGAAGCTGTGCGTCTGCGCATACAGGTACAGCATCGACATCAGCATCATCAAAGAGCCGAGGAACGAGACGAAGAAGAACTTCACCGCGGCATACGAGCGGTTCGAATTGCCCCATGTCCCGATCAGCAGGTACAGCGGAATCAGCGTCGCTTCGAACGAGATGAAGAACAGCATGCCGTCCATCGACGTGAACACGCCCTGCATGAAACCCGACAGCATCAGGAAGGCGCCGAAGTACTGCGCGGTGCGCTCGGTGATCGACTCCCACGAGGCGACCACGATGATGATCGTGGTCAGCGCGGTCAAGGCGACGAGCCACAGCGAAATGCCATCCACCCCCACGTGCCACGCGATATCGAACGTGGGCGACCAGCGAACGTTCTCGACGAACTGCATCGACGTCACGTCGTTGCGGAAATTCGATACGAGCGGAATCACCGGCAGGAAACCCGCTATCGCGCCGATCAACGCGAGCCATCGCGTGCGGCTACGTGCCGCGTCCGATCCGGCACGCAAAACCACCAGGCCGGCGACAATAGGGATCCAGATGAGTAGGCTAAGAAGCGGAGGCAATGGCATGTGTTCAGTTGAAAACTTGAAATACAAAACGCCGCATCAATGCCTTCAAAAACGAAAGCATTGAAATGGATATGTAGGCTGGATTTCGCTGAAATTGACGTGGAAGCAGTGCTGCCTGCCTCACGTTTACCCGCAGTCGAATGACCAAGGGTGGGAGATTACCAAGATAAGAATACTTTTGCAGCGCAACAACGCTGCAACGCCCTTGGTAATGCATTGTTGCCACGCCTGCCCTTGCGAAACGCCGAAAAATGTGCAGACGCACAAAGCAATTTTCCCAGGGTATACACCATGCTTTTTACATGAAGAAGCAAGCAATTGGCGGGCGATTAGCCACTCTTGCATAAGCGCTTAGACGAGACGATCGCGCCGAAATAAATCATTCTGGTGCACGACACGCCATCGAAGCCGATTTCGAGCCGCCGGCGAAAATTTAGCGCGTCCGCGAGCAGAAAATTTTTTTGATCCGGCACTCTAAAGAAGCGTCGGCGCGAGCCCGAAAAGACCCTGTCGATCTGGGCGGCGGTTCATTATCGGACGGGTATCGGGCTATGGCGGCGCTCGCCTGCGAGCCTTACAGAACCCGAATATACTTCGGCGGTTCAGGGGCCGACGCTCGTGCGTAGTACGGAAGTTCTTCGCATGGTTGGACGCCGCCCTCACCGGCCAGACTTATCGGATACCGCATGCTGCTTCGTGATGAAGGTGTCGTTCCCGCGCTCGAATGCCGCGGGCTTGGCAAGACTTACGGCACTGGCCGCATCGTGCTGGCGCACCTCGATTTCACGCTCGCGCCAGGTGAATTCGTCGCGATCATGGGTGACTCCGGCGTCGGCAAATCGACGTTGCTCAATCTCATTGCCGGGCTCGACAGCGCGGATAGCGGCGACGTGATCATCGACGGCAGCGCAGTCTCGCATCTGGATGACAACGCGGCAACGCGGTTGCGCCGGCAAAAACTGGGCTTCGTGTTCCAGGCGTTTCACGTACTGCCTCATCTGACGCTTGCGCAGAATGTCGCGTTGCCGCTGCTGTTAAACGAGCTGCCCATGGCCGGCGCGCTCGAGATGCTCGCGGCCGTGGGTTTGAGCGGCCGTGGCGATGATTTTCCGCGGCAGTTGTCGGGCGGCGAGTTGCAACGCGTCGCCATTGCGCGGGCGCTCGTGCATCGTCCGAAACTGATTCTCGCCGACGAACCCACCGGCAACCTCGATCCCGATACCGCACACGAAGTACTCGGCCTGTTCCGCACGCAAAGCAAGGCAACCGGTGCGGCCACCATCATGGTCACGCACTCGGAGGCGGCCGCGGCAGTGGCGGACCGCATTCTGATTCTGAGCGACGGCGGTTTGCATGCTTCATTGGGGCGCAACGCCTTTTCCGGCTCGGCCCCCGACGCTCGATCCGCTGCGCGTTCAGCTGATGATGCACGCTGACCCGCGCCCGCTGCCGCGAATGCGAGGTCATCGCAGGCTCGCGCGTTGGCTGTTGGGCGCAGAGTGGCGCAGTCATCGCGGACGCGCACTGGTTGCGATCGCAACGATCGCGCTCGGCGTCGCGCTTGGCTACGCCGTTCAATTGATCAACAGTGCGGCTTTCAACGAGTTCTCGGCGGCGGCGCGCAGCCTGTCGGGCGAGGCCGATCTGCTGGTGCGCGGTGCGCAACCTTTATTCGACGAATCCATCTACCCGCGTTTGTCCGCTGAGCCTGGCGTGGCGCTGGCGAGTCCCGTACTCGCTCTCGACGTCACCGTGCCGGATCAGAGCGCCGCATTGCCCGTACTCGGTATCGATGTCTTCAAGGCAAGCCGCATTGCGCCTGATCTGATTGGCGTGCCGTCGCCCGATCGGCCGTTCGATACGCTCGCGGCTGATACGGTGTTTCTCTCGGCGGCCGCGCAACAATGGTTGAACGTGAAAATCGGCGATGACGTGGCGCTGCAAAGCGGCACGTCGATCGTGCACTTTCGCGTGGCCGGCGGTCTCGTAAGAACGCGGCCGGGTCAGCGGCTTGCGGTGATGGATATTGCCGCCGCTCAGTGGAAGTTCGGCAAGGTGGGCAAGCTGTCGCGCATCGACGTGGAACTCGAACGCGGCGTCGATCGCGAACGCTTCAAACGTGATCTGCAAGCGCAACTCGGCAGCCGGTGGGTGATCTCCGAGACGCGCGATGCCGAAAGCCGCACCGATCGTTTGTCGCGCGCCTATCGGATCAATATGAATGTGCTCGCGCTGGTGGCGCTTTTCACTGGCGCGTTCCTCGTGTTTTCGACGCAAGCGCTGGGTGTCGTGCGGCGCCGTGCCCAGTTCGCAATGCTGCGTGTGCTTGGACTGACGCGCGGCCAGTTGCTGCGCCAGATCCTGATGGAAGGCGCACTGCTCGGCCTCCTCGGTTCGCTGTCCGGACTCGCGCTTGGCTATGCGATGGCGAGCGGCGCGTTGCGTTTTTTCGGCAGCGATCTGGGCGGCGGCTACTTTCCCGGCGTGCAACCGCGCGTCGGTTTCGAGCCGCTCGCGACCGCACTATTTCTGATGCTCGGCATCGCCGTGTCGGTATTAGGCAGTCTTGCCCCCGCGTTGGAGGCGGCGCGTGCGCAGCCCGCGGCGGCGCTCAAAGCCGGTGCCGAAGAAGGCGCACTAGCCCGGCTCGCTACGCCTTGGCCCGCGTTGACATGTCTGCTGGTTGCCGCCGTGCTCACTCAAGTGCCGCCTCTGTTCGATGCGCCTATTGGCGGCTATCTGGCGGTTGCGCTGTTGCTGGTCGGTGGGATTGCGCTGATGCCGCGCGTGACGGCTTTGATCTTTGGCGCGGCAAGCAGTGCCCTGGGCGCGCGGCGTCGGGCCGGCGCGGCGAGCACGTTGGCATTGGCGCGCCTCGCGAATGCGCCGGGCCATGCATCCATCGCAATGGGCGGCGTGCTGTCGAGCTTCGCGCTGATCGTCGCGATGGCGATCATGGTGGCGAGCTTCCGTGTTTCTGTCGAAGACTGGTTGGGCCACCTGCTCTCGGCCGATCTGTACGTTCGCGTGGCACCGAACGGCGACACCGGTGGCTTGCGCCCCGACGAACAGACTCTGCTGCGTACCGTGCCCGGCATCAAGACGGCAGCGTTCGCTCGCACCTCGCATCTCACGCTCGATCCTGCACGGCCGGACATCGCTGTGCTCGCCCGTGAAATCGACGCCGCTGATCCGGGCGCGAATCTGCAGATGACCGGGCCGGTGCTGCCTCCTTCCGCGTTGCTTGATGGCGAGACACCTGTTTGGGTATCCGAAGCAATGGTCGATCTGTATGGGTACAAGCTTGGTCAGCGCGTACAGTTACCGCTTGGTGAGCGCGGCCACGTGTTCGTTGTAGCCGGTGTATGGCGTGATTACGTGCGGCAGACCGGTGCGATTCAGATACGGCTTGCGGATTATCGACGCCTAACCGCCGACACCGGTGCGACGGATGTGGCCGTTACCGTTCAACCGGGAACGAGCGTCGAACGCGTGATGGCCGGCCTGCGTGCGCTGCCCTTTGGTACATCGCTGAACCTGTCTCAACCGGGTGAAATCCGCGCGCGTACGCTGGTCATTTTCGATCGAAGTTTTGCCGTCACTTATCTTCTCGAGGGAGTCGCGATCGTGATCGGCCTGTTCGGCGTCGCGGCGACGTTTTCCGCGCAGACACTCGCACGGGCCCGTGAGTTCGGCATGCTGCGGCATGTGGGCGTGACCCGCTCGCAGGTTCTCGCGATTCTTGCGCTCGAAGGCGGGATGCTCACCGCTTGCGGCATCGCGATGGGCTTCGTTCTTGGATTCGCGATCAGCCTGATCCTGGTGTTCGTCGTCAATCCGCAGTCGTTTCACTGGAGCATGTCGCTGCACGTTCCATGGACAGTGCTCGGCACGGTGGCGTTGGTGATGCTGGCTTCGTCGTGTTCGACTGCGGTGATTGCGGGACGAGGCGCGGTGTCGGTGGATGCGGTGCGCGCGGTGAAGGAGGATTGGTGATGGGTGGGTCGTCGCGGGAGGTGGTGCGGGAATCGATGTATGACGCGGCGTATGGGTCGGCGTATCGAGCGATGTATCAAGTGGCGTGTCGAGTGACTACATGTTCCTGTCGAACTGGTCGCGTCCGCCTGGCGCACAGCGTTTCAGGCAGGTCATCGGCTGCGCCGCGGCGCCTGGCAAGTGCACGAAGGCTGAACGCTGCGATTCATGCGGCGTTGCTTTGCTTGGGTTTGGTGGCTACAGCATCTGCGGTAGCCGCGACACCGGAGTTCACAGCGGTCACGCCGGACCATTCGATCGTGCTGCCGCAAGATAGCGGCGCACACCCGGCTTTTCGCACCGAGTGGTGGTACGCAACAGGCTGGCTCACGACACCGGACAATCAGCCGCTCGGTTTCCAGATCACCTTCTTTCGCTCGGCAACCGGTCACGACGCAGCGGACCCGAGTGCGTTCGCACCATCGCAATTGATCATTGCCCACGCCGCGTTAAGCGATCCTGCGCTTGGTCATCTGACGCACGATCAGCGCATTGCCCGCCAAGGCTTCGGGTTGGCGTATGCGAAGTCGGACAATACCGACGTCAAACTCGATGCATGGAAAATCGTCCGTGCCGACGACGGTCACTACGACGTTACAGTGGACGCGAACGGATTCGCGCTGCGCCTCGCACTGACGCCGACGCAGGCTCCTTTGGTCCAGGGCGAACACGGCTACTCGCGCAAGGGTCCGCGGCCGGAACAGGCAAGCTATTACTACAGCGAGCCACAATTGCGCGTGACTGGCAGCGTAGTTCGACCGGTCTCGGCAGGCAGCAAATCGACGGGTGAAACGGCCGTTACCGGCGCGGCGTGGCTCGATCACGAATGGTCGAGCACGTTGCTGGATTCCGACGCGGTCGGATGGGATTGGCTCGGCGCCAATCTGACGGACGGTTCAGCCTTGATGGCTTTCAAGGTTCGCAGTCGCGATGGACACGCAACATGGGCACATGCTGCACTCAGAAATCGCGACGGCCAAGTGGCAACGTTCGGCCGCGATCAGGTCGATTTCACTCCAATTCGCACATGGCGCTCGCCACGCACGAACACGTCGTATCCCGTATCGATGACGGTCAAAACCGGCGCGCTTACGTGGCGCCTCGATCCGTTGATGGACGACCAGGAACTCGATTCCCGTCAGTCGACGGGTGCAGTGTATTGGGAGGGTGCAGTGCGGGTGAGCCGTGACGGCGCGGAAGTTGGACGTGCCTATCTGGAGTTGACGGGGTACGCGAACGCGCTGCGGATCGGGAAGGAGTGAGTAGCGTTGCTGACGGAATTTTCTTCAGAGCCGTAAACGCAGAAACCCCACCTTTATGGGGTGGGGTTTCTGGACTTGCAGGGGAGCCTGACGATTACCTACTTTCACACGGGAATCCGCACTATCATCGGCGTGGAGTCGTTTCACGGTCCTGTTCGGGATGGGAAGGGGTGGGACCGACTCGCTATGGT